>NZ_CP179213.1:1200000-2400000 GCF_051201685.1 Luminiphilus sp. nBUS_07 | reverse complement strand
AGGATCCTGGGCTGTCAGCGGAACTTACCTTTGAGCCTGGTAATGATACCGCCGCGCCGTTTATCGCGACCGGCGCCTCGCCGCGGGTGGCTATCCTCCGAGAGCAGGGCGTCAATGGCCAGTCTGAGATGGCGGCGGCTTTTCATCGCGCCGGTTTTACCACGGTCGATGTTCACATGAGTGACTTGTTACAGGGCTCCGTCACTTTAGATGGGTTTAGAGGCTTTGCTGCCTGCGGTGGGTTTTCCTACGGTGATGTCCTGGGCGCCGGGGAAGGCTGGGCGAAAACGATTTTATTTAACTCCGAACTGCGTGAGGCGTTCTCGACATTTTTTGAGCGCCCTGACACGTTTAGCCTAGGGGTGTGCAACGGTTGCCAAATGTTGTCCAATTTGAGCGAATTGATTCCGGGAGCCAGCCATTGGCCGCGGTTCGCTCGCAATACCTCTGAGCAGTACGAAGCACGGCTTACTATGGTGCGGATCGAAGACAGTCCTTCAGTGCTGTTATCAGAGATGGCAGGGTCGATGTTGCCTATCGTGGTGGCTCATGGGGAGGGGCGCGCTCAGTTTGCCAGCGATGAACGATTGACTGCAGCTAACAGCTCGGGTTCCGTGAGCTTGCGCTATGTTGACCATTCGGGCTCAGTGACCCAGCGCTATCCTTACAACCCTAACGGCTCGCCCTCAGGTATCGCCGGCCTGAGCAGCATGGATGGGCGCGTGACGATTATGATGCCGCACCCCGAGCGTGTGTTTCGAACATCACAGATGTCATGGGCGCCTAATGAATGGCAAGAAGACTCAGGATGGATGCGACTATTTCGCAACGCCAGGGCATGGTTAGGTTGAAATATCCCACTGGCGTCCCCACCTCTATCTATTAATAAGGGCGCACAATCGCTAAACTGCGCGCCAATCAAGTAGCGGCCCTGCGAATCGCGTAGGGCTCGCCACGACACAACTTTACGAGACTGCGATGCTCAATCGTTATTCCCTTTGGAAAAACCTTTCAATACTCTGCGTGGCACTGTTTGGCTTGTATTACGCCGCGCCCAATTTATATGCCCCTGATCCCGCCTTGCAGATTGGCGGAGCGAGTGGCTCTCAGGAAATTGACTACCAAGTGCTGGAGCGTGCGAGTGACGCGTTACAGGCCGCAGACATTGAGCACTTTGGTGAACAAATACAGCCCTCGGGTAAAACAGCGTTGATACGCCTGCTGCAGCGAGATGATCAACTTCGGGCTCAGGCAATATTGGGTCGCGAGTTGGGTGACGCCTACATTATTGCTTTAAACCTTGCGCCAACCACGCCTGAATGGCTCAAGCGTGGCGGTGCACAACCGATGAAGCTGGGACTTGATCTCAGCGGTGGTGTGCATTTTAAACTCGAGGTAGACGTGGCTGCAGCCAAGGAGCGGCGCCTGGAAACCTATGAATCCGGCATTAAGCGTGCGCTCAGAGAGGCGCGCGTTCGCGGGTTGGTGCGCCTTCAAGGGCAGCGGGTTGGCATGAGTTTTTTGAGTGAAGCCGTTCGTGAAGATGCGCGGAAAATCACCGCAGATCTTTATCCCGAGCTGTTGCTGGATCGTGTTGATGGTGTCGATAAATGGGAACTGTTTGCTGAGGTGACCGATGCGACGATGAAGGAGGTTGTGGATTACGCCGTTGACCAAAACCTCACAACCATTCGCAATCGGGTAAACGAGCTTGGGGTTTCTGAGCCCCTGGTCCAAAAACAAGGGTCGAACCGCATTGTGGTTGAGTTGCCGGGTATTCAGGATACCGCTGAGGCTAAGAGAATTTTGGGCAAAGTTGCCAATCTCGAGTTTCGACTGGTCGCAGAGACCAACGCCCCTGTCACTGAGCGGCAGCGCTTTGAGTACCGTAGTGATGCCAGGGAGGGCATGACAGAGTGGCTTGAACGCGAGGTGATAATCACGGGCGAGCGGGTCTCCAATGCGGCGGCAGGTTTTGACCAGAATAATCAGCCTAATGTTTCCATTACATTGGATGGCGAGGGCGGCATGCTCATGTCCCGCTCTACGCGCAACAACATAAAGCGAAGAATGGGCGTTTTATTTATTGAGCGTAAATATCGAACACGGTACGAGCAAGACGAGAAGGGTGACGAGGTTGTCGTCAGGGTTCCATACGACGAAAAGAAATTGCTCACCGCTCCTGTTATTCAATCGGCTCTCGGTGCATCGTTTCAGATCACCGGCCTCGACTCCCCCGGGGAAGCCTCGGAGCTCGCGCTAATGCTTAGAGCGGGTGCTCTTGCCGCGCCGATTACCTTTGTTGAGGAGCGAACAGTGGGCCCCTCTTTGGGGGCTGAAAATATCGCGTTGGGTGTGAAGTCGGTGCAGATTGGTCTCGCCTTGGTTGTCATCTTTATGGTGCTTTACTATCGGGTCTTTGGCATTACAGCGGTAATAGCCCTTACCACCAACCTCGTATTGCTGCTAGCGTTCATGTCTCTCTTGGGGGCTACGCTGACCTTGCCAGGCATCGCAGGTATTGTGTTAACCGTGGGTATGGCGGTCGATGCTAACGTGCTCATTTTTGCGCGAATACGAGAGGAGTTAGCTCGACGCATGTCGCCTCAAATGGCTATCAATGCAGGTTTTGAGCGCGCTGTAGCAACGATTCTTGATGCCAATATCACCACGCTTATTGTTGCGGTCATTTTGTATGCTGTCGGCACAGGGCCGATTAAGGGCTTCGCCGTCACCTTGTCTCTAGGTATTATTACATCGATGTTTACGGCCATCTTGGGCACCCGAGCCCTCGTCAATCTTATCTATGGAGGTCGTCGAGTCGATACTTTATCGATTGGCCCCCTACCAAAACGCGATGCTGAGGAGGCTCAAGTATGAAGATTCTTCCCTTCATGGCGTGGCGGCGCTTTGCTGCTGGCTTTTCTCTATTGGCAATGCTGCTGGCTGGCGGTGCTTTGGCGACTAAATCTCTGAACTGGGGGCTGGACTTTACTGGCGGAACCCTCGTCGAGGTTGAGTATGGCAACACCGCAAACTTATCAGAGGTCCGTAAGACTTTAGAAGCAAACGGGTATGAAGGCGTTGTTGTCGTCGCTTTTGGCACAGATCGAGACGTGTTGATCCGGCTGCCAATTAGCTACTCCGATGAGCAAGGGGTGGCCATGGTGGATGTACTACGCAGTGCTTCAAGTTCCCCGATCGAATTGCGCCGCATGGAGTTTGTGGGTCCTGCTGTCGGAGAGGAGCTGCGTGAGCAGGGGGGGCTGGCAATGCTGCTCGCCCTTGGCCTGGTAATGTTGTACGTAGGCTTTCGATTCCAATTCAAATTTGCTGTGGGCGCTGTGATGGCACTGGCGCATGATGTTTTGTTTGTGCTGGGCTTCTTTTCTCTGATGGGGCTAGAGTTTGATCTGACGGTTCTTGCTGCGATTCTTGCGGTTATCGGCTACTCGCTCAATGACACAATCGTTGTAGCCGACCGCATCCGAGAGAACTTCCGCAAACTGCGTCGAATGGGGCCGACTGAGGTCATCGATATTTCTCTGACCGAAACTCTAGGCCGAACGCTAGTGACATCGTTAACAACACTTCTGGTGTTGCTTGCATTAGCCATTTTCGGTGGGGAAATGATTCACGGTTTCGCCTTGGCGCTACTCGCAGGTGTCGCTATTGGTACGTACTCATCAATCTACGTGTCGGCGACAATTTTGTTGGCTATGGGCGTCAGTAAGGAAGACGTAGCCATTCCTATCAAAGAAGGCGGCAGCGAAGACGGCTCACAAGTTTAGGCTTAACGCGCTAACGCAACACTGGACCCACGGTGGACAGCAGTTGTTTGAAGACTTTTGGGTTGCCGCACACCACTTGTCCATTGTCTAGGTAACGCTCTGAGCCATTGAGGTCAGCAATGAGTCCGCCGGCTTCTTTAACTAACAGTGCTCCTGCGGCAATGTCCCAGCGTTCTAGGCCTGTTTCCCAAAACCCGTCGAACCGTCCTGCAGCAACGTAGGCCAGGTCTAATGCCGCTGCGCCTGCTCTTCGGATGCCCATACATTGGCCGGCAAGCTCAGCCAGCGTTTGCGTGTATTGGGGGAGCCGCTGTTGTTCGTGCCCCAAAAATGGAATTCCGGTGCCTAACAAACATTCCCGCAGGTCAGAGCGACTGCTGACACGCAGGCGGTGGCCGTTCAACTGCGCGCCACGCCCGCGAGAAGCGGTAAATTCTTCCCGTCGAACTGGGTCGAGCACCACCGAATGCGACAAACGGCCATTTACGATACAGGCAATCGACACGCAATAATGGGGTATCCCTCGCATAAAATTACTGGTGCCATCGAGAGGGTCTATTACCCAGAGATGATCTGACTTTGCATTGCCGGTTTGACCGCTTTCCTCAGCTAAGAATGCATGGTCTGGATAGGCTTTGCCCAGCTGATAAAGTATTTCTTGTTCTGCCGCGATGTCGACTTCGGTGACATAATCAGCGACGCCTTTCGCTTGATGCCCCACGCGATCAAGTTCATCTGAGGCTCTTACGATTAGGTCGCCAGCTTTGCGGGCGGCTCGTAGAGCGATGGTGACCATCGGTTCCATGGTGATTTCTCCAAAGACGGGTAGATTACCGACCCGTAACGGGGGCGAAGCATAGCAGGGGCAGCGTGACCTGTTCAGTGCTTTGTTACACTCTGCGGCCTTTTTTACTTTCGAGAACAGCAATTTCCATGGCAATAAATAATATTCGGGTCGTTCTTGTGCATACGAGCCACCCCGGCAACATCGGTGGCGTCGCAAGAGCTATGAAAAATATGGGCCTCACGCGACTCACATTGGTCAAGCCTAAAGAGTTTCCGGCACCCGAAGCGCTCTGGCGGGCCGCTTCTGCGGAGGACGTTTTGGCAAACGCGACGGTCGTAGAAACTGTCGAGGAAGCCGTCAAAGGGGCTCAATTTGTTGTAGGTACCAGTGCGCGGGAACGCCGTATTCCCTGGCCGCTTCAAGATGCTCGTCATTGTGGTGAGCGACTCTATCACCACGCGATACAAGGCGAGGAGGTGGTGATTCTTTTTGGTCGAGAGGACCGTGGATTGCTCAATGAGGAGTTGGAGCTTTGTAATCTCCATTGCCATATACCGACTCACGAATCTTATCCGTCTTTAAACTTAGCCATGGCCGTGCAGATTGTGGCCTACGAAATACGGATGACTCAGTTGGCGGGGAGTACCGCGACCGAGGAGGATGCCGCTTGGGATACGCCTTTTGCGTCAGCAGAGGATATGGCTCGCTTTTATGTGCATTTGGAGCAAACGCTCATAGATATTAAGTTCCTTGACCCCAAAGCCCCTCGCCAGCTAATGAGACGTTTGAAGCGCCTGTACAACCGCGTGCGCCTCGATGACATGGAATTAAATATCTTGCGCGGTATTCTCGCTGAGACACAAAAACAGGTGCCAAAGGAAGGTAAGTAAAGCCCCACCAAATTAGTTGGTTTTTTACTTGAGTGTTTTAGTGGGTTTTGTCAAAATGCACCCAAGGAGGGCGCATGAAACTTACAACCCGAGGACGATATGCCGTGACGGCGATGCTCGATCTGGCGATAAATGGCGAGGAAAAGCCGGTTTCATTGGCGGATATCTCCGGTCGCCAAGAAATTTCGCTATCCTATCTGGAGCAACTGTTTGCCAAGCTCCGACGCGAGGACTTGGTCACCAGCGTGCGGGGGCCCGGTGGGGGTTACCGCCTAGCCCGTGACCGAACGACGTTGTTCGTGGCTGAAATCATCGATGCCGTAGACGAGTCTGTCGATGTGACAAATTGTAATGGCAAGGGTAACTGCCATCATGGCGAGGTCTGTTTGACCCACGACCTATGGCAGGACCTCAGCGATAGGATTCACGGCTTTTTAAGCGGTATCAGTCTGGCAGATCTCGTGGACAATCGAGCGGGTAAGGCAAGGCTAGGTGCTAACGAAACCGTGCAAAAATTAATTCTGCAGTAAGGACACTTTTGTAATGAATGCGCAAGTCAATACGCCCATTTACCTCGACTACCTGTCAACTACTCCGGTAGACCCTCGCGTTGCTGATGCCATGTCAGAGTGCTTATCTATGGAGGGTACTTTTGGTAACCCGGCATCTCGTTCCCATGTATTTGGTTGGAAGGCCGAAGAAGCGGTCGAAAATGCCAGGGCGCAAATAGCTGACCTGATAAACGCCGACCCAAGAGAAATTGTATGGACCTCAGGTGCAACTGAGTCTGACAATCTCGCTATTAAAGGAGCTGCGCACTTTTATCGTAAGAAAGGCCAACACATCATCACCTCCAAGATAGAGCACAAAGCGGTGCTTGATACCTGCCGTCAGCTTGAGCGCGAAGGGTTCGAGGTAACTTATCTTGAGCCCAATAAGGCTGGTTTGACCACACCAGAATCCGTGCAGGCAGCCATTCGTCCCGACACGGTCGTAGTAAGCGTTATGCACGCAAACAACGAAATTGGCGTCGTTAATGACATTGCTGGTATTGGTGAAGTCTGTCGCGCGGCGGGTGTTATTTATCATGTAGATGCGGCTCAGAGCACGGGTAAGGTGCCTCTCGATATGGAGGTGATGAAAGTTGATTTGCTCTCCATGAGTGCGCACAAAATGTATGGCCCTAAAGGTGTAGGGGCGTTGTATGTTCGCCGCAAGCCAAGGGTTCGGCTCGAAGCGCAAATGCACGGCGGTGGCCATGAGCGGGGTATGCGCTCAGGGACACTGGCAACCCATCAGGCGGTTGGATTCGGTGAGGCGGCGCGAATTGCCAAAGAAGAAATGGTTGATGAAACCCAGCGGCTGATGGGTTTGCGGGCCCGCTTTTGGGATGGCCTGAAAGACCTGCAAGAGGTTCACATCAATGGTGATGTAGATCGCCGCTTGCCCGGCGCACTCAATGTCAGCTTTGCCTTTGTCGAAGGTGAGTCGCTTTTGATGTCGCTGAAGGACTTGGCGTTGTCATCAGGGTCTGCTTGTACCTCTGCCAGCTTGGAGCCGTCATACGTTTTGCGCGCCCTAGGGCTGAATGATGAGCTTGCCCATAGCTCACTGCGCTTTAGCTTCGGACGATTTACCTCCGAGGCAGATATTGATCACGCGATTACGCAGGTACGACGCGCGGTCGAAAAATTACGGGAATTGTCGCCGCTTTGGGATATGTACCAAGATGGCGTTGACTTAAATTCTATCGAATGGTCAGCACACTAGATTTCACACTAGCATTGCAGTTTTAAAAGGAGAGCGTCGTGGCTTACAGTGAGAAGGTTATAGATCACTACGAAAACCCCAGGAACGTAGGTAAGTTTGATGATTCAGACGAAAGTGTAGGCACTGGCATGGTGGGAGCCCCCGCTTGCGGTGATGTCATGCGTCTACAAATCAAGGTTAATGATAATGGGGTCATCGAGGACGCCAAGTTCAAAACCTACGGCTGTGGCTCAGCGATTGCATCCAGTTCATTGCTGACTGAATGGGTCAAAGGACGTAAGTTAGAGGACGCCGAGCAGATCACAAACACCGAAATAGCACAGGAATTGGCACTGCCACCGGTGAAGATTCATTGCTCGGTGCTCGCGGAGGACGCCATTAAAGCGGCCGTAAAGAATTTTCGAGAAAAGCAGGACGACTGATGACTATTGCAGTCACAGAACAGGCAGCGGGGCATGTGCAGCGGCAGCTAGCTGCTCGTGGTCGTGGAGAGGGCATCCGAATCGCGGTTAAAACGTCTGGCTGTTCGGGGCTAGCCTACGTGCTTGAGTTCGTCGATGCCGCCGAGAGTACAGATACCGTTTTCGAAGATTTTGGCGTCAAGCTATTCATCGACCCCAAGAGTTTGGTGTATCTCGACGGCACGATCGTTGACTATGCTAAAGAGGGGCTCAATGAGGGGCTGGAGTTCCGCAATCCTAATGTGGCTGGCGAGTGCGGCTGTGGTGAGAGTTTCACCGTCTAGGTATGTCTGTAGTCGCCGCCGGGTTTTCAGGTGCACCGAAAGATTACTTTGAGCTTTTTCAGATTGAGCCTAGGTTTGACGTGGATGTCGATGACTTAGGGCAGAGGTTTCGTACACTTCAGCGGCGCTTTCATCCAGACAAATACAGCGGTGGCAGCGCGGCTGAGCAGCGCCTTGCGGCTCAGGTATCGGCTGATATCAACGCCGGTTATCAGGCGCTCAAAGACCCTATTTCTCGAGCGAGGCATCTGCTGGAACGTCAAGCTTGCGACTTGCGAGCTCTGGAACGTCGGCCTGTCAGTGGTGATTTTTTAATGCAACAGATGCAGCTTCGTGACGAGGCAGAGTCCTTAGACCCCAACGACGATGGGGGGCGGGAGGTTCTGAAAGCTAAGGCGCAGGCGCTGATGACATCCGAATTGCTTTCATTTCAAGAAGCGATCGAAAAAGAGGATTACGAGTTGGCGGGATCTGCTTGGGTGCATCTACTGTACTTGCACAAGTTAAACAAAGAGGTCGCTGGTAGCAGCGACCTGGTTAGGCGTCGCCATGGCTTTGCTACAGATATCCGAACCCGGTGCGGTCGCCAATCAGCCTGCGGAGCGAAGGTTGGCTCTGGGTATTGATTTGGGAACAACTAATAGCTTAGTGGCGCACGTCAGCGACGGTGCCGTTAAAGTCTTGACCGACGAGAACGGCGCTGCGTGTTTGCCTTCGGTCGTGCACTTCGGAGATGAAGGCGTTGTTGTTGGTTCGGCGGCGGAGGCTTTGGCCGTATCAGCGCCCCACGACACTATTGCATCGGCCAAACGGTACCTTGGTCGAAGCCGAGAGGAGATCGCGTCGAGTAGCTACATCAAGCTCGCAGACAGCGGCGTAGCCTTTGAAACTTCTCAGGGACCCGTCACCCCAGTAGAGGTTTCTGCAGCGTTATTGGGGGCTCTTCGCGATCGCGCTCAGCTGTCACTCAGCACACCCATTGCAGGGGTTGTCATCACGGTGCCTGCCTATTTTGACGATGCTCAGCGTTTAGCCACCCGACAGGCGGCAGAGCTCAGTGGACTCAATGTCCTGCGCTTGCTGAATGAACCCACAGCAGCAGCTGTCGCGTACGGGCTCGATTCTGGTGACGAGGGTGTAGTCGCCGTTTACGACCTTGGTGGTGGCACATTTGATGTGTCTATTCTTCGGCTAGAGCGGGGTGTATTTGAGGTTCTGGCGACTGGGGGTGACAGCGCTCTCGGGGGGGATGATTTTGATCGGCGATTGGTCGAGATAATCCGCGACAGCGCCGGAATGGGCACCTTGAGTCCCGCTCAAGAAAGGGCCTTACTCCACTGCGCACGTACAGTGAAAGAGGCGCTTACTACTGAAGCTGAGATCGAAGTTGGTCTCGACGACGTTGTCGGTAGTGGCGGGACTGTTACGGTGACGCGACAACTTTTTAATAGTGCTTGTGCTGACCTAGTGAATCGTAGTCTCGACGCATGCCGCCAATGTGTTGCGGACGCTGGTGTCTCAGAGATTGATCAGGTCATCTTAGTGGGTGGCTCAACCCGCATGCCAATCGTAGCTGAAGTGGTGGCGGCACTTTTTGGCAAGGAGCCGTTGAGCAGTATTGACCCAGATCGCGTGGTGGCGATGGGTGCGGCGCGGCAAGCCGACTTACTTATTGGTAATCGCGACGCTGAAGACCTGCTATTGCTCGATGTCATTCCGCTATCTTTGGGCGTTGAGACCTACGGCGGGTTGGTGGAGCGTATTGTGCCTAGAAATACGACCATTCCTGTAGCTCGAGCGCAGGAGTTCACGACGGCTAAAGACGGCCAAACCGGCCTTATTGTGCACGTTGTGCAGGGTGAGCGAGAGCGCGTTGCGGACTGTCGCTCATTGGCGACTTTTGAATTGGCGGGTATTCCGCCTATGGTGGCTGGTGCGGCACGACTCGAGGTAACTTTTCAGGTTGATGCCGATGGGCTGCTCGAGGTGAAGGCGCAAGAAGCCACGACGCAGGCAACGGCTAGTGTGGTGGTTAAGCCTGCCTTTGGTCTTGCCGAAGACGATATCGCTGATATGTTACGCGCGGGTTATGAGCATGCCTCTGAGGATATGCATGCCCGTCAATTGGCGGAAGCAAAGGTTGAGGCTGAGCAGCTGGTTGCGGGTATTCAGGCGGCTGTTGCCGGTGACGGAGATCTCTTGAGCGATCATGAGCGAGAGTCACTGATGATTGCAGTCAACGGCCTTGTCGATGCTAGCCAAGGCAATGACATTGAGAGTTTGAGGAAGTCGATCGAAGTGACTGGTCGCGCCTCAGAACTATTAGCTGCACGGCGCATGGATCGCAGTATTAAGTCAGCGCTGGGTGGTATCTCAGTGACTACATTGGAAGGAGAAGCGGAGTCGTGACCCAGATAGTTGTTATGCCCCACGGCGATATTTGCCCGGAGGGAGCGGTTGTCGAAGCAGAGGTTGGAACATCAATCTGTGATGCTTTATTGGCTCACGATATCGCCATAGAGCATGCTTGCGAGATGTCTTGTGCTTGTACCACTTGTCACGTCATCATTCGTGAGGGATTTGCGTCCCTAGACGATGCCGATGAGCTCGAGGAAGACTTTCTTGACAAGGCCTGGGGCTTGGAGCCTGAGTCTAGGCTGTCATGCCAGGCTCTCGTTGCGGACGAGCCTTTGGTGGTGGAAATCCCAAGGTACACCATCAACCACGCCCGGGAGCATCACTGAACACCGTTATTCCAATAGCGGACGCCCCGAAGGCCGTTTGCAACTGGTGAGACCCCCCCTAATCTTGGGCTGACCGGGTACTGCGGGGAGCGTTTTAGGGTAATTAGTCGACGATGACATAGCCGCGCCCCTCATTTATAATTCGCGCGCTTAGAAATGGGGGCTGTGAAGCCCTTGTATCAACTTTTTTCCTACTCGGAGTGCCCCATGGCGACTGAACGTACCTTATCAATTATCAAGCCTGATGCTGTCGGCAAAAATGTTATCGGCGAAATTTATACGCGTTTTGAGGCAGCTGGGCTGCGCATAGCGGCGTCTCGCATGGTGCAGTTGTCTGACGCCACCGCAGGGGGCTTTTACGCTGAGCATAAGGGTCGTCCTTTTTATGATGACCTGGTGAAATTTATGACTTCGGGCCCCGTGGTTGTTCAGGTGCTCGAAGGCGAGGGTGCCATCGCTAAAAATCGAGAATTAATGGGGGCGACGAACCCTCAGGAAGCTGCAGCGGGAACGATCCGTGCCGATTTTGCGACCACTATCGATGCGAATGCGGTTCACGGATCAGACTCTCCCGAGTCAGCTGCTCGTGAAATTGCTTACTTTTTTGCCGCTAATGAGGTTTGCGAGCGCTAAGGCGCCCCGCTGACCTTTCATTATGACAGTCGCCAACAGTTTGATCGCGAGCTCCAGTGCCGCAGCAAAGGTCAATCTGTTGGGGCTCAGTCGCCAGCAGATGGAGAGTTTCTTCACTTACCTTGGCGAGAAGCGGTTTCGCGCTGAGCAGGTGATGAAGTGGATTCACCACCAAGGCGTGACCGACTTTGCAGCAATGAGCAACCTAGGCAAGGGGCTGCGCGAAAAGTTAGAGTCGCTTGCTACCATTATCCCACCAGAAATTGCCGATCAGCAGGATTCCGCCGATGGCACTCGGAAATGGGCCATTCGGGTTGCCGGGGGTGCTTTGGTGGAGGCCGTGTTGATTCCGGAAGCGGGAAGGGCGACTTTATGCGTTTCTTCTCAGGTAGGCTGCAGTCTCGACTGTAAATTTTGTTCCACGGGAAAGCAGGGTTTCCAGCGGGATCTCACCGCAGCAGAAATAATCGGTCAGGTCTGGTTGGCGATCAATTCCTACGATGGTTGGCAGTCGGGAAAAGGACGTATAGTGACCAACGTCGTGATGATGGGAATGGGAGAGCCCCTCCTAAATTTTGACAACGTGGTTTCTGCCATGAGCCTCATGACCGATGATCTGGCCTACGGCTTGTCGAAGCGAAAGGTAACTTTAAGCACTTCTGGAGTTGTACCGGCGCTGGATCGTTTGGCGGAGTTCTCCGACGTCAGCTTAGCCGTGTCTTTACACGCCCCAAATGATGAAATCCGTAATCAAATTGTCCCTATCAATCGCCGCTATCCAATCAAACAACTGCTACAAAGCGCTAGAGACTACATTGATGCTCAGTCAGACCGAAAACGGGTTGTGACCATTGAGTACACATTGTTGGCAGGGGTAAACGATCAGCCGGAACACGCGCGAGAGCTGAGTGCCCTGCTCAAAGACTACCCTTGCAAGATTAACTTAATCCCCTTTAATCACTTTCCTAACTCAGGATTTGATCGCCCTAGTGGCAACGCCGTATCGCGTTTTTGGCAAGTTCTGGTTGATGCAGGCTTTATCGTCACGGTACGCAGTACCCGGGGCGATGATATTGATGCTGCCTGCGGGCAGTTGGTAGGAGAAGTAGTTGACCGGACCCGACGTTCTGAGCGATACCGTCAGTTGAATTCGGCAAGCAATGCCGTGACGGAGGGTGACCGAACATGAAATCAGTGATTTTAGGCGTATTCGTTTTGGCCACGGTTTGCTTGCTGTCATCGTGTATCACCGAGACCGTGGGCGGCATAGACAATGAAGGGGATCCTCAAGCGGCCCTGGAACGCCGAGTTGAGCTGGCTCGGCAGTACATTGGTCGTGGCGATTGGGAGAACGCGAAGCGAAACCTTGAGCTTGCAAACAATATTGATGCGGGTAATGCGTCGGTCCACGAGGCTTTTGGACTGGTGTATCAAAGCACGGGTGAATACGAGCGCGCTGAGGAAAGTTTTAAACGTGCTCTGAGAATAGACCCTAAGTTGTCCAGAGCTAGGAATAACTATGCCGCATTTTTATTTTTCCTAGGACGTTACCAAGAGGCAGAGCAGGAGTTTGCGATTGTAGCGGAGGATTCTCTCTATTCTGGCCGGCCACTTGCCTATATTAATTTGGGTATGAGTCGACTAAACCTAGGAAATGGTGCCGGTGCGGAAGATGCATTTAGTCGTGCTCTGCGAATGGATCGACGAAACCCCATTGCGCTTTTAGAAATGGGTTACCTGCGACTGGCGGCTGAGGATGTTGCCAATGCTGAATCCTACTACGGGGTTTATCGCACGGTTGTGCCACGTCAGTCGCCCCGCGGGTTTATGTTAGGTGTTGATATTTCACGTGCCTCGGGCGACAAAGATGCCCAGAGCAGTTACGAGCTGGCCTTGCGTAATCTCTATCCTGATTCGCAGGAATATCGAGCACTGCAGGCCCGGCAAGGGTTACAATGAGAAAAAATCTCGATCGGTCGGTGACATGAAACAGGAATCACCCATTAAACGGCGCAAGAGTCGCCAGATCATGGTTGGCAACGTGCCTGTTGGTGGCGATGCCCCCATTAGCGTCCAAAGCATGACGAACACTGAAACTTGTGATGTAGCTGCTACTGTGGCGCAGGTTCGTGCTATCGCCGATGCTGGAGCTGACATAGTGCGGGTGTCGGTGCCCAGTATGGAAGCGGCAGACGCCTTTCGAGACATTCGAGCGCAGGTCTCCGTCCCCCTCATCGCTGATATTCATTTTGATCACAAGATCGCCTTGAAAGTTGCCGAGTATGGTGTCGATTGTTTACGCATCAACCCCGGTAACATTGGTAGAGAAGAAAAAGTTAAAGAAGTGATTGCAGCCTGTAAGGATCGTGGCATTCCGATCCGAATTGGTGTCAACGCGGGATCACTGGGCAAAGAGCTGATGCGGAAGTACCCCGAGCCAACTGCAGAGGCACTGGTGGAATCGGCGCTGCGCAACGTTGATATTCTGGA
Organism: Luminiphilus sp. nBUS_07; assembly: GCF_051201685.1. Classification (GTDB taxonomy): domain Bacteria; phylum Pseudomonadota; class Gammaproteobacteria; order Pseudomonadales; family Halieaceae; genus Luminiphilus. Next base: position 2,386,150 of record NZ_CP179213.1, on the reverse strand, counting down.
CCGCTATAACTTCGAGAATTTTAAAGTTAGCGTTAAGGCCTCCGAAATTTTCATGGCTCAGGCCGCCTACAGAAATCTTGCCACCCAAATTGAGCAGCCGCTGCATTTGGGTATTACTGAAGCCGGTGGCTTGCGGGGTGGTACCGTGAAATCGGCTGTGGGGTTGGGTGCCCTGTTACTCGATGGTATTGGCGATACGATTCGTATTTCGTTAGCGGCCGATCCGGTAGAGGAAGTCAAAGTTGGTTTTGAAATACTCAAAAGCCTCAAGCTCCGTGCCAACGGCATTAACTTCATTGCCTGTCCCAGCTGCTCGCGTCAAAACTTTGATGTGATCGGTACGATGAACGAATTGGAGCGTCGCTTGGAAGATATCCGGACGCCCATGGACGTCGCCGTGATTGGCTGCATTGTTAATGGTCCGGGAGAAGCTAGGGAGGCAGACGTTGGCCTTACTGGAGCCACGCCCAGCAACTTGATTTACATCGCCGGCGAGCCCGACCATAAAGTCAGTAATCAGGATTTTGTCGATCACTTAGAGTCTGTAATCCGTGAACGTGCCGATCAATTAGTATCAGAGCGCGCGGCCGCTGACGAACAGATCATTCTCCGCAGCACCTAACAGACAAGCTTATGACCGATTATCGATCAGTGCGTGGAATGGTAGACATTCTTCCTGAAGACAGCGCCCTTTGGCAGCAGCTAGAGGGCGTTGCTGCAGCCGTCTTACAGCAGTATGGCTACCAAGAAATTCGTTTGCCTATTATCGAATCTACTCAGCTGTTTTCCCGCTCAATTGGGGAGGTCACTGACATTGTCGAAAAGGAAATGTACACCTTCGCTGATCGCAATGATGAGAGCCTATCACTGCGCCCAGAAGGCACAGCTGGGTGTGTGCGCGCCGTTGTGCAGCACAACCTTCAGCAGACGGTGCAGAAGCTGTGGTACCAAGGTCCAATGTTCCGGTACGAGAGACCTCAAAAAGGTCGACAGAGACAGTTTCATCAGCTCGGTGTTGAGGGGTTTGGCGTTGCAACCCCCGACTTAGATGCCGAGTTAATTTTGCTGTCGAATGCCCTTTGGTGTGGCTTAGGTGTGCAAGAGTTGCTGACCCTAGAAATAAATTCCATAGGGAGCCCCCAATCGAGAGGGTTGTTTAAAGCGGCCTTGGTGGAGTTTTTGTCTGATCATCGAGAGGCCCTGGATGATGATAGCCAGCGTCGACTTGAGACAAATCCTTTGCGTATATTGGACAGCAAAAATTCGGAGACCCAGGCGCTATTGGTAGGTGCTCCAACTCTTGCAAACTTCATCGATAATGAGTCTCGAGATGACTTTGCAGCCCTCCTAGCGATGTTGGACGCGGCGGGGCAGCCCTATGTGGTGAACGACCGTTTGGTTCGCGGTCTCGATTACTACAATAAAACAGTTTTTGAATGGACCACCGATGCTCTGGGCGCGCAGGGTACGGTTTGTGGTGGTGGCCGTTACGATGGCCTCGTAGCGCAGTTTGGTGGTCGTGGGACACCGGCCGCTGGGTTTGCAATAGGGTTAGAGCGACTGGTGTTGTTGCTTAAAGGTTTGGAGGCCCATGCCACGCCTCAGGCCGACATCTATGTCGTGACTGCGGACAAGGAAGCTCAACTGCATGCACTACCCCGAATTGAGGCGCTGAGGCGGGCATTGCCTCGGCAAGCCATTCAAGCCCACCTGGGCGGTGGGAGTTTCAAAAGTCAGTTTAAACGCGCAGATCGCAGCGGTGCCCGATTTGCGCTGGTTTATGGAGACTCTGAAGTGGCAAGTGAGTCTGTTACTTTGAAACCATTACGAAGTGAGGGAGAGCAAGTGACGCTCCCGGATAATCAATTGTCAGCATTTTTGGCGGAATCATTCGCTGAAAAAATTGGAGAATAGGGCATGGCAGATCATCTAGAAGATGACGAGCAGGTTGAAGCACTCAAGCGTTGGTGGGATGAAAACGGCAAGAGTACGATGGCGGGGGTCGTATTGGCAGTCGCTGGTACGGTGGGCTGGCAGCAGTATCAGGGCTGGTCAGCGCAGCAGGCCGAAATGGCCTCAGACGCATGGGGTGCCATAGAGGTCGCAGTGCAGTCTGACGATAGTGGTTCGATCGAAACTATTAATGCCTTAGCAGAATCTTTGAAGGACGACTTCAGCGGGACGGTTTATGCACGATTTGCCGCACTTCAGCTTGCCGCTCTTGCGGTTGAAGCAGGTGACTTGGATGTTGCAGAAAGTGAGTTGCGCTGGGCTCTGACGAAAGAGGGTGAGAACTCTGAGCTTGGACAACTGATTCAACTGCGCCTAGCTAGAGTGCTGGCCGACCAAGGTGATACCACAGCCGCCTTGGCTATTTTGGACTCAAACAAAGGTGCGTATCCGGCGGCTTACGCGACGGCGAAGGGTGATATTTTAGTAGCTGAGGGCCGACACGCTGAGGCGTTAAGTGCCTACCGCGAAGCGCGCGCCGTACTGCTGGCGCTGGGCAACCCACCGGGTATTTTGGATACAAAAATAACGAGTCTTGAATCCCGTCTAGCGCCAGCTGAGGAGGCCTCTTGAACTGTTTAAAGCTACCTAAATTAGTGGCCGTCTGTTTGGCTGTTACAACGCTGGCGGGCTGTGAAACTATTGGCGGTTGGTTCTCGGATGATGAGTACGACCCGACGGAGCCCGTGGAGCTCACTGATATCGATCAGAAGGTCAAACTCTCCAAGCGTTGGTCCACATCGATTGGTGATGGGCAGGGTAAGGGCTTTTATAAGATAACGCCTGTGCTGGCTGAGAATACGCTGTACGTCGCTGCGGCTGAAGGTGTGGTGGCGGCAGTTGATGCCACTAACGGGAGGAAGCTCTGGTCCGCTAAGTTGGGCCTTGCGATTTCCGGCGGGGTTGGCTATCACCAAAATTCTTTATTTTTGGGCGGTGCTGATGGCACTGTGTTGCGTCTTAATGCCAGCGACGGCTCAGAGGTCTGGAGAGCTGAGGTATCGGGCGAGGTGCTGGCTGCACCCCAGGGCAATGGTGAATTGGTGGTCGCCCAGACGTATGACGGTAAGCTTATTGCTTTTGACCACGAAACTGGCGAGCAGCGCTGGGTGCATTTAAGTGATGTGCCGGTTCTGACGCTGCGAGGCACCTCAACACCAATTGTGGTCGATAATTTTGCTATCGCGGGCTTTGCTGACGGGAAGGTACTGGCTCTATCCCTCGATAATGGCAGTGTTGCTTGGGAGGCGCGTGTTGCTATTCCTCAGGGGCGATCTGAAATCGAACGGATTGTCGATATTGATGGCAGCATGGCTATGCAGAGCGGAGAGCTTTACGCCGCGAGCTATCAAGGGCGCATTGCCGCTGTAGACCTGCGCGTAGGCCGTAAAATATGGCAGCAAAATGTATCCTCAGTTTCCGGTGTCGCGGTGGGGTTTGGTAACGTCTACGTGGCTGACCAGGATGGGACCGTGAGCGCGTATTTGCGCAATGGGCAGGGCGTGCGATGGCAAAACATTCAGCTGGGCTACCGTGGACTTAGTAGGCCAACGACAGTGTCAAGTTATGTAGCGCTGATTGATTTTGAGGGTTATCTGCACCTTTTCTCTCAGGTAGACGGTGACATTGTCGGTCGCACTCGCCCCGATGGTAGTGGCGCGCGTGCGGATATGATTGCACAAGGTAATCGGCTATATATCTACAGTAACAACGGCAAGCTCATGGCCTATGACGTGGCGGGGCTGGAGTAGCACTTGCTTCCTGTTATCGCCTTAGTTGGGCGCCCCAATGTTGGTAAATCGACGTTATTCAATCAACTGACACGATCGAGGGATGCCCTAGTTGCCAATCTCTCAGGGCTCACTCGAGACCGAAAGTATGGTGAGGGGAAGATAGGTGATGCCCCGTTTATCGTTATTGATACCGGCGGTATTAGCGGTGAGGAATTGGGCATCGATGCCGCTATGGCGGATCAGTCACGGGTTGCCATCGATGAAGCTGATATCGTACTGCTCCTTGTTGATGGCCGAGCAGGATTGCATCCGGGAGATGAAAGTCTGGTTGCCTATTTGCGTCAGCGCAGTAAGCCTTTCCACTTGGTCGTCAACAAAATTGATGGAGTTGGGGAGGATATCGCTGCCAGCGACTTTTATCGTCTAGGTTGCCCTCAATTACACACGATTGCGGCCTCGCATAACCGAGGCGTGCTGCAGTTGATTACCAGTGTTATCGACGCGTTGCCCAAAGCAGCACCCGCTGATGCCCTCAATGACCCCAGTATTCGTGTCGCTGTAGTGGGGCGCCCTAACGTGGGGAAATCTACCCTAGTTAATCGCCTGCTTGGGGAAGAGCGGGTCGTTGTGTTTGACAAGCCAGGGACCACCCGAGACAGCGTTTATATCAGGTATGAGCGTCATGATCAGGCGTACACGCTGATTGACACTGCGGGTGTGCGGCGACGCAAGAACGTTCGTGAAGTGGTCGAGAAATTTTCGATCGTTAAAACACTTAAAGCGATCAACGAAGCCCATGTTGTCATTTTATTGATGGATGCCCACGAGGGGCTGGTTGAGCAAGATCTGCACCTTTTGGGGCAGTGCATCGATGCGGGTCGTGGTCTGGTTGTCGCCATTAATAAATGGGACGGTATTGCCAGCGATGAGCGCGACTGGATTCGCTCTGAGCTCAATCGTCGCCTACAGTTTGTCGATTACGCTGATATACATTTTATCTCGGCGCTTCATGGTACCGGGGTTGGGCACCTTTATGAGTCCATACATCAGGCGCACCGAGCCGCAACCACCTCACTCAATACCAACAAATTAACTCGCATTCTCGAAGATGCCGTTGCCACTCATCCGCCGCCGCTGGTTAATGGCCGTCGGGTGAAGTTGCGCTACGCGCACGCGGGAGGTCAGAACCCTCCAATCGTGGTGATCCACGGCAGTCAAACCGACGCGCTTCCCTCTAGTTACGCGCGCTATCTGGAAAAAACGTTTCGTCGCGTGCTAGAGCTTCATGGCACCCCTATACGTATCCAATATCGCACGGGTGATAATCCCTATGCGGGTAAGCGTAATAAATTGACCCAGCGTCAAGAGAGTCGGCGACAACGCCTCATGTCCCATATTAAAAAGGCTGAGAAGAAGAAGAAGCAGCGTAAGGGACAATAAGCAACATTCACCCAGTGAATGCTAATAATATTTAGCATTTTCTTTAAAAATACCTCCTGACCCATTAGCATCGCGGTCTACTTAATTCAGCGGTCTCATTGAGCCCAATTCCCTAGACTTTAAAGGAGTCGTTATGAGTCATTATTTGGATACGATTGGCGAGTTAGAGGGCGTAGTTGCCCAGGCAGGATCATCTTGGGCCGACATCAACCCCGAGTACGCCGCTAGGATGCGCGCTCAGAATCGCTTCAAAACTGGCATCGACATTGCTCGATATACGGCAGACGTTATGCGCAAGGATATGGATGCGTATGACGCAGATCCCGCGCACTACACACAGTCTTTGGGTTGCTGGCATGGTTTTATTGGTCAGCAGAAGCTGATTGCAATTAAAAAGCATTTTGGAACCACCGATAAAAAGTACCTGTATCTTTCAGGCTGGATGATCGCGGCTCTGCGTTCAGAGTTTGGCCCGCTTCCCGATCAGTCAATGCATGAGAAAACATCGGTGCCCAGCCTTATTGAAGAGCTATACACCTTTTTACGACAGGCAGACGCCCGCGAGATGGGTGGGCTTTTTCGGGCTCTCGATGCTGCGCGAGCCGCTGGAAATGATGTGGAAGTGCAGGGCATCACTAAGCAAATCGAAGAGTTTCAAACCCATGTTGTGCCAATCATCGCCGATATAGACGCCGGTTTTGGCAACGAGGAAGCCACCTATCTTTTGGCTAAGAGCATGATTGAGGCAGGTGCTTGTGCCATCCAGATCGAGAACCAAGTGTCTGATGAAAAGCAGTGTGGGCACCAAGACGGCAAAGTTACCGTACCCCACGCCGATTTTCTGGCTAAGATCCGCGCTGTGCGCTACGCCTTTTTAGAGTTGGGCGTCGAAAATGGCATTATCGTGGCGAGAACCGATTCGCTGGGCGCAGGTCTGACCAAGCAAATCGCAGTCACAGACGCCCCTGGGGACCTCGGTGACAAGTACAACAGTTTCCTAGACGGTGATTACATCGATTCAGCCGACGACATTGCCAACGGTGACGTTGTTGTTAAGGCCAATGGCAAACTGTTGAAGCCTGCAAGACTAGCATCAGGTTTGTTTCAGTTTAAGAAGGGCTCTGGGGTAGATCGCGTGGTCCTCGATTGTATTACTTCGCTGCAAAATGGCGCCGACCTCATCTGGATTGAAACTGAGAAGCCCCACGTGGGTCAGATCGCCAGTATGGTGAATCGCATCAGGGAAGCCGTACCCAACGCTAAGTTGGTTTATAACAACAGCCCAAGCTTTAACTGGACTCTCAGCTTCCGTCAGCAGGTATTTGATGCGTGGTCTGAAGCGGGTCAAGACATGGCTGCCTACGACCGTGATGCCCTCATGGGTGCCGAATACGATGGAACTGAATTAGCGACTGAAGCTGATGCGCGTATTCAGTCTTTTCAAGCTGACGGCGCTCGGGAAGCAGGGATTTTTCACCACCTGATTACACTGCCCACTTACCATACGGCGGCTCTTTCAACCGACAACTTGGCTAAGGAGTACTTCGGCGAAGCCGGTATGCTGGGTTACGTCGCGGGGGTTCAGCGCAAGGAACTTCGTCAGGGTATCGCCTGTGTTAAGCACCAAAACATGGCGGGTTCTGACATGGGTGACGACCATAAAGAATACTTCTCTGGTGACGCTGCGCTCAAGGCAGGTGGTGCGGATAACACCATGAACCAATTTGGTTAAGTGCGATTGTTTAGGTAAAAAAAAGCCCCCGTTCCAAAGGAGCGGGGGCTTTTTTTGTGGCGCTATCGATGGGTTTAGGGTTGCTGCGCTACCGTTGGTTCAATTTCGCTCGAGGGTGTATTAGGCCTCATGCCGTTCTCCAGACCACACTCATTGGCAAGGTAGTTCAGGATTGAGGTGTAGAGCAATGTTTTATGATCGTAAAACAGTGTGTTGGAGAAGTGATCAGCGCCCTCCAACTCAACGTAGGTGTGTTGCTTTTCGGCGTCCCCAAGCTTGGCCAAGTACTTCTCCGCGTGATCAACCGGCACGCGCTGATCAACGTCGCCATGAATTAAAAGCACGGGCACGTTCACCTTATCAACTTCCTCTAGGGGCGAAATGCTGTCATCCCACATCGCGAGCTGCTCGAGCTTACTCGATCCTCTGAGGCGATACCTGTAGTAATCAACCTGCATTTGCGGGTCCGAAACAGCGGCCCCAGCTATGACACATTGATAGGCGTTAGGGCTGCGTGAAGCCGCTACCAGGGCGGCGTAACCACCATAAGACCAGCCAAACATGGCCACATTCTCGGCTTCGGCTAGTCCTTCCTCAACGAGGTATATGACGCCATCATCCTTGTCGTCTTGCATTAAGTAGCCGCCTTGGCCTCCGTTCATAAAGGCTGCCTGATAGAAAGCTTGACCATATCCTCTAGACCCACGGTATTGCGGTTGCAGCACCATATAGCCGTGATTCGCGAGGAGTTGTGCCCACTCGTCGAAGACAACCACCTCTCTTACGAACGGGCCTCCATGGGGTAACACGACCAAGGGAAAGGGCGGCTTGCCATTGGGTACCGTTAGGTAGCCTGGAATAGGCGTCTTATCCCTGGCCGGGTAGGTAATAAACCTCACGTCAGCCAGATCTGCGGAAGCAAAGTAAGGTCGCTCACCTCCCACAATTTGCAGTTTGCCTTTATGGAAAAGGTAATGGGTGCCGGGGTCTCTAGGGGCTGCGTTGCGCAACGTTAACGACGAGCCATCTTTTGATCGACTGGTAATTCGCAGGGCATCAGCGTTGGGTATTGCGGTCATTAGCTGTTGATGCAGGGCCGCCTCAGAGGCGTCGAAAAACTCAATCTCTATGTTGGCACCACAATGAACGGCACCGGTAATCTCTCGGTAGTGGGTCCAGCGGTTGCTGTGATAACGCACTCCACAGATATCGTTGTCTCGCCTCTGATACAGCAACTCAGCGTACTTACGCGTCTTGGGATCAAATGACCACAGTCCCGTCGTGTCGCTGCCATTATTGGCTTCGACAATAAAGTTTCCGGGTAGGCTAGGGTCTTTCCCCCAAACCTGGAAGCTGTCGTAGGAGTCCTCGTGCTGCCGGTGGAATTCGACCCAGTCATCACTCGAGGCTTCGCGGTAATACCAAATGAATTCGCCTTCCTGTAGGTCGAAGCCCCTTGCAAGAATGGGGTTGCCCGCGCCGTCAAAGTCGATATTTCCTAATGAAATCTTGCCGCGTATCACGAGTTTTTTAGACTCGCGTTTTAGGTCGTATTCCCAATAAGCTCTGGGGCGAAAAGCCGCTTCTAAACGTTGCCCTACGTCTCGATTTCCGCCTTCAGAAAAAGAGATCATGATTTTTCCGGGCTTTTCTGGCAGAACACTGACGATGCTAGGGTCGCGCTCTTCAATGACTTCAATGGCCTTCTCCCCGACATCTACTAGGGCAATGCGGGTTTCATAAACGCCGCGATTGAAGCCTTCAACCTGGTCACGTACTTTTTGACGGGCTCGAAAAACGAAATTGTCGTCGGATACCCAATCAAAGCTGATGATTTCCATGGGGTTGGCGTTGACCCGAAAGGGTTCGGCGCTGAGATCGTCGGTGTTGTAGATTTCGATGACCGGATTGGCTCCCTTACCGGAGACTTTTTTTAGCCCAAGGTAGCGCCCATCAGGTGATATTTGAATGTTGCTGATGGCGGCCCGGCGAGCCCATTGATCTATGGGGTAAGGAGTCGCTGTTGCCCAGTTGGACGAAAGAAGGGTAAGTGCAAGAATGGCAGTAAGAACACGAAGCATTGTGGTGTCCTGTGTCAATAGTTGAGTGAAATGCGGAGGCGCGCTTTCACGCGCCTCCAGCTACAGTTACAGGCTTTACCTCTGTAGGCCTTAGCTTCCGCCCATGCGATAAACGACGTCAAAGAATATGGTTCGACCCTGCAGGTCATAACCGTAGCCGATGGGCGTATTGGAGTAGGAGAGAACCTCACTACCGTCTACCGTGGGTGGTTCTTTGTCAAAAACGTTACGTATGCCTGCGCCTATGGTCCACGAATCAGCATCAAAAAAGAGTGATGTGCTGTGAAGCAGGTAGCTGCCAGCTTCGGCAAAATCCCGGCAAAGCACATCATTGGGTGGTCCAAAACAAGTTTCAGACGCACCGGCTACTGAATCGAAGGGGTCAACGCTTTCAGGGTCTTGGCCGACACTGTCGAGGTACCGAGTTTCCCAAGTTGCTGTCCAGCGGTCCCAGGTAAAGCGCAATGCGAGCTGGGCCTGCCACTCAGGGAAGCCCCATTCACCTTGGTAGGTTTCTCTATCAACGCTGTCATCAGGGTTTACAAACTCAGTTGAACGCTCTAGCAGCTTGCTTGCGGTTAAGTTAGCCCTGAAATCGATGGGCACGCCCACATTCAGTGTGTCTCCGAAGAAAATATTGTAGTCAATGCCCCGGGCTACTTCTTGGTCTCGGTTAATGAAACCCAAGTCCATTGAAGTAATTTGTGGGTTGGTAGGATCAGTGAGGTCTCTGGTGATTCGGTTACAAAAGACACTAGCGCCGTTGCCGGCTTCATCGCCATAGCAATCACTAATGATGAAGCCCGTTGAAGGCTCAATCACTGTGTTGGTGATGTCGATCTCGTAGTAGGTCATGCCCATTGAAAAATCAAACTTGTTGCTGAAGTCCTGCTCAAAAGCAAAGCCCACGGTCCACGACTCAGACTCTTCAGGATCCAGCTCGAGGGAGCCGCCCTGAGAGACTTCGACACTAAAGGTATTGAAGCCGCCGTTGTCCGCAATTGTAGGATCCACGCCGGTAGCGACACAGTTAGCCAGAATCTGGGGATCGCGCTTGTCATTTTCAGGAATGTAGGCGCCTGTCAATTCGTCAAATGCACCGTCAGGAATGTAACAAGGGTCGGCAACATTGGTGAATCCAGTAGATCCGGCCAGGAACAACTCTCGGAGGTTGGGGGCACGAAACGCGGTACCCCAAGTACCGCGAATTAAGAGGGGCTCGACAGGGCGCCAGCCAATCTTGACGGACTCTGTCGTGTTGGTTCCGTAGTACTCGTCATCGGTGATTCGTCCGGAAAGGTTCACGCTGAGTTCTGTGGCGAGAGGCTTGTTGGCAAGTAGAGGAATCTCCACTTCCGCGAAAACTTCGTTGACCTGACGGTCACCCTGTGCACCTTTGTCGCTAAAAAAACCCCAGAAGAGGCCTTCGGCCGCCACGGCATCGGGGTTAGAGCTGATGTCGTCGAAACGGACCTCTGCCCCCAAGCCTAAAGCAATTTCACCAGCGGGCAGCTCAAAGATGTCGCCAGTGACATAGGCTGATGCCACGATTTGCTCGTATTCAGTGTCGAAAGTACGCGTGTCGAACAAGTAATTGCGTTCTGCCTGTGAGCCAAAGTCACCAACGACCTCACCGATGGGGTACAACGAGGGTGCATACATGTTCACAGGAACACAGCCCGCTGTGGCGTCGGCGCGCAGTGCAGCACCTAAGTCATTTTCGCAGGGTGTCGATGTGGAAGAGTAATAACCCAACGAATAGTTCAGTCGGTCTTCTCGGACGCCATAGCGAATCGATGTTCCCTCAGACAGCGAGTAGCTGACATAGGCGTCGAAACTCCAGTCCTCGACGGCACCAAAATTCATGAAGGGAATATCACCGCTGATGCCGGCGACGAAGCGCATCTGCGACTGCTCCACCTCAGTGATATTGCGGTCGCCACGAACAGAAACGATCGGGGTTGTGGGCACGGGCCCTAAAGCGCCCGGGTACAAGTTTACAATGCCGAAGTCACGAAATTGCGCTGGGGTTAAACCAAATTGATTGGCGATGCCTGCGGCAATAGAGGGGTTGTCGAGATAGGCTCCCATTGCTAATCCGCAATCGACACCGTCGGGTTGATTAGGGTTACATAGGTTGTAAGGGTTGTTCGCGGGCACCTCTGGAAACAGCTGGCCCTCGCCTGACTTTGAATCGATCTCGAGATACGAGTAGTTGGCCTCGAAGTAGGGGGTTAGGTTGGCTTCGCCCTCAAACGTGTATTCACCATAGGCCATCACGTTATAACGCGTCGATGCGGGAAACAGGTCCGCAGCTAAAGAGGCGGGTTTGCCGTTCAGATCGTAGTCGTACAGGTTGATATCACCAACGCCATCACCATTGCCGTCGGCACCAAGACCTGTGTAAGGGTCCCCTGACTCAGAAAAGTTACCCCAACCTCCGTTAGAGTAACCGGGCGTGTAATAAATACTGCCGGCGTCGATCGACGGAATAAAGGTTCTCGCCGCTACACTGCCGAAGGAGCAATTACCGTAGCTGGGGTAACCGATAGAACTGTAGTATTCATCTTGGGTACGAATCGTACCGTTCTCATCGATCTCCACGTTGCTTTCGCAGTCACTGGTCCAATCGCGGTCTGCCAGAGCTGCCTTGGTGCTGTCGACGTATTCAGCGCCAATACCAAAAACGCCACGGTCGGTGTTAAATCCCCAGCTAGCGGTCACGGTGGTGTCTGAGCCGCCACTTTGAACGGGTTGGTTACCGAAAATTTCGACTTCCAATCCGTCGAAGTCCTTGCGCAGGATCGCGTTAACGACACCGGCAATGGCATCGGATCCGTAAACAGAGGAGGCGCCGTCCAACAGAATGTCGTAGCGTTCGACGAGTGATCTGGGCAGTAAGTTGAGGTTCGGTGCTGCCGGTGCGCCTTCAACACCAGAGGGTGATACCCGTCGCCCATTGATCAGAACCAAGTTGCGATTTGCCCCAAGTCCGCGGAGGTCAACGGTCGATGCAGCGGGACCGTTGTCCAACACAAAGCCTTGGAAGGTGAGGTCAATCTGTTGACCAGTTGCCGCAGTCGAGCCCTGCAGAATGTCAGCTGCGTCAATGAGTCCCGCCTCTTTTGCAAATTCTGTGGTAATGATTTGTAGGGGTGAGATGCTTGAAAAGGTATCTCTGCGGAGTCTTGATCCAGTAACAACGACTTCTTCAACGCTTCCTTGAGGTGTTGGCAAGGCTTCGTCTGCAGCAGCAGATTCGATCGCCGATTCTTGAATGACTGCGTTGCTTTCGGTTACTTGTGCACTGGCGCTGTTAAAGCCCAAGCAGGCTAGCGCGACGGTAACTGCGAGTAAATCTCGCTGGGTGTTGAACCGCATGATAAACCCTCCATAGGTTCGAGTATTTGTGCAGCATCTGCGAATTAACTTCGATCTGGGAGTGCTCGACGCTGTTTGAGTGGAGTTTGCGAAATTATATCCGAATTATGTGATGACAGTCACTGTACTGAGAGGCTCCGGCCACAACGAATAATGGGGTAGTAGTTGCCATAAAAACTGTTGGGGACTCGGGTTGGGTCGCAGCAATGGTGTAGTCAGCTGATAATTGTAGCTCCTGAGATGCGCAGGCGCGGCTGCGGACGCCTTGGTTTGTTAGGGTGCCTGAGCGGCGCGCCGTAACCATCATAATGTTGCCAATGTTTTAGTATCCTTGTGTTTTACCTAGTATCCGTCGCATGCTGTCGCTATGAAATGGGAAAATATTGACACGCAGGTTTGCTCTGTTGCTCGAGCGCTTTCTGTTGTTGGTGAGCGTTGGACTCTTTTAATTATTCGAGACGCTTTCAAGGGCACACGCCGCTTTGATGAGTTCTATCGAAACCTCGGAGTTACCCGCCATCGCCTGTCTGAGCGCTTAGCAGGCCTAGTGGAGGCTGGGGTGATGACGCGGGTCCCGTACTGCGACCGGCCGGTTCGCTACGAGTATCGTCTAACTCGAATGGGCTTAGGGCTCTACCCTGTGCTCATGACCTTGGGCAATTGGGGTGATGCCTGGTTGGACAAAGGGCAGGGGCCCCCTACTGAGTATTGGCATGCCGGCTGCGGAAATCTTGCCAAACCCGTACTAAGTTGCAGTGAGTGCGGCGATTCGCTCCGGCCAGAGGAAGTGTCGGCACGCCCTGGACCCATAATGCAAATGTTTATCAAGTCATTGCTGGAGGTAGGAGCTACAGTGCCACCGGAAGCAGCATTACCTGCTGCAGCTGCAGAGTTTTCTGCGCTGCAGGACAACCCTAAAAGTGAGTAAAAAACATGAATCAGCAAGTTAATCAACTCGTGATGAATGCGTCGGATAAAATACTGGCGGGCCCAGATGGTGCGCAACGCACGCCTGAAGAGGAGCAGGGGTTTCGCAAACAACGTTTGGCTGCAGCGCTCCGTATTTTTGGAAAATTTGGGTTTGATGAGGGCGTCGCAGGACACATTACGGTTCGTGATCCTATCGATACCGAAACGTTTTGGGTGAACCCCATGGGGCGTTCTTTTAAGCAGGTGTGTGTGTCCGATCTGATTCGTGTCGATCACGACGGACAGATTGTTGAAGGTAAGGGTATTTTAAACGGTGCCGCTTTCACCATTCATGGTCACATTCATCAGTCGCGTCCGGAGGTTATTGCAGCCGCCCACGCACACTCCATTTACGGTAAGGCTTGGTCATCTTTGGGGCGATTACTAGATCCTATTACTCAGGATGCCTGCGCGTTCTTTGGAGATCACGCATTGCTGGATGATTACACGGGTGTGGTTGTCGACATGACAGAAGGTGAGCGTCTAGCCAGTATATTGGGGCAGAAAAAGGCGATTATCATGCAAAACCACGGACATTTAACGGTAGGCGGTTCTGTGGAGGAAGCCTGCTGGTGGTATGTCACGATGGAGCGTAGCTGTCAGGCGCAGCTTCTCGCTGAGGCTGCAGGTGCGCCGCGGCCGATACCCGAAGATATGGCGAAGCATACGCAACAGCAGGTGGGTAGCAGGCAAGCAGGATGGTTCAGTGCTCTGCCAATGTTCGATGTCGTTATGGCGGAGCAACCCGATTTGTTAGGGTAGGGCTTCTACTGATACTGCCCAAGCCTCAATAGTGGCGTATTCATCAGATCCCGAACCGTAGCGGGTACCGCCGCCGTGACCATTACCTGAAATCTTACTGGTGAGCCGATCGGCAGATTCGGCGCCAATGTACTTCAGGAATGACTGATAGTTATCGTTGACACTGTTAGCCTCGGCTGAACTATAGAGGCGTAAGCCGCCCGGTGCGCCGGCACGACCGTGGCAACCCGAACTAGTGCATCCTCCTGCCGAGCTCACTATGAGCTGATTCACGTCATCCTCGTAGACCTGACGAACCGCAGTCTCCGGGTCATTTGGGGGGTCGACATTATCTTCGCCGCTACCACCACTACCTCCGCCACTACCTCCGCCGCCATCTTTGATTGAGGTGGCGCCCAATCCGCGGACCGATTGCACAGTTTCAAGGAGCTCACTCGCCATCTCTGTAGGCTCTGCAATACTGATAATAGGCCCGCATAAACCCAGTGCGAATAATCCAGCATGCAGTAGTAGCGATGATCTTGGCATGGTTTTACCTCATTTTGAGTCCCGTTTGACCAGAGGCTGCCCAGCAGGGGTGCAACGACTTGGCTTACTCGGGGTGTGTATCCCGTTTCCGTGATGACCTAAAGGCAAAGATTAAGCAAAAAATGATGATGACTTCAATGACCAGTAATGGCCAATGCAGCATGGTTACCTGCTTAACTTTATCGACCATATTAAACTGTGTGGCGAAGATCTGGTAGCCGAGCCAGGAAGAGCCCATGCCTACCAAGTAGGCCACTTGTTTTGCCATATCAAGTTGCCCCAGTCGCCGGTTGTCTACAAAAAGTAACGTCTCACAGCGAACGAGATAATTACCCAAGGCAAAGGTAAATTGGTACCCCAAGTAGACAAACAGCGCTACTGGTTCGCCGAGAGGGTATATAAGCACGACCAGAATCCCCAGCAAAATGGTTATTTCAACGCTTACAGAGAGGCGAAAAAACCAATAGGGGCTGAAAATTCTATGATATTGAGTTGCCACGACAAGCGTTGCTAATGCTAGCCCGATCCCTCCCGCGGAAAATATGGCAGGTGAAAGGGGTTCGTAGAGGGTAAAGACTGCCCCAATAGACAGCCCCAGAAATAATGAATTAAAAAATTTGTAGGTGAGAAACCATCCAAAATCAATAGAGTCGCTGTTTAAGGGTTGCACGGCCACTCAGTAATCAACCCCTTTCCTAGCTTGTATGCCAGCGCGATAGGCATGCTCTATGTCTTTGACCTCTGATACGGTGTCCATGACCGAGCGCAGCTCTGTGCCTCCACCCCGGCCTGTTACAACTACGCTTTGATGAGGCGGGCGCCCTGTAATGGCAGTTAAAACTGCGTCCTCAGAAAGGTACTTAAAGGCGAGCATGTAGGTGAGTTCGTCCAGTATGACAAGATCTAGAGCTTCATTCTGCAGCATAGCCTCCGCAATTTCCCAGGTGCGCTCTGCGGCTGCAATGTCGCCACTGCGGTCTTGGGTGTCCCAAGTAAAGCCCGTACCCATTTGGTAAAACTCTACCTCCGGGCAGTGATCGCGAAGATAATGCTCTTCCCCGGACAGCTGCACACCTTTTATAAACTGAACGACGCCAACTTTTTGCCCGTAGCCCAGAGCTCGCAGCACCATACCGAAAGCGGAGCTGGTTTTACCTTTGCCATCGCCCGTCAGGAGGACCGCGACCCCTCTGTCAATGGTCGCCGCCGCTACTCCCGCATCCACGGAAGTTTTCTGCTTTTCCATGGCGCGCTTGTGACGCGCCTCCTTGTTATTGCTCTCCATAGCTAAGCCCTCTAAATACTGTAGCGAAGGCCCAGGTAAGCGGCTCTCGGAATCTGATTGTAATCCCTGACTTGGGGGTCGCGATTATCTGTTAAATTTTCAATGCGTCCTGTCACACGAAGCGATTGGGTTACATTGACCATAAGACTTGCGTCTAGCCGTTCGGTGTCAGGCATGGGCGCTCCAGCGGTATCCACGGAGTCCCAGGCGAACCGAGCAGTTAGAGCAGCGACCAAAGAACGGTTCTGCCACAGCAGACTGCTCGCAGCAGTCCATTCAGGGCGGTAGGGTCTTTGTTGTTTGGCGCTGGACTCTGTCTCATTCCAGGTGATGTTTGCCATAAGACGCCAGCGCGCAAGAAAAGCGGTCTCACCGGCAATTTCTAAGCCCTGAGACGTTGTCGTGCCCGAGCCCTGAAGGTAGCCAGAGAAGCTCGCCATATCGAAATAAATTTCGTTTTCGATCTCCTGGTCAAACCAGGTGACCTCAAGCCGCTGGTCAGGTTGGCCCCAGCTCAGGCCGATTTCCCAACCTTGGCTTTTTTCTTCGGTCAGTGCAGTGGTCGCTGCAGGTGCGTAACTAAAGGGGCCCGCGTTGTAGGCTATTTCGTAAAGGCTTGGTGCCCGAAAGCCGGTGCCAACGGCGCCTCTTGCGATCAATGGGTGATCGGTGCCAGCGAGCTGTTGCTGCAGACTGATTCGCCAGGACGTGTGTTGGCCGAAATCGTCGTTGTCATCCCATCGAGCCCCCACTGTTAGTGCGCCGGCGAGGACATCGAGGTCGTACTCTCCCCAAATCCCCAGGTTATCCCGACTGCGTTCGTTGCCCCCATCGATAAGCGATTGGTCAGCGGCATCGACTCCCAGAGTTAACCGTTGTCCTAACGCTGGGGTCATGGAGCCAATCCAGGAAACTTCTTCCTGCTCGCCCTCGGTTTCAAAGGACAATATATCGGCACTGTAAAACGCTCTTTCAATGTCAGATTTTTCATAGCTGAGTGACGAGTCGATCACTGCGTTCGTGAAATTTGCTGAGATTCGCACCGCTGACTGGTCAAAGGTGTCGGTACACGCACCAATTTGAGCAAAAGTCGCTGTGTCAAAACAGCCGTCATAGTCGTTATCGCCGTTAATGTCGTGCACGCTACCCGTCACCGTGAGAGCGTCGGTCAAACTCAATGAGGCAGTGCCATGGATAGTGGTGTTGCTGTATCCGTCATCGTCACGCAATTGGTTGTCAGAGGGCCTGGCATTGAAGCCGTCGGTGCTCAAGTCTGTGACGGATAGCGATCCTCGGAATACTTCCGCGCCCCCAGCAACAAAGCCCCCGAATTTTGAATAACCGTTCTGGCCGCCTTCCGCGGTAAGGCTTGCGGTCATTCCTTGTTCGGGTTGGCGCGTCGTTATGGCGATGACCCCACCGGCATCAGCCCCGTAAGCGAGTCCTTGTGGTCCCCTCAGTACCTCAATGCGCTGCAGCCCTTCAGAGAGGAGGTGTTCAATGCGCGGGCTGATTTGAGGGGAAGAGGGGTCGGCGATATCGATACCGTCCAAAACGACTCGAGTGCGAAAGCCTTCTTCCCCACGAATACGAACCGAAGCTGATTTTCCAGGGCCACCATCACGAGTTACCGATACGCCGGGTTGTAGATCGAGGAAGTCAGCAATATCGCTGTAGCCCAAAACCTCTAGGGTTTCACGATCAGTAACAGACACAGATACGCCGATTCTGCTGAGCGGTGTCGGTACGCGGGAGGCCACGATGACAGTTTCCTCAATGGATTCAGTGTCGGCGGCTGCCGCGTTAGCAGCCATAGCGGGAGTGCCAACGAGTAACGTTAAAACAAGTGGTCGGTAGACGGTTGGGCGAAACATAGCGCAGCTCCTGCATGAGGCGGAGGCGCTGTCTCAGCAGCACAGGTGTGGGCTCCAGCCAAAACTGGGGAGTCGCACCCTGCAAAGCCCTCCGCTTTGTGGTTTACGTTACGTCAGGCAGGTATCGGGCTTGGAACAGCGTTCCCTACCGTTGCGGGGGCAGCACTGGAATAGCGGCTGGTGACCGGTGACCAGTTTCCCTTTTAACCTGCCCAGACCACGTTGGCCGGCAAGCACCTAACGAGGCGCACACTACTCGCGCAAGAAAGCGGCGTCAAACCTTATGTGGTGTTTGGGAGGTTTTAGGCGGTGTTATCATGCCGCTCATGACCGATCAAAAGAAACCAGGCACATTGAGGCACACCGATTTAGACCGCTGGAGGCCCTACATTCGCCAGTGTTTAGACCGTGAGCCAAGAGGACTTCGGGATATTGTCGCGTGGGACGATCGAGGACGGCCCCGGGTTATTCAAGTTGCTCCGGTAGTTGATGGTAAGCCATTTCCAACCGTATTTTGGTTGATCGATCCAGCACTTTGTCTTGCAATCGATCGTTTCGAAGCTGCTGGAGTCATCGCTTCTTTGCAGCACCGTGTGAACGCTTCGCCTGAATTGCAGGCGGAAATGCGCACTGATCATGAACGACACAAAGACTTGCGTGCTGCAACAATGACGCCGACTGAACGAGAATTTCTGGAGTCGTCTGGTATGATGGGGGCTTTCACTACTCGCGGCATCGGCGGCATTCAGGAGTCCAATAGAATTCGCTGCTTGCATACGTGGTATGCCGCGCACTGTGTCCAATCTAACGTTGTAGGAGATATGGTCGACGAGCTTCTCGCCGAAGGTCCTGCCAGTCTTACCTCCCGCGCTTAATCATGAGTTTATAAATTCGATGCCTTCAATTACCGACGACACCCGTATTTCATCTCTTAAAGAGTTGGCTTCGCCCAGCGAGTTACTCAGCCAAATTCCCCTCGACGAAACGGTTGCTGCCCACGTTACTCAGGCAAGAAAGGCGATACACAACGTATTGGCAGGTGAAGACGACCGCCTTGTGGTGGTTGTCGGTCCTTGCAGCATTCACGACGTAGATGCTGCGATTGAATATGCTAAACGCCTCCAACCCCTTGCCCACCGGTTGAATGATCGTTTGCTGGTGGTCATGCGTGTCTATTTTGAAAAGCCAAGAACAACGGTGGGTTGGAAGGGTTTGATTAACGACCCCGATTTGGACGATTCCTTTCAAATCAACAAGGGCCTTCGTTTGGCTAGGCAACTGCTGGTAGACCTGAATCGACTGGGCTTGCCCACAGGCACTGAGTACCTTGATCTAATATCCCCCCAGTACTTAGCCGATTTGGTGAGTTGGGGTGCGATAGGCGCGAGAACAACCGAAAGTCAGACGCATCGTGAGTTAGCCTCGGGGCTGTCGTGCCCTGTTGGCTTTAAAAACGGCACGGATGGCAATGTGCAAATGGCGGTCGATGCGATCGGTGCTGCCCGTCAATCCCATCATTTTCTCTCGGTTACGAAAGAGGGACAGTCTGCGATTTTCGAAACGCTGGGTAATGAAGATTGTCATGTCATTCTGCGGGGTGGACACCAGCCAAACTATGACATGTTTGCGGTTGACGATGCGCGAGCGCTGCTAAGCCAAGCTGGCTTACCCGATCGTTTAATGATTGACGCCAGCCATGCAAATAGCCGTAAACAGCCTAAGCGACAACTTGAAGTTCTCAGCAACATCGGTCAGCAGGTAGCGGGTGGTAACGATGGCATTATTGGCGTCATGATCGAGAGCTTTCTGGAGGCTGGCCGCCAGAACGTTGTGGAGGGCGGGACATTGACTTACGGACAAAGCATTACTGACCCTTGCATCGATTGGGCTGCTACTGAAGATATCTTGACCCGTCTTGCTGATAACGTGGCCCAAAGACGACTGAGCCGAGGGGGTGACTCTTGATCACAAGGTGCTTTTATCGAATTAAAAGTTTCGGCTGGGCTGTGTCTTTGTTTGTCTTGGTGGCTGCTGGCCCAATATGGAGCCAAGAAACTGGGGATCTGGAAACGCAACCTACCCTAACGGTAGCGGATGAGCTCGATTCCCTCGAGGCGCTTTTTTATGCCATTCGGCAGACCGAGGAGGAGGCCGGCGATATTAACGGGAGTCCGGAGGATGCACTGCGCTTTTACCTCGACGAGGAATCTCTTCACGTGCTGAAGCAGTTCAGCAGAATTGCTGGGCGAATACTGAAGCTTGATAACGACGCCCCAGAGCGCGGCGAACTTGCGGCGAGGTTGGCGCTGCGTAATCAGCAGCTTGATGAGGGCTTTACCCGAAGATTTGAGCTCCTTGAGTCTCGTATTGCCGTAAAACATGAGGGATTAGACGCGCTCAGCGGTTTAGATCGAGCGCTGTTGCGTGCGCAAATAGATAGCATGGATGAGCAGCGAATACGTTATCTGGAGTACATGATCGACGTGGTAGACGTTCGTGCAGCATTGAATTTTCCAGCAGGGACTTTGGAGCAACTCGCTAACCGAAGCTTGTTGTATTACGCAGATGAGCGGCTCGGGTCTCTCCAGCTGCTGAAAGCGCAACGGCAAGCCCTGCAATCCCGCCTAAAATCACCGTCCTCTGATCCATCGGTACAAGAAGCATTGTTGCGCGCAGAGCAGCTTCTTGCTTTAGACGTAGCGTGGTTGGGGCGTATCGCCACGCAAATGCAGCGTGTAGGTCTTGATACCACCAGAGTGAAACGCGCGGTTATCGAGGAGCAAACTGCCATTTCCTTCGAAATGGTTGACCTCGAAGTTTTCAATGTCGTTATCGACGACATCTACTCCAAAATCAGTCGGTGGTTCACCACTGAGGGGCCCGATATGGTGCTCCGCATTTTGGTGTTCCTTGGCATCGTGTTTTTGGCGCGATTCATCAGTCGGGCTGCGCGGCGATTTGCGCAGCGCACTCTCGACAAGCGACCCGGTGGCATGTCGCAGCTTTTGAGAGATGTGTCTGTCTCAATGATTGGCGGCGGTGTGATGGCGGCCGGTTTTCTTATTGCATTATCACAGATGGGTATTTCTTTGGCGCCCATGCTGGCGGGCTTGGGCGTCGCGGGATTTATCTTGGGTTTTGCCCTGCAGGAGACGCTTAGTAATTTCGCCGCAGGGGGTATGATCCTAGCTTACCGACCCTTTGATGTGGGAGATTTTATTGCCGTAGCAGGCGTTGAAGGCACCGTGCGTCGGATGAATTTAGTATCAACAACCATTACGACTACTGACAACAAAAGCCTTATCGTGCCCAACAGCAAAATATGGGGCGATGTAATTCGAAACTACACGAGTCAAAACATGCGTCGTGTCGATACTGAGTTCTGTATCAGCTACAGCGATAGTATCGAGCAGGCGGAGCAGGTGTTAGCCGAGGTGTTGGCGCAAATTCCGGAAATACTCCCAGAGCCAGAGACTGTGGTTAAAGTGCACCGGCATGGGGAAAGTTCGATTGATTTTGTCGTCCGGCCATGGGTCAAGACGGCAGACTACTGGCCTACGTATTGGACTTTACATCGAGAAGTGAAGCTCGCTTTTGATCGTGCGGGAATTACCATACCTTTCCCGCAGCGCGACCTGCACCACTTTCATCACGAGCCAGATGATGGCACTGCGGCGTCCACTTAGGGCGCCCATTCCAGCCCCAATAATATGCTGTAGTCAATGGTTTTTAGCGGTATTGAACCTGACTCGCCTTCGTTCTCTTTCCCCGAATCGTAATCAGAATTCAGGCTCAGTTTGATGCTTAGATCACTAACCGCTTCCCACTTCACCGCAGCTTCTAGGTGGGCTCGCAAGCGGTCGTCTTCGGTTAAGGAGGGGTAGACACTGCCCGTTATGTTTATGTCGAGATCCGCATTTGTCAGGCTGTACATCACGAAGGATCCCGTTAGGAACCCTTCAGCCGAGTAAGCTGTGTCTTTAACCAGCGTACCAGAGCAGTTATCGTCACTCAGATCGCCAGGGCAGTTCGAATGTTGCAAGACTTGACCGGTTTCAGGGTCTGTCTCGATTTTGCTGCGCTCTGAAATGCCCTGAAGGCCAACCAAGGCACTAAACCGCATTCCAGCGCTATCGACAAAATAGCGTCCTAAACCGGAACCTAACGAGACGCGACCAAAGTTATTCAGTTGGTCGTTGTAATCGTATTGACCAGAAAAGCTTCGGTACCAATCATCTCTAAAGTTTGACCAGCGTTCGTTTTCCAATCGAAACAATCCCGATGTTTGGGAATAGTCATCCTCATATTCGCCGTTTTCAGTTTGGGTGCGGTAGTCGGAGCGTAAAATATTTGCACGCGCCGATGTCTGCCCGCGCTTTGAGGCATACGTTACCGTGCCTTCGATCTTGTAGGTTTGTAGGTCGGGTTCAAAGTTGAAATTTGCGCCCAAGGTGTACTGCAGCCGCTCGGCGAAACTTTCCTCGATAGGCCGTATTTCAGTGATCTCGAGCAGGGGTATTACCTTGTCGCTGTCGATGCTGGTGAACTGCAGCGAACCCTTTTTTTCAGTGCTTGAAATATTGCCATAAAGCCTTTCGTTGTTTTCCGTCAGAATTTCATAGTTGTAATTGGAATCTATGGAGGCGATATCCTGAAGTTCCAGGGCAATCACGGGAGCGTAGGACGGATTTATTTTGAGATCGCCATTGGCTAGCCCCTTGATTTCGCCGGTGATACGGTCGCCGTTGTACATTGTGACAACATCATTATTGCTATGGGCGAATGCCCAGTTAGCGTGAGTAGTCAGCAACAGGGTGAGGACGGTTAACAGGGAGCGCATGGATATTTCCTGTCTTTGAGAAAAGAAAACTTGTCCTGTCTAGAACACGGTGCTTCCGTGCTTTAGACAGGGTTCATTGCCGGTATTAGCCAAACTGGAAAAAGCACAGCTTGTTGCCATCGGGATCGCGAACGTAGGCACCATAAAACATGTCAGGTATGCGTTGTCCTGGCTCTCCGTCGCAGGTTGCGCCAAGGGCAAGCGCTTTTTGGTAGAGCGCATCGCAGGCTTCCTTGCTGCCTGGATTAAAGGCCACCATATTGCCGTTGCCCGGATGCGCATCATTTTCGTTATAGGGTATGCATACAGCAAGCATTGGGTTGGCCATATCCTTGCCAAAAAATACTATCCGATCCATTTCAAGCAACGTTGAGGCACTCATTTCGCCTAATAGCTCCGAGTAAAAAGCCTTCGCTTTATCAAGGTTCGTGACGCCTAAAGTGACGTATCCAATCATGGGGTTTCTCTCTGTGTTGTAGTAATAAATAACCTGTCGATGTGAGGTTTCCGCATTAGCACCTCAACACCCCTATTCCCAGTGTGGCTCGTAGGGGCTTTAGTATCGTTAGTGCCCTTAGGGGTCACTGTCGGATTCTATGGAAAGTGCGTATTCTGACACCTCTGAAACCTTCGGACATCTTAAAATTTTGTTGGATATTAGCTTAATCATGCTGGTTGTTGTCTGGCTAGTCACTACTCTTTTGGTGACACGCTGGTCTGCCCCTTGGGTTTTTGGCAGCGCCCTTTTGGCTTGCTTGTTGATGGGGCTGGTCGACATTAATACGGTGTTGACCAAAGCCACTAACGAAGGCTTGGTCACCCTCGTCCTGCTGACGCTGATATCTGTCGGCTTCGAGCGTTTGCCCTGGTTGCTGATAATGTCTCGACGCATGGTTGTCCCGTCGCTGGCAGGCTCTTTACTGCGACTATCACTGGTGACCGCGTTTTTTTCCGCTTTCGTCAACAATACGGCGGTCGTTGCGGCGCTTGCTGGCGTGCTGAGAAGGTCGCGCCTCCACGCTCCAAGCCAGCTTTTATTGCCGCTTTCTTACGCGGCTATTTTGGGCGGTACGCTGACGCTCATCGGTACGTCGACGAACCTTATTGTTAGCAGTTTTTTGCAAGAAACAACGGGGCAGGGTCTCGATTTTTTTGCTTTTTTGCCTGTGGCGCTGCCCGCAGCGATCGGTGGTATTTTATTCATGGTGTTGTTTCGCCATCGATTACCCCAACATGATCAAACAGAGCTGCAAATAAGCGAACACTTAATTGAAGCAGAAGTGCTACCCGAGTCGAAACTTATTGGGCGTAGCATTCTAGAGAATGGGCTGCGCGACCTCGACGATCTATTTTTGGTGGAGATTGCCCGGGGCGACCAGGTGCTATCGCCTGTTGCACCATCACAGCGTATTGAGGCGGGGGATCGACTCATTTTTTCGGGAGACATCAGCCGGGTAGGCCTTCTCTCGACGTTTCACGGCTTGCAGCTATTTGCTATTGAGGAAGGATTGCTGAGTGACAATATAACGGAAGTTATCTTGTTGCCTAATGCAACTGTGGCAGGCCAGACGATCAAAGAATCAAGTTTCAGAGCGCGCTTTGACGCGGCGGTTGTTGGGATACGTCGCGATGCCGCACAGCTCTCGGGGAAGCTGGGCGGCATTACACTGCAACCCGGTGATTATCTTGCCTTGGCGGTTGGGCCAGACTTTCCCCAAAGGATGAACTTGGGCCGCAATTTTTTGGTGGTAAATTCTCAAGTTGAAGCCCGACGCCTACCTATGTCAGTCAGCATTTTCGTAACGGCCGCCGTAGTAGCTGTTGTCACCTTGGCAGCTATGGGAAAACTCGCCTTGGTGACAGGGCTTGCTTTTCTGTTGGCAACTTTCTTGGCCCTAGGCGTCGTCGATGGAGCGGATTTACGACGACGTTTTCCTTTCGAAATGTGGATTATTATCGCCTCAGCGTTGACGGTTGCCCAAGGCTTGCAAGACACCGGTGCTGTGGCTGCGGCGGCGACTTGGGCGGCGCCTCTGATCACTGGCATAGACCCACTGTGGACGCTGGTAGGTGTTTATTTGCTGACCGTGCTGCTCACCGAGCTAATGACTAATAACGCGGCTGCTGCGCTCATGTTTCCCGTGGCATGGACCCTAGCCCTGTCGACTGGCGCTGACCCGATGCCCTTTGTGATGGCGATCGCTTTTGGTGCAAGTGCCTCGTTTCTAACGCCTTTTGGCTACACCACGAACCTGATGGTGCAAAACTTGGGAAGCTACCAGCGCGCGGATTATTTGAGGTACGGACTGCCAATTACCCTTGTCTACAGCGCAGTAGTTTTGCTGTTGCTTCCAAGGGTGTTTCCGCTTTAGTCACATTGCGCCGGATCGGGGCACTTAAATTCTGTTGATGTGTTCGAAGTAAGGCAGGTAAACGTGCTTAATATCAGCGTTTATTCCTGAGCCGCCTGGCACGCCATCAGCCCCGAAAGATTGTAGTTTGTAGGGAATTTTGATCCCGGCAAAGGGCTCACAGACGTAATGGTACTCCCTGCTCCAAGGGTCATTTGGTATGGAGCTGATGTAGCCGTTCTCTGGGAAATTTATTGGTGGGTTGCCCGTTGTCGCCGGTTGCACGAGTGCCTGCAAGCCCTGCTCGGTCCATGGATAGGAGGGGTTGCCACTAATATACGCCTCCAATGGTGTTGCGAGGTCGCGGAAATCCTGCAATATGTGATCGATTTGCGTCTTTTGAGCCTCATAATTAATCTGAAGCTCTTCATTCAGCGCAGCTGCCGAATTCTCAGTGCAGTAAACCTTAACGTCCATCGATAAGGGCCTGAGATTGGCGACAGTATCTAATACGACGAAATCCTTGTAGATCGGGAAGCCTTGATAGTCGTTAGTGAGGTACTTGCCGCAGGTGACGTTGCCCGGATACTGCGCCACGTCCTTATAATTTGAGTTTGGAGCCACTTGCCCGGTGTCCTCCAACACCTTGGCGGCTTGCTCTTCGGTAGAGGCGCAACCTGTGAGTAAACTGACCAAGGCTAAGCAAAAAAGAGGTAGGGCAGGGTGATGCATGTTGATTTCCTTAAGACTGTTCTTTGAGTCGAGTTAGGGTATGGCGCTCAGGCTTGGGCACTCTTTGTGCAGCGAGGCTCTGCGGGCCGGTGCTGCGTTTGATTGAAGCGCCTATCCGGGCGCAGATTATCGCAAGTATTTATTAAATGGGCCATCTCTGTCGAGAAGTCTGGGTATTCGCGACCTCAGTTGAGTAAACGATGGGCCCGGCATGGTAGAAATGTAGTGCCGCCTCTTGCTTGAAAACGAGCTTATACCATTAAGCTTGTTAAGCTGTGGCTTCCCATGAAATCCGTGGCTTAGAGTTGAGGGTCCGTAAACATTTTTCGGTGTAAGCCACGCACTTTTGACTCCGGCGCACACAGGCGCAAGAGTTCGTATGCCAGCGCTGTTTGTGGGAATATGAATTGGCACCCTACCAACAATCACCCGGTTACAGGCGGTCATATGTCGCTTAAAAGAGACCCAAAGGCTTGCTCCACCACCATTATAAAACCCAGCCAGATACTTTCTGCTGAGGAGCGGCTGGCATTGGCGCGTTCAAGTGATTTGCTCGGCGCTACACTGGTTGTTCAGAACTGGGGTTTGATTTTTCTGCTCTTGGGTTTGGCTGCGCATTTCCCCGGGGCGGTGACCGTGCTCCTTGTGATGGTCATGTTGCCCGGACGTCAGTTAGGCTTGGCTGTTCTTATGCACGAAGCGGGACATGGCACTTTGTTCGCAAGCTCTGCGTTGAATCGCGTAATAGGCCAGTGGTTTTGCGCGCTGCCCACTCTGGGAGATTTGCCAAGTTACGCGGCAGGCCACTTGCAGCATCATAGAAAAGCGGGCACTGCTGACGATCCGGATTTGATGAACTACGCGGCTTACCCCATTTCAAAACGAAGCTTTGCTCGAAAAGTATTTCGAGATTTAACCGGGCAAACGGGTGCAAAGCTGTTAATCAGCCTTGTTAAGGGCGGCGCCGGCAATTTGAGCCGTGGTCAAGCTGAAGGGCGAACGCCGCTGTTACAGCAAATAGTGGTCCAAGTAATCCTGTTCCTTATTCTCTACGCGTTTGGGTGGGGCTGGACCTGGTGGCTTTGGTTCGCCAGCTTTATGACGACTTACATGCTAGTGATTCGACTTCGCCAGATAGCCGAGCACGGGGCAGTACCCGATTTATATAACCTTGATCCCCGAAAGAATACCCGCACCGTAGATGCGCCTTACTGGCAGCGATTTTTGGTAGCACCAAACGCCGTAAATTTCCATTTAGAGCATCACTTTATGGCGGCCGTGCCCTGCTATCGACTTGCTGAGCTTCGCCGACTGCTAAACGCTCGCGGCTATTTTGATGTAACGCCCCGTGACTCGAGTTATGGCGGGGTACTGATGAAAGTGTTGCAACAATCCGCATCACCCTAAACCCCTTCGATTCAACCAGATAACACCACTGCCCCCATCTGAACTGTTTTTATCGAGGCTGCGAGCCTAAGGTTTCTATCTCGCGGTTATTTATTGCTGCGCAGGCATAGATGACGCGACACATTGGACCAAAGATGGTCCGCCATAGAGACAGGGAGATGTCCATGAAAACTACGTTTAAATCCTTAGGCTTATTATCGCTTCTCATGAGCGCAAGTGTCGCTACAGCGACACCTACGAAGCCGTTTGACCCGCTTAAAGATACGCGCTTGGCTTTGGCTTACGATGTGCCCATTGAGGAGCTCGATCCCATTGCTATGGAGAGTGCTCGAGGGGGCTTGGCGCCGCTTGCGCTTGCGTTGGGTATTGCCGGCGTGGATTTAGCTTTAATGAGCTTTTACTGGGGTATCTACGTGCCTCATTATGCGCCGTCTAGTCCACACCGTTACACCAATGCACCTTAAAAAATCCGCTGGCACATTGTGACGTGGGCAGCAGTATTTTGATCCATCACCGCTCATGCTTGAACCTAGCCGGGTGCCTCGCTTGGCTGGGCTTTTCCGTTGCCACCCAAGCGCACAGCCAACCGGCCGGGCTTGAATATGAATCCCAGACTCCTGCTTATAGCTTGCCAAGATCAACGTCGCTCAACGACTGTGGACTTCGAGCTGTTGTGTCCGTGCTTGCAGAAAAAGGCCTTCATCCTGACCTACCAACGCTGGTGAATTTACTGAGGTTCCGATACCCGGCTTCTGGAGGAAAGCCCGCCGGTGAGGGATATTCATTGTCAGATCTTCAGTGGCTTCTGCAATATTTTGGCGTCTCTTCCCGGGGCTTTTTTTTGCCGCGCTCTAGTTTGGAAAAGGTAACGCAATCGCTGATTTTAAGAATCCCCGGAAATGCAGGTGGCCACTTCGTCGTTTTACAGTCGGTTGATGCTGCTGGCCGGGCTACTATTTACGACCCGTCTCAAGGAGTTCTGAAAGTCTCCTTGGTGGCCCTAGTTTCACGCTGGGTTGACCCCACGGGGCGGGGTATCGCATTGGTCACAGGGGATGCTATAGCCACCCCCCGTGACCTGTAACGCCCAGTCTCAGCTTAAGTCTTTTTGTTCGAGACCAAGTTCTGCGAGTAGCGAAGCTTCGCGAGTAGCGGTTTGGCTGTTAGTGATAATCGCTGTACTGGCTTGTGCATGAAGTAAGTACGTTTCGGTAACCCGTCGCAGGTCATCAAGCGTGGTCGCAATAATACCTCGTCTAAAAGCAGCGCGATGATCAGCCGTTCGTGCAAATAAGGATTCATGAAAGTGTTTGCGCGCCTCGCCCGCAGGTGATCCGGGTTTATCTAGGCTGCCGATAACACCAAGAATAGCTTCTTCTAGGGTCTCGGATTCGTGATTGCTTGTTAAAAACCAGTCGATTGCGCCATCAAAATCGGCGAGAGTTTCGCCCAAGCGAGGGTCTCGGTAGGAAAAAAACCGAAAGGCGCCAACATTACCGTCGTGACTCGCGCCACCGCCATAGGCGCCACCTTGCTCTCGAATTGCACGGTGCAAGTACCCATTACGCAGTACGGCAGACAGTACGGTTAGAGCCGGCGCATCTGCATGACTAGCGGGCACTGTCTGATACGCTTTGGCACAGAAGTTCACCTGGGTATTAGTGACCCAAGCCTCACGACGGTGCTCTCTGATGGGTTGAGGCTGCCAAAGCTGCCCGTCTGTGTTCTTTATTTCCGGTCCTACGGCGCCCAGCGCAAAGCCCTCGGCGGCTTCCATGTTCTGTGCGTCAGCAATAACGGCTATTTGCAATCCTTGCGCGTCAACAATTTTGCGGTGTACCTCTGACAGTTCCGCCATGAAGTTTTGGAGTTCGCTGTCATTGGCAAGGCGATCGTCAAGCTTTCTCAAGCTCCTAATGCCTTCTAATCCGCCCTGCTCGTGGGCGCGCAGAGCCAGTGGGCTCATGCCTGCGCTTGCTGCTGTCATGGCTAAACTGTGGCCACTTCCGGTGATTGATTGATCACGCCGTGCTCGGCTCTGGTTGACGAGCTCTCGGATGCGGGGCCCTTCGTCAAACCGTGTGCTCGAGAATGTGTCTTGCATTAGAGCGACTTGTTGCTCGGAGCGGTTAGCGAGCGCTTTGGATGAGATCAGTAGCCAGCCACTGCAATCTTGTAAATCGCCTCTGGCACTCCGCGTCATGGTGGCAACATTAAGTGATCCGACAGTGGCTGACTGGCGCTCCTGTATGGTCAGATAATCAGCAGCTCCGGCCCCAAGCTCTCCGATAAGTCCGGTTGCTAGGGGTAA
This sequence comes from Luminiphilus sp. nBUS_07, assembly GCF_051201685.1. Lineage (GTDB taxonomy): Bacteria > Pseudomonadota > Gammaproteobacteria > Pseudomonadales > Halieaceae > Luminiphilus. The sequence continues at coordinate 2,356,714 of NZ_CP179213.1, read as the reverse complement.
ATTTGCCATCGCTTGTTCCGACAATGCGGGAAGGGGTTTCACCCACTGCTGATAGACCAACCCATTAGTCCCGGTCGTGTAGTTCCAAACATCCACTCCGCCCTTGTTTTTGACACTGGGTTTAGGCTCTGAAACGCCATCTGGAATGTCATGAAGCGTCACCTTAGGCAAAATATCCGGGTCATCTTCGATGGCCTGACGTGCTTTTAGCTTCTCGGCAAGATTCAGAATTTTAGACCGTCCTGCGTCATCAAGGGATGCAGCGATCGACTTCAGCCGGTCTTGCTCTGCGTCGTCTCGCCCTGCGGTCAAATCACTGTCGGGTGCGAGAGTTAAAGTCACCCGGTGTGGGTTGTTTAATAGCAGGCGGTTAATTAACCCGGGCACGTAGTCATGACTCAGGCTGCGCTCTCGGATAGTTGCGAGTATGGGGTCAAGGTCCAGTGCGGCGAGTGAGTCTCCTCCATGAACTGCAGCCCCAAGTGCCCGTAGCATCAGGTTGAGTCCATAGGGCATCCCGTCACCGGTCAATTCACGCTGAGATAATTCGATTTGGTGGAGTATGGCTTCGAGGCGTTCCGACGGAATGCCCTTTTCTGAAATATCCTGAATGACCTCAAGAACCGCGCTTTCGAATTCTTCGAGTTGATCAATATCGCTGCCCTCAATTCCACAGCAAAAAACCATTTCCCGCATGGATTCTTCCACACCACACAGTGGTGATGGTGCTGTCCCCAGTGGCGTGGTCTCTAAAAAGTGCATCAGCGGTGAAGCACTGTTTTCCATAAGCACGGCGGCGAGTACTTGTGCTTCGAGCATGGCGAGAAGGTCAGAGCTCTCACCTAGCTTCCAGCCGATAACATGATGTGTCTTTCGCCCCGACTCGTTGTCATCTTCAACGGCATAGGGGTGCGTCGCACGAATAGGTGCTGGGAAAGCACTTTCAAGATCGACCGTGATAGCCGTTTCAGACGCTTCAAAGCGGTTCAGCACTGCCGTTTCAAAAACGGCTTGATGATCACTGGCTGGTATATCACCGAAGGTAAGAAAAACTGCGTTACTGGGGTGATAGTGGCGGGCGTAAAAGTCTCTGAGCTGTTGGTAGCTGAGATCAGGAATGTTTGCCGGATCCCCGCCACTGTTGTGATGGTAGGTATTGGTGGGGAAGAGTTCGAAGCACAGTCGATCCCACAATACAGCGGACACCGATGACATTGCGCCCTTCATCTCATTGAATACGACGCCTTTGAAAACGAGGTTCCCTTTATCGTCCTCGGGATTTTCGAACTCAACACGATGGCCCTCTTGGGCAAAGTCTAGGGGGTCAAGTCTGGAGAAAAACACCGCGTCGAGGTAAACCGACAATAGATTGCTAAAGTCTTTCCGGTTTTGTGTGGCGAAAGGGTAGGCGGTCCAATCAGAGCTCGTAAACGCATTCATAAACGTATTGAGAGAGCGTCGTAGCATCATGAAAAATGGGTCACGCACAGGGTAGTTTTCGCTGCCGCAGAGCACCGTATGCTCAAGAATATGTGCGACTCCCGTAGAGTCCTCGGGGACCGTCCGCAAGGCGACCATGAAGACATTTTCAGGGTTATCGCACTGCAGATGTAAATGTTGGGCGCCGGTAGCGGGGTGGATGAACTCTTCAACCGTAACATTCAGCGCAGGAATAGTGGCGCTACGCTGCTTTTGGAAGGTAACGGGGTCTGTGCTTTGAGCTAATGATTCCATGAAAAATCCGATGTCTAGGAAAATGGCGGGATGCACTAGTGCATCTGGGGCTATTGTAACGCGAAGCGCGCTAGTTCGCGTCTACAAGTTCGATACGAAATATTTTAGGCCAGCGTTTTCCCGTGATCCAAATAGCACCGGTTTCAGCGTCCTGAGCTATGCCGTTGAGAACATCGGTATTGGCCTCTCGCTCTTCTGGGGCTAACAACCCCTGGGCGGTGATTTCGCTGGTGACAGCCCCGGTTTCAGGATCGATAACCACGATAGTGTCAGTCAGCCAGACGTTGGCCCAAATTTTGCCGTTGATCCACTCGAGTTCGTTGAGTTTTCCCAGAGGTTTGCCCTGCAAGGTGACGTCCAATGCTGCTGTCTTACCTCCGTTGCCCAGGTCGATGCTATGGAGCCTCGAAGATCCATTGGACAGCCACAGCGTCGACCCGTTGTGAGTAATGCCCCAGCCTTCGCCGCTGATTTTTCCCGTTGTCAGAATTTCTAAGGTGGCAGGGTTTATAATTAGCAACTGACCTTCACGCCATGTCAGAACCCACAGTCGATTAGCAAGTAGCGTTAATCCCTCAGCGAAGACCTCCTTTGGCAGTGCTGCCTCCCGGATCAAATCCATACTGGGCCAAGAGTAAACTCGCACCGCAGACTGGCCGTAGTGGCCTGAGCTGACATAGAGTTCTGAGTCAAATATGTAAAGTCCCTGAGTGAAGTTTCGACGTTCCATGGGGCGAAATTCCACAGCGACAGCACGCTGTTTTTTTACCTGAACATCAGCGGTACCAGCCGCTGCAGCTTGGCCTACTGCGACCAATCCTAATGCGGCTATGCCAATGGCGACCGAGTAACAGCGCATCACATTCATAGCGGTTGACCTCGAATGATGCCACGCTTTAGGAAGCGCGCGGGTGACAATGCTTGCTGCAAATAGCGGGGGACAGGGCTGGGTTGGCCCATGATATCACTCGCTAAAACCTCTGCGGCGAGTGGGCCGGCAGTGAGTCCTCTTGATCCGAGTCCTGCCAGCACAAACAGACCGGGTATTACGGGACAGTCTTGATCAATGAGTCGAGTTTTTTTTGTTTTTAGGCTGGCATAGCAGGCATTAAATGCCGCCTTGTCAGGCACTGGACCCACAACGGGCAAATAATCTGTGGTTGTGCAGCGTAGTGCGACATGCCCCGACAAGTGACTGGCGCCGGTTGGGAAATCCAAAGATGGCAGTGCGTTAGCGAGTTTTTTTAGATTTTCTACGTGATCTTCATGGCGTTCATCTAGGGCGCTATCCTGCGGCCCGTAGGTGGCACCCAAGCAGTGGATGCCCTGCCGTGGCGGCGGGAGGTAGCCCTCGTGGCAAAACGCTGTACGTAGGTTTCCAGACGGCTCCGTGGCAGCAACGTGGGTGGTTTGCCCCCGAATAGTTTGCAGGGGTATCCAGTCGGTATCTGGCAGTGCCGCGAGCCGGTTTGCGGTGGCCAATACAACGATATCGCTGGTGTATCGATTACCCTTGCTGTCATGGATCTGCCAGCCGGTGGAGGTTTGAGATGAGCTGCAATCGCCGCAAAATTCCAGCAGCTTAATTTTGGGATGAGACAAGCGCTCGCGACACACGGCGGCGGGGTGTAACCAGCTGGCATCGGGAAAAAAGAGAGCCGCTTGCGTGAGTGTCGCGCCCAGTTGTGCTGACGCCGCTTCGGCAGTGAAAACACGAAAGGGGAGATCGCGCTGCTCGAACTGCTTTAAATACTCGAGAGTCTCAGAATCATCGGTCACCTGCAGATAGCCGCAGTTGTGCCCATCGACACCCACCTCTAAGGTCCTACCTAGCAGCTGGTGGTAGAGCCGTGTCGAAATTTGGTAGCTCGCGAGGGCAAAATCTGCCAAAACTCCATGGCGCCTCGAGGGGCGTGTATAAGTAATTCCTTGCAGGTTACTTGAGCCGCCACTGGCAACGGCATTGGCCTCAAGCACTGTGACACAGACCCCCCTTTCAGCTAGCGCTCGGGCAGCAAAACTGCCCGCTAAACCTGCGCCAATGATCACAGCTGTTTTTGGCGGTGAACTTTTTGGGGTTAAATCCCAAGGTGTTACCGCGGACTTACTCGAGGGTTTTATTAAGGCACCAAGCTGGCCCCAAAGGGCCTCTCGTTTGACACCGAAGCCCGGGCGTTTGTGTACCTTAAAGCCCGCGGCGCTTAACCCTCGACGGACCTCGCCAGCAGCGGTAAATGTGGCGAAAGTCGCGCCTTCCTGACTGAGCGCAGACATGGCAGTGAATATCGGCTCCGACCAAGCGCTCTCGTTTCTTGCCGGGGTAAAGCCGTCCAAAAACCATAAGTTAAAGTACCGACGTCTTCGGGACGCAAGATCAGTCAATGCCTGCTGAGCATCTTCCCACCAGAGGTCTAGCGTTACGTTCAAGTCGGTCCAAGACAATCGATGACAGCCTGGCGTGGCTTGTGGCCAGTCTTGAATAAGACGCGCCGCTAGGTGGGCGAGAGAGGGCCACTTTTCCCAGGCGCGCTGAAGCTGTGCTTTATCTAGAGGCCGAGCTTCAAAGCCGACGTAGTGCAGCGCAGCGTCCGATGCTCGCTGATCACCGTGCTTGAGCCAGTTGTCTATGGCGAGCAGGCAATTAAGCCCTGTACCAAAGCCGGTTTCAGCAATCGCAAGCCGGTTGTTTTTGGCATGAGCAAAAAACTGGCCTCCGTCCAAAAAAACGTAGCGACTCTCTGCGATACCGTTGTCAGTAGAGTAGTAAACATCGTCGAATTCACGAGACACAGGAATTCCATCCCGCCATTCGATATCGGGGGCAGGTGTTGGTTGCCACAGATTGTTGTCACGTTTGATCAAAGATGATCCTGAATTTCCATAAAACGGTGTATTTGTAACTATTCATATTGTGCCTCTAGCCGATGAGGCGACAACGCGTACAATAGCGGTTTTTCGCAGACGTCATAATCATGAAGAAAGATAAGGTACTCGAAGCCAATCAACTTGCCACCATTGCTGCCAATCTCTTGAATGACGGCATTCTGGAGGCCGACCGCACCACTGCAAAGCGTATTTTCAGAGAGTTGGAAGGAAGCCGAAAAGTGACGCTTACCCATCTTAAAATGGAAGACGGTGGCACCGTCAGAATGGATTTGGCGATGGACGCTAGGGCTTTCAATGGCAGCTTGAACTTCTCCGCGTGGCGCGACGGGGTTCTCGCCTTGGTTGCCCGTTTATCAGACGACCTCAGAGTAGGCAAACCATTGCCAGTCTTTAAGCCTTTAGAGACAGACGAGCCGGCGCTTGATGGTGGCGGCGAATTAAACCTTATTGGTTCTGTCGGGGGGACGAACCATGATGGCATGATCAATGCCATCATGTTGGGGTTGGCCCCCGATCCTGAACGCCCCATCGTGACGTTCAGCTTGGTCTACGTAGATCCCGCTCAGTTTTTATCTGCAGATTCAGCATCGACATCATCGACCAACTGAATCGCGGACGGGGGCACTATGGTGACGGTCTCTTTTTTGCCGGGTGCCATGACGGTTGCTTCGCCCTTTGCGACTTCTTTATTGTCCTGATTTCTAACGATAGTTGCTATGGTTACCCACGGTCTGCTGGCGTGCTTGTCGGTGACCTCCAAGGCAACTGTAAGAGTGTCTCCTAGCGTGACGGGGGCCCGAAATTGCAGCGTTTGTCCAAGGTAAATAGTGCCTGGACCGGGTAGCTCCATGGCGATAGCCGCTGATATAAAGGCACCTGTAAGCATGCCATGGGCAATGCATTCGCCAAACTGGGTGGTGGCGGCATACTCTGGATCGAGGTGAACCGGGTTGTGATCGCCTGAAACGGCAGCGAAAAGCTCAACTTCGCGGGTTGTCACAAGGCGGCTGTAATCAGCGGTATCCCCTACGTTGATTTCGTCGAAAGTCAGGTTGGTGATCTGGGTGGTGTCGGACATACCGTTCTCCTAATTTGAAGCACTTTGAACTGTAAATGTTACTGAAGTTGTAAGGGTGGCAGGTTGACCCCGTGGCACGCAAGACAACATGATGCGATCCAACCTATTTTTTATAATTTAACTGAGGATTTTATGACGCAGGCAGATATTAACCAAGTTATTGCGGATCGGCTCACTGCCTTGGAAATCCCTACTGATATCAACACTCAAGCATTTCCCAACATCATTGCGTTATTCGACGATGCTTTAAAAAGGCATGAAAATGCCACGGCTTGTACTAGCTTGGGGCATTCCTTGAGTTATCGCGAACTGGATGTCCTCGCTGGAAATTTTGCCGCTTGGTTGTCCCATGAATCTGGCTTAGCAACGGGCGACAGAATCGCTGTTCAGATGCCCAACCTCATCCAATATTTTGTCGTTGTATTGGGCGCACTGCGTGCGGGTATGGTCGTAGTCAACACCAACCCACTCTACACAGAACGAGAAATTGAGCATCAATTTAACGATGCTGGGGTGAAGCTACTCGTGGTACAGGCCAATGTCGCGCAGCAGGCGGCTGCTGTCTTGCCGAGGACAGGCGTTGAAAAGGTGGTAATAACCGAGTTGGCAGACTTACACCCACAACCCAAACGTTTTTTGATCAACTTTATTGCCAAGTATGTTAAAAAATTAGTGCCGCCATTTTCGATTCCCAATGCGTTAAAGCTCAGGGACGTGTTGTCAGCTGGTCGAAAACATCCCGCTGTACCGGTTGCTCGTGTGCAGGCAGATGACTTGGCTATGCTCCAGTACACCGGTGGCACCACAGGCGTTGCCAAGGGAGCGATGTTGTCCCATGGCAACCTCGTGGCTAATGTACTGCAAGCAGATGCGCTCTTTGGTAGTTACCAACTTAAAGGGCTGGGTGATACCTTTGTGCAGCCGCTTCCGGTGTATCACATTTATGCCTTCACGGCGTCTATGTACGCCCTATACGTCGGGGCACACACGGTTTTAATTCCCAATCCTCGTGATCTCAAGTCGGTGGTTGACGTCTTCAAGACCTTCCGCCCCCGTCTATTTTTTGGGCTGAATACCTTATTTGTGGCGTTGACCAATGACGCTAACTTCAGAAGCTTAGATTTTACCGAGTTAAAGGTGACGTTTTCTGGTGGCATGGCCCTCACTGAAGACGCTGCCAATGCCTGGGAGCAATTAACACAATGTCCTGTTTCAGAGGGATATGGACTTACAGAGACTTCGCCCGTCGCAACTGGTAACCCAGGAGGCGCCCAGCAGTTGGGCACCATTGGCTTGCCGGTACCCAAAACCGAGGTGCGCGTTATCGATGCAGATAATCAGCCGCTGGGATTTGATGATGCTGGAGAGCTCTGTATTCGAGGCCCTCAGGTCATGCAGGGTTACTGGCAACGCCCTGAGGCGACGGCTGAGGCGATTGATGCCGATGGATGGTTTCTAACTGGTGATGTCGCGGTTATTCATCCTGATGGCTACCTCAGGATCGTTGATCGTAAAAAAGACATGATTGTTGTTTCGGGATTTAACGTTTACCCCAATGAGCTAGAGGATGTTGTCAGCAAACACCCCGGAGTCTTGGAATGCGCTGCTGTGGGTATTCCCGATTCGAAGAGCGGTGAGGTGATCAAAATGTTTGTGATTCTTAAAGATCCAGCACTGACCGAGGCAGCGTTAAAGGATTTTTGTAGAACGCAGTTAACGGGATATAAAATCCCTAGACACATCGAATTTCGCGACGAATTGCCGAAAACGAACGTTGGAAAGGTGTTGCGTCGGGAGCTGCGAGAATCAGCTTGATCGCTGTTTTGATCAGTAATTTTGATGCCTGAAAAGATGAAAGATGCTCCGGTCCGCATTATTCCTAAGCCAATCCATTTCCCCGACGATTTGCCGGTTTGTGAACGTCGTGAGGAAATTCGTGAGGCGATAAAACAGCATCAAGTTGTCATTATTGCTGGCGAGACCGGTTCGGGTAAAACGACGCAGATACCGAAAATTTGTCTTGAGTTGGGAAGAGGGCAAGAGGCCCGGATAGGGCACACCCAACCCAGACGCTTGGCTGCACGTAGGGTCGCAGAGCGTATTGCTGACGAACTGGGCTCAGAGTTGGGGGGGTTGGTGGGCTATAAAGTTCGCTTCAACGATTCTGTGGCACAAAGTACGGCCATCAAACTTATGACTGACGGTATCCTGCTTGCGGAATTGCAGCGAGACCGTGAGTTACGCGACTACGACACACTGATCATTGACGAGGCCCACGAGCGAAGCCTCAACATCGACTTTATTTTGGGTTATCTCCGAACGTTGCTGCCCAAAAGGCCAGATCTCAAGGTTATTATCACCTCGGCTACTATTGATGTTGATCGTTTTTCCCAACACTTCAACAATGCACCCATCATTGAGGTTTCTGGGCGTTTATTCCCGGTTGAAGTACATTACCTAGGTGACTCGGACGATGCGGAGGACGGCGTTGAGGACCAGATCGTGCGCGCTGTTGATGGCATTGTTGCGGAGAATTTTGGCCCCAGAGGTGATGTCCTAGTTTTCCTGCCTGGAGAGCGCGAAATCCGTGATCTTTCCCGTCGCCTAAAAGGGGATGACCGGCGGCAAATTTTACCGCTTTATGCTCGCCTTAGTGCCGCTGAGCAGAATCGGGTGTTTAAACCTACAGGCAGTGGCATGCGGGTCGTGTTGGCAACAAACGTTGCCGAAACTTCTTTGACGGTTCCTGGCATTCGCTACGTTATTGATCCCGGTACTGCTCGTGTGAGTCGCTACAGCCATCGCACTCGCCTACAGCGACTGCCAGTAGAACGTATTTCCCAGTCGAGTGCAGATCAACGCAAAGGTCGTTGTGGGCGAGTGGCGGCGGGTGTGTGTTTACGCCTGTACAGTGAGCAGGATTTTTTGGCGAGGCCGGAATTTACCGACCCAGAAATTTTACGAACTAACCTTGCTGCCGTTGTATTGAAAATGCTGGAGCTGGGTTTGGGCGAGGTTCAAAAATTTCCTTTTGTGGACCCGCCAGAAGGAAAAATGGTGCGCGATGGCCAGCGGCTTCTCGAGGAGTTGGGTGCTATTTCAGCGCGAGGTAAGTTGACTGCATTGGGGCGAAAAATGGCCAGATTGCCAGTCGATCCCAAGTTGGCACGGATGGTTCATGCAGCCGGTGAGCTAAAGTGTCTAGAAGAAGTTTTGGTGGTAGTCAGTGCCCTCGCAGTCCAAGATCCCAGAGACAGGCCAGCGGAAAAGCGTGCTCAGGCAGATCAAGCCCACGCTCGGTTTAATCATCCGCGTTCCGATTTTTTATCGTGGCTAAATTTGTGGAAGTATTACGAAGAGCAGCGGCAAGCGCTGTCTCAAAATCAATTCCGAAAGTTATGCCAGCGCGAATTTTTGTCATTTCTGCGTCTGCGAGAGTGGCGGGAGGTTCATGCTCAGCTGGTCATTGCGTGCAGGCAGGTACAACTGCGACCGCGTGTTGAACTCAATGATGAGACAGATTTTGAGGGGGTCCATAAAGCGCTGCTGTCAGGATTGTTAGGGCAAGTCGCTCAACTCGACGAGGGTAGAAAGTATAATGCCACTCGCAACAGGCAGGTCCAGATATTCCCGGGGTCAGTTCTCCATAAAAAACCACCGAAGTGGCTGGTCGCAGCCGAAGTTGTCGAAACCTCACAAGTTTATGCCAGGCAGTGCGCCGCTATAGACCCCAAATGGTTGCTTCGAATCAATCCCCAGATTCTCAAGCGTCACCATTATGAGCCAGCGTGGCAGATGCGTTCCGGTCGAGTCATGGCTGTCGAGCGAGTGACACTTTATGGGCTCACGATTAGTGACGGTCATCGGATCCATTTCGGCGATGTCAATTCAGTGGTAGCACGAGAAATTTTTATCAGAGACGGTTTGGTCTTGGGCAATTATCGGAAACCGCCCGGGTTTCTCAAGGCGAATCTGAATGCCATTAGAGCGGTTCAAGATCTTGAATCACGGACTCGCCGTCGAGACCTGCTCGTTGACGAGCAAGCACTCTTTAATTTTTATGCAGAACGAATTCCTGATCACTGTGTTAGCGCCAGCAGCCTCGAAAAGTGGATTAACCAGCTGGCGGACGATAAACAGCTTCGGCTCGATCAGTCACAGATTCTTACTCGAGATCCCGGTGAGGCGGTTGCGGATCAATTCCCCTCTGAGCTGGAGTGGCGAGATACGACTTACCGCTTGAAGTACTGTTTTGAGCCAGGCCGAGAAAATGATGGAATCTCGGTGACAGTCCCATTGCCCTTACTGAACCGTGCCCCACGCTATCGGTTTGAGTGGCTGGTTTCAGGATTGCTGAGAGAAAAATGTATTGCTTTGGTTAAAGGCCTGCCCAAAGCTAGCCGCAAACAATTGGTGCCAGTGCCGGATGTTGTTGATGCGGCACTGGCATCGATGCAATCCGATGACGTGGCGCTTTGCTCAGCACTAGCGGCTGCGTTGCGCAAAACTCGTGGCGTTGTTATCGCTGATGAGGACTGGGATATCCAAGGGTTATCTGAGTTTTATAGGGCCAATATCAGAGTGGTCGATGAAAGAGGAAAATTGCTGGCCCAAGGTCGAGATATGGCAGCGCTGGTGGCGCAATTTCGTGATGGAGCGGGGAAGGAGGAGTCCAGCGAGCCCGCTAATTCCCCCGCACAACATCAGGTTAAAAGCTGGACCTTCGGCGAGCTGCCCAGTGTCTGGCGCACAACAGCGGCGGGTATGAAAGTGGAGCGATTTCCTGCCTTGGTAGATCACGGCGATCGTGTGGCCATTGAGCTCCATGATTATCAGCCAGATGCAACCTTATTGCATAGACGTGGCGTTGCGGCCCTAGCGATGACTTGCAGCAGCCAGACGGTAAAATATCTGCGCAAGCAACTGTTTGCCGACAATAAAGCTTCCCTGGCATTAGCGGGCAGTGGACTAGATCGAGTTGGGTTGGTGCGTGAGACGATTATGTCGAGCCTGCTCGAGATTTGGGGTGAAACCCTGCCTCGAGACGAGCCGTCATTCACTCAAAGTGTTAACTCAGCGAAAGGTCAATGGGTACCCATGGCCCTTAATAAAGAGCAGCTAATGATCAACTTCTTGCAACCCCTTGCTGAAGCCCAAAATCTCCTCAATCAACTCAAAAAGGTGGAGTTTTCGGCGGCAAGAGCCGATATCGCAGGGCAAATTCAGTATCTATTGGAGCCGGGTTTCATGGTAATGAACCCGGCCTATTGGCTTGAGCAGTATCCGCGTTACGGCAAAGCTTTATTACATCGTATTCAACGGCTCAATGGGCAAACCGAAAAAGATCAAAAGAGTTTGCGATTACTGCAACCCAGTCTGACACGATTGGAGGAGGCCGCTAAAGGCTATCCAGGCCTCGCCTCCTTATCTCCCCCTGCTATGCAATATCGATGGATGCTGGAGGAATTTCGAGTTTCGCTTTTTGCGCAGCAGTTGGGGACGCGTTTGCCCGTTTCTGCGAAACGCCTCGACGAACAATGGCAAAAAGTAAAAAGTTGGCTAATTGAGAACCCAAGGTAACCCTTGATGCGTAAGGTCAATACCAACAGATCTAGTGTATTTGTTACCTCACCCTCGTAGCGATGCCTTAGGTTTGATAGTGTCTGCTCCATTACACTTTTTGGTGTCAACTTTCCTGACATGGGGCAAAGCAAAAGAGGGGCTAATGCGTAATAGTTTATTCGCTTGGGTATTGCTGACGACGTCTTTTGTTGGCGCTTCAGCGTACGCTACAGAGGACCCACTGGAAGGCTTCAACCGAGCCATCTATGGGTTCAATAATGGCGCTGACAAATATGTAGTCAGACCTATCGCGGTCGGTTACGAGGCAGTTCTACCTACGCCAGCTAGGATGGGCGTCAACAATTTCTTTAGAAATTTGATCGACGTCAATGCGGCTCTCAATGCGTTCCTTCAAGGGCGTTTCACGTATGGCGCTAACAATCTAGGACGCGTTGCTGTTAACTCAACGCTGGGATTTTTCGGTGTTTTTGATGTCGCTAGCCACATGGAAATTCCGCAATATCAAACAGACTTTGGACATACTCTGGCGACTTGGGGTGTTGCGCAAGGCCCCTTTGTCATGTTGCCTTTCTTGGGCCCCAGTACTTTGCGTGGCACCGCAGGAACACTGTTTGATGCCTATGCCTCACCCACAGGCCAAATCGGTGGTCGGGACGCGCAATGGGGACTCAGGGCTATATCTTTAGTGGACATTCGCGCTGCCCTGTTGGGCGCGGACGAATTGCTATCTGGGGATCAATATATCTTTCTCAGAGATGCTTATATGCAGCGTCGCGAGCTGCTAACTAATGATGGTGCCGTGTCCGATGATTTTTCCGAGTTTGACGAAGACTGGGAAGGAGACGATCTCTGAAGGCCTTAACAACAGGCCCAATTCATGAGCAGTGATACTGATGCTAGGAGCGTACTGATTGTTGATGATCAGTTAGCGAGGGCGAAGCATTTAGTCGATATCCTAGAAATGGCGGATTTTCAGTTTGATGTGGCTAACGAGGTGCCCGATTTGGAAGGTGCGCTGGGTCCCGAAAGCCCGTGGGACTGTGTGCTTTGTCATGCGGGTCTTTCTAATGTGTCATGGGCCTCTGTACGCAGAGCCATGCGCAACTTCGATGTGCAGGTGCCGGTCATTGTTATTGCTGATGAGCAAGACGTTGACTCGATGAAAACCGCGTTGGGTCTTGGTGCCACCGACTTTTTTGTTAGGCCTAGGACGCGTCCGGGGCTTTTAAAGCGCTCGATAGAGCGATGTGTTAACCATCGGCACTTGCAGCGAGAACTGAAAGCTAGCAAAGAAGACGTCGAACGCAGCAATACTGAGCTTCGCCATTCCCTACGAGTTTTGGAGCAAGACCAGCAGGCTGGCCGCCAGGTTCAAAGAGCTTTGCTGCCCTCGGGTGCTCTCCACAAGGGGGACTATTGGTTTAGTCACACCATCGTTCCCTCTCTTTATCTTAGCGGAGACTTCACTGACTACTTCAGCGTCGGTGATGATGAAATTGTATTCTTTCTAGCCGATGTGTCTGGACACGGAAGCTCATCAGCTTTCGCGACAGTACTGTTAAAAAATCTCTTCGCGCGAAAGCGATCCGACTTTTTGCGCCAAGGCGACTATGCTGTAGTAAGTCCTCGTAAAATGCTGGAATTTGCTAATCACGAATTGCTAGAGTTGGTGATTAATAAATACGCAACGATGATAGTAGGCGTCTTAAATGTGAAAACACATCAGCTCACGTACAGTGTGGCGGGACATCTTCCTCACCCCGTGCTGCTGGACGGGGATGGTATTCGGTATTTAGAGGGGGAGGGACCTCCAGTAGGACTCATCCCCGACGCATGTTACACCCAGCATCAGATCGTGTTGCCTGATCATTTTGTGCTGGGCTTGCTGTCTGATGGCATTCTTGAGCTTTTGGGTAGTGGCAACTTAATTGAAAAGGAAGCGCTACTTCTAAGCCGCTTGGAGGGACCTTTGGAGAGCCCTAGGTCACTTGCAATGAGACTGGGCTTAGAGACGGTAGATCCAAATCATCTTCCTGATGATGTAGCCGCTTTGTTTATAACGCGAGGCTTCAGTTGAGCGATTGCCAAATCCGAGCGGGGAGTAATGGGGGAGCACACGTTCTTAAGCTGCAGGGTGATGTACGCTTGGTCATGTGCACTGCTCTCGATGAGTATTTTGAAAATATGTTTTCAGAGCCCGATTTTCTGTCTGTTTGGGTTGATGTGACAGAGGCGACGGGGCTGGATAGCACAACCCTTGGAATGCTCGCCAAGCTCGCAATCAGCACCAAGGCAAAGTTTGGATTTAAACCTGCGATTTTCAGCTGCGACCCCAGTATCGATCGGCTGTTACAAGCTATGGGTTTCAGTCAGCTTTTTGAAGTTCGTAGTGAAAGGTGCGATATGGAGTGCTGTCGCGATTTACCCGCACGAAATGCGAGCGAAGATGAAGTGCGTCTCAAGGTTATTGAAGCGCACCGCACGCTGATGGGTCTCAATGAAGCAAATCATGACGCATTTCAAAACTTGGTCATGACCCTAGAGGCTCAATGATCTCTCAATAGTATGTGTTCTAGGCTCACCTGATCTGCAGCAAATCGCCGGATACCATCTGAGAGCTTATCAGTCACCATGGCATCTTCATTGGTCTGCCAGCGAAATCCTTCCTCGGTCAACGGGGGGGGAGCATTCAGGGTGCTAGTCGTCGGCATCAGTGCTCTTGCCAACGTGTCATGGTTTTCGCTCATGGCTTCCATTAGATCTGGGCTTATTGTAAGGCGGTCGCAGCCGGCCAAGGCCTCTACTTCACCGACGTTGCGGAAACTAGCTCCCATAACAACGGTGTCATAGCCATGGTTTTTGTAGTGGTCGTATATTCGAATCACAGACTGCACACCTGGGTCTTCGCTTGGTTGCGTCACTTTGAGGTCGGTGTTCGCTAAGTACCAGTCAAGAATCCGTCCCACAAAGGGCGAAATCAGGAAAACACCAGCGTCGGCACAGGCCTGAGCTTGAGCAAAGCCAAAAACCAGCGTTAAATTGCACTGAATGCCCTCGCGTTCGAGAATCTCTGCCGCGCGAATGCCCTCCCAAGTTGCGGCAATTTTGATGAGAATGCGCTCGCTGCCAATGCCTCGTTTGTCGTATAGAGCCATTAATTCACGCGCTTTTAACACCGTAGCCTGAGTATCAAAAGAAAGACGCGCGTCAACCTCCGTGCTGATTCTGCCGGGAATCAAATTGATGATTTCAGCGCCAACGGCAACGGAAAATTGATCACAGGATACCGACTCAGAGTATTTCCCTGCCTTCACAGTTGCGATCAGGTTTTCGAATCGCGGCATTTGTGCTGCTTTCAACAGCAAAGACGGATTAGTCGTCGCATCCTGTGGTTGCAGCCGTTCAATCGCACCAATGTCGCCTGTATCAGCCACGACATCAGTCATGGCTCGAAGTTGGTCAAGTTTGTTCATTATGTTTACATCCGTGAGTTGGTGTTTGTGCGGACAAAGGTCGTGGAGCTATTCAACCACAGATTCTTTACCATGGCGCTGCGTTACCTCTGCTAAAGCCGCCAGTAATACGCCAGAATCTGCATCGCTTAGGTGCGCCTGTTCGCTGAGTGCCCTGCGAAAAAGACGGCCGCCAGGTTGTTGGTGGAAGAGCCCTAGTATATGTCGTGTTACGTGGTTAAGCCGGCCGCCATTTTTCAGGTAGGCGTCTACGTATTCAGACAGCTCGGCGATAACGGCCTCTCGACTGATGGCTGGATCCTTTGCGCCGAAAAGCCTTGAGTCGACGGAGCTCAGTAACCATGGCGTCTGGTAAGCGGCTCTGCCAAGCATGACCCCGTCGACTTCAGTCAAGTGCGCTTCACACTCGTCAAGGCTTTGAATGCCGCCATTTAAAACAATAGTTAGATGTGGAAATTGCTTTTTTAGGGCATAGACCCATGCGTAGTTAAGCGGGGGGATTTCCCGATTTTGCTTGGGAGATAAACCTTCCAACCAAGCTTTTCGGGCATGGACGATAAAAACATTACATCCGCCCTCGGCGACAATACCTACAAAATCGCATAATTCGTCGAAGCTCTCCTGATGATCAATGCCGATGCGCTGCTTGACGGTAACGGGTATTTCCACGGCCTCTCGCATGGCTGCTACACAATCGCGAACAAGTTCAGGCTCTGCCATGAGACACGCACCGAAACGCCCATTCTGTACTCTGTCTGACGGGCAGCCACAGTTAAGGTTAACTTCATCATAGTGTCTAGCTGCAGCCAACTTTGCGCACTGGGCTAAATCCTGAGGGTTTGCTCCACCCAGTTGTAAGGCCAGAGGATGTTCTGCGCTGCCATAATCTAAATGCCGATCAACATCGCCGTGAAGAAGTGCTCCTGTCGTTACCATCTCGGTGTAAAGCCGACTTCGCTGAGTGAGCTGTCGCCAGAAGTGTCGACAATGCCGATCTGTCCAATCCATACAGGGTGCTGTGCAGAACCGCCAAGGTGATGGCTCGGTAAGATTGACTCGGTCGAGAGGCGCTAAATTCATGGTCATAGGGTAGAGTAGATCGGTGTGCCAGTGCCAGTGCTAGCACGTACAATAGAGCGACCTTGAGGCGGATTCCTGGTAAATGTCTGATAAGTTGATTTGTGCTGTTGCCTTGTTTTTCGTAATAACGGTTCATATGCCTCCAGTGCTTGCTCAAACTGACGGCGATGTGTTGGTCACAGAAACCATTGTGGCCAATGAGAGTAGTGCTGATACGGCATTGGGCCGCTACATAGCCGATAAAGCCCGTGCTTTCTCTGAGTCTGATATTGAGTTTTCTCGATCCCGAGGAAACGCCCCATTTTTGCCGGTTGCTTATGTTGGTACGTCTTATTACGACGATGCCACGGTACGCGAGTTTCCAACGCCCGGAAGCTCTGTCCGGTATCAGGAAAGCACGGTCAGCGTTGCAGGAGGATTGCCGGTTCTTCTTAACCAGACGGATACGTTAGTTTTAGGTTTTTACGCGAGTCACAGTGAATTTACCGTCGACGCCCCTTATCTGAGCAGCGCAGAGGAATTTCGTGTCGATGCGGCAGCGGTAGGCGTGGGTTACCTCACACAATGGAGCGAAGATTGGCAGCTGATGGGTTTTTTGTTGCCCTTCTATAACGATAATACTCTCGAGAATGGGGCATCTTATTGGCAGACCATGGGTGGTATCTTTACCCGTTATACGGCCTCAAATGACCTTTGGTGGATGTTTGGTGCCTTTGCAAGTACCTCGCCATTCGACAAATACTGGCTGCCGTATGTAGGAGTCTCTTACACAATTGATGAGGAATGGACGATCAGCGGTATTATGCCTTGGCCTCAGGTGATCTATGCGCCGTCACCCGATTGGTTTGTTGCTGTTGGCGGCATGATTTCAGGGTCTGGTTGGGCCATCGACGCCCAGCAGGGTGCGGCAAGCCGAGATATCAACGCTTTTGATCTTGGTGTCGATTTTAGTCGGCGCATAAAAGGAAGCTTGTGGGCCTCTATTAGTGCCGGTGTCGGGGGGTTGAGAGCACTACAGTTTGATGACGGGAGTGAGGTCGAGGGTCCTAGTTTTGATGTTTCCCGAAGCCCATTTATTCGCTTAAATTTAGCAATAAGACCAGGCGAGGCTTTTTAAGGTTACGGTCGCATTTTTGTAGCGCCCAAGTGGTGCTGCCATACGAGGGTTTAAAATATGTTCGAGACGTCACACATTAATCGTCGACGAGTGATTCAAGGAATGGGGCTTAGTCTGGGGTTAGTCTCCCTGCGAGGATTTGAGGTGGCTGCGGCGGCACCCGCCCATTTTACCCATGGTGTTGCCAGTGGCGATCCGTTAAGTGATCGAGTGATCTTATGGACAAGGGTGTTGCCGGGCGATGGCGCTCTTGTGACGTTGACGGGACGTTGGGAGGTTGCTGAAGATTTGCAGTTTAAACGCGTTGTCATCAGCGGCGAAACGACCACCGGTCCGGAGCGAGACCACACGGTTAAGGTGGATGCAACGGGACTGCAGCCGGCTACCAACTACTGGTACCGCTTTGTTTTCAATGGCGTGACCTCGGCGGTTGGTCGCACGCGAACACTGCCGGTTGGTGCGGTAGAGGCTTTTAGTTTGGCTGTTTGTTCCTGTTCGAATTATCCCCAAGGCTATTTCAATGCTTACAGAGATATCGCTCAGGCAGATATCGACGTGGTGATGCATCTTGGAGATTATATTTATGAATATGCTCAGGGTGTATATGCGAACCCTTATGTGGTGGACTCGTTAGGGCGAGCTGTAGTGCCTGAGCATGAGATACTGGTATTGGAGGACTATCGTCAACGCTACGGTCTCTATCGCACCGATGAAGATCTGCAGGCCGCACATGCGGCTCACCCTTGGATTTGTGTGTGGGATGATCACGAATTGGCGAACAACACATGGCACAGTGGGGCTCAAAACCACAGTGATGATGAGGGGGATTTTTTCGCTCGCATGCAAATGGCACGAAAGGCCTACCATGAATGGATGCCGATTCGAACGCCGGCGCAAACTGATCAAGGTCCGATTTATCGATCTTTTCAAGTCGGAGATCTTGCCGACATAATCATGCTCGATACACGACTTGAGGGGCGTGACGAGCAGCTTGATTACAGGCGTGACCTCCTTGACGCCAAGCGCACGCCTGAGATTTTTGAAGAGACATTGCGTCGAAATTCTGAGCGGACTTTGCTGGGTGAAGAGCAGTTCCACTGGCTCGCGAATCAATTGGCGGCAAGCAAAGATCGTGGGGCGCCTTGGCAATTTTTGGGACAGCAAGTGTTGATGGGAAAAATCAATATTCCTCAAATGACTCAGGAGCAACTGGCCTCACTGACATTGCCTGAAGAGGTTCGTAGCTATGTGCTAGGTACATTGCAGTTGGGCGCATATGGTCTGCCATTGAATCTCGATGCATGGGATGGCTATCCAGCAGACCGGGAAAGAGTGTTCAGCTTACTGCTAGAGCTGGCGAATAATCCTGTTGTTGTAGCGGGGGACACTCACAACGGCTGGGCTTTCAATTTACAAACCGAAGCGGGTGTTCCTGTGGGTGTCGAGGTGGGATGTCCGGGTGTCACTAGTCCAGGATTAGAAAGCTACTTTCCTTTGCCCCCCGAACAGATGGCCGCCTTGCTGCAAGCGAGCAGCCCTGAATTGGTGGACTTGGATACTAGCCATCGTGGGTGGTCCAAAGTAACTTTGACGCCCGAAGCAACGGTGAGTCAGTGGCGGTTTGTCAGCACTGTTCTCGATCGCGAATATACTGTCAATGAAACAGAACCCTTAGTTGCTAACGTTGATGCCAGACGCTTCAGTTAAATATTAGGTCGGCAGCACTATTACGAACTTGGCACCGTGCTCGGTATTTGACACCGAGAGGGTGCCGCCGGCGTCCTTAATAATTCCGTAGGAAATTGACAAGCCTAGTCCGGTGCCTTTGCCCACTTCCTTTGTGGTGTAAAAAGGGTCAAAAACGCGCTCAACGATACTTTCTGGAATGCCGCCGGCCGAATCCTCGACTGAGAGGCAGATGGTTTTGTCAGCAGATAAATACGCCTCAATTAGAATCCACTGGTCACCCCGATCGTTATTTTTGGCAATGATGGCATCTTGTGCGTTGTTGATTAGGTTTAGAAGCACCTGTTCCAGCCTAACGGGATGAATTTTGCAGTCTGGTAAAGAAGCCGCAAGCTCTGTGCGGAAAGTGATGCTTTTGAGTCTTAAGCTTGACTCGATGAGTAGGTGCGTGTCTTGAACGACTGTGGCTATATTCGCGTCGGCCTGCTCCTCATTAGCTAATCGAGCAGATTGACGCATGTGGCCAGTGATCATTGCTGCGCGGTCAACTTGTTGAGTTATTCGGTCTAGTTTCGCTAGCGTCTTTTCAGTTGTTAGCGCCTTATTACCCTGAACCTGCAGCGCCAGATTGCTTGCGGTGAGTTTTATCGCTTGTAAGGGCTGATTGAGTTCGTGGGCGATGCCTGCGGCCATCTCACCAAGCGTTGCTAACTTAGTACTTTGTTCCAGCTGAATTTGTCGTTCATGCTCTTCAGTATTGTCAGTCACAGTCAGGATCGTATTGTTTCCCTCCAGGGCTTGGACGCTCAAGCGTAATCGCCGGCCTTGCTTTGTATGTATTGCTACAGGCGCTCCTAAACTACGGTAGAAATTTTGCAACTGCGCCTCGATTGATTCTCCACTGCTTACATTCATGCGAAGAATTCCAGGCGCTATTAATTCAAACAACTTATCGACACTTAGGCCTTCAATTTTTGGTTGAGAAGTTAAATCAACTAACTGTGAGAAAAAGGCATTGGCGAAAGTCACTCGTGCTGAATTGTTGACCAGGACGATGCCGGCGGCCAGTTGCTCTACAGCAGAACCCAGTGCCTGAACGGTGCTTTCATATTTAAATTGTCGAGTTAGATCTTTTATAAAGGTCAGGAACACTTGCTGTCCGTTAATTTCTACGTCACGGACTTCAATTCTGGCGGTGAAGGTTTCGCCGTTTTTTCGTACCAATGAGGTATTGACGTTCCGAACGGTGGAACCCAGCGGCTTGAATCGGGACTCGGCTACCAACCGATGCCCAACATCGGCTGGGCGTCGGTATGGAGCTATTTCCATGATGTTCCGGCCTTTGAGCTCTGCCAGGGAGTAGCCGAAGAGCTGCTGCGATGCTGCATTCAGGTTTATAACGCGGCCATCCTGCGATATGGTGACAACGGCCTCAGAAACAGAGTCTAGGGTTGCCTGTAGTATGTCTTGGGAGTTTCTCAGCGCTGTAATGTCGGTACGAAAGCCAGCGAGAAAGCCACTTGAGGTGCGAGATTCAACAACGTTCATCCAGCGACCGTTGTCCAGCCTTACGACTTTTTCGGATTCCGATTTACGGTGTGCTTCTAAACGCTCAGCAATCCACGCCTCCTCCTGACCGACAGCGTCTGGATACATGCCGACTTGAATTCCCCTGCGAAGGGTTTGTTCAAAAGTGACGCCCCTTTGAAGCGTCGGCTTGAGTCGTTGATCTAGGTCTCTATAGTGTCGATTGCACATAAAAAGGCGGTCGTCCTCGTCCCATACGACAAAAGCGTCTGGCGCCTCATCCACCGCCTCTTGAAGTATTTTGAGATCCTCGAGAGACCTAAACGTGTAGTTCACGTATTGCTGTAAAAAATAAATGATGACACCGCTAAAAAGCGCGATGTAGGCGGTTCTTAGAATCCAACGATAGTTGGAATTTAAAACCCAGTCTGCATTGGCCACATCCGGAAGCTGACCTGTGAGCCTCATGGAAAGAAAGCTGAGCAAGACGACTACAGCTAGACCTAGCTGAATTAGGGCTGTTCGTCGGGAGAAGAAAATGGTGCCCAACAGAACCAATAACGGTAAGTTGAAGGTCGTGACTGCGCCTAAGCCTTGGTTTGCCAGCCCAAAGGCAAGACTAACTAAGAGTAAGGCCTGTGTTAACAGTGCTCTGAATTTATAGGAATGGCCAAGAGCTGTGAGGTAAAACGCGGGCGTTCCCAGAATAATAACGCTCCAAACAGCCCATGTAATAGAGGGTATTTCATAGGCTGTGTCGGTGGCGTAGCGCATCATCATGATAGCGAACACAATAAAGTGTGCACTGAAAATGAGCCAATACGCTTTCGTAGCGAGTGAGGTTAAAAACTGGTCTCTTTCATTTGTTCCCATGATTTTTACCCAGCAAATCCCTGTGCTGTCCATGCGAACCGGCGTTCGCTACGTAGTGTTGCGGCCTGTACCTTAATACTGAGGCTTATCCTCAGCAATAGAAAAAAATGGCATTTTATAAAGTTGATACGGGCCATTTGGGGCTAGTTTTGTAGTCTGTTTCTGCCGGCGGGTGCCAGAGATCTGACCTTCGGACTTTTTAGGGGGGGGTGAGAGGGGGTTGTTGTGCGGCTACTGTTGGCTCACAGAGGGCTTTTTAGCGCGAAATGGGAACGGTGCCACATTAAATTTTAGTTTACAGTTATTGGGATTATTTCAATGAAGGAGGGCGAACACCATGTCCTATATAGGTCAAACAGCATTAATCACTGGCGGTAGTTCTGGAGTCGGTGCTGCGACGGCTTTGCAGCTCGCACAGCGGGGCATCAATGTAGTTGTTAATTACAACGTCTCAGAAGCTGGCGCTTTGGCCGTCGTAGACAATGTTATTAAGTGCGGTTGCGATGCTCTGGCAGTTCAGGGAGATGTGAGTAAAGAGGAGGATTGTCGGCGCATTGTTGGGCAGACTCTAGAGAAATTTGGGCGACTCGATATATTGATAAACAATGCCGGCACAACGACATTTATACCCCATCATGATCTTGAGGGGCTGACTGAGGCGATCTGGCATCGAACTCTGGGCGTCAATCTTATGGGCGCGTTTTTTATGACGCGTGCGGCCGCACCTTACCTGCGCGAGGCTGACGCGGGTAAAGTCGTCATGACATCAAGTATTGCTAGCGTGACAGCTAACGGCAGCTCTATTGCTTATTGCGCTTCAAAGGCAGGGATGAACAGCTTGACAAAAACCCTTGCTAGAACGCTGGGAAAAGAGGGTATCCAGGTAAATGCCGTGCTGCCTGGTTTAATTGATGGTGACTGGGCTTTTAATACCTGGGGCGGTGGTGACGAAGGGCAGTACGACGAGCTGAAGGCTGCTTTTTCCGAGCAAACACCATTGGGGCATGTAGTCACACCAGATGATGTTGCCGATGCGATTCTATCTTTCGTTACTGGGTCTCGTTATGTTACGGGCCAATTGTTAACGCTCGATGGTGGCTTTACGTTGTAAATAGGGCCGGTGGCGTGTTGTTCCAACAGAATGCGTGAAAAGTGCATAGGCGGTTATGGTTTTAGCCGTCTAGCTGAAAGTCACTGACCTAACGCAAGCTCCGCATCGGAGTGCCAAGGGATCGTATCGGTTGAGGTTGGTACTAATTGGGTGGCGTTTCTGCGGATAGCTGCTCTGGCGACACAGCCATCCGTAACGAATTCAATACACTTATACCTGAAACCTCGACCCTCGCGATTACATCATGGCCACGCCTGGAATACTGGACAGTAGTGACTGGGTGTAGGGCTCTGCTGGATTGTTGAAGACCTGTTTCACCGGTCCCGCCTCGACAATCTTACCGTGATACATAACAAGCACCCGATCAGCAATATGTCGAATAACCGCCATGTCGTGAGACACGAACAGCATGGTGAGGTTGTGCTCGCGTCCCAAAGCCATCAACAAATCGAGAATTTGGGCTTGTATGGTGACATCGAGAGCTGACACTGGCTCATCGGCCACAATGAACTCTGGGCGAGTGGCAAGGGCTCTGCCAATGGCGATGCGTTGTCGCTGTCCACCAGAAAACTCATGAGGGTATTTACGAATGAAATTTCTGGCGAGACCCACGTCGTCCATCAGTTTGGCGATGTGCTGGTCGAGTTCGGCGCGCTGGCAAACGTTATGCAATAGCAGCGGTTCCGCGAGCGTATCGTAAACCGTCATGCGCGGATTCAGTGAGGCAAAAGGGTCCTGAAAAATCATCTGCATACGGGAGCGAAAATCTTTAAGGTCGCGACCTTCTAGGCCCGTCAGCTGGATTCCATCAAAGGTTATCTGTCCGCCTGTTACAGGAGCCAGTCGCATAATCGATCGGCCCAAAGTCGACTTTCCGCTGCCAGACTCACCGACTAATCCCAGTATTTCACCACGGTGAATATCAAAGCTCACGTCATCGACAGCTTTGACCGGTTCCGTTTTACCACTGCCGTGGAACCAAGTGCGAAGGTTTTGGACATTGATCAACGCGTCGTCTTTGGCTTCCTCACTGTCGCGCTCGCCAGACGGAATCGCCGCGAGAAGTTTTTGAGTGTAGGGATGTTGTGCATGATTAAAAATAGCGTCAGGGGCGCCACTTTCGACAACTTCGCCTTGCTCCATGACTACAATCTGATCGGCAATATCGGAGACCACAGCGAGGTCATGGGATATGAATAAAACGCCAATATCACGGTGTTTCTGCAGATCGGCAATGAGGCGCAAAATTTGTGCTTGGATGGTGACATCCAACGCCGTAGTGGGTTCATCTGCAATGAGTAGTTTGGGCTCGTTGATTAAAGCCATGGCGATCATGACGCGTTGACGCATGCCGCCAGAGAACTCGTGAGGGAAACTATCGAACGTGCTGTCGGGACTGCGTATACCAACCTCGTTGAGCAATTCTATGGCACGAGTTTTGGCATCTGCCCGAGAAAGGTTGCGGTGTACTAGCAGTGGCTCGATTAACTGTTCGCCAATGGTGAGATAGGGATTTAAACAGGTCATTGGATCCTGAAAAATCATCGCAATGTCACTGCCACGAATCTTCCGAAGTTCTGCTTCTGATAGTGTGAGTAAGTTTTGACCTTCAAAGCTGGCGACACCACCGTCGATACGGCCTGGCGGAGAGGGTATTAAACCTAGCAGGGCGTAACATGACACCGACTTGCCAGACCCCGACTCACCAATGATTGCCGTTATTTGCTTTGGCTCTACCGTGAAGCTCACGCCCTTCACGGCTTTTGAGGTGCCGTTTCGAGTGACAAAACTGACTTCCAAATTTTCTACATTCAGTAAGCTCATCAGTCTTTAGACCCCCGGACATCGAGTGCATCACGTAGCCCGTCACCCAGGAAGTTCAGGGAAAATAACGTAGTGGTTAGTGCCAGCCCAGGGAATATGAGCAGCCAAGGGTACTCTTCCATGGTCTCGGCTCCGTAGCTAATCAGTAAACCCCAAGACGTTTGGGGCGGCTGGATTCCCAATCCCAAGAAGCTTAAAAATGCCTCTAAAAGCATCACCGAGGGAATTGTGAGGGTTGTATAGACAATAATGGGACCCAGCGCGTTGGGTATGACATGCCGGCGGATAATTGCCGCGGGAGAGAGACCTAAAGAGATGGCGGCCTCGACAAATTCTTGCTGCCGCAACGACTGAACCTGCGAGCGCATAATGCGGGCCATTGTCAGCCATTCGACGGCACCAATCGCCAAAAATAGCAGTAGCACGTTGCGACCAAAGACCACCATTAACAACACGATAAATATCATGAAGGGTAGGGCATATAAAATGTCGACGATGCGCATCATTACGGCATCGACGCGACCTCCGACATAACCGGCAATAGCGCCCCAAGTTACCCCAATAAGCAGGGCCACGGCGGTTGCGATGAACCCTACCGCAAGTGATACGCGGCCTCCGTACATCACCTGTGTCAGCACATCTCTTCCAAAAACGTCAGTTCCCAGCCAATGCGCGGCAGAGGGAGGTGATGCGCCGAGGTCAAGGTTTTGCGCTTCATAGCTGTAAGGCGCCAACCATGGAGTCAGTAGGGCTACTACGATGAACAGAAGTAGGGTAATGCCGCCACCAACGGCCATTTTATTTTTACGCAGTCGCTGCCAAGCATCGCGCCAGAGGGAGGCGCCCATCTCTGCGTTTTCCAGCAGATCTGCGGGCTCGCTCGATTGGAGAGTTGTCATTGGCCACCTCCCGACAGTTGGCTGCGCAGCCGTGGATTGAGCCACGCTGCTGCAACATCACTGATAAGGTTAAACAGCACGATGAGCGAAGAGAGGAATACCGTGGTGCCCAGGATCATGGTGTAGTCGCGATTAAAGGCAGCCTGAACGTAGAACCGGCCCAACCCTGGAATTTGAAAAATGGTTTCAACGACAAAAGATCCGGCGAGTAGCCCGGCAAAGGCGGGGCCAAGGAACGCAATGACCGGGATAAGTCCACCGCGCAAGGCGTGCTTGCCCACCACTTGCCATTCGGGTAGCCCTTTGGCTCGAGCCGTGCGGATATAATCCTGGGATAAAATCTCCAGCATGCCTGCTCGAGATAACCGTGCCACATAAGCCGCATAGGCCGCCCCGAGCGTGATGGAGGGCAGTATTTTGTCTCCTGGGATCGATCCCCAGCCTGAGATCGGGAGCCATTCAAGATAAATACCGAAAACGAGTACTAACAAAGGCCCCAACAGGAAAGAGGGCATACAAATGCCAATCATTGCCAAACTCATGGGAATGTAGTCCTGCCGGGTATTGGGTTTGAGAGAGGCTAGGACACCCGCCGTAACACCAATGATCAAGGCAATAAGTAGGGCATAGAAGCCCAGCTCCGCTGTTACAGGAAGCCCCGAGAACAAAATTTCATTAACGCTGCGGCCAGGGTACTTAAAAGAAGGCCCCAATTCGCCCTGAGCTAGGTCCGAGAGGTATGCGAAGTATTGTTCGTGTAACGGTAAGTCCAATTTGTATTGGGCTTCCAGTGCTCGCTTGACTTCGGGGAGCACCACTTTCTCAGCATCAAAAGGCCCGCCGGGTGCAGCCCTAACCAAAAAGAACGTGGCCGTAATCACGATAAAAATAACCGGTATGGCCTGCAGCAGTCGGCTAATAATAAAACGCAGCATTAGTTCACCTCCCCGGATAGCGTCTGCTCGGGGTGGAGTTTGACGTACTTTAGGTTTAGTGAATCCATAAGATTGGGATACATACCTTCTACGCTGGGGTGGATGAGGTGTTTACTGGTATAGGTGTAAATAGGGATGATCGGCATCTCCTCCATGAGCATGGTCTCTGCCTCTGTAAACAGGGCATAGCGCTCTTCCCGTGATTGCGCTCTAGGTGCTCTTTGAAGAATCAGGTCGTCGTAAATGGGGTTGCTGTATCCGGTGTTGTTGTTGCCACCGTCGGTAATAAACAGGTCTAAAAAGTTGTTGGCATCAACGTAGTCTCCAATCCAACCTCGTCTCGCTACTTGGAAATCGCGCTGGGACACCGAGTTGAGATAAACCTTCCACTCTTGGTTTGCCAGTGTGATGTCGACGTTAAGCTCTGACTTCCACATTTGCTGAATGGCCACGGCTATTTTTCGGTGTGCCTCTTGGGTATTGTAAATAATCTCGAGTCCCGGCCAGCCTTCGCCGTTAGGGTACCCAGCCTCTGCGAGCAAGGCGCGGGCTTTGTCCGGGTCGTAGCTGAATACTTGAGGTGGGAAATAGCCTAGCGTGTCTGGAGGCGTAATGCTGTAGGCTGGCACGGCTGTTTCCTGCAGTACGCTGCGCACAAGTTTCTCTCGATCTACCGCCATCGAAAGCGCTTGTCTGACTTTGACGTTGTCTACGGGGGGACGCTCGGTATTGACCAAATAGTAATAGGTCCCTAGGTAGGGAGATTGCAAATAAGGTGTGTTGGGCCGCTCGCGGTAGACGGGAATTTTATCGAGTGGTACCACCGCGGTGTAGTGCAGTTGCTCGACTCTAAACATGCGCTCTTCGCTGACCACGTTCTCAGTGGGGTAAAACACCACGCCGTTTAAGCTTACCTTGTCTCTGTCCCAATAGTGCTCGCTCTTGGCCATTTTTATGTGCCGGTTGAGTGCCCAATCTGTTAACACAAAGGCGCCGTTGCTCACCATGGAGCCGACCCGGGTCCAGGGCGTAAAGCGATCGGTCATCTTGCCAAATTTAAGCAGCGTTTCCGGGTGCACGGCAAAGGTGCTGTAGTGGTCCATGAGCTGAATGAAATAAGGCGTCGGGGCATTTAGGGTGACTTCTAGGGTTGTGTCGTTTAACGCTTTTACTCCAACCTCGGTGAAGTCCTTAATTTTACCCTTGGCGTAAGCCTCGGCATTTTTAACGGGGTACAGCATGTAGGCGTAGAGATTGCCGGTTTCCGGGTGCAGTGCCCGATTCCAACTCCACACATAGTCGCTGGCAGTTAGTTGCTCGCCGTTCGACCAGCGCGCTTCAGGATTGAGGAAAAAAGTGATCACTTTTCCCTCGTCGCTGAACTCCCAGCGTTGAGCGACACCGGGCTCTGGCTCAAGCGTAATGGGATTTTTAACCGCCAGCCCTTCAAACAATGCCCTGATGAGGTGGTTTTCAGGAACGCCCGTCACTACGTGGGGGTCTAGGCCCTGGGGTTCAGCGCCATTGCCGTAGTGCAAGATTCCGGTGCGGTTGCCTTCAAGTACGTTACTCTCGCCGGCACCGCAGGCCATTAAGCTAATGGCGATTACCATCGACAAAAGGGTTCGAAGTAATCCCCCGGGGACATTTGTGATTTTCACGTGGTCTCTGCCTTCATTGCGAATTCTGGAATGGGCGCTGCATCACCCTTATAGGACCCAAATGGTCCTAAAATTGTGGTGTGCACTATGCCATAGGAGGAGGTCTTCTTGCAGCCCTGCGCTTAGGGCCATGAGCACCAACGCGAAATGCCGCGAGTTGTGCCTATTATGAGTAATAGCGGCAGATAGCCCTCTGGCTCTGGTAAACTGCGCGCCAACTTGTTGTTCATTTCTGGAGTATTGACTCGTGACTGTGCGCACTCGCGTTGCCCCGTCCCCCACCGGTGACCCCCATGTGGGAACTGCCTACATGGCCCTCTTTAACCGGTGCTTTGCTCGTGCCCACGGTGGCCAATTTATTTTGCGGATCGAAGACACCGATCGTGCTCGCAGCACTCCCGAAGCGGAACAGGCGGTATTGAAGTCTCTACGTTGGCTGGGGCTCGACTGGGATGAAGGCCCCGATGTAGGGGGGCAGCATGGACCGTATCGGCAAAGCGAGCGGGGGGATACCTACGCCGAGTATGCCTGGCAGCTGGTGGAAGCGGGTAAGGCGTTTGTGTGTTACCGCACAACCGAGGAGCTCAATACGTTGCGCGAGGCTCGCCGAGAGTCGGGCAATAGCACGGCGCTGAAGCCCTCTGACCTTGTGCTACCGGCTGAAGAGCAGGCCCTTCGCAAAGCGGCTAATGCGCCCTTTGTGATTCGCATGATGGTGCCTGAGGTTGACGGCGCCTGTGCCATTAAAGATATGCTTCGAGGCACGATTGAGTTGGACTGGAGCATGGTTGATGCTCAGATTTTGCTGAAGTCGGATGGCATGCCCACTTACCACTTGGCCAATGTTGTCGATGACCACCTTATGGAAATCAGTCATGTAATTCGCGGTGAGGAGTGGATTAATTCAGCCCCCAAACACCAGTTGTTATACGAGTACTTTGGTTGGGATATGCCTGTACTTTGTCATTTACCGCTGTTGCGAAATCCCGATAAATCAAAGCTTAGTAAACGTAAAAACCCGACCAGTATTTTGTATTACCAGCGCATGGGCTTTTTGCCCGAAGCATTGCTGAACTATTTGGGTCGTATGGGCTGGTCTATGCCCGATGAGCGGGAGAAATTTACGCTCACAGAAATGGAGCAAGCATTCGACATTCAGCGGGTCTCCTTGGGAGGGCCTATTTTCGATGTCGAAAAATTAAACTGGCTCAATGGTCTCTGGATTCGTGAGGACTTAACCACGACGCAGTTGGGTCAGCGCCTTCAAGACTGGGCGCTAAATGCTGAAATGCTGGAAAAAATTCTGCCCCACGCTCAATCGCGTATGAATGTCTTGTCAGACTTCATTCCTTTGTCGGCCTATTTGGTCTCAGGGACCTTGCCCATTACCGCTGAAGATTTTAACGGTGCCAACAGCGATGCCGATGCCAATGTGCGGTGCCTGCAGTTTGTTTTATGGACCCTGGAAGCTCAGCAAGACTGGAGCAGAGATGCATTGTTCGCAGCGCTTAAGTCGCTGTCGACAGCCATGGAGCTCAAGCCCAAGGTGCTATTTGCTCCATTATTTGTGGCAATTGCCGGGGGCAATTCGGGTTATTCAATGCCTGATTCTATGGCGATTTTGGGACCCGATATGACCCGTGCAAGACTGCGTTCTGCCATTGACGTCTTGGGTGGGGTCTCCAAAAAAGCCGCTAAGCGATTGGAAAAGGAATTCGCGGGCCTCAGCGCGTCTTGAGCAGCGAAATGCCAGCCCAGACGGCTACGAAGACTTCAAACGCCAATGCTCCCCAGGTATAGGCGGTGAAGCTCGAACTCATATCAATGCCTAATGAACTATTGGCCACCTGAAAGCTCGAGTCGAGGTCGCTTAAAGCAACGCTGCCTCGGGCGGCGGCAAGGGTGCCAATGCAAATGAGGATGAGCCACAGACCGGGGCGCACGTAGCCTTTAATAAAGGCAGATGCGATCAATATGGCGCCAAAGCTGCCTTGCAAGCCACCGTACATAGCCGCCATTTCTGCATAACCGTTATGAGTGGCAATAAATAAGCCTGCTTGTTGAGCCGGTATTTCCGGGTCTACCCAGCACACGATGCCGTAAGCGAGAAAAATAATGCCGCAGAGGGCGAGTAGAACTTTGGGATACATAGGTTTGGCTCCATGACGTGTTGCAAACAGGGGCGCCGAACGCATTAGCATTCGGGCTTTCTCTCGAAGGTTAAGCATAACCGATGCGCCCGGATTAAAGGAGTTTTCGCGGTTAAGTTGACACAGCACAGCTATATTACTAGCATGCGCCTCCCTCTAGTTCTAAGAGGGTTCTGTGGGGCCATAGCTCAGTTGGGAGAGCGCAACACTGGCAGTGTTGAGGTCGTCGGTTCGATCCCGTCTGGCTCCACCAATTAAATTCCACCACCGCCTTAATTTCTGCTTGAAGTCACTGTTTCCTTAATAGCACCTCACTTTCATGCAATTGGCTTTTGGTTTGGACTAACGCTCTTATTACAACGCCATTTCAAACAAGTACACTTTGTCCTCTTTATAGTGTGCAGGGAGCCCCGTTGTGTCCTCGAGTTCAACGGGTTCCAGCAGTGTGAAACCGTAGGATGTGTAGACCCGAATAAGGGCCTCGTTGAAGCCCACGGTATCGAGGCGCAGAAACTGTATGGGGCCGCTGGCGTATCGAGCTTTCGCCCAGTCGACAATCATCCCAACAAACCCTCGTCCTCTAAACTGCGGGTGGTTGGCAATGCGGTGAATGAATACGGACGGTTGATGGCTGCGCTCGCCCCAAATCTTTGGGTCTTCAAAGGTAACCACCCACACGCAGACTATTTGCTTGCCTTCAACCATTTTCCACTGCCGCTTTTCGGCAATTTCCTCTTCTACCAGTCGTCTATCAATCTTTGGCCACTGGGACATCCCTTTCTCCGCTTGAAGGGCGGTTGCTGCGTCGTACAGTGACAAAATGGTAGGAATGTCTTCGGGAAGGCTTTGAACGATTTCCATGCAGGTTCCCTAATTGTTCGCATCGTGATCGACCGGTGTAAGGTCATTAGGCGGTTTGTGCTGTGTAAGTATAGAGAAGCCAACAGCAATGAGGAAAATAGCAGAGATAATTTAGCCTGTTTGGCATCTATTATGCAGCGCGCTTTACTGTGGGCACGGTTAGGGGTGTTAAACACTTTGCGGTGTTAGGCGGGGGACTGTGCGAGAATCTCAGTCCTAACCCAGCGACGCGCTTTAAAGTGGAGAGAAAATTCATGAGTTACGAGTGTTTTGATTTAACCGTTGCCGAGGGTATTGCGCACATTCGCTTTAATCGCCCTGATAAGGCGAACTCAATGATTCCGTCGTTCTGGAGCGAGCTGCCCGAAGCGGTGAATGCGCTGTCTAGAGATGCTTCTGCACGGGTCATTGTGCTTTCAGCGGAAGGTCGGCACTTTTCTTCGGGTATGGATATCTCTGTGTTTACAGAGGGTGGGCTGGATGGGCCCGCAAGTGGCAGTCGCTTCGTTCGTGCTGAGGCGTTTCGCCATCACTGTATGGAGCTTCAGGACGCTTTTACGTGCTTAGAAGAAGCACGTATGCCCGTGTTGGTGGCCATTCAGGGCGCCGCGGTCGGAGGGGCTATGGATCTCATCACCGCTTGTGACTGTCGCTATGCTACGCGAGATGCTTTTTTCTCTGTGCACGAGACGGCCATTGGTATGACCGCCGACGTCGGAACCTACCCTCGCTTGGTGAAGCTCATTCCTGAGGGTTGGGCGCGTCAAATGTCCTACACCGCTGAACGTGTTGGTGCCGAAAAAGCTCGGGACATTGGCCTCGTGAATGAGGTGTATGACTCGGCAGAGCAATTGCTGGAAGCGGTAATGGCCATTGCCAAACAGATTGCTGGACACGCGCCGTTGGCGGTGTCCGGTGCCAAACGAATGGTTAATTACGCCCGAGATCACACGACGGCAGACGGCCTCGATTACATTGCCACATGGAATGCATCAATGCTTGATGTAGGGGCCATTCGCAGTTCCTATGTTGCGCAGGCTGAGGGCGAAACGCCCCAGTACGATGCCTTACTCCCGGTAAAAAAGACTGCGGGTGAATAATGGGCCTGTGGAGCAAGCTATGAACTTGAAGACAACAATGAAAGTGCTGTTAACGCTGTTGGCCGCAGGCTTTTTTGTGCCGGCAGTAGCCGATGACGAGTCTGAATTCATCGAGCGTGCTCGGGCTGTCCATGCGCGAGTTTTTACTCTTGATGCCCACGCAGATATTGAGATTCCGGGGAAGCCTTCAATGTATGTCGGTGCCGATGGCCTCTCGAAAGTAAGCCCCGAAAAGATGGATCAAGGTGGACTAGATGCCGTCGTTATGGCGCTTGCGGTGGGGCCCAAGCCACGGACTGCTGATGGCTACGCCGCGGCAAAAACTATCGCAGAAGAAAAGCTTTTGGCAGTAAAAACGCTGATTGCCAACGACAGTAATGGCATTCGGTTAGTGACAGATAGTGATCAATTGTTGGCCACGATTGCTGACGGTGATAAGGCCATTATCCTGAGTTTACAAAATGCCCTAATTCTTGGCACCGAGTCGGCCGCAGTGGACTATTTTTTTGACCAGGGCGTTCGAATGTTTGCGCTGACCCACATGGGCCATAACGACTTTGCAGACTCGTCTCGGCCATTATTTAATGCGGCAACAGGGGCCCGTGAGCCTACTGGCGAACACGGTGGTCTTTCGAACAAAGGTATGGCCGCGGTACAACGCCTTAACGCCTTGGGTGCTGTCATTGATATTTCGCAGTTGTCGACCGAAGCCGCGCTTCAAGTCATAGAAAGTTCGGTGGCACCGGTTGTCGCGAGCCATTCCAACGCCCGAGCATTGACTGATGTCAGTCGTAATTTGAGCGATGTAGAAATTAGGCGGCTTGCGGCAGGCGGAGGCGTTATTCATGTCGCTCCTTTTGCGGGCTACTTGTTCGATTCTCAGGATCCCAGCATTGATACAGCGCTTCGATCATTACGCCGGGAAGCGGGGATTGATGAAGACTACCTTTATCCCTTTGAGCTCTATTGGGAAATAAACGACCCTGCGGTAAAGACAGCATTCCTTCGTAGCGCACGAGATTTGTTGGGTCCCATTTCTTTAAGCACCATGCTGGACCACATCGATCACATTGTTGGGCTAGTGGGAATTGATCACGTTGGCATTGGCACAGACTTCAATCACGGAAGCGGTATCCCCGGCTACATTGATGCCAGTGAGTCATTCAATGTTACCGCGGGTTTATTGCGGCGAGGCTATTCAGAAGCTGAAGTTGAGAAAATCTGGGGTGGTAACTTTTTGCGCGTCTGGAAGGCGGTTGAGGGACGACGGACGAAACATTAACAGTATGGCAGCAACAGAAAGCGGCTGTTAATTGATGATCGGCTCTCCTTTTAATACTGCCTCCCCCCTCAGCGCAGGCCTTGGTGTTACGGCGCCGAGCTTTCCTCAGACATAGGCTCATTATCTTGAAAGCGCTCGAACCACGCGAGAATATTGTCAATCTTATCGATCAGTTGACTGGGCTTTCTGGCAATAAAATGTGAGGCACCGGGCAACTCGACCAGTACCGTGGGCACCTTGCGGTACTTCAAGGCGTGGTAAAGCTGCTTTGCTTGGGAGGGCGGTGTACGCAGATCATCAAGACCCACCATCACCAACGTCGGGGTAGTGACATTTCCCACCAAGCTGATGGGCGAAAACCGTAAATAATCATTGGGGTGAGTCCAAGGTGTGCCCGGAATCCGAGTCTCAAAATAATAAAACCAGTTATCGGCGTTGAGAGTTTTGCTGTACCAGTTCATTACCGGTTTGATCACGGCAGCGGCGCGAAAGCGGTCGCTTTTACCTATTATCCAAGCTGTCATAATGCCGCCGGCGCTACCTCCTGTGACATAGAGCTGCTCGGGATCGACAAAACCTTGAGCAATGACAGCATCCACACCGTCCATCACATCGTTGTAATCCTCCCCGGGATAATTGTGGTAAAGCAAATTGCCAAACTCTTCGCCGTAGCCCGTGCTGCCCCGAGCATTGGGGAAAAACACCACGTAGCCAGCCGCGGCATAGAGCTGCATTTCCGGTGAAAATCGTTCTCCATAATTACTGATCGGGCCGCCGTGGTTTTCGACCAGCAGCGGGTATTTTTTTGTAGGATCAAAATGTGAAGGGAGGGTTATCCAGCCCTGAATGTCACGACCATCAACCTGACTTTGCCACCAAAGCTCTCGGGTTTCGCCCAAGGCCCTATGGTCAAGTAGGTCCGCATTGAGATGGGTGATTTGCCGAGGACCACTTGGGGTCGCTATAGCCACATCGGCAGGAAATTCTGGCCGAGTGTAGGTATACGCAATATCCCCTTTGGCGGACACGCTAAAGGAACCTCCGCCATAGGGCCGGCCTATGCTGGTTCCCCCTAAATTGTCAGCGACAATCTCACTGCGATCATCGATAGTGACGTAGCCAATTTTAGTGCGACCCCGGTCATCGTACTGATAGTAGATGCCGGCGGCGTCTGCCGCCCATTGAATAGCGTCAACGCTGCGATCGAGATTAACGAGTAGCGCCCTTGCATTGCTGCCGTCGGGTTCGGCGATTTTTAAGCGGGTGACTTGGTAGGCCTGACGTTTGTCGGTAAAGCCCAGCCACGCGACCCATTGTCCATCGGGTGAGGGGAGGGGGCTGTCATCGGGCCCTGAGGCTGTCGTCATGGGCTCAATATCGCCTGACGCTAAATCAATCGTGTAGACCTCGCTGTTACGGAAGTCATATTGCCAATTTTCACTGCGGTTGCCGGTTACAGTCAGTGCCCTACCATCGCTGCGCCACTCGGGCTTGCGATGATGAAAATCACCTTCGCTGACTTGCCGGGGGGTGCCACCTTCTGCAGGCACAACATACACATGGCTGAATCCGGGATCCACGTAGCCACTACCATCGCGCTCATGATAAAGCCGGTCGGTGACTCTGGGTTTATCTGCCCACTTCGCGCCCTCTGGCGCCGAGGGACGTTTCACTAATACGGGCGGGGCACTTTTCGCCGTCATGGCAAAGGCAATGTGGGTACCGCTGGGTGACCAACGCAGGTGGCTAGGTGATCCCTCAACACGGGTGATACGTGCGCTACGACCACTAGCCAGCCAGTGGACATACAGTTCTGCACCTTCTTTGCCCGCTTTTCTGACATAGGCAATGCGTTGGCCGTCAGGTGACCATTGGGGGCTCGATTCATTGCCTTCAAAGGCAGTCAGTTTGCGGTGTGTCTTGCTGTCGGTGCCCACCAACCATAAATTTCCCCGTCGTTTATCTTTCATAATGTCAAAGCCCATCCTGCGATAAGCCACTTGCCGACCATCGGGAGAGATTTGGGGATCTGAAGCCCATTCGAGATCGAAGACATCTAGGGCTTTAAAAACTGCAGAAGTTTCTTGGGCAGCTGTCGATAATGAAAAAAGAATAAAAATAAATGCGCTGGCAGATAGATAAATTCTGACCTGATGGCGGTGGCGACGGTTTGATTGGGAACTGTGCATAACGTTGTTCTTTGATTCATGACACGGGTACTTTAGCGTCAAGTCCCTGCCTAGGCTAATGCACCGTACCCTATCGAGGAAAAATCGAGGCCTTTCATAAACAGAACCATTTTTAGAGCGCTTGATGTAGCGCTCTGATAGTACCAGTGAAACGAAAAACTTGGGCTTGAGCACCACGTCGACAAGCAAAAGTATTTTTTTGCGCGTTAGCTAAACGGTTTCGATAGTCGTCGCATTACCCCATACCAAGGTAGAAAAAAGGCCGCGATTAAAATCACATTGCTACGGAAAGGAATGCCAAACATGAGTTCAACGCTAAGCTGAAAGGCAATAAGTCCTAATCCAATGGTAGATCTGAGAGGTGGAAGAACTGCAAGCACGGCACATGATTGTAAAATAACAACACCACGTTGCAGCAATTGCGCATTACTGCGATCAGATAAAATGAAGTCGGTGAGAAAAAAGGTCGAGTCACCCATCATTGCGACCCAAAGCTGCAGCGAGAGCCCGTCGCCCCACTCTATGCCTGCTGCTCGAATTTTGCTTGTTCCTCCAAAACTATATAACAGTGCAATGCTAAAAACGCTCCCTAGATAAGCCCATCGGGGATAAAGATCAGGGTTCTTCCAGAAATCTTTTTGGGCTATACCCTCGGCGAGGTCACGGCGATAGAAGGCGTACCACAGTGCGTAATAGATCATTACCCAGTTGGGGACAACGTATTTGTGACGGAACCAGGGAAGGTTCTCCCAGAACACACTCACTATTAATGTGTAACTTAGGACACTCAACCAAGGCAGGACCGTCGCCAAGGGGCGTAGAGTACGAGCATTTAAAAATCCCAGAAAAGGCAGCAACGCCCAACCGATGCCTGAGACCCAGAAAAGGGGTTTCAACAATTTGAGCGCGTAGGGCCAGTCAAAAAAACTCGCGGGTAAAAAATAGCCGGCTAACGATACGGTTGTGCCTTTTTCATAGCCTTGATAGCCCAGATGTGCATGCGTAGTGATATAGATGCATACACCTATTAAAATCCATAACGTGACCTGGCCAAACATTGGAGTGGCAGTGTCGAATAAGGTCTTGAGGCTATCGACAGACCGGCGGCGCGGTATCATGGTTGAGTAAACCTAGTGTTCGCGATTTTCCATGTGTTGCGTCTAGCAATGCCCACCTTATACCCGTCTACAGGGCCTAGCACCGATTGAGTCACTACGACGTAGGGTAGGTGGCGCATCTTTAATAATTGGGACTCAATTTGGCGAGTCACCTCGAGCTTGGTGGCCACTGCGCCATAGGGGATTTGATTATTCGGCTGCTGAATACTACCGGGGGATTGTCGCCCGTACCCAAGCCTGCCAAGCGTGGTCACTGGCGGATCATGGGGGTTACTGATTTGCAGCCCAAAGGTTGTTTGACTCAGAGGGAATCCAGCGGGATCTCTAACCTCATAAAGCGCGACCTGTTTAAGGGGATAGGCAAACATGGTGGCGGCTGAAAATGGATAGAGTTCTTGAGTGTTGAGTGGAACTAAAATCTGCATGGCCAGGACAACAAACAATACGCAAAATTGTGATCTTTCAGTACTGTTAGAAAGTAAGCGCTGGCTTTTATTGCGTAATTTCGCAGTAAATCCCGGTGTATGTGGCATGAGCACTCCCAAGGCTCTTCAAATTACGTCAAGACTGCCACGGTAACACTTTCAATGGCCTGAGCCCCCAAAAAGTTGGCTGGCTTAACTTTTGGAGGCCTTGTTTCAAAATTCAAGCTATCCGGGGTCCGCGGTTGAGCTCTGTCAAGCTTGACAGAGCTCACCAGCCCGCAAGAATTTATTTGGCGGCCCTGAGCCAGCCCAGCACTGTTTCACTCCAATGGCAGTCTGCGGAGGCGATCAATTTGCTCGACAGCTTGAGCAGAGTACAAGTCGTCGGAGTTGATCGCAGCTTGCTGCAACGCGATCATTGCCTCGTCAGGCTTTCCCAAACCAATGTATGCAATGCCTCTAAGGTAATTAGCTTGGGCTTTTTCGGGTATTACTCCTCGTGAAACATCAAGCCAGTACAGCGCGTCTTTAAATTTTTGTTGTTCGATCAACGTGCGCGCGAGGTAGAGAGGGCTCTCAGGAAAACGATTCCGCTGCCATTGCTGCAGAAATAATCGATGAGCAATCTCATATTGTTCATTGGCGAGGTAGCATTTTCCGATATCCTGCTCAGCTGTGTTAGAGAACCGATTCTTTTCTGATTGAAAAAAGGTGTTTGCCTCATCGCACTCGCCAATGGCTAGTATTTCTATAAGCGCTTCTTGATAGGTCCAACTGTGGGTCACTAAGCCAGCGTATTTTTTTGCTGCATTTACATATTGCTGGTTTGTGAAGGGAAAATATTCTGAGGTCTTTAGTTCGATACTGTCTCTAAGACTATTTGAGGACAGCCGCTGGCTGGCGACATAGTTGAATTCAGCAGACTGCCAGTCAAAAAACTCTTCCATGTGATGTTCCAGTAGGGGAAAGTTTTGAGACTCGAAGACCATGGACTTGAAGTTTGCAAGACTTCGTGAGGAATGCCGAGCCATCAAATGTTCCAGCACGGGAAGGTCGATAGTATTGAGCGGAGCGTCTATCGTCGCAACGCGATCAAGTATGTCAGTTGATAATAGGAGGTAGGGCAGGAAGGCTATGGGGAAGCCAATCTCTGACCCGAAATACTCCTTGATCACTTGGGTTTTAGCGACCTGTTCATAGCTTCGAGGTGCCAATGATTGTTGAGAGCAAGCGATTAGGAAGTAACTTGATCTGATATAGGCAAGGCCACACTGCTCAAATACTGAGTCAAGTGTCTTTAGAATAACATTCATACCCTCAGCGCCTACTTTACTATCAGCCCAAGTTACGTAAACACCGCCCGGACTTAGCTTTTTCTGGACAACGTCAAAAAAATCTCTGGTGTACAGTTTTGACGAGCTGAAATATTGAGGTGACGTCACTGTGTTGAGTATGAGTGAGTATGGTCCATCTGTTTTTTTGAGGTATCGAATGGCATCGTCATGAATGATGTCTAGAGTCTTACGGCTAGCCATTTGGAAATTATATTTTTGTAGCCGATCAAGATTTTTGATGATGACTTCATTAATTTCTACGGCCTCAGTGTTGTCAAAAATCAAACTGACTGTACCCGCTGTTGCGCCGCTGCCAATTCCAAGCACGAGTGCGTTATCTGTGCGTGGTGACAGCATTGCTGAAATAGCGCCAACCAATTTCTCATTGGCAGATTCCAGCGGGATACTGATATAGCCATTAATAAAAAAATAGGGCTCTTGATGAAGCGTGACTATTGCAAATACATCCTGAGATCCCTTAAAGGTTTCTATTTTTTTCTGGCTTTCAAGGGCGGATTCGAGTCGATCTGCAGAGCGAAAATTTTTGTGGCTTATGTAGAGTAAGTTTTCATTCCAAATAAGTTGCTGAAGACTATAGCTGGTAAATAGTAAGCCGACGCAAATTGGGACTAAATTGGAGCTCGACGTCTGGTGAATTAGTAGTGCAGCCCCGGTAATGACGCATATAAAAACCAG
Organism: Luminiphilus sp. nBUS_07; assembly: GCF_051201685.1. Lineage (GTDB taxonomy): Bacteria > Pseudomonadota > Gammaproteobacteria > Pseudomonadales > Halieaceae > Luminiphilus. The sequence goes on along the minus strand of NZ_CP179213.1, from coordinate 2,318,092 downwards.
CAAGGCGCCATAATCTAGGTGCTGGTGTAGGCCAAAGGCCATTAACGTAAACCCCAAGACGTTACCCGCTGATGATATGAATAGCAGCAACCCGGCATCGTAGGAAAGATTAGTCTCTCGTCGCAGCAGTGTTGGAATAGAGGCGCCAAATCCAATGGCGGGTAGCAGCATCAATGCGCAAACGATAAAAAACTTAAGACCGACCAGCAAAGAATGATTCTCGACAACGAGAGGGTAGAAATCGGCATACAGAGTGCCGATACTTTTGAACAGCAAAAGAAATAGGACTAAACCTATGAGCGCTATGACAATGGCGCCTTGGTAATTCAATTTTGAGTGGGACGTAGCCAAAGCACCCAAAGCGATACCTAATAGGCTCGTCGCCAGTACTAGGGCAAAGGTCTCGTTAAAAGGTCCAAAGATAAATTCGAAAATTTTAATGTTGAGTAGCTGAAATATCGCTGAACCTGAGCTTAAAATAAATATCGAAATTAGGACTCTGCGGGGAAATCTGAGCGCAGATAGTGTTCTTGGAAGCGCCTTTATGTGTCCTAGCTTAATAATGTATAAGCAAATTGCGATGGAAAAATTTAACAAGGATAAAAGCTGAATCGTAGCGTTGAGTCCTACGTTTCGCAGCATGAAAAACTCCAACATCAAGGCCGTGGCGACAGCCCCTATGTTGTAAATCGCATAAGTGCGTGAAAACCCATGTTTGGCATTATGTTGCGCCAGATGAGCTGCAAATATTGGAATGCTGCAGCCAATAAGCACCGAGGGTATTGCTAGGATGACCGAAGCGACGCCTACGCTTTTGGTAATACTCGTAGCCGGCGAGATGAGTTGGCTATAAAGCAATTGGTCGATTGGGGCGTAGAGCAACGATAGTGTCAACGCATACAGACCGATGCCTGCCTCGATAAGCCAAAGGTAAGCCGTGAAACGATGTGCGAAGAGAGCGCCTAGGCCTAAGCCGCTGAGGAAGGTTATGAGAATGGTGGCATTTATCGAAAATTGTTGTCCCAGCAGATTGCCCAGAAGCTTGGAGTAGAGAATTTCATATGAAATGCCACAAAACCCAGATAACAGTAACAGCAAGGGGAGAGCTGAATGGCGCATTACGGCTGCGGGTCTCGTTCGGGGTCATCCCCACGATTGGACGCTTGGAAATTTGCCATGGCTTCACTCCACGGCGAATTTTTGGTTAGCCCGGAAATATATAGCGCTTCAACCTGTTTCCTGGCCCACTGAGTTTTGCGCAAAAATTTTAGCGAAGATGTTACCGAGGGATCATTTTTAAAACAATTTATCCTAACGCGCTGAGCCAAATCCTCCCAACCGTGCTTCTCTACGAGGCTATTTAGAATCGCCTCGAGGGTTACGCCATGGAGTGGGTTTTTAGGCTGTCCGTTATTCAAAATTTAAATGTCTCGCTCTGTCTGTTTATTTTTTTGTTACGCCTATTTTCAGTGGTTGTCAGGGTGCTGGTCGCACCGGCCAACAGACAGTTGATTTCATGGGCGGTCACTCCTAAGCCCGGGGCTCCAAGCGCATCGCATTCTATCATTCAATCACGCAAGAAAATGGGTAGTTGAATCCCTACTATTGATCACGTAGGTTTACTCAGGTTTGGTGTTTATTTTAACCGCATCTTGGCACATTCATTTTTCTCTGGGGAAATTTATGAAAAAAAATATAACAATAAGCACAGCAATGTACCGCACTGCAAAAGCAGTGAGCGCCATTACACTTCTTTCGCTGGCTGCCTGTGGCGGCAATGAAGCTCCGGTCGCAGAGGCAGTTGCACCTATGGCGAATCCGAATATTGAAACCGCGAAACAGTGGGTAACGGCAATGAGTACAGGGCAAGCCGAAGGATTGGCTGCTGTTGAATCACTTATGGCCGATGACGGCAAACTAGTTCGAGGGCGCTACGTGGGTTTTGGCTTCACTTGGGACCCCTCTGATGGTGAAGGACGGATGATTGTGGGTACGGTTACTCCAGAGAGCCCAGCGGCAGCCGTATTGCAGGCAGGCGATGAATTTGTCTCTGTCCGCGGTGTCGAAGTGAATAAAGCCAACATGGATAAGCTGGATTTTCGTGGCAAGCCTGGAGAGGTTGTTGAAGCTGTCATTCTTCGTGGTGAGGAGACTATGGAAATAGCGGTCACCCGTGGTGTCATCTCTACGCCTATCTCGAAGGCGCAGAGCCTAGAGTGGATGTCCACTGGCGATGGCGAAAATTGGGCGCCCGATAAGTGGGAGCTTCATGAGGCCGTGGGCAATGACAATGTGGTCTACGTCTGGACTCAAAATTGGGATACCGACGAGACAAGCGGCTTGCCTGTTGAGGCTCACACAGTGACTCGTTTTGTTTTCAATGATGCCGGTCAGGTAAGTCGTGTGGCCAGCCTCAGTGAAGATCGCTTTGCGTTAGAGCAGGCAGGTTGGAATATTAGTCGTTAAGTTGTTTTAAGTTCGACTGTCAGGAGTAAATCTGTGCAGTCGGAACAGCATCGATCAAAGCCCACCTTCGGTGGGTTTTTTTATGGCGAAATTAAAGTGATGGGCGCATGCTTTCAGTGTAGGTGTTCTTGTTAAAGGCGCCTTTACTCGAGATTGCGCTGTATCGGCTAATGTCTGCTAGGTGTAGATAATCTTTACCGGTCGATTTATGCCTCAGTGGGAATAATACGTGCAAGCGCCGACCGGCACGTAGCCGTTTATTTTACTCTGCGATGAAACCTATGATGGTGTCCACTACGACTGTAGTAGGAATCCCCATGGGCTGGGAGGTGAGTGCGTTCATCTGATTGACCACGGTTTGCCCTTCAATTATTGACAGTGCCAGCGTCGCCAATCGCCTGCTTTTCTGAGCGCTATGCTTTGGGTGCGCCGCTCTGATCAGCTTTGTGAAAACCTCTAGGGCATCCTCGTAATAGTTAACCATAATTTTAGCTGCATAAGCGTGCACTCGAGCGGCAGCCCACAGCTCAATAAAGAAGCCAACCAAAGGGCTGTTAAAGGTTGAGTTGCACATGGCTTCGACAAACTGCTGGAGATGGTCTGTCGCATCCAGAGTGTCATGTTGATCCACTGTGTTCATCATTTCAGCCCATGTCTTGTCGACAATGCTTCCAAAGGCAGCTTCAAACAGGTGTTGGCGGCTTGGAAAGTAATACTGCAGCGTCGCCATTCGAATGCCTGCGACTTCCGATGTATTACGCACGGTAAGCGCGGAAAAGCCCTTCTCCAATAAGATGCTCGCAGCTGCCTCCAAAATGAGACCGCGCCTTTCTACCGCTTTCAAGCGTTTGGTGGCTCGGTAAGGAGCTTTTGTTTTTTCTTTTAGGGCCATGGTTAAACGCATAAGGGAGATGCAGAGTAGTGTTAAGGATTTGCAAACGTGTGTCGATCTCGATTAATCTGTCAAATGACAGATTAATAAGGGCATAATAATGACCCATGTAACCCACCTACCCGCAAGTTCTTCTGCTTCAGATATTGTGGCTGTCATAGAGGAGCATGGTGCCGTCATAGTCGATAATTTTGTGTCTGCAGAATGGCTGTCTCAATTTAATCGCGCGATACAAACATCGATCGATAGCTACAAGCCCTATGATTACGGCGAGCCTGAGGCCATGGAGTTTCTTGGGTACAATACGGTGCGCCTTAATGGCCTTGTGAGCAAAGCCGACAACTACGTTGAGCTCATGTTAGATGAGCGGCTTTTGGGTGTAATGGATGCGTTGTTGGCGCCTAGCTGCGGACAATACTTACTGAATTCTAGTGAGATCATTGAAATCCATGGCGGTGAAACGGCTCAGGAGCTGCACGTTGACGACATGATTTGGCCAGGTCATTTTTGGATGCCGGGGCGCATGCTCCAGTGTAACTCCATGGTCGCGGGAACTGATTTTACTGAGGCCAATGGCGCAACCCAGGTTGTTCCCGGTAGTCATCTCTGGGAGGATCCTGAGCGAACAGCGAGGCCCAGTGAGATCGCCCGAGCGGTAATGAGCGCCGGCAGCATTGTGTTTGTTGGTGGCAAAACCTTGCATGGAGGGGGTACGAATATCTCTGGCACAGCGCGCAGAGCTATCGTCACCTCGTTTGTGCTGGGGTGGCTGCGTACCCAGGAAAACCACTTCCTGCACACCACGCTTGAGCAGGCAAAAACATGGCCCACGCGAGCCAGGCAGCTACTCGGTTACGACCTTTACTCACATTACGAAGATGGCTTGATGGCCGGCCCACTTGGGTATTATGAGTATGGCAGTCCCGAAGTTCTGTTTGATGAATCGGCATAAAATAATCATGGAGCACTGTAATGAATAGTAAATTTCAAATTCTCCCAAGCCCTCCGCATATATCGGATGTATTTCTAAAGTTTCCGCAAGGGGTAAGGCACTGGGTGCTCTCCTGCCGCCGAAGCTGCGGGTGAAGATGAGCATGAACCGCTAATGTCATACCTCGCGTGGGGCGAAGAAATGGGTTTTGCCTGAGGTCGCAAAACATTAGTCCGAAATCTGACGTTTCTTTAGCCAATACAGTCTTGGTTAGAGTCGAGTAGCAATGGGATAACATCCAGCGTAACGTCCTGCTTGAGGGCGTATCCGCCCCCATGAATTCTTTTTCTCGTTTTATTGCATCGCCGTGATCTTGAGATTTATTAGGCTGGGTGCATACCCGGTCTGGTACTGACACCGCCAAAGAGCTTACGCCGATGTTGGTCGATATTTGCTGTGGTTTGGCAGAAGCTTATCTCGACCGAGAGGTCCTTTAAAATGATTTCTTGAGTTGCCGTTTAAAGCTTGTGCCAGGGAATACTCTGACGAGTAAAGCGCTTGCTGCTACACTCACGGCAGTGTTTAGACGTTAATGATGAGTTAAATGACAGTGGGCTTAAAGCAAGGCACGGCAACTCGCAAAGGGGGGAAACAAACTGCAGCTAAAATACTCCAGGCTGCACGCGAAATGTTGGCGACGGAACCCTTGGTGCGCTTCACTTTGCGTAATGTCGCTGGCAAGGCTGGAGTGAGTTTGGCGAACCTGCAGTATTACTACCCGCGTCGAGAAGCATTGATTGAAGCGATGATGAAAGATATTGATCGTCGATATCGTGATGCGGGCACTAATGCCATTAGTGCCCATTCGGCCAGTGCGCCCATAGAGCAAATTAAAGCGGTCCTGAGGTTTCAGCTAGAGGACACCACGCAGACAAAACGCGGCAATTTTTTATTCAGCTATGGGCATTGCTGGGGTCTATGGACAATTTCTCAGGTCGCTACCTAGAAGCGCTCTACGCTTATGACCTAGAGGAGCTGAGCAAGCCAATTGCGGCACTGCACAGCAATCTTGCCAAGGGAGAGGTTCGTGACAGGGCACTGCTGATCGCCAGTCTGGTTGAGGGCCTAATGGTGCTTGTGGGTGATACCTCGAAAAAGCGCACATCAACTAAGCGTACTATCGATTTGGTGTTTCAAACCGCTCTCAATATTGCGCTTGCGCCTCAGAAGCAATAATTGAGTTGCGCCTACACTAGAAGCGGAGATGCTTTGGAAGTATTGCTTGAGTGCACTTCGACCGTAACCTAGAGCAACGATTCCGTCTGCACTCACAAGATGAGATTAAGCTTCAGAGTGCGCACTGTATATCTAGATGTAAACTCAAGAGTGTTGTATTTACAGTGCAGTGTGTCGCACAACGAATTTACCGTGAGTCGACAGTCAGGACTGCCCGGCAAATGACTTAAATAAACCTAAAATAAAAGACTGGTAGAGTGGGCGAGCCGCCTACAGCATAGAGAAGGTGCGCGGCTTTTAATTTGGTAATGCTGCGATTGTCAGTAGCTGTGACTTTCGACCCGTTGATGTTCCGTTCGCAGGGTTGTGCCTATCGGTTGTGGGCTGCTAATTCTGATTCGATGTTTTATGGGCCTTAATAGAACCCGATGGGCCTGTAATATCCGTGTAAACAAGTTCACCGCTGGCCTGTCGGTCAAGTTCGGCAGCATTAGCCTCATCGGTATCGATGTGCATTTCGAGGCGATAACCGGGGCTGACTCGAACCAGTACATCGCAAAAAATGAGGTCTCGAGGGCCACCGGTGATGCCAATCTCTACTTCATCTTTATTTTTCACACCAAAGCGTTTCGCATCATCGGGATGCATGTGAATATGGCGTCGAGCGCAAATAAGGCCTTCTTGGAGTCGCACACTGCCGTTGGGGCCCTTAAGCGTAATCGGTGCAGACCCATTTACCCTGCCAGAGTCTCTTACCGGAGCATCCACTCCTAAAAAATACTCATCCGATCTTGAGATTTCTATCTGGTTTTTACTGCGTAAAGGACCCAGCAAACGCACACCTTCAATGGTATTTCTTGGCCCGATCAGCGTTACTTTTTCCATGCAGGAAAATTGGCCCGGCTGAGATAGGTCTGCGTGATGTGTGGGCTCTGCATCATCTCCAAATAAGAGAGCGAAAGTCTCCCTGTCTAAATGTAAATGCCGCGCGCTAACGGCGATAGGAATACTCAAATCGGTTTTCAGGTTTGCTTGCCGCTGAATCAGTCGCGCCGCTTGCTGCGCGATCATCAACTCTTCATTTGTTTTAATGACAAGGGTTGGCACTCTGGAGTTTTCAGCGGAGATGAGCGCAACGCTGTTGCGGTGATCAACCTTTGCTTGATGGTTTCTATCTTCGTCTATTTGTATTCCTAAAAACTCTAGTCTTTGTAAAATGCGCTGACGTAAGCTGGCACTGTTCTCCCCGATTCCGCCTGTTAACACGACGGCATCTACGCCACCCATTGCTGCAGCATAAGCGCCGATATATTTTTTGGCGCGGTGGGCAAATACAGCAATGCTCAGGCGAGCTCCATCGTGTCCCGAAGCCGCCGCCTCCTCAATTTCCCTGACGTCGCTACTGAGTCCCGACAATCCTTTGAAGCCACTTTGGCGGTTTAGTAATTCGTCCAATGCGTCGACGTCTTTAACTTCATCACGCAATAGCTTCAAAACGACACCGGCGTCAATGTCTCCTGAACGTGACCCCATCATCAAGCCTTCGACGGGAGTCATACCCATACTCGTTTCCGTTGAACTGCCCATTTCAACGGCGCAAGCGCTGGCGCCGTTACCCAGATGTAAAGTGATCAGGCGCAGTTCGTTTACTGGGCGCTTTAAATAACGCGCCGCTTCTGAGGCGACAAACTGATGGGATGTACCGTGAAACCCGTAGCGACGGATACGATGCTTTTTTGCAAGCTTGGCGTCTATACCATAGTGGCTTGCACGGCGGGGAAGGGTGGCGTGAAACGCCGTGTCAAAGACTGCGACCTGCGGCGCGTCAGGAAATGCTGCTTGCGCTGCTTTAATACCGCTTAACGCTGCTGGGTTATGCATTGGTGCCAGTGGCACCCATTCCTGAATTTTTGCGAGTACTTCTGCGTCGATCAAGACGGCATCTCGAAAACTGTCGCCGCCATGAACAACCCGATGGCCAACCACATCGATGGTTTCGTCCTGGGTTGCTTCAAGGAGTTGCTTAATTGCAAGCGCAGAATCAAAAGTGGCATTTAATTCAATGACGCCCTCGGTGACGGCCACATCCTGTAGAGAGTTGATTAGCTGGTATTTGACGCTAGATGAACCACAGTTCATGACTAAGATATTCATGCTTTGTGCTCGGCTCCAAGACTGAGTCGTATTACTGTGTTTTAGTGTGTCGCGGTGAAGGCCGTTTTAGCACGAAATGGGAATCCATGATGTGTTAATTGGTAATTATGAGTTTATTTTTTATCCGTCATGCGGGTATAACCGTTGCAGGTTTTAATGGGCATAGCGGCTGTCCTGAACCCCCATCGCAGCTTTGTGCAAAGTTAGCGACTCCTTCGGCTAATTGAAGTGGTTCGGGTCGCGCCCTTAACCTTTGACTGAGCGTTCTTTTATGTCCCATTTTAACAACCTTGAATCATCAACTCTTGGCGTGACGCTGAGCGATCGAGGTGCTGGCTTGGCCCAGATGGTATTCAGGGGCCGCAATATTAAGTTGTTGCTCGATACGTCTGAGCTGACCACTGATGTCATTGACCAGTTTTGTATCGGTGGCACTGTGGGTCCGTATGCGGGCCGATTACGCAATGAAAATGAGTCCTTTGGGGACGCGTCTGTATTGCTGCACGGTAGCGATACGGGGCTGCATCTAGTGAACTGGCAGCTTAGGCAGACGGATCATGCGACTACCGTGAGTTATGCCACTCATCTCAAGCATGGTGATGGGGGTTTACCTGGTGATCGCGATTTTTTTGTGCGTTATACCCTCGAAAACGATTGCCTGATTATTGATTTGGCCGCAGCTTCAAACCGCGATACTCCTATCAGCTTGACTAACCACGCTTACTTTACGTTGGGCGCACAGTCCGTCGGTGACTTAGCACTGCAAATTAACGCCAACTCGGTTTTAGAGACCGATAGCCTCCAGTGTGCTACTGGCGGTTTGCTGCCTGTTGCGGATACCGATCTAGATTTTACGCGCCAGCGGTCGCTTGCTGGCGCTCAAGGTCCGCTGGAGCTCGATCATAGTTATAAACTCAATTCGGCGGTGCGGGCAGGGCTTGTACCCCATCACGTGGCCACACTGTCGAACTCAATCAACGGCCTTAGTCTTAATGTTTCAACCACACAGCCTTGTTTGCAGGTTTACACCGCATCACAGTTGTCCACGCCCTTGAGGCCTTACAGTGCTATTTGCCTCGAAGCTCAGGGCTTCCCAAACGGCCCAAACCATACGTTGAGTCATGACGAATCAATACTCAGAGCAGGCCACTCAGTGAGCCAGCGAATCGTTTACCAAATTACTGAAGCTCTCGAGGCTGATCCGATCAGCCTAGCTGGGTAGATCATTCACCAGACCTAGCCGGAGCCCTCAGACAATGTTTTTTTGCGAGGACATAGTTGGTTTTTTCTGTAATGCTCGGTGGTTCTGTGCCGCCAGCGTTGACATTTTTCCAGCCCAAAATCTCAAAAAAATAGGATGCAGCGGTAACACTGACTGCGAGACTCTGCAGCTCTAGGGCTGATGTCACTTTCTTGTGGATACTGAATTTTATGGTCGCGCCATTCGTATACAGATAATGGGGTTGGTTTTTTCAATATTCCAAATTGCGACAGCTCAGCTAGGGCTTTCATGGTTTTTTGCCAACCAGACTAATGGCACGAGCAGCGCGGTGGTAAGCGCAAGTATATAAAAATTGTTGATGTAAGAGATAAGCGACGCTTGCCGCATGATACCGCTTTGCAAAATGCTCAGGCCTATCTCTTGGTTGCCCAAATTCACTCCATCGGCCAGTGCGAGACGAAACATGTCCCCTGTGGCGTAGATCGACTCGCCCAGTTCTGACGTGTTTACCTGAATGTTATGAGCCAGAATACTCATGGTAACCGCAGCACAAAATGATTGGCCGACATTACGCACCATATTGAAAAATGTTGAGGCTTGTAGACGTATCTCTGAATCCATGTGCGCAAAAGATAGGGCGCCTAGCACCACAAATACAAGGCCCAACCCTATCCCGTGGATAAAACCTGCGCTAATAAAACTCCATGTAGTGAAGTAGATCCCCATTTTTGCGTGTGCCCACATGGCATAGGCGGCAATAGCAATCCCAGCGCTAATAAGAATTCGAGGGTCGATCTTGTCTGCTAGTCGCGGTGCCAATGCCATTGCCAGCATCAACCCAAAACCGCGGGGAGCCAACAGCATGCCGGCAGCCTCTACGGGATAGCCCATCAGCGATTGCATGATGACGGGAAGCATGATCATGCTAGCCACCATGTTGCCGCCTATGAAGAAAAACAGAATGTTTCCCACGACAAAATTTCTATCCCGAAACAGTTGTCGGCTAAATAAGGGTTGGGTTGCGGTTGCCGTACGGACCACGTAGACGTAGATAGCGCTTAGTGCGAGGAGAGCCCAGCAGATGATTTCCCAGGAGTCGAACCAGTCTTTTCCGTGGCCTCGATCCATCATCATTTGAAAACTGGCCATGGCCACAACCAGAGTGAGAAACCCTAACCAGTCAAAACGTAGGTCGCCCCGGGGCGGGGATTTTTTGATAAGAAAGGTAATTCCCACTGCGGCGAGTAGGCCAAAGGGCAGGTTGACGAAAAACACCCAGCGCCAATCCATCCATTCCGTGATGTAACCGCCCAGTGTGGGCCCTATGATGGGTCCGAACATGACGCCTAGGCCGAATAAGGCCATGGCTTTGCCCGTCTCCTCGGGTTTAAAAGAACTGAGCACAATTGCTTGCCCAACTGGAATGAGCGCCGCGCCGGAGAGTCCCTGCAGGACGCGGTAGAGCACCAAATCCTGTAGCGTAATTGCCAAGCCGCAAAGTACAGAGGAGAGCGTGAATCCTATGACAGAAACAAGCATGACTGTTCTAACCCCGATTCTTGCAGACAGCCATGCTACAGCTGGCGTAGCAACGGCGGCGGCAATGATGTACCCCGTGATAACCCAAGATATTTGATCGATGGTCGCGGAAAGTGAGCCTTGTATGTGCGGAAGGGCAACGTTGGCGATCGTGCTGTCAATGGTGTGCAGCATGATGCCCATCAGTACAAAAACAAGCGTTAGCGTTCTCAGTTTGGGGTAGCGCAGTAGCGAGTCAGCAGGCACCGAGTCGTCTGCTTCATCTCCTCTTGTATTTGCGGCGCTATTATCGGACATATATTTTTCAAGCAGCCTTAGAAGGCGTAAAGCTTATCCATCAAAGACTGTAGGCTGCGTGAACTGCCTGTATCAATTCGGATTTCGACACTCATCCCCGCTCGCAGCTTTGGAAGTTTCGCGGTGGGCTTCACTCGTAGGCGAACGGGTACGCGCTGCGTTATTTTCACCCAATTTCCGGTGGCGTTTTGCGGTGGCAGTATGGCGAACTCCGCGCCAGAGGCCGGGGCAATGCTCATGACTTCGGTGGTCATTGTCACATCTGGGTAGGCATCTATGACAAAAGATGCCGGTTGTCCTACCTCGAGCTTGGTCAGTTGAGTTTCCTTTAGGTTCGCCTCGATCCAGATTTCATTGTCACTCACCAGCGAGAACAGGGGCTGCCCCTTGTCGACGAACTCTCCGGGGTGCAAGTCTACTTTTGCTAACGTGCCAGATATGCCTGCGTGTACGCTCGCGTGCCTGCGCTCATACCTTGCCCGGGATAACTCTCCCTTGGCTTGCCTAACTTTTGGGTAGTCATCAACGGCTTGATCGGGATTCCCCTCTAACTGTGCCAGTGCTGTGGCCACCTCTGCCTCTGCAGCGCCGATGGTGTGATTGGCGACGTTTAAGGTGTGACGTCTGGCTGCCAATTTTTCCTGCGACACTGTTTGCCCTTCTGCTAACTCGATGACTCGGTTCAACTCTTGAAGGGCGTAGTCATGATCTTCCCGGGCAGCTGCTAGGCGCACCGTTTGGCGGTGGTAATTGGCCTGCTGCAGAATCACCTGATTGCGGGTGTCGTCCAACGCGGCGGCTGCTTTAGTCACGGCGATATCAAAGGGCTCAAAGTCGAGTTCAAAAAGCAGTTGTCCTTGCTCGACCCGTTGGTTTTCCTGCACTAACACGCGCATAACTTGGCCTGAAGCACCTGCGCTGATCATGGCAATGCCACTGCGGATGTAGGCATTTTCTGTGACGATGTAGCGTCCCCCCGTTAGGTAAATATAGAGGGCGGTGCAAATAATGATGGCCGGGGCGGCAAAAAGAAGAACGATGCGTTTCATGCTGTGTCTCGCTTTGTTGCCAGGCTCGCGGTGTGGAGCACTAGGTGTTCACGAATTGCGGCTAGGTCTTGCAGCAGGGTTTTTGCGCGTTCTTCGGGCAGCGGTGCCAGCGCAATGTTGGACACTTCTGACAAGCGCTGCCATATCTGGTCAAGCACTGGGCCAGCGTGGTTGGCTACGTGCAAGCGACGTACGCGGCGATCGTTGGGGTCCGGGTGGCGTTCGATCAGTTCCATCTGCTCCAGATCATCAACAAGTTTGGTTACTACGATTTTCTGGACGTCCATTAGTGCGGCAATTTCTGTTTGGGTAGAGCCCTTGTAAAACGTCACATAGGCCAGCACCCGCGCTTGCGCACGCGTTACTTTTAGGTTGCCCGGGATATGTTCAAAGGTGCGGCTGAGCAAGCGGGCGAGGTCCTGAATCAGGAACCCAAACAGGTTGGTAGGGTCAGTTTCGGTCATTGGAACCTGCTGCAATAAAATATATAAAATATAAAGTATATTTGTTATACAGGTTGCCCTGGAAACTCGCCACCCCTGATCTGGAATTTTCTAAAAGATTTGACACCCAAGTGCTAAAACAATGAGGAGCTTACATGGACCACCCATTTGCAGATTTGATAGGTCTTCAGGTTGTTGAGTGCGATAGCGACACCAGCGAGGTGTCACTGACGGTCCGGCCGGAATTACTTAATCCTAACGGTGTGGCACACGGCGCTGTATTGTATGCGTTAGCAGACACAGGTATGGGCGCAGCAATTGCCTACAGTCTGGGTAAGGATGAGATCTGTGCAACGGTAGAAATTAAAATCAACTATTTCAAAGCGGTCTACGAGGGCACGGTGAGTTGTGCAAGTCGGGTTGTCAATCGAGGAAAGCGATTAGCCAACGTTGAGTCAGATGTTTTTGCGAGCGGTCGGTTAGTGGCACGAGCTAATGGTAACTTCGCCATTTTCACACCCGGTTGATGATGCCGACGCCCTGCCAAAAGGTCGTTGCGACTGTTGCCGCTGGATTTTGCTAGCGCCATGTTCTAAATGCTTAACCGATCCGACATGCATGGGGAGTATCGGATAGCAAAATAATTTGGATTTGGGATGGATTAAAGCTGCTGCAGTAGAGGAGGGGGATTGTACCCAGGCAGTAACTAGGTCGTTCTGCAGGATTTGCAGTTTGGGTCTTTAGTAGAGCGGTACGCGCAAAGAAAGCTCACAGCAGCATGCCTGAGGGTGATGACGGTCTCTCGCTGCAGAACAGGGCTAATTACCTTCAAAATACTTGGCCCTGCTAGGCGGTAGTCGCGGTTTCTACTCGATTGCGCCCTAATCTCTTGGCTCGGTAAAGTGCTTCATCTGCTCTTTGAAGCACAGCCGGAATGGTTTCACCGGGTCGGAAGCTGGCCACGCCGAAACTGGCTGAAACTCGCAAATCACCGAAAAATTTCTCGTTCTCAATGGCTTGGCGCAACTTTTCGGCAAAAGCTACTGCACTGTCTCTGTTCGTTTGGGGCACAACGATCAAAAACTCCTCGCCGCCCCATCGTCCGGGAGTATCGGATATTCTGGACATTACTTTCGCAATCCTACCAACACCGGCAATGACTTCGTCTCCAGCCTGGTGACCCCGAGTATCGTTTACCGTCTTAAAATGATCGATGTCTAGCAAGATGAGTGAAAGCTCGCCTTGGTATCGGCTAGTTCTCTCAAATTCTTGAGCTAGTACCTCGTCAAGGCGCCTGCGATTCACTAGCTCTGTCAGCGGGTCGATTGATGCCAAGTACTCGAGTTTATCGTTCGCAACCTTGAGCTCTCGCGTCCGTTCCTCAACTTTCGCTTCTAACTCTGCCGTGTACTGTTTTACGAGCTCGGTTTGTTCGATTAATGCCAATTTGGCCGCAATCATTCTAGCAACCGTCTCGAAAACTTTTCTGTCTTCCTCGCCATAGGCACCGGCGGTTTTACATTCGCTGTCAAGAACGCCATAGAGTCGATCACCAAAAATAATCGGTACGCAAAGCTCAGAGAGTGCGGGCTCAACGTCTGTCACGTAGTTGTCATGAACGCTCAGATCGGAAACTAGCATCGATTTCTTTGTTAAAGCGACGTGCCCCGTAACCCCGACGCCAATTTCAATCGTGAGGGGGTTTAAAATTTCCTGATCGGAAGGGTTTTTAACTCCGATAGCAGCCGTTTGAACCAGACAGTTTGCCTCTTCATTTAAGTAATAAATGACGCAATCTTCGTACCCGAGACTGCCAACGATTTCTCGCGCGACAAACCATGCCAACTCTTTGGCGTTGATGACTGACACCATTTTTATCGCAAATTCATTGACGAGATTAGCTCGCAACAGAACTTTAGTTTTGGAGTCTACGAATGCGTCCACAATGGTCAGAGGTTCATATTGGCGGCGTCACTTTCACGCTGAGGGGTTTAAAGCTGGATTGAGTCTAGTTCAAAATTCCGGTGACACCAAATTGTTTGATCGAATATCAATACAAAAAAGGTGCCTCGACTCTTTTTGTATTACGGCAAAAAACACTGAGCTGAAAACAAGTAAGGGTTGAAGAAACCGTCATCATTTGACGAGTTTTTATTAGGGAAAAACTTTAACAAGTAGGGTTGCGGCCTGAAGCAAGTAGAAAATAAAAAAACATTTGGAGAAAAGGCGCATTGGCTTCATGAGGCCCAGCGCCCATAGCCGATTCATCAGATCTGCAGAGATTGTTTGGTTGCCTAATGGATACCTCGACCAGAAAACGATCAAATTCCTAATTATCAGACCGCCGTAGATTGCCGCAAAAAAACGGCAGAAGCTTCTACTTCCTAGCCATACGATGGAAAAAAGGTTGTGGTCAGGGGCGATGCACAACAATTTCGTCATTACCGATAGGTAACTCAAACCACATAAGGTCTTCGGTAAGAACGAAGTTGTCAGGAGCCCCGCGCATAAAGATCGTCTTTGTTATGGCATTGGGCGGAACCGGCACTAGATGATAGTAGGCGATCATGGCGACGTTTGATTGCTCTCCGAGGTCAACCAACGCCGCCGTTGAAGCATGGTAGTCCATAACATCGGTGACAATAGTGGATTGCCGCGTTTGACCCGCTGTCTCTAAGGCGCTTGAAAGTGCAGTAAGGATAGGCAGTGATAAGGCGTCATGGAGTAATAGATCGGCTCCGTCCGCGATTTTTCGGGTGTTGCCATTGACATTGCTGTCCCCAGAAATCACAACACTGCGCCCACGGTAGTCAATGCGATATCCCACCGCTGGTTCAATGGGTGGGTGCTCCCCCACATAGGCCGTAATCTTGAGTTCACCGTCTTCAAGGATTACCCCGGGCTCAATGGTTTCATGGGTTAAAACACCGAGTGCGGGTGGCAGTAGGGCCTCGCCGTGATGTCCTACCCGATAGATGCGATCTTGGCGGTAGCCTGCATTCACCGCACTGACGACTTCATCGACGCCACGTGGTCCCCACACCTTAAGTGGAGCCGGCCTGCCATTAACCCAAGAATTTAAATTTACTTCATAAATTTCGGCAATATGGTCAGAGTGAAAATGCGTGAGTAATAGGCCGTCTAGTCGTGCTGTAGGCAGCCTTAAAAGGTTAATGTTATCTGTTGAACCCACGCCAGAATCGATAAGATAAAAGTGCTCGGGTGTTAGGACTGCAATGCAAGCTTGAGCCTGCCCCATGCCTAAGGGCGATGCGCTACCGCAAACATAGACTCTCAAGCTTTTTGGCTCTTCTAGCGCTTGGGCCGCATCTTTGGCGATCACTGCAGTGGCACGTTCGAGCAAGGTGTCTTGCACAAAGGCGATATTAAGTAGCCCTCGGCCCGCAAAAAAAAGTATTAACAAGCCAAAGATTACGAGTCCCAGTTTTTTCATGCGTAAGCACCCCAAATTAGTTGGTAAATCACTGTCCTAGCGACCCAAGGGTTTTAATTGTAGCAAGCGCTCCATACATTTAGACATACATTGTGCTGAAAGGTTGCCGTGTGCGCAACTCTGGCTCAATGTTTATACCAAAGCCCTCGTCGCACACACACATAACAACTCCGGGGCTCAGATAGCCTAGGGCTACTTTAAATTCATAACTTAGCAGCTGCTATTTTCCACCTTATTGTGCGCGCTCGAAATTCCGTAACGTATGAGGTGGTGGGCTCGTGCGGCTATCGAAATTCGAGCTCTTTGTCTTTGATTCCCCCAAGGCGCAGGGTAATAAAGTCTTTGATGTAATTTTGGTAGTTTTTCCAAGGCAGTCGATTGCCTTGTTTCGGGAACTGGTCTCGGGCTCGTAATACATAGCCTGCGTCAAAGTCGAGCAGAGGTTCTTCGTCAATAGTGCCTATCATGCGCGGGGTAACCGTGGAGTATCCGCCCTTCGCCATTTTATTCAGTAGACGGCAAACGTAGCTGGCGGTGAGGTCGGCTTTGAGTGTCCAAGACGAGTTGGTGTAACCCACGGTAAACGCCATATTGGGGAGATCCGAAAACATCATGCCGCGGAAAATAAAGCGATCGGTGAAGTCGAGCTTTTGATCATCAATGCTGTAATCCACACCACCTGCAAATTTCAAATTGAGCCCCGTCGCCATAATAATAATGTCGGCATTTAGCTGCTTGCCCGACTTAAGCTGGATTCCTGTTGCGTTGAATTCATCAACATGATCGGTAACGACTTCAGCGCGTTTTTCGCGAATAGCGGTAAACATATCGCCATTGGGGACTGCGCAGAGGCGTTGATCCCAAGGGTTGTAGTTTGGGGTGAAGTGAGTGGCAACGTCATAATCTGGTCCCAACTGTTTACGCACCTCGCTCAGCAAAAAATGCCGCAACTGCTTGGGGCGTTTTCGGGACAATTGATAAATATAAATTTGAAACAACACCTTTTTCCAGCGGGTTAAGCGAGATGCCCAGGCCACAGGCAGCCATTTACGCAGCTTCAACGCCGTGGGGTCCTCTAGGGGTACGTCGGCAATATAGGTGGGCGAGCGTTGCAGCATGACCATGCTAGCTGTGTCTTTGGCCATGGTGGGGACAAGTGTTACGGCGGTAGCACCGCTGCCAATCACCACAACCCGCTTGCCCTTGTAATCAAGATCTTCAGGCCATTGTTGGGGGTGCACGACGGTTCCTGAAAAATCGTTGAGGCCGACAAATTCGGGGGTGTAGCCCTGTGCATAGTCGTAATAGCCACTGCAACTAAAAATGAACTGGCAGCTAACAGTGACGCTCTCGCCGGTATCGCTACACTCAGCCGTAACGGTCCACCGTTTTTCGGTAGACGACCAGCGCGCTGAAACGACTTTGCGATGAAATTCGATATGACGTTCTACATCATATTCTGCTGCCGTTTCACGGATGTAATTAAGAATTTTGGCACCATCTGCAATAGCCGATGGGTCGCGCCAGGGCTTGAAGCCATAGCTAAAGGTATACATGTCACTGTCTGATCGAATGCCGGGATAACGAAATAAGTCCCAAGTTCCGCCGCTGGCAGCACGAGATTCGAAAATCATAAAGCTGCGCTCCGGGCAGTTGCGGCGCAGCTGGCAGGCTCCACCAATGCCGGAGAGTCCGGCCCCTATAATGAGGACATCGACCGACTCGAGTTCTTTAGGCATAGTTTCCTATTCTACAAAATTGTCATTGTCATCGAGCGCGCTATACCATATGGGCGAGGACCAGGCGCGCTCCTGTATCGTTGCGGGCAAGTCTCCGCGAGGCAATTTGCCGCTGCGAATCGCGTCCCAAGTGGACCATCGGCACACCGGGTTTTCAAGTGCCCGCGCATAATAGAAGGCTTCTTGTTCTGGAACAAAGTCGGGGTCTTGCCACAGTACTTTTAATTCTGCTGCGCCCACGTTGGCGGTGGTAGAGCAGTCACCTAGATTGACCCGCGCATTATTGTCTGGGCAGCGGTGGGTATCCTGATTTACCTGAAGGTTGTTTGAGCAAGCGACATCGTAAACCTTTTCTTGGTGCTCGCCGTTTGTTAACCATCCTTTTACTATCTGAAGGCGCTGCAGAGGTGCAGTATTTGGGTCGGCTATGGCCCAGGTTAGAAATGAGGGCTGGCGCTTACCTTGAGCCTGCAAGGTAGCCCCCATTGTGGCACCTGAGCGGTACGCCTCTTTGATCAGGTCCGTCTCATCTAGCTGATCCTCTGCGAAATGGTAACCGGAAAAAAAGCGCAGTTTGATGCGAGTGCCGCTGGTGGCAAAGGTTTCTTTACGACGCAATGCGTCGTATATCGCTTCACGAGTATTGGCCTCTGCCCAAACGCCCGCAATTCCAGAGGCCCCCCAATATTTGTAACCGGAAAAATCGAGATAATTTTGGCCATCGACTTCTTCAACCATTTCGGACGCCGCTAGTTTGACTAACGTGCCATACAGAAAACTTGCGGGTATCGAACCCCTTTTTTCGGGTGTGCTATCGAAAGCACCAATTTTCCCAAAATAGTTGTTTTCCTCCAGCGAGGCCGCGCCGGTATGCGTATCGCTAGAGCCAATAACTCCAAACTTATAGGGGTTTCCCGAGTCACGAGTGGTCAGACTCAGCCCGCGCTGCCAAGCATTACGTACATAACTACCTTGCGGGTTACTGGGAAGACGAGTAGACGTGCGAAGAGGGAAAATTTCGAAATTGGCCCATTCGTCGTTTTGCGATAGGAGGGGATGGGTTTCTGAAGTTCCTTTGACTTGAGTGATTTCTACGAGTGGCTCGTTACGCAGCCGCTTCGCTGCGTAATCGACATCAATGGGCCGGCCAGCCCAGTCGGTAAAGGCAAACATCGCGCCATTGGAGCCGTTGCTGTTATGAGGTATGGCTAGGCTTTCCACGTCTTGCTGACGTAACTGATCCATCCAGTCCCACAAGCCTTCGGGGTTAATGCTGTTGAAGCGGGAGAACGGTTGTGCGGGTAGGCGTTGTGTTGATCGGAAGATGACATTGCGATGAAGTGCTTCTCGCGCTTGAGTCGATGACGTGAATTCGTAGGCTGCAAAGGTGGTAAATACCCCCGGTTTGTAGGCGGCGTTGGTGGCTTCGATCGTTTGCTGCCAGGCAGATTTACTAGCGCTATTGATAGAGTCTTCATCGATTGTGCCATCTAGCAGGTTGGCAACAACATCGCTGACAAAATTGTAAAAGGCTTTACTTCTCTTGGCGAGATCTAGAAGACCACCGTCGATTGATTCGTTGATATTATGATAAGGCTTAGCGAGCTCGTATTGTGAAAACGCAGAGTTAGTATCGATAGCCTCGTTAATGAGACCCAATAAGACTCCATGATCTGTCACGGCATAGAAATCTAGAGGTTGGGTTAGTTGTACCTCGAAGCCACTGGGGTGTGTAATTGCTTCACCTTGAGCATAGCGATAAGCATCAGACGGAGAGGCCGTCGTGCCAAATGCCGAGGCATCAAATGACAGAGCTGTATGCACATGTAAGTCGCCAAAAAACGCGTTGCGGTCGAGGTTGGGTTTTGGGCGCTCTGCCTTAGTGTATGCAGGTTCAGAGAACGATATAATTTGATTATTACCGGGTATGACCGTGTTAGTTGTCCGGTAGTGTTGTTGTGCAGCTGTGCGCTTTTCGGCTTCGAGGCTATCTCCAGAGCAAGCAACGGAAAGCATGATGACCATAAGGAATGCTAGACGCATCAACATAGACTTATGCTCCTTATCGCTGGTGAAGGTGCAGAGTCGCATCAGCAATGTGTGCCGTTTTTACGATTAGTCATTCGAGCTTATCCAAATAGGGCTGCTCCATGCACGCTCCTGAATCGTGCTGGGAACGTGTGGACTGGGTGGCTGATTGAGGCGAATAGCATCATAGGTAGACCACCTGCAGGTTGGGTTCATCAGAGCACGAACATAGTAAAAAGCGCTCTGCTCTGGGTTGTAGTGGGGGTCCTGCCACAGTGTCTTCAACTCACTGGCACCTGAGTCGATGTTAAAGCTACAGTTGTTGAGATCAACGCTTGCGTTGTTATCTGGGCAGCGCTGGTTGGAGGGATCAACAGATGCGCCGTCAGCGCACGCTATATCTACCACGCGTTCGTGAGTTTTTCCCTGTTTGTCGATCCAGCCCTTGATTATTTGTAGTCTTTGTAAGGGTGCATCCATGGGGTCCTGTGTGGCCCAAACATAAAACTGTGGAGACACGTTTTTCTGATTAGTTGCTTCACTTGCCGCAGTTTTAAGTACGCCGCCCATGGGCACGCCTTGATCTCTAAGTGACTCAATAGCATTGGGATCTGAGGTCACACTCGGATCAATATCCCAGCCAGCGTAAAAGCGCAGGGCTATGCGGGGCCCCGATGTTGCGTACGTTTCACGGCGGACGAGGGCATCGAAAACAGCTTCACGAGTATTTTCTGGGGCCCACACCGCCGCCAGCCCTCCGGATGTATGAAATTTAAGCGTCGACTGGTAGTCGGCGCTCTCTGAGTTGTAGCGTAAACGCCGTGTTGCCGAAGATGTGACGGCGCCCACTGCGCCGGGAAAATCCCACTCTTCTACATCACCAGGGTTTGAGTTGTGGCTGTCGGTAGCGGCAATAAAGCCCGTTTGCAATGGATTAAAACCTAGGCTCTGTTCGAGTTCCAAGCCGACTTTAAGGCCTTGCCGAACGAATCCCGTTTTAAAAGCGCAGCCGGTTGTTTCTCCGGGTTGGCATGGATCAAGTACCTGTTCGAAGGCGCATTCTTCATCAGTGGCGCCAACGCCTAGAGCACATTCCTGTGCTCCTTTTACCTGAAATATTTCGACCTGTGGTTCGTATTTTTGACGCAGCCGCCAGTCATTCTTGGTATAGGCCTGTCCATCCCAAGTGTAGGGCGAGTAGGTTAGGCCCCAGGCCTTATTGGGGTTGTGGGGCATTGTGAGGAAATTGCAATCTCCGCTGCAGGTGGCCTCAAGCCCCTGCCAAAGCGTGATGGCGTTGGGAACATCGAGGCTTGAAATTGCTCGCTCAGGCACGGTTTCGGTGCGAAAAATAATATTACGATGGTGTTTGCCTTGAGCCGGCAGACCCGGAGAAAATTCGTAGCCAATCAGTGTAGTGAGCTCCCCGGGAACATTATATTGATTAGCCAGATCGATATACTTAGCCCAATCAGTTTTTGCATTTCTCTGACAGCGTTCAAGACTTCCGTGCCCAAATCTGCAAGTAGGAAACGCGCCTGGTTTTGGCGAGGTACGCTGGATTTGTTGGTATACGCCAGCAGGCTTCGAAGGGTCGCCGATAATTTCAGCGCCTCGGACACGATCAACCAGTAACTTAAAGATCATTGGGTTGGGTTCGTTTGCCAGCCA
The DNA here is from genome assembly GCF_051201685.1 of Luminiphilus sp. nBUS_07. GTDB lineage: Bacteria > Pseudomonadota > Gammaproteobacteria > Pseudomonadales > Halieaceae > Luminiphilus. Next base: position 2,296,971 of record NZ_CP179213.1, on the reverse strand, counting down.
GCAGGCCGCGCGTTCAGAAAGAGAGAGTCCAGTCTCTTGGCAATGGGTGCGTGTACCAAAGCCTTCGGCATGATCAGTGATCGCCACAAAGTCTAAAGGGCGACTCAGCTGCATTGCTTCGCCACCTGCAGTTTTCAGCGTTTCCCCCATGGCGAAACGGTAGGCATCTTCGATGCTCAGCGTATTACCAAATAACGTGGCATCGAAACTTTCACGAGTGTGGATATGTAGTTCGCCCCAATATAAATTTTTATTGGGATTGGGGGAGGGTTGGTAAGCGTGGCTCTGTGCTCGTGGCAGCGTAACTCGGTTGTTGTCTTGCAGGGCATAATCACGAGCAGCGGTGGTGGGCCCATTTTTCTCGGCTGATGCTTGTAATGGAATCACAACTTTAGCCGTTATGAAGCCAAGACTTGCGAGTAATACTATGGTGATCACTACGGCAATTTTCTTTAGCATTTTGCTCTCGTGCCATCCTCATTACTTTGTCGCTGAATTCGGTTGCTTGGGCAATTTATTCTGATGGATTTTTTAGGGCTGAAGGTCGTTTTGATGTGTTCAGCCTCATTGTTAACTCGCCCCCAAGATAGTGCCGTCGGCATGTGGCGCAGGAATCATCTTCGGACATTTTTTCACTCAACTTCAAAGCAGCATGCCACAGATAGTAGAGGCAAGAGTTGTGCGTGCTAAGCCGCCGTAACTATCGGTGTAAATCGCGGCTATGTCAGTCTGGTGGCGGATCTTTCGGCAGCGGCGCCGGGCCGTCCTTGGCCTAATCGACCTCAGGGTTCTTCGAGGACATAGCGTCAGCACCCGTAAAAATGTTGACCGAAAATGATTCATAGTGATGGCTGAGCGATGCTTAAAGTTAGGCTGGCAGTATCTTTACCACGGGCACATAAAAATAGGGAAGGTTTCATAATGCGTCACTCATTTAAAGTATCACCCTTTGCTTGGGTCGTGATCCTTGCGTTTTATGGGAGCACGGTGGCTGCGCAAAGCCTCCAATTGGAAGAGATAGTTGTAACAGCTCAGAAGCGTCTTGAATCGGTGCAGAACGTTCCGGCCACGGTTAACGTGATAGACGGAGACACGCTCAAAGACTTTAATGTGTTTAGCTTTTTAGACCTTGAGGCGCTGACAGCAGGCCTGCAAATCGATAGTTTCACCGGCCGCAGTGGGCGCATGACACTGCGCGGTATCAACTACAACCCGAACTCCGCAGCCGAAGCAGCAGTGGCCACCTACTGGAACCAGACGATTGTCGATTCGAACGCTGTCTACCAGCAGTTGTTCGACATACAGCGCATTGAGGTGTTGCGCGGACCCCAAGGAACGCTCGCCGGCCGAACCTCCCCTGCTGGCGCTATCAATATTCATACCGCTAAGCCTAATCTTGACGAGGTCGAAGGCGAGGTGCGAGCAACACTGACCGACAACGATGGCATCAACACCCAGCTGGCTGCGAGCCTGCCGTTGATACCGGGGCGACTGGCTTTACGCTTCGCCGGCGTGTTTGACGAAAATGATATGGACGAAACTGTCAATGTCTTGACTGGGGAGACCAGCGCTACTGAGACGACAGCGGGCCGTTTTAGCCTGAGATGGTTGCTCACTGACAGTTTGAGTATCGATTTTGCAGCGCAGTACCTAGAGCGCGAGTTCGATGATCTAGGTGTGCTTAGTGGCGTGCCTGCGGGGGATCCCAGACTGGATCCAGAGGGCTTATTGCCGTCCCTGAACTCCTATGATCGCAGTGACGCGCGGGTAGGGATCGATGGTGTATCCGACAACACGCAATCGGAGTATCTGAACACGTCATTGGTGATGAACTGGGACCTAGGTTCCCACACGCTGACATCGGTGACGGGCTATCACGAGACCGACTCAGTTAGGATATATGATCAGGCGCAGGGCAGTTCGAACCCGGGTAACGTGGCACAGCGAATAGCCGTAGATGATCGAACTGACTTTTCTCAGGAGCTACGTTTCGCCAGCAACGAAGGTGAGCGCTGGGACTACATGGTAGGCCTCTACTATGAGGATTCGGATATCTTTTTCAGCCAGGACAACCTTCAGATTCCCCTCAGTCCCTTTGCGGGGGGCAGCACCATGCTGTTATTCCCTGCAGAGTCAGAGCGCTGGGGCCTGTTTACCCACAACCAGTTCTACTTAAGTGAAAAGTGGACCTTGCAGCTGGGTCTGCGTTATCAGGAGATTCAGGTAGGTCGGGATATGTCTTTGGTCGCAGGCCCGAGCGGCATTAGCGTTGCGCCTCCGGGATTTCTCTTGGAGCAGGTTATCTCAGATGACAACCGGCGCTATGACGACGACTCCTTTACCGGTCAATTGGCACTTGAGTATACGCTGAGTGACGATATCAACTTTTACGGTGTGGTGAGCACTGGGTGGCGACCTGGCGGAGTAACGGTGACGGGATCGGCCTTACCTGAGGATGTACTGTTGTTCGGCGCCGAAGAGAGTATGTCCTACGAGCTGGGTTTCAAGAGCACCCTGGCTGATGGCGCGGTTCGAATCAACGGAGCTCTCTACGCCCATAATTTTGATGACTACATTTCTCGTCAGAATGCACTCAATATTATCAATCCGGACGGGAGTATTGACCGCAGTGGCATCACCGTTAACGGTGATGCCGAGGTTTGGGGTGCCGAATTAGAGTTGTCGGCAAACCTTAGCGCCAACTGGTATCTGGGCGGCTCTCTCAGCTACACCGAAGGTGAATACGCAAGTGGAACTTCGCTGCCCTGCAATGAGTTCGATGACAACGGCGTGCCAATTTTTCCTCCGGGCCAAGCCGTAGCCCAGTGTGATGAGAGTGGCAACCAGCTTGGCAGGGTGCCCGAGTGGACAGCTAGCGTGAACACGGAATATCGTGTGGACTTTGGTGGTTTTGAAGGCTACGGGCGTGCGTTATTTGCCTACACCGGCAATCAATTCGCTGAAGCGGCTACGATTACGACGCCTGCGATCGATCTTGATGCCTACAATACCTTCGACGCATATTTGGGTGTTCGGACCGACCGATGGCATGTTGAAGTGTTTGCCCGCAATTTGCTGGATGATGAAGCTCTCATCACGCGAACCAGCGGCACCGCTGTTGTGCGACGCCAGCCAACTGGGTATGCGAACCATTGGCCTATTCCAGGCCGCCGCCTTGGCCTGAGTGCCAGTTATCGTTGGTGACAGGTGACAGGTGACAGGTGACAGGTAACAGGTGGGCTCAATGGGTGATTCTTTCACGGCGTTATGTGCAGTTTCGCTTGTTTGTTATCGTGCTTAATGAGGGCTGCTAACCAACGTAATGAATCATTACGTTGAGACGCGCCCTAAAAATACAGTCAGCAACCGCTCGAAGTCAGCTATGGGTTAAGCGACTGACTCAGCGTGAAGTGACCTGCACGCATAAGTCATTGGTGAGGTGTTGAATCTAGCAGATCGCAGGCATTTACAAGTTGTGTGTGTGCTGCAGCCAGTGTCTCGGTGGTGAGTGGTGTTGCGGTGATCTGGTTGAGCATTGACCGTAGCGTGCTTGCGGTCTCTCGTGACATATCGCCCTCGTTTACCGCCGTCTCGATAGCGTCATTGGTTTGGGTCATTAATACCTGAATCTGTCGTATATCGGTGTTTATAGCAGTGAGCTCGGTGACCTTGTCTAGCTGACTTGTGTTAGCACTGCGTGCCTCGGCGGCACAAACGGCGTCCCGGGCAAGAAGGTCGAGGCGAACCGGTTTAAAACGGGCGATTCCGCCCGTGATCTTCGGGGTTAAGTCTGGATAAATAGCCTTACCCACCGCACGGCGCAAGGGTGAATGGGCCACGTATAAGCTACCATCAGGTGCGACGACACTCATCGCTAAAGAATCCTCCCGGCCCTCGGCAAAGTAGCGCAGCTTACCGGTCATACGGTCCAGTAAACCCATGCCCGTGTGCAGCATAATGGTTCGGCCCAGCAGTGATTTTCCACCACCAATCATAATCACGACACCATTGGCAGTAACAGTAGCTGTGAGGGCATTAGATTGCGTATCCACATTGGCATAGCCGTCAAAACCGTTAAGTTCTGCAGTCCAAGCTCGGTTGCCGTATTCTCCGTGATCGATGAGTTGGATGACGTCATTGGCAGTGACGGCATAAAGTTCGTGGTTGTCGGGCGATACTGTGATGGAGCCCACTAAAGGCTCCCCAACGTCGACCCGCCATATTTCGTCGAGCTCGCTGTTGAGAGCAATAACGTGCCCCTCGTTATCTGAAACATACAGGCGGTGACCGTCTGCACTAAGCGCTGGCGTAGAGCCCGTCCCACCTTGAAACACGGCGCGAGCCAATATCTGGAACTCGAGACCATGATTAGTATTGACTAGGTTAAGGGCGTAAATTGCGCCCAGTTCAGATTTGCCATCGGTCGTACCGTCTTCGGCATCTTGGGCAGTAGCTGCCATGTAGATGCGGCTACTGTCTGGATCAATGCTGAAGTAGTTGGTGACGACGCCGCCACCGCCATAGATATAGTTCACCGCCGAGGAAAATAAACTCAAGCCGGCATCGGTTTTGCCAAAAGCGGCGTCCATTAATGGATCGACTCTATCGAGAATGAATTCGGGTATTTTTGTACCCTTGCCGCTGATCGCAGGTGCACCGGGGAGCTGTCCGATGGGCGCTATGGATTGGCCTGTTTTTCGGTCAAAGGCAAATAACGCTCCTGTCTTGGTGACCGTGATTAAAGAATCGGTGGCTGGGTGGTAGTTGAGACTGTGGAACTTTTTGTTGTCTGTGTTGAGCAGCTCCTTCGCCGTGAGTTTTAGGCCTGTAGATCGACTCCAAATTTTAGAGCCATCGGGTCTCAGTGCGGTAATGCGGTCATAGCCCACGATATAAAGTATTTGTGAATTTAAATTTTCGGGATCATTCAAAATAAAAGCAGGACTGCTGGTCTGAATATTTTCGTCAGCTGGTAACGCCCAGCGCCGCGTCCCCGTTTTGGCGTCGAGTGACACCAGCACCACACGCTCACCGTGATAAAACTGAGGACTGAAGTACAGATTGCCCTCATTATCAAAGAGGGGGCCGTTGCCGATGAAGTAGCTTGGTTCCGCGACCCAATCCAGCTCAAACATCGGTGCTGCAACGCCCCAAACGCTGTCCGAATTGGCCACGCCTACGTGAATCGCATTCCACTTTGTGGGCTCTGGAATGATGTCGTAGCCGTGCTGTCCAGTAATCCGGGCGCCCATTGGCCGCCACTGAGTTTTTTCGGGGGCAGTAAAAATTCTCGGGTTGTGCGCCCTGTCACCAAAAAAAATTAGGTTGATCGTGAAGCCCGCTACGCCGACTACTGTGGCTATAAGAAGAATCTTTTTCATAACTGCTGCCACTCTGGAATTGACGATGTTACAGATCCCCTGTTCTGGAGCATCCTCGAGTAAACCCTGTTGCGGTTTCAGTTCGCCAGTCTAGAGAGCATAACTGGAAAAATAGAATCTTATTCGGCCAAATTTAAAGTGCCGATAGCGAGCCTGCCTTCTATATGTTGGTAAATCATAGGGCAGCGCCTTTAGTTGTTACTGCGAGACTGCTGGCAAAATTGTGTCTTCATAACTGGCCGAAAATAATTTCCGTTGGCACAATCCTTGTGCATAGATTTCAGTACATCAAGAATGCTGCTGTCCGGAGTGTGGGCGACTCTGGGCCAGGATGATAGGGCGATAGTCCGTGTTTTGGTGCTCATAGAAATTTATTGGTTACTCGAGTGGGCGGGCCTATGTGCCTGTGCGATGGTGATCAGTTACTTGATTTTCGGCTAGAGCTCGCGCGCAAAGCCAAAAATGGTAAGACCCCCACAGACCCACTAGAGTGAAATAGGCCAGTGCGACACCCAAGGCATTATCACCGTACCGCGGCGCTAGGACATCACTAATAGCACCGACCAGTAGGGGGCCCAAGCCCAGGCCTATGAGATTGAGGAACAACATTTTGATCGCTGCGGAAACCGCCCGCATGTTCACCGGCGACAGGGTTTGTATCATGGCCAGAGTCGGACCCAGCGCATAATTGCCGGCGAATCCCGGAATAATGAACAGCAGAACTGCCGTGGTGAGGTCATCTGCCAGTAGCCCCATGATAAAAAATGGGAGCGTAACGAACGGTATAACAGCCAGCATTCGCATTCCGTATTGGAAACCACGCACAGCAAGTCGGTCGAACAGTTTGCCCGCAGCCAGCGCCCCCAGTGCTCCGGGGATCCCAAAAATGCCGGCCATTAAAAGCCCGGTCTGGGACTGGCCTAGGTCGTGCTGTCGGCTAAAAAAGGTGGGTAGCCATTGCGTTAATCCATAGCCCAACAATCCAGCGACCACTGCGCCCGCTATTAGATGGCGCATGGCCTTGTTGGACCACATGGCCACAGCGGTGGCTCGTATTGGCGGCGACGGTGCGCCGCTATGAGCCTCAAAGGTGCCTCGACGGGGTTCGGTCAAAAGTTTCGCCATGACAAGGGCGAGGAGCATCCCCGGAGCGCCTACCGCTATAAGGGCTGTGCGCCAACCGTGGGCCTCTGCGATCGAACCACCCAGGACAAAGCCCAGTATCATGCCGATGCTTGCACCTAGCATTAGCGTGGCCATAGCAAAAGCCCGGCGTTGTGGCGGAAAGTAGTCAGCAATAATAGAGTGGCTCGCGGGGTTCACTCCCGCCTCACCAATGCCCACGCCAATGCGTAGTATCAGGAGGCTGATAAAGCCAGCGGCTAAACCGCTCAAGACAGTCATTAGCGAAAATATGATGAGGCTTATGATCACGATCCACTTGCGGCTGTACTGATCGGACAGGCGCGCGATAGGAAGCCCCATTGTGGCGTAAAACAGGGCGAATGAGATGCCACCTAACAACCCGAGCTGGGTGTCACTCAAACCAAACTCAGTTTTTATGTCTGGGAACAGGATTGACAAGACCATCCGGTCGCACATGGACAGGGCATAAGCGAGGAGCAGTAAGGTTATCGTGGTGCGAGAACCTGCAAGTGGAGGCGGTATCGTCATGGCGGCTGGCCTGATCTCTAATGCTGACTCGGCGAGGCAACCAATCCCAAGCCTCGGGAGCATGTTTTCAATGTGGGTATCACCCGCAGACGGCTACGTGTGTTTCCAGCGTAGGCCTATTCACAGTATAGTGGCTTGCGAATTTAGCCGAATCATATTCGGCCATCTATGATGACCGCTTGCGACTCGATGCTGGTGGTAGTTAATGGGGCTAGTACTTGACACCAACTCGACTTCAGCGAGACCTTTACGAGCAGTTACTTGCAGAGCTCAAAAAATCAGGTGTGACGCCCGATAAATTTTTTAAAAGAGCGGCTGCTAAAGGTTGGTCTGCCCCCAACTCAGCACATCCGGTATTTGATGGTTTCGATTCGATTATTTTATTGATGACAGCGATCGAACTCGCAAAAGACCCCAGTTTTGCTATAAGACTCGGGCGGAGCGTCGATATCACCAGCTACGGTACGCTTGGTTTTGCATTAATGACTTGTGCAAACCTCAGAGAATCAATCCTGCTTTTGTTGAGATACGGGAAGGCTTTTTCGCTTCCTCATTGGGAGGCTCACGAACATAACGGGGGGCTTTTACTGCGACTAGGCGTGTTATCGACGTCGCCTGAGCATATTCGACCAGTGACCGAGCTATGCTTTGCGCAGCTTAGTGTGACTGGGAGCTCGCTTTACCGTGGTCAGATTCAAGGGGCAGAGCTGCAGTTTGCATTTCCTAAACCGGCGCACTCTGCGTCTTATAAATTTGCGCTCAATGTCGATGTCGCTTTCGACTGTCAGTACAGTCAGCTATTTCTGCCAGCTCATGCCCTCGACACGCCAGTCAGGACCTCGGATCCCTCTCAATACGTTGTATTCCATCAACAGTGTGAAGAAATGTTACGCGGCCTTGGGCGTGCTGAAAAAATAACATCCGAAGTGCGGCGCCTTCTTATTCAGTCTGCAGGCCAGTTTCCCAGCATTGCTGGGGTGGCAGATAGCCTTTACGTGAGTGAACGAACATTGAGGCGGCATCTCTCACGGGAGTCGAATACGTTTAGATCGATTTTAGAGGAAGTGAGAGAGCTGCTGGCTTGTGAGTATTTAACCAAAACCGATTTGCCCGTTGGCGAGATTGCTCACTTGCTGGAATACTCAGAAACTGTCAATTTTCGCAGGGCATTCCTACGCTGGCGCGGGATGACTCCCAGCACTTACCGGAAGCAGACACGCCCCTAATGCAGATAACCTCTGCTGGCGTCCTTCAAGGCGATGGGTCTGTACACAATGAAGTGTTGCAGAGCTGAAAAGGTGTGCTCTCTATAAGAGATGCCCAGGCCAGCGAAATGCAGCAGCTTAGGGCTAAATTATGTTAGGACGCTTTGGTACCTCACCGAAAAATTCATAGCGGCAGCCGATAGCAAGGGTTAAGCCAGCATGTTGTAAGTAACTAGGCTTTGACAAGCATATGTATCAGAGCTGGTAGCAGACCGTTTAAAAATGAAACCCGGTTCATCGTTTATTCACAAACAGAGAAATTCTATGACTCAAAATTATCAACCCACGACAAACAAGCTGCTAGCGCAAATTAACGAAGATGTTCTAACCCTCAGCTTTAACCGACCAGACGCCATGAATGCCCTCCATCCGGAGATGCTCGCTGGCGTTGCCCAGTTGGTCTCACAGGCCAGCGCAGACGAGGGGGTTTGTGTCGTGGTTTTAAAAGGGGAGGGGCGCGCATTTTCTGCGGGCGTTGATCTCAAGGTTTTACAAGATATCGAGCCAGCCTATGGTCGCATTGGTGATCTCTTCGACGAACCGGCTAAGCAAGCATGTTCTGCCATTCGTAACGCCGATATCCCGGTCATCGCCAGTGTGCATGGTGCTTGCTTCACTGGAGCTCTTGAGCTGGCACTGCACTGCGATTTTATGTTCACTACCGACGCGACAAAATTTGGCGATACGCACACCCGATTTGGCTTGCGTCCAACTTGGGGTATGTCTCAAACATTGGCTCAAGCGATAGGGCTTCGTAGGGCTCGTGAGCTGTCTTTCACTGGGCGAGTGGTCAGAGGCGAGGAAGCTGAAAGACTAGGGTTGGTCAACAATTCGGTACCCACAGTAGCTGAGCTCGACGAGCTTGTGGCTAATCGGGTTCGTCAAATTTCTAGTAACTCTCGTGCTGGGGTAGCTGCAATGAAAGACCTCTATCGTATGAGTCAGCAGGGGCTTGCTATTGAACAAGCGCTTGCTAAAGAGCTGGAGACTGAGTACACCGAAATTCTAGACACTGCAGAGCGCCTCGCTGAATTCCGATAATGGCGCGGTTCTCTCAGCGGCGCGATACGATTCTTTAGGCGCGACTTATTGTTTTAGCATTGGTGCGTGCGCTGCGTGCTTTTTTAGTTTGAAGTTGAAAGCATGGGTGTATAAGTTGCCTCGGAGCCGGTAGTTATGCCCATTTACACAGCGGTTTCGGCGTCGGGTGTTTGAGAGCGGTGAATGCGTAACGGTTGTTTTGGCCGTTAATGATTCCCTGTAATGCCAGAACGGTTTTACGCTGATAAAATTGCGATGCCCCTTATGTTTTTAAGAATTCGAAGCACGTACTATTGCTGCCTTATGTGACGTTGCCTAGCGCTTCCTAGTGGCGAATTTAATTGCTCTCGCCTTACTTTATGTGGCCCGAGCACCACAAATTTCGAGCTGACACGGGGATAGCAATACTGATCTTTGGAAACGACGTAATGTCTTTCAAAAATGGCACCAGCGTGTAAATGCAGATTCGTCATAATTTGGTTTAACAAAATAGGAACAAGTTAATGAGTGCTTACAAAGCGCCTTTAAGGGATCTCCAGTTCAATTTGTTTGAGCTGTTCGACTACGAGGCACACTATCGGTCGCTATCCGGGTATGAAGAAGTTAATGCCGAGCTCGTTACAACTATCCTTAATGAGTTTGATAAGTTTTGCAGCAATATTTTGTCGCCACTCAATGCTGTCGGTGACGAGGAGGGCTGCACCTGGAGTGACGGAGAGGTTGCGACCCCTAGCGGCTTTAAAGAAGCTTATCGACAATACGTCGAGGCTGGCTGGCCTGCGCTGGCAAACGAGCCAGCATACGGTGGGCAGGGACTTCCTGAGTCACTATCTATAGTTTTGGGAGAAATGCGAGGAACCGCTAATTGGTCTTGGGGAATGTATCCGGGGTTGTCTCATGGTGCCGTTAACACCATCGAGCTGCATGGTACTGACAAGCAAAAACAGCGCTTCCTTACCCCGTTAGTAGAAGGCGCTTGGACAGGCACAATGTGTTTAACTGAAGCGCATTGTGGTACCGATTTGGGGCTACTGCGAACCAAGGCGGAGGCTGCTGCGGACGGAAGCTATCAGATTACTGGAACAAAGATTTTTATCTCTTCGGGGGAACACGATCTCACTGAAAATATTGTCCATATTGTGCTTGCAAGGCTCCCGGACGCACCTATTGGCGTCAAAGGAATTTCACTGTTTATCATTCCAAAGTTCAATGTAAACGACGATGGTTCCATAGGTGAGCGAAACACCGTTCGCTGTGGGTCTATCGAGCACAAGATGGGTATTCATGGCAATGCCACTTGTGTCATGAACTTTGATGAGGCGAAGGGGTATTTATTGGGAGAGCCCAATCAAGGTCTTCAGGCCATGTTTACATTTATGAATACCGCAAGAATTGGGACTGCGTTGCAAGGTATTGCCCACATGGAATTGGGTTATCAGAAGTCATTGGCCTATGCGAAAGATCGCTTGCAGATGCGTTCGGTTACCGGCCCCAAAAATCCCGACGGCCCGGCAGATCCCATTATCGTGCACCCCGATGTCAGGCGCATGCTGCTCACTCAAAAGGCGCTCTCGGAGGGTGGGCGTATGATGGTCGCCTACACGGGCAAGTTAGTCGATGTCATCGAGTGTACTACCGATGAGGTGGAAAAAAAGTCCGCGGAAGACATGCTGTCCTTTATGACGCCGATTGCAAAGGCATTTCTTACCGAAACAGGATTTGAATCGGCAAATCTTGCACTCCAATGCTTTGGCGGTCACGGCTACATCAAAGAATGGGGCGTAGAGCAAAATGTTAGAGATGCGCGTATTGGCATGCTCTATGAAGGCACAACGGGTATACAAGCGCTCGATTTTATTGGGCGAAAAGTTCTGGGATCTGGCGGTGTGCTGCTGCAAAACTTCACGCGAGAAATACATCACTTTTGCAAGGAGAATGCAGAGGTGGCAGAGCTGCAGGAATTTATCGAACCACTACAGGCGCTCAATAAAAAGTGGGGCGAGTTAACGCTGCACATTGGCACTAAAGCGATGGAAAATGCCGATGAGGCGGGAGCGGCTTCAGTCGACTACCTGATGTTCTCGGGGTATTCCTGCCTTGCTTATTTTTGGGCAAAGGCAGCCTTTAAAGCACGAGCTGCACTGGCCGCGGGGAACTCAGAAGGCGAGTTTTATGAAGCTAAACTAAAAACCGCGCGTTTTTATTATCAGCGCATTTTACCGCGCACCGGCACTTGCGAGGCCGCCATACTTTCGGGAGCGGACAACGTGATGTCGTTAGAGGTGGAAGCGTTTTAATGGCGTGAGTCGCGAGGGTGTGGTTAGTACGTGGGAGGTGGGAGAGTCGCAACCGTAACCTTTGCCAGTGGAGCTCTTGTTGCAGGTATCGTTGATTGTCAGCTCGTTTGGACAGGAGGCTCTAATTTAGATCGCACTTTGCTCGACTGCGAGTTGCGACGTTTCTTGGGGCTATCAGTCGGCAAAACGGTTTGTCGCACTCTGGGACGGATGCAAATACGCAGGGTTAGGTAGTGTGCTAGCGCGCCTGCATTAGGTGAAGCTATCAGCCGGGAACTGGGCCAAGGGCAACGATGGGAGTTTTGTGACGGCAGTTACTGCGGTTAAATCCCAAAGACCAGGAGGTTGTGCTCCCGGTTATGGTTAACGCACCTTCTTAACCATAGCGTTACAGTTTGAGGAGTTATTCAGCATTTTGGCACCTTAATACCCCTGCCACTAACTCAGTTGGGGGTCTATTCCGACGTATCAACGCGCTCTGCAATTTATGTTGTAAACTCCATCCCGCAAGCAGCGAACATGGCTAGAGAAAACCGAGGGTTATCTAGTGCTTTAACAGCTGGCTGCGAGTGGTTCGTTACCCAATGAAAAGCTGGGCGATGACGAGTTGGTATTTTCATATCTCAGTGCGTGTGGCGTTACTCAATATAATAATCCGTCGGTGTAGCCGGCGATGCAGTGATCACTAATTTTTGGCGTTGCCTAACCGACTCATGAAAATCCCTAAACGCATTATCCCCCTAGTCGAAGATGGGGTTGTCGATGAAGTGCTGCGCCAGCTAATGAGTGGCAAAGAAGCCACGGTCTATGTCGTGCGCTGTGGTCGAGAAATTCGCTGCGCTAAAGTGTACAAAGAAGCGGCGAAGCGTAGCTTCAAGCAGGCGGTCGAGTATCAGGAAGGGCGTAAGGGGCGCAATAGCCGGCGCCAGCGGGCAATGGAAAAGCGTTCAAAGTATGGACGCAAACAGCAGGAAGAGGCTTGGCACAATGCCGAGGTCGACGCGCTTTATAAATTAGACCGGGCTGGTGTCCGTGTGCCGACGCCTTACGGTTGTTTTGACGGCGTCTTGCTCATGGAGCTTGTCACTACGGAGGATGGTGAGGTTGCGCCACGCCTCAATGACGTACTGCTAACCCGTGAACAGGCTCTCGAGGACCACGAAGTCATGATGGGCTACGTGGTTAAAATGTTGTGTGCTGGTCTAGTGCATGGCGACCTGTCTGAATTTAACGTGCTGGTAGACGATTATGGCCCTGTCATCATCGATCTCCCCCAGGCGGTAGATGCAGCCGCAAACAACCACGCTAAATCCATGTTAGAGCGCGACGTCAATAATATGACCGCTTACTATGGACTCTCTGCTCCTGAACTGCTCGATACGCAATACGCTAAAGAAATGTGGGCGCTGTATGAAGAGGGCGAGCTGCACCCAGAGAGCCAATTAACAGGGTACTTTGAGGATGACCAGACGTCGGCTGACGTCGATAGCGTATTGCTAGAAATTAAAGCAGCATTTGAGGAAGAGGAAGAACGTCAGGCGAGAATTCGCAGCGCTGACGAACCTGACGCTTAAATAAATACCGCGACTCGGCGAGTGCTTTTACTCTATGGTGAGGCATCACCTAATTAAAGCGAGCCCTTAATGCCGGTTTATTTGTGAGCGATAGCCCTGCAGTGAGAAAACTCCCCTCACGGTTTGTTCTGGCCGTCACGGTCGGCGGTGTCATTGGTTTGGGGATTTTACGCGGGCCTGGAGAAATCGCCCAGGCGATCCCTGAGCCCACCCTGTATCTGGGGCTGTGGTTCTTTTCTGGCCTTTTTGTTTTGCTCACCACCTCTGTTGTGGCCGAATTACTGGGTATGACACCCCGGTCTGGTGGCACTTATGCTTTGGTGCGCCGTGCTTATGGCCCTTTTGCCGGCTTCGTTTTGGGCTGGATCGATTGGTTGAGTTTTGCAGCAGATCTCGCGTTAAAGGCCGTGGTGATTGTCACCTTTATAGCTATTTTGATTCCGCAAGCTGAAGAATGGCGCGTGTTACTCGCGATTGCAGTGACAAGTGTTTTTGCCGCAATCCAGCTCAAAGGGATTTCCTTTGGTGCCATCATTCAGGAGGTCGCAACCTCTGCGATTGGTCTCATCATTGTCGCACTGTCCCTGGCGTTATTGGTGGCCCCGGGAATTAGCGGTGAGGTAATTCCTTGGCAGCCCTCAGATACCCCGCTTAGTAAGTGGAGCATTGTCATAGCGGCCATTATTTTTACCTACGATGGCTGGATCTATGCTTCGTATTTCAATGGTGAAGTGAAAGGGGGAGCCGGTGCCGCTGCCAGAGCCAGCATCAAGGGGTTGGTGGTTGTCATTGGTCTATACATGCTGATTAATTTCGCCTTAGTGCACAGCACGGGGTTAACGCCCCTCGCGGGCAGTGAGTTAGCACTGGCAACGGCGTTAGAGTTCGCTAATTTTCCGCTAGCGGGCGATCTGATTGTTGTCGCTGCCATCCTCATTCTGCTCAGCCATCAAAATTTAGAATACATGAGTGGCTCAAGAATATTACAGGCACTCGCGGTTGATGGTCTGGCGTCAAAACAGGTAGGCAAACAGGGACGAGGCGGTAATCCGATCTTTGCTGTGCTCATCACCTGGTTGCTCGTGGTCGTTCTGATTATGGTTGGTGGCTTCGATTTTCTTCTGCTGCTCTCGATATTTTTCTATGTGCCGCTGTATCTAGCGCTGATCGTTGGCGTTCTAATCTTGAAGAGAACAGAGCCTAATGTAGATCGCCCCTATCTTGCTTGGGCGCACCCATACAGCACGTATTTTTGTTTGCTGGGCTGGTCGGTTATTACGGCATTTCAGGCCTACGCAGAGCGTCAAACCGCCCTCTACGCGCTCGCGATGATACTGGTGGCATGGCCGGTATATCGCTACCTCACTCGCCGGCAGACCGGTCGTTAATCGCCGGACTGGGCTTGTACATTTTCTGCGGTTCCAACTTGACCACGCTCGTCGCGCCAAGCCGGTTCGGGTGGGGTGTCTAGCCAAGCGGGACAGTCATCACCATCGTATTTACCAATGCTATCGTCACCGCACCCGTGGGCCGTATAACCCAGCAGTGCACGCTGACGAGGGGTAAACTGCATAGCGGTACTGGAAGGCAATTCGAGGTAATGGTTCGATTCTTGTCGTAGCCAGCCTAGTGAGTAGGTATTAATTAAGCCGGCCCGAGGTGCGGTGCTGTTATTGGCGCCGCCACCGTGCCACGTGGATCCCAGATAAAATAGCGCAGAGCCAGAAGGCATCACTGTAGACTCCCAGGCGGAGAGGTCGGGCAGATGCCAAGACCGCATAAAGCGGTGGCTATTGGGTACCACGCGAGTGCCGCCATTTTCTTCAGTAAAATCATCTAACGCCCACATGACGCCAATTTGAAGTTCCAGTCCTGATATTTCTATGGGGTAAAGCGAATCATCACGGTGTAGGGGTTGGGCCTTCTCGCCGGGATGGATTTCAATGCCGGTCATACTCCCCAGTTGATAGGTGGCACAATGGGGCAGCAGTATGGCGTCCGCGATGGCAATGAGCATGTTATGGTCCATCAGATCAGCTGCGCTTGGTGCAGCTCGTAGCAACGACGCAGAGCAGCGCAAGGTCAGCGAGCCATCAAAGCCCGAGTGTTCGGTCCCTCGGTCTGCATCAAACTTATCCCGTAATTCTGCGCTCACAGACCGGATAAGTTCAGGCGCGGCGAGATTTTTAATAATCACTGCACCATCGCGCCGCAGCACTTCGGTCGCCGTTGCAGCTTCTACCGAGGGTTCTAAAGAACTGATGGGCATTGAAACAAGCTCCTATAGGTCTTTTTGGAAAGGGCCACACGATGATCATGGCCATTGATTGAGGCAAGAGCAAGGATGCTGTCTAGCAAAGAGCGCTTGCCCCTTGCTTAAAGCAGATAAAGATCAGATTCTTCGGAGTTGCCAGCGGTCTCAGGTGTATGGAAAGAATGTGTGTTTATGGACGAGGAGCGCAAAGCGTTCAGCGTTTTTTGCAGTGGAGCGCATCAAACAGTTGTGGCAACCCAGTTGAAGATTGCGGCCCGATAAGTTTTTGGTAGCCAACCCATGTTGGGGGCTGAAGATGTGAGTAGGGTCGCTATCAATACAGCTGCATCAACCGCTTCGATACGTTTATGCTGTCTGCCAGACCTTTTGGAGATAATCTTTATGCCGTCCCTGCATCTTCGTGAACTGTTGCGCTATCCCGTGAAATCCATGTTGGGCGAATCTTTATCGGAGGCGGCTTTAGGTGATAAAGGAATACCGGGTGACCGTATCTGGGCCACTCGCGATGAGAAGCGGGGGGGAATCAGAGGGGGTAAAAAACTGCCCCAATTGATGATGTTTAGTGCGGCTACCCGCGTGGGCTCTGCGCCAATGATTACGGCTCCCGATGGCGACAGCTGCGCCGCTAACAGTGACGATGTGCATGAATGGTTATCCGAGAAGCTTGGCCACCCTGTGACGTTGTGGCCCCTCTTACCTGCAGATAATTTAGAGCACTATCGACGCGGTGCCCCCGATGACGAAGATTTTGAGCAGGAACTGATGGCCGTTTTTGGGCGGCTTCCCGGTGAACCCATTCCTGACTTGACCCTGTTTGCCGAAGTGTTGGAGTTTGAGTCGCCGCCGGGCACCTACTTTGATGCGTTTCCTCTATTACTAATGACGTATCAGTCGATGGCCTCCTTGGCAAAGCTACACCCCGATGCGCAATTTGATCCTCGGCGATTCAGGCCCAATTTGTTAATTGATGCGGTTGACGATAGCTCGGTATTCCCGGAGCAGGCATGGGTTGGGAAACAGCTAAAAATTGGAGAGGCTGTTGTTGAGATCGTGGGATCTTGCCCTCGTTGTTCAATGACGACACAGGCTACTGCTGATTTGCCACGGGATACCGCGATCATGCGCCACCTCGTTAAAGAGGCCGAAGGCAATTTGGGTGTCTACGCTAGGGTTGTGAAAGCCGGAACTGTAAAGCCTGGTCAAACCCTAGAATTGATCTGATCTGATCTGACCTGATCGGTCTGGGCTGAGCAGGGGTTCTAGCCTCGATTTTCTGCAAAGGATTCCAAGGAGCCATCATCGCATATGCGCCAACTTTGACGCCCCCGCGCATCTCGCACTACCACGGTGGGGCAATTAGCCAAAGATCGCCTAATAAATTGCAATTCCCAGCCTAGCTCGCGGCACTCGTCCAAGCGACGACGCTGGCCGTCGGTCAGTAGCGTCTCGTAGCCGAAGGGGACTTCTGCTTTGAATCCGCGTTTGCAGGATTCTTCAAGATTTTCGCCGGCTTGTGTCATTGTGAGTGCCTGTGCTGGTAAGTTTTCTTATGCGCGGTCTGTTGTGCTCTTGGCAAATAAGGCAGCCCGAAAACTATACCCAAAAGTGTGATTAATATCACCCCTGGTAGAGGCGCTTCTGAAACACAAAAACCTGCTTTATTCGTGCTGAATCGCTGTGACAAGGGGAAATATTGCCCGTTAAAAAGGGTCTTTGTGGGCTTGCCTGTTGCATAGCCAGCACTGACACTGCGGTTCATGTTGCAGACAAGTTCGACCCAAACCCCGAAAAATCCTGAGTTGGTTACGGATTCCTTCAAAATAAGGCGTGATTTTGCAGCGCCTGAGCAGGGTCCCCGCGCATTGTTTTTTAGCGGCGGTTCAGCCCTCAATGGTTTGAGTCGACAAATTACGGCTTACACTCACAACAGCATTCACCTGATCACACCATTTGACAGTGGTGGCAGTTCGGCAGCCCTGCGCCATGCATTTGATATGCCGGGGATTGGTGATCTGCGCCACAGGCTGTTGGCATTGGCAGATCAATCAGCGCCCCATTACAGCGATGTATGCCAGCTTTTGCAGTACCGGCTCTCAGCAGAGGGCACCGATGAGGCGTTACACAGAGAGCTTGGCGATATTGTCTCAGGCCAGCATCAGTTGATCTCCAGCATTCCCTTTGCGGTACGGCAACAAATTATGGAGCAATTGGACTGTCTCTGGCAGCACCTCCCTGAGAGCTTTGATTTGCGGCAGGCTTCCATTGGCAATTTGGTGCTCGCCGGAGGGTATCTTGCTCACGACAATGATCTGGCCGCAAGCCTTCAGCGCTTCTCAGAACTGCTCAATATTCGAGGCACCGTTCGCGGCATTGTTAACGACTCGCTACATCTGGGCGTAAATTTGACCGATGGGCATACGTTTGTCGGCCAGCATTTACTCACAGGGAAAGAACATCCCGATATTCCGTCACCGGTGCATTCGATCTTTTTAACTGATAGCGCTGGCGAGCACCAACCGATTACAGTTCAGGTCAATCAAGAAACCAGTCAGCTCATCGCAGGGGCCGATATTATTTGTTACGCCCCCGGCAGCTTTTATTCCAGTCTTATGGCCAACCTATTGCCTGCAGGAGTTGCCGAGGCCGTTGCTAAAGCTTCTTGTCCTAAAATATTTATTCCGAACATTGGTGTTGATCCTGAGCAATTGGGCATGGATTTTGTCACTATGATTGAGACCCTAATTTCTCAGTTGCGGCGGGGTGGCGCGTCTGCACCGGTGTCGGATTTGTTAAATTATGTGGTGATCGATGTGGAACGTTCACATTACCCCTATGAGATTGATTCGGGACTGCTAAAAACTCTGGGCATCGAGTTGCTGGAACTACCATTGGTAACAAAGTTGAGTGCCCCCTATTATGACGATGATCGTTTAGCGCAGGTTTTACTTTCACTGGCCTAAAAGCACTTTCATACTTAAATCATCTACTTGTCAGGAGTTTAAAATGACGGCACCCCTCAATCTTGGAGAGCAGTTTGCCGCGGTGGCAAAAGCGCGCCGTTCGATACGGGCCTTCACGGATCAGCCGGTGCCCATGGCGCTTTTAAAAAGTATTTTTGAGACCGCTATGCAGGCGCCCAGCAACTGCAACACCCAGCCGTGGTTTGTGCACGTTGCAACAGGGTCTACGTTAGACGCCCTTCGAGAAGAGCTGCCTCAGCGTTTTGTTGCCGGAGATATTGGTGTGGATCATCCCTACGACGGCAAATATGAAGGTGTTTATCGTGATCGCCAGTACGCCTCAGCTAAAGCGCTGTATGACGCTCTCGGCATCCCAAGAGAGCAAAAAACAGAGCGGCAGGCGTGGTTTCTCAACAATTTTCGATTCTTTGATGCCCCTGGCGTCGCCTTTTTTACTATGCCCAAAGCCTTTGGCTTGAGAGAAGCCTGCGACTTAGGCATGTTTACGCAAACGGTTATGCTGGGCTTGTCCGCCCATGGACTCGGTTCTTGTCCCCAAACTGCTCTGGGTTTTATGGCCCACGTTATTAAACCGGCGCTGAACATTCCAGACGAACAAATGCTCTTGTTCGGCTTATCCTTCGGCTATCCCGATAGCGAGGCGGCAGCCAATCAAGCGATAACTGATCGCGCTGCCTTGGGTGATGTCGTGAGTTTTTCAAACTGAGCTAAACCCGCCTGACTTAGGGCGGGCTTAAGAATTCAGTCACCTCAAGGTTGAAGCCCGAGAGCGCATTGAAGCGTATCGGTGCCGACAGCAGTGCCATGCGGCTGACGCCGAGATGTCGGAGAATCTGCGCCCCAGTACCTATGAGTCGGTAGTTTTGTGGTTGAGGCGGTGGCGCGCCACTACTGAGGAACTGATGGACATCTGTCAGCACTTGCTCGGATGATGTTGGTTGTCCAACGAGCACGACGACGCCTTCATGGGCCTCAGCAATGCATTGCATGGCTGAGCGATAAGACCAGCCGGTGCGGCCCTCACCCAGCTGCGTTCCCAATATATCGCGCAGTAAGTCGACAGACTGTACTCTCACAGGCACCGTTTTTTCAGGGTCTATCGTGCCGCGCTGCAGTGCAAAATGTGGGGTGTCGTCTATCAGATCCCGAAAGGTATGAAGTGTAAATCTGCCCCATTCGGTGTCGACTTCATGGCTTTCACCCATCTCTACTGAATGCTCGTGGAGCGAGCGGTATTCGATAAGGTCAGCAATGGTGCCCATTTTCAGATCATGTTGCTCTGCGAAAACCTCTAGCTGTGGGCGCCGTGCCATGGTGCCGTCAGCATTCATAATCTCGACAATCACGGCTGCTGGCTCGCAGCCGGCCATTCGTGCCAAATCGACACCGGCTTCGGTGTGGCCAGCTCGACGCAAAACGCCACCGGGTTTTGCGACCAGCGGAAAGATATGGCCGGGTTGCCTAATATCTGAGGGCTGTGCATCGTGAGCCACGGCCTGAGAGATGGTATGTGATCGCTGTTGCGCACTTACCCCGGGGCCAATTTGCTCGCTGGCATCAATAGATACTGTGAAGTTGGTCTCGTGCTGTGAGCGGTTGTCACGCACCATAAGGGGAATTCGCAGCTGACGCGCTTTCTCTTGGGTGATTGGCATGCAAATCAACCCACAGGCTTCGGTCGCCATAAAGTTGACGATTTCCGGGGTGACCTTCTCGGCGGCGATGATCAGATCACCCTCGTTTTCGCGGTCCTCATCGTCCATGAGAACCACCATACGTCCGGCTCGAATGTCGTCTATGATTTCTGGAATCGAAGCAAGTGGCATAGCGCTACACCACCCGCTCTATGGCGACAGCGGTGGCTTCACCACCACCAATGCACAGTGCGGCGACACCACGCTGCTTTCCGTGGTGCTGCAGAGCATGCGCTAGCGTCACTAATATGCGAGAGCCCGTTGAGCCAATAGGGTGTCCCTGGGCACAGGCGCCGCCATGAACGTTTACTCGCTCGTGGTCTAAGTTAAAGGCGTTCATCGCCAGCATGGTGACCATGGCAAAGGCCTCATTAATTTCCCAGAGATCGACATCGGCTGCATCCCATCCGGTACGGGCCAGCAGCTTTTCTATGGCTCCCACTGGCGCCAGAGTAAATTCCTCTGGAGCGCGACTGAAGCGGGCGTGAGCCACAATTTTGGCCATTGGTTTTAGGTTGTGCGCTTCAACCGCTGAAGCTGAGGCGACCAGCAGTGCGCTCGCGCCATCAGAAATAGAGCTGGAGTTTGCTGCCGTGATGGTTCCGTCTTTGGTAAAGGCCGGTCTCAGTGCTGGTATTTTATCGGGTCGCCCCTTCAGTGGCTGCTCGTCATGCTCAACCGTATGCTCTCCGCGACGGGTCTTAATTGTCACGGGGGTGATTTCAGCCTGCAATACACCACTTTCGGTCGCGGTTTTCGCGCGCTCTAAACTCGCTATCGCAAACTGGTCCATGCCTTCCCGGGTGAGGCCGTGTGCGTCAGCGGTTGCTTGAGCAAAGCTTCCCATAGCGCCACCGGTATAAGCATCCTCCAGCCCATCAAGGAACATATGGTCAAAGGTTTGTCCGTGGCCTAGGCGAATGCCTTTTCGGCCTGTCATTAATAGCTGGGGTGCGTTACTCATGCTTTCCAAACCCCCGCTGACGACCATTTGGTTGGTGCCGGCGGCGATGCTGTCAATGGCGTAGATGGTAGCTTGCATGCCACTGCCGCAGGCCTTGTTCACCGTCACTGCTCCCGTGCTGCTTGGGATGCCTGCGCCGATCATGGCCTGCCTTGCAGGACACTGTTTGAGCCCAGCTGGAAGTACGCAGCCCATGTAGACCTCGTCGATAGCTCCGGCGTCAACACCCGACTTTTCAAGGGTGGCTTTTACGGCGGAGGCGCCAAGATCTACTGCCGTTACCTCGGCTAAATCACCCAGTAACCCACCCATGGGCGTTCTGGCACCGTTCACCATATAAATTGTCTCTGCCACAGCGACTTCTCACCCGTATTGAATTTAGGGGGTGCATTTAGCCACACACAGGACGCTACGTCATCGGCTGGGAGAATACTGTCTAGGAAAATATTGTCAGCGCTAGGGTCTGTTTTGGGCGGAGGATGACGGGCTGAGTCAGTTCGGTGCGGGGTCCAGTGCGAATATCTTGCCCCTCACGGCGATTCGGTATTGGCGAGGCGTGACACCTGCCAGTGCCTTGAATCGTCGTGAAAAAACCGAAGCATCGCGAAATCCTACCTGCCAACCGACCTCCGCCACGGGAAGGTTGGTGTTTAGCAGCAGGGCTTTTGCCTCTTCTGTACGGATGGTGTGCTGGTAGTACACGGGTGTCATGCCTGTTGCTGCTCGAAAGCGTCGGTTCAGTGTGCGCACAGTCATACCGCAGGAGTTGGCGAGTTCAAGGAGATCGATGCCTTGCTTAATCTCACTGCGAATTAACCACTGCACGTCCAGTATTTTTTCGTCTTGATGAGTTTCACTTGAAAAGCCGAGCTCATGGGGGGAGAAACGTCGGCGAATTTCGGGTGAAAACTGATTTTCGATCGCTGTTGCCGTGGCTCTCGAAAACAGTTGTCCTGCTAAATAAACCATCAGGTCGGCAATTGAGTTAACCGATCCCACGCAAAAAATGCGCCCATGCTGTGTGATCAGCTGGTCTCGTCGCAGTGAGACTGTTGGGTAAGTCGTTTCAAAAGTATCGAACCAATGCCAGTGTGTTGTGGCGATCCCCTGACTTAATACTCCGGCCTCAGCCAGTAGGAAACTTCCCGCGCCAACGCTGCAAACCCAGCTTCCTCCGTCAATACACCGTCTGATTACGTCCAGTTGCCACGGATGGTGATGCAACACCCACCGTGGGTGACGCCAGATTGCTGGGATAAGAAGAATGTCGGGCACGCATTTACCATCATCCTCAGTCACCGGCATTGATAAGCCATCAGCGAGTGCCAGGGTTTCAGTCTGTTTGCCAACCAACTTAATGCTAACTTCCGGTCGAGTTGACGGCGGGCTCGCGTGGGCTGCCGCCCTAATGATTTCTAGGGGTAGCGTGACCGACGTGGCCAACATTCGGGGATGCGCCAACGCTAGTAGGGTGATCGCGCTTTTTGTGACCATGGGCGGCGCTCCTGAATTTCGCGTTAAAGCCTATATTGGTCAATTTTATGGCTATATAAGTCAATTATCTACCACTATTCCGAATAAACTAGCGCGGAAATTTAATGGGCAATGAGAGGAATTTGCACTCCACACGGCCCAGCAAGTCGATGTCAGATTTTCGGGGGTTTTTATCAGCATGCTTCATCTTCCTATCTTGGTCGCCGCTGGAGGCATCAACAGCGCAGGTAAGACCTCGAACCGGCAAGCCTTTAAGCGGATGGTGATCGACGCTCTCGAGTCCACCGAGCAAAAGCAAACTCGGGAGGCTCTCGCGGCAATCATGGGAACGTCCGACACCGCTGCGCAAGATGCAGGCACGCTTATTCGAACGATTGAGAGTAGTCACTTTGATCCAAGGGCAGTGCCTTGGGCACGTCGTGTCACCACACAGAATGCTCTTACCGCCGACATGGCCCCGACGCAGATAGCTGAGGGTTTGTCCCCAGAGTGGATGCCTAGTCCCGGCGAGGGTAAGCGGACCTCTTTGACATTAAAAGCAGGCACTGAACTTCTGCTGCCAGGTACCCGAGATTTTGAAATTAGCGCTGCGGGTTTACTGCCGACAGGATTTGATCCGGGCACGCTTTACGGCTCGCGCAACCACCCCCGTGCTTTGCAAATGACGGTATTTGCCGCATCCGACGCCCTGGCCGATCTGGGTATTGATTGGACCGAGGTTGAGGCGCGAGTGCCGGCCGATGCAATAAGTGTCTACGTGAGCAGTTCAATGGGGCAGCTGGATGAGAGCGGTACCGGTGGAATGCTCAGGGGTAGGGCGTTGGGCAAACGCGTGACCTCGAAGCAGTGCCCCTTGGGATTTGCTGAGATGCCAGGGGATTTTATTAACGCTTACGTGCTTGGATCTATGGGTTCGACGGGCCCTGCCTTGGGAGCCTGTGCCACGTTCCTCTACAACCTGAGGCTAGCCGTACAAGATATTCGCAGTGGTAAGGCGCGGGTTGCTGTTGTCGGAGCTGCAGAGGCTCCGGTTGTTGCAGAGGTTATGGAAGGCTACGCCGCGATGGGCGCTCTGGCTTCTGATAAGGCGCTCCGGGCCCTTGACGGATTACCTGAAGACGTTCGACCCGACGCACGGAGAGCGTGCCGTCCTTTTGGGGAAAACTGTGGCTTCACCATGTCAGAGTCGGCGCAAATTATGGTGCTGTTTGATGATGATCTCGCGCTGGAATTGGGGGCGCCTACTCTTGCGGCCATTCCCGATGTTTACGTGAGCGCCGATGGGCCTAAAAAATCTATTAGCGGTCCGGGTGTTGGCAATTATGTGACGTTTGCAAAGTCTGCGGCATTGCTGAAAAATTTGTTGGGCGACCGCCGCTTCGCCTCGGGAGGAGTGGTGCAGGCCCACGGCACCAGCACACCACAAAATCGCGTGACTGAGTCTCAAATTATGAGTGAGGTCGCGGTTGCCTTGGGTGTAGAGCAATGGACAGTTGGAGCGATCAAAAGTTTTATTGGTCACTCTCTCGGTGCCGCTGCAGGAGATCAATTGTCAGCGATGTTGGGTGTATGGGAAACGGGATTGATGCCCGGTATTACAACCCTTGATGGCGTGGCGGCTGATGTCGCCACAGATCGGCTAGCGTTCCCCCTGTCGACTCAGAACGTGGAGTCTCCGGACTACGCCTTGATCAACAGCAAGGGGTTTGGTGGTAACAACGCCACCGCGGCAGTGCTTGGGCCAGACGTTACCCGGGAGTTGCTGGCTAAGCATCACGGTGGCCGTAAACTAGCCGAATGGGGAAGGGCCCATGAAAACGTACAGATACAGCGAAAAAACGTTGAGTCGGCAAGACTGCAGGGTGAGTGGACGCCTCAGTATCGTTTCAATGATGGCGTGCTGGAGCCGAGCGACGTCACGGTTGACTCAGACCAAATAACGCTGGGTGACCGCCGTATAGATCTCAGTATCACCACGCCGGAAGACTGGCGTCTGTAAATTGGTGCTCTGACGCTGTTATTCTTAGCGCTCCTGTATTAAGGCTGTTTTAGGCATGTCAGTTCTCTCCGCTTTGCAACAACGTAACTCTCACGGCAAGCTCATTGCCCCAGGCCCTGATGCAGAGCAACTGCAGTCAATCGTAGCTGCCGGGCTGCGGGCGCCTGACCATGGGCGCCTTCGTCCTTGGCATTTTGTGGCCATCCAAGGTGAGCGCCGGGAGGCCCTAGGCGACCTGTTTGCCAAGGCTTTGACCTTAACCCGCCCAACGGCGACTGACGCTGAGTTATCGAAAGCCCGTGCCGCTCCGCTGCGCGCGCCACTGATTATTGCAGGACTCGTGAAGCCCGTAGAGCACCCAAAGGTGCCAAGGGTTGAACAGGTGGCCGCTGTTGCTTGCGCCCTGCACGGCATGTCGTTGGCAGCGGAAGCTCAGGGCTTTGGTGCTATGTGGCGGACTGGGTGGTATGCCCAAGATGCGGTTGTGATCGATGGGTTGGGTGGCGATCCCAGTGATGAGGTGATTGGCTTCTTGTATCTCGGCACTCGAAAGGGCGAGGTAAAGCCTTTGGTAGAGCCTGAGCTTGATACCTATTTAACTATGTATTGACAGCATCTATGTCAAAAAATTAGGCTTGCCATTGGCTGAGGGTGGCGCGTAATCTTCCCGCCGTCTTGTTCAGCTCGACACTTTAAATCTTTGGGAGACCCGACGTGGCAGATTGTCCTAATACAGAAACGTTAGCTTTACATCTTGAAGACCATATCCTCGATATCAGATTGAACCGGCCTGAGAGTGCCAATGCGGTAAATCGACCCATGTGGCATGAGCTTCAAGAGGCTTTTGAGTG
This sequence comes from Luminiphilus sp. nBUS_07, assembly GCF_051201685.1. GTDB lineage: Bacteria > Pseudomonadota > Gammaproteobacteria > Pseudomonadales > Halieaceae > Luminiphilus. The sequence continues at coordinate 2,271,481 of NZ_CP179213.1, read as the reverse complement.
GGCCGACCGAACGGCTGAGGTCAGGGTGATCATACTGAGCGGTGAAGGTAAGCATTTTTGTGCTGGCATTGATCTTTCGATGTTTGCAGGCATTACAACCGAACATGAAGACCCATCTCGGGCGAATGAGCAATTTGTAGATCATCTTCAGGGACTGCAGCGTAACCTGCAGTCCCTGCGGATTTGTAAAAAACCGGTTCTGGCAGCCACTCATGGGGCCTGCATTGGCGCTGCTATCGATATGATCTGCTATGCCGATATGCGTTACTGCGCAGCTGCGACAACTTTTTGCGTCAAGGAAATTGATATTGGCATTGTGGCCGACGTCGGTACGCTTCAAAACTTACCCGGCCTCATGCCCGATGGCCTGGTTAGGGAGTTGGCACTTACCGGACGTAACATGGACGCTGAAGAAGCCAAAGAGAGTGGCTTTGTTACCCGGGTTTACCCAGATCGCGACGCGCTTATGTCTGGCGTGCGATCGATTGCTGCGCAGCTTGCAGAAAAAACTCCGCTGGCGGTGCGCGGTACCAAGCGGGTGCTCAATTACGCCCGCGACCACACCGTGGAGGATGGCCTTGAATACGTGGCGATTTGGAATGCAGCCATGATGAGCAAGATCGACGTTGAAGAGGCTATGACAGCCAAGCTGGAAAAGCGCCTCCCAAAATTTTTGGACTGAGGGAGGCTGATGGCTCAATTTTTTACCAAGCGCTTTTTGCCGGGTCCGGTTTGGCTGCATTTTTTGTTGTTGGGCGCAGCCTTATATGCCGTGTTGGCAGCCCTTTACCCTGAGCCTAAACCGGTTTTAGGGCCGCCCAATACTGCTCGGCTAGAGGTGATGGCCGACAGTTACGCTAAGATGGTTGGTGGGCTTCCCACTGAGGCTGATATCGAGCGTTTTATAGATCTAGAGCTTCGCGATGAGTTGTTGTTTCTCGAAGCATTAGATCGACAGTTGCATTTGCTTGATCCCGTTATCGACCAGCGCATTCTTCGAAACATGCGCTTTCTGAGTCCAGATAGCGAGCTAGACGACACGACATTGGTTGAGCAAGGGCGCCAGCTCAATATGCATTTGACCGACGAGGTGATACGACGGCGTTTATTACAGGTGATGACTCAGCTCATTATTGCTGGCGCGGGACTTGATGAACCTTCGGAAAGCGCCATGAAAGCCGCCTTTGAAGCTAGGAAGAATACCTTTCGGGAGCCCGCCAGAGTGGGTTTTAGCCATGTTTTTTTAGGCGAGGTGTCTCAAGAAGAGGCGGCGAATATTCTCCAGCAGATCAAGGCAGATGCATTGCCCCCTTCAGAGGCTATTCTTTTGGGTAAAGCCTTTTTGTCAGGGTTTCACTTTGCGAATTCGACTTGGCAGGAAGTGAATTCCCGCCTCGGGCGTGAGTTTACAGTGGCGCTTCAGGCGGCTTCTCCGGGTCAAGCGGTGAAAAGTTGGCTTGGGCCTATGACTTCCGTTTACGGGCAGCACCTTGTTTATGTAGAGACCTTTGCACCTGAACGCGATCAGCGTTTGGATGAAGTTGCCGATAAGCTGCGCTGGGATTTAAAGACCGAGGCAGAGCAGCAGGCGGTGGAGAACGCAGTAGCCGAGTGGATGGCTGGCTACGAGGTGAGACGGTCGTGAAGTTTCTCTCATTGTCGCTACTCATGGTGTTCTCCCTATCTGTGGAGGCGCATCGTTTTGCACCATCTCTGCTGCAGATAACTGAATCTGGCAGTGACACCTATTCGGTGACATGGAAAACACCAATACAGCAGATCAGCGACATTCCTATGTCGCCGGTGCTCCCCAAGGTTTGCCAATTGTCGGAGGAATCTCCCTGGATTCGGGAGGGCACCGGTAAATTGCGTCAAAGTACTTACCAATGCGCGGGTGGCTTAATTGGCCAGACCATATCGGTAAATGGGTTGGGCCCCAATCAAAGCTCGGTCATGTTGAACGTGGCGCTCGCTGACGATATAGACCACCAGGCGGTTTTGACCAATGATGAGTCAACATTCGTTGTGCCCGCAGAGCCTGATCGGTGGCAAGTTGTTGGCCGGTACAGTGTGCTAGGGGCTGAGCACATTTGGGCGGGTGTTGACCACTTGTTGTTTGTACTCGGCCTTCTGTTGCTGGTCGGTGGTGGTCGTCGACTCATTTGGACAATTACAGCGTTCACGGTTGGGCACAGCATTACCTTGGCAATGGTAACGCTGGGAGTGTTTGATTATCCCGTGGCATTCATTGAGTTTTTGATTGCGCTCTCAATATTTGTATTAGCGCTGGAGCTCACCCGAGAAGGCGGGCAATCATGGCTATGGCGTCAGCCGTGGTGGCTAGCGGGGCTCTTTGGTTTGCTCCACGGCATGGGGTTCGCCGGCGCCCTGGCAGATACCGGATTACCTCAGGCTAACCTGCCATTGGCTCTGCTGTTCTTTAATGTGGGTATTGAGTTTGGTCAGCTGGCATTCATAGCGGTGTTGCTGGGGCTGGGCCTGGCGTTTAGACGCCTGCTAGCTCACCCCCCGGCTGTTGTGCTGCAGCTGCCTGTCTTGGTGCTTGGTGTGCTGAGCGCGATGTGGTGCATTGAGCGGGGTTTAGAGGCGCTCAGCTGAGCGAAGTTTATTTGTTGGGATTTTCCCCCGGCCAGTTATCCATAACGATTAACGGATGCAGTGCAAGCTGAATACCTTGTTCAATGTAGTTGTCATTTTCCAGAATGTCTTTGCGACGAACCCAGCCGTTGCCCGAGCGTGTATCGATAGCATCGGTTAAATCAATGCCACCTAAGCCGGCAAACACCTGATCAAGGTCAATGTTGTAAACGCTAACCTGTAAAGAGACGGCAGACACGGGGCGTGACCAGTCAAAGTCTGAAGAGACACCATCACCGGGCCCTTTCAAAGAGGGCTTACGCGAAACGCCATTAAATCTTGCAATGTGGTTCATACCACCTGAGACAATGGCATCGTGCTCGATGAGGTCAGTAAAGATAAAAGCGTCGACATCGGTTTTGTCACGCATATCATCACGCACTGACTGCGTGATTCGAATAAAGGTTTTGGTGTTGAGACGACCCGTGGTTGGGTCTACCGGATCTCCGTAGATTAGTGTGGCGTTGTTCCAGCGCTGTGAAAACTCGCGCTGGGGTAAAATGTTGTAACCATTGTCTCGCAAATACTCGGCAATCTGGCCGTCGACCATCGACTCTGAGCGTTTGATGTAGTTCCTCGATGGCGAGCCGATGTTGACGTGAGCGATGACAACATTTTTTATAGGCTTTTCAGCAACGACGGCTTCATTAAACTGGTTAGGATTGGTGGTGGCGTTATAGCCCGATCCGGTTCCTGTCGTGCCGCACCCAGAGGTCATGGCCAGTAGAGCAGCTAGTAGAGTAACTTTGGCGACGAGGCGCGAGCGTAAAGGTTGGCGCTGATGCATTGCAGTATTTCCTAGCGAGTCTTTGCGACATGCTAGCAGAGGAGACAAGCACATGGGAAAGGGCCTTCACGGGAAAGTTCAGGGAGGGGGTGGCGATGTTGTCCTGTTGCACGGGCTTTTTGGGCAGAGCAGTAACTTGCAGAGCATCGCTAGAGCGCTTGAGACTAAATTTCGAGTGCACAGTCTCGACCTGCCTGATCACGGTAAATCTCCTTGGAGCGATGCAGGCCCCTCTATTAATAGCTATGCCGACGCTGTCGATGCCTGGATGACTGCGCAAGGCATACAGAGTGCCTATGTTCTGGGCCACTCCTTAGGCGGGAAAGTGGCGATGGCGCTGGCCTTAAAGCGACCAGCGCGGATCAAACGTCTTATTGTGGCCGATATCGCGCCGGTGACCTATGCGCCCAGTCATCAGGCGGTTTTCAAGGGCTTACAGGCAGTCGCCGAAGCGGGATGCGCGACCCGGAAGGCCGCGGGGCTGATTTTGGAGCGCTATATTGATGAGCCCAACGTACGGCAGTTCTTGCTCTTGAGTTTGGGCAAGGAGGAGGGTGCTACTGCCTTGGCTTGGCGTTTGAATCATGCCGCGCTTGCCCAAGCCTATCCGTTGATGTTGGCGGGGCTGAGTTCTGATACCCCGTTTGAGCATCCGGCACTGTTTATTCGCGGCGCATTGTCTGGTTATGTCGATGACAAATATCTTCCCGCCACGCAGCGGCTCTTTCCAAATTTTCGGCTGGAAACATTGGAAGGCGTGGGGCATTGGTTGCATGCTGAAGCCCCAGATTTGTTCAACGAACAGGTATTGGGGTTCTTTGCGGATTGACCCGGCCTCTGACCACCTTTGGATAATCATCCACAGGGAGTTATGATCCACAGAACCTGTGGATAATTTGGTGGATATTTTGTTCAACTGCGGCAAGAAGGCAACGCGCACCACAAAATCTTTAGATTGGTCAAAAATTGATCAATACTATAAAACTAAATAAAAACAACGGCTTACATACTATATCTTCTGAAGAACTCCCAGTGCGGGCTCTAACTCCACTCAAGAGGGTGCTCGTAGCGCGGGTGTGCATAAAGCATTTTTGGCGTCAACCCGAAAACCTAAAATAAGAAAAGTTTTTTTCTTAAAAGTTTTTGATTAATTTCGTAAATGGCCATAGACAAATGGCGATTTTGCTGCGCTAGGAAGTCGGTCTGAGGCCGCCCAAGACGTTATACGCCCCGATAGGTGCAGCCTACTGTGCAGGTTTCGCGGATTTCCACGGCGGCGAGCTCTGGCAAGTTAGGTTTTAACCTGTCCCAAATCCATTTCGCTAAAATCTCGCTGGTTGGGTTCTCCAATCCGGGCACATCATTTAGATAGTAATGGTCGAGTTGGTCCAGCAGCGGCGCAAAAGCATTTTTAATATCATCGAAATCCATGAGCCAACCCGTCTGTGGGTCAACGTCACCTGATATGGTGAGCCTGACCAGAAAGGAATGTCCATGCAGCCGCGCGCACTTGTGCCCCTCGGGAACATTGGGGAGGCGGTGTGCCGCCTCAAATCGAAAGTCTTTGTATAGTTCCATGGTGGCACCGTATTTATCTAGAGTCGCAGTTGGGTAATGTATCGGCACTCGCTTAATGCAGGCCGCGCAGAAAGTCGCGCGAGTGTACACCCATAAAAGGCATTTTTGGAAAAATCACGTTAAACATTGACAGCACGGGCGACCCACTTATAATGCGCGGCTGCAGATCAGGGTGATTAGCTCAGCTGGGAGAGCATCTGCCTTACAAGCAGAGGGTCGGCGGTTCGATCCCGTCATCACCCACCAACCTCTTAGAAGGTTGGATCGCACACAACAGACACCTCATGTGTCGTCTACCTGGAGCGGTAGTTCAGTTGGTTAGAATACCGGCCTGTCACGCCGGGGGTCGCGGGTTCGAGTCCCGTCCGCTCCGCCATTTCCTTCAAGACCGCATAAACGCTGACTTTTTGATCCGACTCTGTGTAAGTCGTCTGTGTACTTTGTTCTCAGAGCAGGGCACTAGCGATGAATTTGACGCGGTTAAAAACAGGTATTTGGCAAGCAGAACTCAAAATCCCCAAACAGCTTCATGCAGTGCTGGGCAAGCAACGGTTTGCGCGGTCAACTCGGACAAAATGTCGAAGAGAGGCCACCTTAGTGTCATCACCGTGGCTTGCGGAGTGGCAATCCCTCATTCAGCTTGCACAAAATGACCCCCTAGCCTTCGAATTAGCCGGCATCGTTGCGACGCCACATCTGTCTTCAGCGAACAAATGGGATTGGTTTGAGGTGCTGAAGCCATCTGAGCAAGCCTGCTTTGAGGGGATAGAGTGGGGGAATGGCTTGCCTCTGCCGGTTCACATGGAGGCATTTGCAGCCTATCACTACAAAAATCACAAAGTACGTACTGAAGCACGACGGTACATATTAGAAGCCACACGATTCATGCCTACGACCCGTCATCTCCGCAAAGAGGCTGCACAGCGGTGGTTATTTGCTGAGGAAGCAAAGCCAGAAGCGCAACGTCGAGCGGTTAAGACAATGCAAAAAGCCTTAGGGTATCTGTCAGAGTACGTCGCTTGGCTTCAATACCAAGGCCTATTAGACGCTCAATTGCAAAATCCTTTTAGGCAAGTCAGATTTCCAAAGGCGCTAAAAAGGCCGGTGAAATATAGCCCGATGACTGATCTAGAGATTCTGGCTGTCAGGACTGTAGCTCAAGAAAAAGGCGATGCTGAGCTGGTCGCCTATATAGACATCGCGAGGTATACAGGTATGCGCCTATCTGAGATCGGGGCGCTAACTACAGAAAGCCTGGTCACTGTCGAGGGCGTTACCTGCTTTAAGGTTAAAGAGGACGCTAAAACGCAAGCCTCGTCTGGTCGAGTTGTACCGGTGGCGGCGAAGCTCCACGAGCTTCTGGATTTGGGCAGACTAAATATGGCGGGGCGCTCTAACGCCGTGGGAAAGCGGTTTGGCAGGTTGAAAAGAGATGTCCTCGCTGATGGGCAGAGCCGGACTAAATGTTTTCACTCCATACGGAAGTTTGTTGTCACGACATTAGAGCAAGCCGGAATAGCAGAGGGCATCGCTGCTGATTTAGTGGGGCATGAAAAACCAAATATCACGTACAACGTTTACTCAGGTGGATCATCAGTACAGCAGCTCACCTCGGCGATTACAGCACTGGAGCAAACGCAGTCGTTCTAAGCCCATTTTGCATGTTGGAATAAGGCTTACACGCCAATCTCTGTAAGGTACTCGGATGTTATTTTCATGGTGAATATCGTGAATTTAGAAGCGGATGAGTGTGTATGCCTCGCAGGCACCCTCAGACCATCTCAATTGCGTCTTCAGTGAGCTGTTCAAGCCTCTTTTGAACCTGTTCTGAATCGAATCGGGCGTCATAAAGGACTTCACTGGGACGTTTCTGTCCGCGCAACTTGTATTGGGCTGTTAAAAGGATCAAACCTCTAATAGATATACTTATTAGGGAAGTGATCCTTTTTAAATCAGTAATCCTGCGTTGCGCGGTTGGCTCTGAGGATAGTTCCGGGCAAGCCGCCAATAAGTGATTTTTATTTAATGGAACTATGCCGTCACAACTCTGCACTAGCGCAATCATTTTTTGCAGCCCACTCCAGCTCTCCAGATGATCCACAGTGACATCTAACGGCACAGAGCAGAGTATGAATACGCGCCGCTGACGCCCCTCTGGGTGCGGTCTGAGCAGCCTCAGGCGGTCGATTGCTTGGGTGCTTTCACTCTCCCTCATTTGCTCCAAAAGCGCCTGCACGCGCCAATCAGGGTGCACCTGAGTCATGGTAGAACCAGAGTCGCCTTTGAGCCGATACCCGCGCTTTTCAGACTCCAAAGGGCGACTACCTGACTTCTCCTCAAGCAAGGCAAACGGTTCTTCAGCGTCGTACCAGAGTCCTCTCGCCAGCTTTTCAATATAAACCGAGCTGGGTTGGATTCGCCCAACAATGATGATGTTTTCAAAATCGCTATATAGGTTTACACCGCGCAGGTTGTTGAAGTGATCCAGGGTTGCGTCACCAACATCCAACTCGGCTAAATCCTCTTCTAACCCCTTGTTAGAAACTACTAACGTTTTACCGCTGGCAGATACACTACTGATGAAGTTGCCGACTTGAGTGATCAGCTCAGGATTCTTATCAAAAGCCGTTTTGGAAAATGTCCTATCACTAAATTGATAGACTTCCGCATCGCGCTCTACACGAATGTCTTCAACAGTGATTCGATCACCAAAAAACTGTTTTAGGAGCAACGGATTCGCATCGGCGTCGATCAGCAGTAGGGGTGCGTCAGGTAAGTGCAGGTCTCTCCGCCTAAGCACAGTCGCTTCTTTACCATCGCTTATGACGGCATTCGACTCATCGCGATCTGTTACCTGCATCTCATAGGCTAGCGTGCGGATAAGTAGAGGTGTGTCATTCGATTGCAGCTTGTCGGCCAGGCGTTCTTGCTGTTGTAACGAGTCATCAATACGGAGCGTTGAAAATAGGTTCGCTTGAATGCTCTCGTATTCCTCCAGCTCCTCAAGTAAGTCATGCGATGTACACAGCGCCCTCAATTGACCGAGTATATTTTTTGCTCCACGTGACAATATGTTTGCCACTGCGGCTATGTGAGAACCCCGATCGCCGAAGCTAAGAATATCCGAGATTGGAATCTTCACTTCCACATGCGGAGTTCTAATAAAGCTCTCGTCAATAACCACGAGCGATGGCTCAAGAAATCTCTCTTTCGTGCGATAAAAAAGATGGTTGTGAGACATGACCTTTACTTCTGTGAGCATGGGCTTCATGTCATCGGGTAAGGCATCAACCTCATCAAGCTGATCAAGGTACGCACAATTATCAAAGAACTCGCACTGCCCTGAGTTATTTTTACAAAGAAGCTGATAGGCGCTGCCGCCGGCCTTTGAGATGGCGTTTGCGACAGTGGCTTTACGACACATTGGGGTTCCGGAAGCGTCTTTTTGTGATCTGCCGTAAATCACTCGCGCGCGTTTAAGTGCAGAACTATCCTTTGGTAAATCTAGGGTTAATTCGTCATTTAGGTCGGCTTCCAATTCACGAGACAGTCGATGATTTGGGGCGTAGTAGTGGACATCCCCATACTCAAGGAGCTTGTAAGCAAGGAGCTGTTTGATAACGCTACGGGTCTTGCCTAGCCCAGCCGTAGCCCTGATAGCGAAAATTGGCGTGTCGAAATCCAAAGGATTATCCCAAGAGTCGATAGCTTGCTTACTAAAGTTGTCGATGACCTCCCGAAGGCGCTTTTCACCCTCCGATAAAGTCATCAGAGGCTTATCCCAGTAAGGTGGCGTCGACTCTGAGAATTTCTCAATAGCGCCCAAGATTAGAGGGTCTAGATAAGCATCAGACTTATACCGGTCTATGTCAGTTTGGCTATGATTGCTCTGATCAGCGGCATCAATACGTCGACGAACATCTGCCTTCAGGTTTTCAAGTTCTCCTAACGCCATTTCCTTTGTCCTAGCTGCAACAAACTTAGCAGTAGCTTTTAAGAGGACGTCATTAAAACCTTGGTTGCATTGACCATCTCCGAGGTAAGCCATTTGACCTTCATAGCCCAATCCTCCCACCGCAGAGGAGTCGCTAGTTGATCGGCTTTGCTCCGTTTTCTGGGGCGGTTTAAAAATCAGCGATACCTCATCGGAGGCGCCTCTAATTATACCTACCCGATCTGCCTTGATCGGATCTTCCCTGCCATCAAAGATAGGATTTGCTGTGTAGTGGATTTGAACTGCGTTGAATAGGGCAGGGTCGATAAGTTTGATGCCTGCTTGTGCGTTCACGTTTTTAGCCCACAAGCGAAGATGTTCATTTGCTAGTGGTTCGCTCAACCAAAAGAACAAGTGAGCAGAGAAAATACTGTCGTTCACTAGACAGCAAGAGGCTGATAGCTGCCATACACAGGTTTTGTTCTGAAACTCTTCAGGTAGCAAGGATATTGCGTAATTGACAGAAGCTGCCGGGTCGGTCGAGGTTTTTAGTTGGCTGGGGAGAGCAAGCTTATCAATCATGATCCACTCGCGTGGCACGTCTTCAAAAGCCTCCTCATTTGGATCTGCACTGCGCTGCCGGTTTAATTGCCGCCTCACAGGTTTACTGTGATCAGCATCAGCTCTCAAGCGGCCTCTGATAATGCACCGATCTCTTAAATCTGCGCTTTCGCTAATCAGGCTGTATAAGTCTTCAATGTCCGATAACGCTAATTCAGTCGCTGTGAAGTACTTAGCTGATTGCCATGATTCGCTTGTGGTGCTGCTAAAGTATTTGCAAAGTCGTTTTCCCGGTGCAGTAAGAACAGTCATTGTTTTATTCATAAATGTTGTTACCTCAGCGGCTAAATTTACGCGGTGAACTTTGATTTGAGGGCAGATGAAATATCTAGCGTCACGCTTGTAGGGCGACCCGCAGCGCGCATTGAGCTAGGCAAGCTTTCTCCAATTCACTTGAGATCATTAATAGGCGACAGCGTACAAAAGGCTTGTCGCTATTAATTGGCTATCCGCGCCAATACATTTGCACAAAGCGACTGACGCCCCGTTAGCGCACCGTGGGGCTGTTTAGGCTCCCCTTTTAAACTTCTTCTTTTATCTGCGGCGGCTTCTGCACATAGGTTGGCGTGATACGCACATCCTAAGAGCACAACGCTAGGCAGACTGGTTACATGGAGTAACTAGGAATACTCAAGGAGAGACACCATGTTAGCGAAGCTTACCTACAAATCCTCTGCGGCCGCGCTTGTAAAAAGCGCCCAGATTAACTTCGGCGCCTCAGGCAATGAACAAGCCGAAATGCAGAGACTTTTCCAAGATCCACAAACGTTTCAAATAGTAAACCACATTAGAAAGTCTCAAAATCCAGCGGGCAATAGGAACATGTTTGCTGCTATCGCAGAGGTTCTTTTAGGAGCCGCAGAGCGCGCCAAACCAAGCCTTTCAAACCAAAGATTTTTTACGATCTTGTTCACTGCAGCGGCCTTTGAAGCAGGCATGATAAGCGATGCCCTTCAACAGAATGCTCGAGCGGTACATGAGCAGATGTTTCCAGACAACGTCGGAGACTTTGACCAAGCGTTTCCACTCATGGATTGATACAGAATTAAGAGCGTCCCTTGCCCGCCCACTGCGAGCTTTTTTGTGCCTGACAGTCCACAGAGGCTTTCCTATCCGAACTCGCAGCTATCAATCGGCTTTATATTAACTACTTCGCTGAACCTTAGAAGCTTGCTTGCCTAGACATTGGTCTAGTTCTAGATGTCGGGCGAAAAACTTTATGATTGAAAGATCCGTTCTTTTAACCGCTTTTATAAGTCTGTGTACGTCACTGTGAGCACCCGCTAGAAGAGCGTAAGCACACCAGCAGGTGGAAAAATGATCAGTGTCAAAAAAACGTACGCCTCAGATAAATGCCAATCGCGGGTTCTGACCTCCTTGTCTGTTCCAAGACAACAGTCAGATACGCTCACGGCCATAATAGTTATGCTGCCGTACAACATCAGTGCAAATAAATCAGCGAGCACTGGTCCGACTAAGCTTGGATCATCAGCACCGATGTCTACGTAGTAGGCATATATTGCAACCCCGAAGGTGGCGGTCAGTATGCAAGTCATCGTCCCGGCGCGTGCAATAACGCTATTCAGAGGCAATTTCTCTTTGTCATTGTAGGCGAGGCACGCTAGAAATATTAGGGCGACAACTACGACTTGATCCAATCTGATGAGCGTCGTGAAAGGATATCCATCCATAACAAACAAGGCTGTGAACACACCCGTAGCGCCTGTAAGGATTAAAGTTGTGTGCCAAACAGGTGTGCGTGGCAATTGCTCCAGGTTGACCGGCTCGACAATTCTTAAGGCGTACGACAGAAATAGCCCCAAAGCCAGAGGGCTATAAAGCAGCGGCAGAGATGCAGAAAGATCGACCGCTGTTTCTGCGCCTAGGAGTGTTACAAAAAGGCGGTACACGCTGACGGCGACACCCAGAGGCACGCAGCTGTTGGCAAACGCCCTAACGACATTACGCCGTCCTACTGCTGCCGCCACAAGCAGATAAGTCATCACGCTACCAAACGGGATAGTGAGGTCGTAGGAAAGAAAAACTGCACTCAAGGCTGGAGAAAACAAGATCAGCGCAGCCATGGACGCCATCACAAAAATCTTCAGCCCTAGGGGCGCGTGCTTTTTTATAAACGCAAAACCAGCATCGACCACCTGACGCTCCCCTGATTCTTTCAGTGCAACAAACATACCAAAATCAGTACCCAAGCGCAGAATTAGATATATAAAGCGAGTCCTAAGTTTACCGCCGATTTTTCCTCGATAACGAACGAGGTGTCGTCGCTAGTCGGCCGTGTTGAGTACTTCGAGTGCACCAAGGGCTAACCACGCTGCTACTGGCGGAACTAAGGTTCACACTTCCCTGAGTGCTGGCTGCTGCTCTCTTGTTTTGAAATCCACCTCTAATGTATCTGGGAGGGATCACTAGATATAACAACAGAGCCTCCACGGCCCCCGGGGGGGCTAAATTGGTTGGGGTTTAAGAGTAGGTGCACTACAGCTACGCGTTGGGCTGATCAGGCTCCCTTTTTGTTAACCTGTAACACCGCCAAGCGAGACTATCCCATCCAATAATGCGTGGACAAGTTGATGAGCAGCCACTTTTACTCCTGATCAAAAATAGATGAAATGCTATCGCTGATTATGTTGCCACGCGATCCAGCCACAATCCCCGGACCAATAAGCTGGCCGCTGTAGCGTCCGATGCAATAATCCCAATTAACACGAGCGACGGAGCCATTAGCGGTCCCATCAACTCAATTATCGTACCGGCTATACCTCCAATCATGCACACGAGCGTTAACCATGCGACCCATTTATTGCCCCGCAGAAGGAAAACCGACAGAAGGCAGTAGAGCATTGCAGGGAAAACAAGAAACACACTTTCATATGCAAATCCCGCTAAGGCTAAACCCAGCACATGCAAAGCGGCGCTGATGATCAGGGGAATGACAGCCAAACGCATTTAATAGCCCTCTTAAGAAGCACTAAATTTTAAGGAAATCGCAGAGCGGACAAGCGAGGCTGCCTAAGGAATTTAACCCCACCAACTAACTGAGCACATTTTTTGCCTGACGCGAGTACCCACCGACCAATATCTTAGATGGCCTGGCAGACTCCTGCCTCAGGACTGTCCAGCAAGTGAACGAAGAATGTGGCGCCACCATTTGTTGGTATAAACAAAAAGGTGGTTTCCTCGTCTTCTATACTGCCAGTGACTTCCAAGGCATATTCATAGGTATCTGACACCTCAACTGTGAACGCATTTCCGTCAGCGAGTTTGATTGCTTCTGTGGTGGTAAAGTCGTCAGCTGACTGATTTTCAGCAGCCGCTCCGGATTCAACAATTGCCGTTAGGTAGAACACACCGGTATCAAAGTCAAAGTACATCGATATATTAGGCGTACCGATTTGCACCCCTGCTCGCGAGGCTAGGTCAGACGGCGAGAAAGAACTTAAGCTATTCTTTTTAAGAAGCCCAGCGCAAGCGCCAAAAGGTAACTCAGGGGCTGGTGGCGCGCCGATTGCTGCGGCGCTGAAAAGCATTGTTAATGTGATCTTGCCAAGAGCGTAAATGATTTTCATAACTGACGAAGGACTCTAAATAGCGGAGCAGAAGCCATGAAAAGGGGCATTTAACGTTTGGATAATGTAAGTAGCCCCTCCAGCCGTAGGAAGTAAACGAAAGCGTAATTCATACCGCTTAAACCCAGCATTACCCGTCGGCTGAACACCAACAAGGTCTGGAGTAAAAGCATCTTCGGGGAACTCAACCGTGATAGAGCCAATAAACGACGCTGGCAATAGATCGTCGCGCTCAATATCAAGCTGCATACCTGATCCGTCTTGATCTGCGGCCCACTGCGCAAATGCCTCGTTATCGCCGTCCCAATCGTCAAACAGAATAAATATGCCGAATGCCTCCGCGTTATCAAAATCGAAAACCACAGTCAGATTAGCGTCACCGTCAAAAAAATCAGGACTTTTTTCTAATATCCTCGCATCTTCCAGTGGAATGATGCCGGAGCAACTGCCCGTTGGAAATGGCAACTCTGGGAAGGCGCCTACAGCTAAAGGTAATATCAGAAGGGATAATAACGTTACGATACGGTGCATGACACTTTCCTATCTCTTAACTTGAGATTGCGTTTCAACAATCTGAACGTGTTCAATCACCTAAAAATTACGTCAGCAATTTGCTATTGGATTCGACGACCCTTTTAATTTTTCTGTATAACTGCCGTGGGTAAAACGTAGTTTGCTCAGCTGTCTTCGGACTCGACCATAAAACAAGTCAGCACCAGCCCGCGAATGAAAAAGCTACTATTCTTTTGAGGCGTGAGCAGTTTCTTTGGCCCTCTTATTTTCAAATCCACCTCTGATGTATCTGGGCAGGAACAATGGTAAGAACAACAGAGCTTCCACGGCCCCCGGGGTCTAAATTGGCTCGGCAGTTGAAGGTAAATGCCCACTTAAACTCTGTGTAGCAACTCTGTGTAGCAACTCTGTGTAAGTAGGGTGGTTTGTGGTAGTCTGGCACTTGGTGCAGATGCGTCAGAGTTAGAAAAAAGTCAATAAAGTCAGTTGGTTAGAATACCGGCCTGTCACGCCGGGGGTCGCGGGTTCGAGTCCCGTCCGTTCCGCCATTTTCCTCAGATTTAGTGCTTGTTCGTCTTATTGCTGCCAGAAGACACCATCTCGCTGCCCCAGAACAGCAGCTCTATTTCCCTCAACTGGCCCAGCAATTAAGTGCAAATAACCCCACCTAGCTGTGGTGTTTAGGTCACCGACTTTTGCTTCTTTAGATTATCCAACTTTTACTTATCCCCCCGAGGGGGCTGTTGGCGCTTCGGCCGCTGTGGGTTGCTTCATCCAATTGCAAAGAGGGTTTTTTGCTGGCGTTGCCTCACAGTGGAGCAAGGCGGAATTGAGCAAAATCTAGCGATGAGTTTTAGGGCATTTTTTTCATGGCCTCAAACAAGGCATCCATAATGTCAGACACCTCTTCAGCTAGCTCCTCTCGCTCGGCGGCAGGCGTTGCGCCAAAGTCAATCGAACCTTGAAGCTTTCGCAACATGTTCATTACTTCTTGAAGTTCTGCTTTCATTTTCATTGCCCCATACCTATGCCCTATGCCCCAGTCTATCAAGCTTGGAGCCCATAAGCGCACCGTGGGGCTAGACGGCAGGATTGACTGCAAGGTAGTCATAGCGCTTATCTAGCTTCCTACTCGTTAGCGTTATTTCTAACATCATCGTTTATCAAAAATCATATTGCCGCTTCTTGATATTGACTTGCCGCAGCTCTCGCTACACCCTTTTTTTTTAATAAGCTGTAGCGTAGGAGAAGCGCATGAAAAGTATTGGCCTCGTGGTATTAGCGATGTTTCTTGCAAGTACGGCATATGCCGGCGATACAATTGAAGACTACATACGTGAGTACCCCAATCAAGAGCAAGCCAAAATGATGAACGCTTGGTTGGTGGAGAATAGCAAGGGGGAGTTTCATTTCACCGGTCTAGTCGACCCAACAGATGCCACTGTAGTTACCCCTCAAGCGACAGTGGACTACGGCTATAACTGGTTTAGCGTCTCAGATGCGCCAGCGATTATTTCCGTCCCCACCTACGATAAGTTTTTCTCGGTGTCTATTTTTGACATGGAGCACAACGTTCCTGCCGTTATTGTTAACCCTAGCAAGCCCATTCTGATCAGAAGGCCAAACCAAGATATACCTGACGGAGATTTTACTGTGGTGACACTTGAGACCGATCAGGGCCTTGCACTTACCCGTATGGTCGTTATCGACAATATGAAAGAAGTTCGTGCATTGAGTAAGTCTATTACGATGGAGGGTGGCCGGGGTGACATGACGCGAAATGTTCAGCGTTTTTCGCCTCAAATTGAAGCCTCAGGTTTGGCCATTATTAAAGCTTCCTTGGCCCACCTTAACCCTGATATCGCATTTGGCGATAAATCTGGCGATGTTGGTTATATTACATCGGCAGGCGCGGTCATGATTGGGCAGCTAGGAACGCCCGCTGACACGGTAAGGTATGGGACTGTTTTAACCGATGAATTTGGTCAGCCATTCACCGCCGATGGGACTTACACATTAACGGTGCCGCCGGGAATCGCCAAAGAGAGTGGCTACTATTCGGTTACTGTCTATGGGGCCGATAACAAACTGCTTATTCCTAATCAGCAAAACATCTACGACAGAACCACCTACTCCTCAGAGCCTAACGGAGATGGCAGCTACACGGTGACCCTAAGCCCCGATGGCAGTGGCATAAATGGCATTCCCACCGGAAAGCCTTTCTATGCCATTTTGAGGGCATATGTCCCCGTCTTAGGAGCTGATATGACGGTTAAAGTAACCAATAATTAGAGCGCTTTAACCGGCAGCGACAGACCAGTGCTGATAAATGGGCCTGCTCACTCCTCCCTTTCAATATCCACTTCTGATGTGTCTGGGGAGGAACAATAACAGTAACCACAAAGCTTATACGCCCTCTGGGGGCAGTTCCCGCTTGGGCAGCTGTTGGGTGCTTCATCTGTTAGCAAAAAGTAGTTTTTGGTGCCTCTAGTGCACCGTGGGGCTAGGCGCTAAAGGCTCAGTTCTCTTCCAATATCTGTCCACCGGGTTGTCTGCTCAAAGTCGCCTTTTGCTAAGGATTTAGCTCCCACTCTCAGGATAGAATTGGCCATCTCTCGTACCAAGGGCTACGTCATCGCCTAGCGGCAGCAGGCTTCTACCACCAAGAAATTCTCAACAAAGGTGGCAAGTGTTTGCATAAGGACAGGTTTTAGACCCAAAACTCATGAGCTGTCGACGACATAGCAGTGCAAAAGCAATTAAAACAAAAGGTATTCATCAATGAAAACTCTACGGAAATCCACTCTTCTGACCTCTGCAATCTCCTTACTTGCCTCGATTAACATTGCAGCCAGCGAAACCACCATTCCGGTAACGGCTGAAAACTTCTCGCACGCTGAAACCGCGCGAAACTACCGCAACTGGGCGGCGCAGGGCGCGAACAAAGGGTTCGTCATAATGCCCGGCCTGCCTCCTCGCGGTAAAGCAGCTGCAACGGTGCAAATGAACGACGACACCCTTTATGGTTCGGCCATTGTAGAAGCCGTCGATGGCAAGGTGACGTTTTCAATTCCCGAAACTGATAACTACCTCGCCGTGCAAGTGGTCACCGAACGCGGACACGGGCAGCAATATGTTGTAGAGGATGGTGTCTATAACCTGCCGGTTGAATCGCAATACGCGTTCCTGATTTATCGCTCAGGGACCGAGAACGGGATCGACGCCGCGAAAGCTAATTTAGGCAAAGTAGATGTGACAGACTTTAACTTCGCCACGAGCTATAAGGTGCAGCCGTACGATTACGACGAGGTCGAAAAGTGGGTAAAGAAATACACCCAAGAAGTAAACAGCATGGATAACTTCACCTACACGTTTCCTCGCACGTCCAAAGACGTCACCGATCTGCACCAGTGGAATTTAGAAAATGCGGCAGGCTGGGGAGGAGCAAGCCCTGAAGCGTTTGTCGGGAATAAATATGCCAACAGCTCAAAAATGAAGGCCGGCACCTGCTATACCTCGACATTTAATGACCCAGAGAATAAGTTTTTCACGTCGATCACTGCTTACGATAGTGATAAATACTTGATGGAAGATGTCCGCAGCATCAATTCGCATATGTGGGATAAGAACAGCGATGGCACAGTCACCGTATCGTTTAACTGCGGCGAAAACGCGAAAAATAATATTGATACACAAGGCAATGACTTCACCTTCACCTCACGTCATTACGGCGTAAACCCCAAGGTGATTAACAGTGCAGAGGACCCCATTATTTCTGCCGTTAAAGCTCAGTAGTTGCTGTCGATTTTGACAAGGTTCGCCCGGGGTGAACACAGGTTCACCTTTTCAATAGCAGACGTAATGCCACTCGGAGAACATGGCGCAGAACTCGGTGTGACGCGGTACGCGTTGTTGCAGCTGCGTGAAGTCTAGAGGGGGCTTACTCTGCGTTCAGGTGCTGGGCCACATGCAGGCGGTAAGGCCAGGAGCAAGCGGGTGCGAGGTAGCTAACATCAGGGGACTACGGTTACCTCTCACGGGAATGGGCGCTAAAGCAGGGAATGTGATGGTTATAGTTTCAGTTATGTTAATGGCATTTGGTGTGTGGCTGGTCTGGTACAGCACGAAAGACAAGGATACTTAGGCGGAGGTTGACGCCAAGCAAGAGGAGATAAAAAGCTAAAGGACAAGGCGCTAAGAGCGCCTCGGAACTGCTCTGGGGTTGTTCCTTACTATCCTGTTCGGCCGGCGCACCCGTAACCCCACCAACTGACCGGCTGAATCTGCCATAGGCGTTGGAGTGGCTCTGTGAGCGCACCGCGGGACTAGACAGGATTGGCTGCATTAAAGCCACACCGTCTTTCTAGCTTGTTACCTGCATAAGTTATTACCTGCCTCATTGCCCTCCAACTATTATTGTCTTACTCAGACTGCGCTGCAGAACTTAGTTACACTATTGCCATGGATTTAATGATCATGGCACTGCCTGTATTTGCTCTGTTCATAGTGGCTGAGGCCACCTGGACGAGCTTTCGTGGGCAGAGTGTTTACGCGATTCGGGACTTTGGCGGTTCTATGTCGCAGTTGGGTATTAATATTTTAGTACGGTTCACCATTGGCGGTGCGCTGATAGGGCTGCATTTTTGGTTATACCAATTTCGGGTGTTCGAGGTGCCAGCTGGACCTTGGGGCTGGCTGCTCACCTTCATCACGATTGACTTCGTTTTTTATTGGTACCACCGCGCCCAGCACCGGGTGAGGTTTTTGTGGTGCGCCCATGTGGTGCATCACTCCAGCGAACACATGAACTTCGGTACCGCGTTGCGGCAGTCCCCTACAGGGCCTTTCACCAAAGTGCTTTTTTACTGGCCACTGCCGTTAATCGGGTTTGACCCGCTTGTAATAGCCAGTGCTGGTGCAATTGCCACAATCTATGGCTTCTGGACCCACACCGAGGTGATCAAAAAGCTCTGGGCGCCCATCGAATGGTTGTTTGTGACCCCCTCATATCACCGCGCTCATCATGGTTCGAATCCCGAGTACGTCGACAAGAACTACGGTAACTTTTTAATTATTTGGGACCGAATGTTTGGCACATTCCAGCCCGAGGTGGCTCAAGTACAGTATGGTCTTCTGACCAACATCAATACCTATAATCCGTGGCGCATCGCGTTTGCCGAGTGGCTCAGGCTGTTTCGGGAGTCTCTTGCCGCACGTTCCTCTGGACAGTTGTGGCAACTGTGGCTGCGCCCCCCTCGAGAGCAAGCAAAAGCCTATTGTGCCCCGGACCATTGCAACCGATAGGTGACTGGATAAAAGCGTTTCTAAACTCGACAGAGCTAAACAACCCGGTAGGCAGCAGTGGCAACGCTACGGCCTTCCCTGACAGCGACCCCCGGCATTAGTTCTGAGTTAGCTTCGCCGGGCTGCCTCGGATACGGCTCCATTGAGCCTGCTTGCCGCACACCCCAGCTGATTTAGACTCTGGAGGGGAAGGTAGGCTCCTGCAAAAGCCCAGTTATTGAAGTTTTTTTGTTATGTACGCGCTGTGACGCGGTCACATTTTAGCTTCAGTAACCGCCGATGGTCTTAGTGGGTAGGCTGTCGGCCACTTGGTCAGGCACAAAGAAATCCCGAAAAAGGTCGGCACCGGGTGCAACTGCATATTGATCGAAATCGGTCACGCCCTCGGCACGGAGAACTTCTTCGTCAATGTAGAAGTTACCAGAGCATGTGGCTGAGTCTCGGCAAAGTATGGCGTAGGCTGCATCTGCCATGATTGAAACCAATCGGCACCCTTTAACCATTTCATCGTCGCCCAGAACGTTGCGAACGGCTGCAGTATCAATGGCAGTCAGCGGCCACAGCGAGTTGACTGCAATTGCGTCTGGCGCCAGTTCTTTACTCATGCCCAACGTACACAGGCTCATGCCCATTTTTGCGATCGTATAGGCAACGTGTGGTGCAAACCATTTGGCCTCCATATCCAAAGGTGGGGCAAGGTTTAAAATGTGCGCGTTGCTGCCTTTCTGCAAAAATGGGATGCAGGTTTTTGATACCAAAAAAGTCCCACGCGTATTGATTTCATTCATCAAATCGTAGCGCTTCATCTCGGTATCTAGGGTGCCTGTCGGACTGATAGCGCTGGCGTTATTTATGCAGATATCGATGCCTCCAAATTTATCGACAGTCTGTTGCACCGCGGCCTGTACCTGGTCCTCGAAGCGTATGTCACATAAGACGGGTAATGCCGAGCCACCCGCGTCTTCGATTTCCTGAGCAGCGGTGTAGATCGTGCCCGGGAGCTTAGGGTGCGGCTCGGCAGTTTTTGCTGCGATCGCGACATTTGCCCCGTCCCGGGCGGCACGTTTGGCAATGGCCAGCCCGATACCGCGGCTGGCGCCGCTGATGAAAATTGTTTTTCCTTGCAAACTCATTGCGGGCTCTCTCTGTCTAGGGGAGGTATTGTTTGTATCGATGTAAGGGGACCGAGGGTATCAGAAAAAAGAGCTCGTAGACGGTTTCAAAAACAATAACAGGCTGTCCCGGGAGCAGAATCTGGTGCCGCGTCGGTTGGCAGCAGCAGTATTAAGTTCGCATCATTATCAGTGCCCCCGTTGCTGCTGCTTGGCTAAGGCATTCTTGTTAGTCTCTTCGGAGCCTTCGAGTTTCGCTGCTTGTAGACGCGATAGCCGATGCTCAACCTAGAGACCCAGCCCCGTCCCGGACTTTTTTCTTGGGGCGCTTAATCGCCACTCTCCCCACTGAGTAAGTATGGTCATATAGGCTGCAACTCAATACTATGGTGTTGCAGTCTGTAGTGAGCACGGGGCTTGATACGCGGTAAGCAGAGCTTCAGCGGACGTTGATAAACGGTGCTCGCTTGGGTTTTTTTCCCACAAGAGTAATACGATTGCCGTCACCAATAATCTTGTAGCAAGCGGTGTAAAAAAAAGGACAAAGGATGAGCGATTCAACATCAATTCTAGGACAGATGGGTTACCCCATGATGTTCAGTTTGTTAGCTGTCGTATTAGTAGCGTCGGGATTGTTTTATAGCGCTTCGAAAAAGTTTGTGCGGTACTTTAAACAGCGGCAAGAGCAGGACGCGGTTGAGGGTAAGGGTGAGTGATAGTGCGATGTCGAATTTCGTTATAAATTACTGACAGCAGTTTTCGGCAAGATAGAAGCTGTTCAGGCAACGGCTGTTTTCCAGCGTCTGTTAGAGAAACTTGACCAGATTAATGAATTCTCTGCCGCTGTCCTCTCATGAAAAGTCTAAATGAATGTTTACCGGCTCACACTTCAACTAGAAAAATGCTACTGGGGCGAAACCTTACTGTTATGTTGGCGACATATCTTAGACCGAAGTTTGTTTTAGAACGCCAAATGTTTTTGGAGAAGCCGTTATGCTCGCTACGAACTTTCCTGTGCGCACCCTTAGTTTTAAAGTTGCCGCAACAGCGGTAGTCCTTGCCTTTTTTATCGGTTGCGCCGCCCAGCAACAGCCGCCAAGAGACGTCTCCGAGATCTCGTCTGCGGATACTGTGCTCGTATTTGGGCCGAGCACATCAGATGCCAGTGAAGAAGGAATTAAAATCACTTACGCTCAGGCCTCCATGGGATTTGATAGCGGCTGTAACCCCAATCAAACCTTTAGCGATGAGCTAAATGACTGCGCCAAGCTGCCGGAGGAGGTGAAAACTCTGGCCCTAGACCACTGTGCGAGCTTTGGGCTGAACGCCATGTTTATGGGCAACAGCACAAATTGGTTGCAACAGACGGTCTCAAATTTCACCTGTGACTAGGCGGATTTCCGTGGTTGGGCACCTTGTGCGTTAGTTCTAGCGCCACTTTGCCACATCTCCTGTGTGTTCATTCGCAGTGTGTCAGGTCTTCCTGATAACGCGCCGCAAGGCCCGCGTCTGGCCAGACCTTAGAGACCCAATACCCAACGATGAGTGCCGCTAGAAAAGCTGGGGGCATCGTTTCTAGTGCAGCAAAGTATTCGCCTACGCTGTGGAGGTCTTGAAGTAAAAATTTACTGGCGATAGTCATGAAAAATCCAGCCAGCATAGAGGCTATAGCAGCGCGCTCAGTAAATCCTGGCCAAAACAGAGAGAGAATCATCATAGGGCAGAAGGTCGCGGCGATTCCGGACCAACCAAAGATGGCAAACCAAAAAATCGTGCGGTCGGGGGACATGATCGCTACCGTCACAGCAATTAGCAGCGCTACAAGTGCCAGCGCCAATGTCATTATCCTGCAAAGCTTGGCTGCCTGAGCGTCACTCATGGTTGGGTTATAGATTTGTTCATAGAGATCGTGAGTGAGAGAGCCTGCTGCCATCACGATAAGTGACGATACCGTTGACATGATGGCAGACAATACGGCCGCCACGTACAGCCCTACGATCCACGGGGGAAAGGTATACTCGACTAACTCGGGCAATACATTTTGAGCGCCGTTGCCCAAAACAACTTCTGGATCTGCACCTGTTTGAGTGAAAATGAAGCGACCCAAGATGCCAATCGTGACCGCAGAGAAATCGACCAGTAGAGTGAAAACTAATGCGACCCATTTACCACGGTGAATTTGTTGATCATTGCGGATCGCAATTAAGCGCGCAAATACCTGTGGTGACCCCAAAAAACCGAGCCCGATCAGGGCCATGCCTATGACCGCGGCAATGTTGAGTAGGGTGGGGCCACCGGCACCCCACACAGTAACCAGGCTAGAGTCGATGGTGGCAAGCCCATCATAAATTGAACCCGCATTAGCCATGGTCAGAATGGCTACCGTAGGGAGCAACATGAGGCACGCCAACATTACGGCACCCTGCAACATGTCAGTCCAAGCAGCGGCGAGAAACCCCCCCGCCAAACAATAAATGGTGACTATGCTAAAGCCAAAAATGGCACCGGTGAGGTAGGGCCAGTCCAGAAAAGTTTCGAAGGCAGATCCTGTTGCATCAATTTGCGCGGCAATGTAGATCAGAACAAAGATGCAAAGGCTCAGCGCTGCGACCACGCGTAGTGTGTGGGTTTTACTGCGAAAGCGAGTCACCAAATAATCGATGACAGTTATCGCATCGTAGCGGTCGGTCAAACGCTTAAAACGTGAGGCCATAAAAAACCACATTACAAACACGCCAAGCAATTCGCCGAGCACAACCCAGTAGGCAGAAAATCCAATCATGGCTCCCATACCGGTAAGCCCCAATAACAGCCATGCCGATTCGCCCGTTGCTTGCGCTGAGAAAGCAGCCACCCAAAAACCCAGGGACTTACCGCCGACAACAAAATCTTTCATGGTTTTGACGCGCTTTGAGGCCACGAAGCCCAGCATCAAAAGGAGGCCAAAGTAGAGCGCAATCATGAAATATTTTTCTAGCATTCAAGTGCCCATCGGGTAGGTGACGGCTGTATTGTGGCTAACGATGTCGGCGTTTTCGATCGGTTGGGTCAACGGGGCTGTAGGCGCTCCACAAAACGCCTTCGTCGGCTGGATCAGCGGGCCCAAAAACAGCGCGCTCTCCGGGCTCTATCGATTGCGATTCCTTGGTAGGAGGGCCAAAGTATTGATACTTAGGATCCGGTTCGACGGAGTCCCTCGTGGCATAAAGCCAAACGCCGGACACCAGCAGCAGGATAACCCCCGACAAAAACAAAATATCGGTAAAAACAAAATTCGCCACAAATGGGTCCTCCTCTTGTCGCTATGCCTTGAATAGTCAATATACGGGAAAAATTGGCGCCACTTAACCCTGATGGTTACATTATTAACTGGGGGCTTAAAGCGTACCCTGAGGATTGCGTCTTAATGCAGTGGGATTGCCATTTTGGTTGAAATATTTAAAGTTTTTTTAAAGACCTAAACAGCGAATTGGCTCCAACAATAAGTTTGGGCAATGGGAGTTTTGAACCGGTTGCAGCGAAGTTGAAGTCATGGAACAGTTTTTGAACAGCCTGAGGCGCTTACTAGTTGCAATTTTCACCCGGTAGCACCAGCGAGCGCTAGGTTTGTTCTAATGCGGCAGCAGGTTGATGCAATGGGGCAGTAATCACGCAAAGGACTTCCGCTTGTTTTTGCCTGTTGTCTTGGGGTCACAACGTCTGCCGCTTGTTATATTGTGTGTCACTCAACTTCAACCTACTAACGAGAGTTTATGTCTATAGAAAAAGAGTTGTACAAAGCCGGTCCCTACGCCGATTTTTTTAGCCAAGGTGTACGGGTGGGTGACTCATTGTATTTGGCCGGTCAGGTAGGAATGACAGAGGCTGGAGAAATTCCATCTGATTTACCCGCACAAGTCGAAGCGGCGTACAGAAATATTGCATCGGTCCTTCTTGAATTTGGGGCCACGATGGACAATATCGTGGATGAAACGTTCTTCGTCACCGACATGAAGGAGTGTATGAGTCAGGTACCTGCTGTTTTTGGGGCTAGGCAAGCGGCTTATGGTAAGAAGCCCGAAGTCGCTCAAACACTCATCGGTGTCTCTGCTCTAGTGGACCCGAGTTTAAAGGTGGAGATTAAGGTGATCGCAAAGCTTTGAGAGCTTGACTGGGGCTTTAATCCAACGAACTGTTGCGATAAAAGCAAAAAGGCCACACCAAGAGTGCTGTTTTTAATGATCGATAAAATTTTAGTTTTCATAGGCAAGGTCTGATGCCCATTACCGGTGAGACGTCGGTGGGATTTGTGATCGCTGCACTGATTGTGATTCTGCTTACCTATTTTTTTGCGGGGTACCGTAATCGCTCTAAGGTGGCCGCGCTTGAATTGCAGCTGCGCAATGCACAGGAGAGTGGCGACCAGTTGAAGGTGGAAGTGGCGTTGGCTGAAAGTGATAGAGACGAGGCCAAAAAGGCGCTGAGAGAAAGCGAGGATGATGGTCTGCGGCTCGAAAAAGAAAACGAGTTTGCTCAAGCCGAGAAACAGCGGCTTACAGCGCAGGTCGTCAAAATCGAAGGCGAGGTATTGGAATTACGCCAAGGGCAGGCAGAGCTTAGTGCTGCGCAAGCGCGCATGATGGGCCTGCAGCGCGACCTTGATGAGCTGAAATCTGAACGGCAGCAACTCCTCGAAAAATTGGAACAACAGACCACCGAAGCCGCAGTGCTTGCGACAGAGCGAGAGCAACAGGAAGCAAATATTAAAGATCAGAAAGAATTTCTCAAAAACTCTAGTGAGTCCTTGAATCAACAATTTGAAAATCTCGCCAACAAAGTTTTTGAGCAAAAAGGCAAGCAGTTCGCAGAGACAAATCAGACAACCTTGGGAGGCATCCTAAAGCCCCTGCAGGAGCAAATAGCGGGCTTTCAAAGTCGCGTTAACGAAGTTCATGATGCATCGACAAAAAGCCATACTTCGTTGCAGCAAGCTATCGATGGCGTCAAGGATTTAGGTTTAAAAATTGGCCAGGACGCTAGCAATCTCACAACCGCATTAAAAGGTGACTCGCAACAGCGAGGGGCCTGGGGTGAAGCGCAGCTGCAGCGAACCCTTGAGATCAGTGGTCTGATCGAGGGGGATCACTACACAATGCAAGACAGCTTTTCCGACAGCGCGGGGAAAGTGAAGCGAACAGACTTTTTGGTGCGTCTACCGGAGGACCGTCAGCTTATTATCGATAGCAAGGTCACGCTCAATGCTTATGAGAGAACGATAGCTGCAGAGACTCCCGAGCACTACGAGCGTGCGATGTCGGAACATGTTCTAGCCGTAAGAAAGCACATTGATGATTTGGCCTCGAAGGATTACACCAACCTTACAGGGATGAAAAGCCCCAGCTATGTGCTCATGTTTATGCCCATGGAATCAGCTTACATCGAAGCGCTGAAGCACAATAAAGAATTGTTTCAGTACGGCTTCAGTAGACACGTTGTTTTAGTGTCACATACAACATTGATTCCTATTTTGCGCACTGTCGCAAATCTGTGGATGCTTGAGCGTAGCAATGCCGAGGCGAGGGAAATTAGTGACATGGCTGCCGATATTTATAATAAGGTCGCGGGCGTGGCAGAGGGACTGCGTAGTTTGGGGGGGTCCTTAACGACTGTAGGGAATCACTACAACAAAGCCGTAGTTGCGTTGGCTGGAAAGCAAGGGCTCTTTGGAAAGGTCGAGAAGTTCGAAAAAATATCCACAAAAATTTCTAAGGGTTTGCCAGAGTTAGAGCCGCGAGATTTTGAGCTTGAGACCAGCCGACTGGACCTTGTTTTAGAGCCAATAGAAGAGCCCGAGGCATCTTTAGCCCAGCTACCTGATGACCATGCGCCGACCCTGGCATCAGAAGAGCAAAAAGCCGTTACCGATACTGATTCCGCCCCAGACTGAGTGGCAGGGTATGAGACTCCTGAAGGCGGGTTCTCATTGCGCTGCAAATCTTCCAAGGGATGCACCTTGTCAGTTACCGAGCTTAAGTAGCGGCCGATTCAAGAAAAATATCGGAAATTTTTCATGGGGTAGTCTTGTCCTACCAAGGTCGCACTCGTTCATACTGCGACCAGCCGTTCATATTTGCCATCGTGATCAAAAAATATGGTGAAGGTGCCGCGGATTCCCGTTGGGGTAATGTAGGGTTTGAAAAGCTCCCAGGGAAGATTAAGAGTTCTGCCATCGTGTGCTACAACTTGCACTCTGCTTTTTTTGGCCTTATAAAACAGAAGAGTTTTTTCGGTGCTTAGTGCTATATCAAAGGTCGCCTGGGGCACTGTTTATCCACCTCTGAGCAGAGAGTAAGTACACGGGTCAAATGTTATCGATCCTTTTAATGACTGACCCTGTATACGTCAGACCTGAATATGTTATCAGTCAGGGCGCGTTCACGGGAGTTAACTTTTAAGTATTGGTTTGTTTGATGGACTGCCAAATAATGGCAAAACGCGGGCCCTGATGAGCCATCAGCACGCATAGCGAGTTGATAGTACTAAGACATGGAGTCAAATATGAAAGTGGCAATATTATTGCGGCTGATCTGCGCGGCATCACTAGTAGTAGGCTGTGCCTCAACCTCAACCTCAACCTCAACGTCAACCTCAACCCCCTCAGAGCCTTCTGAATCCGCTCCTCATTCTTTGGTCAACGCTTCTGCTACGGCCGAAGCGCCAAGTCTTACAGACGTTGACACGCCGCTCACGAATACCTACTGGAAGTTAATTAAGCTCAACGGCGAGCCGGTAGAGATGATGAGGTCGCAACGCAAAGAGGCCTATCTACAGCTTCGTGAGAAAGATCAAGAGGCACGAGGATTCGCTGGTTGTAATAACTTTTCTGGCACTTTTGAGGCGAATGACAGTCAGATTTCTCTGACTGCGTTAATGACAACACGAAAAGCATGCGTAGACATTATGTCCACCGAGGGGCAGTTCCTTTCAGTGCTTGAACAGGCAATTTCTTTCATGATCTTTGATGAAGCATTAACGTTATTAAATAAATCAGGGGAGAGTACTGCCGAATTTATCGCAGTGTACTTTTGATAAAAAAGTATCAGCCCGTCACATCTAGAGGGAAATGTTATGCGCAGACACACAATTTTAGCCAGCTTTGCACTGACGCTAGCCATGGTTGGCTGTGGCAGTCCAGACACGCCCGTCGCGGAATCCAAGCTTGTAGAGAAGTTGCCGGCCGACAAGGTCTTTTTTAACGGGAAGATCATTACCGTTGACGATAACAACCCCAAGGCATTGGCGGTGGCGACTAGAGATGGGCTAATTACTTATGTTGGTGGTTTAGCGGGTCTACAACCTTTCATCGCTGAAACGACTGAGCAAATCGATTTGCAAGGTAGCACTATGGTGCCTGGCTTCGTCGATGCACACGGGCACGTTGTGAGTGCGGGCCTTCAAGCGGCAAGCGCCAATTTGCTGCCCATCCCCGATGGTGAAGTCACAGATTTTGCGAGCCTTGTGGCGACGTTGAGGGATTGGCGGGGTTCCAATTCTGGAGTTGAGTTCATAGAGAGAACCGGTTGGTTGCTGGGTTTTGGGTTTGATGATTCTCAGTTGTCAGAGGGTATTTTCCCCACGGCTAAAGAGCTATCAATGGTTACCGAGGAAAAACCGCTCATGGTGATTCACCAGTCAGGCCATTTCGGCGTGTTTAATCGCCGAGCGCTTGCACTTGCTGGAATAGACGATTGCAACAAGGAAATTCCGGGCGGATCGATTCGCTGTGAGGAAGATGGAAAAACGCCTAATGGGGTGCTGGAAGAAAACGCATTTTTCAGCGCTTTACGGGTTTTTCAGTCCAGTATTGAACCCGCCTACGCAATCGATCTTTTCGACCAGGGCGTGGAGTTATTTGCAAGCTACGGCTATACAACGGCCCAAGAGGGGCGCGCTTTCGCGTCATCGCTGGTAACAGCTCAAACTCGCGCTGGGCAAGGGGCGCTACCGATCGACGTTGCCATGTACCTTGATTACACAGCAAAAGACCAAATGACGGCATCGCCTTACTATTCCGGTTCGGCTTATCAGGGCATTGGGTACTCCAATGGCTTTCGCATTGCGGGTGTAAAGCTCACCATTGATGGGTCGCCGCAAGGAAAGACTGCGTGGCTAAGCGAGCCTTATTTCGTAGCCCCTCATGGTCAGCCCGCAGATTATGTGGGTTATCCCGCGATGACAGAACAGCAGGTCAATGACGAGGTGATGGATGCGTTTGCTAATAACCGGCAAGTTCTGGTGCATTGCAACGGCGATGCCGCGATCGATCGGTTTCTCAACGCCATAGAGCGCGCTGTTGCAGTACATGGATTGGGTGATCGTCGTAATGTCCTCATCCACGGACAAACCTTGCGTAAAGACCAAATTGGTCGTCTCAAGGAACTGGGGGTAATGCCTTCACTGTTCCCTATGCACACCTTTTATTGGGGAGATTGGCACCGTGAGTCAGTGCTAGGGCCAGAGCGAGCAGCCTATATCTCGCCGACGCGAGATGTCCTCGATGCTGGGATGATTTTCTCGTCGCATCACGATGCGCCTGTTGCGAGGCCAGATTCGATGCGTGTCTTGTCGGCAACGGTCACGAGAGTGACTCGAAGCGGTGTGGTGCTGGGCGCCGATCAGCGCGTTACACCTTATGAAGGCCTTAAGGCGATCACAATTTGGCCCGCTTACCAGCATTTTGAAGAACAGCAAAAGGGCTCGATCGAAGTCGGTAAGCAGGCTGACTTTGTGGTTCTCTCGGAAAATCCACTTACAATAGATCCATTGAAGATTGCGGAAATTCAGGTTTTGGAGACGATTAACGACGGGCAAACGGTCTATCGTGCTGCCAGTGAATCTCCAACGCCAGCTTCGCTGGTCGGTGGTGATTCAGATAGCAATGGGTGTATTGGGTCTGCGGGATACCAGTGGTGCGAGAAAGAAGGCGCTTGCGTCCGCCCTTGGGAAATCATTGACACTGCAAGTGGCACAGCTTCTGATGTCGCCTCTGCTTTTGCGGCCCTGTGCAGCTCAAGTTAGTGCAGAGGTAGAGAGAAAAGGCAGAGGTAGAGAGGAAATAAAGCACCGCGATATTACCCGGCTAAAGGGCCTGGTCGAGGCAGCGGCGCGACACTCAATTCGTTTTAGAGCAAGGATTTGTTATGCAGGCCATGTCACTCGCAGCCCCAGGGGGTATAGACCAACTTTCACTCATCGATATTGAACCACGAGCTCCGCAGTCCCATGAAATTCAGGTCACGATCAAAGCGAGCTCCCTGAATTTCCACGACTATGCGGTTGTCGTCGGCTTGATTCCCGCTGCAGATGGACGAATTCCCATGTCAGACGGCGCGGGTGTTGTGACCGCGGTGGGAGAGGGCGTACGGGGTTTTTCAGTAGGGGATAATGTGATCAGTCACTTTTTCCCCCAATGGATCAGTGGTCGTCCGACAGCCGCATGCCTTCAGGGTGTACCTGGAGATCATGTTGACGGGTTTGCGGCACAAACAGTCACTATGCCAGCCAGCGCGTTTAGTCAGGCGCCCACAAATTTGAGTCACATTGAAGCCGCAACCCTCAGCTGTGCGGGCCTAACGGCTTGGCGGGCACTGTGTGTTGAGACTGCCCTGCAACCCGGGGACTGGGTGCTCGTTCAAGGAAGTGGGGGCGTTTCAGTATTTGCACTGCAATTTGCCCGCATGATGGGCTGCCGAGTCATCGCGACGTCGTCCTCTGACGCAAAGCTTGAGCGCCTAGGCGAACTGGGAGCACAGCATTTGATTAACTATCGTGAAAATGCCGATTGGGGGGCTAGGGCTTTTGAGATGACGGGCGGCCGTGGTGTAAACCTTGTGGTTGAAGTTGGAGGGCCAGGGAACTTGCCTCAGTCAGTTGATGCATTGGCTGTCGACGGCTGTATCAGCCTTATCGGTGTGTTGACCGGTTTTTCTGGTGAGGTACCGACAGCAGCTTTGATGACCAAGAATGGACGTCTGAGTGGTATTACGGTTGGTAGTCACAGTGATCAGCTCGCTATGTCAGCGGCCATTGAAGCTAGCGGTTTGCAACCCGTCGTAGACTGCTCAATGCCATTAGAGGCTCTGGGCGAGGCATTTCGGCATCAAGAGTCGCAGAAACATTTCGGAAAAATTTGTGTCGAACTGTAACGCAAGGTGTTGGCAATCGGTCGCAGCCGGATCAAGGTTTGTGGGCGCCAGGTTTTACAATGAGTAAGTTGTTTTTTCGTTACGGGGCTATGAATAGCGGAAAAAGTACAGCGCTGTTACAAGTGGCACACAACTATGAAGAGCGTGGACAATCAGTGGTTGTGGTTAAACCTGCATTGGACACGAAAGGCCACAATCAAATCGTCTCTCGGCTGGGGGTTAACCGTACCGCAGATATTCTGCTCGCTGCCGGTCAAGATCTGCGTGGCAAGGTAGAGGAGTTGCGCCAAAATCGTGCTTCTTCCCAGTCTGCACTTGCCTGTGTTCTTATTGATGAGGCGCAGTTTTTGGAGCCGGCTCAGGTCGATGCGGCGCTAGAAATTGCGGTCTTGGATGATCTCCCGGTCGTAGCGTTTGGTATTCGCACCGATTTTAGACGACGCGCATTTCCCGGTAGCCTTCGCCTTTTGGAAGTAGCACATTCTTTGGAGGAAATGAAAACGATTTGTCGCTGCGGCGAGAAAGCAATTTTTAATGCACGCTTGGGTGAGAGTGGCATGACCCACGAGGGGCATCAAATTATGATCGACGCTCCCGGGGTGACGTATGAGGCACTGTGCGCGCATTGTTACCTAGAATATGAACAGAGGCACTCATTGTCACTTTAGAGGCATGTGAAACTCGTATGGCGAGCAAGTCGCAAACGCGTTGTCGGCAAAAAGTGTAGTCACATGAGTTCAAATGGCAGGGGAAGAATTCATGTACTACATCTTTGAAGTCACGGCTAAAAAAGGCCACTCCATCGATGAATACGCAGCCTCTTGGATGGAGGCGAGCGCGATTATACAGCGCTCACCCGGAGCGCGAGGAACAAGGCTCCATCGAAAGATTGGGGACGATCGAAGGGCATTGGCGATTGCTACTTGGGACAGTAAGGTTGCCCGAGACGCTGCTTCGGTGATGGGCGGCAGAGAAGTGAAAGCAATCATTGAAGCCCAGGCTGAAATTGTTACGGTGGAATTGCTCGGGGAGTTTGAGGCGCCTGATTGGGAAGTTCTCCCTGATATAGAATGAAGCGCATTTTTGGTAGAAGTTCCTGAAGCCAACTTATAAAGTTAAGTGAATCTGTAAGAAAAAATACATACAAGGAAGTAGACATGAATGTAGTAAAAATATTGGCCAGCACGTTAATCTTCAGCGTGTTGGTCGCCTGTACTGGAGAGGTTGCTGTGGAGTCCGACTCAGATGATGTCGCTGAATCAGACAATGCAACGGGCGCGTCTGAAAATCCGCTGCTCACACCTAGTGACCTGCAGTTTGGCTACCCGCCGTTCGATCGCATAAAAAATGAGCATTTCGAGCCGGCCATGCTTCAAGGTATGGCAGAGCAGCGCAACGAAATAGAGGCGATTGCTAGCAATGAGGCACCGCCAACCTTTGCCAATACGTTAGTGGCGATGGAGCAAAGTGGACAGCTACTAAACCGATCTGCCCGAGTATTCTTTGGTTTATCTTCGGCCCACACCAATGATGAGATCGAAGCGATTCAAGTGCGGCTGTCACCGCAATTTGCGGAACACGAGGACGCTATATTATTAGATCCCCGACTTTTTGCGCGTGTTGACGCCTTGCATCGGGAGCGGGATGAGCTGCGACTTGACCCCGAGGCGCTGCGACTGCTTGAGGAAACCCATCAGGGTTTTGTCAGGGCTGGGGCGTTATTGAACGCATCTGAGCAGGAGCGGATGCGTGAGATAAATACAGAGATGGCAAGCTTGCAAACCGCATTTCGGCAGAATGTTTTGTCAGAGGTCAATGACCGTGCAATTGTCGTCGACGACGTGGCGCAGCTCGACGGTTTGTCAGCGGGGGAGATTGCATCTGCTAAGGCGGCGGCGGTGGCAAGAGGCCAAGATGAGCAATGGGTGATACCACTGCTTAACACCTCTGGGCAGCCTGCATTGGCTCGCCTCACTAATCGGGAGCTTAGGGAGCGGATTTACAAGGCATCTGTTGGACGAGGGTCCTCCGGGGGTGACTACGACAACCGGCAGAATATTTCAAAAATCATGAAGCTACGTGCCGAGCGTGCAAGCTTATTGGGCTATCCAAGTCATGCCGCGTTTAACCTAGAAAATCAAACGGCAAGAACCACTGAGGCGGTTAACACCCTGCTTACCGATTTGGCACCTGTTGCGGTAGCCAACGCCAAGACTGAAGCTGCAGAGCTGCAGACCTTGATTGCCGCGGAGGGAGAAACATTTGAATTGGCACCTTGGGATTGGGCTTATTATTCCGAGGCCTTGCGTGCGCAAAAATATGCCTTCGACGAGTCTGAGCTGAAACCCTATTTTGAGCTGAACAATGTTCTAGTGCGCGGCGTATTTCATGCAGCGGAACAGCTGTACGGCATTACGTTTACCCAGCGTAATGATTTGCCTGTTTATCACGAGACGGTGCGGGTCTGGGAGGTGCGCAATGCAGACGGCTCTGTGCTCGCATTATTTGTGGAAGATATGTACGCAAGAGCGTCTAAGCGCGGTGGTGCTTGGGCTATGTCTTATGTGTCCCAGTCAGGCCTGATGGGAACGCAGCCGGTCTCAGCTAATCACCTAAATATTCCTCGACCGCCAGAAGGTGAACCCACGTTATTAACCTGGGATGAAGTAACAACATTATTCCATGAGTTTGGTCATGCGTTACACGCCATGTTCGCTGATGTGCAGTACCCCAGCAGTCTGTCAGTCCCCCGAGATTTTGTTGAGTATCCTTCACAAGTCAACGAAATGTGGGCTGATTGGCCTGAGATATTATCCAACTATGCTGTTCATCATGAGACAGGCGAGTCACTACCGCCTGAACTATTGGAGAAAGTGTCGGCTTCAGCGCTGTTTAATGAGGGCTTCCGATCGACTGAATACCTCGCTGCATCCTTGTTAGATCAAGCGTGGCATCAGCAGTCTGCAGATACGCTACCCAACGCCGAAGGAGTGCTAGCTTTTGAGGCCAATGCCCTAAAGGAAGCGGGAGCAGATTTTGAAGTGGTGCCACCACGTTATCGCACGACCTATTTTTCCCATATTGTGGGTGGCTATTCTGCTGGTTATTACTCCTATATTTGGAGTGAGGTTCTCGACGCTGATACGGTTCAATGGTTCTTAGAAAATGGCGGTTTGCGTCGTGAGAATGGTGATCATTTCAGGGCCAAGTTGCTTTCACGGGGTGGATCTGAAGATGCCATGAGCCTTTATCGCAATTTTCGCGGTCGTGATGCGGAGATAGAGGCCTTGCTCATTCGTCGGGGCTTAACGCCCATCGAAGGCTGAGCGCTTGCAGTAACCCGTATGACTCTCTCCTAAGGGCTTTCCTCTTGGGAGAGAACCGCTTGGCCTAAATGGCAGGCTTATTCGAAGCTTTGTGCGGTTATACGGGTGAATGTTGACTGGCTTTGTCGGGGAGGGCGCTGCTCGAGAACTATGCAAGGCTAGGCATGGTCGACGCGACTTCATCCACGACAAAACTGACTGTTTTTGAACGGTTAAATAGCTGCTCCTCGTCGGCTGCAATTTGGGTTTGCGCCTCTGGTTGCGCCAGTGCCGCCATTGCAGTTTGCATGGCCCCCTGATGGGGAAACCAGACCTCCATGATTACATCAAAATCAGGTTCGAGACCGTATTGAACGCTTGGGTCAGAGGGGCGCACGTACCGCCGCTCGTAATGTGTGGCGTAGCCGCTTAAATATTTCTCGCCAATATGCCGATGGTTGGTTTCATAATATTGCCGGAAATCAGCTTTGCTCATGCCTTCTTTGCGGCAGAGCAGGGTGATCACTTTTATCATGGTTAGCAGCTCCTGCCTGAGTCTTAGTTGTGTGCGTTTTATTCTGCGCCGATTATGCCCTTGCACAAACTGGGTGGACAGGCGTTTTGTAGTTCTAGAAGGCTGCGGTGGATGTTAGGCTAGGGCACCCTCTACAGATGGAGTTTCATGTGCTCAAACTTTACGGATTTGCTGTCAGTAATTATTTCAATATGGTGCGAATGACCCTTGCGGCCAAAGGGCTTGAGTATGAGGTTGTCAAAACCTTTCCTAGTCAAAGTCCGGATTGGATTTCTATGAGTCCAATGGGGAAGGTGCCCTGCCTAGAGACGGAACATGGGTTCATCGCTGAGACACAGGTGATTCTTGAGTACCTCGATGAACAGTATCCAGATAAGCCAGTCTTTCCCAAAGGGAGTTATGCCAAAGCCCGAGCCCGCCAGCTCATGCATTCTCTAGAGCTGTATTTGGAGTTGCCTGCCCGCCGGCTCTTTCCGGGAACTCTCTTTGGTGGGCGTAACGAGCAGCTAACCATTGATGAGGTTAAGCCAGTGCTTGAGAAGGGGGTCCGCACATTAAACCAGTTGGCTGATTGCGGGCCTTTCCTCATGGGGGCGAGCCCGATGGCACCTGATTATATGGCGCTTTATGTGCTGCCATTAGCACAGGCAGTCGCTAAAAAGACCTACGGTTGGGATTTACTGTCCGATATCAATGGCAGTTCTGAGCTTCTGGCAGCACTCAATGACAATGAGCATGCACAGCAGTTCAGTGAAGAGAGTGCGTCTGAAATGGCGGAGTTCGTCGCTGGGCTCAGCGCCAAATAGCTGGACTATTGTTGGCACAAGGGTGCTGCGTATCATCGAAGCTCCCATACTGAAATCACCGTGTTGGGTCGCTGTGGCGGTGCACAGCGCCCTCTGCTCTTGTGCTAAGACAGGGTCGATGGCAGTGGCTTTAATGCGGCAACTCAACCACGATGGGTGCCTTCGCTTTCGGGGCGGTGCTCATTGTTTGCTGGCTTCAATTGCCAGTCGCTCAGCTCTCCTTTGCAGTTTTGCCGTTAGGCTCAGCCCCACGGTCGGTAGTGACCAAGGACACACTGCGATGCAAATCGCACAACCGGAGGTCTCTGCGAAATAGGGGATGCAGCGCTCAAAGTCGACGTACCATTTATCGACGCCTCTGACGGTCTGCTTCTCTGGAGTAATGGCTTCAGGGGGGCAGGCGTTCTCACAGACGCGACAGCGACTACAGAAATCATCCACTCCAAACTCTCTAGGCGGCGTGCTGGCAAAGGGAGCATCGGTCAGCACTGCAGATAATCGAAATGCTGAACCAAACTCTTTGTTGATGATAGATCCATGCTTTCCCAACTCACCAAAGCCGCAGGCAATGGCGGGGGGAATCATTAAAATTTTTCCTGTCATTGGTCCGGTTACAGCGTCGGCTTGGTAACCCTGTTCGCGTACCCACGCCGCGACTTTTTTTGCAGCGGCAGCCGCACGAAGGTATTGCCGCGTGACATCCTTTCCGCCTCGAATGTCTGGGACGTGCTTCAACTCTTCATAATCGTGTTGTACGCCGATCATGACAATATTGGGAAGCGTCGTGTCTTCATGATCGAACACCCAGTCGGCCTCAAGCGGGGTGACGCCGGTCATTTCACAGTCACCTGAATCAATAAACTGTTGCAGCTGATCGGTCCAATTTTGCGGTGGTTTCATCACCTTTTGGGTCGCAATGTCAGGTACGGATTGCGCTACCACCTTGTGGCGTGACCTTCTGAGTTCAAGCATCTCCTCGTCGGGTTGTTCCTTTGAGTAAAACCACTTTTGCGCCTCACCGAAGGGGGCAGTCTCCGGGTTTGGCGCCCACCAAACCATGGTTGGGCGCCGCTTTTGAGGCTCACCAACGCCATTAATCGTATTGCCACTGTGGTCATGCAATAGTTTGGTGAAGTTCTCGTCGGGCGTGAAGTGGTGTGACTTTTTGGAGGCCATAACAATGCGTTCCGTCGATGCGTCAACGGAGAGATTAGTCTGGCAACTGGGTATTGGCTAGCCTTTGCATTGATGGCGATGTAGTTTCTTTCCGTACCCCATGAATTCGGTCTTCTGACGCTATCGAATAGCGTACCGTGCAAATTGGCGAGGGCTGGTTGTGGTTGCTGAGGCCCGCCCCAAGAAAACAAGCCAAAATATCAAGCGGTCGCAAACAATTCCGGTTGGTTGATCTGGCTACTTTGATACTTAATGGGGGGGTTGAAGCCTAACTCAGTGCGGACGTCTTCGAGAGATTCTTCAAGGCGATCTTCCCAGCAAATAGCAGGCATCCAAGCGGCTTGCTGTCCTATGCTTCTGCCCTCATGAATTAAAGCCTCAATATCCAGTGACGGTATCTCCTGTCGATACTTGCGTGTCCCCATTTTGATGATGAAGTTAATGCCTTGATTGGGAACCTGAGTTGTCATGAAAGACAACAGGCTTAGCTCGCCGATGGGATTCCGCCCGTATCCGGTTAATACGTGTTGCAAGTCGCGAATATCTCTAAGGCGATTGCCGGTCCAACGCTCATCGGCTGTAAATCCAACATTTTCCTTAGTGCCCTCACTAGAGGCGATAAGGCCATCAGCAGAGAGATTCTGCATGTGGATAAACTGCCAATAGGTATACCCGATTGAACCTGGGGGCATGGCCGATAAGCGCTCGCTATCATTGAGTAGGTCCACGATATTAGGTTTTTTGGCTAATAGCTCTCGACCGGTGGCGTCATCAGATAGTCGCTTTACCGTGCGGCCAATTACATCGCCGCTCAGCGCATCAATGATTTTAAAAACCTGACGGGTATCGTCGGGGTCTTTTAGCAGTTTTCTCGTCGCAAGCAGTGCTGCAAATGGCTTGACGCGTTTACGGAGAAGCATACGTTTCAGAGAATTCATAGCTTGCCTAGTAATGTTGCTGCCGTAACTGTAAGGGTGTGACTGCATGATTTTAGTTGAGCATTTGCTACTGCGCCGCGACAGACTGGTCGACCTGTCAATCGCGCCAATTCGGCAGTATAGCGAGGCGATCGCGTTAATAGTGAATCATTATCGGCCACCCCGGCGAGTTAAGCATTGATATGGCCCTCTCTTTACATGTTTACCTTTGGGCATTGGAAACCTATCTGATGCGGGTTAATGAAGTGGTTCTGTTCATGAGTAGATCGGCGTAAATGTCTTGGGGATCCTTTGATTGGCCTTGCGCTTTTAAGTGGGGCAGGGCAGGGTGAGCCTTTTCCGAGTGATGCTTTCAACATGAATCAAGAGCGCCAAACCCATTACCGAGCCTGTCATTTGTGCGAGGCTATTTGTGGTGTCGTTATAGAAACCGAGGGGCCTGAGGTGGTCTCGATTAAGGGCGATTCCGATGACCCCCTCAGCCGCGGGCATATTTGTCCCAAAGCCGTGGCCCTGCAGGACATCCACAGCGATCCTGACCGGTTGCGGAAACCGGTTAAGCGGGTTCGTGGCGCTGACGGGGGTTATGAGCATCAGCCCATTGAATGGGATGAGGCGCTGGATCTTGCCGCCATGGGGCTGGTCGAGACGATCAAAAATCATGGCGTCGACGCCGTCGGCATCTACATGGGCAACCCTACGGTGCACAACTACGGCATGATGACGCACCAAAGTGCTTTGTTTAAGCACATAAGAACACGTAACCGCTATTCAGCGACGTCAGTCGACCAGTTGCCTCATCACTTAATTTCATTGTGGCTTTTTGGTCACAAACTCATGTTCCCTATTCCTGATATCGATCGAACTGATTATTTCCTTATGATCGGCGCCAACCCTGTTGCCTCCAATGGAAGTATTTGGACGGTACCCGATGTTAGAAAGCGGATTAAATCGCTGACCGAGCGCGGCGGGAAGTTGGTTGTCATCGATCCCAGAAGAACGGAGACCGCCGAGTTGGCCACAGCGCACCACGCGGTGAAGCCCGGCACCGATGCTGCGCTGCTTCTCGCAATGATTCATCTGCTATTTCGGGATAACTTGGTTCAGCTCGGGCATTTAACGGATTTTGTGGATGGTCTTAGCGACATTCAGCAGGCTGTGGTGCATTACACGCCCGAGTGGGCTGCGTCGCACACTGGGATGGCTGAAGAGGACATTGTTCAGTTGACCCATGATTTTGCGGCGGCTGATAAAGCGATTTGCTATGGCCGTATGGGCGTTTCGACCCAGCGGTTTGGCACCTTATGTCAGTGGGCGATTCAGGTTGTGAATGTATTGACCGGTAACCTTGATCGGGAGGGAGGCAGTTTGTTTACTTTGCCTGCAGTTGATCAGGTTGTGGGTGCCAGCCCTGGTGGCTTTGGTCGGCATACCAGTCGCGTACGACAGCTGCCAGAGTTTGATCGTGAGTTGCCCGTTGCTTGCCTAGCTGAGGAAATTAGGACCCCGGGTGAGGGCCAAATTCGTGCGCTCTTCACTGGCGCCGGAAATCCGGTGTTGTCGACCCCAGCGGGGGACGATTTAGACGGGGCGCTGGAGGGCTTAGATTTTATGGTGTCTCTCGACCCGTGGATCAACGAAACAACTCGCCACGCTGACGTTATTTTACCGCCGACCTCACCCCTAGAGCACGATCACTATGATTTGGCGTTTCACGTAAACGCTATGCGTAACACTGCGCGTTTTAGTGAGGCAGTTTTTGACAAGCCAGAGGGGGCTTTGCATGACTGGGAGATTTTTCAGGGTCTAGGCGAGCGTGTTGCTGATGCGCTTGATCTTGAGGCCCGCAAAGCAGTACCGCCGCATGTCATTATTGATCGAGGGTTAAAAGCGGGCCCTTACGGTGATAACAGCGAGCACAAGCTTTCAATAGAAGCACTCCGTGCCACACCCTCGGGTGTTGATCTTGGTCCGCTCAAACCCCAACTCCCCGAGCGCCTCAAAACACCAGAGCAACGTATAAACCTTGCGCTGTCCGCTATATTTGACGATTTAGGCCGACTTGAGCAGCAGCTTAATGAGGCTAGTCAGGGTTATCGACTGATAGGGCGGCGGCATGTGCGCGACTGCAATTCCTGGATGCACAACTTCACACGGCTTGTGAAAGGTCCTCAGCGTTGTACCTTGCAGGTTAGCCCCGATGACGCTGCGCGTGAAGGTTGGCTAACGGGGTCTCGCGTGAGCGTATCTAGCCGGGCGGGGAGCATTGAAGTGGAGCTGGAGATAACCGATACAATGATGTCGGGGGTAGTAAGTTTACCCCACGGCTATGGCCATGGCCGGCCAGGTACTCTCAGCGGGGTTGCCAACGCCCATGCCGGGGTTAGTTGTAACGCTATTACAGAAGCGACGTACCTTGATGAGCTGACGGGGAACGCTGCTCTTAATGGTGTAGGGGTGGTTATCGCCAGCCTTTGATTATGGCTGAGGGCTGCTGGGGCTTAAGCTGCGAGTTTTCTTCTGGATTCACCGTTGACAAACAAAGACGGGCTCGCCGCATTTATTGGTTTTTTGTAGACTACGAATTACTGCTACGGAGCGCGCTGATCGCGATATAATAGCCACTATGAGCGAATCGTCGGTTGACAGAAAAATTGAGCTAATCCCAACCCAGCAGGTTAAAAGTGGTGAGAAATTCACCACTGAAAGGGGGGTGCGAGCGATCAAAGATGGCATTAAACGCAGTGCTACAGCCTCTGCCGCGTTGCAAAAGCCCGATTGGTTGCGCGTTCGCATTCAAAGTACGCCCAATTATGCCGCGGTAAAAACTATCGTACACGACAATGATTTGGCGACGGTTTGCGAAGAGGCGAAGTGCCCCAACATTAGTGAATGCTGGAGCGCAGGTACTGCCACGATTATGTTGATGGGTGATGTTTGTACTCGAGCCTGCCAATTTTGTGCGGTGAATACAGGAAATCCCCAAGGTTGGTTGGACCCCGAAGAGGCGGCTAAGACGGCCCGAGCCGTGCAACTGATGGGGCTCAAATACGTGGTTCTGACTTCGGTGAATCGGGACGATTTGCCCGACGGCGGGGCATCTCGATACGCCGAGGTGGTGATTGCGGTAAAAAAGCAAAACCCAGAGACGGCAGTAGAAGCCTTGACTCCCGATTTTCTGGGAGATACGGGAGCAATTGAAATTTTGCTCGACTCGGGTATTGAGGTTTTCGCACAGAATATTGAAACTGTTGAGCGGCTGACCCATCCGGTGAGAGATGTCCGTGCGACCTACCAGCAAACCCTGTCAGTGCTAGCCCACGGTAAGCAATACCGGCCTGATGTCATTACTAAAACATCCATCATGTTGGGACTGGGCGAATCAGAAGAAGAGATCGTGCAGTGCATGAAGGACTGTCGAGAGCATGGCGTTGATGTCATTACTCTCGGGCAGTACCTGCAACCGACAAAAAATCATTACCCAATAGCACGATATGTCACTCCGGAAGAGTTTGAGCACTATCGCGATGTAGGTCTGTCGTTAGGGTTTATGGAGGTTGTGTCTGGAGCCATGGTGCGTTCAAGCTATCGAGCAGAACGGGTGCTTGAGGGCAATAATGTGGGTTTGAATTGATGGCCTTGGCGCCGCCATTAAAGCTTCTCTATATCAGCGCGGTACAGTCTCGCTGCGGTGATGGTATTTTGTCGCTGCAATCAAGAATCAATGTTGGCGTTCTCAGCCGGGATTTTGAGATTTCGCTTGCTGTTGTTGGTCCTGTAACTGCAGAGGGACTGCATCGTTTGCGTGTCGACCTTGGCCCCCTCCGTGTTACCGGCGGTTTTGAAGCGAGCAGCGCAGACACCGATTGCGAGAAAGGGTTGAGGCGCTTAATGAAAGAGCGTTTTGGTACAACTAAGCTTTGCGCGCGTTTACAGACAACGATTCAGCGTAATGTTGAGGCCTTTGATGCGGTAGTCGTCGACGGCTTGCTGTCGTGGCCTTATCGACCGATCGGCACCGACGTGCCTATGGCCTTTATTCCCTATGGTCAGGGTGTAATGGACGATGAAGATAATACGACAGGCATAGGCAGTGATTCACGGGAGCCCTATCTCGTCGATGTTTGCCGTGAGGTAGAGATGGTCTTTATCCGCCCCAGCCTCGCCGCTAGATTGTCTGAGCGTGGTGTTTCAATGCGGCAGCTTCAGTACAGCTTTAGCCACCCAACCGGCGCTAAACCCACGTTAGCTGAGGTCGACTTCAATCGAACCGAGCCGCGCATTGGTTTCTATGGTTATTTGGGCGATGCCGGTAATGTGGCTAGCGTGAACTGGTTTTTAAAAGAAATTTGGCCGGTAGCTCAGAGAATAATTCCCGGCGTTGAGTTTCATATTGTCGGTTCTGCACCGTCCCGAGAGTTCATTGAGCATATCTCGGCAATGTCTCGGGTTTTTCTGCACTGGAGTACTGACGATCACCACCTACTGGACCAGCGTTGTCGGGTTGTCGTCGAGCCGCTACTTTTTGAAGACCACGTCGATGCAAAATTAGTGAATGCCATGGCCAGGGGAATACCCACAGTCACCACCCGTCACGCTATGCGAAGGTCGCACTTTCGCATGCGCTCCGGCGTTGTTGTGGCTGATAGCCGCGAAGAAATGGTGGTGGCCATTAACCGGATGATGTCCGACTCGGTTTTCTGGAAGCAATCAGCCAGAGAGGGTATGGCGGCGGCTCGAGAGCAGTTGCCGCGCTTTGAACTGGCACATTGCATGAGGCGTGAGCTTAACCGTTATCATCGCCACACCTTAAGTGTCTGAAAAGCATCGAGCGTATTTATTGTGATTGAGGTGGTGTAGCTATGGAGCAGGAATTCCAGCGAGTGGGTCTGCTTGGTCGGCGGGAGCACCCGGGTGTCAATCAGATCGTGGCCGATCTACTGGCGCTTTTAGATGCGCGAGGTGTTGATGTGGTGCTTGAGGATCGACTCGCGACCCTGTCGCACTTTGAAAAACGTGCGATGCAACCCCGAGAGGCCATTGGTGAAAGTGTAGATTTAGCCATAGTGATTGGCGGCGATGGCTCACTGCTAAGCGCCGCTAGAACGTTAGTGCGGCACCATACGCCAGTTATTGGCGTTAACCGGGGGCGACTTGGTTTTCTGACAGACGTAAGCCCTGACGATTTAGTGGGTCAAGTAACAGCCGTGCTTGACGGTGACTACACTCGAGATTCTCGATTTCTGCTCGACACTGAAGTGCTGCGCGATGGCGAGGTAATTGGCGCGGCAGAAGCTCTCAACGATGTTGTCGTAAACTCCGGAACATCTGCTCAGATGATTGAATTCGAGCTCACCATCGACGGCGAGTTTGTCTATCGCATGAATGCTGATGGGCTTATTTTGGCAACGCCAACAGGTTCTACCGCCTACTCAATGTCGGGGGGCGGCCCCATTATGAATCCTGCTCTCGATGCCATTGTTTTAGTTCCTATGTTCTCGCACTCTCTTACGAGTCGGCCAATCGTTGTCCACGGTGACTCCAAGATTAAAGTTGATGTTGTCTCGCGCAACCAAATACATCCTTTGGTGACCTGCGATGGCCAGGTTTCCTTGACGGCTCTCCCGGGTGATTCGGTTACCGTTAGTAAAAAGGAAGAGCGGCTGATTTTGCTGCATCCGCCGGGTAACAGCTTCTATGCAAGTTGCCGTGACAAGCTACGATGGTCCGATGCCCTTACCCAGTAAGATCAGATCTTCCCCAATTGCCTTTGTGCTG
The DNA here is from genome assembly GCF_051201685.1 of Luminiphilus sp. nBUS_07. Taxonomy (GTDB): domain Bacteria; phylum Pseudomonadota; class Gammaproteobacteria; order Pseudomonadales; family Halieaceae; genus Luminiphilus. Next base: position 2,228,665 of record NZ_CP179213.1, on the reverse strand, counting down.
GTTGCCCTCAGCACTTTGGTGTTTCTGCTTTTTAAAGAGCTGGGTTTGTATGGGCCGCTTCTTCAGCTTTTCAATTTTGTTCCTGTAGAACTTACGTCCCGTGGAGGTCGCCTGGGGGAACCCGGTGGTGACTGGTGGCGCTTCATCACTCCAACGTTGTTACATTTCAGTTGGATGCATTTGGTTTTTAACTGTTTATGGATCTGGGAGTTTGGACGTCGTATAGAAACCTCTCTGGGGTCACTCAATCTGACAGGCTTATATTTAGCGTCTGCAGTGTTTTCAAACAGTGTTCAGTATTTTATTTCCGGCCCTTCGATATTTGGAGGAATGTCGGGTGTTGTCTACGCGTTTATGGGATTCATCTGGGCGGGAAATGCGCTTCGTCCAAATTGGATAGAACCGCTCCCGCCTGCTGTTGTGGGATTTATGTTGATCTGGCTTGTTGTCGGTCTAGTGGGGGCGCTGCAAATCCTAGGCGCTGGGGCGATTGCTAATGGCGCCCATCTCGGGGGACTGGTAATCGGTGTTTTATTGGGCGGTGTATTTGGTTTGCTGTCTCGGTTTGATAGATCTTAAAGAGGAGAGAGAGCTTGACTGATCCGTATCTGGAAACAGTTCGTGCGATGGGGCCAGAACTCTACGAGCGTATGGTGCAGGCACTGGCCACGGGTCTGTGGCCTGACGGTACAAGCGTTACCGCTGCGCAGCGAGAACATACGATGCAGGCGGTCATAGCCTGGGGTGAGTTGAACTTGCCGCCAGAGGAGCGCATTGGTTACATCGATAAGGGACATAAAGCCGGCAGTAGCTGTGATGATCCCCAACCGATGACCTGGTTAGAGAAGGAAGAAAACAAGTGACAGATTTGTTCGGTCCAGTGAGAAAAATGCGAGTCGCTTTGAATGATCCGGTGAGTTACACCTTCATTGCTGGCGATCAAGAGGTATCGGTTAATCCCTGGCTTGGGCGCAAAGTTAGTATTCATTTCACAGGCGCTATCAACTGCGTACATTGCGATAGATTAACCAAAAAAAGCTTTAATCAGGGTTATTGCTACCCCTGTTTTCAGCGATTAGCTCAGTGTGATACCTGCATTATTAAACCTGAAAAGTGTCATTTTGCTGAAGGAACTTGCCGGGAACCAGAGTGGGGTGAAACGAACTGTTTTGTGGATCATATTGTTTACCTTGCCAACACGTCTGGAGTGAAGGTTGGGATCACACGAGGTACTCAAGTTCCCACTCGTTGGATCGACCAAGGTGCCACTCAGGCGAAACCAATTGCGCGTGTTGCCACTCGTTATCAGTCGGGTCTACTTGAAATTCTGCTGGCGCAGCATGTGGCAGACAAAACTGCCTGGCAAACGATGCTTAAAGGTAACGGCAGTCCTGTCGACCTACTGGATAGGCAGAGGGCTCTGGCTGATATCTGTCATGAGGGCATTACCGAATTGCAATCTACCTATGGCATGCAAGCGATTCAGTGGTTGGATGACTCAAGTAGTGTAAGTATCGACTATCCAGTTTTAGAGTGGCCAGTAAAAGTAAGCTCGCACAACCTGAACAAAACGCAGAAAATCGAAGGAACGCTGCTGGGCATAAAAGGCCAATATCTGATGTTTGATACGGGGGTTATCAACATTAGAAAATATGGCGGTTATAACTTGGAAGTTAAGGTGCACGACAATGCGTGATGGCAGCCCGAAAACGATCTATAGGAAAGAATACACGGCACCAAAATTCACCATCTCTGATGTGGATTTGACCTTTGCAATCTATGACGGATACACGCTCGTATCCAGCAAATTGCGATTGCAGCGGCAGGTGAAGGATGAGGCGCCATGGATCCTTGATGGTGAGGATCTTGAGATTGAGTGCATAGAAATAGATGGTGCGCCCCTGCAACCTCACCAATATAGTTACGATGGCAGTCAATTAACGCTGCCCGCCATAGATGACAGCTGTGAGCTGTTCACTAGGGTGCGTATTTTTCCAGAGACCAATACAGCCCTCGAAGGCCTCTACAGATCTAGAACCATTTATTGCACGCAGTGTGAGGCAGAGGGTTTTAGGAAAATAACGTTTTTTCTGGATCGTCCCGACGTATTGGCCATTTTCAAAGTCACTGTTGAGGCCGATAAACAGACCTGTCCGGTATTGCTGAGCAATGGTAACTCGGTATCCCAAGAAGATTTACCTGAGGGCCGCCATCGCAGCAGTTGGCACGATCCATGGCCGAAACCCTGCTACCTGTTTGCGCTCGTGGCCGGCGAGCTTGAGTGTGTGTCAGATGCATTCACTACGGCCTCTGGTCGTGAGGTGGCGCTGAATATCTTTGTTGAAGCTAAGGACGTCCATTACTGCGATCACGCTATGGACTCGTTAAAAAGATCAATGCAATGGGACGAAGAGGTTTACGGTCTTGAATATGACCTTGACCTATTCAACATTGTGGCGGTTGACGATTTCAACATGGGCGCCATGGAAAATAAGGGCCTCAACATCTTCAACACTTCATGCGTTTTGGCCTCCCCTGACATCACCACAGATGCAGGGTATTTAAGGATTGAGTCGATTGTTGCGCATGAATATTTTCACAATTTCTCGGGCAACCGAGTCACCTGTCGTGACTGGTTTCAGCTGAGTTTAAAAGAGGGTTTTACTGTATTCCGTGATTCCCAATTTTCAGCAGACATGAATTCCCCCGGAGTGAAGCGTGTTGAAGACGTCAGCTTTCTGAGGACCCATCAATTTGCCGAGGATGCAGGCCCAATGTCGCATCCTGTTCGCCCGGATAGTTTTATTGAAATTTCAAATTTTTACACTTTAACCGTGTACGAAAAAGGCGCTGAGGTTGTGCGAATGTTGCACACGCTGTTAGGTCACGAGCTGTTCACCGCAGGTGCGAAACTTTATTTCAAGCAGCACGATGGTCAGGCGGTTACCTGCGATGACTTTGTGTCTGCGATGGAGCAGGTTTCCGGCAAAGACCTTACTCAGTTTCGTCGCTGGTACGAGCAGTCAGGAACGCCAGAGCTAGTGATCGACGATCAATATGATCCTATGGCAAAGCGGGTCACTCTGACGGTGACGCAAAACAATGGCTCTGGTCCGGACGGTTCGAAAAAGCCCCCGCTTCATTTGCCTCTGGCTATTGGTTTAGTGGTCAATGGACAGTCTCACACCTTCGAAGAGGGCAGCTCAACGCGCTTGCTTGATGTCACAGAGGCAAGCCAGACCTTTCAGATCGACAATGTTCAAGATAAACCAGCGGCGTCTTTGTTGCGGGGCTTTTCAGCCCCAGTTCGGCTTCGTAGTGCAGACGACGATGACACGTTAGCGGCGCTAATTAGTAACGACAGTGATGAATTTGTGAAATGGGATGCAATGCAGCGCTACTCATCAAGAGTTATCGAAGCTCAGATGCGTGGCGACCCTTTGTCGGATGCCTTTACTGCGGCTTACAGAAAAGCAATGTCCAGTGATACAGACGATGCTATGAAAGCGTTGTTGCTTTTGCTGCCGTCTGAGGAGTCCCTTGCTGACCGGCAAGCGCAACAGGGCTCTGTCGATGTTTTTCAAATTAGGGAGGCTAGGGAGCGCGTCAAGAACATACTAGCGATTGAGTTTGAAGATCAATGGACCGATTGGTTCAGCAGCTACGCTATTTCAGAGCCCTATCAGCCAAATGGTTGGCAAATTGGTAGAAGGGCTTTGCGCCATCTGTCATTAAGTTATTTGTGCTACGCACAGCCTGAGGCGTTGGAGTGGGCTAAGGCTATGCTGCGCAACGCAGACAACCTCAGTGACCGTCTGGCAGCGCTTAGGGTATTGGTCAACGCTGACAACGAGTCGGTGCGCAATTCGGCGCTGGAAGATTTCTACCAGAATTGGCAACACGAGGCGCTCATCGTTAATCAATGGTTTACCCTTCAGGCGACAAGGCCTAGCCCAGACACTGTTGAAGCTGTACTACAGCTTCAGAATCATGGGGCTTTTGATTGGCGTAATCCGAATAAAGTTCGGGCGTTGGTAGGAGGCTTTGCCTCTGCCAATCCGACGGCATTTCATCGGCAGGACGGCGGGGGCTATGCATTGTTGGGAGATGTAATTGCGAGAGTGCAATCGGCGAATCCGCAGATCGCGGCTCGGTTGTGTACGCCGCTGACACGCTATCGTCGTTATGCACACGGGGTCGATGCAATGCAACAGCAACTAGAGCGTATTGCGGGTCTTGAAAATTTGTCGCGAGATGTTTTCGAAGTCGTGGGTAAAGCGCTGGAAAAGTAGTTACTCAGAGGTCTCAAGCACACTGCTGGTTTCAATTTCGATGGGGCGATACCGCTCATAAATGGCTTCAATTTCACGGTGCTGGCTCAGAAGGGCCTGTAGCACTCCCGGGTGAAAGTGATCGGGGTTGGACTTTTCATCCCCGCTAACCAGTATTTCCATCGCTATATGGTGAGGCAGGGCGGCGCGGTAGGGTCTGTGTGAGCGCAAATTGTCGTAGGTATCTACTGCGTGAACAATGGCTGCTTCAATACTGATTTCATCGCCTTTAAGGCCTTGGGGGTAACCCGTGCCATCCCAGTTTTCGTGATGCTGTAGGGCGATATTCTGCGCAACTTCAATAATAGGATCATCATAGTGTTCAAGAAGTGCGGCACCCAGTCGTGTATGGTCTTTTGTTTTTTCGAACTCCTCCTCGGTGAGTGTCCGTTCGGCGGTGTAAATATCGGTCGGTCCTCCGAGTTTGCCGATGTCGTGTAGCAGACTCGCAAGCCTTATTTGCTGACACTGCTGAGCGTCAAGGCCCAAGCGTACACTCACACAAAGCGCCATCTCTGAAATTCTATGAACATGTTGTTCGATGCCAGGTGAGTAATGTTCTGCCCCGATAGCAGCTATCTCAGAGGTGGCTCCCATGCCGTCCCGGATCGAGCTTGCCACCTTAAGCGGTGTTTTGTCGGATTGCTGTATGTGTAGCATGGAATTCTGAAAATTTCGGTAGTGCTTTTGATTGATACTGTCGGTGGCGTCCGATAGCTCTTTGAGAAGTTCCTCAACGACTATTGGCTTAAAAAGAAATGCAAACGCCCCAAGTTTTAGCGCTGAGATGATCGCATTGCTGTCACTGTTGCCTGTTATAAAAAGGGCTTCAAAAACTCGGTCGTTGGGGGATTCGATTTTCTTTATGGCGTCTAGGGTTTGTAATCCGGTAGCTCGGGGCATACGGATGTCGAGCAGCAAGATTTCAATCATCTCGTCTGCGCGAAACTTCTCAAACGCATCAATTCCGTCAATGGCAGTCGTCACTTCATAGCCTTGCTCTGTGAGCAGTTCACGGAGTTCGGTTCGTACCTGTGAGTCGTCTTCGGCGAGCAATATTTTCATGGTGAATTTATGACTAGCCCATATGAGGTGGCAATTGGTAGGGTGTGGGCATAGGATAGCGCATACCTCATGTTCGGGGTATGTTAATCAAGCACTTTACGGTAAATCTAGGAACAGCTGCTCATGATTAAGGTATTAATCGTTGAAGACGACGAAGTATTCGGAGAGGAGCTCCACGAAGTTTTCGCTCATTGGGGCTTTGATGTCCTGACGGTTAGCTCTGTGAGTGAGTTTTGGGTCAAAGTTCAAGATTTCCAACCCCAGTTAATTGTTGTTGACCTCACCTTGCCCGACGGATCTGGCGTCGACATTATCAGGGAGGTCCGCAGTAAAAGTGACATTGGAATTATCGTGATGTCGGGTCGCAGTGCTGAGGTCGAGCGGGTTGTTTGTATTGAGACTGGGGCCGATGATTATGTTGTTAAGCCTTTTAGCTCGCGAGAAATGGTCGCGCGTATTCGACAGTTGATGTACCGAACGGGTGGTGTTGCCTACGGCGAAGCAGCAAAAGCTGGCGTATCAGAGCAGGGACGCTTTAAATTTGACGGTTATGTTTTCGATGTAAATGCAATGGCGCTTACGGGGCCAGATGGGCATGATATCTCGCTGACAACCTTAGAGTTCTCGGTATTAAAGACACTGGTTGCAAATGCCCGGCAAGTGCTGTCTCGTGAGTTTTTATTAGAGTCTGCCCACGCAGCTAATTGGGCCGGGTCTGATCGAAATATTGATAATTTAGTCAGCCGTATTCGAAAAAAGGTGACAGCTCCCGGCGGCACTCCTCCAGTTCGTACCGTGCGAGGAGTGGGCTATATGTTCGCGTTGGAAGTAGAGGCGCTTTGACATTATCCCGTCGGATATAAGCTTAGTTCGTGTTCAGGGACTGAGGCTGGACCGTCATCGTAGGCCTTCAATAGCTTAAAAAGCCGTGCCCCATTCCATGTTTCTGGATTCTCTGTCGAAAAAAGTAGTGTGTCGATAGCACGCAGTTCTTGCCCAAGTTCGCCCCCAACTCTTGCGGCAATGCTATTCAAAGTGTTTGGCGATAGGTTGTCGAACTGATTGCGACCCCAAGCAAGTACAGCTAAACGCGCGGCGCTAGGATCATTGGTGCTGCAGGCCTTTCGCATTGACATAAAGTGCTGCACTTTCCGAGCTTGAGCCGCTGTTTGGGCGCTATTGGAGACTGGCGTTGCGCTATGGAGTCCCCTCAAAAGTATGCCCCCTAACAACATCGCTACTAGCCAGCCAGCCACAGCGCCAATTTGCCACATTCGAGTACTGTTGGTTTGATCACCTGAGGGAATGGCTGACGTGAGTGGGTCACTGCTTGTGTAGTCTGTGACCGCAACCAAGCTAGCAACACTAATTCGTTCCTCGGGCAGTCGAGCAAATTCCAGCGTGTCGGTTTTTGTGTTCCACCAGGGAATGATGCGTTCCGGGAGGATCCAGTTACCTGCCTCACTGCTGACTAGCGCTTCACTCTGCAGTCGATAACCCTCTAGCCCTTGTGAGATTTCTCGTTGCTCAATAGTTTCTTTGTCAGGATAGAAACGAAGCCCTTTAATGGCGCTGCTTCCCCCGAGGCTGGTGATGGGCGGCAACTGGCTTCCTTGAAGCCCTTCAGCGGTTATTTCAAGTGTTCGCGTCGTTGAATCACCAGTGCTCAGCTTCTCGGGTGCTGTGCTCCAACTGCTGGTAAGTGTCAGCTGTTGCGCAGGTAACCAAACGTCACCGGGGAATGTTGCTGGGACTGGTTTGACACGAATGCTGATAGGGTCTGATTTCATTGCAATGCGACGACCTAGCCTAGCGCCTAACAGCGACCGCCCGGGCAGCAGTTCACGGCCTGAAAATGCGATAGCAGGAACCAGAAGATCACCAGATTTTTGCGGAAATATTGCGTAGCGAAGTTCGGTGACTTGCCAAAGACGTCCACCAGAGCGCCGCTGAAAACTCTTTTGTTCTAGTGGCTCTTGATAGGTGTCAGGAATGTCGACCTCAGAAATTGCGCGGTTATCCAGATTAATCGCTTGTTGGAGGGTGATGGTGAGTATGAATTGAGCTTGCACATAAACTTCATTTTGATCGACGGCAGCGTCAAAGATCACGAGCTCGTCGGCTAGAGCATATTCAGGTTCGGGTGATACTTTTATCGCAGTGGGCGTTGTTCGACGCCCACCCGTGTTGAAGGCAGGAATGGTCAGTATGCCCTCGCGCAGGGGCGATAGTTCGATTTCAAGCGTCCGTGTAATACTTTGCTCGCCACCAATAAGTCGAGCACTAGTTGAGCTAGAGCGCTGAACAATTTCAAAATCCACCTCGAGTTGATCGAGACTAATTTGGTCCGGTCGTTCCCCGGCATCAGCCGTGAGCGTTAGACGTAATGTTTCTCCCATGGCGATATCGGTGCGATCGACTTCTGCTGTAATACGCGCCGAGGCAGGTAACGAGAGCGAGAGCAGTAACAACAAAGCGGCGCAAAAACTCAAGCGCATTGATTTACCAGCGTACATCTTCATCGGGCTCCTCTCCTTGACGCAGTCTTTGAATCGTCTCGTAACGAAATTTTCGCTGTAACAAGCCTCCGGGGTCATCAGGAACCCTTCGAAGCCATTGCTCTAGGGCTTGCTGCTTTTCTAGGCCAGCGTCAAATTTTCCCATTTGCGCTTCAGTTTGGGCATCGAGTCTTGCCTGCATTTCTTCGGATAAGGATGCAGGTTCCTGCGTGCCCTCAGGCTCAGATTGGCCCTCTGAACTGTCAGCCTTGCCGTCTTTAGGGTTCGGGCTGCCAGCATCTTCGTTAGGGTCAGTTTGCTGTGAGGAATCGCTGTCGGAGCTGGCCTGAGAATCGTTACTGTTTTGCTCTTGAGCGCCTTGTTGCGCATCTTGCTGTGACGAACCCTCCTGACCATCTGATGACTCATCACTATCCTGATCTTGCTCGCTATTTTGGTCTTGCTGAGACTGCTGCTCTTGTTGCTCTAGTAGTTTTTCAATGAGCTCGCGATTGCGGAGTGCGTCTTCAGCCTCAGGCATTAGTGCCAGAGATTGATCAAAAGCTTCTAAGGCTTGCTCGAATTTCCCCGCCATGGCCAAGGCATTGCCTTGGTTATACCAATTGTTGGCATCTTTACCTTTTTTGAAGCTGTCTGCAGCGCCCTGCCAGTTTGCGGCGGCATATTGAGCCGTGCCTTTCCAAGCATCGTCATCAAACAGACCGGCAGCGGCTTCTGCATCGCCGCGCTCGAGCGCATTGGCTCCTTTTTGGTCTGGGGTTTGCCAAAGATTGGTTAACAGTTGGGCATTCGCAGATTCGGGGTAAAGCAATGGGATCAGTAAGACGGCCGCTAAAGCGCCTCGTCTGAAAAGCGGCAGTAGGCACAGCGCTAAAAACAGCGCCAGCCAGTTGCTCTGGTCGAGCCAAGTATCTGTTTCACGATCAAGAGCGATTTCACCAAGGTCGAGCGTTTTAGAGCGGCTGAGAAGCAGGTCTAGGTCGCGATTGTCGAGTGTGATTTCAGTGAAGCGGCCGTTTAGCTCATCTGCATGATTCGCAAGTGCTGAAGGGTCTAAGCTGGGAATGACAATTTCGCCACTTTCATTGCGAAGGAAGCCTCCGTCAGGCCTTGGGATGGGAGCGCCAGAGCGTGTTCCCACGCCCAAAATAGCCAGCTCCGCTCTAGCCGCCCTAAGCTGATCTGTCACATCGGCGGCCTGAAACTTTGGCATGCCGTCAGTGATTAATAGAATTTGGCCGTTGGCAACGCCCGCGGTTTGTAAAAGCGCGACCGCAACCTCGAGAGCCTCTGTCACGTCGGAGCCGGGAAGGGGCATGATGTCGGGCCCCAACGCGCCTAATAGGTTTTCTATAGTCCGACGGTCGTCGGTAAGCGGGGCCACCACGTGGGCATCTCCCGCATAGACGACAAGTCCTGTTACACCCTCGTCACGACTGACGAGCAAGTCGAGAATTTTTTGTTTGGCACGTTGAACACGACTCGGCTGGATGTCGGCGGCATTCATCGACGCGCTGAGATCAAGCACGATAACCAGGGCATCAGCACGCTGAAAAACGGGTATTTCAATTTTCTGGAGACTGGGGCCCGCAATTGTGATGGTCGCCATGACCAGCCAGCAGACTGTCCACCAATGGCCTATTCTTTTGGTCGTGTTTGTAGTGCTGGATATCAGGTGAGGTAAGAGATGGGGGTCGATAACTTTGGCCCAACTCGCTGCTGATTGAATCGAACGCCAAAGCATAAAAAACGCGGGAGGTATCGCAAGCAAAAGCCAAAATGCCTGTGGCCGCAAAACATTGATTCCATCTTCAATCATGTTGCTGTTCCTTGGTGTTGGAACGGAAACTCAGTTGCGGCCAGGTTCGAAGAGCGATTAACAGTAAGGCCAACCAGAATGCGACGGAGGTAGGCACCCAGGTCATGGATTCGATGGGTCTGAATGTTGATTTTTCTTGTTCTACGGGCTCTAGCTCATCGAGCACTTGATAAATGCCTTGTAGCTCTTGCGGTGTTCTTGCACGGAAATATCGTCCGCCGGTAGCCTGGGCGATGGCTGTAAGCAACGCCTCGTCAACTTCACCCGAGGCATTGCTTGTGGTGCCCAAACGTCTGCTGATTCCAATGGTATAAATTCTGACATTCATCTCTGACGCCAGAGCAGCGGCTTCCATAGGGTCAACGGTACTCGCCGTATCCTGCCCATCCGTAAGCAGTATCAGAACGCGTGAATCTGCAGGGCGCTCACGCAAGCGCTTAACAGCCAACCCGAGGGCATCTCCGATGGCAGTATCTTCCCCGGCGAAACCGAGTTGCGCCTCTTCAATAAATTTCTCAACGGTTTTGATATCAAAAGTCAGGGGGGCTTGAACATACGCTCGAGTGCCAAACAGGATGAGTCCAACCCGATCTCCGGTCCTTCGGCTGGTGAAATCAGCCGCAATGGCTTTGACGGCAGTAATGCGTGAGACCAGACTATTGCCGACCTGCATATCTTCGATTTGCATACTGCCCGATAAATCAATGGCCAGTAGTAAGTCCCGCCCTGAATTCGCCAGCTCAATAGGCTCGCCTACCCACTGAGGGCGAGTGGCCGCAGTCACCAAGCTTAGCCACATCAAAATGAGTGCAATAAGTTTGAGTGGACTGCTTTGAAGGCCTAGTGACGCGGTTCCCGCTAGCTGCCGCCAGCGACTTGCGAAGGGCGCTTCTAGCGCTGCCTCTTCGTAACGGTTGCTGGCATGCAGCAAGCGCATGATGAGGGGCAGAGGAGCCAGCAGTAGCAACCAAGGGTAAGCCAGTTCAATCATGACGTTTCCCGATTTCACGAGCATCGTGACAGCGAATCCATTCAACAGCACCCTGTAACAGTTCGTCAGTCGCAGGTTGACCCGGCGTTCGATAAACCGCCTCCAGAGAGCTCATCCAGCTATCACCCGCTTTTGGCGCACTCTCACACAGCAAATGTAGCCACTCGGAGCCGTGCATTGCTGCCACTTTTTGGTCAGGCCAAGTGCGAAGTGCCGTTGCTTTTAGCAGTCGGTTCACTTGCTCAAGAGAAGGCTTGCCAAGTTCCCGTAGCACTGTGACTTGCGCCAAAGCCAGTCTGCGGTAGCGATTTTTACGCCACCGTAACAGCAAGGCTCTGCACAGAAGTCCAATGAGCAAGCTGGTGATGATTAGGGCCAGCCACCAACCCGGAGCAAGTGGCCACCAGCCGACTGAGGGTGGTTCTCGTAAGGGGGCCAACTGTTCAAGTAGGGACGCCGTATCCATCATCGTCTAATGGGTTGGAAAGTAACGTTGGAGCACGGTCAGTGGAAGCTGATCGGTGCTCATTGGAATTAGTGGTATCCGCAGCCCCTGATAGGCGTCGCGCAGGTTTTGCGCGTGTTCGTCAAACTCAGCGCTGAATCGCGCCATCAGTTTTCGATTTCCGGTATCTAAAGCGCTGCGCCCTGAGGCATCACTAACCACATAGCGACCTGCCTGAGGTAAATTGCGTTCTAGCGGGTCGCTGATCATGACCCCGGTAATTTGTACGTGTTGCACGAGCCGACGAAGGGTTTGCAGAACCTCCGGATTTAAACCGTCATGAAAGTCGCTAATGAGAAATAGGGCGGAGCCCGGTCGTGCTATCCGCTGTATCTGTCTAAGTTGCTCTGCGAGGGAAAGAGGCTCAGCCTCAGTCGTATTTTTGTCGCAGCGCACCATCTCTCGAATAATCGCCAGTACTGTGTGTCGTGACCTGGCCGGCCTAATGTCCTCCGCTCTATCGCCCGATACCACCATACCGCCCACGCGTTCGCCACGGTCGAGGGCTGACCATAAAAGTAAGCTGGCAGCGTGTGCGGCTAGGACCGATTTAAAGCAATTGCGTGAACCGAACCGCATCGTGCGACGAAGATCGAGTGAGACCAGAACAGGGCGTTCGCGCTCCTCATGAAATAATTTTGTGTGGGGTTCACCAGACCGTGCTGTCACGCGCCAGTCAATAGCTCGCACATCGTCACCCGCTGTGTACTGACGCACCTCATCAAATTCTACGCCTCGACCTCTACGGTAAGAGCGTTTTGCTCCCGCGAGATTTGCGAGGGCTCGACTCGCTTTGGTGACATCCAGAAATCGAGCAGAGAAGCGCGCAGCAATGAGTGCGCTGCTGTCGATATCTGCGCCACGTGGGAGTTGTTGTTGCTGAAGTTTCACGATCAGCCGACAGCTACTGTCTCAAGAAGCCGATTAATCACTTGAGTGCGCGTTACACCTGCAGCTTCGGCCTCAAAAGAAAGGATCAGCCGGTGCTTTAAGCAGTCGGTGACCACGGCCTGAACATCATCGGGGCTAACGTAGTCCCGACCGTGTAAATAAGCGTTGGCTCGGGCGCAGCGGTCGAGGGCTATCGTCGCTCGGGGGCTAGCGCCGAACTCCAGCCAGTCGGAGAGTTCGTTGTTGTAGGCGCTGGGTTCTCTGGTGGCTATAACGAGCTGCACAATATAAGCCTCGACGGCTTCTGCCATGTGCACGGATAAAACGGATTGTCGAGCCTTGAATATAGCATCTTGCGAAAGGGGCTGAGGTGCTTCAGGAATGGTTCCGCTAGCTTCATTTCTTGCCAGCTTGAGGATTCGAGTTTCGGCATCGGCATCTGGGTAGGACACATTTACCTGCATTAAAAAACGATCGAGCTGGGCTTCGGGTAGAGGGTAGGTACCCTCTTGCTCGATAGGGTTTTGAGTGGCCATGACCAAAAACATCTCGGGAAGGGCGTAGGTGCGCGTACCCACGCTGACTTGACGCTCTGCCATTGCCTCCAAGAGTGCGGATTGAACCTTGGCAGGGGCGCGGTTGATCTCATCCGCCAGTATTAAATTATTGAAGATCGGACCCTGTTGAAATTCGAATGTCCCCTGCTGTGGCCGAAAAATATCAGTCCCGGTGATATCACCAGGAAGTAAGTCGGGGGTAAATTGAATGCGATGGAAGCCGCCTTCGATTCCCTCTGACATTTGCTTTATCGCGCGGGTTTTGGCCAAGCCCGGTGCACCCTCCACGAGTAGGTGCCCATCTGCTAGAAGTGCTATCAATAATTTGTGGATGAGATCATGCTGACCAATAATTTGGCCAGACAACCAATGCTCAAGTTGTTGTAGGGGTGTCGAAGTCACGGAAATCGCTCTGTCTTAGGGATGCCAAGGATATGGCTCCTGCTATGACAAAAACAAGTGTCGTGAGTTCATCACAATGGGTTCAAAAGCGATGAAATAACCGTTTTTGCACCCAACTCGGCGTGCTGCACCAGAGTTGGGTGGTGTTTAGTTGGGATTCAGGTCAGAAGCCGGACAATTTATGACAAGCAGTGATGTTGGTGAGCCCTTCCCATTGATCTATTCGGCCTTCGCGCCAACCTTGCAGCCAGCTTAGTTTGTGGGGTCCAGTACCATGGGGGCAGGTTTCCCGTGAACGCCCGGAGAGGCCTATTTGGTACCCACGTTCGAAAGCGCGTTTCAGCATGTCTCGTTTGGATCTTCGCATCGTTTGATCTCCTACTAATTATTGGCAACAACTATTAGCCGCAACGGCTAATGTCCATCAAGTGCAAAAGAAGGGAAAGGGAGCAAAGTGGCGTGCAAACCTACAAGGCTTGGGTATGCCTCAATCGGGCATACTCTTAGGATGCTTCGGTCAGACTGCAGTGGTGGGCAGCTGACAGGCTGGTCTGTCAATGTATAACGATAAGTCTGCACATGTGAAATAAAAACAGAAGCGGGAATCCCTGTCGATAGTTGATTGGTTCTAACCATGTTCTGCAAGGATCTAAAGCTTGCTATGAGCTAAGAATCATTCTCCTTATGTCTGGATAACCTGCTGTAAAACCCAGACAAAAAATGCTTTTGGTACAAATATTGGCGCCGAAAACTTGTTCCACCCTGTTTGGAAGGGACGCGCGTTTGGGCTCACACGGTTGTGGTTTTCGGCGATTCGTCAGGCGTCGGTCGCTGTGCACGTGTTGTTGGTCCTGTTAGAACAGGCTGGGTTTTTTAGGGGTTGCTACTCGCGCAAAACTTTTGGTGATCCAGATTAAAAATAGGGTCGTACTAAACGCATTGGAACGACCACAGGGTTGGTCCCAGTATGTCTTGCGATAGTTTTAGGCCATCTTCCCCCAGATGGTTTTTTCTCCCCGGCCCACGCGGCCGGGGTTTTTTTTACCTACTTGCCCTAGGATGCTGCGCCTTGTTGTCGGGGTGTGGATCGGCTGCATTGCAGGATCACGCCATTAAGTCCCCGGAAATGCGACCGGAAACATTTTTTACGGGTTTTCTGACTGCACACGGTGTAGTGAGAGACCGTCGTGGCGCAGCGATACGTCAGTTTAATGCGGACATCAGTGCCTGCTGGAATGATGGTGTAGGCACCCTAGATGAAGACTTTGTCTTCGACGATGGCGAGGTCCAGAAGCGTGTGTGGACGCTATCGCCAAGCACCAATCAAAGGTTTATCGCGACGGCGGGCGATGTTGTTGGTGAAGGCGAAGGCCGTTGGAATGGCAGCGCCTTTGTCTTGGACTATACCTTGCGTATCCAGCTCGAAGACGGAGCGGTCGATGTCCGAGTAGACGACCGCATGTATCGCGTTAGCGATGATGTGGTCGTTAATCAGTCGAAAATGAGCAAGTTTGGGGTTGGTGTAGGTGAGATTTTACTCACCATAATTCGCCATCCTGATGTAGAGGTTGAATGCGCCCCCAAATAACAACGCAAGCTTTGGGCTTTGCTGGTCTCACCCCCTTTTACCTGTTTCTACTTGGCATAGCTTTTCTGCAGGATTACCCCAGAGCGCTCTCAATTCAGGGCTTTGTGGTTTATTCACTTGCGATCTTAAGTTTCCTGTCGGGTGCACTCTGGGGTAACACACGCCAGTTGCCAGATGGTGAGCAGAATTTTCATCTAGTCGTGAGCAATGGCATTGTTATTTTTGCCGTTGCAAGCGTATTAACCGCGCAAGTGGTGCTTGCTGTATTGCTACTTACACTCGGATATCTTGCCTTGCTTTGGTACGAAAGGCGTACACAGACGACGCGAAACTGGTATTCGGCTATGCGTGCGCAGTTGACCCTTGCGGTAGTCTTCGCTCATTTGCTGTACGTCGGATTGAATGTAGCTATGCTGGACTAACTACGCTGGACTAACCACCTTGCGCTCGAGGCGTCACCCTGCAGATTGAGACAATAAAACGGAGAAAGAAGTGACCGAAAATAACAATCAGTGGGTTTTGCACCATTATGAAGCGTCTCCTTATGCTGAAAAAATCCGTCTGATGTTTGGACATACCGGGTTGTCGTGGCATTCGGTGATATCTCCCGCTATGCCCCCTCGTCCCAACCTCGACCCTCTGACTGGCGGATATCGGCGGATCCCGGTCGCTCAGAAGGGCGCGGACTTGTTTTGTGACACGGCGCTTATCGCCCTTGAGATCGCCGGAGAAACTGATCGAGCGGCACTGCGCCCGGCGTCAGTGAGCGATGATTGCAAAGAATTGGTGGCTCGCGCACAGGGTGATGTGTTCTTTTCAGTCATTACCAGCGAGCCCCCTACAAAAGTGCTTGCGTCGCTGCTGCGAAAATTTGGAATTCGCCAGACCTATCGATTTTTTAAAGACCGCTCGGGCATGATGAAAGGCGCAACGATTCGACCGCCCTCAGGAGAGCAAGCCCGCTCGGTGATAACAACGTTTTTCGCGGATTTAAATGCCGCTCTTGCCGACCGTTTATTCCTCGATGGGGAGCGTCCGGGTTACGCCGACTTTGCGGCGATCCACCCGGTGAAATTTAAGCTGGATTTTATCGAGATGAGTTTGCCCAAAGACCTTGTTCATTTGAATCGGTGGTATGAGTCTATGCTTGAGCCGGGCCACGGCGAGCGATTGGAACTTGATCCCTCGGACGCCTTTGCAATGGCGGCGCAGTCGCAGCCCCGGCCTCTGCCACCGTCTGATAGCCATGAGTACCTGAATCAGATGGTGAGCGTGGCGCCCACCGACTACGGGCAGGTTCCCGTATTAGGACAGCTGGTGGCGACCACCGGTGAGCGCTATGTTGTGGCGCGGCAAACAGATGATTTCGGTGTTTTGCACGTGCATTTTCCACGGGTGGGCTACGTTGTAAAACCCGCTGCCGCAGATTAATACACTGATCATGTGGGAGATAGTATGACGCCAAGGTATGCTTTAGTGACTGGGGCTTCGGCAGGCTTGGGAGCTGAGTTCGCGAAACAGTTGGCACAAAAAGGCCTCAATTTGCTGCTTGTTGCGCGTCGTGGAGACCGTTTGCAGGCGCTTGCAGCTTCTCTTAGTCAGGACTTCGGTGTGACGGTGAAAACATTGGTGGCCGACCTTTCTGAGCCCAATGCGCCGTTGCTAATCGAGAAATATTGTCATGACAACAACCTTCAGATTGACTGGCTAATTAATAACGCGGGTGTAGCCGGGCCTGACTTATTGAAGGATCGTGATTGGCCAGAGCAGCAGGCTTTCTTTCAACTAATGATGCTATCGGTTGTTGAGTTGTGTCATCGCTTCGTACCCGGCATGGCCGCCAGAAAGTTTGGTCGAGTGGTTAACGTGGCGTCTGTAGCGGGACGAATTCCCTGGTCGGGTGGGTGTAACTATGGACCAAGCAAAGCCTATTTAGTGGCGGTGTCCGAGGAGCTAAACCTTACCGTGGCAGGGCAGGGTGTCCATGTCTCAGCTTTGTGTCCCGGCTTCACACACACTGACTTTCATGAAACCGCGGGTTTGAACGATATGAAGGCAGGTATGCCAAGATGGCTTTGGTACGGCGCTGACACCGTCGTCAGTGACGCCATCCGTGGCGCAGATGTTGGCAAACCTGTGGTGGTGTCGGGGCGCTTGTACCGGTGGTTAGACCCACTCTTTCAATCAGTATGGACTCGCCGATTTTTTCGAATCAAGGCGCGTCCGCAGTAACGCTATATACTGGTCGCGGTCCCCTGGCGAAAACCTTTCATCCACTGAGTGGGCGAACAGAGATTAACCGCGCGAAAAGAACGCCGGAAATTGGCGGCATTTTCATAGCCTAATTCTGCGGCTACGGCCTCCACACTCGCACCATCTAACAACATATTTTTCGCACAATCGTGAACGGCTCTCAACTTCAGTTCACGAAACGTTGTCTGTTCTTCCATGAGACGCCGGCTTAGGGTGCGCGGAGATAAATGCAGTGATTCCGCAAGGTCGTTGATGTCTGGCAGGGGTGGGCGTTGAGACTGCATCACGCTACGCAGGTGACGCGTGAAAGGCTGGTCTCCGGGAGAACTGGCCAGCTGTAATTGCTCGCTAAGGTGACGCCTAGAGAGTTGCCAAACTTCGGGGTTGCTAAAGGGGGAGCGGGTGTTCAGCCAATGGGTTGGGAATTCTAGGCCTGTAAAACGGCAGTTGTAGCTCAGTTTGCCTAAAAGTGGTGTCGCCATGGGCGCCTCTCGCTTGAGGGCAGGAGAGGCAATTTTAAACTCTATGGTTCCCTCGGCTGACCCTACTAAGTCTATAAGGTAGTCTTGAAGCAGTGCAAAGACCGTCTCAGCATGTATTAGTAACGAGTCGCCCAAGTCTCGATCGGTCTCTAGCGTGATTCGCGTAACCCTTTGTCCTGCTAGCAGCTCAAAATGCAGGTAATCGGCCTCCAGAGTTGAGTAACTTGACATGGCTTGCAGTCCGGCACCGAGGGTCGGTGCCGACATCATTGCAACGCCCATCATTCCCAATGTTGCCAGTCGATTTCTGCTGGTAACGAGTGATCCTAATTGTTTGTCACCCAGCATCTCTTGAGCATTGGCAAGTAACTTCAGAAAATCACTGGGCTCCAACTTGGCCAATTGCCAGAGTGCCTCTGAATTAATAGCACAGCCCCTGAAGAGCGCAGCGTCGTCATGACCACGGATTTTAAGTTCGCGGTGTAGCAGTCTCGCATAATGTGCACTTATCATGTTTGCGGCCTTTTAGGCGTATAATGACACCCTAATGGCGAAAGAGGAATGGGTCAATCGAAAGTGCCTCAAGTAACATTTAACGTCCATGATCGAGTTTTGCACATGACAAATCGAGAAAAAGTCCAGTTGATGAAGCGCTCGGCGAACGGTTACTGCGATACGCTGGCGTGGCCAACGATACTGCTGGTAGCTGTCGTGTTCCCTTCATATTTTTTAACCCCTGTAGCGGTGGTAGCTGGGCTATTACCGGTGTCGGTGGGTGTACTCTTAATGGCATTCTTTACCTATGCAGCTTATACCGGGCTGCATGAGGCGGTGCATGGCGCTGTCTGTGGTGGTCAACAGAAACACCGATGGGTTAATGAATGGGTGGGTTATCTTGCGGCCATCCCGTCAGGGATTCCATTGTGCGCTCATCGCCACGAGCATTTCTCACACCATAACCACACCAACAAGGTAGGTGAGGATCCTGATCTGATTTGTGCAGACATGACAACTAACCCCTGGCGACTTGTCGCATCGCCCATGTTGCTAACCGCACAACAATTTCAACTCTTTTTGCGAGAGCGGTGGCCTAGTGCCCACAAGGAGCTTCGAAGAACTTTCATACTTGAAACCTCTGCCATACTTCTCAGCCGCGTTTTGTTACTGATTGCGTTGTTTGGCCCTGTGGCGGCGAGTGCCGGTATTTCAACCTTCTCTGTTAGTGTGGACGTTTTATTCACGCTTGTTGTCGGGCCACTGATTGGGCAGGTGGTTTTGGTTTATCTGTTTGCTTACGTCGTGCACAGGCCACATACCGTCGCAGGCAAGTTTGTTGACACGTCCATTTTTGAACTGCCTCGAGCATTACGCAGCGCGGGTACCTGGCTTTGGGGTTTTCAGAACTACCACGGCATTCACCACGCTTTTCCCAGAGTGCCTTGGTATCGATATCGTGCAGTGTTTGAAGCGCATCGGGACGAGTTATTTGAACAAGGTATGCCCACCTATCAACTTTCTGGCTTAAAATGGCGCCGAGTTAATTAATATTTAAAGCCACAGGCTAGGAGACAGAGCATGCCCGTTATCACCTTCATTGAATTCGACGGCACCAAACATCAGATAGACAGCGAATCAGGCCTCACCGTTATGGAGATGGCCATGAAGCACGACATCCCGGGTATTGATGCTGATTGTGGAGGTTCGGCTGTTTGTGGCACCTGCCACTGTTTTGTAGAGGCATCGAGCGAACTGCCAGCGGTGGAGCCTCAAGAAGAGTCCATGCTGGGGTTGCGCCCAGATCGCGAATCGAATTCCCGCTTGAGTTGCCAGCTTCAAGTCAGCGAGCAAGGTGGCGACATGACCATAAGACTCCCAGAATTTCAGATGTAGTCTTGAGCCTCTGACGGGGCCACATTAGCCGCTAAACGAAATGTTGAAATTGAATAGGACGCACCCATGAATCAGGCAGTGACCCAAAAAGACGGATTGCCCGACCCGCTGAGTACGCCTTTAGAGCAGCTCGATGTGGCTGATCCTAGACGATTTGAGTTTGATACCTGGCAACCTCTGTTTGAGCGACTACGGAACGAAGCCCCGGTTCATTACCAGGCGGAAGGGCCCGCGGGCCCTGCGCCGCACGGTGATTTCTGGTCGGTAACGCGTTTCGAGGACATCGTCGAGGTGGAGAAAAACTGGGAGGCGTTTTCGTCAGAGCCATCTATTGCCATTCTTGATCCTGAGCCCGACATGTCGGTGCAGATGTTTATTGCGACTGATCCGCCGCTCCATGATGAGCAAAGACGAGCCGTTCAGGGAGTCGTTGCGCCACGGAATTTACAAGAATTTGAGGCAATAATTCGCCAGCGTACCCAAGAGACCCTTGAGGGATTGCCCGTTGGCGAAACCTTTAATTGGGTGGATCGTGTTTCAATCGATTTGACCACCAAAATGCTAGCGACGCTTTTTGATTTTCCTCAGGAACAACGCCACTTGCTAACGCACTGGTCAGATGCCGCCACATCTGACGCGCGGATTACAGCGGGCCGAGGCCTAAGTATCGATGAGCGACGCACAATTATGCTTGAAATGCTGCAGTCGTTTACGCAACTCTGGCATGAGCACAAGGCAAATGATCGAGAGTCTTTTGACCTGATTCGAATGTTGCAGCGTGATCCTAAAACGCAAAACATGGTTGATGAGCCGTTGTCTTATTTAGGCAATTTGATGCTGTTAATAGTGGGTGGCAATGACACTACGCGAAACTCAATGACCGGGGGGGTGCTGTATTTGCACCAAAACCCTTCTGAGATGGCAAAACTTAAGGCAAATCCTGCGCTGATTCCATCCATGGTATCTGAGATTATTCGTTACCAAACGCCACTACCGCACATGCGCCGAACAGCCACGCGGGATGTTGAAATTAATGGCACGGTCATTCCTAAAGGCGGGCGCGTTGTTCTGTGGTATGTCTCTGGTAACCGCGACAGCGACATGATACCGAACGCAGACGAGTTCATTATTGACCGGCCTAATGTGCGGAATCATTTATCGTTTGGTATGGGGATCCATCGATGTATGGGTAATCGGTTGGCTGAGATGCAGCTACGTATCGTTTGGGAGGAGATCTTAGAGCGCTTTGAGCGTGTCGAAGTCGTAGGTTCCCCGGTGAGAACCTGCAACTCTTTCGTTCGTGGATATCACGACTTACCAGTTAAATTGCACCCGAAAATTTAGGTCGCCGACAAGCCCTCGCCGCTGGCCAGAGCTGGCCAGCAATGTCGCTTGCGGCTACAAGGGCTGTCCGCTGGTTTCTTCTAAAGCTGACAGTGACCAAAGCGTGAGCACCGCCGCCAGCAAGATGTAGAGCGAGACAAAGGTAATTCCCAGCTCCTTCCACAGCAAGACCGCGAGCGTGGGCGCCAAGGCTCCGCCAACGATGGCACCAATTTGATAGCCCAACGACGCTCCCGAGTAGCGAACTTCTGTGCTAAATAGCTCTGTGAAGTATGCGGCCTGAGGGCCGTATTGCATGCCCAAGAAAGCAAGACCCAGGGTAAGGCCTAACGTTATCAGCGGTAGGGAGCCAGTGTCGATGAGTGGGAAAAGGGCGAAGCCCCAAAGCCCGGTGAGAATGGCTCCCCAGCGATAAATCTTTTTTCTACCCATCCGGTCAGACAGCCCTGAGAAATAGAACTGGGTTGGAACCATGACTGCAGAGCCGATTAGAACAGCGGTGAGCATGGCCTCCCGGGAAAGGTTCACCGTGGGGGAGTTGAGTCCATAGGCAACGGTAAACGCGATCAAAATATAGAAGGTGACTTGTACCGACAAAAACGCTCCGGCGGCGAGCATGATTGTTCGGGGATATTTTTTGAATGCTTCCACAACTGGCGATCTAGCGACCACCTGAGTATCGTCAGGCATGCCCTGTGCAGCCTTCAGCGTTTTAAAGGCCTCGGTGTCTTCTAGGCGCAGCTGTACAAAAAGCGATACACCGATTAGCAGAATACTGGCGAGAAAGGGTAGCCGCCAGCCCCAGTTCATAAAGGCTTCATCACTCATGTTCATGCTGACGCCGATAAAGGCCAAGTTTGCCAAAATGACGCCAACCGGTGCGCCTGCTTGTGCATAGGCGCCATACCAGCCCCGTTTATTGGCCGGAGCACTCTCGGTCACTAAGAGCATTGCACCTCCCCACTGACCGCCAATGGCGAGGCCTTGGATAAAGCGTAAAAGGACCAGCACCAAGGGTGCGGCAATGCCAATCGTTGCGTACGTGGGGAGCAAGCCGATCAGAGTTGTGGCGGCGCCCATCATCATTAAAGCAACGACTAAGGTACGCTTTCGGCCTACACGATCGCCAAAGTGGCCGAAAATCACGCCGCCTACGGGCCTGGCAATAAAGCCCACCGCAAATGTGCTGAAAGAAATGATCAGCAGCACCATGGGAGGGAGGTCTTGAGGAAAAAACGCCTTGGGAAAGACGATCGCGGCGGCTGTGCCATAGATGAAAAAGTCGTACCACTCGATACTTGTGCCGGCAAGCGACGTGAGTGCAACCTTGCGCATATTACCCTTGTCGTCATGCTCTGACGCCATGTCGTCTTCCTCTGCAGTGTAAAAGAACCGTGCCTTACGTTCCCATTATCAGCCGTAGATGTCGAGCTACCAGTCTTGTGTCCACGCAACGGCGTCAATTTGAGGGTTCAGGACGTAAATTTCGCGGGGTGGGAAAACACCTTCATTATTTTTTGGCGCTGCTTTACTTCATCTACTTAGGGCCAGCGACGACGACAAAGACAACTCCAACGCCTTATAGGCGTCTCGAATGACGAGATTCTTAATAGTAATTACCTATCGCATTGCGTTAAATTGGAGGTCTAAAAAGGAGGTCGTATGATCGAATATCACAATCCAGATGCGCCGATAGGTATTGATGAAATACCCTATGAGCTTTCTTTGGCTGTTACATCGAGCTCAAACACAACCATAGGTTTATTGGCCAATGGATTTCCCGATTCCGTAGAGTTTTTGAATGCAGTGGGTGTCGCTATTTGTGCGTTGTTTCCAAGCATAACGTTACGGGCATACAACAAAGGTAACGCAACCATTGCTGCTGGTGATCAGTTGTTGCAGGAAATTACCGGGGAGTGTGCGGGGGTTATTGCTGCCTACGGACATTGAGGTTCTTGCACTACCGGCACCGTGCGTGACGGAATTAATATTGCAAACCTCGGTATTCCCTCAGTCGCATTGGTGACCGAAGAGTTTTGGGCGCAGGGTGATTTTGTAGCTCAATCCCTCGGTATGCCCGCAGTGCCGCGCGTCCAGTTGCCACATCCAGTGGCAGGGACAGACACGGGGACTATGCGAAAGATTGCAGAGTTAGTTGCACCCACAATAATTCAGGCGTTGGAGGGTGGTGATGGGTGATTTGCTTTCGGCTGCTGACGAGGCACAAGCGTTAGAGGATCTTCATCAGAGAGGCTGTACTGACGGGCTGCCCGTGGTCATTCCCACGCATGACAGAGTCGCGCGCATGGTGCTGGCTTCAGGACAGGCCGGGGATATGGTGTTGGGCACTATGGGGCCTGGTCATGGCGTGGCAAGTATTGAAAAGGTTGCGGTGGCGGCGGTTATGGCGGGGTGTTTACCCGATTACATGCCGGTCGTGGTAGCGGCGGTTAAGGCCGTTATCGACCCGGCCTTTGACCTGACGGAAATGCAGGCAACAACGCACTGTACGGCACCGCTAATGATAGTTAACGGACCTGCGCGTCATAACTGTGGACCTATTGTTTCTGGTACCGGCGCGCTTGGACCCGGTCATCGTGCCAATGCTACGATAGGACGCGCACTGCGATTGACTATGATCAACATCGGTAAGGCTAGGCCCGGCAGTTCGGATATGGCTTTGCTGGGGCATCCGGGCAAGTTTACTTATTGTCTTGCCGAGGACGAGGAGGGCAGCCCTTTTCCTCCACTTCATGTTTCCTTGGGTTTTGATGCACAGGATAGTGTCGTAACTATCGTCGGTGCTGAGGCGCCGCATTCAGTTATTTATGCCGGGGACGGTGATGACCCTCAGGGTTACACTGTGCTACTTGAGTTATTGGCGTTAGCCTTGGCTAATGCACCTAGCAACAATGCCTCTTTAACCGGTGGATTTGCGACTGTGGTGTTAAATCCAGAGCACAGCGCGATCTTGCATAAGGCGGGCCTCGCTCGAGAGGATATTGCTCGCGAGCTCTATGAGCGTAGCTCCTTGGCAGATGAAACCGTCAAACGACTTATGCCCGTCTTTGGGGGTATACCTGCAAATACAGGAGAAGACCCTACCCGGCGTATGGCCTTTCGAGGGCCGGAGCAAATACTCATTTTGCAGGCAGGCGGGAGTGGGCTCTATTCGATGGTTATGCCCTCTTGGTGCGCTGGAGCTCACAGCAACTCAGCGGTAAGTGTCAAAGTTGAGGCTGATATTTTCTGTGAGATTCCCAGCTTCACAAAGTCTTAACAGATTGCACAGATTGGTGATCTGTTGGGCGACAAAAATTTAACTTATTGGGTCATTGCTGCGGTGTGCCGAGAGTCATTGTGTTGCCCGCGCCGCAACGGACTTTTTCTAAGACGTTCTTCTGAACGTTCTTCTGAATAGGGCGATCTGATCGCCGTAGGAGGTTGCCATTGCAGGCGGGTGGTGAAACCTTCCTGTAGTTTTTGAGAATTTCTGGAGATAGGTTGAATGTGTTTAGGAAGCCCCATGACCTACCGTTTATTCTGAGTTGCCCCCGTTGCCTAAGCCTCGACCCTTTTCAGGTGAACAATGATCTGGGCACCTTTGCCAGTGTTTTCGGCAAACATTTCCCCTCCCATATCGTGCACAATTCCATAGCTCACTGAAAGTCCCAGCCCGGTGCCAACGCCAACGTCCTTGGTGGTGTAAAAAGGTTCGAAGATACGTTTCAGTGCCTCCTCGGGAATGCCGGTCCCTGTATCAGACACTGCAATTTTAACGGTGTCCTCGTTTAACAATACAACTCCAATCTTTATCTGCTTAAGCGCTTTACCGCTGGTTTTGATGGAGAAGATGGCATTTGATATTAGATTTAGTAAGACTTGCTCGAGTCGAATTTGGTGGCCCCAGGTCATTATCTGGTCGTGGTGCAAGTTTGGGATAAAGTCGATCTGCTCCATTTTGAGCTGCGCTTCTACTAAATCAAACACGTTGGTAATGGCGTTTACAAGATCAAATGCAGAGTTACTCTCTTTGGCTTCTCGGCCAAAAATGCGCATTTGATCTGTAATCACAGCGGCACGAACTACCTGCTGCTTGATTCGGTTAATTTTCTGCAGAATATGTTCGGGCACCTCTGCTCGCCCTCTGGCCGCCTGTTGAGAAATATTTTCCGCCGTAATGCTGATGGCATTGAGTGGTTGGTTCAATTCATGGGCCATGCCCGCCGCCATCTCACCCAGCGTAATCATCTTCGACGACTGGATTAGATTGGCCTCAGTGCGTTTGCGCTCTGTTATGTCTTGTATTGAAACAAACACTTCGGAGGGGTTACCTTCTTCGTAATGATACTTTTGCACAACATGGCGAATTTCACTATCGCGACGCACAATTTTATACTCTATGTCGCGCTCCTCGTCGCCGTGGTAGTACTCGACATAGCGTTGCCGGTCGGCAGGGTCGACTAGCTCTAAATCGGCTTCGAGTGTTGTATATTTTTGCAGGAATTCTGACCGTTCGTAACCAAATATTCCCGCCCACTCTTCGGAAACCTCGGAATAACTACTTAGGTCGAGGTTCCAAATAGCGTGGCCAATATTGGCTAATCTGGCGCTGAGTCGCAGTAAAGCTAAACTATCTGATAGGGCTTTCTGTCCTTTTTGCAATTCTTCCTGGTCTTGCTTGGCCTTTGTGAGGTCCTGCATGACGATAAGATATAGAGGGCCAATGCCGTTCTCGGTCGGTAGGAGGCGGGTCTGTTGTTTTAGGTGCCGAATTTGCCCGTTAGATAAACGCACCCGGTATTCAACGAATGAGTCTCCGTGCGCTGATTGGTATTCTACTTGGCTCTCATAAGCTAGATAGGCTTCCCTATCTTCTTTAACAACAAGTTGAGCATACGCATCTAAGCTTGAAATTTTTTCTAGATAGGCAGCGACTTCCATACCGTGCATTTTGGCCATAATTTCTGACACATAAATATCTCGGTCAAGCTGATCGTCCCAAATAGCATGACCCAACTCGGCTAGGTGAGCCGCATTCTCCAAAGACTCCAGTTTCACATTTGTCGTTTTGATTTGGGCTTTTAGGTCGCTCAGCTGCTGCTCTTGCTTTTGAATAATAGCAACAAGCTCCTGCGTAGAACGCTGTGCTTGACGAGGTGAGGACGTTACACCCTCATTGGTTCTATTTCGCTTATCCGTGCCCTGCATTTCATAGCCTCCATGACATTGAAAATGCTTTCAGATCCCAAATAACAAACCCCGAAAAACATTCAAATAAGACGGTTTGTTAGTCCTCTCGACAGTCAGCGCGCCCTGTCAATCCTTTTATATAACACAACAGCGAAAACGGCAGGTGGCTTTCAGTAAATGTGGATAAGTGCTGTTTTGACTTTATACTGGGTGTGACGACGAATTGGATCTGGGGGAAGCATCATGCAAATTTGGCGTTTTTTAGGGTCTAGTTCTTTGATCCGTAAAATTCTCTTGGCAGCTGTATTCCTTCTTGGCTATCCGCTACTTGCGCCTGCCGAAAATATGACGCCGGTTCAAGGTGATCTCAAGCCCGTAAATTACATAGCCTATACGGAGTCGTTAGCGAGCTCAGGTCAGCCCTCTGCGCTCGAGTTTGAAGCACTTGCAAGGGCGGGCGTGGAGCGTGTGATTTACCTCGCCTTCTTGGATCACGACACTTCTGTACCTAATGAGGATCGGATTGTGAGAGGCCTGGGAATGCAGTTTGCGCACATTCCAGTGGTGTGGTCTGCTCCGAGTCTTGCCGATTTCGAATTGTTTTCAGCGGTTATGCGACAGTCAGAGGGCGCGAATACCCTAGTTCACTGCCAGGTTAATTGGCGTGCAAGTAGCTTCGTTTTTCTTTATCGCGCCATTTATCAAGGTGTACCCATGAATGATGCTGTTTTGGCACTCAATTCGATTTGGACACCGAGTGAAGAGTGGCGGAAATTTATTGTAGATGTTCTGAAAGCCCACAACCTTGAGCCAAACTGTGAGTTTTGTTCGGCGCTGGAGGGGAATTAAACGCCAGCCTTTTTTAATAACATTCTGTGAAGACCAGCGACAATAGTGCTTTCTCTTATTACAGGCTCGTAAGGTTTAGTTCCGGCTCTGTCGTCAGTTGCCAGTAGGACTGCGAGCTTGTGCTCTTTGGTTGGAGTTGTCTCACGAGGTGGAGATTGAGGAGTACGTCAATGGTAAGCCGACAGGCTGCTGAATTAGGGAATCACTGGAACCGATTGCAATACTACTTTGCTTTGTGGGGCTGTTTTTGGAGTTTCCTACTCCCAAGCGCCGTTCAGGGTCAAGACGATGCAAGTGCGCTGAGCACCGAAGAAATTGCTGTGCTATTTGCTGACGTAGTCGACAGGGCTGAAGTAATTGATGCTGTCGGTGTTCAAGCAGAGACCTTGTGGTACGCCAGCGGTCACTTTGAAACCCGTTGGTGGAGTTCGAACCGAGAGGGCCGGGTAACAGGTCGCTGGATAGCTCGGGACAGTAAACGGTGTGTGCTCATTTCCGAACCTTTGCCGGCTTCTGCGCCGGGTTGGCGGTGCGGTAAAATTTTGCGGGAATCTGGCGGTGTTTATCGCTCTTTAAATCCTGATGGCTCCACCCACGGTTTACATCAACTCAGCGCTTTGCCAGCCGAACTGAAACCTTCGTTGCCCTGAGGGTATCTCGAGTTGCTTGCGAAGAAGCGGGTGAGGGCGGTGTCAGTTAGTTGAGGTGTAAGCACCTCACCATCTACGCTAGTGGCCAGGCCATCTAAGAGAGTCGCTGAATGGCGCTAGTCGTTTGTCCTATGCAGAAAATAATAGTTCTCCAGAAAATCAGTGCTGGGTGTGCACCGTCTCCATCTGCATTTGTCGGCCTCTATAGAGATTCGCCATCTTTGCTTGTCGCTTTGGACAATACATGGCGGAACACCAGTTGCTCAATTTCTGCGGGTCTTCCTCTCGGGCACAGTTCATGAGGGGCGACAAAGCTCTGAGCTCATGACCGACTTTTTCTAGCAGGGGAGGGACCAAGTCATGGCAGTTAATTTCATTGAGCGCCACAACCAGTTTATTTGTGCTTTCAACCATCCGTGCGGCCCATTGCCAAGATCGGGTTGCTTCATTGGTTACTTGGAAATGACAAATTTGTAGGGCACCTCCAAATTCAAGGAAAGCCGGTTCAGCCATGTCAGACCTAAAATATTCCAATCCACACGCTGAATAGCTCTGGTAAGCAATGTCAGCGCTAACGTATGACTGACACAGCTTTTGTACGAGCTTGAGGTTCAAAAATGAAACTTTTAGAGGGCTTTTATCCACGATGTCTCCTGAGAGTCCTTTTGCAATCAACTTGTAAATGATAATCATTATCATATAAGGGTGCAACCTAGAATGCCCGATCTCAAAAAAAGGGCAGGGTGGAGCCCGTACAGCTTGTTAACCTCTGGAAAAGTCTGCCACAGGAGGTGATTAGAGCGTTACTGCACCATAATTTTGCCGATACAGGTGGCTGAATGTGTCGCTTTTCCGCATATTGTTGGCGCCCTGTTACTCGCTATATGGGGTCTAGCAATGAATACTTGTGGTCTAAGCCGGCCCCTTCCCTCCCTCGCAGAATAGATAAGGAAAAACACAATGTCCGCCACTGACGCTAGCGAAAACCAGCTTTGGGACAGGTTTTCGTCAATCTATCGAGGGACGTAGAACATTGGATAGGGTGAAACCACAATGACTGAACTCCCCAACCCGCGTCTGCACAACACAAGCGCTCACAGTGTCTGGCGGCATGCTTGTTTACGTGTTTGTGCGGCGGCAGAGCAGCTGGGTGTTAATACCGGTCCTATATTGGAAGAGGTCGGTCTAGCGCTGGTCGATTTGCAAACACCGGGATTTCGCGTGCCACTCGCCGTTCATCAGAATTTAGTATTGGCGTGTGTTTTGTCCACGGGACGACAGGATTTGGCGCTATTTA
Organism: Luminiphilus sp. nBUS_07; assembly: GCF_051201685.1. Classification (GTDB taxonomy): domain Bacteria; phylum Pseudomonadota; class Gammaproteobacteria; order Pseudomonadales; family Halieaceae; genus Luminiphilus. The sequence goes on along the minus strand of NZ_CP179213.1, from coordinate 2,200,039 downwards.
TGAATCAAGAAATGCCCGCACTCGGCAACACACTGGTTCAAAATTCAGTCACTGCGAGTGAGTCTGGTGCGGCAGCTTTCCAGCGATTTAAGCAACTCATGCACATCGTAGATACTTCCTTGATCCTCAGTTTTGAGATCAGGGGAGACGGTGCTGCATGTGTACTACAGCAAGCGGAAGTTTGGCCTGACCCCATAGCTAATTTTCCCGAGGACCTCTGGATTTCAAGTGTGATTCAGACGGGGTGTGCTTTGCTGGATTCGACGGAGGGGCACCAAACGGTAGAGTTTCGGCGAGACGAGCCAGAAGATTCGACGCCGTGGTATGAGGTTTTCGGTAATGAGATTGTTTGGGGGGCTGCTCAGTCAAGGATTTGGTTCAAAACCGCAGACGTCAATAGGATTAGACCTGAGGCCAATGAAAGGTTGGCGCAGGCTAATTTCGAGTCGGCAGAAAAATATAAATCTGTAGATTCTGCCCTAGTTCAGAGTGTGATCGTGTCTATTAGGAAATGGCTGCCACAGGGTAAAGCGGTACAACAGAGGGTGGCCAGCGATGTTGGGTTGCAAGTGAGAACGTTACAACGAAGTTTAAAAGCCGAGGGCACAAGTTTTGGTCGTTTGTTGGCTGATGAGCGGAGGCGTCAAGCTATGAGGCGCCTCTCTATTGGGCAGCCCGTGGGTGTTATCGCCGCAGAATTAGGCTACGTAGACCAGAGTGCATTTTCATCGGCATTCAAGGATTGGGTCGGTATGTCACCGACGAAATATAAAGCAGCCCATTTAATTTGATGGTAACTGAGGTTTTTCCTCGTCTTAACGCTTAAAACTCAGGTCTGAGGGTAGCCTGTTTAGGGTGGTGATAACTATCCATGGCAATGCTAGCCGTTAGCAATGCTTACTGTTTTGAGGAATTTCTTTCTTTCTCGATATATTCTGAGGGTGAAAGTCCGAACCAAGTTTTGAATGCTTTAGAAAAAGCGCCCGGGTCTTCGTACCCTAGCTCCGATGCTATGTCAGAAACAGTAGCAGATGAGCCAAGAATTTTCTCCTTGGCATACCGTTGGCGGAGTAGCTTTAGGATTTCTTTGAAGGTCGTGCCATCTTCTTTAAGCAATCTCTGCAGGGTTCGCGTTCCTACCGCGAGGTCACTAGCGATTAACTCGGGTGTTGGTGCGCCGTCCTCTAAATGGGCGGCCATTTGCGCTTCCACCCGCTGAGTTAAGCTACTCCTAAGGACCTGTTGCAGTTGCGGTTCCATGAGAGCATCGTTTAGCAAAGCTGTCCTTTCATCAGCAAGCAGCCGGGGGTGCAGTAGCGCTTCGCTATTCCAAACAATGGATGTGGTCGAAGCCCCCCACTCAATGGATTCAGCGAGAAATTCATGCCACGTTGCTGGGTTCTCGGGTTGGTTCTGCTGCATGGTAATGTGAAGAGGCTTGATGCCGTCGGGAGTCAGGTAGTCTACGGCGAGGCAGATGCTCGACACCATGGCGTCTAACATGCTGGTATTGAAGCGCTCATCCCATCCGCCTATATTCATGATGTGAGTGTCTCCAAGGCACTGTAATTTGAAAACGGCGCCGCTTTCTATAACGGGTGCAAATTTTTTGAAGCGATTGATGCCGTCCAGCGCGGTGTTGCTGGCTCTTATCGAAACCCCAAGAGCGGAATTAGTGACTGGCGCTTTTTGACCGGCAAAGACACCAAAGTCGTCGCGACCGGTCTCAAGTTGGCACTGGTCCATCATTTGGTTGAGGACGTGACTGGGCACTCTGTACCCCGGTTGGAACAACTGCTCCAAAGTAAGGCCAAATTTCTGTAGGAGCTTATCTACGTCGCCTCCAAGGCTCTCCAGGCACACAGATACTCTCAGCACGCTATGCCGCCAAACTGATCGGGGTGTGCGGCAAGTTTGCATAACCGATGCGCCTTTTTTTGCTGTAAAACATAATTATTAGAGCATCAAGAAAGCTTATCCAATATGTCGCATTTTGAAAAGAATATTCAACTACTAGCTTTTATTACTCCGTCTATTCCCATCTATTTGTGAGTTGGCGGTGTGCTCGCGCGTTTCTTGGTAAAGCCGCATGCCCTAAGAAGGATCCCTCCTCGGCGGAGCCTCTCGCGTGGAGGCCATCAATGATAAAGGGGTATAGTAAAGTGTCTGATACCTAGTCCCAGCCGCATTTTAGGGACCTTCCCGCCCTGTGCTTCAAGCGTCTTAACTTGCGTGACGTGCATCACGTATCTGCTAGCGTGTCGTAATCGGACAACTATTTGGCATTGCTGACCTAACCTCCAATTGGGTCGTTGTGAAATTATCTATTTGTCGAAAATTAGTTGAGTTTGTGTATTTATGAACAAAGCTGCGACATTTTTAAATGACTGTCAGCAAACAAGCGCCACGTTCACGACAGATTTTCGGCCTTCCAGAGCCAGGGACAAGGTCGATCTGGCAATATTGGCGCTGATGCTGCAGGATAATAACGACAAAGCAATTAAGGAGGCGTTCATGCACTGTCAAATGGCTTTCGATGGTGTTTCCAATCAAACGCTGCAGAACTTTTTTACGGGCCACGCCGCGGTCGCCTTTGAGATACTGCAAGGCCTAATGAGCACGGCCGACTCACTGTCGGCGTCTATCTACGACAGAGCTGCAAACCTGAGCGTGCCTCAGCGCCGGCACTTCTGCAACGCACTTTTAGTTGTTTTTGGTGCTTTGTGTGCAGCTGAGTGACTTCTTGCCAACGAGGCTCCCTAGTGCCTTAAATTGCCGTCCAAAGCACATTTACATGGCCGGTGTCGAACCAGTGAGCCATTGAATTGACCTCAGGTAACCATACTGTTTGGAGACATTCCGCGCTGCGAGTTTGCATCGCGCTGGAACAATTAGGTGCCGATCCTAGGCCGCTACTGTCCAACTTTTGCGTTAGCTATGAAGATTTGTCGATGCCAGGGTTTAGGGTGAGTGCCGACCTCATGGATCAGCTGGTCACTGCAGCCTCTCAACTCGTCGACCGCAAGGACTTTGGCCTTTATGTGGGTCAACATGTAGAGCCACTGGGGAATACCGCATTGAAGTGGTCCATCGTTCTGAGTGGGTCTCCTGCTGCAGCGCTACAACGCATGGCAAATTTCTCGACCCTTATAGACTCCAGAGTGTCAGTTGAAGTTCAGGCGGTCGGTAACCATCATGTGCTCGAACGCCTGCCTCCCGTAGATCTTTTATACCGAGGCGTAGACCCTCTTTACGAGGACTTTGTTGCATCGGGTTTGGTAGCCCTGATCCAAAATTTGCTTCCAGATGGGGCGCGGCATTCTGCAGTGGAACTGACGCAGAGTAAGCCCGACGATCCTGACCCTTGGACTGCGTGTTTTGGCGAGAACATTACGTGGTCAGCGCCCACTTTTAAAGTGTGGTGGGACACCTCGTTGCTGCGTCAACAAAGAGTCAACTCCAACGAAAAACTTGCCCGGGCTCACGATGTCTTAGCGAGGCAGCAATTGACAGCACAAAAAGCTGCTGCTTGGAAGCAGCGTGTAGAGTGGTTACTGATTGCGGAACTAAGGCGCGGCGCCATTACCCAGAAAACAATCGCTAAGGCTTTAAAGGTCGAGGTCAGGACACTTCAAAGAAACCTGAAAGCTGAAGACACGTGTTTTCAGGAGCTTCTGACGGGCGTCAGGAAAAGCCATGCGCTAAGTCAATTGAGTTACAACGTGCCGATTGCGCAGATTGGATCGGAGCTTGGCTATAAAGACCCGAGTGCTTTCTCGAATGCCTTTAAACTTTGGTTTGGCGTGTCTCCAAGAAATTACTCCGACGCAATACAAGTTTCTATGCCCTAGCAGATTGGAAGGACTGCGTTTAAAAACTTTAGTACCTGGGAACAGGACTCAAACTAGATTTAGAGGCTTGATAAATACCCTAGAGAGTTTTTTTAAAACGCTGCTTAAATGTTATCTGCGCACATCGGAAGAAGTTCTTTGAGACTGGGGTGCGCCATCTTCATGTTGATTGATGGACGCTCTGTAGCGAGTTGGCGATACGCCGAACCAGTTTTTGAAAGCCCGAGAGAAGGCACTAACATCGTTATAACCTAGTCTGCTCGCGACGGCTTGAATGGGCTCTACACCATTGGCTATGCTTTTTTTTGCTTCAGCTTTGCGTAGTCGTCTTACTATCTCCTTGAAATTTGTACCGCTCTTTTGAAGTTGTCGCTGCATTGACCTTGTGCTCAGTCCTAGGTTTCTGCTGATAAGCGCAGGGCTAAGGGCGCCCTCGTTCAGTTGTTGTTTGATGTTAGCTTCAACGTGCTCCGCGAGGCTGCTGTCAGCACTGGGCTCATGCTTGTCTGTTAACGACTCATTGAATTTCGCTGTTGTTTCGTTAGAGAGAAGACGCTGTTTCCGCAACAGTGAGCTGGGCCATGCAATTTGCGTTTCGTCCGCCCCCCAATAAATGACCCCACCTAAAAATTTGTGCCAAGGCGAAGGATCTGCCGGTTTTTCCCTGCGCAGCTTTACAAACCGTGGCCATGTAGTTTTGGGCAGGGTTTCTTGGGTCAACATACATATTCTAGATACAAACAGGTCCTCTAGTAGCACACTCCATGTTGTCTCGATGTTAAGTATCCTTAAAATATGTGTGTCAGTGGACTCCACAAGTGAAAGGAAAAGTCCACTGTCGGTGTTTTGAGCGGATTGGCAGGCGCGTTGAAGGCCCTTTAGGGCAGTACTGCTTGCTAACCAAGAAATACCTGATGATGTGGTAGCTGGTAGTCTTTGTCCCGCCAAGAGGCCAAAGTCTTGCCGCTCAGTCATGGCTACGCATTTGTTAAGCATATCTATCAACACAATGGCTTTGATTCTAAAGCTCTCTGCCATTAGGTGCTGAGGTAAGATATCGAACTGCGCTAACAGGCCGTCCCCATCACCGCCCAAGTCATTAAGGACGGTGTACGTAAGCAACACAGACTTGCCCGAAACGATTTGATCGCGTTTTTGCAGCATGCCCTGATCCGTCATTTCATCTACCGCTCATCTATGAAAAATTTGGATCGCTGTGTCACCCATGCAAGGCTACCATCGGCCCTATACTGAAAGTTTTGGTGTTTCTAATAATTTTCTACTATCGCTTTTTCGAGGGCAAGGCTTAGGTCGCTTTATGCCTCGTGTGCAACATTTAGTGTTGGAGTCGCATTGCCATTTTGTTTTCAATATTGACCGGCTAAACGCTCGTTGGACAGTTGCACTTGCTGGTGATTGCCGGTTCAAAGGTGTTGCGGCTTTTTCAGTTGCTGGGACGCCTACGGTTTTGCTTGGTCGTAAAAGAGTTCCATAAGTGGGGCCCCGAGCGTTAGGCATTGACCGCCAAATTTTATGCTAAAAAGCGACAAGATGTGACAGGCAGCGTATCCCCACATTTTGCAAAGTTCCCCACCTTATATGTACCGGTTGTCCTCAGCAGTCTTTGATCATTAGATCAAAACCTGTATTGCTCGGGTTATAGGGGTCGCTTGGCGTCATCCGTCCCAAGAGGATGTGACGAACCGGCCACCTCTTTCAGTTTTAATGTGTAGGTGTCGAATTGGTGGCCAGTGATAAATTGCTGAAGCTACAGCCAGAGATGCTCATTTGGAGTTTATGTCATAATTTTTGCTCATGGCTGGATCAAAAAGGTCGAGGCCTTTTAAGGTCACGATTGCTGAATCTATCATTAGATACTTGCAGGACATTTTTGCGAGTTCGATGGGGCAGAGCAATAATTAAGGACCCGTTGGGCAATCATTCACCCGCTACCAAGTGCAGAGTTCTCTTAGAACAGCGGTTGCATAAGCACCGCGTTGTAGCGTGAACTTCAACACAAGGTCCTTTCTCTCCATCTGAATGCTTAGGTTTTTTACTAGCAGCCTTAGGCTGCGCTGCCCCTCTTGGACACGCGCCTTTTCCAGAGCTTCTTGCCAATGTGTTGGTTCAAATTGCGACCCATCACCTACAAGACTTATGGAAGGATGGATGTCAGCAGCCTGACACCGATTCACTAGGCTCGTATCAATGTCGGAGAAATCAAAAACACTGCCAGACCCCTCAAGGTTGGCTTTGTCGCCGATTTGTAGTTGATTCCATGAGGTTTGAGTAACGCGCAGAGAGAGAGTGTTATTGAAGGTAAAGGAGCGAATCGTCGAAATGGCGAGACTACGCTTGTCACGGGGTAGGCGCCGTCCCTGAGCCCAACTTTCGGCCAATCCCAGATTGCCACCATTGCGACCAAAACGCTGCTCACCAAAGTAGTTGGGCACCCCTTGGTTCGTCAGTTTGGCTATGCGTTGATCGATGGGCTCCATCTCCACGGTGGACAAGCTCCGTAGTTTGATGGTGAAACTATTTCCGCGATGAGCGCCACGCTTTAGCTTCCTGCGGTGCCGCTCGAGACGATGAATTTCAACGCCTTCAACGTTACATCCAGACCAGTCAGGAGAATTCCACCGTGGCACACTGATCCATTGTCGAGTAATGGCGTGCCTGTCTTTGAGCCCGGCAAAACCAATGTCTTTAATTGGGACTTGGGCGTATTGCGCCAATTGCTTTGCTACCCATTGCGTGTTGGCACCGATTTTTTCAATGAATAGATAGTCATGTTCGCCGTCGTCGCTGAGGTCCCAGCCAAGTTCCTCCGTCACTTGAAAGTCTTCAGGTCGATAGCGCAGTTGCGCAGCAAATAGCGGTGCGCCGTGGGCGCGAGACCAATCGGGCAATGTTTGTGTGTGCACCACTTCTATTGTCTCTTGGGATTTGATGGTCCCAAGCGTTCTATGGCATTCAGCGACTGGAATGTCACACGGCCATCAACGACTGTCATCAACGTTTTAGCGGTTAGAATCTCAGACGGATCAGCTATCATGAAATCGGTATCAAATATCGATAAATCGGCTTGCTTCCCCACTTCAATAGAGCCACGGTTGTGTTCCTGAAAGGAAGCAAAGGCTGGCCATGTCGTCAGCATGCGCAATGCATCAAATCGATCAACGGCATACTCTGGATACCACCCTTCACCGGAAGAACCGTCTAACCGGCTTCTTGTAATGGCGGCATAAAATTCAATTCTGGGGTCGCCGGCTTCTACGGGCGCATCGGAGCCAGCAACAATGAGAATCTCCTGATCGATGAGCGGGCGCCAGGGGTAGGCGTATTTGAGGCGTTCCTTACCCAGACGATCAGCGGCAAAATTTAGATCGCCAATGGCATGACTGGGCTGCATAGAAAGAATGACAGCCATATTTTTGATGCGTTTCTGATCTTCGGGTGGAATAATTTGAGCATGCTCGAGACGCCATCTGAGGTCCGTATTTTTCCACTGAGTCTCAGGAGTTAAGTCCCGCGCCTCTTGATACCAGTCGAGTGTTTCCCGAACCGCCCTGTCGCCGATTACATGGGTCATGATTTGCACGCCCTGTCTAAGCGCACTCGCTAAAACTGGCATCAGCTCTGCTTTGGTCGTTCGGTCCATGAATCCGCGATGGTCAGCATCGGCATAAGGCTCCAACAGAGCAGCGCCTCTTGAACCCAACGTGCCATCGATAAACACTTTGATGGCACGAAGGTCGATCCAGCCATCATCGGACTGCTCAGGACCTTGCTCGAGTAATGGTTCAGCCGCCGAGATCGGGACAGCCACGTACACGCGATGGGTCATTAACCCCTGTGTCCGAAGATTCTGCAGCAGCCGAAGCTCTCGCCAAGACATTCCAGCATCATGTGTCGAAGTCCAACCCAGAGCAGCATTTGCTCTCATCCCCCGCAGGAGATTGTCAGCAATGAAAGCATCAGTTTCAGACGGTAATATGGCTCTGAACGGCGCCATCGCCTTGCCCAAAACATAACCGGTAAGCTCGCCTTCATCATCACGTTCAAAACGTCCTCCCTCGGGGTCTGGCGTGGTCTTGTTGATGCCGGCCAAGTTCAGCGCTTTGGTGTTCACCAAAGCTGAGACACCATCAGCCCGCGGCATGAACAGCGGCTTACTTTCTGTAAATCGATCAACATCCCAACGCGTTAAAAATCGGCGCTCACCCTGCCACTCACGTTCAATCCAACCGCGTCCCAAAATCCAGTCCCCGGGTGGAATATCATCTGCCCATCGCTCTATTGCAGCGACGGTTTTTTCCAAGGTATCGATGCCAAACAAACTTAGCGTTTTAGTTCGTCGACCCACGCCTTCAAGGTGCTGGTGGCTGTCAGTAAAGCCCGGGAACACGGTTGCCCCCTTGAGGTCAACGATACGTTCAGTACCGCACCCAAGGGTAGCAGCCTCACTATTTGTGCCGACAAATACGAAGCGCCCATTGTCAATGATCACGGCTTCATGCTGCGAGTTGAGCGCATCGGCGGTGTAAACAACCGCATTGTGTAGGAGCAGGTCTGCGGGCTGGCAAACTTTCTGCGCTTCCGCGGCAACCGGTCCTGAAGCAGTCACCCATCCACACAGAATTGCCATGCAAGCCAGTATCTTTGGCACCCACCGATTGGCTCGTCGTCGGAAAGCGAGGTGGTTTCGGGTCGAAATTGAAAAGGAGGTTGGCAGCATGAATACAGGACTCAATAAAAGACGGAATAATAGAGACAGCTCTCGACACCCAGCATAAGCAAAGTTAATGGGGTATTGGAAAAAACCCGCTCACGCCACTCAAATAATTGACTCGAGGATGACGCTCAATCAGCTGGAAATCGCGCTTGTATAGATTCACTTACAGATCGCCAGATGGCGAAATACGATCAGGGTCCGAAGTTTGATTGTTGCACCTCAAGCGGTGGTATAGCCACCCTCTAGGGACAAGGTCGTCCTTGAAATTGAACAATGCTCGAGTGCTTTGGGGCATTAACCCCAATGATAGTGGGAAAATTGGCCCGCCCGAGAGGATTCGAACCTCTGACCTGCCCCTTAGGAGGGGGCCGCGCTATCCAGCTGTGCCACGGGCGGTTGCGCTTATGATAAGCCCTAAGCCTCCCGGTAGCCAAACTCTGTCACCTGTGCGGAAAAAATCGAAAAAAATGCGAGCCGACGTCTGTAAAAAATGCCTTTCCATGGCCCATTAGTGGCCCTCAAGTGGTCCCCTCGGCGAGTGGCAGCCGTTTCACGGTCGAACGCGATGCAGGGCTTACTCATTGGAGGTGGCGTCAATGCGCCCTATGCGGGGGCGCTAGCAAGGGAGGGCGGTGTACCAAAGGGCCAAGCACTCCGGGGGTTTATGCGCTTCGGGTGAATAATGCGATCAATGTGCAGTTAAAGGTCGGTGTGTTTTTCGTGACTCCCCTCGGGCAGGCGAGAATGTTAGACCGAATTGTCGTACCGTAACGCATTAGCAGAGGCACACGGCGGGATTATGCCAAGACACCGGCGAGCAGCGAAGAAAAGCCATGCGAGCTTTAAGCACGAGGGCGCTTTTGAGGGGCGAGTGCGTGATTTAACCAGTGATGGTCGCGGCGTTGTGAGTCATCCCGATGGTAGAACATTCTTTGTGCCCGGAGTGTGGCTCGATGAGGTCGCGGAAATTCGGGTTGTGGGGCGGCGGGGCAAAGTCGGTCTAGGTCAAGTTATTACCCTCAAAAAGGCCGACCCGCAGCGTCGAGAAGCGCCGTGTCGGCATCACGGAGACAGCTCAGATCATTGTGGTGGTTGCCCCTGGATGTTTATGCCTTACGAGGCCCAGAGTGCAGCCAAAGTGCGGCGTCTGAAATCAACGACCGAAGGCTTAGGCGACAGTTCCACGCAGCTTGATGCGTTGTTGGCTGCCCCAGAGGAGCTGGGTTATCGAAATCGGGCGCAGCTAAAAACCGACGGTTCGAAGCTGGGTTATGTGGCGGCAGGAACTAGAACGTTGATTGATGTCACCACCTGTCCAGTTCTTAGTGCTAGCAATAGCAAGTCTCTGGCAAGTTTACGGGAAGCGTTACCCAACCCTACCTGGCGAGCGCGTAAACAAGACTGGCAGACGATCGATCTTGATGACAACTTGGAAGAGCCATCGTTGAACAGGCGCCTCCCGTTTCGTCAGGGCAATACGCAGCAAAATGCGGTCATGCGGGAGTGGCTGGCACAGACCATTGCGTCGATCTCACCAGATGCGCCAGTGCTGGAGTTGTTTGCGGGCTCAGGCAATTTCACCGAGGTATTGGCGACGCATTTTAAAACAGTGGTGGCGGTGGAGGGTGATCAGCAGGCGCTACAGCAGCTCTCTTACGTGGCGCCTGATCGGATTCAGGCCCATGCGTTGAATCTATTTTCGCTACCGGCGGTTGAGGCTTGGATAAGCGAGCAAGAGGTGATTCGGGCGTTAGTATTAGACCCGCCTAGAGAGGGGCTCAAGGTGCGTGCGCCGTTTCTCGATGCGCTTACAGAGTTAGAGACAGTGATTTACGTGGCATGTGATATCGCGACCTGGGCTCGGGACTGTAAAGACTTTTTAGCAAAGGGGTTCCGCTTGGCGCGAGTCACGCCACTCGATTTGTTTCCTCAAACGCCGCATTTAGAGGTTTTGAGTGTGCTTACTCGGGCGTAGGCTCATGCTGCTGTGCTAGCAGAAACTCCGCGACGTCGCCTTCGCTGCCGCGAAAAATAATGCGCTCTTTACGATTTTCGAGTTGGTAGTTGTACATTGGGTCGTAGTAGTCGCGAAGCAGGGCGGCAATCCAACCACGATGAACACTCGTGTCGCCCTTGAGGTGGCTCGCAATTGCGTCATCGAGCTGGCGCGTGAGCTCGTGATGTCGCACGCCCCCTAAACGTTTTTTGATGCGATCAAGGGCGGCGTAAAGGTCGCTGGAAAAATGTTCGAAGGCTTCTTTGGTGTCACCTAATCGCGTTTTCAGGTCTGCCAGGTTAGCCAAGATGTAGTTTTCAAATGAGTGTTCAACGCGTGCTTCAAGACTGGCCTCTACTACAACCATGGGTGCCGACTTAAGGCAGTCCTGAAGGTTTTGAGCTAGGGCGCAGCGACCGATCAATCGGCTCTCATCCTCTGCGATTATGAACGGCACGGGCTCGTCATTGGCGTTAAAAATTGCGCTATCAACGGCGATCTCAAAGTTAATCTGCGTCGGCTGACCTCCATCTCTTCGTCCAAAAGATGAGCCGCGATGATTGGCCATGCCTTCAAGATCAATCCCTCCTGGTAGTCGCCCTCCTGAGGCACCGTGGTTGATGAGTCGAGTTTTGGCGCAGCCTGTTTTTCCGGCCACGACTAGGAAGGTTTCCTGGGCATAAATATTGTCGCTGGAATCAATTAACCAGCGCCGGAGTGCTTTGTATCCGCCGCTAATACGGGGATAGTCAATGCCGGCATCTTTTAGCCATTGCTGCGCTAAGCCTGAGCGCATTCCCCCTCGGAAGCAAAAAAGAGCCCCGTCAGGATGCTCGTTGGCAAATTTTATCCATGCAGCAATACGGTCTTCTTTTAGGCTGCCAGTGACGAGCTGGTGGCCAAGCGCAATGGCTGCCTCAGCTCCTTCGTTCTTGTAGCAACGGCCGACCGCTTCACGCTCAGTATCATTCATGAGGGGTAAATTAGTTGCTGTAGGCATGCTGCCACGCTCAAACTCAACAGGTGCGCGAGTGTCGATCAGTGGTACCTGAGTTCGGAACAGCGTAGGAAAATTATCAATATCAGACACGCGGCAATCAGCCAGTGATCTGAATTTGACTGAGGCTACCGCTTATCGGCAACAATTCGCCAATGCTTTCATGAGGTAGTTCTGCAGCAATGAGTTGTCTTTCGACTTCTGCCGTCGCGTGGGGGGCAACGGCGACTAGAAGGCCGCCACTTGTTTGCGGGTCACAAAAGATCGATTGATCAAGCGCGCTAAGCGCAATTGTATGGTCTTGGCAGGCGTTAAAGTTCCGGGCTGTGCCCCCAGGCGTACAGCCTTGGGCAACGTAGTCGGTCAAACCATCGATTAGTGGCACCGCTTGTCTGCTGATTTTAGCGCTCAAGCTCCCTCCCTCGCAAAACTCCAAAAGGTGACCCATTAGGCCGAACCCCGTGACATCGGTCATTGCGTTGACGCCTTGGATGGCGGCCAGTTGCTGTCCAATCTGATTAGGCTGACACATGAGTTGGGTCGCAAGACCTTGGTGGCAGTCCTGGAGCTTACCCTGCTTCTCTGCGGTGGTAAGAATACCGATGCCAAGGGGTTTGGTTAGGTATAAGCGGTCTCCGGCACGTCCGGTGCTGTTGCGTTTGAGATGTTCAATAGGGACCTCCCCGGTCACCGCCAGTCCAAAGACAGGTTCTGGACAGTCAATGCTGTGTCCTCCGGCCAAAGGAAAGCCCAAGGATGCACACACGCTGCGTCCTCCTGCGACAACCTCGGCGGCAATGGCGGGTGCTAATTTTTCGATGGGCCAACCCAAAATGGCGATGGCGGCCAAAGGGCGGCCCCCCATTGCATAAATGTCGCTGATCGCATTGGTGGCGGCTACGCGGCCAAAGTCAAAGGGATCGTCGACGATGGGCATAAAAAAATCGGTAGTGGTCAGCACGGCTCGGCCATCGCCAAGATCGATGGCAGCAGCGTCGTCGCGGCTGTGATTGCCCACGAGTAAATTTGGGTAATGCTCCGGGTCGATTTGACTGCCTGAGAGTATTTCACCGAGGACATCAGGCGCTATTTTACAACCGCATCCAGCGCCGTGACTGAATTGAGTGAGACGTACAGCATCTTTTATCACTATTTTTTAAAACCTTTGTAGGCAAGCTTCGTTCAAATCCCTATGCTAACCCAGAGATTTGAAATTGGGGGTGCCCATCGCCATGTTTAGGCGATAGGCCAAAATTTAAGGGTAAATGGAATTGTGACACGTGGTGCCGGGCTCCTGATAGTAGCCCTTTGTGTGCTTGGCGGTTTTGAGGCTTCGGTGATGGCATCGGTAATAGCCCCGGAAACTTCAGTGACTCCCAGCAAAACAGCTGAAAAATATTCGAAGCAACGGGTGCTTTACGAACAGGCCCTCACTGAATTACGTACGGGGATGGGTCCTCGATATCGTGCTATCAGGATGCAGCTTGCTGATTACCCTCTGGTTCAGTACCTCGACTATGAAGCCCTCATAGGGCAGCTGCACGATATGAAGCCGCATGAAGCGAAAGCGTTTTTAGCTGAGGCTTATGAAACACCGCTTCACGATCGCTTTCGTCATGCATTCCTGCTCCATAAAGGTCGAGATCGTCATTGGAAGTCTTTTTTAAGCGTCGCTGAACGGGCCCCTAGAGATGTTGAGCTGCAGTGCTATTACTATCGTGCTCAGCGCACTGTCGGAGACGTTGACGAAGCCTGGCGGGGCGCCGCACGTCTTTGGAATGTTGGAAGATCCCAAGACGATGCTTGCGATATTCTTTTTGAGCGCTGGATAGCCGAGGGTTCAGGCCCTGATGATGCGCTGGTGTGGTCTCGAGCGCTAAAAGCTTTTGACGCAAAAACACCACATCTGATTCGGTATTTAAAACGTTTTGCCTCACCGCAGCTGTCCTTGCTCCTCGAAGAAATGGCGGCGATCTATCGGCGTCCTGATCTGTTGGTAAACCATGGCCATGCAGCGGATGTTTATCATGCCCAGCTGCTGACTGTCGGGATACGGCGGCTTGCTAGGGTCAACCCAGGTCAAGCCAAAGTAGCGCTGGAAAATTCTCGAGGAATACAGCCCTACAGTGATTTGCAATTAGAGGCCATGGAAGCGCTAATTACTCGTCACAGCCTATTCGCCCAGAGTGCAGCCCCGGAGCCGTGGATCGTAGAAACATTGGCGCGCCTGCGGGATGACGAGTTGACAGAAATTTATCTTAGACAGCAAATTCAAGCCGCCAAATGGGAGGCTGTGAGTCAGGGACTTGCTTGGCTTACCAGTGATGCTCGAGAAAATGACAGATGGCGTTACTGGTTGGCGAAAACGCAGATAATCCTCAATGACGAGGAAACCGCTGAAAGAAATCTTAGCGAACTGGCCAATAATAGGAGTTACTACGGATTTTTGGCGGCACAGCAATTAGAACTGCCTTACCAATTGGCGGGTGCATCTGCAGACGTCGACCAGCATTTTTATGACCCCGCACTCGCAAGAGTGGTCGAACTGTTAGCGTTAAACGAGGCTGAAGCGGCCCGTTTGGAATGGCGAACCATGATTGACCGCCTAAGCGATACACAAAAAGTAGCCGCGGCCCGAATTGCAATAGACAAGGGTTGGGATTATTTTGCTATTCATGCAGCGAACAGCGCTGGAGCATGGGATGAGCTTGAGCTTCGATTTCCTGAGTCGTTCCAACCTATTTTTCAGACTTACGCAGAGAAGGAATCGGTCTCCATCACTGAGTTGCTGTCTATAGCGCGACGGGAAAGCGCGATGGATCCCTTGGCGCGCTCGCCGGTGGGGGCGCTGGGTTTAATGCAGGTGATGCCTAGCACTGGAAAAATGGTCGCGCGGAAAAAGGGAATTGCTTTTCGGAGCACGCAGTTGCAGCAAGCAGAATACAACGTGGCGATAGGCGCCCATTATTACCGCGATTTGCTGGACCGTTTTTCCCAGCATCGTCCCAAGGCGTTGGCGGGCTACAACGCTGGGCCACACCGCGTCCGTCGCTGGGTGGATTCTGAGGTGCCTACGGATCAATGGATTGAAAGTCTGCCCTTTAAGGAAACTCGCGAGTATGTTCAAAACGTACTCGCCTACGCGGTTATCTACGATCAAAGGGCCGGTCGCGAGCCTGAATTATTGCGGCAAAATGAACTCACTACTCACCCCTAAGTTAAGCGAGGATGACGATGAAGAGCCTACAGCTACAGTCCTGTGTCCATGAAAACAATACGATTGAATGTGCGCTGTTCGAAGTCGACATTCCAGAGCCCGGGCCCGATGAGGTTTTGATTAAGGTCGAGGCAGCGCCCATTAATCCGTCAGATTTGGGTTTAATGTTCGGAATCTTAAACACCGATACTGCGGCAGCCGGTGAGCGTAACGGTTTTCCGGCAGTAAGCCTTCCTGTGCCAGAAGCGATGATGCGCGCCATGAAGACTCGAGTGGGCCAATGGCTCCCCGCGGGTAACGAGGGGGCCGGCACAGTGGTGGCTGCGGGTTCAAATGACGAGGCTCAGGCGCTAATGGGTAAGCGCGTAGGGGTTTTTGGTGGTGAGCTATTTGCTCAGTACCGCTGTATGTCGGCAATGCAATGCATGGCGCTTCCAGATGATGTCACAGCAGAGGAGGGTGCCTCTTGTGTGGTCAATCCAATGACAGCCCTCGGATTTGTTGAGACCGCCAAAATGGAGGGACATAAGGCGATTGTCCATGCTGCGGCGGCGTCTAATCTTGGGCAAATGCTGCACCGTATTTGTGCTGAAGATGGTATTCCGTTGGTTAACATTGTGCGCAGCGATGAGCAGGTCGCGTTATTAAAGGGGCTGGGCGCCGAGCATGCTTTAAATTCCACAGATGAACATTTTCAAAAAGCTTTAACGGCAGCCGTAGAGGCCACGGGAGCAACCGTTGCCTTTGATCCCATTGGTGGTGGCACGCTCAGCAACCAAATTTTGACGGCGATGGAAGTTGCTGCGCAAAAACGAATGCCTGTTTGGAGTCGTTATGGTTCAGACGAACACAAACAGATCTACATTTATGGCATGTTAGATCCAGCGCCTACTGCCCTCACGCGAGGCTATGGTTTTGCATGGAGTGTAAGTGGCTGGTTGCTGATGCCCTTTTTGCAGCGTGCGGGCCTTGAGCGTATGTTTGCGATGCAGCAGCGGGTTCTATCAGGTTTAAAAACAACCTTTGCCAGTGAATACTCCGACCGTATTTCCCTTGAACAAGCGTTGGAATTGTCAGCGGTTCAAACCTATGGTCGAAAGGCAACGGGGCAAAAAACCCTGATTACGATGTCTTAGAACAACAGATGGGTCAGCCACCGGACAACTTGACGGTGTGGCCGAGTTTTTCAAGGACCTCCTTGCAAACAGTGCGCTGATCTCCCTGTATTTCGATATTTCCGTCTTTCACAGCACCGCCCACACCGCAACGCTGCTTGAGGCGTTTTGCGGTGTCTTTCAGGACGTCAGCGCTAACGGGCAGGCCTTCAATGACGGTTACGGCTTTGCCCCCTCGGCCTTTGGTTTCGCGCCGTATGCGGGCAAAACCGTCGCCCTCCAACTTAGGTGCGGCTTTGCCACATACACAGTGAGTGAGCTTTCGCTGGCACTGGGGGCATAGACGTCCGCCGTCGGTGGAAAAGACCAAATTCGAGGTGGTGTTTTTTTTGTTCACGGAAGATCTCCAGTTGCCGCGCGAGTATAGTACGCTGGCGACGCAAGGGAGCCAATGAACATGAACGACTCACAATCCGATCTCGAATCCCAGATTGCGTTTCTGGAAAATACGGTCTCAGGCCTCGACAAGGCTATGGCCAGCCAGCAACAACAGATTTTGGAGCTGCAAACTCAGTTGCGTATGCTCCACGGTGAGATTAAGACCCAAGGTGCACGTCTTGATGAGGTTGATTCTTTGCCTCTTGACGCGCCACCACCCCATTATTAAATCGACTTGAGGTAAATCATGTCCTATCGCGTTGGCCTTTCGGTCTTGGCGGCCTTTTTATTGGGGCTGTACATACTTTTCCAAATTGCTACCCGTCCCCCCGAGGCTCCCGAGCACCAAGTCTTCATAAACGGCCAGATTTTAACAATGAACGCTGAGAATCAAGTTGTGGATGCTATGAGTGTGCGGGGGGCGCGCATTGACCGCGTTGGTTCTACCGAAGACATTTTGGCTGAGGTAACCCGTGAAACAATAGTCACAGATTTGCGGGGTAGGACACTGATGCCCGGGTTTGTCGACGCGCACGGGCATTTTCCCGGGTCTGGGCAAGTGGTTTTTTCAACCGACCTTAACAGTCCACCGATCGGCAGTATCGAAAACATGGCTCAGTTATTGGCGCGCCTCAAAAGCGCTCACGAGGCGCGCCCTGATGACTGGCTGACCGGCTTTGGCTACGACGACACGCTCCTAGCCGAGGGTCGACATCCTACTCGAGAAGATCTTGACCAAGTCTCGACAACCCGTCCCATTGCGATTGGTCACGTTTCTGGGCATCTCTACGCGGTGAATTCAGCGGCTCTGGCGGAAATGGGTATTGACGAAAGTACCCCTGATCCGGAGGGGGGAGTTATTCAGAGAGATCCGAACTCTCCGGACGGTCGCCGGCCCAACGGAGTACTAGAAGAAACCGCTGCCAGGCAGGCCCTGCTGAAAGCCCTCGATATTGGACTGACCGATGGCATCCGTATGACGACTTATGCGGCGAGAGAGTATCTGCAGGCGGGTGTCACTACAGCGTCAGCGGGGGGCATGCCCCTGGGGCTCGCAAAGCTTCTAGGACCATTGAGTGAACTTAATGTGTTTCCCCAACGGGTTGCCTTGTTTCCATTGCTCGAAGAAGTTGAAGCTGAGGTGTTATCTGGGGAGTGGCGGCCTGAAGTGCTGGCCTCAGGACGATTATCACTGCCTCGGGTGAAGATCATTGCAGATGGCAGTATTCAGGGTTACACCGGCTACTTGAGTGAGCCCTATTACCAGCCCTACAAGGGTGATGTTTTTTACCGTGGTTACCCCTCGGTTTCTCGGGAGGATCTATTTAGACAGGTGGCAGGCTTACATCGCCAGAAAGTTCAGTATGCTATCCACGTAAACGGGGACGCTTCGGTAGATGATGCCCTCGACGCCATTGAGGCGGCACAACAGTCGCAGCCTTGGCCCGAAGTTCGCCCACTATTTATTCATGCGCAAATGAGTCGTCATGACCAAATCCAGCGCATGGCTGACCTAGGTATAACGCCCAGCTTTTTCTCCAGTCATACGTACTACTGGGGCGATCGCCATGCCGGAATTTTTATGGGGCCCGAACGGGCTGCCAATATGAGTCCTGCACGCTGGGCACTCGACGCGGGAGTTCGTTACAGCTCCCACGCGGATACCCCTGTCACCCCAATGTTGCCGCTGCAGGTGGTTTGGAGCCAGGTGAACTGGATTACCACGGGGGGGGAAGTACTGGGCGAACATCAGCGGGTGTCCCCTGTGGAAGCCCTGCGCGCAGTCACCATTGATGCCGCGTGGCAGGTGTTTTTGGATAAAGACATCGGATCTTTGGAGTCGGGGAAGCTAGCCGACATGGTGGTGTTATCGGGAAGCCCGCTTGAGCCGTCGGATATTCGCGAGCTGGTTGTTGAGCAAACGTTTATCGGTGGTGCTGAAGTATATAGCCGTCGCTAATATTTGAATCGACCATTCACCCCTTGGGGGCGGTTGGGTTTCATTGGGCTCCGGGAGTCGGGTATGCACGATAAAAAAGAACAGCTAGAAAGTTTGTGCGCTGAGAAGCTCGGCCCGGGTGATATCACTGAGCTCACGCAGCTTTCGGGCGGCGCAAGTATGGAGAGCTGGCGTTTTTGTTACGCCGAGCGTCCTCTGGTGTTACGCCGATTGCCTTTTTTATCAGTACCCACTGCGGCATTTCAGGATGATATTGGCGCGGACAATGACGTGGGTTCTATTTCATTGGCCACTCAGGCCGGCCTTATTGATTACCTTCATCGGCGAGGGCTTAAGGTGCCTGAGGTTATCGCCGAACTCCCGGCAGACGGCGAGCTGGGTGAGGGTTTCATCATGAGTTGTGTTGAGGGGGAAGCGCTGCCGAACCGTCTGCTTTATAAGGCTGAATATGCCAACGCGTGTCAGCACCTCAGTAGTCAATGCGCTCGCGAGCTAGCGCACATTCACAGTATCGATCCGGCTGACTTGCCCCCAACTTTACCCGTTCAGTCGCCAAGGGTGTTGCTTGAGGAACAAGAGCGCTTTTATCGACAATTTGGGTCGTCTAACCCCGTGTTCGAGTTGGCTTTCGGCTGGTTGGCTCGTCATTGTCCCGAACCGCAGGAGTATCGACTTGTTCACGCTGACTTCCGGATGGGTAATTTCCTCGTGGACGAGGATGGGTTGACGGCGGTTCTCGACTGGGAGTTGGCGCACATTGGTGATCCCTTGCGAGATATTTCGTTTCTCTGCATACCCAGCTGGCGCTTTGGTCAGTACGATTTGGAAGCAGGTGGATTCGCCACCCAGGAGCAATGGCTCGCAGACTACGAAAAGGCGAGTGGAAAAAGGGTTCCTCGAGAGAATTTTGATTGGTGGATGGTTTTCAACATTCTGTGGTGGGGCGTCACCTGTTTAAGGTTGGGCAGCACATTTCGCGATGGCTCGGTACCCACCGTAGAGCGCACTATTATCGGCCGGCGTATCTCCGAGGTAGAGATTGATCTTTTGCTGGCGCTAGAGGGCCAGCGACCCGGTACAGGCAGGCCGTTAACAGCGCCGCCCGAAAATTTGAGTCCCGAGTTGCCCACGGATGAGGAAGTTCAATACGTTGAGGTAGTGAGTGCGTTGACTCAGTGGAATAAAAATGAGGTTTTAGCGGCCGCCTCTGGGCACGGCATTTTCGCTTCGAGGGTAGCGAACAACGCCTTGGGAATTGTTGATCGTGCACTGAAACTGGGCACGCCTTACGCTCAGCGACAAACGCAAAGATTGACGGCGCTAGGTTACGACAGCGCAGCTTTGGCAACGGCTCTGCGTACTGACTTTGAGCTCTGCATCAGCGAGGTTATTTGGGACCACCTTCGTCTTACAACTTTGGAGCGCCTCACTATTGACCAGCCTCGCTATGCCGGCAGAGCGGTTGCCCTGAAGCGTTGGTATGGATCAAAAGCGCTTGACTAAATGGTGTTCGACCGGCTTTTAGCTCAAGCACCTATTGGGCTTAAACTTTGGGTTGCAGCAATCTAGCATCCCAGTAAAAAGGCCGGATCTCTCGAATAAGGCCATCGGTAAAGCCAAAGCACTCGGCAATTTCAGTATCAAAGGAACGGCCTCCATCACGCACGATCGCCGATAACGTAACTCGCGCAACTACACCGTCGCTGCCCTCGTAATACGATTGCGGCGTTGCCTGAAAGCGGCTGTAGTTGGCGACCAGTGTTCGGCCTAACGCCTTGAGGCCTTCGAGCCCTTGATAGTGACCAGAGAAAGGCAAGGCGGGTGATTCTATAATTTCGAAGTCGGGGTGTAGCAGGGGGGTCACTGCTGGCCAGTCTGCCTGCGGAGCTCTGCGATAAAATGTCTTTACCATTGACAGTGGCGTTTGAATCACGGTGCTGTCAGCGGTGAGTTTACAGGTAACATGTGAGCGAGCCGGACTGGGGTGACCGCCAGTCCGGGGCTATTAACCATGAGGTTCGGTTGTCTCAGGCAGCGGTGTCAGCAAAAGCGAGCTCAGGGAAGCCTGCATCAGACGATTCTTTGAGTTTGTCGTAGTACACATGGGCGCCTCCAAAGAATATCAGCACCCGCGCTTTACGATCTTCACGATTGGCCCCCATCATCCAAGAGTTCACCTTGTCCCCTTCTGCCATCATAGTTTGTGCGTGAATTTCAGCGGTTAAATTGGTCCACTCTTCTTCAGCAGTGGCACTAGGATAAAAGACCTGCTTGCCCTCAGCATTCATCTTCTTAACGCACTCACTAATCCACTGGGCATTTTGTTCGATAGATGTGGGCAAATTCGCAAAGGGGGCTTGGGGGCCCGTCACCATAAAAAAGTTAGGGTAACCAGCAACGGCAACGCCCATAATTGAACTGGATTGGTCCTGCCATTTATCCCGAAGAATTTGACCGCCCTCGCCAACAATGTCCATGGCTTCCAGTGCACCGGTGTAGGCCTTGAAGCCCGTTGCCAGCACGATGATGTCGAACTCGTGATGATTCTGCGTGGTACGAACCCCCGTCTCAGTGATCTCAACAATCGGCTCGTAGTCTTTGATATCGACCAGCTTCACATTATCGCGATTGAAAGCTTCGTAGTAGCCGTGATCGAGAGGTGGACGTTTGGCAAATAGTGGATAGCCTTTGGGCGTGAGCAGCTCCGCTGTTTCAGGATCCTCAACCTTGGCCTTGATCATTTTTTCAATAATAAAGTCAGCCGCCGCTTTGTTAGCTTCTGGGGTTGCCAGAAGGTCGTCAAAGGTTTCAAAAACCCAGCGAAAGCTGCCATGCCAATTTTCCTCAAAGACCTGCTGCACTTCTTCTGGTGTGCTTTCGGCAACCGTTCTACCGGAGGGCGGGTTAAAGCCCATACCGAAGACGTGATTGCGGCACTTATCGATAATTTCTTGGTAGTTTTCTTTGATTTCCTTTTCCCACTCTGGCGTCATGGGTTTTTGCATCGCGGGCATTACAAAGTTGGGTGTACGTTGAAAAACCGTGACGCTGGCGGCGGTTTTAGCGACCTCGGGTAGCATTTGCACAGTGGTAGCGCCTGCGCCAATAATGCCAACACGCTTGCCTGCAAATTCAAGTCCTTCAGGCCAGCGAGAAGAATGAAAACAAGGCCCTTTAAAAGTGGTTTGGCCGGGAATATTGGGGATCTGGGGCTGGGAGATCATGCCCATGCCGCTGATGAAAAATCGGCAGGTGTGGGTAGCACCATCGCCAGTCGTCACAATCCAGATTCCACGGTCTGCTTGATATTCTGCACGGGTTATTTCCGTGTTGAATTGCAGGTGCGGCCACATGTCGAACTTGTCAGCGACAAAGCGCAGATAATTTTGAGTCTCTTCCCATCCGGGGTAGCGTTTAGACCAAGTCCACTCCTCGAGCACTTCTTTAGAGAAGGTTAAGCAGTAATAGTAGCCCTCGCTATCGGTCGCTGCGCCGGGGTATTTGTTCCAGGCCCAAGTGCCGCCAATATCAGGAGCACGATCAAAAACTCTCAGAGAGAGGCCGGCCTCACGTAGGTAGTGGGTGAGGGCGACACCTGCGAAGCCTGCGCCCACAACGATGGCGTCAAAATCTGTGGTTTGTGATGATTGCATTGTTATCTTCCTCATAAAAACCGCTGCGGTACTACGCGTAGTGCTGTTGATTTGTCAGCTCGACCCGACGTGGTACCCGTGCTAAATAGATTTCACAGGATCTCCATCCCAGATCGAGCAGGTGTTATATCCTTAGCAGCCAGTATAGCTGCGGCGCTGGTTGGGATCTTGCGGCGCCAATCTCGCTATAACCTGAAACTTGCTGTCTGTCTTGGCAAGGAGTTTGCTAAACTTACTTGTGTTCAGCAAGTCACTTGGTGACACTATACAACTGCAAGCCGTGAGTGCTTGTCAACCATAGCAGTACAGGAAGAGGGTTTTATCGTGGAAAAAAGCGCAACAACGGTAGGTATTGTCGGCGGTACTGGCGATCTGGGTGCAGGTTTAGCCCGTCGATTGGCCCGAGCGGGTTTTAAAGTCATTATCGGTTCCCGCAATGAAAGCCAAGCACAGGCAGCCGGTGAAGCGTTAAAAGCGCTCGGCGATTCCTCTGGTTGGGGCGCTTTAAATGTGTCAGGAGCAAGTAATCCCGACGCTGCTGCTGCCGCAGACCTTATTTTTGTGACCGTGCCTTTTGCTGCGCATGCTCCCACGTTGGAGAGCATAAAAGAGTCTGTGCAAGGTAAGGTCGTGGTCGACGTAACCGTGCCCCTAGTGCCCCCGAAAGTTGCCCGGGTACAGTTGCCCGAGGGGGGCAGTGCAGGACAATTGGCCCAAATTGCCTTGGGTGAGAACGTTCGCGTGGTCAGTGCACTGCAAAATGTTGCGGCAGCGCACCTCAACAGTGATGACACTATTGATTGTGATGTCCTCGTTACAGGTAATAACAAAGAAGCCCGTCAGCAGGTAATCGATATTCTCGAGGTTATAGAGGTGAGGGGATTTCACGCTGGCATGATCAATAATGCCGCGGCTGCAGAGGCACTGACTTCGATACTTATCAATATAAACAAGCAATATAAAACCCATGCGGGCATTCGTATAACCGGGGTCTGATGCCGCGATGGCTCCCGTGCTTACTCTCACAGCGGTGCAGCAGATACCCCGGGTGAGCCCCGGTGACGACCTTGTGCACCTCGTCATTTCAGCGACGGCAAATCAGGGGCTTGCGCCCGAACCGGGCGATATTTTAGTCATGGCCCAGAAGGTTGTGTCAAAAGTCGAAGATCGGTTGGTCGCTTTGGCTGCCGTGTCGCCCAGCACAGCGGCGATTGATCTCGCTGCTCAAACCGGGAAGGACCCACGCTTGGTGGAGTTAATCCTGTCAGAATCGACGGCTATTGTTCGCTCTCGCCCCGGGCTGATTATCGCAGAGCACCGCTGCGGGCACGTGCTGGCAAATGCCGGCATCGATGCCTCAAATATTGCGCAAAGTGACGGCGAGCACGTTTTATTGTGGCCGGCAGATCCAGACGCCAGCGCTGCAGAGCTCCATCAGCGGTGCACCCAAGCGTACGGCTTTGCGGTCCCCGTGATTATCAACGACAGCATGGGACGCGCTTGGCGCATGGGAACGACAGGTCATGCCATTGGAGTTGCGGGTCTCGATCCGCTTTGGAATCAGGTAGGCGAACAAGACCTTTACGGCAACGAACTTCGAGTAACTGAGCCAGCTACGGCAGATGGTCTAGCGGCGGCGGCGGCCCTGGTGCAAGGAGAGGCGGCTGAAGGTACCCCGGCTGTCTGGGTTCGCGGGTGTCCACTTTCTTCTGGGGGGGCGCGGAGCTCTCGAGCATTGCTACGCCCCCATTCGGCAGATTTATTCCGATGACACCAAGATTGCGAACAGTGCTTCTCGCCGGTGGTGGCGGGGGGGCCAGATTAGCAAGAGGGTTCTATGGTCTTGTGAGTGAGGCAAACACTTTGGTACTGACAAACCCGGGTGATGACTTTGAGCATCTAGGACTGCTGGTGTGTCCCGACACCGACAGCGTGTTGTACGCCGTTGCAGATGCAATCGACGCTAAACGGGGATGGGGACGTGAGAGCGAGAGCTGGTCGGTACTTGCTGAGATTGAACGCCTAGGTGGGGCCACCTGGTTTCAGCTGGGTGATCGGGATATCGCCCTGCATTTGTTGCGTCGCGTGGGGCTGGACGCCGGGCAAAGCTTGGCCTGCGTCACGGCCGATCTTGCTGAGAGGCTCGGTATTCAAGCGCTGCAAATTGTGCCGGCGACAGAACAGCGTGTGCGCACGATTTTAACCACCGGGGAGGGTGATTTAGATTTTCAATCTTATTTTGTGGGGCGAAAATGTGAGCCAAAGGTCGAATCTCTCCAATTTCAAGGTGCCGCCGAGGCCACTCCAGCGCCTGATTTACTGACCTTTCTTAAAGCAGGTTGCGACGCTGTCATATTAGGTCCTTCAAACCCCTATCTCAGCTTGGCCCCAATGCTGGCCATTTCGGGTATTGTTGAGGCATTAGGGAATGCCGCCCCCGTTATGGCTGTCGCTCCTATTGTAGACGGGGCGGCTGTTAAGGGGCCTCTGGCAAAATTGATGACCGACCGAGGGCTGGAGCCGACAGCGTTATCGTGGGTCGACGAAATGAAAACGCTGTATCCGGGGCTGATCGATCTTTGGGTGTTAGACAGCCGTGATCAGGAAGCCGCCGAGGTGCTGCGGCTGCGCGGTGACCGTGTACTGGTATGCGACACCATGATGACGGATACGACGCAGAAAATAGCGCTGGCAAGCCAGCTGATTGAGGAAGTAAAACGCTTTGTTTGACGTAGTGTTGCCACTGAAGGCATTGCCCAAGGCGAAAAGCCGTCTTGCTGAGGTGCTAACTAATAGTCAGCGTCGCGAGCTGATGTTGGCGATGGCGCAGGACGTGGTCGCCGCATTGCTGGCTTGGTCTGATTGTCGCTCGCTCACCATCATTCAGGGTCCCGGTTGGCCACCTATGCTGCCGGTGGTGTCCAAGTTGCGAGTTATTCGAGAAGACGAATCTGGTGAAGTTGATCTCAACAAGATGCTTACCGCGGGCATCGAGAAACTTGTGGGCGAGCGATACGTCGTCGTATTTGGTGACTTGCCAGGGCTTGATGCGGTAGATCTGAAGGCGCTAAGCACCGGGTTTGACAACGATAAAACGGTACTTTGCCCCGATGCCCAAAACGTCGGGACCAATGCTTTGGCGTTCAGCACCCACAATATGCCGGTCTTTCGTTTTGGTAGTAACAGCTTTCGAGAATACGGTCGCAACATTTGCAGTGAGTGCTGTGTCGTTGTGGAGAGTCCCGGCTTGTCCTTTGATGTAGATACGCCTGCTGGGCTGTACGCATTATTGTGGGGCCAAAATGCGGCCATGTCCGTAGGTCCCGCAACTCAAAAATGGCTCCTAGCAGCTCGCAGTTCAGGCGTGATGTGGCGAGGGCAAGAGCCCGTTTCGATGAAGCAAAATGCAGGTGGTCTGTGTTGAGGTTTGAGAGCAATCGGATCGCCAGTGACACTGGGCCTGTCGTTACCACGACGGAACTTTCTGCCATGGAAGGTTGTGCACGGGAGCGGCGTGACAGCAGTTTTGGTCGTGTCATTACCTATAGCCCCAAGGTGTTTATCCCACTGACGCAACTCTGTCGCGATGTTTGCCACTACTGCACGTTTGCGCAGTCTCCGAGTCGCTTAGCAGCGCCGTATATGACCCTTGATGAAGTTTTGGCGGTGGCTCGGGAGGGGCAGGCCGCAGGGTGCACGGAAGCGTTACTCACGCTGGGTGAAAAACCTGAGCTCCGTTACAAGGCAGCTCGGGTGTGGCTGGCAGAGAACGGGTACTCAAGCACGGTTGACTATGTCACTGCTGCTTGCAAAGCGATTGTTGCGGAAACAACACTTATTCCCCACGTTAATGCGGGCACATTATCTCGAGCTGAATTAGCACAGTTGCGCCCAGTCATGGGGTCTTTTGGCTTGATGCTTGAGTCGGGTTCACCAGCGCTGCTCGCGCGAGACGGTGCGCACTTTGGCTCCCCCGATAAAAAACCCTGGCGACGCCTGGCAACACTCGCTCGTGCTGGACGCCTCAAAATACCCACGACGACGGGGCTTCTTTTGGGTATCGGTGAGGATCGCACACAGCGCATTAGTGATTTAAAAAATATTGCGCGCCTACATACTAAATATGGGCACATTCAAGAAGTAATTATTCAAAACTTCCGTGCCAAAAGTGGGACTCGAATGGCAAATTGGCCCGATGTTTCGGTATTAGAGTTGCTTTGGACGATTGCTGCTGCTCGCTTAATTTTGCCGGCCGACATAAGCATTCAAGCACCCCCAAACTTGTCCCCAGACGACTTACTGTTGCTTGCGGATTCCGGGTTAAACGATTGGGGTGGTGTTTCACCAGTAACCCCCGATCACGTCAATCCTGAGGCACCTTGGCCGGAAATCGTACGACTGTCAGCTGCTACTGAGGCGGCGGGAAAAGTACTGCGGGCGCGGTTGCCAGTTTATGCTCAGTATCTCAATGACCCCAGTTGGTTAGACGATCGCATTCGTCCTCGATGTTTAGAGGTCACAGACTCTGAGGGGCGGGTGCGCTCTGATCAATGGCGCCCCGGCGAGCCTGAGTTAGGCCCCCCTGCGGTTTCGAAGAGTCCTGCCCTCCTGAGTCAGAGTCGTGAAATTCTTGCAATTCTGGATCGTCGTTACCGCGGCGAAGCCCTGGAACATAGCGATGTGGTTCGCCTGTTTCAGACCGTTGATATCGATCGTGAAGCGATTTACGAATGCGCAAATCAGCTGCGGTCAGAGCAGGTGGGAGAAACGGTGACGTTTGTCGTTAACCGTAATATCAACTACACCAATGTTTGTAAGTACAGCTGTGCGTTTTGCGCGTTTTCAAAGGGGCTACCTAAGTCAGAGGGTCGCGAGCGGCCTTATGACATTACAGGTCACGAGTTAGCACGCAGAGCGTCGGAGGCCTGGGGCCTAGGAGCTACCGAGGTCTGTCTGCAGGGTGGAATTCACCCCGGTTACGACGGCAATACCTACCGCACCATTGTAGAAGCGGTCAAAGCTGCAGAGCCTGAGCTGCATGTGCATGCTTTTTCTCCACTTGAGCTACACCATGGCGCCGAGACGCTTGGGCTGGGCATTGAAGACTACCTGCGAGTACTCATGGAAGCAGGGCTGGATACCGTGCCCGGGACCGCAGCTGAAATATTAGATGATCGGGTGCGTGCCAAAATTTGCCCTGACAAGCTCAGTGCGGGGCAGTGGTTGGAGACTATGGCGGCCGCACACCGGGTCGGGCTGCGCTCCACAGCGACCATTATGTTTGGGCATATTGACCACGCCGAGCATTGGGCAACGCACCTGTTAGCGGTTCGTCATTTACAACTTCAAACGGGCGGTTTCACCGAATTTGTACCCCTGCCATTCGTGGCTCGAGAGGCGCCCCTGTACCGACGTGGGCAGGCCCGGCCTGGCCCGACGAGAGAAGAGTCTCGAGGCATGCATGCTATCGCTCGAATTGTCCTTGGTGACGTCATTCGCAATATTCAGGCGTCTTGGACGAAGTTAGGGCCGGTGGAAGCTTTGCACTGTTTAAATCTTGGGGTTAACGACTTGGGCGGCTGCCTTATGAATGAGAGTATTTCTCGTGCTGCCGGGGCAGGGTATGGGCAATGCTGGTCGCCGGCGGCCATGCAGTCAGCAATCCTTGGGGTGGGTCGTGTTCCGTCGCAGCGAACAACGCTTTATGGCTCGCCTCCCGAAGAGCGAAAGGCGCAAATTCAGGCTACGCCGTTGCAAATATTGCCCCTTGAACAGCCAATGGCAAAAATTAAAGCAGAAAAAAAACTGGCTTGAGGGTAAATCGGGCTTGACGGCGCTCGCACTTTTTTTTAGCTTGCTAGTAACAAACAAGCCGCTTTCCTGGTTAGTAATAGCGGCTTACAAATGCTGTCAGGCTGTGCTACGCAGTGTGTTAAAAATAATGCAGTGAACGTGTGGTAGGTAAGACGTGGGGGCTGTAGCAGTGAGCATCGACGAATTGCAGGCAAAAATTGATCGTTTAGAAAGTCGCCAAGCGATAGAGGACCTTGCGTCAACCTATTGTCACGGTTTTGATAAGCGCGACGAAGCACGCTTTTTGAGTATTTGGTGGGAAGACTGCGTTTGGGCCATTGGCCCGCCTTTTGGCGACTTCGCTGGGCATGCTGGTATTTTGAGTGCGCTGCACGATGTGCTCTGGCCAGCATGGGGAATGAGTCAACACATTACTTCCAACCAAGTGGTGGAATTTACTGATCCCGATCACGCAACAGCATGCTGCGACGTCGACTGTACCGGTCTACTGTCGGGTAGTCCGAACGCAACCTTTGTTGGTGCCACCTATACCGATCAGGTCGAACGTCGTGGGGGTCTTTGGAAGATCCGCCGGCGCGATGTTGTCATCCATTATTTCAATAGTTTTGAGGGAGACACACTTAGCAAACCAGAGTAAAGACAGCGCCCAGTGATTTGTGGGGGCACCATTTTGAAACAGGGTAGAAGACCAAGGTCACGCTAAAACTATAATTTAAAAATAACGTTATCACCGGAGCAACGACATGAAAAAGCATCCCTTAGCAATAGCAGTACTCGCTGGCATCGTTTCAGCAACGGCAACGGTAGAAATAAAGGCACAGGAGTTGGCCCTTGAGGAGGTGGTCGTCACCGCGCGTAAGCGCTCGGAGAACCTGCAGGATGTCGGCTTCTCCGTCAGTGCACTGACCAAGTCTGAAATTGAAGGGCAGTTCGCTAGAGACATAACAGACCTTGCCAATATTTCACCTAACATTGTGATTGACGATACCGCTCAAGGGCCCGGCGGCGTTGCTGCAATCTTTATCCGCGGCGTCGGCGTTGCCGATGTTGAGAAAAACTTTGACCCCGCTGTTGGTGTGATTGTTGATGGCATGTTTATCGGTTCAAATGCCGGTAGCTTACTGCGCAGCATCGATATAGAGAGCATGGAAGTGCTCAGGGGTCCACAAGGCACGCTGTTTGGCCGCAACACGATTGGCGGCATCATCAATATCACCCGCAGCAAGCCCACTGGCGAATTGGGCGGCAAGATTCGCGCAGGCTACGAGGAGTACGACACCTATTACATGGATGGTATTTTTAACTTTGGTCTGGGTGACAACGTCGGTGTGAAGTTGTCTGCGGCGAAACGCGATCAGAGTAAGGGCTACTATGATAATGATGAAATCGGTCGCGATGTCGGCCGTAATGATTACCAATCATTTGGTGCCAACATTCTGTGGACACCTACGGATAATCTCGAACTCGAATATACCGGGCAGTTTGAGGAGACTGATCAAGATACCCCGCCGCTGCTGAATACCGGGCAGGCACGTCACGCTTTTTGCTCTGGTTATGGTTATTGTTCTCCCAGCATAGATTCAACCATCACGGGTGATCGGCGAAAAACTTCTAACGTCGGTTATATTCCCCCCGATCCTGGCGACCAAATCATTGCCTTCTCTTCTCCCGATCAGGCTGTAGAGGCTGATATGGCGGCCACATTTGATGCCGACACGCACATCATTGAAGCCCGCTGGCAAGCAACCGACGCCATTAGCGTCGATTATGTTTTTGGCAGCTATGAATCTGACGAAACAATCATTTCTAACTGGGACGGTACACCTGACTTTCTGTACGGAACGACTCGCCCAGCGACTTATGAGCAAACGTCCCATGAGCTTCGTTTGGCTTGGGACAACGGCGGTGCCGTTAACGCGGTGATGGGCGCTTATCTGTGGGACTCCGAGTATGAGATTCCGTTGCGTTCTTGGGTGGGCTTTGTCGTTCCTGGCACTATCCTCGATATCTTGCAGAAAACGCGACAAGAGAGTGAGTCCCAAGCCCTTTTCGCTGATGTCGACTGGCGCATCACTGACGCTTTGACGTTGAACTTTGGCGGGCGCTACACCAAAGACGAAAAGAGTACGGAACAAACGGGCAACGTAACGGCGAGTGCTGATGAATCATGGAGTGAGTTTACGCCACGGGCAAGCCTTCGCTATGAGCTGAGTGATAGTCTGATGACCTATGCGACTTACTCGTCGGGTTACCGGTCAGGCGGATTTAACGGCCGGGTCAACTCACCTGAGGAGGCGACACAGCCATACAATCCAGAGACGGTTAATAACTTCGAACTCGGCTTTAAGCATCAGAGTCCTGACAACAGGCTGCGACTTAACGGTGCTGTGTTCTACATGGTTTACGACGATAAGCAGGAAGAGTTACAGCTGCCCTCCGATACCGGTACGGGGCAAAAAACGGTTGTTACGAATGCATCGGAAGCAGAGATCTGGGGTGTAGAGCTGGAAGCGCAGGCGATCATTGGTGAAGGTCTGACATTGCGCGCCAATGTCGGTTATCTCGATACCGAATATGACAGCTTTGGTTATACCGACTTACAAAGCGGTCAAGAGGTCGACTTTAGCTACCTAGAGTTTCGCCGCGCACCTGATCTAACGGGCACCGTCGATGCGACCTACGAGTGGCCAACGGCGAGTGGTCGTATCTGGGTTCGAGGGGCCTACCATTACTTAGGCGAGCATTACGTTAACGTGACAAATGCACCTGAGCTCAAGAATGACGGTCAGCACCTACTCGATGCGTCGGTTAACTGGGAGATTAATGATCTTCGCTTGAGCGTGTTCGGACGTAACCTTTCTGATGAGGACGGATATACTCACGGTTACGATGTGGCGGGCCTGTGGTCATACGCGGCAACGCGCCCACCAAGAACCATTGGTGCGGAGATCGTCTGGAACTTTGGAGAGTAAGGCCGTGAGCGACGCTATCACTCAGTTATTGGCGAAGCAGGAAATTCTCGAGGTGGTGGTCCGTTATGCACGGGCCATTGACCGTCTCGACGAGGCGCTGTTGAGGACACTATTTCATCCTGAGTCAACACATAACCACTTCTATGAGGGGCCCTCTTCGGCGCCTGATAGATTGGCTACTGACGATGACCCGGGGGATTTTGTGCGCTACGCGATGGCTGTTTTGAAAGCTCATGCGCGAACACACCATCAATTAGGTAATACGCTGATAGAACTGACTGGGGAAACTACGGCCCATGTCGAAACCTATTTCACGGCGTTTCACAAGATGCGTGGAGCGGGTGACCCCCTGGCGGGCCCCGACGCCTTTGATACAGAGATGGACTTTTTTGTTGGAGGAAGGTACCTCGATAAATTTGAGCTGCGTGGGGGTCATTGGAAAATTATCCACCGTACTGGCATGACCGATTGGATGCGTCTTGATCCACCCTCGGCACGGGGTATGTCTGCTCTGGATGCCAGCGTAGTGGGTCAGCGTTTTCCCGATGATTTTATTTATCAACTACCCTCAGTGTAGTCAGCGATGATTGCCAAGATTTAGGAGTGCAGCAAATGGAAAGACGACTGGAAGGGCAGGTGGCTGTCATCACTGGCGGTGCTAGCGGCATTGGTGCGGCGACGGCTGAAAAGTTAGTGGCACATGGCGCTAAGGTCGTGCTGGGCGATATCCAAGAAGATCGCTTGGCGAGTTTTGTCGAGTCGCTCAATGGGCAAGCGATTGGTTTACGCTGCGATGTCACTCGAGAGGAGGATGTGAAAGGTTTGGTTGATGCGGCCATTACGACGCACGGGCGCCTTGATGTGATGTTTAATAATGCGGGTATCGTGGGTGCCATTGGCCCTATGGATACGACGCCTACTGATGAGTGGAAACTCACGTTAGATATTCTTTTAAACGGCGTTTTCTATGGCATGAAGCACGCCTCGGGTCATATGAAGCGTGCTGGGCGTGGCTCTATTGTCAGTATGAGTAGCACGGCGGGTGTGATGGGGGGGCTTGGGCCTCATGCCTATGCGGCGGCTAAACATGCTGTAGTAGGCCTTACAAAGAATCTGGCTGCTGAAGCTTGTGCCTTTGGTGTGCGGGTCAATTGTCTGGCACCTGGGCTTATAGCCACACCCTTGGCGGCAGCGGCCACCGTGGGGGACCCGGATGGCGTTGAACAAGCCATTCCTACCTTCGCTGAATTATCGCCGCTTCCCGGACGCGCTGGCATGCCTGAGGATGTCGCCAATGCAGTGCTGTGGCTAGCATCAGACGAGTCGGGCTATGTGAATGGTCAAACGATTGCGATTGATGCGGGCCTTACAACGGGCTCGAAGCCCGGCGATCCAAATTTCGCCGAGTATCAGCCCATCCTACGTGAAGCCGGTAAGAGCGGAATGTAAGCCGTTCACTTTTAGAGAAGCTTGCTGAGGGTGTTGTGGGAGCCCTCAGAGCACCTCAATCGCCGCATTATAAATGCAGAGGTGTTACTGGAGCTTTTCTGTGGTGCTGCTGTCTGATGTTGACTCTGCGGTTGCACTGTTTTTTTTGTCGCTTTCCGCTTAGAGGCGAGTCTAGTCATCCGGTTTAGTTGCGGTTTGGGGTATGCCACTCGTGATGTTTTGTCGCTCGAGCAGGCTGAGGGAGGCGAGTAGCGTCACGATCCACAGCGCCCATTCGGATTCACGATAAACGGTGGTGAAGCTTGCGATGGTTAGACTGGTCCAGTTGAGAAATAACAGAACTCCCGCCAGTTTTTTTGTGCCTGTGCATTGGTTTGATGCCCTTAATATCAGCCAGCCGCTCAGCAACCAAAGCGCAGTGAAAAGCAGCCCTCCTAGCAGTCCGTAACTCACGAGCATTTCCAGCCACTGCAAATGCGTGTTGGTAGTTGCCATGGTCTGGTTGCCAGCGAATTTTGCGAGTTCAGGCGGCCAACTAATGGCTCTGGCCGCTTGGTAGCCGCCGCCAAACCAAGGTGTTGCTAAAAAAGCATCAACGCCCTGTTCAAAGAGTGCTTCACGAAACCCAAGGCTCTTATCCACTGGAAATAGTTGGCCCCTGAACCAAAGCCCCGCAGCGCTAAGCAGCAGTGCTGCGCTCAAACTCATCAACAGTCCTTTACCTCTGTACAAAAACACGCCTAGGCAGGCTAGAACTGCAAGAGCAATGAATGCGGTGCGCACTGCGCCCAGAATCAGCAAAGTACCGAGGCCGAAGATCCCGATACAGCAAAGTGCACGTAACACCCGGCGGTTGGCTGTAAGAGCGCACCCGAGCAGCAGCAGCATAGCGGCCAGTAAAGTTCTCGAAAACGGATGCGGGTTGAAAACCCAAGAAGGTCTGATTGGGTCGCCGCGCTTTGCATCGATTAGGTCAAGTACAAAATTCGACCCTAGAGTCAGGTAGGTAAATGCATCGACAAGATAAACCGCAGTAAACAAGAGTGCTATCGATGCGGAAAAATAACTAAGTTCGCGCCAGTCTCTGGTGTTGAGGTTGCAAACAACGGCAGGTGATGCGACCGCGAGCAGCAAAAACCACCGGCCCTGTGCAAAAGTTGCCTCCAATATGTTGACGTTGTTGTTGAACAGGTTCGACAGCAGAAATGCACTCGTCAGGGCCACCATCGTCAGCATGAAGCCCCAGTATTGCCTCCAGAACACAAAAAACTGTTGTGGCTGGGTGGACAGTTGCAGGGCGCTAGTGAGAAGGAGTAATAACGCGGTGACATTGACTGGCCCGACGTTAACCAAAGGTGAGATGGCAAATAAAGCCAGCGAGCACTTGAGAAGTCGTGTTATCACGATAGCGCTGTCGTTTTACCGGGCGTGTTTGCAACGCAAAAAAGGCGGCAGTAACAAGCGTTAACAACGATGGCGACAAATTTTGAGGTGATAGCAAAGTTCAGCAACGACAGGGTCTCGACGTTAAGGGCGACGCCAGTCTAACACCCCAGATCTTTAAGGTTACTGGCCTTTGTAAAACCGGCCGTTCAATAGGTGGCGGGGTTGAATGTTAGCCGTTGTATTTAAGAGACCGGACGCCGCGCTTGTTAATGGCCGAGCTGGGTGGCTTTACCCGGCTGGTTCATTATGCTTTTATCTTATATCTAAAGACTAAAAATAAATAACCTTTGGAAAGCGAGACGCTTGAGTCTCGATAGGAGATTTTTTGATGAGACAATTAATTGGGGTAATCATACTGCTATGCATTGCGGCGTCAGGGGTTTCGGTTCAGGCAGAGAATTTACGGATTTTGGGTGAAGACGACGTTTTTGTGGCCACTCTGCCCTCGGGAGAAGAGTTGTCGATCACTCGGCAAATGACGTCTTGTGCGAAGAATAAAGGCTGGTTGCAGCCGCTGGTGCCCGAGCCGGGCATTGTGCCAGTGACGGAAATTGAGGTGCTCAATGCCATCAACGACCCCGCCTTTACTTTGGTCGATATGCGCACTGAGGACTGGTTTTCAGACGCCACGATTCCGGGCGCGGTGAATATCCCTTACACCGAGGTGGCCATGCGTATGGATGAGCTCGGTTGTCTCAAAGGCGCAGCAGGTTGGGACTGCACGGGTGCTGTGAATGTAGTGGGATTTTGTAATGGTCCCGTTTGCCCACAAAGCCCGACAGCGATGCGCGCCATGATTCGAGACGGCTTTCCCGCGGATAAAATCTATTACTACCGCGGCGGCATGCTGGACTGGGACGCTCTAGGCCTGACCACAGTCGAGGGCGATTTTTAGTCGCTGTGCGAACTGCAGGCTAATTCGGTCTGCGTGACCGCCGGTTAGTCGTAAGGTTCCGAGCTTACCTTATACCAGCCGCCGGACTGTACACGTCACGGCGGCTATTCCCCCCGAGATTGAACTGC
The DNA here is from genome assembly GCF_051201685.1 of Luminiphilus sp. nBUS_07. GTDB lineage: Bacteria > Pseudomonadota > Gammaproteobacteria > Pseudomonadales > Halieaceae > Luminiphilus. The sequence continues at coordinate 2,165,373 of NZ_CP179213.1, read as the reverse complement.
CTAGCTTTCTTTTTTTTTGGTTCGCTCAATGAACACGTCATGCCCGCAGGCCTCAAAATTGAATACTCGCTGGAGCCGCTGAGCCCAGGTCATGGCGGCATAGGGGGTGGCATTGCCCTCGCACTGGCACAGTCGGGCGCTAGTGTTTGTATCGCTTACAGTTGGGGTTACTGACTATTGATTGAAAATACGAATAGCCCCTGCCCATCTGCGGGTTGATAAATCTCCGGGAAGAGCACGGCGGTCAACGCGCGAAATACACCAATGCCAGTTTGAATCGCCACAAATTGCTGGCCATTGGCGGCATAGGTAATAGGGTAACCGTGTGCTGGTGCAGGCAGACGTGTCGACCATAGGGTTTCGCCTGTCTGAGTGTCCAACGCTTTAAACCGCCGATCGAGATCGCCGATAAAGAGCAGACCGCCATCGGTTGTTAAGGCACCGCTCAAGAACAGGGCGGCCTGTTCGACCTCCCACACTGGTTTCATGTTCACCACGTCAACTGCGATGAGTTTGCCAACCGCGTCTTCCTTACCGGGCATGGGGTAGGTGGCAACATCAGCGCCATAACCGCCGCCACCGGGCCCTAGATCTACTGCACGCGGTGTCATGTCGGAACAGAGCTGATGAACCGGCAGAAAAAGCAGCTGCGCAGTCTCGTCAAAGGTTGCTGACTGCCAGTTATGGCCGCCGTAAATACCTGGACAGGCTGTGAAGGTATCCCCAATGTCTGCTTCAACAATATCTTCGCGGTACGTTAGTGCTCCTGTGTCACGGTTCACGGTAAAAATATTTTGTTCCATGGTCTCCATAAGGTCGATGTACTCGCCTGTTTGACGATTCAGCTTCCATAGAATGCCGTCTTTACCGACAGTCATAACTTCAGGTACGCCATTGGTGGTGGTCAAAATTCGCTCGAATCCGACCTCCATATCAATAGTCTCGCCCGGGATATGTTGAAAGTACCATGCCATCTCGCCGGTCTTAGGATCGACGGCTAAAGTGGAGTTGGTATAGAGCGCGGCATCACCGGTAGTCATTCCTCGACTTACTGCTGCCCAAGGTTTTGGCTGGGAGGTACCAAAGATAACCCGCTTAAGTTCGGCGTCGTAGGAACCCGCAATCCACATATCACTGCCGCCTCGCCGATCTGCCGCAATGTTCCCCCAACTCTCAAACTCAGGAGAGCCCGGCAGGGCTAGGGTAGAGGTGCGCCATAGCTCCGCGCCGGTCGCAGGGTCGTGTCCTGTGATAAAACAACCATCCTCAGTAAACAGCTCGCACCCATTAATGCCGCTCACCACGATGCCATCGGCGATGATGGGTCCAGCACTGTGGGTATAGGCTTTGCGATAATCGGCTTTTTCGCTGCGCCACAACTGCTGACCACTCCGTGCATCAATGGCCACCACAGCGGCGTCATAGGTCGCAAGAAATAAGCGATCTTCAAAAATGGCTATGTTGCGTGTTGGCCCACCAAGCAGCCTAGAACCCTTGGGGAAGTTGTATTGATACTCCCAAATAAGATCCCCTGTGGCTGCGTTGATAGCTTGTATTTTGTTGTTGGGGTGGGTCAGAAACATGACACCATCTCTTACCAAGGGCGTGCCTTGGTTACTGCCTTGATGCATGGCGATGGACCAGCTTAGACCCAGTTGACGAACATTCGACCGATTAATGGCTTTGAGTGGGCTGTGTCCATGACCATCAGGTGTGCGTCGCCAATTAAGCCAGTCGGCGTCGGGGGGGGTATTGATGTCAGCGGTGGTGACCGGGCGAAAGCCCTCGACCATTCGCGGTTCAAATTGACCGGCATTTCGCGCCATGTCCATGACGGCATCGGCCCCAGAAAATTCGGTGGCCGCCGATTCTGCGTCGCCCTTGCTGGCTTTGAGGCCACCTGAACTTGCCAATAAATTGGAGTCCTTTAGCGATGCGGCATTGTGCTCGATGATGTATTGAATCAGTGAGGCGTGTTCATCTTCGGATAGAGTGTGTGATTCCCCTGGGGGCATGCTGCTCATAGTCAGGCTAAGAAGCGCCTGAGCATCTTGTTCGCGCCATTTATCAAGGAAGGGTTTTCCCGCTAATGCCGCTCCATGGGCGGACCCACGCAAACTGCTACTGTGGCAGGAGGCGCATTGCTCTTCGTACAGCACCTGTGTGGAGGAAGAGGCCTGAACTATCGTCGGCACTGCCAGAAAAAACGTGATGAGTGTGAACAGCCTCATAGTATTAGCTCCGGTAGTTTGCATTGGGTGGGGGGATTTCAATGCGTTGCGCTTGTTATTTGACGGCTTTTGAAGCTGCAGGCTCAATGCCCCACGAACATCGAATTACGCTGCAGCTTCCAGCGGCGTTAATTTAGCCCTCTAGATAGTGGCCATACTTCTCTAAAGCTTGGGCGCGTTGAGTGGGCGTGTGATACGAAGGGAATAGCGCGTCGTGCGGGGCGTAATCGCGCAGCACGCCTTTAGCGACGGCTATTTTGTGGACTTCTGTTGGTCCGTCAACGACACCTAATTCAGGGATATTGGCCCACATATGTGCCAGCGGCGTTTCGTCAGAACTGCCTAAACTGCCGTGGAGGTGCATGGCGCGAGAAACCACTTCTAAAAGCACCTTAGGTGTCGCGGCTTTGATTGCAGCGATTTCCTTGCGGACCTCGCGATTATATTCTTTGTGCTTATCGATCAGCCAGGCGGTGTACAGAACATGCAGTCGATACTGCATCATGATGGTATAGGCGTCGGCAATTTTTTCTTGGGTCATCTGCTTGTCGGCAAGGAGTTCGCCCTTCGTTTTACGGCTCAAGGCGCGTTCACACATCATGTCGATAGCTTTGCGGATAACACCCACGCTGCGCATAGCGTGGTGTACGCGACCACCGCCAAGGCGAGTCTGGGCAACTAAGAAACCGTCACCTTCTTCACCCAGCAGATTACTTGCCGGTACGCGACAGTTTTTAAACTCAATGTAAGCGTGAACACCGTCACCTTGTTCTACATAGGGTCCCACAGCCGAATTCCGGATGATATCCATGCCCGGTGTGCCTTGCTCAACTAGAAAAATAGACGCGCCTTTGTGAATTGGCACATCAGGATTGGTTACAACCATAACCAGCAAAAAGGCGCTGAAGCGTGCATGAGAGGCAAACCACTTCTCACCGTTGATGACCCATTCATCGCCATCTCGAGTTGCGGTGCAAAGGAACTCTCCGGGATCGGCGCCTGCTTGGGGTTCGGTCATTGAGTAGCACGAGGCAATGTCGGCGTTAAGCAGCGGTTTGAGGAACCTTTCCTTTTGATCCTCTGTCCCAAATTTGGCCAATATCTCGGCATTACCCGAGTCGGGCGCTTGGCAACCAAAAACACTGGGCCCGAAACGGCTTCTTCCCAAGATTTCATTCATAAGACCCAAGGCGACTTGGCCGTAGCCTTGTCCGCCCAATTCAGGCTCGAGGTGGCATGCCCAAAGTCGTTTGCTTTTAACAATCTCTCGCAGTGGTGCCATGGCCGCGGCGGCAGGTGAGTTGGGGTCCCAGGGGTCCCCCGGTTCGCGGAAGACCAAATCGAGGGGCTCAATTTCTTCTTTAGTAAAAGTGTCAATCCAATCGAGTGACTCTTGGAAGTCGGCGTCCGTTTCAAACGACCATGTCATGGGTGATCTCCTCAATCCATCGTGTCATGCCCGATTTGCTCTGCTCAATGCCTCAAACTGATGTCTGTGGCTAGGAGATGCGGTCGAGCCCTTGTTGTGTAATGATAAGTGTAGACTTGCTTAACGCAAACAAGCAATGTGCAGTCAGTCTATGAGTTGTGTTTTCAGTAGGTTTTACACGCTCCGACGAAGAATTTGGTGCACATCTGGGGTTGTTAAAATTGCCAGCTAGTTGTAACTTGTTCCGAACAAGTTTAACTCAATAATAACCCGAAAACACCATGGCGTTTGAATTGGAGAAAATAATGAGCGGTGACCCTAGCAATCAACCGGTATGGCTGGTCACTGGTGCGTCTCGGGGTATCGGCGCTGCAATTGCGGCTCGAGCGAAGGAGCAGGGGTGCCGCGTAGTGATTGTGGCCAGAGGTGAGGAAGCTGTCAGTACGGCTGACCGTTTGGGCGCAGGTGTGGTAGCGATTCAAGCCGACGTGAGTGATGTTGCCGCTGCCCAACGTGCGGTTGATGAGACCATTGCGACCTTTGGACGCATTGATGTTGTCGTCAACAACGCTGGCGTCCATCGGGGCGGCAAAGTCGAGCGGTTAAGCCCTGAAGATTGGCAAACCGTTCTCAACGTCAACCTCACTGGAGCCCTCAATATGATCAGGGCGGCAAAGCCGCATATGGAGGCGGGGGCCAGCATTATAAATATCGGTGCTGTCGTAGGCTTTCGAGGATTTCCCGGGGATGTGGCTTATGCGTCGTCAAAAGCCGGCCTATCGGGAATGACTAACGCACTGGCCATTGAGATGGCCAAGCAAGGCATCACGGTCAATCTCGTGATTCCGGGCCTAGTTTTGACTGATATGACCTCGGGACTGACTGACGCTGCGATGGATAATATGAAAGCAAAAATTCCGATGGGCCGATTGGGTCAAGACCGAGAGGTTGCTGAAGTTGTCTATTGGGTTAGCCAAAGTCGCTACATGACCGGAGCCACAGTCCCTGTAGACGGCGGGCTCATGTGCAGTTTTGGGGTTGTCAGTCCATGAGTACCGCGTCTCAGGATGCCGTTTGTCGCTGGCTCCAAGAAAACCTGCACTGGTCTAATGTTCAGTTTTTAGGGCCCTTGAGCGGTGGTAACTCAAATTTAACTTGGCACTTCTCCAGTGCCGAACAATCATGCGTTGTCAGAACAACGCCGGACGAGGCTATCTCGCCGAATTCTGCTAGGGGAATTGAGCGCGAGTCTAAAGTGCTGAAACTTGTGGAAGGCATCGTTAAGGCTCCTAAGCTAATCGCCTGGTGCGATGATACCGAGGTGATGGGGCGGCCTTTTTTAGTTCAAGAGTGGATCAATGGCAGCTCGGTAACTGCAACACTCCCCAACGCTGATTGGGACCCCGTGGAAGCTACCAACGCGCTGGGTGAAGACATGATGCGACAACTCGCTGACGTCCACAGCATTGTTTGGCCTCATGAGGCCCTGTCTTCATTAGGGCGCCCTGATAATTTTGTCAGTCGCCAGTTAGAGCGCTGGTTAGCTGTTCGTAAAGAACACGCTGTCAGAGAGCTTCCGCTGCTGTTCGAACTGGGTGCGTGGCTACAGGATAATAGGCCTGATACAGAACGCCCGGCGCTGATTCACGGTGATTACCATCTTGACAACACCTTGGTAAGCACGGAAACCCCAGAGATCAAGGCCATTATTGATTGGGAGCTCGCCACTGTCGGTGACCCGGCAATGGACGTCGCGCTGGCACTGTTGTTTTGGGGTGACAAGCGCGCCTGTGTCCCCCCGGCGTTTTCTCATTTGCAAGCGATCTCAAGGCGTTCAGGGGTTGTCGACCGAAGGCATCTGGCTGGGGTTTGGTCTAGTGAGACGGGTCGCTCCACCGACGCAATGGGTTACTACATCGCACTCGCTGCTTGGCGACTCGCTGCAATAATAGAAGGTGCTTATGGTCTCTACGTGGAGGGTAAAGTTAATACCCCCTACGCTGCCGGACTCGAGCACGATGTCCCTGCGTTATTAGCCGAGGCCGAGCAGGCCGCGGCTGGAAATTGGTAGCGCAACCTATGGCCGTCAATGACCCCAGCATGTTGAGCACCATGATGCATACGCCTCTTGGTGTGGCCACTCTGTTTAAATTTGGGGCTCGTCATTTTTCCAGCAGTCGCGTCGCCGACTATGACGGCGTGGATCTCCATTGGTGGTCCTACCGGGAGATAGAATCACTGGCGGGTCGAATGGCGAATGGGCTGGCGACATTGGGCGTTGGCAGTGGCGATCGAGTAGGCACATTTCTTTGGAACGGAGTGACGCATCTAGGGGTTTATCTTGCCGCCCCTAGTATGGGTGCGGTCATGCACACGCTTAATTGCCGGCTTGCTGCGGACCAAATTGCTTATATTATCAACCACGCGCAGGATCGCTGTGTTTTTGTCGATGGTCGATTGGAGGCCCAGTTTCGCCCCGTTCTCAGTCAAATTCCTGAGGTACGACATATCATTGTTGCGAATCCTCAAGGTGGTCTTGAGGACGACCGAATTATTAGCCTTGAGAGCCTGCTTGATAACCAGCTAGAGCATCATGACTGGCCGGAAATTCCAGAGACACAGGCGGCAGGAATTTGTTACACCAGCGGCACTACGGGTAATCCTAAGGGCGTTGTTTACAGTCACAAGACGACCTATCTTCATGCTTTGGCTTCGCGATCTGTAGACAGTTTCGGTGTACAAGAGCGAGACACCATATTGATGCTGCCAGCCATGTTTCACGCCAACGCTTGGGGTTTTCCCTACAGCGGTTGGATGTCGGGTGCGGATATGGTGATGCCCGGACCTCACACTCAGCTCGAACATTTAAAAACGATGATTTTGGCGTCACAACCCACATTAACGGCGATGGTGCCTACGATACTAGGCGACCTCTTGCGAGATAAGGCGCTGACCCAAGATCAGATGGGCACTTTCAGAGCTTTGGTGTGCGGCGGATCCGCCGTGCCCTCGTCTATGATTGAGGGCGCGCGTGATCGCTGGGGTGTCCCTGTCATTCAAGGTTGGGGGATGACCGAGACCAGCCCGATGTGTGTGCTGTCACACCCGCCAAAAGACTTGGCTGACACGCCAGAGACGCAGTGGCGGATGAAGAGTGGTCGGCCAGTCCCCGGAGTGAGCGTGCGCGTTGTTGATGAGGCTGACTGCCTTCTGCCCGAGGACGGACACACGGTGGGGGAGCTGCAGTTGCAGGGAGCCTGGGTGACAGGAAGTTACCTTGATATTGAAAGTGACGCCTTTACTGCAGATGGCTGGCTGAGAACGGGGGACGTGGGACACATAGACAGGCAGGGGTATGTGCAACTGACTGATCGTATGAAGGATGTTATCAAGTCGGGAGGCGAATGGATTTCTTCGGTTGATCTTGAGGATGCCATATTACAAACTCCGGGAGTTGCTGAAGTTGCGGTTATTGGCGTTGCCGATGAGCGTTGGCAGGAGCGACCACTGGCGGTTGTTGTTTGTGCGGATGAACTACTCGCCTCTGCGGCCCAAATCAGAGCGTTCCTGCAAGACAAAGTAGCTAAGTTTTGGGTGCCTGAATACTGGTCTTTTGTCTCTGAGTTACCCAAAACCAGTGTCGGCAAGTTGGATAAGAAACAGCTCCGTTTAGATCATGGTGACGGTCACTTGCCTATCGAAATTTGCCGTGAATAAATGCACCAACCACAAAATAAGAAGGACAGCTTGTCCATGAGTAAAAGTGTTGTAAAAACCACATCTAATGATCAATCAGGTGCCATCAACAAACAGGCAGAGCGCAGTGCTCAGTCTGATAAAAAAATGTTTGAGGCGGCGATTGACCTCATTAATAAACGCGGTACCGCGAAGACTACGCTCAAGGATATTGGAGAGCACGCTGGCTACAGCCGAGGTTTGGCGAGTTATCGCTTTGGATCGAAAGACGGCCTTTGGATGGAGTTATTCGATAAATTTGATGATATTTGGAAGCAGCATATTGCAGATTACATCAAGGATAAATCTGGATTAGATGCGCTGCGCTGTGCCATTCACGCCCAGCGCGATATTTTTCGAGTGGAATCTGGCTACCTGAGAGCCATGTACATTTTGTGGTACGAGTCTCTAGGAGAAGCTTCTGATATTCGCGCCAGTCTTGCCCACCACCACAAAATTTATCGACGGGACGTTTCCAAATGGCTTGAGCAGGGCGTTGAGGCCGGCGATTTCAGCGCGGACATCGACTGTCAGCAATTGGCGGGGGTTTACTGTTCGATGATGTTTGGTGCGATTTATCAATGGGTCGTTGCAGCAGATGCGCTTGATCTAGATGCATTCTTCGCCTACCTCGAGCAAATGCTGACCTTTTACGTAATCAACGCGAGGCATTAAACATGGCACGATTAAAGGTCGACGGGGAAAAGTCCATCTACTTTGAAGATGTGGGCTCAGGGGAGAAGGCACTAATACTGATCCATGGCTGGGGTATGAGTGGTCGCACTTGGGATGGCGTACTGATTCCACTTCTAGACGCAGGTCTTCGTGTTATCACTATCGATCATCGTGGTTGCGGGCGTTCCGATCATGATTTTGCAGATTTGAGCATCGATGCAATTGCAGCCGATGTTGTGTCTCTTGTCGATTCACTAGCGCTTAAAACGGTTTATCTCAATGGCTGGTCTTTAGGCGGAGCTGTGGCAACACGAGCGGCCCATTCTTTAGGAGCGCGTTGTGCGGCATTAATTCTAACGGCGGGTGCCAGCCCAATTTACACGCAAAAGCCCGACTTGGCGTTAGGCGGTAACGCTGAAGATGTGGCAGGAATAGTGCAGGCAATGAATGCGGACCGGGTGACATTCTTGGCAGGACTAGCCCATGCGGTGACTGCCAAGCCAGTGTCTGATGCCTTGCTCACTTGGATGGGCGACACTTTCATTGGTTCTGCTGCCCGCGCGTCGGCGACGTTGGGTGAACTGGCTCATCTCGATCAACGCGACATTATGGCTGAACTGGATATTCCCATCCTCTCGTATATCTGTGGGCAGGACGGTTTTGTTGCTCCGGAAATATCCCGTTGGGTCGCAGAGAATCATCCCAAGGCCGAGGGCGTCGAGTTTCCGGAGAGTGGTCACGCGCCATTTATCGAAGAGCGTGAGGCTTATCTAGAAAGTTTGATTCGCTTCGTTGCATCTAATTAGACCAGGGAGTTTTAATGACTAATCAAGTAGATTTCGGATTGTGGTACGACTTTCGTAATCCCAAGCCTTGGCAAATCGATTTTGAGGTGTTTTATCAGGAGCGGCTGGATCAGATTGTTGCCGCAGAGGGTATGGGCTTTGATTCGGTATGGCTGACGGAGCACCATTTTTGCGACGACGGCTATACGCCATCGCCACTGATGATTCACGCGGCGATTGGCGCAAGAACCAAGCACATGAAGCTGGGCACCAATCTGATGCTGTTGCCGATCGCTGACCCAGTTCGTATCGCTGAAGATGCTGCAACACTGTCGCTTATGACAGGCGGGCGTTTTGATCTTGGCGTAGGCATTGGTTACCGACAGCTTGAGTTCGAACAGTTTGGCCGCAAGATTTCACACCGCCCAAGCCTCGTAGAGGAGGGCATTGAGATTTTACGTCGCGCCTGGTCGGGTGAGCCGGTAAATTTTGAAGGCAAGCGGTTTAGTGTGGGGGACCTCTGCATAACACCGACCCCCAAGCGGGCCCCCAAGATTCTGTTGGGCGGCATGGCGCCCCCGGCTATTGATCGTGCCGCAAGGATTGCCGATGGCTTCCTCTGTACCGGTGGGATTGGTATGGATGTATATGTAGAAGCGCTTAAAAATAATGGTAAGTCGCCGGAAGAAGGCAATATTATTTTAGGGTGCTGGGCGATTATCGCTGAAGACCCTGAGGCCGAGGCTGCTAACGTCGGCGAGCACGTGCTTTATCAATCCAACGAGTACATACGTTGGGGCGCCTTTGGGCCACCGGATCAGACGCCTTTGTTCCCCGATGCGAGGTCTGCGATTGATAACGGACTCTATGAACTTTGGGACGCCGATATGGCCGTCGAAAAACTCTCCGCTATGATTGAAACGTATCCCATGATCTCAGATATTCACTTCTGGGCTCAGTTTCCTGGAGAGAGCGTCGAGTCAGGAAATCGCCGTTTGAACTACATCGCAGAGAAGGTTCTGCCTCGCCTCAAAGGTTAATTTGTAAGACGTTACCTCAACAGCTCTTGGAAAAAGCCGGCTATCGCCGGCTTTTTTGCTTTCACTCATTGCAAAGATGCCCCTACATTCCACGCATTAAGCGTCGTGTATGTCTGTGCCACGTCTGATTGTCGACAGTGTCAATCAATTGCTCTTAGGTCAGGGGGTGTTGCCTATCATCAGCCCGGGCAGAGGAAACCCGTGTACCTTGCAATCCGCGGTTTGGCACTTTTCAATCTTCGGTGAAACAGGGAGGCGCCTTTCTGCGCTGCTCCCAGTGATCGGTGGCTAGCGGAGTTCACTGATTGGCAGTCAATGTCGGGCTTTCGTCAACTGCAAAAACCAAAAGGGCGTTCCCCGGTTCATGAAAGTAAAGCCCGTACCCTGAATTCACGACAACGTGGCCTTGTGCAACGGTAACGCCTGCGCCGCTCATGCCACCGCCAGATGCAGCGACCCCATTGACGGTGTTGAAATCACGCTTGGTGTCATAGTCCCAAATAACCTCACCGGTTTGGCCGTCGTAGGCGCGCAGGTGGCCATCAAGATGCCCAGCGATGACTGCATTGGTGAGTGCGGTCAGCGGGGCAGACACGCCGGGGTCACACAGTGGGCGATCGTCGCTGCAGATGTCTTCCTGTACATGACTCCAAAGCACTGCGCCATTTTCAGCGTCGATAGCATGAACCCCAGGACGGGCCAACGCTGGGTCCAAGTCCTCGCCGTTGCGTGTATCGTTCATATCGTTAATGGGGGCGTAGACTCGAGTTCCCTCTGCCGCCATTCCAAAATGTACGCCACCTTGGATACTGCCACGGCCAACTTTGGTCACCCACTGCCGTTGTGCTCCGGTCGCGGCATCATAAGCCACGACACTGCCATCTTTATGGCCTGCAACAATGACATCTTCAGCCTCGGGACGTTTGATCAATAACGGGCTGGAACCCTGATCGTAGTCTGGGCCCATCTCGGGAGGGCAGTTGGGGTGGTTAACCGACATCATGCAACCCACGTTCCAGGCGTCCCCGGCAAATACTTGACGGGTCCAAAGTCTTTCACCGGTATCCATGCGCACCGCAAAGATTGCGTCGCTATTACCATCGGCTGGAGATGAGTAATTTTCCCCCGAGCCAAAAAATAGTCGATTGTTCGCTGGATCGAGTGTCGGGCTATTCCACACGGGTGCGCCCGACGGCGCGAGTATCGCGGTGCCTACACTCGATACTCCTTGCTGACTTGGGGGTTCGGGTACGGTGTAACTCTCCCAGTTGGTAGAACCTGAGTTTGCATCGACTGCAATGACTTTGCCTCTGAAAGTGCAGCAGGGGTAGTCGGGGTCTGCGGCCGCTGTGACCTCAAGGGAAGATACGGGGGCATAAACAATACCCGCATGATAGGCAGGGGTGCCCGTAAGGGTTGCGCTGGGATGATCGTCGGCGCTGATCTTCCAAACCAGCTCCCCGGTTGTGGCGTCAACGGCATAGAGATTGGCAATGATGTCACCGAAGAACGCCAGAGGGCGTGTCTCGCCATGTTGGCCTAATACAATACCGGTTCGTATTTCTGCGCTGGCTGAAAAAGACCAGCGAACGCAACCGGTTTCCAGATCCAGAGCATAAACGATGCCATCCTGACTGCCCGTATAGATTGCGCCCATTGCTATGCTCGGTTGCGAGCGCGCTCTAAAGGCCCCGGCATACCCAAAGCTCCACTTAAGTCGCAGTTTTGGAAGGTCGGCTTGGTTCAAGCCTGCGACCGCGTCTGGAACATACCTTGACGTGTCTCGTCCCCAGCCGGTGATCTCTTGGTTGTCCCAGGCTGCAAAAGTTGCCGCGTCGCCGGTGCAGGTATTAACCGGCTGCGATGCTGACTTTGCTGGGGTATAGCGTTGCGAGGTCAGGTATTCAATGACCTCGACTTTTTGCTGCTCCGAAAGCTTGGAGGCCTGCGGGGCCATGATTCCTTCTGTCATAGTGGTGTAGAGAGCTTTCTGAGACATCATTTCAAGCCACGTTTGATGAGGCGCTTTGTAGACTTGGCCGAGGTGGCAGGTGGCACAGTGGGTGCTGTAAAGCGCGGCTCCCGGTAGAGCGCTACGGTTGTCAAACTCGCCGCCAGCTTGAAGCTCGTCAGTTGAGGTCAGTACAGCCGCGCTGTCTGATGCGGATGTTTGATTGGCCAAAAAAACCGAAGCACTTAGGATAAACGCCATAAGGGCAAGGGACTTTCCGTCGAACAGATAACAGCCTAGAAGGCTAAATTGATGACTACGCATGAGACCCCTCTACCGCGACTCGTTGTTAATGTCGTCGTCGGTGTTTTTGGTTGGAATTCTTATGGCATCAGTATAAGGTTTTTTTGCGCTGTATCCCTATGGAGCAGATTAAAATAACAAGAGGTTTGACATGATAAATCGCCAAGTCGTGCTTGCTGCTCACCCTCAGGGTGTACCCGTCGCAGATGATTTTCGTCTAGTTACAGCGCCAGTGCCTAGTGCAGGCCCGGGGCAGATGGTGGTTCGCAATCTTTACCTGTCTTTAGAGGCCGCCATCCGAAGCTGGTTAGACGGTACAGCGAATTATTTTGAACCTATTGCCTTGGGCGGCGCCATAAGGGGCCCATCTATAGCCCGTGTAGAAACCTCTCAACTGCTGGGTTTTGAGCCAGGAGATCTAGTTTTTGGCTTACACCACTGGGAGGACTACTCTCTCAGTGACGGGAATACAGTGCTACTCAGAAAGCTTACCCCCAACCCGGCGCTCCCCCTGAGTTGGTATGCCGGAGCATTGGGTGGCTCGGGTCAGACGGCCTATGTCGGGCTCCATCGCATTGGTGGTATTAAATCCGGAGAGACGGTTCTAGTGAGTGCTGCCGCGGGGGCAACGGGCAGTATGGCCTGTCAAATTGCCGCCCTTGAGGGGTGCCGCGTGGTGGGCATTGTTGGTGCTGACGATAAGGCCGAGGTGGTGTTAAAAGAGTTGGGTGCCCACGCTGTTGTCAACTATCGTAAAGAGCCAGATTTGGCTGCAGCTCTTGCTCGAACCTGCCCAGAGGGCGTGAACGTTTACTTCGACAATGTGGGTGGGGCGACCCTTGATGCCGCTTTAATGACTATGGCTCAGGGCGGCCGTATCGTGGGTTGCGGGATGATCTCCGACTATAACAACGCGGCGACGCCGACGCCGTTATACAACCTATGGCAAGTTGTGGAGCGACAACTGAAAATGCAGGGATTCCTGCTGTACAGCTATCTCGATGATTTGCCCGCAGCATCAGCCGCTCTGGAATCTTGGTTGCTATCAGGGAAACTCAAAGCAATGGAGAACATCACACAGGGGTTGCCGGGGGCAGGGGCTGCCTACAGTGCCATGATGGCGGGCACTACCCAAGGTAAAAATCTCGTCGCTGTTGGCGAGGGTTAGGGGATTGCTTGATGCGCTGCCATAACGCTTAAGGAGTAAATTAGGCGTTATTGGCGGCCCAGCGAATGGCGTTTGCTAACAGCAGTCGATAATGGACATCGCCAAGCGTTTCGGCGCCGTCTCCCGGTTGTAGGTAAACGATGCGGCTGTTTTTGTGATGTCTAGTCCACCCTACCAGTGATGACCCCTCGGTGGGATACCAGCCCTCGTTGCAGTACATTTTTCCTGTCACAGCGTGATGAGCCGAGTAAAAATTCTCCCGAATAAAGGAATAGTTGCTGGTGAGCAGAGGGTGTACCGAGTCATCAAAGATTTCACATAAATAAAGTTCATCGGTTAATTGAAAATTTTCTGGCAGCCCCTGAGTAACGGGGTGATCAGGGGAGGCCAATGAGATGTCATGCGTCACCTCATGGCGATAGCCTGAATCCAGGACTGGCCGACCTCGACAGTCTTGAGGGCTGTAGAAAAATCGTCCACCAATAATCTCTCCAAACTCTGGCCACATCGGCCAAGCGGCCAGAGCGTGGTGGAGAAACACCATGCCCTTACCGGCCTCCAAAAGTCGACTCATGTTTTCTTGTAAGCGCTTTGGGGGCCTTGTAGCTGTCGGGGGCTGCTCGCTGAAATCAATGCCCGGCATATCGTAAAAAACCAACACGTCATAGGGGGCGGCCAATGCAGGGTCTAAAAACTTTTGACTGGCAGGCTGCTCCACCACCGTGCAGGTAATGCCAGCCAGACTATCTAAGCATTCGCTGAAAGCATCTTTTGGGTAGGGGTGTCCCTTGGTCGCGACTAGCGCGCTGAGTTCAGGTTGGTAATTAATAATGCCCATGGTTTTGGCTTCCCTGTCACTATCGTAGAAGTGTCTGTAGTGCCTAGGTATTGTCGATGCCTTTGGCTTGTCTTTTTAAACGTCACCGTTACATTGATGGTATTGTTTTATCAGTATTGATTAAGGGATCTTTATGACCGCACGTGAGCCCATTACATTGCCCCTAGAGCTCGATCGACCGCCCAAGCAAGCTGAGCCTGCACTCAGGGGTGACTCTATCACTGCGGACCGTTACACCTCTAATGAATATCTGCAGCGCGAGCTAGAGCAGGTATGGCGTAGGGTTTGGAACATTGGGGGAGTGTCCTATCAAATGACGGAGCCCGGCGATTATCTGACGACTGAAATTGGTCATGAGTCGGTCATTTTAGTGCGGCAAGCCGACGGCAGCGCCAAGGCATTTCTCAACGTCTGCCCCCATCGCGGTACGCGAATTACTGATGCTGCTGAGGGTGCAGTCGAGCGATTTCACTGCCCTTATCACGGCTGGCAATTCGACTGGGAGGGCACTGTCGTTGCGGTGCCCGACGAGGAGGATTTTCGTGAGAGTCCCTGTGGTCGTGCGCGGCTGCATGAGGTTTTATGCTGTGAGCGCTTTGGCCTGATCTGGTACAACCTCGACGCAAAGGCCGTTCCATTAGAGGAGTTTTTAGGTGAGCAAATCACAAGCGAGCTCGACTCACATCGTATGGAAGCGATGGTGCGGGTGCTTGATATTACAGCGGACGCAGAGTCTAACTGGAAAATAATCACGGATAATTTTAACGAGGCTTACCACGTTAAAGTGCTTCATCCGGAGCTGATTCCTTACATCGCCGCGGATTATCAAGACTGTCAATTTGACCTTTTTCCCAGAGGGCATAACCGGGGGTGGTTTCCTGCCTTTATGCCGTCACAGCAATATGGTTCTGAAGTTATCGGCGAGCCGCTAAAGACGATGGCTCAGGCCTGGGGAGTTGATAGTGATGACTATCAAGGAAGGGAAACATGGAGTGATCTTCGTATTTCGATACAGAAGTCCAAGCGTGAGTTGGGAGCTGAGCGGGGCTTTTTGCATTACGCTTATCGGTCCAATTATCAGCTCACTGATTATGTGATCTACAACATTTTTCCCAATAACGTCATTACAGTAGGCCCTGATGGCGTACAGCTACTGAGACCGAGACCGCATCCGACACAAGCGGACCGCTGTTATTTTGATCACTGGTGGTTAGTGAACCGCGTCGATGGCCAAACGATGACGCCATCACCCGCAGGGGGGCCTGATTTGCCGGTCACTGATGCTGAACATGAGTATGTTACATACGGGGAGCAAACCCTTGGCACTACCGCAGATCAGGATTTGAGTATTGCCAAGGCTCAGCAAGCGGGCTTGGCATCGTCGGGGTTTCAGGGGTTTTGGATGCCAAACCAAGAGCGGCGAGTGCAAGCGTTTCACGAGCACCTTAACGATCTTATGGCTTCGCCCTAGCTAAACGTTTCAGTAAAGCCAGAGCGGTGTGGATCTGCATCCACACCGCGTTGATCCTAGAATTGTAGACGCTTGGTAAAGCCGCCGTCGAGCACCATGTTGGTCCCAGTTGTGAAGCCTGAGCGCGGGCTCGCCAGGAAGGCCACAGCATCGGCAACTTCTGCGGCACTGCCCATACGACCCATGGGAATAGCTGCGACTGTCCCTTCATAAATTTCGGGCATTGCCTGCTTAATGTCGTCCCAAGCTCCCCCATCAATAAACACGGGTCCCGGGCTGACTGAGTTCACTCGGATACCTTTGGGCGCCATATCCTGAGCGAGGTTGCCCGCGTAGTTGAGAAGGGCGGCTTTCACTGCGCTGTAGGGCACAGCGCCTGCAAAGGCTTCCAGGGCCGCCGTGGACGAGATGACGACAATGTTGCCCGCGTCGGATTTTTCTAGGTGCGGTGTTACCTGCTGGACGCCGCGCCACGTAGCGAGCATGTCGACCTCAAAGTTTGCACGCCATCCGTCTTCTGAAGCATCTGCACCGCCAGCCGATACGTTGGAAACAAAAATATCGACGCCACCCAGGGTGGCGACACAGTGGTCCACCCAAGCTTGCATGGAATCCGCACTGGCGACGTCGACGGCAGCGCCTGCGACTTTAACGCCGTGGGCTTCGAGTTCACTGATGGCAGCTGTTACTTCTGCTTCATTACGGGCACAGATGCCGACATGGCAGCCCTCCGCAGCTAATCGCTCTGCAATTCCACGACCGATACCTTTGGTCGAACCGGTAATCAAGGCCACTTTTCCGTTGAGCTCTAGATCCATTGTATTTCTCCTGTTGGGGCTGACTTGTTATTAATAGTGGTTTAGTTCGCCGTGACTTACGCCTCTCGGCGCTGAATGAATTCTGCAATCAGTGCATCACGGTGTTGGGGCCAGCTTTCGAGTAAGGCGACACGCTTAAAATAGTGGCCTACTTTATACTCGTTGGTGGTTGCGATCCCACCATGCATTTGAATAGCTTCTTGGGTCACGTTACGCGCTGCTAAATCAACTTTAGCTTTTGCTGCCAGTGCCAGTGTTGAGGCATTTTCAGCCTGAGTATCCCATGCCTGGCAGGCCGCGAGCACCAGAGAGCGGGCTAATTCGGTTTGTATCAGCATATCTGCCATTCGGTGTTGCAGTGCTTGAAAGGACGACAGGGGCTGACCAAATTGCTCGCGCTGTCGAGTGTACTCGACGGTTGAATCTAAGGCGCCCTGCATAGCGCCGACGCCTTCTGCTGCAGCTACTAGCATGGCGCGGGTATAAAGTGCGTCAGTCGCTGCGTCTGCGTCAGCTCCCGACAATAAAATACAGCTCCCATCATAAGCCTGGTCAACAGAAATGTGCGCGCCTTGCCGTCCATCGTGGCTTTGATAAACCACTCGTGAAGTCCCTGATTGAGACAAATCAATTATCGCCCAGTGGTTTTGATTGCCGTGCTTAGTTGGCGCCAGAATGTGGCTAGCAGTGCCACCGGAGGGTACAAATTGAAGGTCTCCCCTCAGGCGGTCTTCCCCATCGACAGTATGTATGGTCAATGGCGCGGTGTTTCTCTGAGGAATAGTGGCAATTATGGAGCCGTCAATGATTCCCGGAAGGTATTGTGCTTTGGCAGTTTCGGATGCCGCCGCAATGACGCCTCCGGCAAGCACAGCAGATTCCAGCAAGGGTTCGCGAACAAGGTAATAGCCGAATGATTCTATAACCGGCGCGATATCAGCGAGTCCGAAGCCAAAGCCGTCAGCATCTTCAGGAGCAGTCATCGCTGCCCACCCCATATCAGAGAAGGCCTGCCAGCGATCGAGGTCAATTGCGTGCCCGCTGTCTAGAGCGTTCTGCCTGCTGGCGAACTCATAATTTTCCCTGAGGTAGCGCTCTGCACTGTCCTGCAACATCTTTTGTTCATCAGTCACGGTTGAACCTCATCTGAATTTGACGGGTCATAGTCCCAACACCTTTTTGGCGATAATCGTGCGCTGTATCTCTGCAGTGCCGCCGTAGATGGTGGCGGCCCTGTTGTTAATGTATTCCGCCATGGCAGTGAGTGCGTGATCTGGAACTGGCGCATCACCCTCGTAATAGGGGTCGAGTGCATCTAAACACTGAGGGCTTGCAGCTGGCCCGACTAAATCCATGCTTAGCTCATTGAGGCGCTGTCCCAGTTCAGTGCCTACAACCTTAACCAAAGAGGACAGTGCACCCGGATTGCCACCGGCCTCAACAGTCCCTTTGATTCTGAGTTCAGTTTGTTCCAACGCTATAGCATCTATTTCCGCCTCAGCGAGCCGATGTCGAAAAACGGGGTCGTCTGCGCGGGTTTTTTCACCCCAAGGCGTGAGCTTGGTCTGGTCATGAATTTTGCGTAGCTGTTTTTTAACATCAATGGTGAAATTATGTCCGCCGCGCTCAAATTCCAGCAAAGACTTTGCCACTGACCAGCCGTCATTTTCGGCGCCCAACAGGTTTGCGCAGGGGACCCTAACGGCGTCGAAGAAGACCTGACATTGCTCGACCTGACCGTCGAGGCTAACGATGGGTGTAATCGTAATGCCGGCAGTCTCAAGGTCGATAAGCAGAAAGCTGATACCCGCTTGGGGTTTCACGTCTTTATCTGTGCGCACAAGACAGAAAATTTGGTTGGCATGATGCGCCATGCTGGTCCATATTTTGGTGCCGTTAACGATGAAGTCGTCGCCGTCGCGAATGGCGCTGGTTTTCAACGATGCAAGGTCGGAGCCCGCGCCGGGCTCTGAATAGCCCTGACACCAGATATCCTCCCCCGAGAGCATTCTTGGCAGGTAATGTTGCTTTTGTTCCTCGGTACCGTAATGCATCAGCATGGGGCCCAGCATTTGGATACCCATCATCACAACACTGGGTGCATTGGCGAGTTTGCACTCTTCCTGAAAGATGTAACGCTGCTGTATGTCCCAGCCGGGCCCTCCAAATTCGGAAGGCCAGTCGGGTGCTATCCAACCTTGGGCGTGCAGTTTTTTCTGCCAAGCCAGCGCCGCCTTAAAATCTGAGAATACGGAGGTGGTTAGTTCGCCGGCTCGACGCAATTCCGGTGTAAGGGCTTCTGTTAAAAAATCTCTGACAGACTTTCGGAAATTTTCATAATCGATCATGAAGCTGCCTCGTTTTTTTGCCGTCTGCAGAAAAAAGTTGTTGCCTCATAGGCTGACCCCTTGCTGACGGATGCTTTGTCTCAATTTGTCTTTTTGAACTTTGCCTGAGGCTGTTTTGGGTAACGCAGAAAGCAACTCCAAATACTGTGGCCATTTCTGTTTGGCTAAGCCACTCGTTGCCAGAATCTCACGCAGGGTGTCCATGTCTACTTGAAATCCTGCCGCAGGCACAACACAAGCACCCACGCCTTCACCCAGGCGACTGTGGGGTACAGCAACAATTGCGACCTCTGCAATAGCGTTAGACAACAATAGGGTATCCTCAATTTCTCTAGCGGCTATATTTTCTCCGCCCCGGATAATGATGTCCTTTTTTCGATCGGAAATAATGAGCGCGCCTGATGCGAGCAAACGCCCGATATCTCCGGTTCGAAAATAGCCCGATGGCGTAAAGGCTTCACGATTTTGTTCATCATCACTATAGCCCAACATCATCGCGGGCCCTTTGGCCAAAATTTCTCCATCGATGTTTAAGCCCACATCATTACCGTTGTCATCCACAATCATCACGTCGTAGTTGGCAACCTGACCGTCTGTCTCGGCGGCGAGATCTCTTTGAGCGGCTTCTAGAAAGCCCACTGTCACCAAGGGAACTTCGGTTGAGCCGTAAACGCGTACGGCGCGGCAATCATCAAGTGAATCCCAAGCTGAATGAATCAGGGCCGCAGGCACTGAGGCGCCGCCGCAGGCAAACAACCGAAAGCCCGGTAAGGTTTTACCCTGGTGCTGGCAGGCATCCACTAGCTCCTTGAGAAATGGCGTCGCGCTAACGCAAGTCGTGGCGCCATAAGCTTCAATCAGTTTGATGGCGTTGTTCACGTCCCACTGGGACATAAGCAGCGTTTTTGTGGGTGTAAAGAAGGGCATTTCCATACCATTGACGTAGCCCGTGATATGAGTCACTGGAGAGGGCATGAGCATGAGGTCTTGGTCTGTTAGCTGCCAGCCGTCGACGCCGTTATCAAGGGCGGCGTTGAGTGTGTTGTGGCTGTGACGTACCTGCTTGGGGTTCCCGGTTGTCCCCGACGTGTAGAGTAGTATTTTGGTCTCATCTGGATCGGCTTGGGCGGGCTCTATGGGCTGATTTCTGCCGGATTCCAGTAGCTGATCGAAGGTTTCAAAGTTATCGGGTAGGTCTTGTGCTTCACCTAAATAAATGACCCGATGCAAGTTGGGGCAGTCTTTAATAAGCTGTTCCATCATGGCTACGTAATTAAAGCCCCGCAGCTCCGCAGGAATGAAAAGGGCTTGCGTTGCTGCATGGCGGAGGATGTAACCCACCTCTTTATTTCGGTATATCGGCACGATGGGATTTATAACGAATCCCCCAATAGCCGCGGCAACCATGACAATGACGGCAAATCGGCTGTTGGGAAGCTGAAAGCTTACTGTGTCGCCGGGATTAAGTCCTCGGGCGAGTAAGGCCGAGGCCAAGGCCGCACCGGACTCCCATGCTTCTCCGTAACTTATGCACGAGCCATCGTCAAAGCGTATAGCAATGTCATTAGGGCAATCCTGATACAGCTGCTGGGCTACTCGAGCTAGCGTCGTATTACGATATGTGTTCCGAGACATGGAGCTCCTGTCGCGCTATAACCTATTATTATTGCTACACCGGTTTTTGCTATTCGCTTTCCCAGGCGATGTAACACCCGCCTAAGGATATCTCAATCTGTACGAAGCAAACAAACAAGATTGTTTGTGTTGTCGATCGGTGGCATTGTGCCACTTGTTGATCGAAATTGCGCGGGGCGTTGCAGAGAGTGTTTACTCCTTGCCAGCGTGGGCGCCTGCAGGCCTGTCGAGTTTTGGCGCCGGCATTGGCGCCAGAATTGAAAACCAAGGAGATGTTTAAGCGATGTCTGATTTACCACAAGTCACCGTAACTTCCCGTGAGGGTGTGACGAGTGACATAGCGCAAAGCGCTGGGCAGGATACCTTGATGCAACTGCTCTTTGAAAACGACCTGGACGTAGAGGCAGCCTGCGGTGGTTGCGCATCTTGCGCTACCTGTCACGTCTATGTTTCCGAAGAATGGATGTCGCGCTTGCCGCCCCGTGAGCAAGTTGAAGATCTATTGCTCGCATATTCAGATCACTTTGATAAGGGACGCTCGCGCCTGAGCTGCCAAATAGCCATGACCCCTGAAATGAACGGTCTGACCTTGGAAATAGCTCCTGAGGAGTAAGCAAATCAAAGATCATTGCTTGCCCTGGTCGCCACAGGGGTAACGTTTTGGGTGGGTTTTAAGTCGACTACAGCTCGCAGAGGGTAGACTGGTTCGCCAACGGCACTTTGAGCATGGAGACTACGGTCGGGACTGCAGGAGTGTACGAATATAGGAAGAGGCGCGCTCGACAAACTTCGTCGCTGTTGCAATAAATTAAACGTAGGATGGCAGCCTACTTGTGGTGTCGATAAACCCCACGCCCAGGCCGCCCAAAAGCAATGTACTGACAAGGATCGATCAAACGACTATGCATACAGTGACAGAAAAATCGGAAGCCTTACTGACGAGCCTAAAGGCGTTTATGGCCGAATTTATTTTCCCTAATGAAGTGGCTTATCGACATGCTTTGGCCTCAGCAGAAAATCGTTTTGCGGCGCTACCGCTGATCGATGAGCTGAAGCGTAAGGCGAGAGATCAGGGGCTTTGGAATTTGTTTGTGCCACCGGATCACGCTGAATTTAGCGAGCTGGGTGGCCTTAACTTTTTGGAATACGCCCCTTTGGCAGAGGAGATGGGGCGCGTCATTTGGTCCGCGGAGGTATTTAACTGTAATGCTCCCGATACGGGCAACATGGAAGTGTTCATGAACTTTGGCACCGAGGCGCAGAAAGCCGAGTGGTTGACCCCTTTGCTGGCTGGCGAAATCCGATCTTCCTACGCTATGACAGAGCCTCAAGTTGCCTCCAGCGACGCCACCAATGTACAGCTGAGTATTCGCAGAGACGGCGACTCCTGGGTACTAAATGGCAGGAAATGGTTTATCACCGGCGCCCTTTATGAGCGCTGCAAAATTCTTATCGTGATGGGAAAAAGTGATCCGGAGAACAGCAATCGTCACCTTCAGCAAAGCCAAGTTTTGGTGCCCAAAGATACGCCCGGGGTGAACATCATCAGGCCGCTTACGACACTGGGTTACGATGATGCGCCCTTGGGTCATGCAGAAATCGTTTTTGATGAAGTGAGGGTGCCGCTAGAAAATGTTTTGGCGGGAGAGGGTCGTGGTTTTGAAATTGCTCAGACGCGTTTGGCGCCGGGACGAATGCATCACTGCATGCGCTTGATTGGGGCGGGGCAACAGGCTTTGGAAAATGCCTGTCAAAGAGTTACTGAGCGACAGACTTTCGGTCGGCCTCTAAGCAAGCATCAGTCGATCCGAGAGAATATTTCGAAGTGCTTCTCTGAAATAGAGATGGCACGTTTATTGGTTCAGAAAACCTGCTGGGCGATCGACAATCAGGGGGTAACAGCCTCAATTCCCATGATCGCAGCGACCAAGACAACAGTACCCGTCGTTATTCAGACGGTAATTGATCGTTGTATGCAAATGCATGGCGCCGGCGGTCTCACCGAAGACTGGTCTATGGCTGAGAATTTTAATTACGCGCGTTGGTGCCGCCAGGCAGATGGTCCTGACGAAGTCCACCAAATGGCGTTGGGCAAACAGATTATTGAGCGATTTTCCAATCAGTGACAGGGAATTAGATATGACAAACGACGAAAAAATAGCCATCGTAAACCAATTGTATGAAAGCTCAGCTGTAGGGGATTTCGATACTTGTGAAACCCTATTGACCGACGATTTTTTTATCGTAGAGGCCGCAGATACGCCCATGGCAGGCACCTTTACCGGCATCACAGCACTGCGTGACCTCTATGCTCAGGTGTTTGGCATGATTGAGGTTACTAACGTTGTGCGCACGGAAATCACCAGTGGTGGTGATTATGTAGTGACAATTCTCCATTTTGAATTTGCAGATGGTCTCGAGCCAGCGCACTTGTGTGAGCTGTTCAGGTTTCGCGATGGCAAGGTTTGTGAAATTAGGCCCTACTATTTTGATGCGGCACCGCTGAGAGCTGCACATGAGGCGTTTAAGGCCAAACAAGGGGGGTAAGGGGGAGCTTGCCGCATCGGTGCTAAAGGTGCGGTCTGTTTCCGAGGTTTGAGGGCTATGAGGGAGCGCCTGAGTCGTCGTGGCAGCAGGCACATCGGGCACAGTAAATTCCCCTCTGCACCAACCACCTCCTTATGCGGTGAAGTCATACCGCGATGCGGCGAAGCCATTCGGTGTTGTCAGTTGCGGTTAATCCTTCGGGTAATACCAAACGGCGGAGGTGTAAGCTCGCTCTTGAAGCTTGCCCGTGTCCTCAGCAACTCGATTTTCTTCAAAGCGAACGGCATCAAAGCTAGTCCATCGTGGTGTTGGGATCTCCAGCACCCGCACGTAGTAGAAGGCGGCTTGCTGCGCATCAAAATCTGGGTCCCGCCATAACCCTTCGAGCTGGGCCGAGCCCTCGGTGTTGCTGTAGCTGGCTGTTGATAGGTTGGTCGTATCCTTCACCGGTTCGAATAGGCCGGTAGCCGAGTTTCTTGGGCGGTTACCCGAGGCGACAACGTCGTAAACCTTTTCCTGGTGTTCGCCATCAGAGTCCAGCCAGCCTTTAACTATTTGAATACGATCAAGGTGAGCGGCGTTCGGATCTTTTTGAGCTTTGATCATGAAGGTAGGGGCAAGGTTGGGGTCCTGAGCAGCTCGTAACTGACTGCCCATGGGAACGCCCTGTGCATACCCTTTCAGTGCCCACTGTGAGTCCTGAAGCGTGGATTCATCGAATTCCCAGCCGGCAAAAAAGCGCACTCGAATTCGGCTGCCGGTGGTTGCGTAAACTTCCTTACGAAGCATGGCATCAAATATCGCTTCGCGGGTGTTCTGGGCCGCCCAAACCCCGGCCAGCCCCGAGGAGACCATACGCCATATTTGTTGAAGTTGGCCTGCCATCTTTAGGGTGCTGCGACCGGGAGCCGGGCCATCATGAATAAACTTTCCAAAGTAATTGTCTTCTTCGGTGGTGCTGAGCGCGGTGTGGATATCGCTGGCGCCAATCATGCCAAAATCGAAGGGGTTCAGACCCAGTCGCTCACGGTGAGCAAGACCCAGCCCGAGTGCTGAGCGCGCATATTCAAAGGGCAGCATGTCGGGTTCTTTTGGGGTTGTGAGTGTGATGTTACCGTCGTCCCAAGTTTCAAAATCTGCGAAGGGGTCAGCCGGAGACAGGGCAGGGTGCGTTTCGGAATCCCCTTTCACTTGGGTCATCTCGTAGAGTGGCTCCCAATAGCGCCTTTGCTCGGCATAGTCACGATCAAGCGCTGCGCCGTTGTTGCGAATTGGAGAGAACATGCGGCCATTACTTAAATTGCCGTTGTGAGGAATTGCCATCGCCCGGCCGCCAGTGGTTATTTCGTAGTCTGCTAGTGCTGACCAGAGTGCCTCTGGGTCGGTACTGTCCTGAGCCGAAAAGGGAATCACCTGGCGAGTGCGATCCCAGCTATCACGAAACAGCACAACGCGGTGTAAGTTGTCACCGGTGACCATTGATGTCCATTCGTATCCGATTAATGTTGTGAATACGCCCGGGGTATAGGCAGCGTCTGCGGCTTTAATGCTGGAATGCCACGCACTTTCAACAAGCGGTTTTGGTGTGCGCAGTGCGGGTTCGGTACTTTGGATCGCATCAGAAAATAATTTGGCTAACTCAATATTTTTACCGTCCTGTAGCAGGTCGGCCATTTGCTGGCCTAATGGCCATCCATCTAGTTGGGAGTCGCGTTTTTCGAGCAGCGGAAAAACCCCGTGATATTCAGCGTGGTCGGTGACCGCAAGAAAATCTAGGGGAGCATGGAGTCGCGCAGTTTGTCCTAACTCATTAGTCACTGGCAGCCCCATTGCAAAGCGATAGGCCTGGTCAGGGCCCAGTCGCGAGCCCAGAGTAAAGGCATCTGCTGAGACGTTGGAGTGTAGGTGGGTGTCGCCCCACAGCAGACGCCGCTCATCGGTAGCCACTGGTATGGAATAAACCACTTCGTTAGCTTTTGAGCCAGAGGCTGATGCCAATACCTGAGTCGTGGTGGCGGCACTAACAGCCAGCGTAATACAAATGGATAACAAACTCTGTTTGCAGAGTCGCGGAGATGCCGACTCTAAAGGGGCAAACCCTGAGAAAAACTTAGATATCTGGCGCATTTTTGCGGGCCTCTTCGGCGGCGGCCAAGCTAGCCTGATCAACCGGTTCCATCGCCCACTGCAGGCCTCTTCGTAGCAGTTCGTAGAATTGAGGTGTATCCCAAGCGCAACGTTCGATGTTGGGCCAGTAGTCCATTAGCGGCTGCATATCATAATGATGGCGGCAGTGACCAAGGGTTAGATACAACACGGCACCTTTGCCTTGTTCCTTGATGTAGAAGACAGGGTGTTTGGCCTTGTCCCAATGATCCTCTCGAAAGCCCGGCGCGTCGCCACCATATTCAGTTTCTAGGAGTACTTTGAGATCGCCAAAAGTTTGCATCAAGTACTGTTCATCAGTGGCTTGAAAGGACTCTAGGCCCGCCACCAGCGGGTGGTCAGTATCAGCAACTGTCACCGTGTAAGGCTCAATGGGCGGATGCGAGCGGAACATCGAGCCCAAAGTATCGACAAAAAGTGGCGCCCAATCGGGTGTCTCAAATATACCGTCTGACATCAGTCGGATAATGGAATTGGTGCCGTGAAGTGCATACCAGCGTCCACCTTCTTGAACCCAAGTTTTAAGGGCTTCTTGAGCGGGTAAGGAGGGCACTACGTTGCAGGTGTAGCTCACCAAAAAGTCAGCTTCTGCAAGGGCCTCAAGATTTTCATAATCCTCAAACACTCTTATCCGAACACGATCGAACTCGGCAAGGAGTTTAAGCAGTTCAAGACGGGCGAAATCGATATCATGCCAAGACCCGCTAGCCACCAGAATGCCATTGATGCGGCCAGCTGTTCGAGCTTCACTCATGAAGACCTCCTCAGGATTTAATATAGTTATCGAGGGTGGCGTGAAGGTGTCGTATTCGACTCTCCTGGTAGCTTGCTAAGCTAACGGTGCCTTTTTTGGACGCCTTCATGCCTCGTTGCACTGCGGGCAAATTGGCATCGTCCTGATCAAAAACAGGGCCTAACGCACCCAACTCGGCTACCGACGAAAAAGGCTGATCCTCGGGAATAACGACGCACTCCGCTGGGTCTGGTCGTTCGCCACCCTCGGGATAGCGCAGAAGGATCATGACATCAAAAATGCAGCTGTGCGGGTCATCCCCATTGGGTAAAAACCGGTAAACAATATTGCCGTTGTAACCTACCCAAACTTGGAAGTTCGGAAACAAGCTGTAGAGGATTGCATCCTCTAGCTCTGCCATTGTGGCATCTGACAGATCCTCTCCAGAGGCTTCTTCAAACATCTCCCGATTCATATCGGCAACATAGCGACGGGCTGATATTCCCTCGGGCATCTCTACCCCTTCGTCACTATCTAGCGCCATGCGCCCCGAAAGTTTGAGAATGTCTCTAATAATGGCCTCGTCAGAAATGTTTTCTAAGTGCGGGCTGTGCACGGCCATGGGGGTGACAGAGCGACTGACGTTGTCGCCGAAGGTGTCATATTGTGAGTTTTCATCGCCGGTGAACGTTAAAATTTGTTGATGCGTTTCGAGAGTATGCCAAGACTCCATAAAGGCTTCGGCGCCAACCTTCCAGTTGCACTGCATAACCCGTTGCACGTGCACACCTTTGAAATACTTTTCGAGTGGATAGCGAGAAAAGTGCTCAGGCATAACCCCCATATAGCTTTCGAGGGGCTCACAATCAGGGTCAAAGTTGATAAACACAAAGCCACCCCAGGTGGCGGTTTTTACCTCAGGAAGCGCCATGTCGCGATCAGCAAGATGATCAAAATCCCATTGACAAGGAATCCCTTGAAACTGCCCGTCAAGGTCCCAGGTCGCGCCATGGAAAGGGCAGCGGAATTCGGTAACTGTTCCAGATTCATCGCGCAGACAGCGACCCCGATGGAGGCAGCTGTTTATAAACCCTCGAATGGCATGAGACGGGGTCCGGGTAATGATGACGCTATTATCGATGATGTTATAAACGTGATGATCACCCGGCTCGGCGATATCCTCTTCACGGCACACCATTTGCCAAACTTTGGGCCACATGCGGTCCTTTTCGAGGTCAAAAAAGTCCTGGCTGATATAGCGATCTACGGACAAGTCTTCGTCGCCCATAGGTGGATTGCTCTGTAATCGAAGGAACTCTGGCACTTCAACAGTTTCCTGATCTAGAAGATCCTGAAACGTTGTGCCCTTAAAGCGGCCGCCATCGCCCTGTTTTTCATCTTCTGCCTTATTCATAGAGCTCTCCTGATCAATCCGTTTTTATGACAAGCCTCTAGGTTGTCAGAATGTTGACCCCACTGATACCGGGGGCACCATATACATGGGTGTAACCTACTTTGGGCGCATTGGGAACCTGCCGTTTGCCCGCGGTGCCCCGCAGCTGATGGCAAATTTCATAAACCTGTCGCAGCCCGGAGGCACCGACGGGCTCGCCATTAGCCAAACAACCGCCGTCAGTATTAACCGGTAGCCTGCCATCGATCTCGGTGACACCATCGCGCAGCCATTGCTCTTGCTCGCCATGTTCACAAAATCCGTTTTCCGCGAGATGCATGATCTCCGCCCCTACCTCGGTGTCCTGCAGCTGCGCGACATCAACATCGTCAGGGCCGATACCTGCAAACTCGAAAGCTGCGCGGGATGCTGTGACCGTAGGCGAGGGGGCAACGGCAGGTGCTTGGGATGGGCTGAACACTTCAAAACTTCCATAATGCCTGGATCGAACAACCGCGCTTTTTAAAAGCACCGGGTTGTTAGTGTAGTTTTTAGCCATGTCAGCGCGACACAGCACGAGGGCACAGCCGCCTTCGGCGGGCGAACAGAACATATATTTATTGAGGGGTTCACTAACCATAGGTGCCTGCTCAATGTCTTCGGTCGTCAACGCCGTTTGTCGCCAAGCTGTTGGGGTAATAGAGCCATTGCGAAAGGCTTTCTCTGCTACCCGGACTAGAGTCTCGCGGGAGATACCATAATCGTGCATATAGCGCTGGATTTTCATGGCGAAATACTGGGTGGTTAGCATTAGCCCGGTTTCCCCATACCAGTCATCGAGCCCCCAGTCTTTAGGTTGGGGATTAAACGCCCCGCGGGCATGCTTATCGAAACCGACCACAAGTCCCATATCATATTGGCCCGACTTAATGGCCGAATAAGCGGCATTTAAAGAGCTGCCGCCGGTAGCACAGCCGTTCCAGATGTTGGTGAATTGCAGGCCCGTTAAGCCCAGCAGGTTGACTAGAGAATCTGCGTTGCCACCGTCCTGACTTCCGCCAAAGGCAAATTCCATCGCTTTAAAATTGGTGCCTGCGTCGGCGATGGCTGCTCTAGCTGCGATTGCGCCTTGTTCTAGTCCCGACAGGGCAGGGCTTCGGCCGAAGGGATGTAATCCCAATCCAACAATGGCTACATCTGTCATAACGCCTCCGCGCTGCGAAATTGAAAGGTCATCAGTTGGTTGCCCTCACCATCATCACGCACAGGAACGATCTCAAGCTTCATGGGAAGACCAATGCGCAAGGTATCAGTCGAATTTTCATGGAGTCTACTTTCAACCTTGATGCCGCTGGCGAGCTCTATGTAACCGACGCCGTAGGGGCAAAAGCTTTCAGGGGTTTCGTCAGTGTGGTATGGGGCTTTGGGCATAAAACTTTGTATCGTCCACGTCCAGAGGGTGCCCTTGTTGCCCAGCCCTACGATCTCCGTATGCTCACTGCTACAAGCGCGACAGCTAGACTGACTGGGAAAAGCATGCTCACCGCAATCGACGCAGCGGCTACCCAATAATTCTGGCGCTGAGTCTGGCCAAGTGAACAAGCCAGGGTGGAGTGGTTTTTGCGGCAGCATTTTCTAACTCCCTTTGAGTGCTTAGCATCGCCCAAATGTCTGTGTCTTCACCTTGCGCTGGTTGATGACGCAGGTTGTTGCTCTTTCGATTTTGGCAAGGCACAAGTATTCTTGTTATGCATCTTTTTGATGGCGGCTGTATGGGGTGTCTTGGCCTCTGAGGCTTATCGCTGTCGGTTGCCACAGAACCCCTATGTGGCGATACTAGGAACGCAGATAAAAAAAAGCAAGCAGGTTTGTTTGCTATTTTCCGTCCAGTCATTGCGTTTCACTGCGCTTTATAGGATTCTCAAACTACTGCACCATCACCAATGGTAAGCCCTGCGAAAACTATTATGAGCAAAATGACAACTTCCCCAAGCCTGAGCGTAACAAAGCGCGCCAAAGTCTCGGCAGCGAAAAAAAAGCCTACATCCCAAAATGGCGCGCGAGTGGGTGACGGTTGGCAAGCGGAGAAAAGTGCGCTGACGCGAAGGGCTATCCTCGAGGCGGCGGTGCGGTGCTTAGTAAACGAGGGCTACAACAAGACGACAACTGCAATGATTGCTGCCGAGGCTGGGGTTTCAAGAGGCGCAATGATGCATCACTTCTCGGCGAGAGCTGAGGTGATTAAAGTCGTCATCGCCTTTTTACACGAGCGGCGGCTGGAAGAGTATCGCCAGTTGATGGGAGCGAAAAACATCTCCACAAAAATCACTAGGGCTGATGTTCGGCGGTCTGTGGAAGCAGCCTGGGAATATCATAACCTGCCGTCTTTTGTCGCTTATCAGGAGCTGGTTTCTGCAGCTCGCACGGATGATGAGCTCGGTGAGGTTATCGAAGAGTTTGAAAAAGAATTTGAAAAGCAATTTTTGTTGACGGCCAAAACAGTCTTTCCCCAATGGCGGGGTGTTAAGTCTCTCCAAGCGGCTCATGATTTGGTGCATTTTGCTATGCATGGCATGGCCACCACCTATCGGTGCAGCAAAAGAAAGAAGCGGGCAGAGAGCATCATTGATTTGGTAACAGATCAGCTGGTATCAATATACAAGCTAGAGTCATAACGTCGTGGGTGTTCCACGGTAGGTCGACTCTGTCCTTCGGAAAGTGCAGTAACTTTTTGTATTCTTTGATGCATCACAGTAATTAATCGGAGTGCATATGTTTGGAAGTTTCTCTGGTGCCGGAAAAGTGGTTTCAATTGTTGGGGCAGGGTCCCCGGGCAACATGGGGCAGGTTATGGCCCGTCGTTTTGCCGAGACGGGCGCAAAGGTCGTGGTATCTGGTCGTCGCACTGACGTTCTCGCCGACCTAGCGACATCTATCAATGGTGATTGGGTCCCTTGTGATTTTTGCGACCGTGCTTCCATTGGCCATATGGTGAAAGAAGTTCAGGAGCGTCATGGCGCCATTGATGTGGCGATAAATGCCACCGGTTGGGGGCTACTCAACGGGTTTTGTGAGACTTCTGAAGAGGAGCTCGATCGTATGGTTGACCTTCAGTTCAAAGGTCCGTTCATCTGGTTGCAGCGCTTGGTTGAGGTCATGTCAGGTCAGGAGCAGGGCTGTATTATTCAAATTTCCTCCGCTACTGCAAAGATCATGTTGGATAATCACGCAGCCTACATGGGAACCAAGGCGGGTATTGATCACGTCATTCGCACTGTCGCTAATGAGTTTGGCACTAGGGGTATTAGGGCCAACACGATTTCACCGGGGCTTACTGATACGCCGATGACCGCCGACGCACTTCAAAGCCCAGCTTTGGCGAAAGCTTTCGCACAGTGTTACCCCTTGGAACGCTATGGCACCTCAGATGATATTGCCGCAGCGGCGCTGTTTTTGGCCAGCGATGACTGCTTCATGACAGGGGAAAATCTTCAGGTGAATGGCGGCTTATGCTTGCGTCGCAATCCTCGTGCTCACGAACTGGAAGAGGCGATGATAGCGGCGGGCGAGATCCCTGCGCCAGACTAGATTTTCCAGTAACTAATAATCTTTAAGATAAGGGAGAGTTCATCATGGGATTACTAAGCGGCAAAGTTTGTCTGGTAACAGGTGCGGCTTCAAATCCAGGGCTAGGGCATGCGATAGCACATTGTTTTGGTGCCGAGGGTGCAACCGTTATTGCGACTGATGTCGACCTTGATGGTGCCAATGCTACCGCTGAAAGCATTAACGCAGCGGGAGGCTCAGCGACGGCTTGGCGACAGGATGTCACGGACCCCGAGGGTTGGCAGGCTACCATGGGCCGTATCAGGGACGATCACGGGCGCCTTGATACGCTTGTTAACAACGCGGGTATCGCGGTCCTCAAAAAATTAGAGGACATTACGCTCGAAGACTATAACCGCCAGATGGTGGTGAATATGACTAGCTTGTTTTTAGGTACGCAATCCGCCGTTGCGATGATGAGAGAAACTGGCACGAAGGGGTCTATTATCAACATGTCGTCGGTAGCGGCATTGGTGGGGGTGATCGGTGTCAGTGCTTACGCAGCAAGTAAAGGTGGCGTTCTCGGTTTTACAAAGGCGGTGGCGGCGGAGACCGCTGCTGAAGGGATACGCTGTAATACGATCCATCCCGGCATGATTGCGACCAATATGAATGTGCAAGCCTCATCAGAAAATACGGATGAATACGATTCCTTAGTGTCGGTAATTCCGATGGGTTACATGGGGGCTCCAAAGACAATTGGTGACGCGGCGTTATTTTTGGCGAGCGATCTGTCGGCTTATATCACTGGAACACAATTGGTGGTTGATGGTGGCTTGATCAATCAATAAAGGATGGGTTGTCTAGGCCCCTTGCCGGCGTTTTTGGCGGCAGCGGCGGGGGTTGCCGTTGTAATTATTTGGAGAGCCAATGAAAGATTTTGAGGATCATCTAGAAATTCGCGCTCTATTAGAGCGCTACTGCGATGGCGTGAACCAACGCGATGCTGCAATTTGGGGAAATACCTGGGCGGAAAACGCGGTCTGGGAGTTGCCTCATCTGGAGATGTCCGGCATAACCGGCCGGGATAACATTGTTGCGGCATGGTTGGACGCCATGCAGCTTTTTCCTTTCGTCAATATGATGGCACAACCGGGGTTCATCTCCATTGAAGAGGACCATGCGGTCATGCGCAGCTACACCAGTGAAGTTGCCGTTATGCAGGACGGCACTCAAATTGAGCCAAGAGGTGAGTACGAAGATGAATGCATCCGTGAGAACGGGGAGTGGAAGTTCTCACTACGTCGCTTTCGAGTGTTGCATGGGGAATAGGTCTGGCAGTTGGTGTCCGCGCTCTCTGTAACCTAAACGCCGGGCAGGCCGGCGGTAGAGCCCCCGTCAATCACTAGCTCAGAGCCGGTCATGAAGCGCGAGTCATCGGAGCCCAGGTAAATCAAAAGGTTTACGACCTCTTCCATTTGACCTAGACGGCCCATGGGCGCGATGCCCTCGAGCATGGACCGAGCGGCTGACGGATCGGGAGCGCCGTTAATGGCGCCCTCGATAAGCGGTGTTCCGATAACGCCGGGGTGAATGGTGTTGACCCGAATGTTGGTGTTTTCTTTGGCGAGATGGACGGCGCTCGACTTTGCCAGTAAACGCATAGCACCTTTGGTCGTAGAATAAGTGACGTCGCCCGCCAGCGCTAAAATACCGTTGATCGAGCTATTGAGAATAATAGAGCCACCTGGTCCCTCGGGGTTACCGCGCATCAGCTCTGCGGCGGCCTTAATCGTCATCATGGGGCCAGTCAGATTGATATCGATCAGATTTTGCCAGGCCTCGGGCGTTACATCTTCGATGTTGCTATCCCCCGCGTTGGTGCCGGCGTTTGCGAACGCGATGTCGAGGCGACCAAACTTGTTTTTAACGACATCCTTTACCGCTGACCAGCCAGGAATATCTTGGACGGCGTGACGAATAAACTCAGCGCCTGTTGCTGCAGAAATAGCAGCACCGGCTTCGACGTTGTTGCCAGTAAACACGACACCCGAGGCGCCTTCAGCCATGAAGCGTTCCACAGCAGCCTTACCGATGCCGTTCGTTCCGCCCGTGATCAACGCCACTTTTCCAGCGAGTTTGTCGCCCATAAATCCGCCCCTGCCTGCGCTGGTAGCCGGATTGGCTTGCTGCGCACTGGTATTACATGGATAGTCGCTGCATTACTTACCAGTAATGAGCAACCCAAGCGCAGGGTATTTAAGCAACAAGAAAAAAGCAAGCATGCTTGACTTTTTATGGAGGCACTTCTAGCCTCAGGCATACAAGTAAACGGTGACGGAGTGTAGTTGGCACGCCGGGACACCGTTCGATGAATAACTTCGAAACGAGTCGGGAGTCGGCAATGGAAAGGCACGCACTTTATAATCAGATGGCAGCCCGATTGCGCGATCACGTCGCCAATGGGACCACCGACTATGCAGCCGATACACTGCGGGTTCCTGCGACGCAGTACACCGACGCAGATGTTTGGCAAAAAGAAATGGATGGGGTCTTCAAGAGTCTGCCAATTTTAGTGGGACTCTCACATGAAACTCCCGAAAAGGGAGACTTCAAAACTCTCGATATTTTAGGCACGCCTTTGCTGATCTGCCGGCAAGCCGATGGCTCCGCCAAGGTTCTGATGAACGTGTGCAGTCACCGGGGAATGATTCTCGAATCCAGACCATCAGGCAATAAAAAGACATTCAGCTGTCCCTATCATGCCTGAACCTATGGCGGTGATGGTCGCCTGAGAGGTGTCGCCGACATGGTTAAGTTTGGTGAAGATTGTCGAGGTGACCGAGACCTCGTCGCCTTTCCCTGCCACGAGGAGGGTGGGCTCATCTTTGCTGTTCTCGATCCTACGTCGGAGTGTGATATTCGCGGTTTTCTCGGCGAGATGATGAGCGACGTTGGAGAGAAGCATTTTGAGGATTGGCACTATGTTGGCCAGCGGGTGATTCATGGTGCCAACTGGAAGGTTGCCCTTGATGGTTATTTGGAGGGTTATCACTTCCAAGCGGCGCATCCGGAAACGATTGCGCCTAGAACCTATACCAACATCATGGCGTTTGAGGCTTATGGACCACATATGTTGGTGGGCTATCCAGCCAAGACGATTGAAAAATTAAAAGACATCCCTGTGGATGAGCTTTGGCAGCATGAAAACGATGGCTACGATTTTATCCGCCTGTTTTTCCCAAATGTGTCGATCTTCGTGGCTCCTGAGATTACCCAAATTGCGCAGCTGATTCCCGGCCCTGGGCCTCTGGAAAATACAACGGTGCTGCACTTTATTCATCATACGAAGCCGAAGGATGCAGAGGAAAATGCAGCTTTGGAGCAAATGGCCGATTGGCTTATGCAGGTTGTAGACGAGGAAGATTATCAGGTGGGTTTGCAAGTGCAGCGAGGGTTGCAGTCGGGCCACTTGGCAGATGTGATTTTTGGCAAAAACGAAAGTGGTAACCAGTTTGCCCATCGGTGTATTCAATATTACGCCGATGGCGGTGAGGGTGAACTTCCCAGTCTTTAAAAAAATCGGGGGGAGGTTTACTCCCCCAAACGGCTAGACCTTGACCATCAATTTTCCGTCATTCTTGCCTTCAAAAAGCAAATTGTAGGCGTCAAGAGTGTTTTCAAAGCCGTCGACGATATGCTCCTTAAACTTAAGCTGTCCTGAGTTAATCCACTCGGAGATTTGTGCCTGTCCTTCGGGAAAGTCGGCGAGATAGTCGCTGATAAGGTAGCCCTGAACGGTCACACTTCTAGCCAGCACCTGCCACCAGTTGTAGGGCCCAGGGACGGGTTCGGTAGCGTTGTAATTGCTAATGCTGCCACAGAAGACAATAGTGGCATCTTTATTCAGGTTCATCAGCGCGGCATCCAATATCTCGCCGCCGACGTTATCGAAAAACAGGTCCACCCCCTCAGGGCAAGCTTTTCGTATCGCTTGCTCCATATCACCGCAGGTTTTGTAGTTGATGCAGTCATCAAAGCCCAGCTCGTCAGTCACCCATTGGCATTTCTCATCGCTGCCAGCTATGCCGACAACGCGCTGTCCCAGAATTTTGCCAATTTGCCCGCCAATTGACCCCACGGCTCCCGCTGCCGCACTCATCAGCAACGTTTGCCCTGCAGCCGCTTTGCCGGCTCGTAACAGGCCAAAGTAGGGTGTCAGGCCAACAGCGCCCAGAGCGCTTAGATAGTAGTGAGCAGGAAAGGGGCTGTCTGGGGGTATGACAGAGAAGTAGGCCGCAGGCACCACGCCATGAGTTTCCCAGCCACCCGTTCCGACCACAAGGTCACCGGCAGCGAAGCCGTCTGCTTCGCTCTGCAATACCTTGCCAACGACCGATGAACGCACGGAGTCCCCGATAGGGATAGGGGGTAGATAGTTAGGAACTTCTGACATCCACCCTCTGATTGCGGGGTCCATAGAAAAATAGAGGCATTCAATGAGCAAATGTTCGTCTGGCACATGGTCAATAGTGCGTGTTTCGATATCGACTTCGCTTCGGTCAGGCACTCCTTGAGGGCGCGCTTTAAGGGTCCACTGTTGCTTTTTCATCGGTAGCACGGCGTGTTTGCTCCAAATATAGAATTAAGGAGGTGCTACGCTAGCCTCGCTACACAAAAGAAGCAAGCACGTTTGTTTGTTGCTATTTAAGCTTTCGCTACTTATCGTTGTGCTTCTTGAGTTTTTGGGGTGTATTGAGTCAATGGAAGACTACATACCGGTGCTGCAGCTTCAATCATTGGCACCTAATAGCAGTGAGGTGGTAACGGTCGATGGCTGCGAGGTATTGCTTTGTCATGCTGATGGCGAGGTATTTGCTGTTGAGAATCGCTGCACGCACCAACAAGCCCCTCTGGCAGGTGGGCGTATTCGTCGAGGGCATGTGTCTTGCCCCTTGCATGGCGTGCGCTTTAATCTTCGTACCGGAGAGCCCGTGGGACAATTGACCCGGGTGCCTTTAAAAACTTTCGACGTGCTGGTTGATGATGGCATGGTTGCGGTGAAGGTCAGTTAACGCGACTTGATACAACAGCGCCCTGATTTCATTTTCTCAGCACAAAACGCCCTTGGGTCGTAAAGCCTAGCGGTGAGCTTTTGGGTCACAGCTTGGATCATGAGGACGACTTTTGACTTAGCTCGCAGTCCATCCACCATCAACAGAGAATAGGCTGCCGGTGACAAAGGACGAGGCGTCTGATGCCAAGAATGCTACCGCATCGGCGATCTCTGATGGTGTGCCCAGTCTGTTCATGGGATGTCTTGCCGCCATCGCTTGAGCAGCTTCCTCGGTAACCGTACTGTGCAGCAACGGCGTCGAAATAAAGCCGGGGCAGATAGCATTGATACGGATCCCACTATCGCCATACTCGACGGCAGCGCTTCGAGTAAGCCCTGAGACGCCGTGCTTGCTCGCAGTGTAAAGACTGCTGCCTGGAAATGTAGTGGTGCTCAGCGCAGAGGCCATGTTGATAATAGATCCCTTCTTTGACGGACTCATGTGGCGTAGGGCCTCTCTCATACATAGCCATACGCCTTTTAAGTTAACAGCCATGATTCGATCAAAGTCAGACTCCTCCGTGTCGCCCAGCGGTGTGAGTGGCGAGCCAACCCCCGCATTGTTGACAGCGATAGTTATGGCGCCGAAAGTCTCGCTGGTTATCTTAAATAAGTGATTCACCTGGTCTGCCTGGCTGACATCGGTTACCACAGACAGACAGCGATGGCCCCTGGAGGTCAGGTTCTTAGCGGCGTCTTCCGCGGCAGCGCCATCGATATCTGCAATGCCCACGGCTACCCCAGCTTCTGCGAGTCTTGTTGCACATGCCAGACCGATACCTGCGCCACCTCCAGTAACGACGGCAACTTTACCTTTCAATTCTTCATACATGGTGACTCTCCCTACACATGTTTTTCTTTCCCTGCCCTCAAGGTTTGATTAACGATGACACGCTTGCTAACACAGCGGTAGTGCCCAACTGCTCGCTCCAATGGCTATGCTCTATGAGCGATCCTACAGTGCTACGAGCTTGTCGGTTAACCCACAGCGTTTGCTGCTGAAGAGCGGGTTTTTTAGCGCTCAGCGGGAGCGAGTTATATAAAAGCGGGTCAAAGGTTTGGGTTTTTTTCAGCGCCGGGAAGTTCACTGTCTGCCGGTGACCATAGGGATGCGGTCGACTCCCAACAGTTGAGTGAGGCTTGTACCCACGAAGAATCATCTAGAGTGCCAGCTTTGACAAAAATGAGCCCGGGCATTTCGTCAATATGTGTAAACATCTGGCTGCCGC
Organism: Luminiphilus sp. nBUS_07; assembly: GCF_051201685.1. Classification (GTDB taxonomy): domain Bacteria; phylum Pseudomonadota; class Gammaproteobacteria; order Pseudomonadales; family Halieaceae; genus Luminiphilus. The sequence goes on along the minus strand of NZ_CP179213.1, from coordinate 2,128,216 downwards.
AGCGAGAGCAAAAGCCGCGATTAACGTGGGACCCGTCAGAGCCAAGGCTGCCATATTGTTTGAAGGTGCCGCTAATGTGCACGGCGTCCTCTGGAAAGAGCACAATGGTAGCTTTGCCGGAGCCCGTGACTTTCTGACAGTCGCGACAGTGACAATGCAATGCTGCACGAGATTGTTCATGGTCGTATTCATAAGTAATGTCTCCACATAAACACCCACCGCTAGCCATTTTGGTCTCCTAAAATTTAGTGGTCTGAAATCCCCGGCCCAATAGCGCAGATCATGAACCTCGCCAAAAATAACTCCACGTTCGGTTATTGCTGCCGCCTGCGCGTCGCCGCTGTATGTAGGACTGCGGCGTGACAACTGTGCATTGAGTAGCGTCTGATTACAATCAAACCAAAAGTTTTCATGGTCAATCGATCAGGTTTTTGCCGCTCGTGTATGTCCAGCAGCGCAGCGTTAGATGGCCATCTTTTTGCAGTGCTGTGTCAGGGCTTTTTGTGGCCAAAAAATACAAACATTCAAATCTGTTTGTTATTGGATTTTCTCTGTGCGATATTCTCAGGCCGCTCAGCTGTGAAGCTTGTAACTCCAAGGAGACCGAATATGCCGCGAGCAGTTAATTTAGCCAGGCACCCCGATGGTGCTGTCAGGCCAGACGACTTTGAAGTGGTTGATGTGCCTCGTCCAGAGGTCCCTGAGGGTTGGTTTTTGATTAAAAACCGGGTCTTTTCCCTTGATGCAGGTTTCCGGCAATGGATGTCGGCAGGGGCAGGAGACAACTATTTGACCGGTATGCAGTTAAATGAGCCAGTGCAAAGCATAGTCTTGGGTGAGGTTATTGAGTCTAGGCATCCAGATTACGCGGTAGGAACCCTAGTCAACGCAAGGACAGCTTGGGAGGAGATGAGTTTATTGGACGGTTCAGATCTGTGCTCACCTCTGGTGGCAGCTGATGATCTGGCGCTGTCAGAGTACATGTCGACACTGGGTCCGACCGGGATAACCGCGTGGCTCGGCTTGAATCACATCGGCCAGCCAAAGCAGGGAGACGTCGTTGTGGTCAGTGCGGCAGGCGGTGCTGTGGGCACCATTGTGGGACAGTTGGCAAAAGCTGCTGGTTGCCGCACGATCGGTTTGGTGAGTTCGGCAGAGAAGGCGCAATGGCTCACTGAGACGGTGGGTTATGACCTCGCAATCTCAAGAGAAGCGCAGCCTGATCTCGCGCGGGCTTTGGCCGACGCGGCACCCAGTGGAGTTGATCTGTTTTTTGACAATGTGGGCGGCTCAGTTCTAAACACCGTAATGCAGCAGTTGCAGGAGGGTGCGCGGCTAGTGTTGTGCGGCGCGATATCGCAATACGAGGCAGAGGTAGAGCCGGTGACGCATACTTGGGAGCTCATCACTAAGCGAGCTCGTATGGAAGGCTTTATGTTTTCAGATTATACCGATGAATTTCCCGCTGTGATTGAGGCCTTGGAGCGGTTGTTAAGATCGGGTGAGCTAAAAACATTTGACCAGTGTTATCGAGGCATTGAGCAGACCCCCACCGCTTTTTGCGACATGATGGGCGGTGTCTCTCGGGGTAAATGCTTAGTCCTATTGGAGGGTTAGCAATATGCCGACGAATTGGAGGGATGTGCCGGAGAACCTTCGATGTGACATTGACATTGTGGCTGACCCTGGTCTCGCTGGGGACCCTCAGGCGTGTATGTTGGCTTGGTTGGCACAAGAACAGCGGCCTTTGGCTTACACACCCCACAACGGTGGGCACTGGGTTGTGTTTACGCATAGCTTGGCCCACACGGTGCTTTGCGATGCTAAAAATTTTGGATCGTTCCCCATCGGTGTTCCCGCTAACTATGAACAGCGCCCGCGATTGATTCCCCTAGAAAGCGGGCCCGATGAGCATCGACGTTATCGGCGTTTGCTGCTGCCAGTGTTTCAGCCAGACGTCGTTAAAAAAATGGAGTCGGGTGTTCGCGCGCAAGCTTGTGCTGTGCTGGACGCCGTCATGAACAACGAAAAAATTGATTTTTTGGGAGACATAGCGAAACCAATTCCGACTCGGGTGTTTGCCGAGCAGATGGGGTTGGAGGCGACTATGTTGCCGCAGTTTTACGAGTGGGAAACCGGTTTTTACCGAGCGCCTTCCCTAGAAGAACGGCTTGCCTGTGGGCAGCAGATAGCACTGCACCTGCAGCAGGTTGTGGAGCAACACCAAAAGCGGCCGGGTTCGGGAGATATTGTTGATTTGCTGCTGGCCGCTGAGGTAGAGGGGGAGCGTCTAACCGCAGAGGAAGTGCAGGGCATTGCTTATCTACTGTTTCTGGCCGGCATCGATACCGTTGCTTCCATGCTGTCGTTCACCATTCTTCAGCTGGCTCGTAACCCCGACCAGTACGCTCAGTTGCACCAAAATCCCGAAAAGGTCACTGCTTCGGTTGACGAGTTTCTGCGACTGAATGCGTTTATCAGTTTAAATCGCATTTGCGAACAAGATACCGAAGTTGCGGGGGTGCTGATTAAGGCCGGTGATAACGTAGTGATTCCCAGTGCGATTACTTCTAGGGATCCTCGAGTATTTGGGGCACCGGACACCTTCGATACTGACCGGAGTCGCGGGGAACAAAATCGGCATCACGCCTTCGGCGCCGGCGCACACAAATGTATAGGGTTACACCTTGCGAAACTTGAAGTCAGGGTGGTGCTTGAGGAGTTTTGTCAAAGGGTGAGTTCAGTCTCATTGAGCGAAGACCGAAAAATTATCGGTCACGGTGGCACAACAATGGGACTTGATGCCTTGCCGGTTGATCTTCAGTGGACCACCACCCCGTAGGCCCTTCGTAAAGCACCGTCGACGATCCCGAGGAGGGAGTGTATGTTAAAAATGAGTGATTGTTTTCACAACGGTATCGCAGTAGCAGATATCCACTCGGCGCGAGACTCTCTCGGTCAGAGCCTGGGCGTCGAATGGAGCCCGGTACGAAGCTTTGACCCTCTGCCTTTTTGGACGCCAGAAGCAGGGGAGCACGAAATAGTGGTTCATGCATGCTACAGCAGAGAAGGCCCGGTACACCTCGAGCTGTGTCAAGGTAGCTCGCCATTTTACGACCCTGCTCAATTACCAGATAGTCGTCATATCGGTTTTTGGACTGAGGACTTAGCTGACGCCGCAAATACCCTTCAATCGCAGGGTTGGAGGGCGTTAGCCGCGGGTGCCTCGCCCGATGATGGCTTTGGCCTAATTTGCTATTTAACGCCACCCAATGGCGGCTTGATCATTGAGTTAGTAGGTACAGCACTACAGCCTGTGATCGCTGAGTGGGTAACCGCCACCGAATAATAAACTCTCAAGGTTCCCCAAGCCCCAGTCTAGGGGCTTCTGCGCCAACTTTCCTGTCAGACTTGTTCGGCACAAGTAACCGTAATACTCTTGACGGAGACCGCCGAATATTTAGATGAATAAGAATGTCGGTCTTGGGGCTTACGGCTAGCGAAGGCTGGGGCTATAAATAAAAACGTCCCCATACTGTTAGGTGCGTGGACGCGGCGATTATTGAGGATTGCAGTAGGTGCCTGAATTCGGCGAGACAGCCAAAAATAGTTCGGTTGCCTCGGATCGGGTAGCGCCTCTGACTCGTTTTTTCTGTCAGGGCCTCCAGCCTGTTTTCCTCACGTTTAAACCCACTGATTCTCAAACAGTGGATCTTTTCAAAGAAAATGGAGTGCCCAACAATGCTGTCTGCTGATGACAAGATTGCTATTACTGAATTACTCGCGAGGGCCTCATATGCCTATGATCAACGTGACCTTGAATTGCTCGAATCAGGCCTCTGTGAGGATGCCGTTATGAGTTTGTGCATCGCTGGTGGCGACCTTGTGGGACCTTTTGAGGGACGCGACAACGTCATGCAGTTGTACCGTGATGCGATGGCATCCCAAAATGACGTGCGACGACATGTTGTTTCGAACTGCTTTTTCTCAACGTCGGAAGACGTTGTTGAGGTGACGTCTAATCTCACCTTATTCGCTACTGAAGAGGGCAAAACAAAGTTGCTCAGTACGGGTCTATATCGCGATACGGTTCGTCAGGTCGACAACCATTGGCGCATAGCAACTCGCCATGTTGATCTGGACAGTGCCTACTGAGGGCTCGCGCATGAATATTGGAAGAATCCCCGCAAAAACTGCGAGCCTAGAGCCTCAGAGAGAGGCATTAGTGGATGTCCCCAATGAGCGTCGAATAACTTTTGGCGAACTAGACGAGCGCGTTAGGCGACTCGCCAACGCGTTGCGAGATGACCTTGGGTTGTCCAAGGGTGACCGAGTAGCCATCCTGTCCAAAAACTGTATTCAGTACATGGAAGTATTTTACGGTGTCGCGCGTTGCGGGTTGATTGCATTGCCCTTGAACTGGCGTCTCAGTGACGTGGAAATGCTGCGCCTACTTGAAGACGGCGAACCCCGTGTCATTGTCGTGTCATCCGAGTATCGGGACATGGCTGAACGCCTACGCCAGAAAATTCACATTGATCATTGGTTTATTTTTGAGGATCAACCTAAGGATGACTACGAACGTCTGATCGCAGAAGCATCAAGCGATGAACCGGCTGCAGCTGCACATGTTTCTGCCGACGATCCCGTACTCATCCTTTACACGGGGGGCACCACCGGGCTTTCCAAGGGCGCATTGCATACGCATCACTCGCTCTACATGGGAATGATCAATCAAACCGTCGCTGAGCGAATCGTGCCTACAGATGTTTACATGCTGACGGGCCAAATGTTCCACATTCCTGTAGCTCTGGCGATGAACTATATGGCCCACGGTTGTCCCGTTGTTTTGATAAATTTTGAGGCGAAGCTTGCACTTGAGGTGATTCAGCGAGAGCGGGTTTCAGCCTTCTTAGGCATCACAACGATGATCAACTGGATGATGGCTGTTGAGGGCTTTTCTGACTACGATCTCAGTAGCTTGCGTAATTTCCAGTACGGCGGCGGGCCCATGCCCCGCTCAGTGGTGGAGGCGGCGATGAAAGCGTTTCCCTGCACATTGATTCAGGGATACGGTCAGACCGAGGGTATGACCATGACTTTTTTGACACAAGAAGATCATATTGACGCGTTGGCAGGGCGTCATAGTGAGCGCCTAAGCTCTTGTGGTCGTCCTGGTTTTGTCACCGAGGTTCAGGTAGTGGATCCATCAGGAGTTTGTGTCCCCCGAGATAGTCAGACGCCAGGAGAAATTGTCGTGCGTTCCGAGGCCAATATGGTGGGTTACTGGCAGCGACCAGAGCTCTCGGCTGAAATACTGCGAGATGGTTGGATGTGGACCGGTGACATAGCGGTCTGGGATGCAGAGGGTTATCTGTTTATTGTCGACCGCGCCAAAGACATGATCATCTCAGGAGGAGAAAATATTTACAGTACGCAGGTGGAAGCTGCCATTCATCAGCATCCCGCCGTCTTAGAGTCGGCGGTATTCGGTATCCCCGATGACACCTGGGGCGAGGCGGTAAAGGCGGTCGTCGTCCTGAAGCCAGACCACACGGCCACAGCGGCAGAGATCATTGCCGTAGCCAGCGAGCATTTAGCCTCGTATCAAAAACCTAAAAGTGTAGATTTTGTAGAGGCACTTCCCAAGGCGCCCACAGGGAAAATACTGAAGCGCGAGTTGCGTGACCCCTATTGGCAAGTGCAGGAGCGCAGCGTATGACCGGGTTAATTTCCGCTGAGTTACTGACTAACATTGGACGGCAGAGTAAACCTCAGCGAGAGATTGTTACTCGCCGTGATATTCGCAAATATGCGGTCGCCACGGGTAACCGCCAGCGCAAGTACCTCGATGGTGACGTCGCCCCCCCCATGTTTCATGTGCCGCTGTTTTGGGATGTTGTTGAGCTCGATCAGCTAACTCCCGATGGTGTATCTATCGATACCTTGCTGCCGAAATTTCCGCTGGAACGTGCCATGGCGGGGGGGCTGGACATTGAGTATCTAATGCCAATTCGCCCGGGGGACTGGCTGACCTCGGTGCGCACGCTCACCGCGATTTATGAAAAAGCGGGGCGCTCTGGATCGCTTATTTTTTACGAGATTATTATGGATATCCGAAACGACGATGATGAACTGGTGATTCGTGAAAAAACTACGAGGATTTTGCGATGACCCCAGAACCTGCGATTGGTGCGGTGCTGCCAGAACGACAATACACACCCGACAACGTTCAGCTCATGCTTTACAACGCATCACTTTGGAATGGCCACCGCATTCACTTTGACCTGCCCTATGCAATTGAGGTTGAGGGGTATCCCGGCCTAGTGCTTGCAGGTCCCATGCTGGGAGACTGGCTGCACCAGACAGTCGATGAATGGCTGGGTGACGCGGGCATGATCACTTCAGTGTCCTACTCAAACCGAGGTGCTACCTATGTGGGTGAGACACTGACGGCGACGGCCGCAGTAACCGCCTATGATGCGGCGAGTGGCACATTAGAGCTCGAAGTAGGCATCCGCAACGAGGCCGGTGAAGTTGTCGCGCCGGGAACGATTGGTGCAAAGTTATTTGCAGCGGCGGACTGACCCATGGATCTCTCAAATGTTGCGATAGTTGGAAGTTTTGAAACAGACCTTGGAATCGTCGCTGATCGCGGCCCTATGGCACTGGGGGTGCAGGCAGCTCTGGGGGCTATTGCCGATGCCGGCCTTGATGCCAGTGCGATTGATGGATTGATTACCTGTAATTCATTGGTTACTCCGGTCATGTATCACGCCGAAGCTACCGCTGAGTACGCGGGACTCACCCCAAGCCATTGTTTGAGCGTTGGCACAGGAGGCGGCACAACTTATACGGCTTTGCGCTATGCCGCAGCAGCTATCCAGACTGGGCTGGCCACGACTGTGGTGGTGTCCATGGCAGATAGCATGCGAAGTTTTATGACTAGGGATCGTGCGATGGCAGTGCAGTCCAGCTCAGGACATCCGCACTTTGAGCAGCCCTACGGCCCGACGGTACCGGCCTACTATGCATTAATAGCGCGCGCGCACATGGATACTTTCGGTACCACCGAGGCACAGTTTGCCGAGGCCATGGTCTCGTCGAGGACTTGGGCGCACGAAAACCCAACTGCACAGTATCGCGAGCGGGTTACTGTCGATGAAGTCTTGGCCTCCAAACCCATCGCAGACCCGTTAAAGCTACTCGATTGCTCTATCGTCTCTGATGGTGGCGCTGCGGTGGTCCTGACGACTCGCGAGCGTGCGCGCGATCTGCCCCATACTCCGGTCCTATTGAAGGGGTACGGTGAGGGGCACCATTACGAGCACATCAGTCAGGCGACAGATCTGACTAGGTCGGCTGCTGTCGACTCTGGTAAGGCCGCATTCGAGCAGGCGGGCATTGAGCCGTCTGATATCGAGCTGGCGCAGCTTTACGACTGCTTTTCACCGGCTTTGCTGATACAACTCGAGGACCTTGGTTTCTGTGACAAAGGCGCTGGCGGTGATTTTTTGGCCAGTGGTGCGACACGGCCCGGTGGCGCACTGCCCGTCAACACTCACGGGGGCATGCTGTCGCATTGTCACCCCGGAAATCCCGGCGCCATGTTTGGATTGACCGAAGCTGTTCGTCAGTACCGTGGGGCAGCCGGAACGCGTCAGCTTGCACATCTTGAACACACATTGCTGCACGCTCAGGGTGGCATTATGTCTAGTCACGCGACGGTGGTGCTTGGAAGAGCAAATTAATAGGAGCAAAAGATGGCCGGGGTTGATCAGCTGAATCAGGTTTATTTTGACGGTGTCGCGGAAGGTCAGTTGCGCATTCAACAATGTGGGGATTGCGGTGCCCACCAGTTTTATCCAAGAGTCGTTTGTAAGCACTGTGGCAGTGAGCATAGCCAATGGATTGTGGCATCGGGTCAAGGAAAAGTGTCGAGCTATAGCGTGGTCCGAAGAGGCGTCTCGGCAGACTTTTCAGCACCTTATATCGTTGCACTGATTACATTGGAAGAGGGCGTAACGATGATGAGTCACGTCGTTGATGTGGAGCCCGATCAAGTGGCTAGTGGTATGGCCGTAACTGTGGCATTTCGCCCGGTGGGAGGGGCTGACATCAGGCCCGTTTTTACACCGGCACTGGCGAGCCGATAAATACTCATCATAAATAAGGAGACGTGTGTGAACAGTAAATTGATACCAACAGCGGTCATCAACCCCGACGCCCCCGTCGATTGTTTGGAGGCTAAACAGCCTGATATTGATAACGGCACAGCGATTCACGATAAAAGCGGCTACTTTTCTCAGGAGTACATGGCCCGAGAGTGGGACGAATTGTGGACTCGCAGTTGGCTGCTCGCGGGGGTGGTCAGCGACCTGCCCAATAGCGGCGATTACTTTTTATTTCGTGTTAGGCACGAGTCCTTCATTATTTCGAATACGCCGGAGGGCGTTGTTGCTTTTTATAACGTCTGTCCTCATCGGGGCTCGCGCCTGCTGTCGGAGGAGCGGGGCAATCGCAAGGTGTTTGTTTGTCCGTTTCACAGCTGGAGTTTTACTAATGGCGGGGCGCTTCGCAGTATTACCGACGAGGAGACTTTCAAACCTGAGGTGGTGAGCCACCGTCCCAGCCTAAAGCGAGCACGTTGTGAGGTTCACGCAGGGCTTATTTTTATCAACATGGATGAGGACGCAGCGCCTGTTGGTGAAGAACTTGGATTGCCCGAGGGCTATTTAGAAAATTACCAGATCGATCAGATGAAGGTAGTTCGACACGTTCGCAGTGAGTGGTGTTCTAACTGGAAAGTAGGGGTCGAAGCTTTTTATGAAAGCTACCACCTGCACGCGGTGCATCCAGAAACACGGGGCGTCATGAGTGATCTGAATGTCCAATATGATCTTTACCCAAAGGGCGCGAGTCGTATGATTGTGCCGCTAGGTCAGCCAAGTCCGCGCTTTCCCGACCAGGTAACTGTCAACGAGGGATTGCAGTTCATGTTGCGTGAGGCTGGTGTTGATCCTGATGCTTTTAGCGGCACTGCTTTAGATGTGCGCACTGCGATTCAGCAGGGTAAGCGCGCGCGGTCGCAGCGGTTGGGACTGGGTTACGAGCGGTTTACCGACGGGCAGCTGTCGGACAGCTGGGCGACGGGTATTTTTCCCAACATACAAATTGGGTGTCACCCTGAAGCTATATTTCTCATGCGCTTTCTACCACACGATACCGACCCCCAAAAATTTTGGTACGACACGATGACCTTAATGTTTCCTGTGGATGATCCCGACTACTGTCCACCGGCTTGGATGGGCTTGCCCGAGGGTACCGATGTGACCGGCCGCAATAGAGCACCCTCGGAAAGTTACTCCAAAGATGAGGATCCGGGTCTGGGTTTGGTGTTGAGCCAAGACGCGGCGTTTTTACCCTCGGTTCAGGAGGGCATGAGCAGTAAGGCTTTTCAGGGCCAGCTCTGGGGTGAACAGGAGCAGCGTTTGCGGCATTTTCATGTCGAGCTAGAGAAGCGGTTGGGAATAACATCGGCTTGATGGTTCTGAATGGGGTGCGAGCGGTGATAAAGGTACTGAGCTTTCGGGCTGCCGTCACCCAGTTGAGCTTAACGATTGCTGTAGGGGCGATATCCTCGGCAGTCATTGCGGGTGATAGCTACTCGCCTAACTCAGATTCAACGCGGACCCAGCTGTACTGGGGAGATTTACACTTGCACACCAGTAACTCCGCGGATGCCTACACCATGGGCTCCAGAATAACGCCTGAAACGGCTTACCGATTCGCTCGAGGTGAAATGGTGCGAGCGGGTAACGGCATGTCAGTTCGCCCAAGGTATCGCCATGACTTCCTGGCGGTCAGTGATCACGCTGAATATTTATCGGTATACCGGCTGTTAGACGCAGAAGATTCGCGGCTGAAAGGCTGGGCCCTCGGTGAGGACTGGCTGAAGCTTTTGCGCAGCGATCGCATGGGTGAGCTCACTATGGCATTTGCTGACGCGTTTCAAAATCCTACCCCCGAAAAAATGACGCCACCTGCTGTTGTGTCCGCGGCTTGGCAAGATGCAGTGGCAACGGCTGATCGTCACAACCAGCCGCACTTATTCACGGCATTTCCCGCTTACGAGTGGACATCGACTATTTCTGGAGACAACTTGCACCGGGTTGTTCTCTATCGTGAAGGGCGGGGCTACGCAGATCAGAACGTGCCATTTTCGTCTCAGGACAGCAATGATCCGGAGGACCTGTGGGCGGCGATGGCCCGATACGAATCTCAGGTTAATGGTTCAGTGCTGGCTATTCCCCACAACTCTAATGTCAGTAACGGACGCATGTTTGCACCGCAAACGTTATCCGGTGTGCCTTTGAGTCGGACATACGCTGAAACTAGGGCCCGCTGGGAGCCGCTTTTGGAGGTCACGCAGGTCAAGGGCGATTCTGAGACGCACCCCTTGTTATCCCCTGATGACCGTTATGCCGATTTTGAGCGCTGGGATGAGGGCAACATTGCGCTGACAGCGGAAAAAGCGGATTGGATGTTTCCTCAGGAATATGCGCGTTCTGCTTTGGCGCAGGGGCTAAGGTACAGGAGGAGTTTGGGTGCTAATCCTTATCAGTTTGGGATGATAGGGGCGACGGATTCTCATACCGGCTACAGCGCGGTTTCTGAGGACAATTTTTTCGGTAAATTCCGTTCCACAGAGCCCTCCGCAGAACGTATGTTCACCAAAATGGCGCAGGTGTTAAATGAGAATTGGCGATTGAGTGCTTCAGGGCTTACCGGAGTTTGGGCCAAGGAAAATACTCGAGAGGCGCTATTTGATGCGCTCCAGCGTAAAGAGGTTTACGCGACGACGGGATCAAGAATTCAACTGCGGTTTTTTGGGGGCTGGGATTTTACAGAGGACGACCTCCTAGCTGTGCCTATCTCCACCATCGGATACCAGCGAGGTGTCCCAATGGGAGGAACGCTGACACTATCAGAGCCTGATACCCCGGGGGCGGCTGCGCCGGTATTTATCGTGTTGGCCATGAAGGAGCCGGACGGCCCCGATCTGCACGCACTGCAGATTGTTAAGGGGTGGATCGACGAAGCGGATGAACCACAAGAGCGGGTGTACGATGCTGCACTCGCCGGTCCAAGCGAGGTCGACGGCAGCGCATCTTTGCGGACGGTTTGGGTGGATCCCGCTTTTAATGCAGATCAGGATGCGGTTTATTACGCCCGGGTTATCGAAGTGCCTCGGCAACGCTGGACAACCCGAGATGCCAATTTTTTTGGAGTCCAACGGCCCGAGCAAGCGCCCGAGTATATTCAGGATAGAGCCTACAGCTCGCCGATCTGGTATCTGGGAGCCATGCATCCATGATCTTGGTGTGCACAGGTTGCCATCGACTATGAATGAGCATAATCAGCCCTCAACTCCCGCACATTATGTGCTGCATTATTATCCATCGCCAAATTCGCTCAAGGTCATCATCTTGCTGCAGGAACTTGGGCTTGATTGGGAGGGACGTTATGTTGACCTTGCTACTGGCGAGCAGCTTACGCCGACGTTTGCCGTCTTGAACCCAAATCGAAAAGTACCGGTGTTGGAGTCCAGCAACGGTGATGTCGTGTTTGAGTCGGGGGCTATCCTAGAGTTTTTAGCCCAGCGGCACGGTGCCTTTATGGGCGCAAATGAAGCGGAGCGTTGGCAGTGCAAGCAGTGGCTGTATTGGCAAATGTCTGCTCTTGGACCTATTGGAGGGCAAGCGCACCATTTCAACAAATTTGCGCCTGAAAAAGTGCCTTATGCCATTCGTCGCTATACCGATGAGAGTAACCGTCTTTACGGCGTATTAAATGAGCGGCTGTCGCAGGTGCCCTGGCTGGGGGGTAGTTACTCGATTGCCGATATGGCGGTTTGGCCTTGGCTGGTGCACGCTGATTGGCAGGGGCAGAGTGTGAGCGACTTTCCCGCATTGGCCGCTTGGTATGACGCGATGCAGCTGCGTGCCGCCGTGGCAGCGGCCTGGGCGTCGTATCCAACCCGTGAAATCGCTGCAGAAGACTATGGGATTTTGCTTAACCAAAGGGCAGACGTTTTAAAACCCAGTTGAAAATTATAAGGAGAGTTTATGCTAGGCCCCATCCTTCATCATTATGATGCCTCGCCTTTTTCGCAAAAAGCTCAAAAAATACTCGGTATCAAGCAGTTAACATGGCATTCGGTAGAAATGCCGATGACAGCTCCAAAGCCTGAGCTTGAGGCGATCACTGGGGGGTATAGAGGCACTCCGGTTTTACAGTTGGGGAGTGATGTCTTTATCGATACCGTCGCCATCGCCGATGCCCTAGATCATTTTTATCCGAAGACGGCAGCACTAGCCGCGGGCGCGAAGTTATTCAGCGATGCCATGGGATTGTGGGCCGATAGTCTGTTTGACCCGGTGCTTGGTTCGGCAGTTGCGCTTTATGCTGCTGACTGGGATGAGCATTTTTATAACGACAGGGCAGCGGTGTTTCCGCATCTTGATTTTACGGCGTTGCCAGACACTCGTGAACTCATGGCCGCCCGTATCATCCAGTTGGCGCGACAGCTGGATACCCAGCTAATCGATGGTCGAAGTTTTCTGACTGGTGATGAGTGCACCTTGGCAGATGTTCACTGTTGGGGGATATTCTGGTTTGTTCGCAACGGGTTACCTCACGTTGCCAGCGAGCTGCTTACGCTTGAGGCTTTGAGTGATTGGGCTGATCGAGTGGAAGGCTTGGATTCGGGAGAGCGACTGGCCTCAGATTATGATGTGGCGCGGGCGGCCCTGCTTCAGCCAGCTGCGGATCTGACACTTTTTCCAGGTGCTCTAGAACGCAGTAGTCGCCTCAATAGCTGGTGGGATACTCCGGTAAAGGTCTGTGCTGTGGGTGCAGACCGAGGCTGTGTCGAAGGGATTCTTGTGGGGCAGGGAGATCGCTTTACTTCACTTAGAGTCGAAGGGTCTGATTTACCGGTTCGGCATGTGCACTTTCCACGGCAAGGCTACGACATACATCGACCCTAAGAGAGAGGATAGCTCGCGATGAACAAATTATTGGAGTTAAAGGATGGCAGCCCGCGTGTGGCATTGGTTACCGGTGGTGCTGGCGGGATAGGTTCTGCCACCGCTAAAGCTTTGGCGATGCATGGCGCAAAAGTCATGGTAACTGATGTTAATGAGGCGGCCTTGAGTAGCATTGTGGAGACGATCCATGGAGACGGTGGCTTAGCGATGGCGTCTTGTTTAGATGTGGGTGACCCCGATAGCTGGCAGCAAGTGAGGGAGCAGGTGCTCGATACTTGGGGACCGCTGTCAGTGCTGGTCAACAATGCAGGCATTGATGTCGTAAAGAGCGTTGCCGATACCACGCTGGCTGAATGGGACCGTTTATTCCGGGTAAATAGCACCGGTATGTTCCTCGGCACACAATGTTTCCTGGATGACCTCCATGCCGCTGGGCAAACCTCTGGTGTCCGCAGTTCTATCGTAAATATGTCGTCGATTTGCGGCAACGTAGGGGTAGCCTTTCAGAGTGCTTACTCCGCAACCAAGGGCGCGGTGCGCATGTTTACAAAAGCGGCGGCAGTCGAGTTTGGCGCGTTAGATTTGCAACTTCGTATCAATTCAATCCATCCGGGGACAGTAGACACGGCTTTTGCGGCACAGTGTTTAACCGAACTTGGTGAGGCGGGATTTGCTCCAAGCCCTGCTGAGGCCAGAGCCGCCATTCGAGCGGCCCACCCGATTGGTGATATGGCTCAGGGCGATGAAATTGCAGATGCCATTGTGTTTTTGGCGTCAGACCTTTCCCGATTTATGACGGGCTCTGAAATGTTGGTCGATGGTGGATACACCGCCCAGTAGTCGCAGGCAGAATTGAAATTCGCAGGCTTCTCTCTTGTGCAAAACTAAAGTGTTGAGGTATGCCAAAGAGTTCGTGCAGGCCAAGAACAGTTTGCCCCCATCGTAGCCTCCGCAGTTGCTGCAGAGGTACAACAATGGGTATCCGTTGCCATGGCATTTCTCCGCCTCGCACACTGGCACTGAGAAACTTAGCAGGCGTTCTCAAATTTTAAGATGAGCGGCGGCATATAGTTTTTCTACGGTGGGCATCGCACCCCGAACTCTGTCTCTTTTTTGTTGCATCCTTAGCTTTTTATTTAATAGATTTAGCATTGGGTATATTCTGTAAGCTATTGATCAATAATGTTTAAACTTTTTTTAGTAGCCTTTTTCCCTGATGCGTTTCACGGGTATTGCATCGCCCTGAGTCACTCTATAGTATCCTTGTTATGCACAAGCAAGTCGTGTAACCGCAATAAACGTCTTATTGCCCCTACAGCTAAACTGAAAAAAATAACTAGGAGCTCGGTATGGAATTTCCCAATTCACCTAAGCACATCAACATTGCAAGGCGCTCACTACTCGCAGCAGCTGTAGCGGCAACGGTCGCTAGCTCAGTCGCTGTAGCTCAAGAGGAGAGTAGTGCCGGAGCTGCGGCCCTTGAAGAAGTTGTAGTCACTGGTACCAAGCGAGATATCAGCCAGCAAGACCTGCCCATTGCTGTCAGTACCATTACTGCTGAGCAGCTCAGCAAAACCTTTCAAAACTCAGTTACCGAACTTGCCCAATTTGCACCCAACGTTACCCTGACGCCGCAAAATGGTTTCAACGCTATCGCTGGTGGCATGCGAGGTACTGGCTTCATTTCAATTTTGGTGACGAAAGATCCCTCGGTGGGCATTACCGTCGATGACTTTGCTTTTAACCACGTGCAGTCGCAGTTCATCGAAGTGTTCGACATTGAGCAGGTGGAAATTTTCCGTGGCCCTCAAGGCACGCTGTTTGGCAAAAATACGACGGCAGGTGCTATCGCATTTACCACAGTAAAGCCCGATGTCGGCGGCGAAGTTGCGGGTAATGTCGAAGTTAACTTTGGTCGCTACGCGAGCAATGACAGTGATCTCAATAAATTTAAATTCGCGCTCAATGTGCCGTTGACCGACACCTTGGCGGCACGCATTTCGGTCATTCGGGATTATTCCGATGGCTACTACTCCAACACCAAGCCCATGGGCGGCACCTTCACTTGTTTTGTTTGTAGTGATGGTCTCTTCCCAACCCCCGGCAACCCCAGCACGGCCGAAATCAAAAGTACCTATCCGACAACGGGCGATGGCTCAGATCTTGGCGGCAAAGATGTACTGGCAGGCAAGCTTAAGTTTCGCTGGGAGCCCTCAGATTGGTACGAGGCGGATTTGATTTTTGAATATCTGGACGACCAATCTGAAACCGTTGCGACGGCTAACGAGACTCCTGGAAATGAAGGTTACGTTTGGCCTTCGATTGGTTTTCCAGGGATCGAAGCCGCCGGCGTTGACAGCCCTTTTACAACGGGTCAGTCGTATACCCAGAACGCAATTATCAACATGAGTGGCGGTCACCAAGTTGAGGCATCAGGTATTTACCTAAATCAGGCATTCACTTTGGGTGACTATCAGTTGAAGTCGATTACGGGTATGCGAGATCAAGATGAGATCTTGGCGAGCACCTACACCGGCGAAGCCTACACCTCACTCTATGACGCCAGCCGTAATACCAAGCGAGAGCAATTCCAGCAGGAATTCCGTTTGGCCAGTCAGTTCGACGGCCCCTTTAACTGGGTCGGCGGCGTGGCTGCTTACCGCGATGATGTTGAGTTCATCGTATTCGGCAACTTGGGTTTCTTTGGTCCGTTAGCCGCGACCAATTTCTACGACAATCGTTACGAAGTTCAGGAGACTACGCAGGACCGTACCGCCTGGGCAGCCTATGTTGATGGGTCTTTTGATGTGACAGAGCAGCTGACCATCAGTGCCGGTGTGCGCTACACCGAAGACAAAAAAGACTTTCAGCGATTTAACTTAGGCACCGCAGATAACCCCGTGAGTAATATTATTGATCTTGATCAGTATCAGGGGCCCTACACCAACCCTCTGCCAGAGTCTGCTTTTGGCAACGTGCAGAAAAACTCGAAGACGTTTGACAAAGTGACCTACCGGTTGGTGGCGGATTATCGGTTTACCGATGAAATCATGGCCTACGCCAGTTTTGCGACGGGCTTTGTCGCCGGTGGTTTCTCGGAAACCTGCGGCTCTGCGTTTTCATGCTCGCCCTACGACAGTGAAGAAAACGAAAACTTCGAGGTGGGTTTGAAGTCCGACTTATTCGATGGAACGCTACGCCTGAATCTGGCTGCGTTTAATACCGAGTATGAAAACTTGCAGCGTGACACTGTGGTAACGATTCAGGACGCCGCAGGCAACACCTTCCAAGAGACGGTTTCGGTTAACGAGGGCACATCGACTGCCCGAGGTATTGAAGCTGAATTCCAGTGGGCCGTAACTGACAACTTCCGTCTCGATGGCATGATGGGCTACCTCGATCATGAATACGATGACTACCGACCGGGTATCAATCCAGCGGATCTCGGTTTGCCGGCGGGTGATGCGGTCAATCCAGATTTGTCGGGCCTGCGAGTGCCGTTTTCTCCCGAGTTGACCTACGCCTTGGGGGCAACCTTTTTTCAGGATCTCCGCAACGGTGCCACCCTTACGTATAACCTGAATATGCACTATCAGGACGATGCAGAAACCAGTCCGTTCCCCGCGAACTTCCAGGGCGCGGATGCCGGTGGTTCCCCCATTATTGTGCAGAAGGCCAATACGCAGATGGAGGAACGTACGCTGGTGAATGGCTACATTACCTACACGGGACCTAATGGTGGCGTTGAAGTTTCTGTTTACGGTAAAAACCTTGGCAATGAGACTTACCGCGTCGCTGCTAACCCTGTGGCAACCCTTTGGAACTTTACTCGCCACGGTGCGCCTCGTGAGTACGGTATTCAGATTGGCTATAACTTCTAAAATCCGAGTACAGTTGCAAGGGCCCGTGAGGGCCCTTTTTTTTCTTTTTAATTGTGATGAGGACTCGCCATGGATTACCACCTTGACGAACTGAGCCGTGCCTACCGGTTAATGAAGACCATTCGCGAGTTTGAGGAGCGAATACGATCTGAATATCAGCAGGGCAAGTTGCCGGGATTTATTCACATGTATCGCAACCAGGAGGCCATTGCTGTCGGCGCCTGTATCGACATGACGAATGATGACTACATCGCGAGTACGCACCGGGGTCATGGTCACTGTATTGCCAAGGGCTGTGAGCTTGAGGGAATGATGTTGGAGTTGGCGTGCAAGCAGGATGGCTTGTGTAACGGTAAAGGCGGCTCGATGCACATCGCTGACATGACAAAAGGCATGCTGGGTGCCAATGCGATTGTAGGGGGTGGGCCACCGATCGCAGCGGGTGCCGCACTGACAGCAAAAACACTGCAGACCGGTGGTGTTTCGATGGCGTTTATTGGTGATGGCGCGTCAGATCAAGGGACGGTGGCTGAGGCATTAAATCTGGCCGTTGTTTTGCAGTTACCCATGATTTTTATGTATGAAAACAATTTCTATGCGGAGTTCACCCGCAATCCAAAACCTGAAGGTCGTATTGCAGAGCGCGCCGGAGCGTTTGGTATGCCTTCCATTGTCGTTGATGGTTCCGATTTTTTTGCGGTGCACGCGGCTTGTCGTGAAGCGATTGAGCGCGGTCGCAATGGCGGCGGCCCCACGGCGATAGAAGCCGTGTCTGCTAGATATTATGGGCATTTCGAGGGAGACCCTCAGGCCTACCGCGATGACGCTGAGATGCGTGCTCAGCGTGAGGCGGGAGATCCTCTGCCACGCTTTTTGCAGGACTCTCGCACCGAAGGTTTGGATGCCAACGTCATTGCTGATATCGATCGGGAAATTTTTGCTGAACTTGATCGCACCGTAGAATTGGCCTTGGCTGCGGCTGACCCAACACTGGAGAAGCTCTACACCGATGTCTATGTCAAATATGAGGGGAGAGCGATGCAATGAAAATGTCGATTCGAGAAGCCATTAATTTGACGCTCCATGAGGAAATGGCTAGGGATAGTCGCGTGGTCGTTATGGGCGAGGATGTTGCCAGCGGTCAAGGCGGCGTTTATGGCGTTACGGCAGGTTTGCCTGAAAAATTTGGGGTCGCTAGAGTTATTGACACTCCCATCACCGAAAGTGCCATTGTTGGTGCTGCGGGTGGTGCTGCACTAACCGGATTGCGACCCGTAGCAGAGCTGATGTTTGTGGATTTTTTGGGCGTCTGCCTTGATCAGTTACTCAATCAAATTGCAAAATTTCGGTATATGTTTGGTGGGCAAGCGCGCACGCCGCTGGTGATAAGAACCATGATTGGCGCGGGCGAGGGCACCGGACCCCAGCACTCACAAATTTTGTATCCCATGCTCGCGGCAATACCGGGTATCAAAGTGGTCACACCTTCCAATGCTGCAGATGCGAAAGGATTGCTCGCTGAGGCCATTCGGCAGGATGATCCGGTGGTGTTTTGCGAGCACAAAGCACTTTACATGGATGAATGTGAGGTGCCTGAAGGGGATTATGTGATTCCCTTTGGTAAGGCCAGAACAGTCGTAGAGGGCACGGACATTACCTTGTGTGGTCTGTCACGCATGGCGGTGTTAGCGGAGCAGGCGGCAGCAGAGTTGGCGGCGGAGGGTATCAGTGCTGAGGTAATTGACCCGCGTACGCTGTCGCCGTTGGATGAGGAGTCTATTCTTGCTAGCGTGTCAAAGACCGGACGGTTGGTTGTGGTGGATGAATCTAATCCGCTGTGCAGCATGGCGAGCGAGATTTCCGGTATGGTGGCGGAGTTCGGGTTTGATTACCTCGATGCGCCTGTACAGCGTGTTACGGCACCCCATACCCCCGTTCCAGCAACCCCCTGCCTTGAGAAAGAATATGTTCCCAGCGTTGCTGACATTGTTCGTGCGGCAAAGAAGGCGTTGGCGTACTAAGCAAATAAAGCGTTGTTGTTAGAGGGGTACTGGTAATGAAAGTTTTGTGGACGTGGTTGATGGCCATGACGCTCTTTGGAATGGCTTCAGTAAGTCTTGCCGTTGGGGTTGTTGAAAATAACGCAGCTGCCGATACGTCGCTAAAAGAAGCGGCATCGGGCGCCAGCTTGTTTCAAACCAATTGCCTGCATTGTCACAACGGTTCGGTCCCTAAAGCGCCCCATGCGATCAGTTTCAACATGATGTCCACCACCAGTATTCTCTCCGCAATATCAGAGGGAGTCATGCGTCAGCAGGCGGCACATTTGTCTGAAGAAGAGCGTGTTCTGATCGCTCAGCATCTCAGCGAATCAGCAGAAACGGTCTCCATAGAGGTAAAGGCCTGCGACAAAGATTTCACGCCGGCTCTGGCCAATAATGATCCGAGTTGGAGTGGTTGGGGTGGGGGAATTAGAAATCAGCGTTTTCAAGATGCAGAGTCAGCAGGGCTTAGCCAAAGCACGGTAGATGATTTGGAGCTCAAGTGGGCCTTTGCCTATTCAGGAGCGACTCGGGCACGTTCACAACCCCTAGTACATGGCAACACGGTATTTGTGGGCTCTCAAAAGGGCACAGTCTATGCCTTGGATCTGACCAGCGGCTGTGCTCATTGGCAGTATGAAGCCGGGGCTGAGGTTCGTAATGGCATCACGGTAGCGAGGTTGGAAAACCAGCCCGACCCTGTCCTGTTTTTCGGTGATTTTGAAGCGCAGGTCCATGCAATTTCAGCGCGAACCGGCGCTGCTTTGTGGCGCGCGTCGGTGGCGACTCATGCTGACGCCACGATTACAGGGTCTGTTAAGTATCACGAAGAGCGACTCTATGTGCCCATATCTTCCTCTGAATGGGCAACAGCAGCCGACCCTGGCTATGCATGTTGCACGTTCCGCGGGAGCGTTGCGGCTCTGAATGCCAATGACGGCAGTTTATTTTGGAACAGTTTTGTTATTCCGACAGCGCCGGGCGAAACCGGCGAAATCAATCCGGCGGGAGCGAAGCGCATGGCACCTGCGGGTGCCCCAGTTTGGAATTCTCCAACAATTGATGCCGAGCGAGGGCTGCTCTACGTCGGTACCGGAGAGGGGTATACCTCTCCAGCTGTATCGACAAGTGATGCTGTTGTCGCGATGCGTTTAGATGATGGCGGTATCGTTTGGTCCCAACAACTTTTAGCAGGGGATGCCTGGAATATGGCCTGCTTTATCGGTGGCGGTGGTAATTGTCCGCAAGAGAATGGTCCGGATCTAGACATTGGCGCTGCGACAATTCTATGGCAGGGCGAAACGCGGGACTTGCTGTTTGTTGGGCAAAAAAGCGGTGATGTTTACGCCCTCGATCCGAATGCGGGAGGGCAAGCTGTTTGGCATAAAAAACTAGGTCGAGGGGGTTATGCTGGGGGCGTCCACTGGGGTATGACGGCAAATCAAGATGCGCTGTTTGTTCCTATCGCAGACACCCATTTCCCGGGCCTCCCCAACGACCCTGCCTTTCCGGGACTGCACGCTCTTGATCCTTTGACGGGTGCGGTTCGGTGGTACGCGCCAGCTCTGGATGAGTGCCCAGAAAATAAGAAGCCGGCTTGCGATCCTGGCTTGTCAGCAGCGGCAACAAGCTCGAATCAATTGATATTTGCAGGAGGGTTCGATGGTCTTTTGCGCGCCTATGACGCAGCTTCTGGTGAGGTGCTCTGGAAATACAATTCTCTGGGGGAGTTTGACACCGTATCGGGAGAGCTGGGTCGCGGTGGGTCGATCGAATCAGATGGCCCCGTTGTTGCTAATGGGCACTTACTGGTGAACTCGGGGTACCAGTTTGGCAGTCGTATGCCGGGCAACGTCTTGTTGGTGTTTGGCCTGAAGTCCACCGAAGTTGCTGAGGGGTTAGTGCGTGAGTAAGCAGTTTGAAGCAGTGACAATTCCAAAATGGGGTATTGAGATGACCCATGGGAGGATTGTCGATTGGCGCTATAGCGAGGGTGAGCAAATCGCCGCTGGAGCCGAGCTTGTAGATATCGAGACCGACAAAATAGTAAATAGTTTTGAGGCACGAGTGTCGGGATCTTTGGCGAAAATTCTTGTGCCTGAGGGCGAGGAGTTGCCAGTGGGCACCCTTATTGGGGTGCTGGCAATGACAGATTTTCAGCAGGCAGAGCTGGAAGCGTTTATCGCCACGCATAATTTGGTAGAGGCAAGGAACCCAGAGCCTGCCTCGAGGGTTGAGGCGCCTGCCCGGGAGGAAGTCACTGCCCCTGTGAAGATTAGTCCAGCACTGAAGCGCAAGCTTGAAAAGGCGGGGCTGTCTACTGGAGATGTGACTGGCACCGGGCCTAATGGACGTATTCTGAAAGAGGATGTTGATAGAGCCCTTGCACATACCGAAGCCGATTCAGTGAGTGGTGCCAAAACACTGTCTGCAACACAGGGCCGCATTGCCCAAGCCTTGGTGGGTGCGCAGAACTCGGTACCACTATTTCACATTCAACGGCGTCTCAACGTGGGGCCCGCTATCACAGCCTTAAAGCGCGAAAACCCCAATTTGAAGAGTGCGATAACGCTTCTGTTGCTTAATGGGCTACGCGCTGCGCTGGCGCGACATCCTGAGTTAAATGTTCAGTTTGAGGGCGACACAGTCCGTGCTGTCCCAACTTTCAATGTTGCCCTGGCCGTCTCGCGGGCTGATGGCGCGGTGTCTGCTCCAGTAGTTGGTGACGTGCCGGGGGAAGCCGTTACGCAGTTGGCGCAGCGGGTTGCCGAGATGGTGGACAGGGCTCGCCAAGGCAAGCTTACAGCTTCAGATCATTTGCCAGCAGCGATTACGATTAGCAATTTGGGGATGTACGATGTCGCGGCTTTTACGGCTATGGTGACGCCACCTCAGGTAATGGTGCTCTCTGTCGGCAGGGTTCAAATACAGCCCGTGTGGAACGACGACTCGCAGGCTTTTGAACCACAAGAGTGCCTCGATATTACGCTGGGATGTGATCATCGCTGGGTAAATGGTGCGCAAGGCGCTCAGTTTTTGAAGACGTTGGCCGATACTGTGCAGGTCGGATCGTCGCAGTAGTCACTGAGATATTACGAGGGTATCGATGAAAAAGAAGCCTGCTGCCAATGTCGCTTTAGTTTGCGCGTTGGCTTTTTTGTCGCACTTTGCGTTTAGCCAAAATGCTGATTGGCCACTGCCCGGTGGCCAGCCAGGCGGCGGCCATTTCAGCAGTGCGGCCACCATCACACCTGACAACGTGAAACAGTTGAAGGTAGCGTGGACGCACCGCTCTGGAGATTTTCGCAAAGGCACAAATTTTCGCGATGGATTAAAGGCCGAGGTTCCTTTGCAATCCTCTTGGCAGGCGACACCGATACTCGCCGGCGATAATCTTGTGATCTGCACGCCCTTTAATCGGATCATAGCGGTCAATGCGGCAACCGGTGAACAGCAGTGGAGTTATACCCCCGACATTAATTTAGCTGACTATGCTATGCCGCGCTGCAGAGGCGTGACGCAGTGGCAGCATCCAGAGCAAGCAGAAAATCAAACCTGTCACAGTATTATCGTTGCGCCGCTGATGAACGCGAAGGTCATCGGGCTAGATGCCTTTACGGGACAGCGCTGCCATTTTGGTGCTGTAGCTGAGATAAATTTACGTGAGGGTCTGCGCCCTCATGCCCCGGGGGACTACACACTCAATACACCCCCAGCGATTTTGGGTAGCCTTCTGATTACAGGTGCAGCTATTGCCGACAATATTTCAACGGATGTTCCCAGTGGTGTTGTGCGGGCCTACAGCTTGCTTAACGGACAGTTGATCTGGGATTGGGAGCCAGTTCCTCCGTCGGGTAGCAGCGATAACTCACAATTCGAGGCAGGTCGCCAGTCGGCTTCAGATGGCGCCATTACCAACATTGATGCTCAGCAGCCCTCAGAAGAACAGGGCGACCAATACCAGCCCGGCACCAGTAACGTTTGGTCTTTCATTTCTGTCGACGAGACGCTTAACCGGGTATACGTGCCCACAGGCAATACCTCTCCCGACTATTATGGAGGGCACAGAGAGGGCTCTGATTACTATTCCAGTTCGGTCGTCGCCCTCTCGGGTGATACGGGTGAAGTTGTTTGGCACTACCAGACCGTTCATCACGATATCTGGGATTTCGACGTACCGTCGCAGCCTACTTTGTTTGACGTGACGACTGATGGGGGCGTGATTCATGGCTTGGCGCAAACCACGAAACAAGGGTACGTTTTTCTGCTGGATCGTGTCACAGGGAAGCCCCTCTTCCCGGTCATTGAGCAGCCAGTCCCCCAGGGCACTGTGGCCGGAGATTACACAGCGGCCACTCAACCTATTCCTAGCAAACCGCGCTCCCTGCTGGATCTACCAGGTGATCAGGACGATGTATGGGGGCTGACCCTGTGGGACCGCAAGGCCTGCGCCAATGTGTTGGAAGGGCTGCGCTACGAGGGGCCGTTCACTCCAGCGTCTCTTGAGGGCTCTTTGCATATGCCCAGTGCATTCGGAGGACAAAATTGGGGTGGTCCCGGACTAGATCCCAATCGAAATATTCTTGTGGTTAACACTCAGCATGTTGGCACCATTGTGCAATTGTTGCCGAGAGAGGAATGCGGTCCTGAAGCCGACCCAGAGCCCGTTGCCCATGGACACTTTCTGGAGGAGCCTTCAGAGGGTACTCCCTACTGCAATCGACGCTGGCTGGGATTTGTCTCGCCCATGGGCGCCCCCTGCACACCGCCACCCTGGGGAACCCTCGCCGGCATTGATCTCGTCACGGGTGAGGTGCAGTGGCAAGTGCCTTTGGGCACGTCTCGCGATATGGCACCTTTTCCATTTTGGTATATCAAGGGTTCGCCAAACATTGGAGGTCCCGTAACGACCGCATCGGGCCTAACCTTTATCGCAGCGACTACTGATCGCTATTTGCGCGCCTTTGCTACCGAAACCGGCAGCGAACTCTGGAAGGGACGACTGCCAACAACGGCTCATGGGTTGCCGATCACTTATGAATTGTCGAACGGAGAGCAATATGTTGTTGTTGCCGCCGGAGGCCACGCCGCATTGGGAACGCCCCCGGGTGATCATCTAATCGCATTCTCACTACCCCCAAAAAGGAAATAAAGTGAATCAGAAGGGAATCAGTACCTCTGAAGACGGCGATATTCTCGCTGACACCACCGAGATGGACTGGCTCGATGTAGGCGGCGGCACGCACTTCAAAGTGCTGCGGCTGTGTGAGCAAACAGGTCAATGGGCGCTCTACGTGCATATGGCTCCTGGGGCACGCTTTCAAGCGCATCGTCATGAGGGCACGGGTCAGTTTTTTGTGACTAAAGGTGAGCTCATTTACGACGCTGGTCGAGCCAAACCCGGCACCTATGGTTTTGAACCTATTTTTGCCACACATGTTGACGCACACTGTGTCGAGGAAACCGAAATGTTGTTTCTGGGGGAGGGTGCTGTGACCTACTTTAAGGAAGATGGCAGCATTGACTATGTGTTCAACGCTCGCACGCTGGGCGAAGCCTTAGCCCAGCAAGCGAAAGGTTTATAGGGATACTGGTGTATCGGCTGAAAGCTTGACGGTTTCACCAAAAGGTTTTGCGAAGCCCTTTGGTAGATCTTCTGTCATGTCTAAGACGGCGGCCAAGCGCCCCATACCCACATAAAGAGCACAGTGCATAAGTAGCTCAATGACTTCTGCTTCCGTGAACTGCGCTTTTAGCTGTTCAAAAAAACCTTCGTCGATGGCCAGGTGTTGTGTCGCAAATCGATCACCGAGCTCGATAGCCAGTTGTTCTGGCTTTGAAAGGCTGTCTGGAATGTCGGGTTGTTCTAGGGCGCAAGCCGTGGCTTCGTCGAAACTGCCTTCTGCGGCTGAGTAACGAATGGCCATGCAGCTGCGGCATTGGTTGTGAAACGCAATGCGTAAACGCATCAGCTCAATGAGCCTTTCGGGCAAGGTTCTGTTGACTCCCAAGGCAGCTCCGAATTGAAGTGGTCCCATGGCGGCTTCGGGCGCATGAGCCAGCATTCGCGTAATCCCTAGCGCTATATCGCTGGCGGTATCAGCTTGAACGAAATCTCGGAGTTCTTGGGGCCATTCGTCAGTGGGTACAAAGCTTAATCTGCTCATTGTTTATCTCGATATCAGTTAGTGTTCAGATAAAAGCGGCGAGTACCTAAACCCGCCTCAAGGTCATTTTTCTTAGCGTCGTAGCCATGCGCGCAATCTGAACTCGAGGTTTTTCTCAGATAAACGCAGTACAGCTAACGGATCAACTTACCAATAATTTCGAGCCAGCGTTGGGAATTATTGTTAACGCCCGTGGGCATAAATTTATCAGTTCCACTGACTAGCTTCAGCCCTGAGATGCAGACTCCACGCGCGAGATTTGCGAGGGTCACTAACCCTTGATTCCAGAGCCTTGATCCTAGAGCCTTGAGGACAGAAGCGGCCGACAATATTCCCCAGCTAAAGGTGTGTCGATTAATGCGTTGTCGCATCTCAGGGGAACCCTGTGAAACACCGAGGTAGGGGGGGGGTTAGGCGGTTTGACGAAAAACTTTGCTGCGGATGACATGCTCGGTTGACGAGAGGCGGTTTTTTGGCGATAACAGAAGGAGCGTCGAAATTGCTGATGCCCCATACTAATAACGAGGCCTGCCCATTATGACAACAGCGCACATTTCCCAGAAAAAACCCGCATTCAAAATGGCTCCTTTGGCAACGGCGATCGTACCTGCGCTGCTGGCTTTTGCTACGCCAATTGCTGCGCAAGATGAAGCCAGGCTTGAGGAAGTATTGGTGACGGCTACGCGTCGAGCGGAGACGGATATTCAGTCAACGCCCATTGCGGTGACCCAGATCAGCGCAGAACAAATACAACGGGCGGTGCCTCGAGACTTGTTGGACGTTGCGATATTCGCCCCCAACGTGGTGGCGGGCAAACAACCGGGCTTTAATTCAGCAAACTTTGCGATCCGAGGTGTGGGTCAAAATGGCATTATTTTGTATTACGAAAACCAAGTCGGTGTCATCGTCGATGACTTTGTCATTCCTCATATCCAAACCGCCAATATTGAAATGCTCGATATCGCCAGTGTTGAAATTTTGAGGGGCCCTCAAGGCACGCTGTTTGGCAAAAACACCACCGGGGGCGCCATCAACGTAAAAACAAATCGCCCCGAATTTGATCAAAGCTCGCTGGAAGTGCGAGGGCAGGTCGCTGAGTATGGACGTTACGAGGGCCAGGGGATTCTTAATCTAGCGATTAGCGAGAATTTGGCGTTTAGAGCCGCTGGTGTCTACATGAAGTCCGACGGCTGGTACTCCAATAGCGCGGCTTACGGCCCGGTTACAGACTTTGGTGTGGGCTTCCCATTGGCGGGAGCCACAGGGCAAGGGGACGGCGCTGATGTGGGTGGAGACGATGTATTTAGCGGGCGTTTTAAGCTGCGATGGCAGCCCACCGATGCGCTAGATATTAACTTGGCCTACGAGATGGTGCGGGACGACAGTGATGCGCCTCCGTCTTACAATAATACGCCACCTAATTCCGGTTATCTCTGGAATACCCTAGGGTTTACTAAGGATGCCGGTGACCCCCTAGATAATGCGGCGATCACCAATCGCAATGACGTGTTGCTGAATATGGAGGCGGGCCATCAAATCGATGTCGATGGTTATTACTTAAATGTCGACTGGGACCTTAGCAGCGATTACAAGGTGAGTGCTTTTGCGGGTTACCGTGAGACAGATTCGCAGCTTCCCAGCACTTACACCGGTGAGGTCGGTCCGGTTTCGTTGTTTGATGCTAACCGCCAGGATGTCCGTGAAACGACCCAGCTAGAGTTGCGTGTTGCGTCTGATTTAGATGGTGCTTTTAATTGGGTAGGTGGTGTCTTTTACCAACAGGATGACACGATATTTACAGTTGCACAGGTACTGGGCTTTGTAGATATGACCATTCCCTCGGCTCTGGCCTTCGGTGACCCCTTTTACTTCAACAACAACCCACAGGTGCTTTCTAACGGGCAGGATGCCTCGGCTGAGGCAGTGTATTTGGATGGCACCTTTGATCTTACAGAGAAGCTGACTTTGGGCGCGGGCGTCCGCTACACCCACGAGAAGAAAAAGTGGAAAGGGCGAAACCAAGTGTTCACCCAAGCCTTGACTGGAGGCTTCGATCCGACACTGACCTGGCAGGTTCTTGGGGAGCCCATCGCCGCAGCAGACTTTGCCAAGTACCCTGCGGGGGTAGTGGAAGATGAAGAGAGCTGGAGTGAACCCACTTGGCGTTTAAATCTGGGCTATCAAGCTACCGATGACCTTTACACTTATGCCACTTATTCACGGGGCTTTAAAAGTGGTGGTTATAACGATCAGACCGGCACCAGTGGCAACCCCATCGAGCCACTACAGGCACGCCCGACGGATCCAGAAATTGCGGATTCATTTGAGCTTGGGCTGCGCTCGGAGTTCCTTGATAACCGGTTGCGTCTGAACCTTACGGGGTTCTATGTCACCTACGATGATTCCCAGCAACAACTGCTGGCCCGAATTACGGCAGACCGAGACGGCGATGGTATCGATGAAAGTGAGTTTCAAGAGACGCGCTACTTCAATGCGGCAGAGATTGAAGTTACTGGCTTGGAGGTTGAAGCAGCGTGGCTATTAACTGATAACTTCACTGTCATGGGAAGTCTTGGCACCCTCGATGCTGAATTTAAGTCGTTCGTGGCAGACACGAATTTCGACGGCATCATCGACACCGACTTAACAGGGAGCCCCGTAGCGCGGGCGCCAGAAACTACTTGGAACTTAGATTTTCTCTATAACCTGCCGATAGCCGGGGGGCATCTCGATCTGGCATTAAATGTTAACTACGAAGATGAGGCCGTTTACGCTTATACCTCTGTTCCAGGTTCTGATAATGGTCTCACCGATGAGCGCACCTTGGTGAATGCCTCGGCAACGTATACCGCTCAAGATGGGCGTTGGTGGGTGCGGCTATACGGCAAAAACCTCACGGATAAGCGATATCGTGTAGGTGACCTGCCAGTGGCTAATCTGTGGATGATGTCGTTCTACGGTGAGCCCGAGACGATCGGAATTGAAGGCGGTATGCGCTTGAACTGGTAAGGCGTGTTTGTGATCAGAGGGCCGGGGTACTCGTGCCCTCTGTGAAGATGGCGCCGCGAGGTTTTATAAAAAGGGCGCTCGCTGAAGCCGTCACCTGACCCTGGTGGCTCAGCTCAGCCTCGACTTGCATCTTGCGATCGGATAATGATGTGAGAGTCGCTATGAGGTTTAACTCGCAATTGAGAGGTGTTGGCCGCCGGTAGCGAATATCGAGACCCCCCGTCATGCCTGCGTTGCCTGCTCGGACTTGGGCCATGCCCATAAAATGATCGAGAATCGCGGCCACCCAGCCACCATGCACGTGGTTGGGTGGGCCTTCATAGGACCAATTAAAAGTAACGGTGCCGTAAACCTTGTCCCCGTCAAACCAGTGCCGTAATCCGGGTGACATAGGATGGCTGGTTCCTCCCACACACAACATTTCGTGATTGGCCATGGGATAGCTGCCATAGGCATTGGCGTGGGCAATAACCCCTTTCAGTTGCCTTTGATCTTTGAGCTGGGCGGTAATGGTGTCGATACTTTCTGCAATGGTGCTAGCCACCGTTGGGTCGGTGTCACTGGTGATTGCAGCTTCAATTAACGCGTTCACGGCAGTGGCAATTCTCCGGCGGGCCGTCCAATACGCACTATGACCTTCATCAATATCCTCGGTGATAAAAGGCGAGGTAAAGCTTTTATCCATTACGCTACGATCTCGAGTGCGCGAAGCTGTTCGCGCCATTGCCACAACTCCTGAGTCAGTAAGTCGGGGACTTCGAGTGCAGAGAAGTGTCCACCTTTAGCTATTTTATCGTTGAAGTAATGCAAGTTGAGAAATTTTTTACGGGCCCAGCGTTCGCTGGATCGAAAGATTTCGTTGGGAAAAAGAGAAATGGCAGACGACAACTCGATCTCTGCCATGTCAGGGTTATTAAAACTTTCCCAATACAAGCGCGCAGAGCTCGCCCCCGAATTAGTCAGCCAATAAAGCATGACGGTGTCCAGTAACTCATCACGGGGGATGGCGTTCTCAGGATGCCGCAAACCATTGACTTCGCAGTCGCACCATTGGGCATATTTTTCGATAATCCACGCCATTTGCCCGGTAGGAGAGTCTGCCAGACCATAGCCCAAGGTCTGTGGGCGGGTGCTCTGTTGTTTCGAATACCCGGAGTCCCAGTCTTGATAAAAATTAAACGCCTCAAGTGCCTGCACTTCCTCGGGCAGCAGCGACTCGAGTGTTTCCGGGTCCGGAGCAACGACGGGTAGGGTGATGTGAATGCCCGCACAGGTCGTACCCGGCGCTACAGCTACAGCCTGAGTCACCAGCGAGCCCCAATCACCCCCATGTGCAAGAAACCTCTCATGCCCCAAACGTTTCATAAGGGCGATCCACAGATCGGCAATCTTCTGTACGGTTGTCCCCGGCGCACGAGGCTTGGCTGAAAAACCATAGCCGGGTAAGGCCGGCGCCACGACATGAAAGGCGTTTTCTGCCCTACCGCCATATTCGGTGGGATTGCTCAGTCGGTCAATAACGTGTCTAAATTCAAGCACTGAACCGGGCCACCCATGGGTGAGCAGCAGTGGCGTCGCATCGCTATGGGGCGATCGCTGATAGATAAAGTGAATATCTAAACCCTCGATTTCAGTGAGAAAATTGGGCCACTGATTGAGGGTCCCACAGACTCGTCCCATATCGTACTCAGCAGACCAGTAATCAGTCAGTTCTCTCACATAGGCGAGGGGAATACCTTGGCTCCAGTCTTCAACGGTTTCTTCATCGGGGTAGCGGGTGAGTTTCAAGCGCTGTTGTAGATCAGCAATTGCCTCATCGGCAATGGCGGGCTCGAATGGAGTGATAGGTGATTCCATAAAAAACTCTCAACTGGCGGTTCGTGAGGTCCAGCTTATCCGCAGTCGCGGGTCCAGACCAGCGCTTGCCGAGGGCGTTTGGCCTTTCCCGGCGTAATGGCGTCACAGACCAAGCTGTGTCTTCTGTTGAGGTAGCGTTTGGTGTTACGCGTTTAAGCTTCCAAGACGCTATCGATTTGTGTATCGATAAAGGCCTCTAACTTGGCACGTTGGTCCGCAGATTCTTTTGTTTTGGTTAGCAGGTAGGGTGTGCGAGGTTCCCGATCTAGGAAAAGTTTACCAGTGACACTGCCGGCCTCCCTTGCTTTTGCCAGCCAGATAATAGTGTCCGCTCCCTCTTCAGACGTGCGAAGGATTCGTCGCGTGATACTTCGAAAAGTGGGTAAAGCTGAGGCCACCCCGGGGGTGTCAGCCCAGCCAGGATGCATTGCGTTGACGACGATTCCGTCTTCTCGCCATTGCTCGGCCCATAGTTCACTGAGCACGGTGAGAGCGCGTTTGGCGCGGGCATAAGCTTGAGCGCCGTTATATTTTGGCGGCGTCATGATAAGCCTTTCGCAGACTAACTTTTCGGTATACATACCCCCTGATACTACGTTGATCACTCGACCCGGTGCGCTGCGGTTCTGTAGTAGGGGCAGCAGTTTTTGAGTCAGTAATGTCGGGCTAGCGAGCAATAGTGCGAAGCTTTGCTCTAGTCCCTCACTAGTCAGTCCGTAGTCGTTGAAAAGTGCGCCTGCGTTATTGATGAGCACATCAATGGGTCTCTCTTTGGCGAGCAATCTATCGGATACCGCCCTGACGTCTGCCATCAAAGAAAGGTCGGCAATTTCAATCGCAATATCAGACCTTCCCGTCACTGATTCCAAAGTTTCCAATAACCCTTCACGGTTTGCGGGGTTACGGATAATCAGCGTTAAATCTGCACCAGCTTCAGCCAGTGCAATGCTGGTGGCGAGTCCCAGGCCACTGTTGGCGCCGGATATCACCACGTGTTGTCCATCAAGAAATTT
Organism: Luminiphilus sp. nBUS_07; assembly: GCF_051201685.1. Taxonomy (GTDB): domain Bacteria; phylum Pseudomonadota; class Gammaproteobacteria; order Pseudomonadales; family Halieaceae; genus Luminiphilus. The sequence continues at coordinate 2,097,195 of NZ_CP179213.1, read as the reverse complement.
TGAGTTGGGCTGTCTGTGGGGCACGCTTCTGCGGTAGCCCCATTTTGAAAACATGGCGACACCAGGTGCTACCCAGCGGTCTGCCCGTGCTGTGCAGTCAGAGACTTCTGGTAATGAAGTAATATTATCGAGGGCATCTTTTAGCCCTCGCAGGCTCTCAGCCCCCATGGCACGCATCCCTGATTCGAGCTGACGCTCTAGGGCGCTAATTCCCCAGTGATATTGAAATTCAGCCTCGTAGCTGATCTGAGTTTGTGAGCCAATTTCCGTAAAGCTTATGACGTCTCGGACGTCGAAAAAGCGGCTTTTCCCCAGCAAAACTATCGATGCCCAGGGGCAGTACTCAATAATTTCGTATTCCAGTCGTACTTTAGTAGGCCCAACGGCACAGTGCACAACAAACCGTGACCCCAGTCCTACTGGTCCCGGGGTACATTTAATGGCATTGAGGGCAGTCGCATCCCACTCTGCAACTGTTCGAAAATCAGAGACGTAGCGGAAGCAGTCTTTAAGGCTTCGCTGCACCGTTATCTCTTCGTGTAGTGTAATCATGGTCGTTTTGGAGCCGATGGGGTTGAGGGGGGTCTACGATCATCCTCGGCTAGTAGTTCACTGGGGCGTTATTCCTCGGACCAGACTGTTCGCAGCGCTTCACCGAAATCGTCGTATATCACCCGTTTTTTTGGCAGAGGCTTGTGTGCTCGCGATGGGCTACGTTTTGCTTGAGTTTTGCGGCGTTCATCAAGGGTGGCAACGACATCGTCGAGGGGCGTGCGTGATGTTCGCGGTTCGTTAAAAATGGGCGTGCGTAGTGGCGCCGCCCTCGATTCGAGCGCGGTCTCACCGGCCTGCACGTTGACGATTCGTCCACCCCCTGCGAGAAAAGTTTCAATGTCTCGATCTAGGTCGTTTCGTAAATCGGCTTTGTTGGCCTTCTGCTTGTAGATTTCGCGCTTCATGACGGCCCATTATAGCCGCCCCTGTGACAGAGATCATGCGATAGCTGGGCTAATCATTGCCCGTCAGGTCGGTTTTTCTGGTTAAATGCCGTGTTTTCGGGAATGTTGTGGTGTCGGTGAAGCAGGTAACGGTGTGAAACAAGTATGAGGATGATTCGATCACTGCTGACATTTTTGTGGATTGCGATTTCAGTGATTCCAGTAGGGACATTTTTGCTGATTTTTTCGTTATTTGTCAGTGCTGAGCGCCTATGGTGGTGGTTTGCTCAGCCTTATCTTTCCGCTGCAATTTTTGCGGTACGCTGGATTGGTGGCGTCAAGTATCGCGTGCTGGGGCTTGAAAACTTACCTGACGTGGAAGACAACCAGCGCATTATTTTGTGTCCTAAACACCAGTCCACTTGGGAAACGTTTTTTATCCCGAGTATGACGCCGCATCCACTCGCCTATGTCTTCAAACGCGAGCTTCTCTTGATACCTTTTTTTGGTTGGGCTATGGCTAGGCTGGATATGGTGCACATCGATCGCAGCGCCCGAAGCCAGGCCTGGAGCAAAGTGGCGGATTTGGGTGTCAAACTCATGGACAAGGGTAAATGGGTCATCATGTTTCCCGAGGGCACGCGGACACACCGAGGACAACAGGGCGATTACAAGAACGGTGCTGCTCGCTTGGCGTTGGCGACAGGGGCAAAAATCATTCCGATTGCGGTGGCCTCAGGTCGATGTTGGCCAAGGAAAAGTTGGCGGTTCACTCCGGGCGTTATTGATGTGTCTATTGGCGCGCCCATAGACGCTATCGAGGGCGAGTCCCCCATAGATTTGATGGCGAGAGTTGAGGCTTGGATTGAGACAGAGATGCGGGTGATAGATCCTCTGGCTTATCCGCAGTCTCCGTGATTCAGACTTGTAGCCGTGACAAGCCGTTAGTTTCGGGATAACGCCGCAGGTATACTTAGGACACCCTCTCGATAAAAAGCCCAGTGGTTTTTCTCGGCACAGCTTTAAGGAGCAGTAAGTTATGACAATACAGACGCGTGAATTGGCCTATGAATCGGGCGGGGTCACTTTTAACAGCACGATGGCGTGGGACGATGCGCTGGGTCCAAGGCCCGCCGTCTTGGTGGCGCCGACGTGGGCAGGCTCTACCGACTTTGAGCGTGAGCAAGCGTTGCGGCTTGCTGATCTGGGTTATGTCGCTTTAGCTGTAGATATGTACGGTGGCGGCGCAGTGGGTGCCGACAAGGAGGAATGCACGGCACTGATGACGCCGGTGATGTCAGATCGGAGTGTATTGCAGGCGCGTATTGGTGCGGCAGTAGACGCCATTCGGGCACAGCCTGAAGCAGTCAACGAGCCTGTTGCTGCTATTGGCTTCTGTTTTGGCGGCCTCTGCGTTCTTGACCTAGCCCGTTCAAGGCAAGACATAGCTGGGGTGGTTTCTTTGCATGGACTGTTGCTGCCTGCGGATAACCTGCCAGAACCAAATCTGCAGGCTAAAGTGTTGGTGTTGCATGGCTATGACGATCCGATGGTCCCACCCGATCAGTTGATAGCCTTTGCCACTGAGATGACGGCTACAGGCTGTGACTGGCAGTTACACGCCTATGGTCAAACTCTGCATGCTTTTACCAATCCTGAGGCCAATGACCCAGATTTTGGCACGGTCTACAGCGCAACGGCTAGTCGCCGGGCTTACCGAGCGCTGGATGATTTTTTAAGTGAGGTACTGTCCTGATGGGGCTGTATAGCAAATTTGTTGTGCCTCGGTTGGTGACCTGCGCCTGCGGCACAAAGCCTATTGTCCGTCAGCGGCAAAAAGTCGTTCCACAGGCTCAGGGGCGCATTTTAGAAATCGGTTTGGGCGCGGGGCACAATTTGCCACATTACGACCCTCAACAGGTAGAGCGTGTGATCGGTCTCGATCCCTGTGAAGAGTCTTGGCGGTTGGCCAAGCCTCGGGTTCGTGCGGTGCCGTTCGAGGTGGAGTTTAAGGCGGGTTCAGCTGAAGAAATTCCTGCTGAGGATGAAAGCTTTGATACGGTGTTGCTAACTTTCGCCCTGTGTACTATTCCTGATCCAGCTGCAGCAATAAAAGAGGCACGGCGCGTTCTACGGCCCTCCGGTAAGCTCGTGTTTTGCGAGCATGGCGAGGCCCCGGATGCGGGTGTAGCTCGGTGGCAGGCTCGTGTAAATCCAATTTGGAAGCGCTTGTTTGGCGGCTGTAACCTCAATCGCAAAATCGTCGATATTATTGATGGTAACGGTTTCCAATTAGACGACGTAGATCAAATGTATTTGCCGGGGACGCCGCGAGTCGCTGGTTTTAATGTGTGGGGTACGGCACGTCCTGATTAGCAGCCAGGCTGATGCTATGGGGAGATCGCATTGCACCGCAGGTGTTGGTCGGTGGGGTTCTTCAACAACTGCCGGCATCAGAATATTTTTCTTTTATGAATAGGCGAGCGGTGTTTTTGATCTTTTTACAGCTGGTGCAGTCTCCAAACTTTAGGCTTGACGGTGGGTGGCACTGCCCACCATGAAAGCCTGTCTGTTCTTTGTTGCCACAATGCTTCTGGTTGGGTGTCAGGCCGATGGGCCAAAGCCAGCCCAGTACGCGCCTTCAGATCCAATCGATATGACGGGCAACTGGGAGGTGGACTACGCGCGCAGTGACAACATACAACGTCGCTTCAACACAATTATTCGGCAGTTGCAGCAAGAGGCCGATCGTCGGGCTAGAGCTGCCGAGCGCGGTCAAACCTATTCAGGCGCGCCAATGTCTTCGGGCAGAGAGCTGTTGGCGCTGGCTGAAATGGCCGAGATTATCACCGCCCCTGAGTTACTAGAGGTTATTCAGACCGACAATACAGTGAGGGTGAAGCGCGAAAATAGCTTTGCTCTCATTTGTGTTACTGACCGGCCACCACCAACCGTTACTCAAACACCGTTCGGTGTCGAGCGCTGTGGTTGGGACGGGCATCAGTTGTTTTTTGATATCACCCTTCCCGATGGCTTGACAATTCGTCATCGCTTGACGCGTTCGGCGTTGGCGGACTCTTTGATTTTGCAGACAGCAGTTTACTCACCAACCGTCCGTGACCCTTTTATTGTCAATCGAGTTTACTCTCGATTCGATCCTAAAAAGGCAGGGTACCGCTGCACACAAACTCTCAGCAAAGGGACGGTATGCACCACGGAGAAGGAAAACTGATGGCTATCCTGCTCCGCTTGCCGACACTGATGTTGCTGTTAGCTGCGGTGGGACTCGGCTGCAGTAGTCCACGAGAGTCAACGTCGGGGCTGCCGGTATATGAGAACCCCGCGGTTGCTAATGCTTCGGCTTGGCCGGCACCGGTTGCTAAAGCAACTCTCCAGACCGAACTTAAACAGCTGCCCTTGGAGGTTGGTGTTGTTGTTTTTGAAGAAGGCATACGCAACCCTGACGCACGGGATGCTCGCGATAAGTTGCGATCTGTCGAGACGCGTCTTGCGGCGACATATCTTCGTGATGTGCTGACAGAATCTGGGCAGTGGGGTGCGGTGAGGGTATTGCCCGCAGCTAGCCATTTTGCCGCGTTGACTTTGTCTGGTGCCATCGTTCACTCAGACGGCAGACATTTCGTGGTCGATATTAAAGCCATAGATGCCACCAATCGAGTGTGGCTTGATGCGCGCTTTCACAGTCAGGTCACGGCGAATGATTACCTTGATGTAACGACAGAGCCCTTCAGAGCTTTGTTTGTATCTATTGCCAATCGGCTGCGAGTTTCTGCTGACAACCTTGCGCCTACTGATATGGCGCGGCTTATGAACGTTGCAGACTTGAGGTATGCAAAAGAGCTCGCCCCAGATGCGTTCGCGTTATACCTTACCGAGGATAACGGTTATTTGAAGCCCAATCGATTACCTGCTGACTCTGATCCCATGATGGCGCGAATAGCGAGAATACGTAATCAAGAGGCGCTGTTTATTGACACTGTCGATGAGCAATATGTCGATTTGGGGAGTGAGCTAGGGCCGACCTATCGTTTGTGGCGGCGATCAAGTTTGGAACAGGCCGATTACCTTGAGGAATACACCGAACGCGCTTCAGGTCGTGAGTTGATGGCTAGGCAGGGTAGCTTTGCGGCGATGCAGCAAGTCTATTCTGCCTACCGCTCTGTACGCATACAGGAGCAGGACTTATTTGAACTCGCTACCGGTTTCGATAACGAAACGGCACCGACGGTTCTGCAGATGGGCGAGAATGTGGTGCGTCTTGGAGGCACACTCGACGAGCAGTACGCGCAATGGCGGCGTATTCTGGGTCAACTTATTGCGATAGAGCAGGGCAGTCTGTGACCCAGTATCGTTTTCTTGCAACAAGCCCCAAGGGTTTAGGTAGCCTCCTGGTTCCTGAGATGAGCGATTTGGGAGCCGTGGATGTTCGAGAGAGCGTCGCCGGAGTGACTTTTAGTGGGGGGTTAGGCGTTGGTTACCGGGCTTGTCTGCATAGCCGCTTGGCTAATCGAATTATCTTGCAGCTCAGCGAATTTGCTGCGAGCAGTGCTGATGATTTGTACGACGGAATTGCCAATTTACCTTGGTGTGACCATCTAGCACCCAGCAGTACTTTGGCTATCGATTTTTCGGGGCGCTCAGAAGATATACGCAACACCCAGTTTGGTGCCCAGCGTTGCAAGGACGCGATTGTTGACGTCTTTCGCAGTCGCGGGCTGACTCGACCTAATGTCGATACCCGATTTCCAGATTTGCGTGTTCACGTGCGACTGCATCGAGGTCGCGTCAGTGTGGGTATTGATCTCTCCGGCACCAGCTTGCACCAACGTGGGTATCGCACGGACCCAGGCAAAGCGCCGTTGAAGGAAAACCTTGCGGCTGCTGTATTGATCAGGAGCGGCTGGCCGGCTTGCCTGGAGGCAGGTCAGCCGTTGATCGATCCCATGTGTGGCTCGGGAACATTTTTAATCGAAGCCGCGATGATGGCGATGGCAAGACCGGCAGGTCTCGATCGTGAGCGCTGGGGTTTTCACGGATGGCTAGGTCATAGCCCCGACCAATGGCGAACCATTGAAGCTGACGGAAGAAGTCGTATTAGGCCAGCACCTGAAGGGGTGGAGTTGCGTGGATATGATGGCGACATACGCGCAATCAGGCGTGCCGAGGCGAGCATTTCGGCTCTGGGCCTTGATCCATTAATTCGGGTGCGCCCGAAGGCGCTCAACACACTGACTAGGCCATCCCATCGGGCAATGCCCAAAGGGTTGATTGTTTGTAACCCGCCTTGGGGAGAGCGGTTGGGGCAGCTGTCGGCGATGCGCTTACTCTATCGCGAATTGGGGCAAGTCATTCATCGTGAGTTCCAAGGTTGGAACGCGGGTATCTTAACCGCTCACAATGAACTTGGCAGAGCCGTGGGTCTTCGCAGTCACAAGCAATACGCGCTCAATAATGGTTCCATAGATATCCAACTTTTGCTTTTCGATCTCAGTTCTAGCAATCGACTGGCATCAAACCCAGCTGATGAGAAGCCGCAGAACACGACCCCTATTCCAACTCAGGTAGCGCCCGAACCTTTGAGCGATGGGGCAACCATGCTGGCGAATCGTTTGGTCAAGAATAGGCGGCGTCTTAAGTCCTGGCTGAAATCGAGTCAAACGTCTTGTTATCGGTTGTACGATGCGGATATGCCTGAGTACGCGGTGGCTATCGACGTCTATGAAGGCATCCCTCACGTGGCAGAGTATGCGCCGCCTAAAACTGTCGATGAAAATGCCGCTGAAAGTCGTTTTCAAGAAGCACTCGCTGCGGTGCGATCGGTTCTTGAATGGCCTTCGGATCAGCCGATTGCTGCCAAGCGGCGCCAGCGCCAGCGCGGCGCTGAGCAATACAACAAGATGGATCACAAAGGGGAGCGAATCACGGTTCGTGAAGGTCGGGCTCGGTTACTGGTTAACTTAAACGATTACCTAGACACAGGTTTGTTCCTTGACCACCGGCCTTTGCGTTTAATGCTGGGGGATGAGGCCGCAGGAAAGCATTTCCTGAATCTTTTTTGCTACACCGGCGCGGCAACCATTCACGCCGCGTTGGGTGGCGCCGCGACGTCCACAAGCGTGGATCTATCAAATACCTATTTGAAGTGGTTTGAAGATAATTTAGCGTTGAATGGTCTGTCTGAGCGCCAGCACCGGGTGCTGCGAGCAGACTGTCTAACCTGGTTAGAAGGGTGTGATCGAAAATTTGATCTCGTCCTCCTCGATCCTCCGTCGTTTTCAAACTCTAAATCGACTGAAGGCACCCTAGATATTATGCGAGACCAAGTTGCCTTAGTGAATGCCTCTATGTCTGTGCTAAGCCCTGGCGGCACGCTCTATTTCTCAAATAACTACCGTCGTTTCGAACTTGCACAAGAGTTAACGCAACGTTACGAAGTGGAAGATATCACCCGTAAAACGATCCCCGAGGATTTCAGCCGGCGACAGGATATTCATCGCTGTTGGCGCTTCCAACACCGTCCCAATGAATCTGTTCCGCCCCCCAAATAGAGCTCGTGGCAGACTAAAGTTTGTAAAAGATTGGTTGCCTGAAGTGCGCCTTCACGAAGGCTTTTAACAACTGAAATCAGCCGCACAGCTAGTCACATTGTCGGCGGCAGGGGCAACGGTTGCGTAGCGGTAATCTGAGCTGGGCTTTGTATGAATATTCGGCGCTTGCTGGGCACTTTTAAGTCCTAAGTTCAGCCCCTTGGTGTTATACTTCCCGCGCCATTTTTTACCGTTTGCCTAACTCGTGGTCTCAGTCCTGTCATAGTTATTGAATCAGGAGCACTAGACCGTTGGGCAACTTCGGCACACCTCTTTAAATTATGCCTTCACGAGGCGAAGGCGCGTCACACATTTTACTGCTCCTGGAGATGACTTATGGGCAAAACCTTATATGACAAATTGTGGGAAAGTCATTTGGTAGAGGCCCGTGATGACGGCACAGCCTTGATTTATATAGACCGGCAATTGCTGCATGAGGTCACTTCACCCCAAGCGTTTGAGGGGCTGCGCCTTGCCGGACGCCAACCTTGGCGCATTAGCGCCAACATCGCCGTACCCGACCACAACGTCTCGACGAAGGCCAGTGAGCGTGCTCAGGGGCTAGCGGGGGTCAAAGACCAAGTGTCTCGTATCCAGTTGCAGACGCTAGACGACAACTGTGCGGAATATCAGATTCCAGAGATTCCACTGAACGACGTGCGTCAGGGTATCGTGCATGTTATGGGTCCTGAGCAGGGCGCTACGCTGCCCGGCATGACCATTGTTTGCGGTGACTCACACACATCCACCCATGGCGCAATGGCTGCTTTGGCTCATGGCATCGGTACCTCTGAGGTGGAGCATGTATTGGCCACGGGGTGTCTGATACAGCGCAAAATGAAAAATTTCCGCGTACGGGTTGAGGGCGACTTGCCCACGGGCGTGACGGGTAAAGATATTGCTCTGGCCATTATTAGTGAGATTGGTACCGCCGGGGGGACAGGGTGTGCCATAGAGTTTGCTGGGTCTGCTATTCGTGAGTTGACCATGGAAGGGCGAATGACGCTGTGCAACATGGCCATTGAGGCGGGTGCCCGTGCGGGTCTGGTCGCTGTCGATAACTGTACTCTCGACTACGTAGCGGCAACCCCCTACGCGCCCAAAGGTGCCCAGTGGGATCAGGCGGCAACTTATTGGCGTACTTTGCATAGCGATACCGACGCACGGTTCGATCGAGAGATCGTTCTCGATGCGGCGCTGATTCAGCCCCAGGTTACCTGGGGAACGTCTCCTGAAATGGTCACTGCTGTTTCGGGAAGGGTGCCAAGACTCGAAGATATGGCGACAGATACTGCTCGTCAGGGTCTTGAGCGAGCGCTGTCTTACATGGGACTCGAGCCCGGGATTTCGATCACAGATATTAAACCGGATGTTATTTTTATTGGTTCCTGTACCAATTCGCGTATTGAAGATATGCGCGCGGCGGCTGCTGTGCTCAAAGGAAAAAAGATTGCGGCTAATATCACCCAGGCACTGGTCGTGCCGGGCTCGGGTTTGGTTAAACAGCAGGCCGAAGATGAGGGGCTCGATCAGGTCTTTAAAGATGCCGGCATGGAATGGCGTGAACCCGGGTGTTCGATGTGCCTTGCTATGAACGCAGACAAGCTGGAACCCGGGCAGCGATGTGCGAGCACATCAAATCGCAATTTTGAGGGGCGTCAGGGGTTTGGTGGTCGCACGCATCTTGTGAGTCCAGCTATGGCGGCAGCGGCTGCTGTAGCAGGTCACTTCACCGATGTCCGTGATCTGATGGAGGATAGACGATGAAAGCGTTTCAGCGGCTTGAGGGACTAGTGGCGCCAATGGATCGTGCCAACGTTGATACGGACCTCATAATTCCCAAGCAATTTCTCAAATCGATTCGCAGGACTGGATTTGGCCCCAATCTTTTTGACGAGTTGCGCTACCTCGATGAGGGGCAGCCTGATGCAGATTGCAGTGGGCGTCCATTGAACACAGAATTTCCGTTAAATTTCCCACGTTATCAAGGTGCAAGTATTCTCCTCGCGAGAGAAAATTTTGGCTGTGGCTCGAGTCGTGAACACGCGCCCTGGGCACTAGACGGCGCTGGTTTTCGTGTCGTCATTGCTCCAAGTTTCGCCGATATCTTCCGCTCCAACTGTTTTAAGAATGGCCTGTTACCCATAGCTCTTGATGCCGATCGGGTCGATCAACTGTTTGCCCAGATGTATGAAACAGAAGGCTTCAGTCTTATTGTGGACCTAGAAAAATTGGTAATCGAGCTGCCGAATGGTGAGGCGTTTCCTTTCGAAACGGATGATTTTGGTCGAAACTGCCTCCTCAATGGTTTGGACGACATAGGGGTCACGCTGCAAGATGAAGCGGTGATTCGCGATTTTGAGCGACAGCATCAAGCGCGCTTTCCTTGGGTATTTGAGACCTTGGAGGTCTGATGAGCCATTCCATATTGTTGCTGCCTGGAGACGGCATTGGCCCCGAGGTTGTTGTTCAGGCGCGTCGAGTGCTAGAGCGCGTAGCCGATTTGTATGGCCTCACGCTCGAAATCGATGAGGCAAACTTGGGTGGCATTGCCATCGATCGAGAGGGACAAGCCTACCCAGAAAGCACTCGAATGAAAGCCCAATCCGCATCGGCCCTTTTGATGGGTGCTGTTGGGGGGCCTAAGTGGGATAACTTGCCCGCAGAGCAGCGACCAGAGCGTGGTCTCCTGGCGATCCGAGCAGACCTCGACTTATTCGCTAATTTGCGCCCGGCGATCTTGTTCCCGCAGTTGGCCGATGCTTCTAGTTTGAAGCCGGAATTAGTGGCGGGTCTCGATATTTTAATTGTAAGAGAATTGACCGGGGGCATTTATTTTGGTGAGCCTCGAGGTATTCGCACCCGGGATGATGGTGAGCGAGAGGGTTACAACACCTATATTTACCGAGAGAGTGAAATTAAACGCATAGCGCGTCTGGCGTTTGAGCTGGCTGCAAAGCGCGACGGCAGGGTAACCTCAGTAGACAAAGCGAATGTTCTCGAAGTTACTCAGCTCTGGCGTGAGGTTGTTACGCGGATCGGCGAAGACTTCACAGACGTGCAATTAGACCACCTGTACGTTGATAACGCTGCTATGCAACTGGTGCGTCAGCCCAAACAGTTTGATGTTCTTGTTACTGGAAATATTTTCGGTGACATTCTCTCGGATACTGCTGCAATGCTTACCGGGTCAATTGGCATGCTGCCTTCGGCGTCACTCAATGCGCACTCAGCCGGTCTTTACGAGCCGGTACACGGCTCGGCACCCGATATTGCCGGGCAAGATATTGCCAACCCGCTGGCGACCATATTGTCAGTGGCCATGTTGTTGCGCTACTCCCTCGATGCCGGCGATGCCGCGGCTGCCGTGGAGGCTGCAGTATCGGCAGTGCTTGATGAGGGATGCAGGACCGCTGATATAGCGGCTAAAGGTGAAGTTGTAATGGGTACTGAGGCCATGGGCTCAGCAGTGCTCAGTGCGTTGAAGGGCCGTGAAGGAAATAGCCAATGAGTAAAACGATTGATATTGCGGTTGTGGGTGCGACTGGCGCGGTAGGCGAGGCCATGATCGAGATTCTTGAGCAGAGAGAATTTCCGGTAGGTAAGTTATACCTCTTAGCGTCGGCCCGCTCAGTCGGTAAGACGGTGCGCTTTCGAGGTAAATCGATCGCGGTATCTGATCTGGCAGAGTTTGATTTCTCAAAGACCGCCATAGCACTGTTCTCGGCAGGTGGCAGTGTTTCGAAAGAACATGCACCCCGTGCTGCAGCTAGTGGATGTGTCGTAATCGACAATACCTCACACTTTCGCCGGGAAGCGGACATCCCCCTCGTTGTGCCTGAGGTCAATCCAGCGGCGATCGCGGCTTACAAGTCGACAGGCATCATTGCCAACCCTAATTGCTCTACCATTCAAATGCTGGTTGCCCTCAAGCCGATTTACGACGCCGTGGGTATCTCTAGAATCAACGTGGCGACCTACCAAGCTGTCAGCGGTACTGGTAAGGCGGCCATTGAGGAACTCGCCGGGCAAACGGCTCGGTTATTGAATGGTCAGCCTACCGAGACTAAGGTCTACCCTCGGCAAATCGCTTTTAATGCACTGCCGCATATCGACACATTCGAGGAAAATGGCTACACCCGTGAAGAAATGAAGATGGTTTGGGAGACCCAAAAGATTTTGGAAGATCCCAATATCACGGTTAACCCCACTTGCGTTCGAGTGCCGGTGTTTTTTGGGCACTCAGAGGCGGTTCATATTGAAACCGATACCAAGTTAACGGCTGAGGCTGCCCGAAAATTATTGAAAGTCGCTCCGGGCGTCACCCTAGTCGATGGGTCTGAGGACGGTGCATATCCGACGGCGGTAAGTGACGGCGCTGGCAATGATGCAGTCTTTGTCGGCAGAATCCGGGAAGATCTATCCCACCCAAAAGGTCTAAATCTTTGGGTGGTCGCCGATAATCTTCGTAAAGGAGCAGCGTTAAACAGTATTCAAATAGCTGAGCTACTCGTTAAAGAGCACCTTTAACGGTGTTATCCGGGAAAAGTTGCTAGGTTAGGGCTTCAAATAGACAAAAATCCGGAAAAACCGGTTATTGTAACGTTCAGAGGGACCCGCAAAGTCGGACCCAAAATGTAATGCTGAGAAACTGCATGGGTAAGTACGGTATAACAGGAGGACTGACATTGTGGCGGTACGTCATCTTGCTGGCGGTTCTGTCACCCTCCGGCGCTTGGGCGCTGGGTCTTGGGGACATAACCCTTAAGTCCTACCTAAATGAGCCTTTGTCTGCTGAGGTAACCCTGCTCGATGTTCAGGACCTTACAGCTGATGACATCAGGGTTCGTTTAGGCACGCAGAGCGCTTTCGATCGCCTAGGTATCGACCGGGCTTACTTCCTCACAAATATTAAATTCGAGGTGCTGGTTGATGACAGCGCGGCGCGGATTATTCTGACGTCGACGAAGCCACTACTCGAGCCCTACTTAGACTTTTTGGTTGAGACGCGTTGGCCTGACGGGCGCTTGTTGCGCGAATATACCGTACTGGTCGATTTGCCCATCGACTCAACAAGCAGCGCCCAAAGCCGAGGGTTTAGTGCCACAGCGTCTACTGAAGAGCAGGACCGTGCAGCCTTGGATGCGACGATTTCCCAGTTGGCGGCCTCCGCTCCATCCGAGGACATGTCCGACAGAGAATTTGCTAGAGACACCCAGGCAGGCCCCAGCGTAGGTGGCCGGTACTTGGTGCAGCATGCTGATACGTTATGGGAGATTGCTCTTGAGGCGGTGCCTCAGGGCGCCACGGTAGAGCAAACAATGCTCGCGACCGTGCAAATGAATTCAGATGCATTTTTGGGGGGGAACATCAACGGGCTGAAGGCTGGCTATGTGTTGGAAATGCCCTCTGAAGGCGACATTTTGACCTCTCAGAATGAGGCCTTGTTGGCGGTTGATCAGGCCAATCAGGACTGGCGAGATGGTATCCGTCGCACCCCAGCATTGAGAGTTGTGGCTGACGTTGCAACCGAAGACGAGTCAATAGCTGATGACCCCTTTGAGGCCGCGTTTGCCCCTAGTGAAGAAGATAGGGCGACGTCTAGTGAACTCGACGAGAGCAGCAACCTTGCTGTGGGCTCAGATTCACAGCCCAATCCGGTCGCGGAGATACCAAAAGCAGTTGAAGCCTCGAATGCCGTAGGCCAGAGCAGCGTGGGTGGGAGTGAGGCGGGTCCAAACGCGAGTGAACTGTTAGAAATTCAGGCGAGGTTAACAGCGCTATCGGAGCAGATGGGAAACCTGCGTAATTTGGTTGTCCTAAAAGACCAGCAGATTGCAGCATTAGAGGCGCAGCTAGCGGCACAGCGTGAGTCCACAGTCGCTGATGCCAATGCTGATGTAAAAGACACCGCGAGCGCTCGCACTTTTGCCCCAATCAACCGGGGTTTTCCTTGGTGGGCCTTTGCTTTGGGGGGGGTCGCCTTGTTGGGCATTGGAGCCGTGGTGTATTCACGACGCGTTCAACAGCCCGTCATGATTTTGAAGCGCAACCTTCCCACTGAGCGGGAACCCTCGGTCAGCAGGCCAAAAGAGTTAGACCCCAGACCTGCGGCAGCTCCAGCTCCAGCACCAGCGCCTTCTCAGGCAGCAGCCCCCGTGCAGGCGCAAGCAGGGGTGGAAAATACGGCTACCCAGCCAACTAGCGATGGTGAGCGAGGGTATGGGCAACGACTGCACAACGACTACGTCGATGAAAGCGTGGTGACTGATGCTATTGCTGAAGCTGACATCTACATGGCTTATGGACGTCACCAACAAGCGCTCAATCTACTGGAGTCAGCGGCACAGGCAAACCCGGAGGATTCGCGAGCACTGCTTAAGATGGTCGAAATTTATCTCAAAAACGACCGGCAAGAAGAGGCAAAAAGCACCGCCCAAAAACTGAAAGGTATGGGTAACGGGCATGCCTTTGGCGAGGCCTCAAGAATGCTCTCTGAAGTTATACCTGCAGCGAGCAATCTCGATTTAGGTGAACTTGCAGAGCCCGTTTCGGATGCGCCGTTGACCTTGGATCTTGAGGAAGAGGTCCTCGATGAAATCATGCCGTATGCCGATCCAGTGCCAAGAGATTCCGACGACAGCACCGATTTGAAATCCTCAGACAGCGCCACGTCAGGTACAACAGAGACAGGGGCCGCGAGTGATACATTGAGTTACCTTTCTGATGATCCTTTTGCCCAGCAAAACGCTGCGCTGCCCCCCGAGTTGGCTGAGGTCCTCGGCTCGGATGTGCCGCCGCCACTTGCTGAGGCCGACAAAGAGCCCGAAGGCTTGGTCTATGCTGCGGAAGTTGATCCCGTCGACACACAGCTGGATCTTGCAAGAGCTTACATAGATATGGGAGACGAGGATGGAGCCCGCCCGGTATTAAAAGAGGTGATTGCTGCAGGGGATTTACGGCAGCAGGCAGAGGCTCGCGAGCTCCTCATTAATATTGACTGAGCCGTTTTCCTCATTTAGCGCAGTGAGCTGGCCCGAGGGTACACGTGTTGCACTGTGCGTGAGCTACCATGGCGGCAGCTTTTGTGGATGGCAGGCGCAGCCTCATCTTCCTGTGGCAACGGTCCAAGCAACGCTGGAGCAAGCGCTGAGCAAAATCGCCACCTGTCCCGTTACCACGCATTGTGCGGGGAGAACCGATACGGCTGTTCATGGTGTTGCACAAATTGTGCACTTTGATGATCCCGTTGGTCGCTCCCAGAAAGCCTGGGTTATGGGAGTCAATCGTCATCTTCCCGCGACGGTCAGAGTGCACTGGTCAAAATCGGTGCCTGAGGAATTTCACGCGCGGTTCAGCGCGACGTCACGGCGTTACCGATACATAATCAGTAATACAGGTATTCAGTCGCCGCATCATGTGGGCCTGGTGAGTCACTGTCGTAAACCTTTGGACGCGCAAGCGATGCACGACGCCAGCCAAGCCCTCTGTGGTGAACACGACTTTAGTGCGTTTCGTGCTGCTCAGTGTCAAGCCAGGCATCCCATACGGGAAATTCTTGAGGTTAGTGTGAAGCGGGTTGGCGACTTTGTGGTGCTCGATATTGAAGCGAATGCATTTCTGTATCACATGGTTCGTAACTTAGTGGGCTCACTTCAAATGGTAGGTTTAGGTTTGCGGCCATGCGAATGGATTGCGGAGCTGCTTGCAGGCAAAGATAGGACACTTGGTGGTGATACAGCGGGGGCGGAGGGGCTTTATTTGCAATCAATCACCTACCCTCGGCGCTTTGAGTTACCACAGAATTCCCCCCCCAGTTCATTATTCCTGGGGGGCAGTTAAGAACCTCGAGGTTTGCTACACTGCAGCGCTTCATTAAACGCTGAGGTTAGTGCGTGTCCGTTCAGGTAAAAATTTGCGGTGTTACGCGAGAGGAAGACGCCCTTGCTGCTGCAAATGCGGGGGCAGACGCGATTGGCTTGGTGTTTTGGGCCGGTAGCAAGCGCGCGGTCTCGTTGGAGAAAGCAGCGGATATTTGTGCCGTATTGCCGCCATTGATTACCGTGACAGCGTTGGTGGTCGATCCGACGGCAGAAGAGGTTGAAGGTCTGCTGAACGCGTTACCCATTAATGTTGTCCAGTGGCATGGCAATGAGAACCCTGAGTTCTGTGAGCAGTGGCAGGTGCCCTACATCAGGGCACTACCGGGAGGCGTCTGTGACCGGCTTGAATCGGTAATGGCAGACTACCCCCGTGCTCGCGGTTTTCTTCTTGATGCCGTGGTTAATGGGCAGTTTGGGGGAACCGGTCATCGTTTCGATTGGGATGCTATTCCGCCGACTCGAACAAGGCCTATCATTTTGGCGGGAGGGCTAAATCCCGCTAATGTTGCAGAGGCTGTGATGAAGGTGCGTCCCAGTGCGGTTGACGTAAGTAGTGGTGTTGAATGCTCGCCGGGCATTAAACAGCCGGAAAAAATTCAGCAATTCATACAGGCCGCTCGAGAGGCGGTTGAGGCATAAGTTATGACTGAAATGATTAGTCCAGATTTGTTCGCTTCGGTGCCTGACCCCGATGGGCGCTTTGGTCCATACGGTGGCAAGTTTGTCGCGGAAACTCTGATGTCTGCGTTGGCAGATTTGGAGGTGGTTTATCGAGACCTCTCTTGCGATCCCGATTTTCAAAAGGAATTTGACGCTGACCTTGCACACTATGTAGGCAGACCATCTCCGCTGTACGAAGCAAGTCGTATGTCTGACGCCATTGGTGGGGCGCGTATTTTTCTCAAGCGCGAGGACTTGAATCACACGGGTGCTCACAAGGTTAATAACACGATAGGCCAGGCATTATTAGCTAAGCATATGGGCAAGAAGCGTATTATTGCTGAGACAGGGGCGGGACAGCATGGCGTGGCCAGTGCAACGGTTGCAGCCCGTCTTGGATTGGAGTGCCATGTTTTTATGGGCGCGGAAGACATTAAGCGGCAGGCGCTGAATGTGTACCGGATGAAGTTATTGGGCGCTGAAGTGATTCCCGTGACTTCAGGTTCAAAGACGCTCAAAGATGCGATGAACGAAGCCTTACGTGATTGGGTTACCTACGTTGATAACACGTTCTATATCATCGGCACTGTCGCAGGGCCGCACCCTTATCCCATGCTTGTGCGGGATTTCCAAAGCGTGATTGGTCGCGAAGCTCGACGGCAGTCGCTCGCAATGACCGGCAAGCTACCCGATGCGTTGGTGGCCTGTGTCGGCGGTGGCTCAAACGCAATTGGGCTCTTCCATCCGTTCCTGTCAGATGAAAAGGTGATGATGTACGGCGTCGAAGCCGGTGGCCACGGAGTGGAAACTGGACAGCATGCAGCACCATTATCTGCAGGGGTGCCAGGGGTATTGCATGGCAACCGGACGTACCTCATGCAGGATCAAAACGGCCAGATCATGGAGACACACTCTGTATCTGCAGGCCTCGATTACCCGGGTGTAGGCCCAGAGCACAGTTGGTTAAAAGATATTGGCCGAGTCAACTACGTTGCGGCCAATGACGATGAGGCGCTCGCAGCATTTCATCACTGGACGAGAACAGAGGGAATCATGCCAGCGTTAGAAACCGCGCATGCTTTGGCTTACGCCGAGAAATTGGCCGCGGAAATGACGCCCGAGCAACACATTATTGTCAATCTGTCGGGGCGAGGCGATAAAGATATTTTAACCGTTGCGGCCATTGAAGGTATTGAAGTTTAAACCCCAAAAGTAGGATAGAACGTGAGCAGACTCACCCCATGTTTTGAAGCGCTGCGACACTCGCAGCGTAAAGCCGTTATTCCATACATTGTCGCAGGGGACCCTGACGTCGCTACGACGGTGCCCATGCTGCATAGTCTCGTCGCCGCCGGTGCTGACATCCTTGAATTAGGCGTGCCGTTTTCTGACCCTATGTCAGAAGGGCCCGTAATACAACGGGGCCATGAACGTGCACTGGCTAACGATGTGTCCCTAACGCAGGTGTTAGGAATGGTGGTCGAGTTTCGACAACGAGACCAGAAAACGCCGATTGTCATCATGGGGTATGCCAATCCAGTGGAGCGAATGGGTTACGCAAACTTTGCGTCTGAGTGTGCCGCCGCTGGTGTCGATGGTTTGATCACCGTAGATTTGCCCCCTGAAGAGGTAGGGCCTCTTAATGCCGAACTGCAACAGGTAGACATCGATAACATATTCTTGATTTCGCCCACGACACCTGCGCAAAGGATTGCCACGATCGCCGCTAATGCCTCGGGCTTTATTTATTACGTAGCGGTTAAAGGTGTTACGGGTGCGGGGAACCTAGACAGTTCTGATGTTGGCATGCACTTGGATGTGATTCGTGCAGCTACGACGCTGCCAATTTGCGTGGGCTTTGGTATCAAAGACGCCGAATCTGCGACGTCGGTGGGTGCCATGGCGGATGGAGTGGTTGTAGGCAGCGCTCTCATTGATACGATGATTGGCGTTGTGGAGGCCGGTGGTTCTCTAGATGGTGGCGTTGAGAAAGCGGTAGCGCTGTTGGGGTCGATTAGAGCCGGTATTGATAATATGTAAATGTGCCCACTACTGGTGGCTAGCGTAGGGTTATAATATTGGGTGTTAGCTGATCGGAGTCCGATATGAGTTGGATTGACAAAATTCTTCCTTCCGGTGTCCGCAAGGACGAGGCAGAACAAAAGCGCGTCAACGTGCCTGAAGGGCTCTGGAAAAAGTGCATCAAGTGCGATGCGGTGCTTTATTGGCCAGATCTCGATCGCAATTTGGAAGTGTGCCCTAAGTGTGACCATCATATGCGTGTGGGTGCGCGCAGAAGGCTCGATATATTCCTTGACGCAGACGACCGTCAAGAGCTCTTTGCCGACCTCGAGCCCATCGATAGGCTTAAATTCAAAGATAAACGCAAGTATCGTGATCGATTGACGGCGGCCCAGAAAAGCACCGGTGAACGTGACGCCTTGGTGGCAATGCAGGGTCGGTTGCATGGCTTGGAGCTCGTCACCGTTGCCTTCGAGTTTAATTTTCATGGTGGCTCAATGGGCTATGCGGTCGGTGAAAAATTTACGCGCTCTGCCACTCATGCTCTCAACAACGGATTACCCTTGGTGTGTTTTGCCGCATCGGGCGGGGCGAGAATGCAAGAGGCATTGATATCCCTAATGCAAATGGCGAAAACCTCGGCAGTACTTGAGCGTCTCAAACTCCATGGCTTGCCGTTTGTGTCAGTAATGACGGATCCAATCTATGGTGGCGTGTCGGCGTCCCTTGCACTTCTTGGTGATATCAATGTGGCTGAGCCTGATGCCAGGGCAGGATTTGCTGGCCCCAATATCATTGAACAAACCATTCGCCAGAAACTCCCCAAAGGATTTCAGCGCAGCGAATTTTTGCTGGAGCACGGCGCCATTGACATGATCGTGCCTCGCTCGGAAATGCGTGACACCCTGGGTCGTATTCTCTCCAAGTTGGCGGGTCAGGAGGGCAGTCAAGAGCATCTGGCGGCATCTGTGCCTGAGCCCGTCGAATAAATTGCATGGCACTGGCTGGCGCCGAAACACTGGATGCCTGGCTGACTCACCTTGAGACGCTGCATCCGCAGAAAATCGATCTTGAGTTAACCCGTGTACAAACCGTGGCTCATCGACTTGGGCTTTTGCCTGCAAGTTGTCAAACCGTGACGATAGCGGGTACCAACGGAAAGGGCAGTTGCGTGGGCGCCTTAGCGGCGCTATTGAGCCAACAGGGCGTCTCGGTAGGCTGTTATACCTCACCGCATTTGCTGAATTTTAATGAGCGAATCACCATCGATGGTATGCCAGCAAGTGATGTCGAAATTATGGGGACCTTTGCCGCGATCGAAGAGCACAGGCAATCCATATCGCTGAGCTACTTTGAATTTGCGACTTTGGCAGCCCTCGTTTTATTTCGGCAGAAGAGCGTGGATGTGCAGATATTGGAGGTGGGTTTGGGAGGCCGACTCGACGCCGTCAATATGCTCGATGCTGATGTCTGTGTTATCACGAGTATCGGGATAGACCACACTGAATGGTTGGGTGACACACGAGACTTAATTGCGATCGAAAAGGCAGGCGTCGCGCGCTATGGAAAGCCGGCGGTCGTCGCTGAGCGTGATCTGCCATCAACACTATTACCTCATTTGAAAGCTTTAGGAGCAGACGTAGCAGCGCTGGACCGTGATTGGCTGCTTTGCAATTCAGAGCTGACTTTGCCCGATGGCGTTCAGCGCGTGTTGCCAGAGGTGCCCGCTCTGCAGGCAAGTAACTTAGGTGCAGCGGTGATCGCGGCGGACAAATTAAATCGCACGCCCGATCAAGATTGCATAGATGAAGCGCTGCAAAATCTTACGGTGCCTGGCCGTCAACAGCAGCTTAGAGTACAGGATCGTGTTTGGTGGCTAGACGTTGCGCATAATCGTGAGTCAGTCGCACGTCTAGCGATCGCCTTGGGCCAAGAAACCGAAGGCCAAGAGACCCATGTGATATTTGGTGCCATGGCCGATAAACCGCTGCGTGATATGATCGGTATGCTGGCAGATGGCGTTTCTAGTTGGCATTTGCCCACTCACGAGGAAGTCGCGAGGGCGGCTGCGCCCGCAGATTTGGCCCAGCTTATTAAAACGATCTCACCGAAGGTAACAGTGCGGTGTTATCCTACGCCTAGGATGGCCTTTGAGGGCATCGAGAGCGCTTCAAAACCCGGAGATCGCATTTTGGTATTCGGATCCTTTGTGACAGTTGGTGCACAGCTTGCCTGCCTACAGCAGGTCCATACAGGTCAGGAGACCTTTGACTGAATGAATCCCATTCTTCGTCAACGCTTGGTTGGTGCTCTGGTTTTGATAGCCCTATGCGTGGTTTTCTGGCCCATAGTTTTTGTTGAGTCCGTTGATCAGCAACCGATTGAGTTGCGGCCAACACCCCAACGTCCCGATATTGATAGGTCACCCCTAGCTCAGCCGCAGTCCCCAGAGGCGACCATTCGCGAGCGAGTAAAACCGCCAGAGATTGATCGTGAGTCTCAAATGCAAGCGGATGAAATGACTCGATTAGTGGACGGGGAGTCCGATAGCAATCTCTCCGAGTTAAACGCTGTAGATTCGGTGCAAAAACTTGAGCTTCGTGATGCGGCGCCTATTGTTCCGGTGCTTGATGCAGCGGGTTATCCCCAAGCCTGGGTGCTGCAGGTCGCGACAGTGAGTTCAGAGTCAAGAGCTAAGACCCTAGTCGAACAACTCGTCGACAAGGGCTATCCAGCCTTTCATGCCCGCTTTGCGAGGGATACAGTTGTTCAGTGGCGTATCCAGATTGGCCCAAAGTTTGAAAAAGAAAGTTTTGAATCGATAAAATCTGAAGTCGACCGCGTGCTGAAAGTGAAATCTATGGTAGTCAGGTATCAACAACCTCTATGAATGAAATTGAACAACAATTGAGTGGCGCTACATCCGGTTTCAACGGGTTTGATTGGTTTATCGTGTTGGTT
Organism: Luminiphilus sp. nBUS_07; assembly: GCF_051201685.1. Classification (GTDB taxonomy): domain Bacteria; phylum Pseudomonadota; class Gammaproteobacteria; order Pseudomonadales; family Halieaceae; genus Luminiphilus. Next base: position 2,076,123 of record NZ_CP179213.1, on the reverse strand, counting down.
TTGGCGCTCTCGCTGTTAGTGGGTCTGTATCGAGGCCTAGGTCGGGAAATTCTCTCCTTATCCGGATGGCTAATAGCTTTTGTTGGCGCCAATTTGCTGGCGCAATCTTTGGCTGACTCCCTCACGGCTTTGGTTGAAAATGAGACGCTGCGCTTCCTGGTGGGGTGGGCTCTGATATTTGTTGGAGTCTTGGCTACTTTTAGTGTCCTCGGTCGCTTAATGGCGCGGCAGATGCGTCAGCCCGGGTTCAATTTGGGCAACCGTGTCTTTGGCGCTTTGTTCGGTTTATTAAGGGGCGTTGTGTTCGTGATCGTAGCGACCTTTGTGTTGCGTTCAGTTGTTCCTGACTCTGAGCAAAACTTGATCGATCGCTCGTCCCTTATGCCAACGATTGATGAGATTGCGACTCAACTAGGTGGCTATACAGCTGAGATTCTAAAAACTGAACCCGTTGAGCAGGTCGAGGAAACCCTCGAGTCTGCTGATATGATCTGACTCGGAGAGACATCCATGTGTGGATTGGTAGGTATCGTCGGCGGTACTGACGTGGCGACGGAAATCTATGATGCGCTGACGATGCTGCAGCATCGTGGTCAGGATGCCGCCGGTATCATGACCTGCTACCGCGGCAAATTTTTGCAGCGAAAGGGCGAGGGGCTGGTTAAAGATGTTTTCCGTACCCAGCATATGTCCCGTCTTCTGGGATCATTTGGCATTGGCCACGTTCGCTATCCGACTCAAGGAAGCTCGGGTACGGCGTTGGCTCAGCCTTTCTACGTGAACTCTCCCCACGGAATAGCGCTCGCTCACAATGGCAATCTCACTAATGCATCCCAGTTGAGCGCTGAGATTTTTGAAAGCGATCGTCGGCATCTAAACACGGACTCCGACTCAGAGGTGCTGCTCAACGTCTTTGCCCATGAAATCCAGCGATTGGGAAAGCTATTTCCCGATGCGGATGACATTTTTGCGGCAATTTCAGCGATGCACGAACGCTGTGAGGGCGGCTACGCCGCCGTGGCAATGATTGCAAACCTGGGCATCGTCGCTTTTCGAGACCCATTTGGTATTCGACCGTTAGTGATTGGTATTCGGGAGCACGAGGGTAGGGAGCCTGAATATATGGTTGCCTCAGAAAGTGTGGCTCTGGATGTTTTAGGGTTTCGTCTGTTGAGCGATGTTGCGCCTGGTGAGGGTATCTTTATTTCCGCTGCAGGCACCCTAATTCGCAGACAGTGCTCAGAAAAAACGAAGTTGATGCCCTGCATCTTTGAGCACGTCTATTTTGCGCGACCTGACTCACTTATTGATGGCGTTTCCGTTTATAAAACTCGCATGCGTCAAGGCGAGCGACTTGCGCGCAAAGTACTGAAACTGCGCCCTGATCATGACATCGATGTGGTGATTCCAATCCCTGATACGAGTCGAGTTGCTGGGCAGTCCCTCGCCCATGAATTGGGTGTTAAGTTCCGTGAGGGCTTCATGAAGAATCGCTACATCGGCCGGACTTTTATTATGCCGGGCCAAAGTCAGCGAAAAAAATCGGTACGACAGAAACTGAACCCTGTGCCACTGGAGTTTGACGGCAAGAATGTCATGTTGGTTGACGATTCCATCGTGCGTGGCACTACATGTCGTCAGATTATTCAAATGGCCCGAGATGCGGGTGCAAAAAACGTGTATTTTGCGTCAGCCGCACCAGCCATTCGATTTCCGAATGTTTATGGCATTGATATGCCCGCTGCCAATGAGCTTATTGCCCACGATCGAACGGAGGAAGAGATTGCCGATTTGATCGGCGCAGACTGGCTGGTATATCAAGATTTAGAGGATCTCCTGGCCTGTTCTCAAGAGGGTAATGAGGCTATTGAAGATTTTGAGTGCTCGGTCTTTGACGGCTGCTATAAGGCGGGTCAGATTGACGAGCAGTACCTTAATTCGATTGAGGCCGCCCGTTCTGAGGGCTCTGAGATACGGCTCGCGGCCGCGCAAGATGGCGCCGTTGTGGGATTACATAATGATGTGTAGAGCAGTCGCTTTGCCTACCACTGCGAACACCCCGGGAGCCTCGTGAGATCCGTCGATAAAGGGTCGTTGCCCGACTGGTTGCATAATGCCCATGAAGAAACGTTGGGTATTCGAGCGGGCATAGCCCGCAGCGGTGAGGGTGAACATGGCGAGCCCATATTCACGACATCTAGCTATGTTTTTGATAGCGCGGCAGACGCCGCTTCTCGCTTCAGTGGTGAGACTGGCGGCAACGTTTACTCGCGTTATACAAACCCTACCGTGCGGGTTTTCGAAGAGCGCTTGGCGGCTTTGGAAAATGCTGAGTCTGCAGTGGGAACGGCATCAGGTATGTCTGCTATTTTGGCAACGTGCATGGCCTTCCTCAGCAGTGGCGACCATGTTGTCTGTTCCCGCGATGTTTTTGGCAGCACGGTTGGTTTGTTCGATAAATACCTGCCCCGTATGGGGGTTTCCGTATCCTTTGTACCTCTGGGAGATGTTGCTGCGTGGCGCGCAGCAGCAAATGAAAAGACTCGATTGTTTTACTGTGAGACGCCCTCTAACCCTGTCTGTGAAGTTGCTGACATCGCAGCTTTAGCCGCGGTCGCCAAAGATTTTGAAGCGCGCCTCGTTGTTGATAATTGTTTTTGTACACCAGCGCTGCAGAAGCCCCTTGAGCACGGTGCAGATATCGTCATCCATTCTGCGACCAAGTATCTAGATGGCCAGGGGCGCATGTTAGGTGGTGCAGCTGTCGGATCGGCTGCAGATATGGCAGAGGTCACCAACTTCATCCGCACCTGTGGCCCCTCAATGAGTCCCTTTAACGCCTGGGTCTTTTTGAAAGGTCTAGAGACTCTCAGTCTTCGTATGCGTGCGCATTGCGAGAACGCTAATGGGCTTGCTCATTGGTTGCAGCAGCGCCCGGACGTAGCTCGTGTTCACTATGCTGGCCTTTCAGATCATCCGGGGCACCAGTTGGCAAGTCGTCAGCAAAGCGGCTTTGGCGGCGTGCTGTCTTTTGAGGTGCCTGGCGGGCAAGACGCGGCATGGCGTTTTATAGATGCAACATCGCTGATGTCTCTTACCGCAAACTTAGGAGACGTCAAGACGACAATTGTGCACCCCGCCACGACGACGCACGGGCGGCTATCACCAGCGCAACGTAGTGCGGCAGGCATCACGCCAGGGTTGATTCGGATTGCTGTCGGACTCGAGCACATCGACGACTTGAAGGCCGATTGCCAGCGCGGCTTTGACGCTCTCAGCGTTTAGGTCCATAACTGTGTCAGCATCCGATGTTCCAGCGCTTATCAATCATGCAGTCGCTAATATTGGTGAGGTCTTGTTGGGCAAAGAGCAAACAGTGCGGCAAGCGTTGTGCTGTTTGCTGACTTCAGGACATTTACTGCTCGAAGACCTGCCCGGCATGGGCAAGACCACTCTGGCTCACGCATTAGCGGATGTATTGGGGCTTAGTTACGCGAGAGTTCAATTCACCTCTGACCTTTTACCTTCAGATATTTTGGGGGTGTCAATTTTTAGTCGTGATACAGAGGCGTTTCAATTTCGCCCGGGCCCAATATTCAATCAACTGCTTTTGGCTGATGAGATAAACCGGGCAACACCGCGTACCCAGAGCGCGCTGCTCGAGGCGATGGCAGAACGACAGGTCAGCATCGACGGTGAGTCTAGGCCTTTGCCTGAACCATTTTTTGTTATCGCTACGCAAAATCCGGTTAATCAGTCGGGCACTTATTCGCTCCCTGAGTCTCAGCTTGATCGATTCCTTATGCGACTCTCGTTGGGCTACCCCAATTCAGAGGCGGAGCGGGAGTTGTTACAGCGGGGTAGTCTGCCGATTAAATCTATCGTTAAGCAATGCATTACATCCCAGCAACTTCTTCAAATGCGGGCCTCGATAGATAAGACCGCGCTCTCCGAGAGCTTGTTGGGATATATTCAACGTTTAATAGCGTTTACCCGAGAGGCGTCAGAATTCGCGGTAGGCTTGTCTCCCCGTGGTGCGCTTGCTCTTGTTGGCGCGGCCAAAACTTGGGCGCAAATGGAGGGTAGAGATTATGTGGCTCCTGATGATGTTCAGGCGGTGTTAGGCCCTGTTATCGGCCATCGATTGATTCCCAGTGCCGACTACGCGGGTGACGGGGAGGCGTTGGTAGCGCTGTTGCGTAGCCAAGTTGATGTTATTCCCGGCTAGCCATCAAGACCGAGTAAAGAGCTTCCTGCTTCAGCGTTATCGCCGTTGGCTGGATCGGCGCCTGCCAGCGGCTAGGACGATAATGCTGACTCAGCGCAGGCTTTTTATTTTTCCATCGCGGCAGGGCTTTTTATTTGGGTTCACCCTGCTGCTCATGCTGCTGACAGCAATTAATTACCAGAATAACCTCGCCTACGGTCTAACATTTTGGTTGGCCATGCTGTTTATTGTGGCGGTTCATTTTACCCACGCTAATTTACTCAACATGGTGATTACGGGTATTCGTGCAGAGTCTGTTTTTCCTGGGCAGCAAGCAGAGTTTGTATTCCGAATCAGTTGTAAGAGCTCGCGGCGGGGGCATCATTCAGTGAAACTGATATGGCCGGGTAGCGAGGTTTTGGTTGATGTTCCTGCAGGTGGTGAAGTAGAGGTAGCACTTCATCATCCGGTCAATGCGCGGGGGTGGTTTGCTTCGCCAAAACTAAAAATTGAGTCGAGGTACCCGCTAGGGCTTCTTCGCTGTTGGAGCTTTGCCAGCTTTGATGTCCGTGCGCTGGTTTGGCCGCAACCGATTGCAGTGGACAGCTGGGAGTCTCCCTACAGTGAGACCGCTAATCAGGGTTTTAGCGATCAGGAGGGCCTTGACGATTTAATGGGCTTTAGGGATTACCGTATAGGCGACGCGCCCCGATTGATTGATTGGCGTAGCCATGCTCGAGGGCTGCCGCTGCAAAGCAAACTCCACTCAATGCCCCAACATAAAAATCATTGGTTAGATTGGCGTGATTTTAGTCGTGGATCTGTAGAGCAAAAACTCTCCTGGCTGTGCTGGTTGGTCTTGCAACATCACGCGCGTGGAGAAAATTTTGGTCTTCGCTTGCCCAATCTAGAGCTACCCATCGCGGCAGGCGATCGACAGCGTGACTTAGCACTGCGCGCCTTGGCATTGCACGAGCTAGCTCAAGGAGGGGCGATGTGATTTCAGGTGAACAGTTGCCTCGACGATCACTGCTCTGGCTCATTAGTTGCCAGATTGCCGTCATGTTACCCCTTCTGGAACGAATCCCCCCTTGGGTTGTTGCTATTTATTTGGCGACAGCCCTGTGGCGTTTGCAGATGTTTCGTCAGCGTGCAGAAATGCCACAGACTTGGCTGCGTTTACTCCTTGGAGTCGCAGGTGCGATGCTGGTGTTTATAAGCTATGGCACATTCATAGGTCTGGAGCCCATGGTGGCTTTATTGCTCGTTGCAGCGGCGTTAAAAATCCTTGAGGCAATTCGCGACAGAGACGGTTATCTACTCGTTTGCTTGGGATTTTTTATTTGCGTGACGCAATTCATCTTCACCCAAACATTGCCCGCTACCCTGTACTCGGTGTTTTGTACGGGACTTTTGGTGACGGCACTGATTAGCTTGAATCAAAGTCCCGCGTTAGTAGCGTCAAAGAATGAGCCGTTACTAGCGCTTAAAATGTTGACACTTGCAGTACCCATGATGGTTGTACTGTTTCTCCTATTCCCTCGAATTGGTCCTATCTGGAGCGTGCCCTCCAAATCTGGGCAAGGCCAGACGGGAATGAGCGATTTTCTGCGACCCGGCGCTGTGACCAAGTTAGGGCGCTCAGCGGATGTAGCTTTTCGGGTTCAATTCGATGACGTGATTCCTGAAAACCCGTCTTTGTATTGGCGGGGCTTGGTGCTCAGTGAATTCAAGGAAGGGGCTTGGCAAACGCTAGGGTGGCGAAAATTGCCGAGTTCAGAGCGAAAGCCAACACGGCCTGACGTTCTTGGTGAGCCACTGCGGTACCGAGTTGTCTTGGAGCCAACACAGCAGCGCTGGCTTTACGGAATAGCGTATGCAGATTCATCAACGTCAGGGGTGTATGAGGCGAACGATTTTCGGCTAGCTGTCACTAGCCCGATTGAATTCCAGTTTGGTTACGACGTCACCTCATGGCCAGGTGTGGCACTGCAACCAAATCTAAGTACCTGGCGAAGGCGCCTGGAAACGGCTTTCCCAAAGGGGTTGAATCCGCTTACCGAAGTTTGGATAAAGAATTTGCGCGATCAGCACAGTGATGACCGAAATTTCGTGGTGGCATTGCTCAATTACTTTAGAGAACAGCCGTTTTACTACACGCTGGAACCTCCGGAAATTCAGTCACAAGATTTCGTTGATAAATTTATCTTTGATTCTCGACGAGGCTTTTGTGAACACTATGCCTACAGTTTTGTGGCAATGCTCAGGATGGCCGGAATACCGGCAAGAATTGTAGCGGGATACCAAGGGGGCGAAGTTAACCCTCTAAACAATACTTTAGTGGTCAGGCAGTTTGATGCTCATGCTTGGGCAGAGGTGTGGTTTGCGGGTGAGGGCTGGGTTCGCGTTGATCCCACCGCAGCGGTTGCGCCAAGTCGAATTGAACTTGGTATCGAGGCTGCTTTGGACGGGCAGCCCGGGTTTTTGTCTGATTCCCTGATATCGGCTTACCGTTTCCGGAGTATCAATGTATTGAATTGGGTTCGGCTCCGTTATGACGCCTTAACGTTTAGTTGGCAGAGCTTTGTGGTGGGCTTTGATAGCACACGTCAAATCGGCCTCTTGAAAGACTGGTTTGGTGAAATCAGGGTCTCGTGGTTTATCGTGCTGATGCTTGGTAGCTGGGGTTTGGTTCTTCTGCCCCTAATGCTCTGGTTGCACCGAGTGCGTCGAATTCAACTGTTGCTGCCTGCTGAGCGCCGCTTCAGCGCTATCTGCGTGCGTCTTGAGAAACGCGGGTTAGAGCGCCCCTTTGGCGAGCCGCCGTTGCGCACCCTCAGGCGCGCCCGTGAGCAGCTCCCAGTTGGAGACCCCCTGTGTCTTGCGCTAGAGGCAGCAATTGGGGAGCTTTACCGAGTAGCCCCTGAAGCTTCAGAGGCCCCGTAAGCGCCTTTTTGAGTCAATCTACGGATTAAAACGCGGGAATATCAGTTTGACTGCGCCCCAGAATCAGAGCGTGGATATCATGAGTGCCTTCGTAGGTATTCACAACCTCTAGATTCATCATGTGGCGCATTATTGGGTACTCGTCTGATATGCCATTGCCACCCAGCATATCTCTAGCTTTGCGCGCGATCTCAAGTGCCTTGCCGCAGGAGTTGCGCTTGATCAGGCTGATGAGATCTGGGGATATCGTGCCATCACTCAGCATTTGACCGGCGCGCAAACAGCCCTGCATCGCCAGTGAGATGTCGGTCTGCATGTCGGCCAGTTTCAGCTGTATTAATTGATTCGCTGCGAGTGGACGGCCAAACTGCTGTCGATCAAGAGTGTATTGTCTTGCAGTATGCCAGCATGTTTCCGCAGCGCCCAAAGTCCCCCAGGCAATCCCGTAGCGGGCGTTGTTGAGGCACCCGAAGGGCCCTTTGAGTCCCCGAACATTGGGCAACAGGTTTTCTTCAGGAACAAACACGTCGTCCATCACAATTTCGCCGGTAACAGAGGCGCGCAGCGCAAGCTTCCCTTCTATCTTGGGCGCACTTAACCCGTCCATGCCCTTTTCAAGAATAAAGCCCCGGATGACGTCGTCATCGGTTTTTGCCCAGACCACAAAAACATCAGCAATAGGGGAGTTGGATATCCACATTTTTGCGCCAGAAACACGATACCCCCCATCGACACTGCGTGCGCGGGTCGTCATCCCGCCTGGATCGGAGCCGTGATCAGGTTCGGTGAGACCAAAGCAGCCAATCCACTCACCGGTGGCCAGTTTGGGTAAATATTTTTCCCGCTGAGCGTCATCGCCGTAAGCATAAATAGGGTACATCACGAGGGATGATTGAACGCTAAGCATTGAACGGTAACCAGAATCGACGCGCTCTACCTCACGCGCAACGAGGCCGTAGCAAACATAATCGACACCGGGACAGCCGTAGCCATCGATAGTGGAGCCCAGGAGCCCCATCTCGCCCATCTCTCTGAAAATGTTGGGGTCCGTGCTTTCATTCCTGAAGGCGTCTTTTACCCGAGGTAACAACTTGTCTTGGGCATATTGTCTAGCGCTGTCACGAACCATGCGTTGCTCGTCATTTAACTGGCTGTCCAACTCAAATGGATCTTCCCAGTTGAGTTGGGTCCAATTCGTTTTAGCTGTCATTGTTAACTCCGAAACTAGTGCAATATATTTTAAGTTTAAAATATCTATACCGGCTTACCAAGCTCTTGTTGTTCTGACTGGGCTTTTTTACAAATAAATAATCAGCGATCTTTGGGCGGCATCAGGATTGATCAAATTGACGCGCTTGCTCTTTATCTTAAAGCTACCATTTTTGGGCCTGAGCTCATGCTGTGCGGTAAAAGCATAAACCCGTTGCTCATTCTGGTACCACACCACGACATGCTGGGTAGATTCGACGATCAGTCCGCCTTCAGAGGACGGCCCTTTGATCTGGACGTTGCCGATGAGGTGTGAGCATCGCGTCTGGCTATCTTTGGAAGCAGCACGAGGATGAACAAAATTACGCCGTCGAATCTCCATCATGACGCGATCATCATAGATGTGGGACACGTGATTAATCGGATCGACCTGATTCTCAGTGGCAGGAATCCAATAATAGGCATCCTCAGTGTAAAGCTCGATCCAGCTATCAAGGTCAGGACGGTCCAAGTAGCTGGCCTCTCGATAGAGGAAACTCTCGATTGCAGCGAGCTCAGGCATGATCGACTCCTCGCTGATAGCTTTGTTCCATGTACGCTTTCCAAGCTCGATACTGGGTGCGCATATCTAAATCAGAAGTTCCGCCGCCCTCGATTCGATCGGGCAGTATTCGATCTTTGCCATACTGGCGATGAAATTCGACCCAATCGTTGACCGGGGAGTGGAGCCCCTTCTGCGTTCGACGATAGACTTCCAGATCGTCGGGGCCCACCATGCCCATCGCTGAATTAATGAGGCGGCTATAGAGCACCGTTCGCTGCAGCATAGTATCGGGAGCGCCTTTAAGCCGAAATGACCAGCTTTCGACGACGAAACGATCTACGCTAATGGGGCGGATAACGCGGATATTTTGCACCGCGCACTTTATGGTAAGTGATGGGTAGTACAGTACGTTGTGGGTATTAAAGGCGTAAATTTCACGCGTCCTAGTTTCACCGTAAGCAGCGACCATAGCTTCGTGGTAGTCCGGGTCGACCGAGTAGTCAGCATGAATACTGGTTTTACCGCCATCGTAGTGGTGTCCATAGTCGAAACCCGTAATGCCGGTGTTCTCAAAATTTTCATAGCTTGCCCCAAAGGGCGGAATGATTTCAGCTTCTCGTCGTTGCTTGGCAGCCTCTGGGGGAAGGGTGGCAATGTACGACTCTGCGGCTTTCACTACAGATTCGTGAACTACCATAGGGTGCATCGTGTCATTGAGGTTTTCGAGGATGAACTTCCAGTTACAGTCATGCTCGTAGCGTAATACGCCACCGGCAACTTCTACCTCGCCTTCTGGGGCACGATCACAGAGATTGTCAAAGCATGTGATAGCGCCTCCCATCCAAGTGACCAGATCTGGGATCTCGTCAGAGAGTGTGGCGAATACAAAGCCCCGATAACTCGATACCTGTGCCAGTGGTTGCATGCTGTAGCAGGGTTCAGAGGCATCGAACCCTGTGTCCTGATAACCGTGCTCATTGGGTATCTTAAGAAGTGACCCATCAAATCGATAACTCCAACCGTGGTAGGCACAGCGCAGAGCTCCTCTGACGGTGCCTGACTGTTTATCAACCACTTTGGCCCCTTTGTGGCCACAACGATTGTGGAGGACACGGACCGAATCGTCCTTATCCCGAATCATGACCACGGGTACTGCATGATTGATATTGGTGGTGAAGTAGTCACCAGCATTGGGAACCTGTGACTCATGACCGATGTAAATCCACGCCTGGCCCCAGATGCGACTCATTTCAAGTTCAAAGATATCGGGGTCCGTGTAGAGGCTGCGATGCAGCTTGGTGGGTTTGACCAGCGCATCAAAGTTACGATCGGGAATTTTCTGCATATCGACCTCCGTTACAGCGCCAACGAGCCAAGACTTGCCCCGCCGCACACCATAAGTGTTTGTCCTGTGATAAAGCTGGATGCCTCGTCGGCGAGAAAATCGACAGCATGTGCGACATCAACCGATCGACCTAATCGTTTCACTGGAACGCTGGCAGCCATGTCTCCAAGCTTATTACTGTCCGGAGGCACGACAGCTTCGAACATTTCCGTATCCTGAATGGGGCCCGGTGCAACGGTGTTCACCGTAATACCGTATTGGCCTAATTCCAAAGCCCATGTTCTTGCCATACCCATCATGCCTGACTTGGTCGCGCTGTAACTGGTGCGTGTTGCGAGACCGAGAGCCGCTCTGGATGTGATCAAAACGATGCGCCCAAAGGCCTGTGATTTCATGCTGGGTATGACTGCTTGTGCCAAAGTGATCGCAGCACCGATATGCACCTCACTGAGATAGTCATAGTCTTCCAAATTGACGTCCTCGATTAAGTTCGGACGTATTAGACCCGCATTGTGAATGAGACCGGTTACGTTGTAACGCTGGGCAATCGCCTGTGCCACCTCTTTCACGGCAGCCCTATCGCTTAGATCGAGAGTGATGTTTTCGAGTTGGCTGCTGGGGTGTTCAAGGGGGCGTCGAGACAGATTGATGACGCGATGATTACGCTCCAGTAAGCGCGAGCAGATGGCAGCGCCAATCCCGGTGCTTCCTCCCGTTACGATAAAACTATCATGGGCCATGGTCGTATAGTCTCCCTGGTGCCTGAGAGTTCCCTCAGATACCTTGTTGGCGTTTTGCAGGTTGATCGAGCTGAATGGTGGCGATGATGGCTTGTCGCAATGCAGGCGTAGTGATATCTGCTGAGGCAGGTACAGCTATAAGCACGACCGAGCGTGACGCGTCTGAATGCGAAAACACCTGCACTCGATTTCCAGTTTTGAGATCCCCCTCAGCTAGGTGCACGATGGCGACTGGGCCAACATCGAGCTGCACTGAGGCTATTGTCCAAGGAGCCTCTTTAATACGTCGCTTAAAGTATTCCCAGAGACTGTGGTGTAGTTGTGATTGGGCGAGTAGGGTGCCCGTGCAGGGTGTGTCACGATAAATGAGCGTGCTGCCTAAACAAGCTCCGCATAACTCTGTAGGGGGGTACTGAACGTGGCCGCAGTCAGTGCAATTTTGGAGTTGCAAAATGCCGGGGAGATTCACAGCGGAAAATTGACTGCCGCAAATCGAGCGGTGCTTTGGCGGCCGTGCTCGTGCTCTCAGCGAAGGTCGACCAAGTTTGAGCCGTTTGCGCATCTTATCTTTGATGTTCACCGGGCTACTCCTTGCAACATGGCGGCTGCGGTGCAAATGCCCCGATCATAATTAACCATGCCATAGCCACTCACCAGACCTACGCGGGCATTGCTTACCTGATTTTTTTGCGCCTTCCCTGTGAGTTGTCGTAATGATTCAGTGACACCTAGAAATCCCGCAGCAGCACCTGCCTGACCGCATGATAGCTGGCCGCCCGAGGTATTATGGGGCAGCTTGTTGACCCCGGGACCCGATTGGTCAAAGCGCATATCGGTTTGCCCTACGAAGGCGGGTGCATTGCCTTTGCTGCAAAACCCCAGATCTTCCATTTGCAACATGCTGATTACCGGATAGTCATCGTAGGTTTGCAGGAAATCCACGTCTTGGGGGCCAGTTGCAGCTCGGTTGTACAAATCTTGAATGTATTCAGTCCAGCCACCTCGGTCTTGTATGGGGTCGTCGGCATGGGCATTGTGGCATTCATCGGCGGCGAGAATGCGCACGGCGGGTAGGTTAAGTTGATTAGCGCGATCTTCTGACATCACCAGGAATCCTTCGCCACCCGCACAGGGCATGACACAATCAAAAAGATGCAGTGGCCCAGCAATCGGTCGAGCGTTCAGGTAGTCCGATAACGAAAGCTTTTTGTGCCCCAGAAGCGCTCCTGAAAAGTGATTAGCGTTATAGCGTTGATCAAGACAGATTCGAGCAAAATCTTCGCGCTGGGCTTGATAGCGTTCCATGTAATGGGCGGTGATAAGGCTGAAGGGGCCATTGGGGCCAGCGGCACCGTAAGGGAATGCGGCGTCGGTGCTCCAGTTGGAAAAGTGAGCGGCAGTAGTTTCAAAAGATCGATGTGCTGCGCCATCGCCCCCGATGCAGGCCACAATCTCAGCCTCGCCACACTGCACGGCGCGGGCAGCGCGTCGTAGAGCCAATATGCCCGATACTCCCCCCACATTGGCCTGCTCCAGCCAACGGACACAGAGTCCGAAGTGCTGGGTGAGGGCGACTGCAGAATCGACGCCCAAAGAAAAGCTGGAGACTGAAAAGCCATCGATGTCTTTTTTTGTAAGCCCGGCAGTGCTGATCATTTCCCGTAAAACTGAGCCCACGAACCAAGCAGCTCCGTGGGGGCTCTGGCGCGCATACCCAAGGCTGATGGGAGTTGTTAAGACAACACCGCTATAGTCTTTCATGCTAACTTCGTCCGCGTTTTATAAGCACGAAGGTCAAAGGCATCCCCTTTGGTGACGCAAGTTTTGGCGTATTGCTTTATGTCGGCACGCTTAGGTTTATTGGCCGCCGTCACCGGTAGGGCCTCAGCAAACAGTATCCAACCCGGGGCTTTAAAGTACACCAGCTTTTCCAATGCGATGTCCTGTATGGCGCGTGCCGTATCGAGGCTGCCCTCAAATGTGGGCTTGAGGATAACGCACAGCGCAACTTCATCTCCGCGCATCTCGTCTGGCACGGCAGTCGCCACAGCGGATTTAATCGCCGGGTGGTCGCCTAGGGCAGCCTCAATTTCCAACGCGGAGATGTTTTCCCCCGAGCGTCGGATGATGTTTTTCCTGCGATCCACGAAGGCGAGATTGCCGTCTTCTAGCTCTACCACGACATCACCTGTATTAAGCCAGCCGTCTTCCCAAGCCTCTGCAGTGGCCTCAGGATTTTTTAAGTAGCCTGAGAAATAGCCTTTTTTGGGGTCAGAACCTCGGGCTCTGACGCGCAACTCGCCCGGCGCTCCTTTGTTAACAGGTTTCTTCTGTTCGTCGACAAGCTGCCATTCAACGGCGTCTATTGGCTGACCGAAGCAGCAGTGGCCAACATGGCGGGGCTCATTGCTAGCAATGATAGCGCCGCCAGCCCCGCACTCTGTCATAGCCCAGGCCTCTATCAAGGGAAACCCAAAGCGCTTTTCAAAGCGTTCATGGTGTGCTGGATTGACCCCTGCACCGAAACCAAAACGAATTTGCGTAGAAAAATCGTCCAAGGGCTCCTCTGGTAAGGCGAGCAAGATTGCTGGTAACACGCCTAAATAGTGGATGGCGGTAGCCCTCGACTCACGAAGGCTTTGCCACCATGTCCCGGGGTGGAATCGGTCGAGTTGAATTAGGCATCCGCCTGTCATAAACATGGCCATCGTTGAAACAGACATGGCGTTCATGTGGCTCAGGGGCAGGGGCGTGAGCAGCCGCTCGTCACCCTCGCGTAAAGCAATGTGGCCACCGAGATTCTGATACCAATTTCCCTGCTGTAGGAAATAATCATTGTTGAGCAAGCAGCCCTTGGGTTTGCCGGTGCTTCCTGAAGTGTAGAGGAGGGCGCATTCGCAATTTAACCCACCTGTAGCGACAGGAGTCGCTGGCACACTACCGAAATCCAGCGTGCTAACTTGGTCTGGGCTAATGACAGGGATTGATAGTTTCAGTGCGTCGATAACGCCGATCAGGCGGGCACAGTGTGAATCGAGTGTCAGTACAGCTACCGCTTCACCGTGCTCTAAATAATAGGGTATCTCCGCATCAGGCATCTCGTGATTGATAGGAATGACCGAAATTCCAAGGGCGTTTAGCGCAAGCCATTGAATAAAAAATTCGGGACGATTTTCCAACATCAGTGCCACACGCCCGGTGACCCCTGTCTGCCGCCAAATCTCGGTAGCTTGAGCGATAGCACTTTCGAGTTCTCTGTAGGACAGGGTGATTTCTTGCGACGAGTAATGCTGGCAAGCGCTCAGTGGAATATGCAGGGCATCATGGTCGGGGAAGCGCATGGCGCTTAGGGCAAGCACCTCCCTTGGGCTTTCTGGCAAGGCGTTACTCACGGTGATAATCAGCGAGTTGTCCCCCATTGTCTACCAGTTCTGCCAGTAGTGGAGCGACCTGCCAATGCTCGGGGTTGAGCTGACCATGGAATTCATTAATCTGCGCCACGGCTATATCGAGACCCATCGATTCAATGGTGTGCATGGGGCCACCTTTGAATCGCGGAAAGCCGTAGCCGTAGCAATAAACAACATCAATATCACTGGCGCGCTGGGCAATGCCCTCCTGCAATAGCTTCGCGCCTTCATTGGCCAGGGCGAGCGTTAGTCGATTAACAATTTCGGCATCTTTAAGTTCTCGAGGTGTGATCCCCAGTTCCTGGCGTGCTGCTGTGACAATGGACATCACTGCTGAATCTTCCTGCCGTTCACGGGTTTCGGGATCGTATTGGTAATAACCTGCACCCGACTTTTGTCCAAGGCGGCCAGCTTCTACCAAGCGATCTGCAACCATGTAACTAGCGGGGTCTCCCTTTTGTTCTGCAGTAAGCTGTTCTCTGGCTTTGTAGCCGATATCGAGTCCGGCAAGATCACTTACTGCGAGTGGGCCCATAGCCATTCCCCAAGACTCCATGGCACTGTCAATTTGAGCGGGCGTACTGCCCTCGATGAGGCAAAGGGCAGCTTCTCTACCGTAGTGCTTCAGCATGCGATTACCGATAAACCCGTAGCACATCCCAGACAGCACGGACACTTTGCCAATTTTTTTACCAACGGCCATCGCGGTTGCAATGACAGCATCGCTGCTAGCAGCACCCTTTACGACTTCGAGTAACTTCATGACATTGGCTGGGCTGAAAAAATGCATACCCAAAACTGACTCGGGGCGCGTAGTAGCGGCCGCAATTTCATCGATACTTTGGTATGAAGTGTTGCTTGCGAGAACAGCGCCGGGTTTGCAAATTCCGTCCAACTTAGCGAAGACCTCCTTCTTGACCTCGAGGTTCTCAAAGACAGCTTCAATCACCATGTCGACATTAGCGAGGTTGTCAAAGTTTGATGAAGTTGTAATGTTTGCCATGGTTAAGTCTATTTGAGCGCGTGTGAGTCGCCCCTTTTTTTCGCTGATGGCGTAGTTCTTGGCGATTTTTTCTAGGCCCAGTTTAACGGCCTCGTCAGTCATATCGACGAGAGTGACTGCGATGCCTGCCTGCGCGAAACACATGGCAATGCCACCTCCCATAGTTCCTGCGCCAATGATACCCACGCTGGTAATGGCTACGGGTTTGGTGTCTTTCGGCATATTTTCGATCTTCGCAGCAGCACGTTCTGCAAAGAACATGTGCCTCAAGGCTGCAGATTGTGGGTCTGCGAGGCATTTCATAAACTCCTCGCGTTCCCGTTTTAGGCCCGACTCAAAGGGGCTCTCTGCTGCGGCGATTAGGCAGTCGAGAATGCGCTGTGGGGCGTGTTCGCCTCGGGTTTTTTTCAGAAGCTTAGCCTTCATGCTTTCGATAAGGTCTTTGTCCTCTGCACTCAGGGAGAGCGCTAAAGCGCTTGCCTGTCTCTGAGGAGCACTTTGCTCCACGAGCTCGACGCCGTAAGCGATGGCTGAGTCTTCGAGACTATCCTCAACGACTTTATCCACTAATTGCAGTGTCATAGCACGCTGGGCGCTTATGGGATTACCTGATGTAATAAGGTCGACAGCGGCAGGGAGGCCGGCAAGCCGGGGAGTTCGCTGGGTGCCGCCTGCGCCGGGCAGCAGACCTAACTTAACTTCAGGCAACCCCACTTTTCCCGTGGCTAAAGCGATCCGGTAGTTGCAGGTTAGTGCAACCTCAAAGCCCCCTCCCAAAGCGGTGCCATGGATGGCGGCGATCGTAAGCTTGGGGTGATTGTCGAGTGTAAGTAACAGATCTGGTAAAGACGGTGCCTGCGGTGGTTTGCCGAACTCAGTGATATCTGCGCCAGCAATAAAGGTCCTGCCATCACAGGAAAGTACAACGGCCAAAGAATCGTCGGTAGAGGCCGTTGCCAGTGCCTCCATGATTCCATGTCTGACTGCGTGGGACAGCGCATTAACGGGCGGATTGTTGATCCTAATAACACCAACCGATCCGTGCCGCTCATAAGTTACTACTGTTCCCATCATCAAACCTCTCGTCAGTGTGTTTGTTTGTGGAGTTGCGCAATTGCTGAGTGTATAAGCAGACGCCACCTCGTCTCTAGGAGTCTATCAAAAACCCCCAAATACTTTAAGCTTAAAATATTATTGTCGTATCAGGGGGCGGGAGAGGTTGTTACAGGTAAGCCCAGTAGGTGGTCAGCTTGGCGTTCAGCTAAGGCGCTCAGAGTAAATGTCGGGTTAACGGCGCCACTGCTGGGGAATAAACTGGGGCCCGAGACATATAAATTGTCAGTATCGTGGACGCGACCAAAGTTGTCGGTGACCGATTTAGCCTCATCACTGCCCATAACGGTGCCGCCCATAATGTGCATCGCAACTCGAGGTCCATGCCAAACTTCAGTGGCACCTGCCGCACGAAAGATTTCCTCGCCCTCGTCAATTCTTTGTTGCCAACGGCTGGCCACCTCGGGAGCAATATCATGATGGGTGTTGGCTATTGGCATCCCGGTATCATCGCGCGCATCACTCAGCGTTACGCGATTATCCGGACTGGAAATGTCCTCGACGACCAGAGTCATATTGGCGAGGTGTTTTGCTGCGCGTTGTAGCCAGGGGCGCAGTGCAGCACCGGTGACATCAGGCCTTGACGTGCCATAGCCCAACAAATCATGGGGTTTGATGGCATTGGCAATAAGCCATTGCGACGACCCAAAGCCTCCGCTTTGATCCTTGTTGCCGTAATCATCATGGCAAAGTAGTTGCCCGCCAGAGACGCCCAGATGGGGTGTCGTCTCATCATCGAATAACCCAAAGATTGTGCCGGCGGGGTGTGTCGTTAGGTATCGGCCCAGTTGGTCGTAACGATTGCCTGGAGCAGCTGTTGAGCTATCACCAGAATTCAAAAGTATACGACTGGTTTGCACGGTGAATGCCGCAATAATGAAACGTTTGGCATTGAGCTGGTGTCGTTCGCCGTGCTGGGCGTATTCAACGGCACGGATATTTTTCGCATTTCCCGAACCCCGAAGCACTCTCAGTACCTGAGCGCCGTAGCGTATGTCCACTCCTGCGTCGAGAGCTTTTGGTAACGATGTGACGAGGGGGTTAGCAAGAGCGCCAATTGGACATCCTGCGTCGCACCAGCCATCGAATTGGCAGGGGGCTCTGCCATTTCTGGGAATACTGTTGATGGCTAGTGGTAGGGGAGCGGTGCGTCGGCCGGTTGCCTGAAAACCCCGTTCAAGAACGCGTCCTTGAGCGAAGACGGGTAGGGGTGGCATCGGGTAGGGAGTGCCCGGTGGGCGCCAAACTTCCGCCGTGTGGTCACCGCTGAGGCCCACAGAATCCTGAATGCGATCGTAGTAGGGTTGCAGGTCTTCATATGTCAGCGGCCAGTTAAGACTGCGCTTATGATTGTTGCGTACCTTAAAATCTTCAGGGTGCAAACGCAGCCAAACGCCGTAATGATGCGCAGCCGAGCCGCCAGTGCCAGAACCTGCATTAAACGCATGTCCCACAGGTTGCGTACCCGTTTCTTCGACCGCAGCTCCTGACCATTTAAGTTTGCGGGCCCAAATTTGCGAACTCACCATGTCTCGGACGTCGCGTTGAGGTCCGGCTTCCAATACCACTACTGACTCGCCGGCCTCAGCCAGTCTCGCCGCCAATAGCAACCCTGCAGCACCTGCGCCGACAATCACGGTATCGGGTGAGCTTTGTTTCACCAAGTAGTCTCCGGTCGAATGTGAGCACTGTATGGGATACCAAGGTCAGAAAATCCAGCTTCTGATCCGTAAGTCACATCGAGAGCATCAGCGCGCAGTAAAAAAAACACATAGCTTGCGGGCGGACCCTGCCAATCGGAAACGGTATCTGTTGCCATCGCAGCGGCTACAGACTTCACCGGCTCTTTATCCAAAGCATTCATCACCGCATCAAGCGCGGATGAGTAAAAAGCCGTTTGTTGTTCAACAGGTACCCCGACATATTTAGCCATGAGGAGTGACTCGGGACCCGCGGCAAGCTGTGCATCGATGTAGGCGCCTATGCCGCTTTTTGCACTGTCAGGAACAAGGTGATCGGCAAGGGAGGTTAAGGCTTGGACTTGGGCGCTAGTTAAGATTTGAGGTGTGAAATCTTGAGCGACAGCCTCGCTCGGTGTCGCCCAAACCTGCCGCCCACCAATTAAAAATAAACCGAGGGCGGCAGCGCCCCCGGTAATTACATCACGCCGGTTGGGGCCGGCCGCCATTAAAACTCCTTGCGCAGGCTAAGAGCGTAATAACGTGGAGCTTTATAGGCTACCTCGTTACAGCCACACAGTGTTGCCAAATCAAAGCCCTGAATTCCGGGGCGCTCATCGGTCAGATTTCTAGCCGCCAGTGTTGCTAACCAACCGTTGTTTGCGTAACTGATCTGAGCATTAAAGACGGTGTAGCTATCGAAGATGTCAGCATCGAAATTACGCAGGTTGTAGTAATACTCATCCGAATAGCTAACGTCCCCTTGGATGGCCATCTGACCTCCCATGGCGTCGAAGCTATAACGTGCTAAGCCGGTCACTTGGAACTCAGGAGCATAGGTTGGATCTACGTCGCTGGCGGGCAATGGTGAACCGTTGCGCAGAGAAACGTCTTTGACCGTTGCGTCAAAGTAAGAGCCGCTGAGTATTAGGTCTAGGCCTTCAACCGGGTTGGTTTGAATTTCCAGTTCAACGCCGTAGTTATCAGCATCTTTATTGATAACGACACCACCTACGCCCACAAAAAGGAAGGCTTGGTAATCAGCGTAGTCATAATAAAACGCCGTACCGTTGATGCGAGTCTTCCCGCCACCTAACGTGGCCTTAAAGCCACCTTCATAGGATGTAAGTTCTTCGGAATCGTAGGGGAGGCCAGCGTCGCCCCCAGAGCCAAAGTAGGCACCCAGCAATGGCGCGTTGTAGCTGCCAGCTTTCACACCTCGGTTGACGCCACCGTAGAGCATGAGATCGTCATTGACCTGATAAGTCAGCTGTAGCTTTCCAGCCCAAAGGCTTTCAGAGCGGTCGTCGGTATAGCTGACCCCCGTACCCGGGAAGCACTGGTCTAGCTGCCCTGAAAAGCAAGGTGAGCTGTTGACGACAAAAGACGACTCGGAAGGCGCAACACCAAGGACCAAGCCAAAGTCTTTCTCTTCGCGCATCGCACGCAAGCCGGCGATGACTGTTAGGCGATCAGAGAGGTCGTACTCATACTGGCCAAAAATACTGTATGAGTCTGTTTCTAATTGCGCCGTGGTGCCGACATCAATGGGAACCCCGCCAAATACATCGGCAAACGATGCTTGCGGTCCCTTAAGACCGTTCTCCGACTGGGAATCAATATTTAAGTAGTAAAAACCCGCTACCCAGCGACTTCGATCATTTTCTCCATTGAGGCGAAGTTCTTGTGTGAAGCTGTCGGCATCAACCGCGGCGTAGTTAGCCAGTTGGTTTACAGGTGCTGAGTCGACGTCAATGAATAAGAGCTTTTCGTAGTTTTTATAGTCGGTAATCGACGTAAACGTAATGCTGTCTGATAAGTCCCAGGACAATTTGAAATTGACGCCCGAATTCTCTGTGCTGCCTTGGTCAGCAAAGGCAAAATCTCCGGAAAACGTGAAATCATCACCATCGGGATCAAGATAGCCAAAAAAATCAGCGCCGGGAGCGAGTCGTCCTGGTAGGCCGCCACCGCCGCCCGGTAAGAACGAGTCGCCATCTTCGATATCGGCACCGGCATCTAGGCCCGTATCGTTGCCGCTAGCGTCGAACAGTGCAGTTAGGCGAGTTTCATTGCTAGGGGTGTTGATGACATTGATAAGCTCGGGTGGTGTGTCTGGATTATTGTCGTGGTCCTGAGCAATACCAAGGGTTGATTTGCTCTGATAGGGACCGGTGGAGACTTCGCTGTCGGAGTAATTGAAACTTAGGTCCATGCGAAGGCTGTCACTGGGCTGAAAAGCAAACCGTAAACGCGCGGCCATGGTGTCATCGTCACCAAGGTCGGCACCGGAACCGGGTCCAGGATCGCCTAAAAATGGCAGTTGGTCGGCGTTGCTGTAGAGGTTCTTTAAATAAGGGTCTTGCTTGCTGTATCGAAAGGCAGCGCGAGCGGCAACGGTGTCACTAAGGGGACCGCCAACAGCACCTTCAACGACGTATCGGTTGGCGTTGTTTGCGGTATCAAACTGACCCACCTCGACGTCTAGGTAGCCAGAGGTTTCATCAAAGCTGGGCGAGTTGGAAATGAAGTGGACTAAGCCGCCCGTGGCGTTACGCCCGAACAACGTTCCTTGAGGCCCCTTTAGAATTTCAACGCGGTCAATATCAAAAACAGCAAAAGTCTGCGCTTGAGCGACAGCGATATAGCCTTCATCGAGATAAACGGCGTTGGGTGCCTCGATAATGTCGTTGAAATCGTTTTGGGTTACGCCGCGAATCGAGAACTGGGTGTTCTGGCCGGCGAGGTTGCCTGAAATGTGAACGCCGGGCGCGAAGGTGGCGATGTCAAAGCTCTCAGAGACGCCGAGGGCATCCATTTGTGCGCCGGTAAAAGCGGATATGGCGATTGGGACATCCTGAAGGTTTTGCTCGCGTTTTTGAGCAACGACTACGATCTCCTCTAAGACGCTCTGACTAATGGCAGGTACCGCGATTGTCACCGCGCTGATGGCAACGGCTAATTTAGATATCGAAATTTGTTGTTTCATTATGAGCTCCAGAGGGTGATTTATTGGTTTTATATTTGTTTAGTTTGTTATTAAAATTTTGCGACGTCCCATAAATACACTTTAGGAGTCTTGTTTGGGTAGCCGCAACCCTTTGCTTTCCAATCGAGGTAAAACTTCCTGTCGAAAATAGGGAAACTCTTTGGCGTAATCGACGAAGGATAGCGTAGTGCCGGCTACCCCAGTGTTGCTTAACTGCTCCAACAAGTCGGCGATTTTGTCTGGGGTTCCCACAAGAGGGAAACCGCCATGACCCGCCGCGAAGCGATCTCTGAACATTGCCAGCGCTTCGGGAGGGAATGACTGGGCATGTAGCCCCTGAAGCGTCATTAGATTGTCGACGGCTTCCCAGTCAGCGTTCTCGTTCGCGTACCAGTTGAGATAATCGTCAGCTTCTTTTTGGGTAGGGCGGCACACAACTGAGCAAAAAGTTAGTAGGTCGACCTCGCGCTGGACACTCGCGGCTCTTGCGGTGATGTCCTTGACCGTCTCAGCGGCCTGCTCAAAATCGAAAACGGGCGTAAACAGGAAGTCAGCGTTGCGCATGGCAAAATTACGGCCTTCATCAGAGGCCGCTGCGTTGATGACGGGCATTCTGTCCTGAATGGGATGAGGTAGGCTATACACGCCTTTGCCCTGGTAGAAGGTGCCGTCCCAATCGAAGGGTTTGTCTTCAGTCCAAAGTTTTTGCACGTAATCAAACCACTCTTGTGCCATGTTATAACGATCAGCGTGATCGCCGGGTAGATCCTTGCCGAAGGCGTCGTACTCGGGTTTGTTCCAGCCAGCGACGACATTAAGCCCTAGGCGTCCTCCTGACATTTGGTCAAGTGTCGCCAGTTGTTTTGCCGTGACTATGGGGTGATTGAAAGCTGTGTGGACCGTCGCGAACACCTGAATGTTTTTCGAGTGTGCTGCTAACCCGGCAGCCCAGGTCACAGTTTCGAGTACATTGCCATGAAAATCCTTCTCACCGCCGTAGCCAATCCAGCGTGCTATGGGCAGCATGAACTCAATCCCAGCCGCGTCGCACTGCTTGACCAGGTCGATGTTATTTTCCCAGTTATTATTCCAGCGCTCATCGACCTTGGTCACTGCCATACCGCCGGAGCAATTGGCTGAAAAGGTACCGAGTTTGAGTTTATTTTTTGACTCTCGCATCAGTGACTTCATGGTCTTAAACTCCAGTGCGCGGCTGATTCATGAGTAGTCGGCGGCGCTGTAATATCGACCACTCTGTTCTGAGTGAAACACTTTAAGCTTAAAACATCAATGCGCTGCAGTTTCTGCCAAAAGTTTGCCGGTTCGCGCTGGCATTGAGGTTGCTGCTGTAGCAGCTGTGGTTGTAATTAATGTTGCTAAATCCACACTCAATGAGGAGACATTGACGTTCATGGCATCTTGCGTCAGCAAGAAGTTTTTATGCTGTAGTGGCGTTCGCAGGTCACGCGCCGGCGATATGGCTCGCAGCGGTGACAAAAACGCTGACTGGGGGCGCAATGCTAACCCGCTACCACTGAACCGAGGCGGGCTGCACTCTATCGAACTGCAGTGACTTCCACCTCAACCAGGGCTTGATCCTCAATTAGGGCAGTGACTTCGACAACACTCATCGCAGGGTAATGCTTGCCCATGATTTCTCGATAAATTGCCCCCACCTCTCGCAGATTGCCTAAGTAGGCTTTTTTGTCGGTGATATACCAAGTCATTCGGGTCATATGTTCTGGGCCTGCCTCGGCTGCCCGTAACACGGCGAGAACATTTTGAAGCGCTTGACGCAGCTGCCCAGAAAATTCCTGGCTTTCAAAAACCTCATCTGAATTCCAGCCAATTTGGCCGCCGCAAAAAATGTGATGGTTGCCTTGGGCCATAATGCCATTGGCATAGCCTTTGGGTCGCGGCCAGCCATCGGGAAGTAGGGTGGTATGCATGAGCTAATCCATTTGCAATGAGTTGTGAAGAGTAATACTTTATACCTAAAGTATCACTGGGAGTGGCCAGGAGGCCAGCCCAAACTATGGCAGCACTACCGTTATTAAATTCAGTGTTCGCGCAGCGACGCGAGGGGGAGCAAAATGAATAATGCACTTATGGACGTTGCAGCAGGCTTGGTGTCGGGCACCATCAAAGTTGTTGATCTTAGTGTGACGCTCACGTCCGAGACGCCTATTTTACAGTTGCCTGAAGAGTTTGGATGGAAGAACGCTTGGCCATTTAGTAAGGAAGAAATATCACGCTACGACGAACGTGGACCGGCTTGGTACTGGAATAACATAAAGTGCGGGGAGCATACCGGCACGCATTTTGACGCGCCGATTCACTGGGTTACGGGCAAGGATCATGAAAACCATGCGACTGATACCCTGCCGCCAAGTACTTTTGTAGGCCCTGCTGTCGTTATTGATGCCACCGCTGAGAGTCAGGCCGATGAAGACTTTCTGCTCACCGTAGAGTTTCTCAAGAACTGGGAGGCAGAGCATGGTCAGATCCCCAAAGGGGCCTGGGTGCTCTACAGAACTGACTGGTCCAAGCGCACTGACCCAGAGGACTTTCTCAATAAGCGCGATGACGGTAATCACAGTCCCGGGTGGGATCCTGCTACTATTACGTTTCTTGCCGAGGAGCGAGATATTCTTGGCGTAGGTACTGAAACTGTAGGGACTGACGCTGGACAGGCCGCTGCACAAGACCCCATGTTTCCTTGTCACAATCTTATGCACGGCGCCAATAAATGTGGTTTGGCCAGCTTGTGCAATCTCGACGAGTTGCCTGCTACCGGGGCTATATTGGTGGCGGCACCGCTTAAAATTCAAAACGGCTCTGGCAGCCCCTGCCGAGTCATTGCGTTAGTGCCTGCCTGAGCGCGGACGCCGTCTTTAGCGCTTGATGAGCAGGAAACGAAAGTATGGCTGAACGCTCTTTCTCGGACGAGGTGAAAAAACTGCGAGCTGGTGCAGGGGATATCTTCGAGGGCGAAGGTATCTTGGCTATCACCAAGGCGCTGCTGCAATCTGGGGTGTCCTATGTTGGCGGGTATCAGGGCTCGCCCATCTCACACCTCATGGATGTCCTCAACGACGCTCAGGAGATTTTGAGTGAATTGGGCGTACATTTTGAGGCGAACGGTTCTGAAGCAACAGCGGCTGCAATGCTGTCGGCATCGATTAACTACCCCTTGAGAGGGGCGGTCACTTGGAAGTCTACCGTTGGCACCAATGTGGCCTCAGATGCACTGTCTAACCTTGCCTCGGCGGGTGTTACGGGTGGGGCGCTGGTGATCGTTGGCGAGGACTACGGCGAGGGCTCCAGCATCATGCAGGAGCGTAGCTATGCCTTCGCGATGAAGGCTCAAATGTGGCTAATGGACCCAAGACCCAATCTGACGAGCATTACCGACATGGTGGAGCGGGGCTTTGAGTTGTCAGAAGCCTCTAATACTCCGGTCTTTTACATGATGCGCATTCGCGGCTGTCATGTAACGGGTGAATTTATTGCCAAAGACAACGTGGCGCCAGTTTTTAATAATAAGGCGCCTGTTACACCTCAGCGCGAACCTGAAAAAATCATATTACCGCCCTATGTGTACGAGCAAGAACGGGAAAAAATTGCTCAGCGTTTGCCGGCGGCGATTAAATTTATTCGTGAGCAGGGGCTCAATGAGCACTTCCCGGGGCGTTATGAGTCTCTGGGAATTATTACCTGTGGTGGCTCCTACAATACGGTCATCCGAGCGTTGCAACGGCAGGGTTTGGCCGACGTGTACGGCAAGGCCGAGGTGCCTATTTACTGTATGAACGTCGCGTACCCTTTGGTACCCGATGAGTTGGTCGAATTTTGCATCGGTAAAGAGCAAGTGCTGGTGCTTGAAGAGGGGCAGCCTGAGTACATAGAGCAGGGCATACAAACGATTTTGAGACGCCGTGACATTCAAACGCGAGTGTATGGCAAAGACATTATGCCCATGGCCGGAGAGTACACCGGCCAAGTCATGCTGGAAGGTGTAACTCGATTTTTGTTGGCTGCTAAAGACACGCAGATTCCTCTGGAATTGGACATGGCGTCGGTGCTGGCCTTGCAAACCCCTGTGAGTGACGATGATATTGCCGCACTCATGGAGAATTTGCCCCCTAGGCCTGCGGGGCTCTGTACCGGTTGTCCGGAACGGCCTCTGTTTTCTGCTATTAAGCAGCTGCAGGAGGAAATAGGTCCTTTCCACATATCATCAGACATTGGTTGTCACTCCTTTGCCACCGCAGCTCCATTTAACCTCGGCAACACGATTATGGGTTACGGGTTGTCGCTGGCGAGCTCTTCCGGAATGCGTCATGCATTACCTCACAAGGCCATCAGCATTATGGGCGATGGCGGTTTTTGGCATAACGGATTGACCAGTGGCGTGACCAGCGCGGTGTTCAATGGCCACGATGGGCTGCTCATTATTATTGATAACGGCTATTCGGCGGCAACGGGTGGGCAGGATATTCCCTCGTTAGTAGAGCCGAATTTGATTGCATCGACGATCGACGCCCAGCGTCCCCAGCGTGAACAGTGGCAAAACATTGAGGATGCGTGTCGAGGGGCAGGTGTCGAGTGGCTGCAAACCGTGAGCACCTACAATATAGAGGCGATGAAGCACACCTTGCATGATGCGTTAACAACAGACGCGCCGGGCCTCAAAGTCGTGATCGCAGAGGGTGAATGTATGCTCAACCGTCAGCGGCGGATAAAACCCCTGCTGAAAAAAGCGATCGATACGGGGCAGCGTGTTGATAGAGCACGTTTTTACATCGATGCTGAGACTTGCACCGGTGACCACGGGTGTATCCGTCTATCAGGTTGTCCCTCGCTAACCATTAAAGATAACCCAGACCCTTTACGCGTCGATCCTGTTTCTTATGTAGACAATAGTTGCGTGGGGTGTGGGGTTTGTGGGACTAACGCACACAGCGCTGTATTGTGCCCGTCCTTTTCTCAGATTGATCTTGTTTACAACCCCACGCGCTTTGAACGACTTCGTCATGGGTTGCGTTTGCGTGTTCGCAACTGGTGGCGAGACCGCGATCTTCGCCGAGGGGAGCGGGCAAGGCTGTGAGTGCGCCGTTGAAGACGATAAATATGCTTGTCGCCGCCCTAGGAGGTGAGGGCGGTGGCGTTCTGACCAACTGGCTGATTGAGGTCGCAAAGCGTTCGGGTTGGTATTGTCAGAGCACATCGTTAGCTGGAGTGGCGCAGCGTACTGGCGCGACAATTTATTATTTGGAGTTTATACCCCGCTCAGCAGATCAACCTGAACCGGTCATGAGTTTGTTTCCCGCCCAAGGAGACATTGATATCGCAGTGACCTCTGAGATAGCCGAGGCGGGCAGAATGATCAGTCGCGGCTTTGTATCACCGGAGCGAACCACGCTAATTTCTTCAGACCATCGGGTATACGGCATCACTGAAAAAAGCGATACCACAGACGGTACTGCTGATACGGGTTTTATTCTTGACCTTTCGACACGCTACGCCAATCGCTTCGTGCATTTCGATTTGCTCGAGCTAGTGCAGCGTCATGGCACGGTCATTTCTGCAGGCTTGTTTGGAGCTATCGCCGGAACAGGGGTGTTGCCTTTCCAGCGAGATGTCTTTACTGAAGTCCTTGCAACCGGAAAGGGCGCGGCGGCAAACCGCGCTGCTTTTGACGAAAGTTTTGATCGAGCGCAATCGGGGGGTGTGGCACTTTATGACCCTGTTCCCCCATCGGCGTTTGGTTTGCCTGACGCCACAACACCTTTGGGGGCTAGGCTGTTACCACTGATTGCTGCCTTGCCGCAGGAAGTCCATGAGGTTGTTTATCAAGGGGTAGTCCGTCTGCTGGATTATCAAGATGAAGCTTATGCCCTAGACTTTCTTCAGCGAGTTACGCAAGTGGTGGGTATTGATGGTGGGCAAGACAGCTATGGCCTGACCGAGGAGACAGCTCGGTGGCTGGCGCTGTGGATGGCCTTTGAGGATATTCCAAGAGTAGCGCAGCTTAAGTGCCGGCCTGCTCGAGAGGCGGAAATTCGTGAGGAAGTTCGTGCAGCTGCAGGTCAGTACATTCAGGTCACCGAATTTTTCCATCCGCGGGTTGAAGAAGTTGCCGCGCTACTCCCTAAAGCATGGGGGCAGCGATTGTTGAACTCCGATTTGCTGACAAAAGTCTTGGGCTCCGTGTTGGGCGCTAGAAAATTGCGAACAGACAAGGTGCTGACTCAGTGGGCATTGCGACGGCTCGCAGCACTCAAAGGTGGCCGTCGTAAAACTCTGGGTTTTAGTCAGGAATGGGAAATGATCGACCGCTGGTTCTCTGCTGTGTTGACGGCACCCTCGACAGAGGTTGCAAAAGCTATTGCTGATTGCGGTGGCATGGTCAAGGGGTATGGCGCAACGCGACACCGAACGACCTCGCGGTTACTCGCCATTTTAGATGCGGTAAAAGCGCAGGATGTGGTGACAGCAGATTTTATTCGTCGAGCGCAAAAGGCTGCGATGTTGGGGGAAGATTCGGCTGTTTTTGATGATTTAATTCAGAGTGAGTCATCCTTAATCACACAGGTTGCTCAGTGATCGACCGTCTAACCACCGCCTGGGCACATTACTTTCCCGGTGTCGCTGTAGCCACAGCGGTGGCGCTTGCGGCCTCGTTTATTGCCCAGCGTTACGGTGCCCCTGCCATGCTAATGGGCCTACTACTCGGCATGGCCTTTCATTTTTTAAACGAAACCCCTCGCGTGGGACCAGGCTTAGAGTTGGCAGCGGTGAAGGCCCTGCGGTTAGGTGTGGCATTGCTGGGGTTGCGTCTTACCGTGGCAGATGTAGCCTCGCTAGGGTGGACCCCCGTGTTACTTGTTATATTTGCAGTGCTAGCAACCCTGCTGTTTGGTGTTGTGTTGAGCCGACTCTTGGGTTGTGACCGGCAGTTGGGTGTACTGACGGGGGGCAGCGTGGCGATTTGCGGCGCTTCGGCGGCGATGGCGATTAGCAGCGTGCTGCCAAAAGGGCCAGATACCCAGCGTCAAACGCTTTTTACCATTATTGGAGTAACTAGCTTGAGTACCATTGCCATGGTGCTCTACCCGATTATCGGGGATGTATTGCAGTTGAATGACCAGGAAATGGGAATTTTTATCGGCGCAACAATTCATGATGTTGCGCAAGTAGTCGGAGCTGGCTACAGCGTGTCACCCGCAACAGGCGATTTGGGGACTTTCATCAAGCTCCTTCGAGTGGCAATGTTGGTGCCGGTGGTGTTGATGATAGGGATTGTTTTTCGCACCAAAGTCAGTGCAGCCGTGGATCGGCAAAAAGCGCCTGCCGTTCCTCTGTTTCTCATTGGCTTCATTGTTTTATTCGCGGTGAACAGCTCTGGTTTCATACCTTCAGAGGTTATTCAGCCAGTGGCCAATCTTGCCCCTGTGCTGCTCTTGGTGGCAATTGCCGCTTTGGGAATACGGACCTCCATGCAGGAGGTCATGACCATTGGGATGAAGCCCGTTTTGTTAATTGTCGGTGAAACGTTTTTTATTGCGGCGGTTATTGTGGCTTATCTGCTTTGGATAGCTTAGTAGTCATTGGTCGCTTCGACCAGTCAGTGGTTTCGCTCCGCTAAAATATCAATTTCAAAGGTCATCACCTTATTACCGTATTGGTTAAACGCTTCATTGCGACTGCGAATAATGCCCCAGCGATCGCGAACCACCTTGTCCGACTTGCTGACTATTTCATAGGTGTAGGTCAGGGTATGGCCGGGCCGTACAGGCTCCAGCCAGTCGAGTTCAAGGATAGCAACGCCAGCGCCATTTCTGCGGCCGTCATTGACCCCTTGGGCATAGACCTCCATGTAATCAACCATTTTGCGCATCCACATGGCGCAGAGGTGCCAAGGTGTCGCCACGAGACCGCCCCAGCGTAATTGGCGAGCAGCTTTGGGATCCATAAATTCGGGTGTTGGTGCGTAGCGCTTCGCAAACTCGATCATTTCAAGTTCACTAAAAGTGTGGCTGCCGAACACGTGAAACTCACCCACGGGGATATCTTCGAACCCGCGATTTCGCAAATACAAGGCACTCATAGCGTTTCGTCCTTGGCTACTGCGACTCGGCAGGTCATCTCAGCCACTGCTTGATCTTTGGCATCTTTCAGGACCACAGCAACATCGAGGGAGTCACAGCCAGGCACAGGGCTGCTTGGCAAGGTATCGCCAAATGAGACTTGTGCAATTAATTGATCATCGACGAAGGTAGGGCGCAGCCAACGCATATGGTTGACCTTCGTGGTGGTGATGTACGCAACTCCCTCAGCAGCGAGCGCTTCACCGGTGAGCCGTGATGCCAGCGCACCCACTTGCCAGCCGCTGGCACAAAGCCCACCAAAAATTGAGGCGTCTGCTGCCGCACGGTCAAGGTGGTAGGGCTGAGGATCAAAAAGTCGCGCAAAATCGACAATGCTTTGCTCATCCAGCGTAATGGCGGGGCTTTCTGCAGCTCGAGCGTCCGGCATAATTCATGGGTCCTAATAAAAAGAGAGACAGGGCGCAGGGTCAGCACCGTTGCCAGTGCCGTAATTGTAACCCGAAGTAATCTGGCTTGAGATCCTGTTGAGATTATTCGGTGCAAAACGTGTCGCTGACGCTCCCACGCCCCGAAGAATTAATGTGATTATCTGGCCTACACCTCAATTCCCCCGATGCTTGGCGTCGAATTGTTAGCGAGCCCCATCATGGCGAAATTCATTTTGTATTATCAAAATTCAATATTATTTTTATTGACGGCAATTAGGCGGGATGACCGGCGCTGCCGACTCCATTGTCGTAGCCGAGGAGCTTGAAGATTTCTATTGTCAGTTTCACTCCCGCCTGTTACCTGTATAACCTGAAAAAAGGCGCAGCAGGGCACTCGATGTTGATGAGACCGTGCTTTGCTCGCGCTCATCTTCGTTTTGAGCACTAAATACAACCTTGGGAGTGCGCTTCTATGAAAGCAGTTTTTTATCGTCAACATGGCTCTGCAGAGGTGCTCGAGGTGGGTGAGTTGGCTATACCTGAGCCCGGCCCAGAGCAAGTTCTTGTTCGTGTTGCAGCGGCAGGCGTGAATCCTATTGATCGCAGATTGCGCAGCGGTGAATTGCAGGAATATATTTCTCGCACTTTTCCGGTAGTGCCTGGTTGGGATTTTGCCGGCGAAATTGTCGCTCTGGGGACTGACGTGAACTCAGGTTGGCAGGCGGGTGATCTCGTCATGGGTTTAGCCTTTACCTGGTCTATTCAGCATGGAACTTATGCAGAATATGTTCCCGTCGACGCAGCTTCTATCGCGAAGGTTCCAGAAGGTTTCGATTTGTTTCAGGCCGCGGCATTGCCTTTGGTAAGTCTCACCGCATGGCAATCGATTCATGAATATGGCGGGCTGGCTCAGGGGCAGTCAGCGCTGATACAGGCCGGTGCGGGAGGGGTTGGTAGCGTGGCTATCCCCATGGCGAAGCATTTGGGAGCTCGTGTGTATGCGACTTGCAGCACTGCCAGCATGGGCTACGTCAGTGAGCGGGGTGCCGATGTTGTCATTGACTATACCCAGCAAGATTATGCTCAGGTCCTCTGCGATTTAGAGCCCGAAGGTTTGGATGTGATACTTGAAACACTCTTGGGTGATGGCGTTCCTGAAACGGCCATTGGCTTGGCTAAAGATGGCGGCACTGTCATATTTATGAATAACGAGCCACCGGCGCTATCTGAAATTGAGGCTAGAGGCATTCGCACTCAGTTTTTACATCACAGGCCGGATGGCGCGATGCTGGCTGAGTTAGCAGATCTCTACGGGCGAGGAATTTTGCCCGCGCCACCCGTTGAGGTGCTTCCCCTTGCGGCTGCGGTAGAGGCGCACCAGCGCTCTGAGCATGGGCACACTCGCGGTAAAATTGTGTTGGCGATCGGTGATTAGTGCCGCTGCATTGCAAGGCTTCTGGAAAAACTTTGGGTCGGTTTGACGAGTACAAAAAAACTATCTGAGAGGTTTGGCCGCGGGGCTGTTTCGGTGCATATGCGGCGGCGGTGATGGCACTTCTTATTTGCCACCTCTCAGATGTCCAGCTAAGGTTTGGTCGGTGGTTAACGGCTAGCTAAAGCTACACAAACATGGAGACACTCATGCTAACTCTTCACTTTGCCCCTAATTCCCGTGCGGTGCGGGTCGCTTGGCTTTTTGCTGAGCTGGATTTGCCCTACGAGCTAAATGCGATGCGCTTCCATCCTGAGGACTTGAAGTCGGATGCGCATCGACAGCGGCACCCTCTGGGGCGAATTCCAGTGCTTGAGGACAATGGACAGCAAATTTGGGAGAGCGGTGCGATTGTTGATTACATCCTTGAGTGCCACAAGAACGGGGGGCTCAAGCCGGCTTCTTCGCATCCCAGTTTCGGTAAGTACCTGCAGTGGTTTCATTATTGCGAGGGCATGGTTATGCCGTCCATGAACACCATTGTTGTGCACACTCTGTTATTGCCGCCGGACAGGCGGGATCCGGTCGTACTAGGACAAGCTCAGAAATTATTGTCCCGTGCACTCCTACCGCTGGAAGAGGTGTTGTCGGACAAGGAGTATTTAATCGGAGATTTTTCGGGTGCCGATATTATGCTGGGGCACGCTTGCATCATGAGTCGACGTCTTGGCTGCGTCAGCGATGGGCTTGTGGCGCTGAACGCCTACATCGATCGACTAGAAACCCGGCCCGCGTGGCATGTTGCTGACGCCATCAAGTAATGTTGTTGCAGGCGGTGCGGGTCAAATCTGAATCTGAGGGCTCCTGTGGGTCCCTCAGGGCCCGCTAAACGAATCTAGCCCCCGCGCTTGCGCAAATTGCCTCGTCCCAGCTCATCGACGCGCTGTACGCCCATCAGGCGCATGTCGCGCTCTATCTCAGTTTTGAAGTTACCTAAAGCGCGTTCCACACCCGCCTGACCGGCTGCAGCCAGCGCGTAAAGATAGAGCCGGCCTCCCGAGACTGCCTTGGCACCAACCGATAGCGCTTTGAGAACATGGGTGCCACGTTGGATTCCACCCTCGCAAATCACATCAATCTTGTCGCCAACGGCATCGCAAATTTCTTCAAGCTGATCGAAGGGCGCCCTTGAGCCGTCGAGCTGACGACCACCGTGGTTGGATACCATAATTCCCGTGCATCCTATATCAACGGCACGCTGAGCATCCTCAACGCTCATGATGCCTTTTAACGCAAACTGTCCGTTCCATTGGGAGCAAAGTTTTTCTGCGTCGTCCCAACTCATCGTGGGATCTAGCATAGTGGAAAAATAGTCACCCACAGAGACGGCGACGTTGGTCCCCTCATTGATGTGCCCTGAGAGATGGGGCATGTCAAATTTGTCTCCAGTAAAAAAATTCCAGGCCCAAGCGGGGTGGGTGGCAAAGCTCCACATCGAGGACAAGTTCAGTTTGGGTGGTGAGGTAAACCCAGTGCGAAGGTCCCGTTCTCGGTTACCTCCTGTGATCGTATCTACCGTGAGTGCCATGACATTAAAATTGGCGGCTCTGGCCCGCTCAAGCAAGGCGTTGTTGAGGCCTCGATCCTTGTGAAAATAAAATTGGAAGAGTTTGGGGCCCGGAGCGAGTTCTGCGATTTCTTCTACTGTAACCGTGGCAAGAGACGAAACACCAAACATGGTTCCATATTTGGTTGCCGCCCGGGCGACTGCGCGCTCTCCCTCGTGGTGAAATAGCCGCTGTAAGGCAGTGGGTGCACAATACAGCGGCATGTCTAGCTTCTGCCCCATGACCTCGACAGACATATCAATATCGACAACACCTCGAAGCACATTGGGCACCAGATCGACTTCTTCGTAAGCGGCGGTATTTCTGCGATACGTAAGCTCGTCATCGGCGGCACCGTCAATATAGTGAAAAATAGGTCCTGGTAAGCGCTTCTTGGCCAGCTGACGAAAATCCGAAAAATTATGGCAGTCGTTTAGGTTCATCGCGGCATTACTCAAAAGTCAGTTTAATTTTTAGCCCGTCAATTTTTAGCCCGTTAAAGAGGGGGCACAGGAAATACCTGCAGAGCTTCAGCCTGTATTGTCTGCGTTCAACCGGTACGTTGCTCGGGCTATGTAAGCATACCGCGAATCAGGGGCGAAGCAGATGCCGCGACGGGTTGCTTTTCTTCTTCTGCTTGATGGCCCGTCGATAAAGACCGACGGGAAAAGGTTTTTTCAGGCTTGGCTAAGTTCGTGATTGTTAATGGTTTGACGGGCAATTATTGTCGTCTGAACTTCGCTAGCACCTTCGTAGATTCGCAGGGCACGAATATCGCGATACAGTGATTCAACGATGTAACCTTTTGTGACGCCCTTACCTCCGTGCAGTTGTACCGCGGCATCGATGACCTGCTGGGCAGTCTCTGTTGCGTGATATTTCGCCATGGCGGCTTCCCGAGTGACCCGGTCCGCCGCGCAGTCTTTAGTCCAGGCAGCGCGGTACACCAGCAGCGCGCTGGCATCGACTCCTAGGGCCATTTCACCAATTTTTGCCTGCACAAGCTGCAGATCCCCAAGTTTGCCGCCAAAAATGTCACGCTGGGCGGTGTAATCGAGAGTTTCATCAAGGGCACGACGGGCCATGCCCAGCGCGGCTGCGGCGACCGTTGATCGAAATACGTCAAGAGTAGCCATGGCAATTCCAAAGCCTCTACCTTCTTCTCCAACTAAATTTTGTGCCGGAATACGGCAGTCTGAAAATTGCAGTGTGCCTAGTGGATGAGGAGCGACTAAATCAATGCGCTCTGTGACCTCGAAGCCCGGTGTTCCTGCTTCGACGATAAAACAGCTAATACCTTTGGCGCCGCCGGCGTCACTGGAGCGTGCAAACACGGTGTAAAAATCTGCGATACCCGCATTGGAAATCCACGTTTTGGTGCCGTTTAGCACCCATTCATCGCCCTCGCGCTGCGCGGAGCAGGTCATAGCTGCTACATCCGAGCCAGCATTGGGCTCGGACAGGGAAAAAGCACTGATCTTTTGGCCTTGAGCCACGGCGTTGAGGTAGTTTGACTGCTGTTGCTCGGAGCCGAACAGTGAGATGGGCCCACTTCCCAAGCCTTGCATCGCAAAGGCGAAATCGGCGAGGGCGCTGTGCCGCGCTAGAGTCTCGCGAATGATACAAAGCGTTCGAACATCGAGTTTTTCGTGGTTGCCACCGCCGCTGGCGGGCACCGCGTATCCTGCGAACCCTGCCTCGCCCAAAGCCCGCACCAGTGCAATGCAAGTGCCATCGAGATCTTCATGCTCGTTGGCGGTAAGTTCCGCCATATGTGCCTCAGCCCAGGTGTCCAACGTACTCGCCAGTGTTCTGTGATGCTCTTCAAAGAAAGGCCAACCCAGATAACTTGTCTCGCTCATAATCTTTTCCTCAAGCCGTTCGAATTGGCTTAGTCACCTGCGAAAACTGGCTTTTCCTTGCCAACAAACGCGCGGTAGGCGCGCTTAAAGTCTTCCGTTTGCATGCAAATGGCTTGGGCCTGAGCCTCACATTCAATCGACTGATCGACCGACATATTCCACTGCTGGTGTAACTGTGTTTTGGTAATGCCATTGGCAAAAGTTGGACCTGCCGCAATCCGATGTGCGGCTTTATGGGCGTCAGCATCAGGGGTATCGCTGAGGCCGTTAAAGAAGCCCCAGCGTTCACCTTCCTCGGCGCTCATCGCACGTCCAAAGTAAAGTAACTCGCTGGCACGACCCTGACCAATAATCCGCGGCAGAATTGAGCAAGCCCCCATATCGCATCCGGCTAAACCCACTCGATTGAAGAGAAAAGCGACCTTAGCGGAGGGGCCCGAGTAACGCAGGTCACTTGCCATCGCGATGATGGCACCAGCACCGGCGCAAATACCTTCGATGGCACTAATAATCGGTTGTCTGCAGGCTCGCATGGCCTTGACCAAATCCCCGGTCATTCGGGTGAACGCCATGAGGTCCTTCATATTCATTTCGGTTAGAGGGCCAATAATTTCGTGGACGTCACCGCCGGAACAAAAGTTACCACCTGCACCACGAATCACAATGGCATCCACATCGGTGGCATACACCAGCGATCGAAAGAGGTCGCGTAATTCGGCATATGACTCAAAGGTCAGTGGGTTTTTTCGCTCTGGGCGGTTCAGCGTAATCGTGCCGACGCCGCCATCACACTCCCAAAGAAAGTGTTCGGCTTGATAGTGATTCATGGTGGTTGTTTGCATGCGCTTCCTGTCTCCTATGCGGTGCTGCCGCCGTCAATGGCAATCGCCTGTCCCGTAACGCTGGCGGCGCCCTCTGAACACAGCCAGCTCACTGAGGCCGCCACTTCATCTGCTTCGATGAGTCTCCCCTGAGGGTTGCTCTGAGTAAAGTGTTGTAGTGCTTCGGCTTCACTGCGGCCAGTTTTTGCCATAATTCCTTGAATGGACTCGCGCACAATATCAGTATCGACATAGCCCGGGCAGACCGCATTCACTGTAATGCCTTGCTGGGCCGTTTCAAGTGCCAGTGCGCGCGTTAAGCCAAGTGCCGCGTGCTTGGACGCGCAGTAC
Source organism: Luminiphilus sp. nBUS_07 (assembly GCF_051201685.1). Classification (GTDB taxonomy): domain Bacteria; phylum Pseudomonadota; class Gammaproteobacteria; order Pseudomonadales; family Halieaceae; genus Luminiphilus. The sequence continues at coordinate 2,040,323 of NZ_CP179213.1, read as the reverse complement.
CCGCTGACGTAGGCAAAGCCTTTCAGGGAGGCCGTGCTGGCGATGGTGACAATGCGACCCCAGCCGGCAGTCTTCATGTTGCCCAAGGCAATTTGGGTGCAGTGAAAGACCCCGTTTAAATTGACGTCCAGAGTCTTTTGCCAGTCTGCGAATTCGATGCGATGAAAGGGGGCCGATGGCGCGACCCCGGCGCAGTTAACCAGTATTTCCACAGGGCCAAAGTTAGCGGTGGCTTCAGAAAAAGCCGCTTCAACACTCTGGCGATTAGTGACATCGCCAGTAATGGCCTTACAGGAGTCCCCCAATGTTTCAGCAAGTGTTGCCAAAGGTTCAAGCCGCCGACCTATTAAGGAGAGGTTATGGCCTTCGTTGAACAACTGTTTTGCTATTGCCGCACCAATGCCGGTTCCGGCTCCTGTAATGAGCGCGTGGCGGCTCACGACGACGTCTCTCGTGCACGTTCAGCCAGTGTATGAGCCTGTCGATAACCCAAGAAATATTGATGGGGTTCTGCCGCGCCTTTCCCTCGATAACCCATTTCTGCTGCTGCATGCAAAGTCCAGTTAGGGTCCGCTAGGTGCGGGCGGGCCAAGCAGACGAGATCGGCTCTGCCTGCCGCGATAATGCTATTCACATGGTCGATCTCGTAAATGTTACCCACTGCGATGGTCGGCACGCGGCCCTCGTTTCGAATGAGGTCTGACAGCGGTGTTTGGAACATACGCCCGGGTTGCGGTTTAGCTTGGTGGCTCGTTTGACCCGTTGACACGTTGACAATGTCGGCACCAGCCGCGATGAAGGCTTTTGCGATTGCCACGGAGTCTTGTTCGGTCACTCCCTCAGCGCCCAACCAGTCATGCGCTGATATGCGAACGGACATGGGTTTTTCGGCTGGCCACGCTTTTCGCATGGCTGCGCAAACTTCAAGCGGGTAGCGCAATCTGTTTTCTAAAGAACCACCGTATTCATCGACACGCCGGTTCAACGCAGGGGTAATAAAGGATGACAACAAATAACCGTGGGCTGCGTGCATTTCGATCATGTCAAAGCCAGCTTTTACGGCGCGAACTACCGCCTCTACATGGAGTTGGCGTACGTAGTCCATGTCTTCGCGAGTCATCGCTTTGGGCACCGGGCTATAGTCGTCAAAGGGTTGATCGCTCGCCGATAGCAACGGCCACTGCTGATCGTTGGGCAACGGCTCATCAAGGATAGCGGGGTCCCACTTCCAAGGTTCCAGTGTGGCGCCCTTGGGACCGGCGTGACCGATTTGGATTGCCATTTTTGCCTGAGTATTTTCGTGCACGAAGCGGGTAATACGAGCCCATGCTTCAGTTTGTTCGTCGTTCCAGATCCCCGTACACCCCGGGGTGATTCGCGCATCAGCGCTAATGTTGGTCATTTCGGTATAGACCAGTGCCGCGCCGCCTTTAGCGAGGCTGCCGTAATGGACGAGATGCCAATCATCAGGGAGTCCGTCGGTGGCGCTATACATACACATGGGTGATACACAGACTCGGTTATTGAGCTTCATATCCTTCAGTTGAAAGGGGAGGAACATCGGTGGCGTTGGGCCTTTTGACCCGTCCACACCAAAAGTCGTGGTCAGGTGTTGCTCCATACTCTCGAGCCACTCGGCATCACGAAGTCGAAGGTTTTCATGACTCACTCGCTGGCTGCGGGTCAGCATTGAGTAGTTAAATTGTTTGAGGTCGAAAGCCTCGATATAGCGCGGGACATTTTCGAACCAGATCATGGCGTTTCTTGCGCTGTTTTGAAGCCTTAAAACATCGATTTTCCGTTCTTCTTGGTAGGCTTTCAGTGCGGTGGGAACTGTGGTGTCCACGTTCAGATGCTTGGCCAGTGAGATTGCGTCTTCGAGGCCTAATTTGGTGCCGGATCCAATTGAAAAGTGCGCGGTGTGAGCGGCGTCACCTATAAGTACCACGCGGTCGTCCTTAATCCAGTTGTCGCAGTAAACGGCAGGAAAATTGATCCAGGCAGATCCGCGGACATGGCCGGAGTTAGTCATTAAGGTGTGGCCATCGAGATATTGCTCAAAGATTTTTCGGCAAGTCTCCGCACTTTCCTCATGGCTCATGTGCTCAAACCCCAGAGCGTCGTAAACGTCTGGTGTGGTTTCAACAATAAACGTTGAGGTGTTGTCATCGAATTGATAAGCGTGGGCCCAAATCCAGCCGTGGTCAGTCTTCTCGAAAATGAAAGTAAAAGCATCTCGGAAAGTTTGATGCGTTCCCAGCCACACAAATTTGTTAGGGCGAGTCTCTATAGTGCTTTCAAAAACATCGAGGTTGCTGTTGCGAATTTTTGAGTTGAGACCGTCACTGGCAACAATTAAATCAGCATCGCCAAACTTGCCGTCAATATCGTCAAGGCTAAATTCCTGCTCAAACTTGAGTGTTACGCCAAGTTCGCGTGCTCGTGCATGGAGGAGTTGGAGAAACCGTTTACGTCCGAGTCCAATAAACCCATGGCCGCCCGATCGCTCGACTTTGCCTTCGACATGACAGTCGATTAGATCCCAGTGGATGAATTCATCGACAATCGTTTTGGCGCTGACAGGGTCATTCGCCGTGATGTTGTCGACAGTTTGATCTGAAAATACAATCCCCCAGCCAAATGTGTCATCAGGTTTGTTCCGCTCATAGATCTCAATGTCATGCTCGGGATTGCGAAGCTTCATGCTGATGCCGAAGTACAGCCCCGCGGGGCCTCCACCTACACATACCACCTTCATATCAACTCCTTCTCAGCTCTTTGAGCGCTGATACTTTAAATCTAAAATGTTGGACTAGTATAGACAAAACGTTTTATATTTAAAATGTTATTATCGTTGAGACAGAGCCAGCTATGTTTTGGCCCTGAACTAGGGCTCTTCAAGCAAGGTGAGGATAGGTTTTGAACCACAAAGCGACCGCTACAGAACTAAATCATGAGTCACGTGTACAAAGCGAAGATCACCAAAGCATTCGCCTGTGGCTGCGACTGCTGACTTGTACGAACATGATTGAGCAACGTCTGCGCGCGCGTTTGCGGGAAGAATTTGCCACCACGCTGCCACGTTTTGATTTCATGGCTCAGCTGGAGCGAGCGCCCGACGGATTAACGATGGGAGAGTTATCTCAGCGAATGATGGTGTCAGGCGGCAATGTTTCGGGCATTGCCAACCAACTCGAAGGAGAGGGCTTCATTGATCGAAGTCCCGTCCCCGATAATCGCCGAACTTTGTGCGTTACGCTGACCGAGAAAGGCCGCAGACGCTTTGCGGATATGGCTGCAGCTCACGAGGGTTGGGTGGTGGAAATGCTGGGCGATCTGTCTCAGTCGGAGCATCAGCAGATTATGAAGCATCTCGGCCAGCTCAAGCGTGGCGTATCCCTACTGGAGGATTAACTGCAGTGTGGAAGCCCCCTCAGCGAATTAAATATCAAACAACTGTAGCGCGCTGGCCGACTCGTGATGAAGCTGCCTCATCGCAGTTGTTTTCTCCAGTAAACCTCGGGTCGGTAAAGTTAGTGCAGCGCACTTGGATACCGGCAATGGTGCCATGGCGATCTAACGAAGCTGGAGAAGTGACTCAGGACGTCATTGACTGGTACGCCCGTTTCGCGCAGGGGAAGCCCGGCGCGATTGTTGTAGAGGCGACGGGTATTAGAGACATCCCTAGCGGCCCACTGCTACGTATTTCTGACGATCGCTACATCGACGGGTTGAAGAAACTCGCTGATGCTGTGAGGGACGCGAGCGAGGGGCAAACGCGTCTTTTGATTCAGCTAATCGATTTCCTCAATATTCGAAAGCGCCCCGACCCAGAAAAGTATTTTGATCGGTTTCTCGTGATCACCCCTGAGCACCGCCAAGCGCTAGCTCTAAATGACGCACCAGAGGCTGAAGTTAGGCAGGCGTTGGCGTCGCTATCCAGCGAAACCCTCGAAAGTATTTTGAGTGCTCGGGAGTGGGATGCGCTGCAGTTCGGTGCTCGCGATCGTGTCACCGACATGGAAAACCCCGCAGTCGCTGGTCTGCCTCAAACATTACCGCCGCTGTTTGCTGCAGCTGCACTACGGGCAAAGACCGCCGGTTTTGACGGTGTCGAATTGCACTACGCCCATGCCTATACCATGTCTTCATTTTTATCGGCTACGAATACTCGAGCAGACGGCTATGGCGGGGGCGCAGCGGAGCGCATGCGTTTACCGCTGGAGGTTTACAAAGCCGTTAGAGAAAGCGTGGGAGCGGACTACACGGTGGGATGCCGCTTCCTCAGCGATGAAATTATAAATCAAGGGAGTGGGCTTGATGACGCCTGCTTTTTCGCACAGGCTTTTGCAGCCGCAGGCATGGATTTTCTGAGTCTGTCCCGTGGTGGCAAGTTTGATGATGCAAAACAGCCGCGGGTTGGTGCGGCGGCATATCCGTACACGGGCCAAAGCGGTTACGAGTGCATGCCGGCGTATTTATCGGATGAGCAGGGGCCTTGGGGGCGGAACGTAGAGCCGGTAGCAAAAATTCGTGCCTCGATACGCGAAGCTGGCTATACAACGCCTTTGGTTACCGCAGGTGGAATTTATAGTTTTGATCAGGCTGAAGCGCTGCTTGCTGACGAAAAAGCCGACATTGTCGGCTTTGCTCGACAGGCACTTGCAGATCCAGACTGGTTCGAGAAGGTGCGGACGGGTTATGGACCTGACGTCATGTTGTGTCGTTACAGCAACTACTGTGAGGGCTTGGATCAAAAGCATAAACAGGTGACTTGTGAGCTGTGGGACCGCACTGAGCTCGATAGCCAGAGGGTGGTGCTCGCGTCAGATGGCAAGCGTCGGTTGATCGCGCCGCCTTGGACGCCTAAGCCCTAGGACTACTTCCGTAACGTAGAAAATTCGACATGTGTTGTCTTGCTTTGTTTGCACTTAGCCTTGGCGCTGCTGTTCTATTGCGCCAGCTGAAACAGATGCTCTGCTTCCCGGGTTCGTTTATTATGAATACATCAAACAGCGAGGTTCTCAAAACGTGGGAATGACGGTACGGATACTCAGTTTTTTTGCGGCTTTTTGTGCGAGCCTTCAAGGTGTGCAAGCATCTCCCAGTGAGATTCTCAACGGGCTTGTCGGGCCTATTGAAGCTGCCCGCCGAGCTTCCCCAGTTGTTGATCAGGCGTGCGGAGAAGAGGGGAAAAAGGAATTTGTCAGTCTGGTGGCTCAGTCTTGGTACCTATGGTACGAGGAGCTTGCCCCCGTTTCCCCAGACGATTATCCAACTGCACAGGCCTACCTGAACGCTATCACGGCTCCGTTAGCTCCGGATGGCAGAGATCCTGGATTTTCATACATCACGACTCAGGCCGCTGACAACGCACAGGGCAGCACTGGTGCCTACGTGGGTTACGGATTCAGTTATGCCTTTGATTCGCTGGATCGCTTTATGTTTTCCGATGTTCTTCAGGGCGGGCCCGCTGGCGATGCTGAGTTTCGGCGAGGCGATGAAGTGTTGGCGATTGATGTGGGCAATGGCTTTGAAACCATCGCGCAACTGTCCCAACGGCAGGCGACCACCGCTGAGGTGTTTGGTGCTTCAGAAGCCGGTGTTGAGCGGAGTTTCCGCGTGCGACAGGAGCAGTCCGTTATAGAGGTCACGTTAACGAAGCGCGAATTAGTGACCCCACCTCTTGCGACGGAACCTCTGCTGTTAGAACGAGCGGGGAATTCCCCCGTGGGCTACCTCAACCTTAGATCCTTTATATCAACGGCGAATGATGCTCTGGCCGACGCCACCCAAGTTTTTCGGGATGCTGGGGTAACCGATCTGGTGATTGACCTTCGCTACAACGGTGGTGGCTTAGTTAGCGTTGCGGACACCATGTTGGACTTGCTGGGAGGGCTTGCGGCTACCGGTCAAGACAGTTGGAGAATTACGCACAATGACATGCACAGTGAGGAGGATTTTGGGGCAGTGTTTGCCGCACTTGAAACCTCTATGCAGCCCATGCGCATCGCTTTTATCACTACTGGGGGTACCGCATCGGCCAGCGAGTTGGTGATAAATAGTTTGGCACCCCATATCGAAGTGGTCATCGTTGGGGAGGATACCTTGGGGAAGGCCGTGGGGCAGTATGCCTTCGATCAGAGCCAGGTGCCCGAATGGGCAAGTTGCGATACCCGTCTCCGCCTCATAGCGTTTCAGATTGTCAACGGCGAGGGTGACGGAGGCTATTACAATGGGCTGGTCAGTTCTGGCGGCTTTACGTTTTGTCCGGCGAAAGATGATTTGACGCGTAATTTCGGGGACCCTGAAGAGTCGTCCCTCAACGCCGCGCTGGGATGGTTAAATAACGGCTTTTGCAGCGCCAACACCGCAACCATTAACAAAGTACCAAGGTTACGTAGATTAGACGACAACTTCGAAAATACGCCGCGATGGCATCTTGCTGAGCTTCCTGACGCCCCCTTTGGTTTGTCGCCTTGGGTGCAGTAAATCTGCTATGAACTTAAGTTTGCAGCGTGAAACGCTAAGTGCTCACCGATAAAACTCGCCACGAAAAAATAGCTGTGGTCATAACCCGCTTGCACCCTGAGTGTCACGGGGTATCCGGCGTTTGTGGCTGCCTTTAACAGTAATTCAGGCTTGAGCTGCTCAACTAGAAAGCCATCGTTACCACCTTGATCAATTAAAATAGGCAGCCGCTCTTCGGTCTGTTGGATCAGGTGACAGGCGTCGTGCTCTAGCCAAGCTGCGGTGTCCGCACCGAGATAATTGCCTAGGGCCTTGTGGCCCCAAGGGCAATTTGCCGGTGAGCAAATGGGCGAAAAAGCTGAAACTGATCGAAAGCGTGAGGGATTCCGCAAGCCTATGGTGAGAGCTCCGTGGCCGCCCATAGAGTGGCCTGTGATACCTGCCCGTTGACCATCGACTGGCAGCAAGGTATTGACCAGTGCGGGCAATTCGTCCACGACGTAGTCATACATTCGGTAGTGCGTGTTCCAGGGGGCCTGAGTGGCGTTGACATAAAAACCGGCACCTAAACCAAAGTCCCAGCTTCCCTCTGGGTCATCGGGAACACCGTCACCACGGGGGCTGGTGTCGGGGGCCACAATGGCAATGCCATGCGCTGCTGCATATTGCTGGGCTCCGGCCTTTGCGACGAAGTTCTCGTCGGTGCAGGTCAAACCAGAAAGGTAGTAGAGAACAGGAACTGGTCCGTCAGCGGCCTGTGGGGGCAGGAATACTGAAAACACCATATCGCAGCCGAGGCTTTCAGCATGATGACGATAGCGCCGCTGCTCGCCGCCAAAGCAGCGATGACTGTCAATAACCTCAGCCATATCTAGTAAACCACCACAGAACGTATGCTTTCACCGCTGTGCATTAAATCGAAAGCTTTGTTGATATCCGAGAGGGGCATCTTGTGGGTGATTAGGTCGTCAATATTAATCTTACCTTCCATGTACCAGTCAACAATTTTGGGTACATCGGTGCGGCCTCTGGCACCGCCAAATGCCGTGCCTCGCCAGGAGCGTCCGGTGACAAGCTGGAAAGGCCGGGTAGCAATCTCTTGTCCGGCTCCGGCGACGCCAATGATGCAGCTTTGTCCCCAGCCTTTATGACAGCACTCTAGCGCCTGGCGCATGACGTTTACGTTGCCGATACATTCAAAGCTGTAGTCAACACCACCACCGGTCATCTGAACCAAATGGTCGACCACATTATCGACTTCGTTGGGGTTGACGAAGTCGGTCATGCCAAATTTCTTTGCCATTTCGATTCTGTCGTTATTCAAGTCGACACCAATAATTCGAGTGGCACCTACGAGACGTGCACCCTGAATTACGTTGAGGCCGATTCCACCCAAACCAAAGACTGCAACCGTCGATCCGGCTTCAACATTCATCGTGAACGCAACCGCGCCAATACCGGTGGTGACACCGCAGCCGATGTAGCAAATCTTGTCGAAGGGGGCATCCTCTCGCACTTTGGCAACCGCAATTTCGGGTAGGACCGTAAAGTTAGAGAACGTTGAGCAGCCCATGTAGTGGAGTAAGGGTTCGCCATCGAGGGAGAAGCGGCTGGTCTTGTCGGGCATGACCCCCTGACCTTGGGTTTCTCGAATAGCTTGGCAAAGATTTGTTTTTGGATGCAGGCAGAAGTTGCATTCGCGGCATTCAGGTGTGTAAAGCGGAATCACATGATCTCCGGGTTTTACGCTAGTCACACCAGCGCCCACCTCGACAACAACCCCAGCACCTTCATGCCCTAAGATCGCGGGGAAAGCAGCTTCGGGATCGTCTCCTGATAGCGTGAACGCGTCGGTATGACAAACACCGGTTGCCATGATCTCTACCATGACTTCACCGGGTTGAGGACCCTGCAAGTCCACATCAACAATTTCCAGAGGCTTGCCGGCTCCAAAGGCCACAGCGGCGCGTGTTTTCATGATGTCTTCTCCCTAAAAGATGCCGCCAGTGTCGAACATTTCAGCTTAATTCTCCAGTCCCGATAAGGCCTAAAATTGAGTTTTTTAGTGTGGCTACTCTGTCTGCTTGAATCGGTGATTGTGAACCTACCGTCGAGGGAGTGTCGGGCCTTTAAAGCCCTTGACCACAGCTCTCGGCGAAGCGCTATGCCGACTCCCTTGGAGACTCTCACTTGGTTTTGACGGGAACAATTGAACGCGCCCTTTGCGCGATAAAAGGGCGGAAATTTGCTCGCATTCATCTGCGAATTAAGGTTGCTTCGAATTAAGGTTGCTTAAAGCCCCGCAGGGCGGCGTCGGCCTACCCGGCGGTATTTATGACTTAGCCCCTTCAGGTTCAATTACCTGTGGGCACCTCATTAAACGGAATGCCTTTATCTGCCCGTGGATCTTGTGGCAGTCCCAGCACGCGCTCGGCAATGATATTGGTCATAATTTCATCGGTACCCCCGGCAATCCGGAGTCCGGGAGCGCCCATGTAAGACCGTTGTGCAGCGCCCGCCATGAAGTCGAGGTCATCCCCCCAAAGCGCACCATGTTCCTCGAGCAGATCCATACAAAACGAGGCGATATCCTGTAATTTTGGTGCCCCCACTAATTTGCCGATAGAGTTCTCTGGGCCGGGTAATTCGCCCCTGGAGAGTGCACTGAGGGCGCGATAGCCGTTGTACTTAAGCCCGGCTTCTTGCACATGAAAATTGGCAATTTTTGCACGCACAGCACTATCCTCAATTGCCGGGCGGTCATTAATAGAGACCGTCTGCGCAATTTTCATTGCCAGCGGTACGTCAGCGCCAGCACCGCCACCACCAATAGCAAGGCGCTCGTTCATGAGAGTGGTCAACGCAACTTGCCAACCTTGTCCCACCTCACCGAGGCGGTAGCTGTCGGGTATACGGACGTCGGTGAAGTAAACCTCGTTGAAATCTGCATCACCGGTGAGCTGTTTGATTGGCTTGGTTTCGACACCTGCAGCCTTCATGTCGACCAAGAACGCAGTGAGGCCTTTGTGCTTGGCCACGGTAGGGTCGGTTCGGGTGACAATCATGCCATAGTCGGAATAGTGCGCCCCTGAGGTCCATATTTTTTGGCCGTTTATAACCCACTCGTCGCCATCTTTTTCTGCCTTTGTTCGGAGCGCAGCCAGATCTGAGCCACTGGCGGGTTCAGAAAATAACTGGCACCAGATCTCTTCGCCACTCGCCAACTTAGGAAGAAATTGGTCGCAGTATTCTTGGGTGCTCCAGGCCATGATGGTGGGCGCGATCATGCCCTGACCAATCACAAAAAAACGGGAGGGCACATCATATTTGTTCTCTTCTTGATCCCAAATAACCCGCTCAATTGCGGATGCTCCACGCCCGCCGTATTTTTTATCCCAGCCGATACAAGCCCAACCACCGTCGTATTTGCGCTTTTGCCAAAGCTTTGCAACGTCGAGTCGACTTAACCCTTGCTTGTCTTCGGCGGTGAGCTGGTTCTCGGCCATCCATGCTGCAGCTTCGCTGCGGAAAATGGCTTCTTCTGGCGTATCTTTAAAATCCATAGGATTGTTCTCCGTGACCTTAGGCGGCTGCAGGTTTTTGTTGTTCGAGGGCGGTGACGAGGCGGTCTTGCCAGTGCCGTTCAGAGCCGATCGCAAGACTCAATAACTTGGCCCGCCGATAATAAAACTGGCAGTCAAATTCCCAGGTAAAGCCCATGCCGCCATGGGTCTGAATGTTTTCTTGTGCTGCGTTTAATGATGCTTGTATGGAGGCCACCCGGGCAGTCGATGCTGCGAGGGGTAGGGTGTCGCTGTTGCTCGCTAAGGCCCACGCGCCGTGATACGCGTTGCTGCGTGCCAGGGCATTTTTAACGTACATGCCCGCGAGTTTGTGTTTGATCGCTTGAAACGAGCCGATGGCACGGCCAAAGGCATAGCGCTGTTGTGCATAGTCACAGGCCTGTTCTAGGGCTTTGTCAGCAAGCCCCAGCTGCTCCCAAGCCATGAGTACGGCAGCGCGATCAAGTAGCGCCTCAAAGGCCGACCATGCAATAGTGCCGTCGCCCAAGGCTTCTGCAGTGGCGTTATTGAAAGTCAGGGTAGCGTGGCCACGACTAAAGTCTAAGGTCTGAATGGGGCTGCGATCCACGTTGTCCTGATCAAGTTCAACAAGGCACAAGGTCACCGAGCCATCTCCAGCGGCTGCTGTGACTATGGCGATATTTGCACTTGTTCCGTCGGCGACGGGTTTTTTTCCACCGGTGAGGGTGCCATCCGACAGCGAAGTTGTGAGCGATTTTGCAGTGGTTTGCCCTGCGCCTTCTGCGTGTGCCAGCGTGGCTATACACTCACCCGACGCGAGGCCGGGCAACCAGCGTTCCTTTTGAGATTCATTTCCGAAGGCAATGAGGGCCTCGGTGGCTAGGTAAACTGACGATGAAAATGGGACTGGTGCAACCGCACGGCCCAATTCTTCAGCGATAATAGCCAGTTCGTAGTATCCCAGCCCCAAACCTCCGTAAGCTTCAGGTATAGCGGTAGCCGTCCAGCCCATTTCAGCGATGCTATTCCACAGCGTCGCGTCGTAATCTTGCTCGCCATCAAAGACCTCGCGAACTCGGGTAGGAGGGCAGTGCTGCGACAAAAAGCCTCGGGCCTGCTCACGCAGCATTAGTTGTTCTTCTGAGAACTCAAAGTTCATGCGTACCTCGTTTGGTTAAAACACCAAAAGATGAAGGAAAGGACAGAGCGTGTTTATAGCCGCTTATAGGGGGTGACAACAACGTATAGAGACAAAAAAATTAGAGCCGACTAGCAGCTCGCTGTCTCAGAGCCTCCCCTAAAAGCAGGGTATCAACGCCTATCCCGATGAAATCGGCGCCAGCTTCGGCACTTTGTTGTATTAACTCTTCGTGGGCCGTCAGGATGCCAGCAACCTTACCGGCGGCTTTGATGATTTTGATGGCTTCTATACAGCGGGCCATAAGCTCTGGATCGTTGCCTTGACCGATCTTCCCCAGAGAGGCTGCAAGGTCAGAAGGGCCAATGAATACCCCGTGTACATTTTCCACCGCTAAAATTGCATCTAGGTTCTCCAGCGCGGTGACGGTTTCAGCCTGCACGATGAGACAAATTTCGCCATTGGCGTTGTGCAGGTAATCGGGCACTTGGTTCCAATGCGAGGCGCGCGCTAGAGCGGTCCCTACACCTCGGTGTCCCGTTGGTGGATAGTAGACGGCATCGACACAAGCTTGTGCCTGCTCCGGCGTGTCAATCATAGGAACGATGAAAGTTTGCGCACCCATCTCCAGAAATTTTTTGAGGAGAGCGGGGTCACCATTAACGGGGCGGACTATCGGTGCTACGGGGTAGGGTGCCATTGCGCGCAGGTGCGCCATGACATCACTGAGCTCAAAGGGAGCATGTTCGTGGTCTATGAGTAACCAATCAAAACCTGCATTGGCAGCAATTTCAGCCACATTGGGGTCGGGTAAACCCAGCCAACAGCCCCATAAAGTTCGGCCTTTTTTGAGTCGCTCCAAAAACAAGTTGCGTGGCAGGTTCATGATCTCATTCCTAGGTAAAGGTTACGTCAATAGTCCCTAGCGGCCCGTAATCACAGGTCATTTTGTCGCCAGCTTTTGCCACTACCGGTCGCGTGAATGATCCGCTGAGTACTAATTGCCCCGGTTCTAATCCCACGCCGTGAGTGGCAAAACGCTTACAAACCCAGCAAATGCCCTTTGCCGGGTGGTCCTGCACTCCGGCAGCGAGCCCGGTTTCTTCAACTTCGCCGTTTACATAGAGAATGGCTCCGGACCAGCGGAGGTCAATGTCTTCAGGCGCAAATCGCTTGTCTCCAACAATATACCCGGCGTTGGCTGCGTTGTCGGCAATGGTATCGAACACCTTTCGGGTGTATCCCGATTCAGGGTCGGTGCGAAAACTACGTGCGGCGATCAGCTCGAGAGAGGGCACGACATAGTCGGTAGCATCAAGCACTTGTTCAATGGTGACGTCATTGCCAAATAGCGATTTTTTCATGACGAAGGCGAGTTCGACTTCGATTCTTGGATCACAGAAGTTTGCAGCAACCACTGTACTGTTGTTAGCAAAATACATGCTCTCCAGTAGCACCCCAAAGTCAGGTGTCGTGATGTTCATGGCGTTTTGCATGGCTCGCGATGTTAAGCCAATTTTGTAACCCGTTACTCGATCGCCAGCTGCGACTTTGCGATCCACCCAAGCCCGCTGTACTGCGTAGGCATCATCCATGGTCATATCAGGGTAGGCGAGTGTCAGAGGTTTGATTTGTTGTCCTGTTTGCTCGGCTTCAAAAAGTGCAGCGGCTGCGTTTTCTATAGCGATAGAATCTAGCATGGGTGTCCTCAGGTGTTTTTGAAGTTGAACTTCACGGAGTTGATTTCCCGCATTTCAAAGGACAGCGCTATTTTTTGTGTCTCTAACAGCGGCTCCATATGATTTTTTAGCGCTTCAAAAATCCGCTCTCCCGCTTTTTTGCGGTCCTGCTCGCTACGGCCTTGACCAACATTCATCGTAACGTGCACAAAGCCATTGGCGGCGTCACCTGCCCCAACATGCTGGTAATCGGCGCGGTAAGCCCTTGCTCGGATGCCCGCTTCTGGGAAAAGGCCAGTATTCACTGCGGTTGCTGTCAGGGTTTCTAGTAACGTGGGTATATCAAGAGCGTTTTCGGGTAGGTTATTTGAAAACTCAACGATGAAGTGTGGCATGTTAGCGGCGCTCGATTTGGATTTACTGGATTGGGAACACGGCATTGATTTGCCCTGTTCCTGAACTGCCAAAGTAGGGCGTCAACACTTCGACTTTGCCCTCGTAATTATCCCAGCCCAGTGCGCCAAGTAACATGGCGGTGTCGTGCATAAATCCTTCACCATGGCATTTGTCGGCGTACTCTGGGAGCATGGCGACAAACTCCTGCCAGTTACCCTGCTCCCACATTCGAACCACCGTTCGATCCATTTGTTCCATCATTGGTGACCATACCCGGTGAAGGTAGTGCTCAGAGACACCGTTTTGCGCAAAGCGATGGGACAGTGAGCCAGATGCTAGTAAGGCGACCTTGCCGCTGTAATGCTGCTCCACGCTGGCTCTAACTGCAGCACCGAGCCGTCCACTTTCCTCTAGGTCATGGACCTGACACATGGCCGAAATAGAAACAACTTTGAAGTGGCGGTCCTCGTTCATGTAGCGCATAGGCACGAGGGTGCCATATTCTAAAGCTAAGGTTGTATCGCTATGGGCTCGGGTGTTGACCCCAGCTTGGCTACAGCCTTCGGCGATGATTTCTCCTAAAGCCGTGTTTCCCTCGTAGTCGTAGGGCATATTTTTAATAAAGTGAGGGAGTTCATTGCTGGTATACACGCCCTGAAAGTGCGGGGCATTGTTGATGTGGTAGCCCGAATTAACCAGCCAGTGCGTGTCGAATATGACAAGGGTATCCACATCCAATTCACGGCAGCGTCTCGAGATTTCATGATGGCCTGCAATGGCAGCGTCACGACAACCTTTGTGGGGACCATCCATTTCTGACAGGTACATGGACGGAACATGGGTTATTTTTGCGGCAAATGCGATGCTTCCCATAGACCTGATTCCTTAAGTTCGCTGTCCCAATACGGGAATGCTGTGGGTGTCGTGAGCAATACAAACATTTTTGGTTTCCATATAGAAATCAAAACTATAGTCGCCGCCATCGCGCCCCATCCCGCTCATCTTCATCCCGCCAAAAGGCGAGGGCAGGTTCCGATTATTTTCTGAGTTGACCCAGAGCATCCCAGCTTCAATGCGCTGTGCCAAACGCATCGCTCGCCCCGTGTCCTTGGTCCAGATATAACCTGCAAGTCCAAAGTCTGTATCGTTAGCAAGGGCGATCACCTCTTCTTCAGTATCAAAGCCGATGGCGGTGAGCACAGGTCCAAAAATCTCCTCTCTTGCAACGCGCATTTTATTATCGGCGTCAATGAATAGGGTGGGGGACACATAGTTGCCCGCTCCCAAGTCATCGCGTCGATTTCCGCCCGCTGCAACGGTAGCGCCGTCTTCAACTGCTGCGCTCAGGTAGTGCATGACTTTTTTGAGATGCCCTTCATGAATGAGAGGCCCTACCTCGGTTGCAGGGTCTAAGGGTGGACCGACGACCAAAGCTTCAACGCGCTTTCGTACATCTTGCAAAAATCGCTCACGAATACCGTTGTGAATGTACAGTCTAGAGCTAGAGGTGCAGCGCTGGCCGTTGAGACTGTAGATCATAAAAATGACAGCATCCAACGCCCTGTCGTAATCGGCATCGTCAAAAACAATGACAGGGTTTTTCCCCCCAAGTTCAAGGTGCACCCGTTTGATCGTGTCGGCGCCTTGGCGCAAAATTTGGCTGCCTGTTCGGGTTTCACCAACGAGTGCTATCGCTTTAATAGCGGGATGCTCACAAAGCCTGCGCCCTACAGTTTCTCCGTATCCCTGCACTGTATTCCACACTCCGGCAGGAATACCGGCCTCCGCACTAATCTCCGCCAGTAAATGTGCTGACAGTGGGCTCAATTCCGCGGGTTTATGCACAACGGTGCACCCTGCGGCGAGTGCCGGTGCAATTTTCCAAGTAGCCAGCATGAACGGGGTATTCCATGGCGTTATGATGCCCACTGGGCCTATCGGGCTGCGTAGTGTGAAGTTGGTGTGATCAGCCTGAAGCAGTGATTGTCCGTTTCTCGCTTCGGTGGCTTTATCGGCAAAAAAGCGAAAGTTCGCGGCACCCCGAATGGCGGCCTGTTTCATAAATCGAATCGCTTGGCCACAATCGGAAGATTCAACAAGAGCAATTTCATCGGCCCTGCTTTCGATTAAATCCGCAAAATGATGCAGGATTTTCTTTCTGCTGGCTCCTGGCATGGCGGACCAGTCTTGGAAGGCGTTCGCCGCAGCTTCGCAGGCGCGATCCATGTCAGATTCTGTGCCTGCGACAATTTCTCCTAAGGATTTATTGGTGGCTGGGTCTAAATTGGTAAAGGTCTGTTGGCCTTGTGTTGCTACCCACTCGCCGTCAATAAAGTGGCCCGTCACGCTTTTTTTAAAGCGTGATAAGTAGCGGGTTGCTCGGGCTTCGTTGTCGACAAAAACGGTGGTAGGTGGCATCGTGATCTCCCAGCACTGGCACAAAGTGCGCCATATTGGGTAACATGTTACCCTTTATGCGGCGGGCCAACAATATAGATGAGCATATTGGTTGCTCACAGTCCGGTTCTTTTTTCATGGCCTCAGGCTTTATGAGCATTGAGGCGAGCTAGTTGGTCGTTGAATAGCACCATAGGCGAGGGGCGAATGCGCGAAGCTGAAGAATGGTTTTTATACAACTGCTGGTATGCGGCAGCCTGGACGAGTGAAATCGAGGATGGCAAACCCTTTTCCCGAACATTGCTGGAGAAACCCATTGTCATCTACAAGAACGCATCAAGTGTCTATGTGGCCTTGGATAACCGCTGCTGTCACCGATCTGCGCCGCTATCGATGGGCCGTATCGAGGGCGACTGTTTGCGGTGTATGTATCACGGGATGAAATACGACCCTTCGGGTCAGTGTGTTGAAATCCCCGGGCAGGCAAAAATCAGCAGTAACCACCGAGTACACAGTTACCCGTTGGTTGATCGAGGGGGAATGCTTTGGATCTGGATGGGAGAACCCGATAAGGCCAATTCGGAGGATATTCCACACTTTGAGCCTTTGGAGGATCCCGAGTGGTGCGGGCTTCCCAATCGTTGCTATCTGCACTACGACGCGAATTGGATGCTCATCGTTGATAACCTTGCCGACTTTTCGCATTTGGCTTTCGTGCACACCTCGACCCTTGGGGGATCGGAAGACTACGCCACAGAGTCGGCTCAGCACGTGGACAAACTCGATAACGGTTTTGAATTTGAGCGCTGGCACCGGGGCAGTGAGCAGCCGCCATATTTGCAGAAGATTACGCCTTGGCCTGCTGATATGGTTGTGGACCGCAGAAACTTTGTCCGTATGTACACCCCCGGTATTTTCCTCATGGACACTCAATTTGGACCCGAGGGTTGGGATCAAGAGGCGCAACAGCCCAAGTTATTGGAGTTCCGCAACTGCCAATATATGACCCCGGAGACAAGAAGCTCCTCGCATTTTTTCTGGGAGTACCTACGGAACTTTCGTAAGGGTGACAACGAGGCGGGGGAAACGCTTAAAGCGGCAATGTTCGATGGCTTTTATGAGGACAAAGTTATTATTGAGGCTCAGCAGCAGCTCCTCGAAGCACATGGTGATTTTCAGCCCCGTGGTTTAGCGAGCGACAATGCGTTGGCGCAATTTCGGCGAGTTTGGTTTGAGCGCATTGCAGAGGAAAGGAAGACCTTTCCGGTACCTGCAGAAACTATTAAAAATCCGGTGATATAAAAATGGCGATTCGAACGGTAAGTTTTAGAGTGGGAGAAAAAGTCTCATGGGGAGTGACGACTGACGGGGTCGGCATTGTCGATTTAGGGGCGCGTTATGGTGGGTCAGTTTTGGAGCGACTGACGCGCGGCCAAGGTATTGCGTCCCTCGCGGACCTGGCTGATCAGCAGTCGCCGGATGTGGCGGTGACTGATGTGGTGTTGCTGCCACCTGTAGTTTGTGGGCCCAAAATCATATGTATCGGCGTTAACTACGCTAACCGGAATGCCGAGTACAAAGACAAGACGCCGGATCCCGAGTGGCCCAGCCTTTTTATGAGAGGGCAAGAGTCCTTCACGGGTAGTGGTCAAAACCTGTGGCGTCCCCCCGAGAGCCCGCAGCTCGATTATGAGGGAGAGATCGTGATGGTGATTGGTAAAGCGGGTCATCGCATACCCCAGGAAAAAGCAATGGAGCATGTGGCGGGTTACACCCTAATGAATGAGGGCACGATTCGCGACTGGGTACGTCATGCCAAGTTCAATGTGACTCAAGGCAAAAACTTTCCCTGCTCCGGAGCGATTGGGCCCTGGTTGGTGGACGCTGCTGATGTGGGCAGTCACGCTGAGCTGTCCCTAGAGACCCGGGTCAACGGGGAGTTAAGACAGCAGGACACAACGGCTAATCTCATGTTTCCTTTTGATTACCTTATAAGCTACTTGTCAATTTTTTATACGCTGCAACCTGGAGACATGATCTCAACAGGTACGCCAAATGGTGCGGGTGCCCGGTTTGATCCGCCTAAGTATCTGGCGCCGGGTGATGTCGTAGAGGTTACCTGCCCATCGATTGGAACACTCTCCAATACAGTGGCGGACGACCCGACAGCTGAGGCGGACATGACGTTACAGCTTCGTAGTAATCGACAGGATTAAGCAGCCTTAACATTCGGAAAAAAATACCACTGGAGCCTAACAATCCTTACGGGCTGTTTCAGTCAAAAAACCGGTTTCAGCGGCTAAAGCGCTTTGGCGATGCCACCAAAGCGCTCATAAAAATAATGCTCTGACTCTGGTAACCGCCCTTGTCGATTCACCAGTTCGGTTTGGATGTAGTGGGTAGAGGGCGCAGCAAGATCCCGATACAAAGCCTGTGCAAGCTGTCGCGCGACCGTGCCTTGCCAGCGGTTTGGGAGAAGGTCATTAGGCAGCGGCGTATCTCTGAGGAGAATACGGCGGTATTCGTGGATGAGCAGCAGTCGAGCCTGGAAGGCTTCAACGGGTGTTGCTAATTGGCCTTTATCGAGGGCTTTTTTTAACGGTCTGAACAACCCAATTAATTGCCGATAGTCTTCCTCAAGATGACTCAGTTGCCATTGCTCGCTGACGATGGCACGCCACTCCTTTGACGTTGTAAGCGCCGTTGTTTTTGCCTCCATAACCACCACGCCGCTGCTGAGGTCAAACTCGTCCAGTAAGTCGCGTATGGATTCCTCGTCCCCGCCCGGGCGCGCGAAGGTGCCATTGCTAATGGGGCGAAAGCCAAGCCAAGTTAAACTTCGCCTGAAATCGTCCCGCAGGTGCTCGGGCAAATGTGTTGGCATGAGCAGTTGCCAACCGCCGCGCCAACTGTCCCCGCCAGCGCTGTAAATGCGCTGTGCCGCGCGTTGGTATTCCTTGCCGCCACTTCGGGTGAACCCATAGAAGCTTTTGCGACCTTCGCGCTCGACCTCTAACCAGCCCTCTTTGGCGAGTCTAAAAACTGAAGTTCGAACCAAACGATCATTAACGCCTAAAGCGTCTACCGACTTGGCAATACTGCCCAACCAGATCTCTCCACCATGCTGAGAGATGACGTCACCAAAGAGCGTGATTATGAGGGACTTTGCCCGCATCGGCTGTCTCTCTCGAAAGGCACTGATAATGGGTTGTAACTGTTTCGCAATACTCAAATTATTTCCTCGACGGGAGCTGCATTAGGCTCAATACGATACAAAAACGTTGCACAAAATGCTGCACTTGTATTACTTTAAAATTTAAGTATACCAACTGAACAAGGCAAAACTGGCTGTGTCAGAAACTCTTACCTCCTTGAACGATGTGAAGCGGCTATCCAAAGACAGTTTGGAGGCACTACAGGTTTCCCGCCTGCAACAAACACTACAGCACGTGTTTGATAATTCACCACCTTACCGGGAAAAATTTAATGAGGCAGGCGTTCATCCTGGTGATTTAAAAAACCTGCAAGACTTAAAGAAGTTTCCATTCACTACCAAGCAGGATCTTCGTGCGCACTATCCCTTTGGCCTGTTCAGTGTGCCCATGGACCAAGTGGCGCGAATTCATGCGTCGAGTGGCACTACAGGAAAACCCACGGTGGTTGGGTATACCCAGGATGATATAGATCACTGGGCAACCTGTGTTGCGCGCTCTATTGAGGCGGCGGGAGGTCGGGCCGGTGATCGGGTTCAGGTGGCTTATGGCTATGGGCTTTTCACCGGGGGCTTAGGGGCTCATTACGGCGCAGAGAAGTTGGGTTGCACAGTCATTCCCATGTCGGGTGGTCAAACCGAAAAGCAGGTGCAGCTGCTGCAGGATTTTCAATCTGACATCATCATGGTGACGCCGTCATACATGCTTAACATCGCCGATGAGCTAGACCGCCAAGGGGTCGATCCTCGAGAACTAAAATTGCGCCTTGGAATTTTTGGTGCCGAGCCCTGGACCAACGCTATGCGACAGGCCATCGAAACGCGTTGTGGCATAGACGCGACAGACATTTACGGCCTTTCCGAGGTAATGGGGCCAGGTGTTGCGCAGGAGTTTGTGGACAGCAAAGACGGACCGACCATTTGGGAGGATCATTTCCTGCCGGAGATCATAGATCCCGAAACCGGCGATGTATTAGAAGAGGGTCAGGAAGGCGAGTTGGTTTTCACCAGCCTAACCAAGCAAGCTTTCCCCGTGATTCGTTATCGCACCCGAGATCTCACACGACTGTTACCAGGGAGTGAGTGCGTCATGCGGCGGATTGCCAAAATCACCGGGCGCTCTGATGACATGCTGATTATTCGTGGCGTCAACGTTTTCCCCAGCCAAATTGAAGAGCTCCTTTTGCAAAAGCCAGAGCTGTCACCACACTATCAAATAGAACTTAACCGTGCGGGCAACATGGATGAGGTGACGTTGCATGTAGAGGAAAAGCCTGACGCAAACGACGCCCAAGCACAGGCTAGTGATTTACAGCAGCGCATCAAAAATCTGGTAGGAATTAGCTGTCGAATGCAAGTGCACAGCAGTGGAGGGCTGCCGCGCTCTGAGGGCAAGGCGAAGCGAGTCATTGATCGAAGATAATAATTGAAAGGCCTGCTGGCAGCCCCAAAATGTGGCCACAACCTTTTGCGCATCTACGTCAATCAAAACCAAGCCAAAAAAAAGGCGCCCTTTTGCAGGCGCCTGTTCGTAGCCAAATGTCTCTACTCAGAAACGATAGCGCGCTTCAAGACCAATGGTTCGAGGTCGATTAGTCACGATACGTGGCCGTCCGGGCATCTCGGCTGCAATTGACCGATTGTCCGCAAGGTTAGCGCGCTCGTCGGTAACATTGTCAGCAAACAGGGTGACATCCCAGTTTTCATTCAGTACGCCTGCGCGCAGGTTCAGAGCAGACCAGCTGTCTCGGTCGACAATCGAGCCGTTGTTAAAGCTGGTGCTCTCGCCGTAATAGTTCGCGTCGGCCCGCAGTCGTGCATCCCAGGCGCTGAAGGCGGGGAATATGTACTGGGCAGAGCCAGTGCCGGTCCAGTCAGGGACACCGTGAAGTGCTTGGCCTTCTGCATAACCCGGAAAGCCATCACCTGAGGCGCTAGCGACTTCGGTCTCGGTGTAGCCAATACCTACATCAAGTGTCAGACCTTCAATGGGTGCCGCTGAGAGCTCTACTTCAAAACCTTTACTCTCGACATCACCCACGTTGGCGTCGACCTGAAAACCACAAGCTAGCCGTTGTACTTGCAAAGAGTCACTCCAATCAATAAAAAATGCTGCGGCATTGAGTGAGACACGGTTATCGGCAAGTCGCGATTTAACGCCCACCTCATAGCTCCAAAGACTATCTGAGTCGTAGGTTCTCAGGGCATCTGGGTCGAGGCCTACTCGGTCGAGTTCATCGCCACACAGTGTTGGAGAAATTTGCCCGTTCACGCCACCAATTCTGAACCCCTTTGATGCTGTGGCATAAAAATTCACATCATCAGTCGCATCAAAAGACGCCATGACTTTTGGATTGAAGCCGCTTTCGCTTTGCTTGCCCGAGAAGGAACTGGGGCCTCCATTGGCGAAACCATCGGAGGCTGCCTCAAAGGTAACTTCAGTGTCATACCAGCGACCCCCTGCCGTGAGCGCAATGCGATCTGTTAGATCGAAAGTCACCTCACCAAATAGGGCAAGTTCATCAACTTGCTCGGGTTGACTGGTAATGAAGATGAGGTCTCCAGGGACAATTCCTGCTGATCCGGGGGCTGGTATACCGAGGGCATTGTCAAGGGCGGCATTTGCGCCTAGCTGTAAGGCGGGCGGGTAGCCTCGAATACCTTCGCTATCGCCGTAGAAAAAGCCCACGGTATAGTTTATGCGGCCTTCCAAATTACTGCTGTAGCGCGTTTCGTGTGTGAAATTTTCATATTCTGAGGTGGTCTCTAATACCGACTCTAATGGAGTGATAGGAATACCCACCGCGGCACCGTAGATGAAATCGAGGAAGGTGTGCTCTTCTTCAAACTCGGAGGTGTCACGCTCATAAAAAGCGGTTGTAGATGTCACATCTCCAGCCCTGAGTGACCAATTAACGACAACGCTCGCTATCCACCACTCGTCCTCACCCGGCTCGTCAGCGTCAAAGAAACGTCTTGTTTCCATATTCTCTGAATTGACATCGGCAAAGGGCAGGCCGTCAGCTTTGATTTTTTGATACATGAACTTTGGGGTAATAGACAGGTTGTCGGTGGGCATCCATTTCATGGCAATTTGAGCGCCATAATAATCTTCGTCGTCTACGTCCTCATTGGTGTCGAACGCAGGGGTTGTACCCTGAGTAATCTCCCCTGTCTGGTAGTTCAACCAATTGGGCTCGTAGACTCGATCGTAGATACCAGAAACCGAGCCGTAGTAACCCGCAATGCGCAAACCAAGCTTATCTTTAACGAGGGGTATGTTGATATTGCCGTCAAACGCATAATTCTCACCGCCATCAGCAACAGAAGATACCGATGTGTGGATTGATCCTGAGCTCTCATCTAGGCTGGGCTGTTGTGTTATCAGGCGAATGGTGCCGCCCATAGAGCGAGCGCCATAAAGAGAACCTTGTGGGCCTCGAAGAACCTCGATGCGTTCTAGATCAATGACTCGTGGCTGAAGAGCAGCGGTAACGGGAACATCGTCTATATAGATGCCGGTGGTAGCTGAGGACGATTTGTCACCGCTGCCAAATACACCGCGTAGTGAAGGAGAGTTGGAATCAAAGCGGCCGTCAGACTGAAATGCGGTTCCTAAATTTGGGATCCTGACGGCGAAATCGAGGTAGCTATCGATGCCCATTTCTTCAATGGATTGTTCTGACAATACCGTAATTGACATGCCGACTTCTTGTAAGGATTGCGCTCGCTTTGTAGCCGTAACAATGACTTCTTCGAGTTGCCCAGATTCTTGAGCATACAGCGCATTTGAAAAGCACGCTGCAGCGCAAGCTAGTGCGAGCGGAGTTTTTGAGAACAGTTTGGAAAATGTTATTTTCATGAGTCGCTCCAGTGAGTAGCAGGTGGGGAATTCGGAACATTCCCCGCTATGGTTTTGTTCTGCTTTTGTCAATTTCCTCTCGAGATAATGCCTTCTGTGGTCAGGGGAGGAAAGTAAATTTTTGCCTTTGGGTCAAATTTGGTACAAAAAAATAAAAAACTAAGAAATTTCCGTATCATTTTGGCTGCAAGATTTTTTTAAGGCGTCGGCATGGCTTGCCACTTCGTCAGTGTTTGAGGTCTCCATAACGCGGGCTTGCTATGTGGCAGCGATTGTCATGACTGTTTCTCCGTAGCGCTTCCTCAGGCAGTAGAGTGCCTCCGCTTCTTTAATAAATGCCCGATTTGACAAGGATTTTGTGAAGCCCGCTATGGCTTCTTGAAGGTTTGTTCCCATCCTCGATGTGCACAGTGTAACGGGGCTGGGGGGACATCCCGTGCCTCTATCTAACTGTTTAGGGTTTCGACAAGTCTGGAGCTAAGTGGCGGTGCAAGTCGGGCAGTGTGGTGCGCTGTATAAACCAGTCACACACACCGGATATTCGCCAGAGTGGTTGAGAGCCATATGGCGACAGTCACTTTGCCCCGCATCCCGCAGAGAAAATAATACATAACTTACAAATAAATCTATTTTTATGTATCATATAATTTCGCTAGCGGGGAAAGTTGAGTCAGCGTTATGAAGCTTCAAAGCTACGTCATGGGCGCGTGGGTGTCAGGTGTTGGAGAAGGCCGGCCGGTTGTCGATTCGGTCCGAGGAGAGCCGGTTTGTTCGGTTGATGCTACTGGCATCGACATGGTGCAAGTGGCGGACTATGGGCGACGGGTAGGTGGCGCGGCTTTGCGTGCGATGACCTTCCACGAGCGTGCCGCTGCGCTTAAAGAAACCGCAAAGCAGCTCATGGCAATGAAAGAACAGTTTTATGAGCTCTCCTTCAAAACAGGCACTACCCGCGCGGATGCTTGGCCCGACATTGAGGGTGGTTTTGGTACCGCTTTAAGCTACGCGAGCCTGGTCACTCGGGAATTCCCCAACGATTCAGTGCTAATCGAAGGGGAAATGGAGGCGCTGTCAAAAAATGGATCTTTCGTAGGGCGGCACATTCTGACCTCCAAGCCGGGAGTTGCCGTTCACATCAATGCCTACAACTTTCCTGTGTGGGGCATGCTGGAGAAAATAGCGCCCAGTCTCCTCGCGGGTATGCCTGTCATTGTCAAACCAGCAACACCCACAGCGTATGTGACCAAGGCGGTCGTCCAAGAAATTATTAATATAGGTTTGCTCCCCGAGGGTGCTGTACAGATCGTATGCGGTAGCGTGGGTGATTTGCTCGACCACCTGAACGAGCAAGACGTAGTGACCTTTACGGGTTCGGCAAGTACGGGCCAGGCACTTAAAAATCATCCAAACCTTCTGGCTAATAGCGTGCCGGTTACCATGGAGGCCGATTCCCTGAACTGCGCAATTCTTGGTGAGTCGGTTAAGGCAGAAGATCCCGAATTCCAGCTCTTCGTAAAGGAAGTTGCCCGTGAGATGACTTCTAAGGCAGGACAAAAGTGCACAGCGATTCGCCGTGTGATTGTTCCTCACGCCCTAATTGAACCAGTAACCGAAGCGCTGAAAGCGCGACTCGCTAAGACCGTTGCTGGAGATCCCACACTGGAACAGGTGCGACTGGGTGCGTTAGTGAGTGCCGAGCAGGCGCAGGATGTCAGGGAAAAAGTCGAGGCGCTTTGCAGCGAGGCCACGATAGTGGCCGGGGGCGAGGAGGACATGCCGTTGGCGGGGCTATCCCATAATGCCGGCGCGTTTTATCCCGCGACACTGCTACGTTGCGATGAGCCGCTTAGCGCAAACGTCGTGCACAGTGTCGAGGCCTTTGGCCCCGTTGCAACCTTAATGCCTTACCACTCCCTCAATGATGCCGTTGAGCTTGCGAGGATGGGTAAGGGGTCGCTAGTAGGTTCGCTCTTCACCGCAGACGATCAGGAGGCTCGCGCCGTAATTTTAGGCACCGCGGCCTGGCATGGGCGCATGCTTATTATCAATGGCGATTGCGCTGGAGAGTCGACAGGGCACGGTGCACCGCTTGCCAACTTGATTCATGGTGGGCCGGGCAGGGCGGGTGGCGGCGAAGAGCTCGGTGGTGCGAGAGCCATTAAGCATTACATGCAGCGCACCGCGATTCAGGGTTCACCGACGACGTTGATGGCGATTACGCGGGAATACCATCGCGGCGCCAAAGAAATTCATGATGCTGTGCACCCGTTTAAAAAGTATTTCGAAGAGTTGCAAATTGGCGAGACCTTAGTGACGCACCGCAGAACCGTAACGGAAGCCGACATTGTTAATTTCGGATGCGTCAGTGGCGACCACTTCTATGCACATTTCGACGAAATCGCGGCTAAAGATTCTTTCTTTGGTCAGCGGGTCGCCCACGGATACTTCGTCATTTCAGCGGCTGCGGGCATGTTTGTGCACCCGGCGCCAGGTCCAGTTATCGCCAACTATGGGCTGGAGAATTTGCGGTTTGTAGAGCCGGTACCTGCAGGGACCACAATCCAGTGCAAGCTGACCGTTAAGCGGAAAATCAAGAAAGCCCGGCGGGGCGATGAAAAGCCTAATGGCGTCGTCGTTTGGGCGGTTGAGGTTACTAATCAAAACGGGGGGCCGGTGGCCGTCTACGACATTCTGACGTTGGTTGAGCGGCAGGAGGCTTAAAGTATGCCCTTCGAGTACATCGAGTATGCCGTCGCCGGTGGGGTTGCCTGCCTCACATTGAATAGGCCTGACAGTCTAAACAGCTTTACGGCAGCCATGCATGGGGAGGTCGCTGAGGTACTGGAGGCTGCGGCTGAAGACCGGACA
Organism: Luminiphilus sp. nBUS_07; assembly: GCF_051201685.1. GTDB lineage: Bacteria > Pseudomonadota > Gammaproteobacteria > Pseudomonadales > Halieaceae > Luminiphilus. Next base: position 2,014,756 of record NZ_CP179213.1, on the reverse strand, counting down.
ATACGTGCCGTGGTAATTACCGGCGCTGGTCGCGGATTTTGTGCTGGGCAAGACTTGAATGATCGTAACGTCGCTCCCGGGGAGCGTGTTGATCTGGGTGCGTCGGTGGAAAAATTCTATAATCCACTAATCCGCCGCATTACCAGTATGGAAAAGCCCGTTATCTGCGCGGTCAATGGCGTGGCTGCCGGTGCTGGGGCAAATCTAGCCTTGGCCTGCGATTTGGTGTTTGCGGCTGAGTCTGCGAAGTTTGTAGAGTCTTTTGCCATGCTAGGGCTCATACCTGATTCTGGCGGTAGCTGGCACCTTCCGCGGATGGTCGGTATGGCACGCGCCAAGGGAATGGCGATGCTGATGCCTAAAGTCTCTGCTCATCAGGCCAAGGAGTGGGGACTTATCTGGGAGGTCGTAGAGGATAGTAAGCTCATGGACACCGTTATGGCGTTGGCGGAGCACTTAGCCACACAGCCGACTCTTGGTTTTGCCTATACTAAAAAAGCGTTTGCCGCCTCGATGACCAATACCCTCGATGAGCAATTGGAGCTTGAAAAGACGTTGATGCGCACTGCCGGGTTTACTGACGATTACGCAGAAGGTGTAGCGGCGTTTTTGGAGAAAAGACAGCCGGAGTACAAAGGTCAGTGAGCAATGATTCAGCCTCAGTCGAGACTGCTACAGCTACGGCTGCAGCGGCTGCAATGTGGGAAAACGATCGCGCTTGTCAGGCTTTGGGAATGGAGCTCATTAGCGTTGATGTGGGTAGTGCGCAAATGGCAATGACGGTTCAAGCGCAAATGGTTAACGGGCACGGGATATGTCATGGCGGCTACCTTTTTACGTTGGCCGACAGTGCGTTCGCCTATGCCTGCAATAGCCGCAATCTCGTCACCGTTGCATCGGGTGCTCGGATCGATTTTTTGAGGCCGGCGAATTTGAGTGAGCGACTGCTGGCGACAGCATCGGTGGTTCATCAGGCCAAACGAACGGGCATCTACGATGTCACGGTGACCAATGAAACGGGCGAGTGTGTTGCGCAGTTCCGTGGTAACTCCACCACAATAGGAGATGCCATTGTCAGGCGAGATTCAGTAGAGGTACTTAATGATTGAAGCTTTTATTTGCGACGCAGTCCGAACACCGATTGGAAGATATGGAGGCGGTTTATCTGCCGTGCGCACCGATGACTTAGGAGCCATACCAATCGCAGCATTGATGGCTCGTCATCCAAGCACAGACTGGTTGGCTGTTGACGACATTTGGATGGGTTGTGCAAATCAGGCGGGAGAGGATAACCGGAATGTTGCGCGAATGAGCGCCCTGCTGGCGGGCATGCCAGAGCAAATACCTGCGGTCACACTCAATCGTTTGTGTGGCTCCGGCCTTGATGCTGTCGGGTCGGCGGCTCGCGCTGTAAAGAGCGGTGAGATCAATTTTGCTATTGCCGGTGGCGTTGAGTCTATGAGTCGCGCCCCTTTTGTGACGGGCAAGGCTAACTCAGCATTTGACAGGAACTTACAGACCTACGATACGACCATTGGTTGGCGCTTTGTGAACCCTGCCTTTAAGAAGCGCTGGGGTACCGATTCAATGCCCGAAACTGCGGAGAACCTCGCGACACAATTTGCCATATCGAGAGCTGATCAAGATGCCTTTGCCTTGCGCTCGCAGCAAAGGGCAATCGCGGCTCAAAACGAGGGGCGCTTCGAGGAAGAAATCACTGAGGTGGTGATTCCTAGGCGCAAAGGCGAAGCGCTGAAAGTAACCGTGGATGAAGGCCCTAGGAAGGACACTTCATTAGAGCGACTAGCCAGCCTGCCTACCCCTTTTCGTGAGGGCGGTACTGTTACAGCGGGCAATGCGTCGACCGTAAACGACGGCGCTTGCGCTGTGATGCTGGCGTCTGAGGCGGCGGCATTGGCACAGGGGTTGGAACCGTTGGCGCGGGTCGTGGCAATGGCAACTTCAGGCCTTGAGCCCAGAATTATGGGTCATGGTCCCTATGAGGCTGCGCAAAAAGTGCTAGCGCTTGCGGGCCTCTCCTTGGGCGATATGGATTTGATTGAGCTCAATGAGGCTTTTGCTGCTCAGGCGCTCGCGGTAACGCGTTCTCTGGGCCTTGCTGACGATGCCAATCACGTAAACCCAAATGGTGGCGCGATCGCTTTGGGCCATCCCCTAGGAATGAGTGGCGCTAGGCTGGTAACAACGGCTGCCTATGAGTTAAGGCGCAGCCATGGACGTTATGCCTTATGCACGATGTGCATTGGTGTTGGCCAGGGTATAGCGCTAATTATTGAGCGTGTTTAAAACGACTGAATGTAGGTGTAAAGCATGAGAGACAGTACTGCGTTGGTTTCAAATGAGCAGAAATTCCAAGCACGCATAGACGCGGAGGAAAAGGTTGAGCCCAAAGACTGGATGCCGGAAAAATACCGGCAGAATTTGATTCGTCAAATATCCCAGCACGCTCACTCTGAAGTGATTGGGGAACAACCTGAGGGGAAGTGGATTACACGTGCCCCGACGTTAGAGCGCAAAGCTATTTTGATGGCCAAAGTGCAAGACGAGGCCGGGCATGGTTTGTATTTGTACGCCTCGGCAGAAACCTTGGGAGTGACGCGGGACGAGTTGATTGATCGACTGCACACCGGCGCAAGTAAATACGCATCAATCTTTAATTACCCCTCGTTGACCTGGGCTGATATTGGTGCCATCGGTTGGCTTGTCGATAGCGCAGCGATTGTTAATCAAGTGTCCCTGCAAAATACTTCCTACGGGCCTTATGCCCGCGCCATGGTCAGAATTTGTAAAGAGGAGAGCTTTCACCAGCGTCAGGGGTACAACATCATGATGACGCTTATGCAGGGTGCAGAGCTGCAGCGCGATATGGCTCAGGATGCATTGAACCGTTGGTGGTGGCCTTCCCTGATGATGTTTGGTCCTCATGATGCTGAGTCGGCACATTCGGCTCAGTCTATGAAATGGAAAATAAAACGGCGCAGCAATGACGAGTTGCGACAGCAATTTGTCGATCAAGCTGTGCAGCAGGCGGAGGCCATTGGCCTTACTGTTCCTGACCCTGACCTTCACTGGAATGAAGCGCGGGGACACTACGACTTTGGCGAGATTGATTGGCAGGAGTTTCAGCGTGTGGTGTCGGGTAACGGGCCCTGTAATCGTCAGCGACTGGCCCATCATATGGATGCACACAAAGAGGGTGCCTGGGTTCGTGAGGCCATGGCTGCCTTCGACGCCAAGCATCGAACTCCCCCTGCGGAAGTGGCCTGAGGAGATAGCCGTGTCTGATCAGCTACAACTTTATGAGGTTTTTATTCGCTCCAGTCGGGGGCTAGATCACAAGCATGTCGGAAGTTTGCATGCTGACGACCCCCAGCAGGCTTTGGAATACGCCCGAGATGTTTACACCCGTCGCGGGGAGGGCATCAGTATTTGGGTGGTTGCTTCACGTGATGTGACAGCGTCTCAAGAAAGCGACTGTGAGAGTTTTTATGACCCTCTGGACGATAAACCTTATCGTCATGCTGCAATGTATGAGTTGCCAGAAGGGGTCGACAGTTTATGAAGCTCAAAGATCCGCTGACACGTTACGTCGTCCAATTGGGGGACGATGCGTTAATCATGGGTCATCGCTTGTCCGAGTGGATGAGCCGAGCCCCTTTTCTTGAGGAAGATATCGCACTCTCCAACGTGGCACTCGATTTTGTAGGAAGGGCCCGTTTGTTTTATCAGTATGGCGCTGAGCTCATGGGGGGCGAGGTGACTGAAAATACTTTTGCCTATCAGCGCGATGTCAGAGATTTTACCAACCTGCTCTTGTGTGAGCTGCCTCGTGGTGACTTTGCGTTTACTTTGAGTCGTCAGTTTCTCTACGACGCTTTTTCACTACCTTTCACTCAAGCGCTGTGCAAAAGCACCGATAGCCGGCTCGCGGCGATTGCGGCTAAGGCGGAGAAAGAAAGCCGGTATCACCTGCGCCGAAGCCGGGATTGGATGCTGCGCTTGGGCGACGGTACTGCCGAGAGCCATGAGCGCTGCCAAAATGCCTTGGAGCAGCTTTGGATTTACACCGATGAGATGTTTGAGCGAGATGCGTTACTGGACGGTCTCATTGCGTCGGGTATTGCGGTTGACCCCGCAAGTTTGCGGTTGACATGGCTTGAAACGGTGACAGAAACATTGCACGCAGCCACTCTGACTCTACCGGAGCCACAAGGGGGAGTTACTGGCGGCAGGGAGGGCATACACACCGACGATCTGGGATTCCTTTTGGCTGAAATGCAATTTATGCAGCGTGCTTACCCGGGCTTGCAGTGGTGATCCTCTAGTGACCGTCCCAAAAGCCAGGTGTATTCCACTGTTGCCCGTCGAAGAGCTGGCGCGGCGCAGGCGCCGACAGGATTCGCCAGTGCCTGATCTTTGGGATTTGCTCGATAGCGTCATGGATCCGGAGATCCCCGTCATTTCGTTGTACGAGTTAGGGGTGTTGCAGGACATTAGTCGAAATGGCCAGACGGTAGAGCTCGTTCTGACGCCAACCTATATTGGCTGTCCTGCTTTAGGAATTATGGAAGAGGACGCCCGGGCTGCCCTCACCGCAGGGGGATACGATCAAGTGACGGTAGAAACGCGTTTAGCGCCGGCATGGACTACCGCGTGGTTGACTCCTGAAGCGCGGCGGAAAATGTCAGCCTATGGCGTTGCTTCGCCGGAGGCAGGGAGTATTGCCTGCCCACAGTGTGGCAGTACAGATTCCAAGATCATTAGTGAGTTCGGATCAACAGCTTGTAAGGCGCTTTTTAAGTGTGTTGCTTGCCACGAGCCCTTTGACGTATTCAAGGCCCTTTAATATGAGCAATGCGACCTTCCACTCACTTAAAGTTGCCAGCGTTGTCCCTGAAACGGCTGACGCGGTGTGCGTCAGCTTTGAAGTGCCTTCAAACCTTGAGGATGTTTTTGCGTATCAGGCGGGGCAGTATCTGACGCTTCGAGCTGTCATTGATGATGCTCCGGTCACACGTGCTTACTCTATTTGTGCTCCGCCGTCGTCTGGGCGCCTGACGGTGGCTATTAAGCGGGTCGATGATGGCGTATTTAGCAACTTTGCCAACACGCATGTGCACAGTGGTATGACCCTAGATGTGATGGCTCCACAGGGCAATTTTGCGCTGCCGGTCATGGAGGCTAGCGACACCAATTTTTTATTTATCGCCGCTGGCTCGGGTATCACCCCCATCATATCTATGCTTACCGCGGCGCTGGAAGCGGATCCTAGTACGTCGGCGACACTTCTGTACGGTAACCAACGGTCCGCCAGCATTATGTTTCGCCAGCAATTATCTTTTCTCAAAAACCAGTACCTGCAGCGTTTTAACTGGATCAACATACTGAGTCGGGAGACGCAGGATGCGCCGCTGCTCAATGGTCGTATCGATAACCAAAAAGGGGCTGAGTTGAGTCGCAAAGTGCTCGATCTGAAGGGGTTTGATGGTTTTTTTCTGTGTGGTCCGGAGTCCATGATTTCGGAAGTGTCCAGAGGCCTGCGTGGTAGCGGAATTCCTGAAGATAAAATTAAGTATGAGCTTTTTGGAAGTTCAGCCGAGGATGCAGCAGAGCGCGTTGCCAAACACCATGCTCGTGCAGAAGCTTTTTCGGGAAAAATGTGCGACGTCACCTTGGTCAACGATGGTCGTGCAAGCCAAGTGCGTATCGCTGCAGACGGCGAAAATTTGCTGGACGCAGGTTTGAATTTAGGACTGGATTTACCTTTCGCCTGCAAAGGGGGCGTGTGCTCAACCTGCAAAGCGTTGTTGGTTGAAGGTGAGGTTGAAATGGATATTCAGCGAGGTTTAACAGCGGATGAAATCGCGCGAGGTATGATACTGACCTGTCAGGCACACCCCATCACTGAACGCGTTCATATCGATTTTGACAAGCGTTGGTCTGGAGGTTGACGGGGGGCAACCACTTGTCGACCACGACGTTTGATGCATCATAAAAATAAGAGGTAATAAATGACGGACGCCAATATTGAAGCGGTGCACCGCAAGACGCGACAGCGACTGTTGTTTACCGGGATCCACCTGGTACTTTATTTTTCCTTTACGCTCAACTGGACCAGTTGGGGTGAGCGCCTAGGAGAATATTTGGGTGAGACTCGATTGACCGGCTCGCTCATGATGTTTGTTGTTCTCGTCGCTACGTTTATTTTTCTTGAGACTGTTTTTCTGCTGCTGTCTCGCCGGGAGGCTCGATAATGCGGCTTTCGGTGAGTAGGTTAGCCACAGCGAGTGCTCTGTTCCTGTGCTCTGATTTACTATTGGCTGCAGGCGCGATCGAGGGCGCGCCAGTACGTCAAGAGGTCAATCCGATTGCCATTGGCATGTTCTTGTTGTTCGTTGCCTTTACCCTGTATGTGACGTGGTGGGCCTCAAAAGCAACGAAAACCAGTTCAACTTTTTATAATGCTGGCGGCCAAATAACCGGCGCTCAAAATGGTCTCGCGATTGCGGGTGACTTTATGTCTGCTGCGTCTTTCCTCGGTATTACAGGGTTGATGTATGTGGGGGGCTTTGATGGCTTGATTCTCTCCTTAGGAGCCTTTGGTGCCTGGCCGGTATTTATGTTTCTGTTCGCCAAGCGTGTACGAAATTTGGGTAACTTTACCTTCATTGATGTGATCTCCCAGAGGTTAGATCGTGACCCCATACGGCTCGTCACAGCCTTCAGTACTATCTTGATCGTTATCATGTACCTGATCGCACAAATGGTTGGGGCGGGCACGCTCATCCAGTTACTGTTCGGATTGCCTTACGAGTGGGCCCTCTTGCTCGTCAGCGGGCTCGTGCTAGCTTATGTCGCCTTCGGTGGCATGTTGGCTACGACATGGGTGCAGATTATCAAGGCGGGTTTGTTGCTAATGGGTGTGACGCTGATCGCTGCGTTGCTACTGGCAAATTCTGAATTCAGCCTTTCGAATTTGTTGGGTAAAGCAACAGCAAACCACCCCAACGGTGATGGAATATTGCGGGCCGGATCGATCTTCGACGACCCAGTACAAATATTGACGATTCAGGTTTCAATGTTGTTTGGCACAGTGGGATTGCCCCATATTTTGATGCGCTTATTTACCGTTCCAGATATGCACCAAGCAAAGCTGTCTGCCTACTATGCGTCATTGTTCATCGGCTATTTTTACATTGCTCTTTTAGTCATGGGCTTTGGCTCGATTGCGTACGTGGTCGGAAATCCAGAATTCTTCAATGAGCAGGGCAAACTTATTGGCGGCAGCAATATGGCTGCGATTCATGTGGCGACGGCTATGGGCGGTGACATTTTGACGGGCTTCATGTCGGCGGTTTGTTTTGCAACTATTTTGGCAGTGGTCGCAGGGCTTACCCTCTCGGGGGCCGCGGCCATCTCTCATGATGTTTATGCAGAGGTCCTAAAGAAAGGTAAGCCCAATCCAAAAACAGAGCTGCGATTAACTCGTATCAGTGTTTTGCTTATCGGGTTTGCAGCCGTCGCTCTGGGTCTCGCTTTTCAGCATGAAAACATTGCGTTTATTGCGACGATTCCTATGGTGGTCTCTGCCTCCGTGACCTTTCCAATCTTGTTCTTATCGCTATTCTGGCAGGGCTTCACGACCCGAGGTGCCCTGTATGGCGCTGGGGTGGGGCTGGTCTCGTCCATTGTTCTCATCGTGCTTGGGCCGCAAGTTTGGGTGTCTGTGATGGGCAATACTGAGGCGCTGTTTCCCTATGACTACCCAGCCTTGTTTACGATGCCGGCCTCGGTCTTGGTCATGGTCATAATCTCTCGGCGCGACCGCAGTGAAAGAGGGGGCATAGACCGGGAAAATTACTTTCGTTTGCTAGTGCGGTCGGAGTTTGGTCCATCAGCAACAGAAACGGCAGATGTATGACTGTGTTCGTGCGTGACGCCCGGTTCGCGTCAAAGAGTATGGCTTTAGAATGGCTTGGTGAGAAGCTGGTGCAGCGTTATACTCGAGAAAAAGATAACGTGTTACCTATCAAAGGGATGGGTTTCAGCACACCACCACCTTTACAGTAGGGAAGTGTGGGACGCGCAAAGCGCCTGGATGAAAAAGCGAAAGCGCGGCTTTGAATAGAACAATTTTGGGGGATTTATGACTGATTATTCAATGCTTATAAACGGTAAGTCAGTAGGGGCTAAAACCTCAATTGAGGTACTTAATCCGGCCACAGAGGCAGTAATCGCAACGGTTCCCGAAGCAAGTCCTGCCCAGTTAGACGAGGCGGTTGCTGCGGCTAGGCAGGCCTTGCTCGGCTGGAGTGGGCAGTCTTTGGAAGAGCGCCGAGCCCTGATTTTGAAAATTGCTGACAGGCTTGAGGAAAATATTGGAGAGTTGGCCCAGCTTCTTAGTGAGGAGCAGGGGAAGCCCATCGACGGTTTTGCAGGCCTAGGCGCCATGTTTGAGTTGGGGGGTAGTCTGGCATGGATACGTTACACCGCGAGCCTAGACCTACCTGTGGAAGTTATTCAGGATAATGACGAGGCTCGCATTGAAGTACATCGTAAGCCCGTGGGTGTGGTGGGCTCAATCACCCCTTGGAATTATCCGCTGCTCATCACCTGTTGGCATATTATTCCGGGCCTTTTAGCCGGCTGCACGGTAGTGGCGAAGCCCTCGGAATACACGCCTTTAACGGTACTCAAAGCGATGCACCTCATCAGCGATTTGCTGCCTCCCGGTGTTCTGAATATTGTCACTGGAAAGGGCGGTCTAGGCGCGGCGATATCGTCTCATCCTGATATCGATAAAATTGTTTTTACCGGCTCTACCCGCACCGGCAAGCGAATTATGGAAGCGGCCGCTGATAACTTAAAGCGTTTGACCCTAGAGCTGGGTGGCAACGATGCCGCCATAGTCTTGCCCGATACCAATGTAGCAGAGGCAGCAGGCAAAATTTTTGCAACGGCTATGATCAACAATGGACAGACCTGCGCGGCCCTGAAGCGGCTTTATGTCCATGAGGATATCTATGATGAAATGTGCGAGGCGCTGGCCGGTATTGCTGGGAGCGTAAAGACTGGTCCGGCTTCAGAGAGCCCCGATTTTGGTCCTATCCAAAATAAAATGCAGTACGACCGCGTTTGTGAATTAGCTGAATCAGCCAAAGCCGACGGTGCTACTTTCCTTACCGGCGGTGAGCCTATGCCGGGGCCTGGGTATTTCTTTCCAGTGACAATCGTCAAAGACATACCCGAGAGTAGCCGGCTGGTTCAGGAGGAGCCTTTTGGACCAATCTTACCGGTCGTCAGCTTCTCAGATGTCGAAGACGCACTGGAAAAGGCCAATGCGGTCTCTGTAGGTCTGGGTGGTTCGGTTTGGTCGAGCGACGTTGCTGCGGCTCAGAAACTCGCGTCTCGTCTTGAGTGTGGCACGGCTTGGGTAAATAACCACGCTATGATTCAACCCGATGCGCCTTTCGGCGGTGTCAAACAGTCAGGTGTTGGCGTAGAGTTTGGACGGTACGGGCTCGTCGAGTACACCAATATTCAAACCCTACAAATTTCCAAAAGTTAATAACAGTGCGAGGGATAATCATGGTTAAGCAAAGCTTGTTTGTCGCACTGCTGGCTGCCGTCAGTGTGTGGGTTAGTGCAGAGGAAATACGGCCACCACTAGCGGTAGAGCCCACCGGGATCATCGAAACCCTACCCGAGCGCTATCCGGCGGATTGGTTCTTAGTTCACGACGCGGCCTTCTTTCACATGTCTGACGGTAAGGTTGTGGTGCTAGACACCACCAAGGACTCTGTTGGAGAGCAGGTGCAAGGGATGTTTCCTGTGAGTCTTATGGGGACTTTTATCGAAGCGCAATCAAGGGGCGAGATTTTTTCCGTTGAGACCTTCCATACCCGAGGAACACGTGGCGACCGAATTGATGTACTAACCATTTGGGATACGGCAAACCTCTCGGCGGTTGCCGAGGTCATACTGCCTGCTGGCAAGCGTTTCATGGGGATGCCAGAACGCGTGGCGCTACAACTTCTGAAGGATGATCGGTGGCTGGCCATATTCAATCTCAGTCCGTCGACGTCGGTGACATTGGTCGATCTAGAGACGCGCACAGTCATGGGTGAGATCCCAATTCCAGGATGCAGCTTTATTTATGCAAATGGCGACATGGGACTCAGTGCATTGTGCGCTGACGGCCGTATGCTGACGGTGGTTTTAAATGATGACGGCTCGGAAAAATCGAGAGTCACGAGTGAGGTGTTTTTTGATTCTGACGATTCGCCGATCTTTGAGCGACCCGCTGTCGTGGATAATATTGCGTATTTTCCAGCCTTTGACGGGCGAGTGCAGCCTGTAGCTATGACGGGAAGCGCCGCTTTGCCAATGGCGTCTTGGCCTCTTTATGGTAAGGGAGAGGAGGCCTGGGCGCCCTCGGGTATTGGTATTGACGGTGAGGATGATCTCGGTCGTATTTATTTTTTGATGAACGCCGAGGCCAATGGCGTGGACGGAATGCATAACGCTGGGGGCAGTGAAGTTTGGGTTTTTGATCCGGAGGCTAGGCGGCGTGTTCTTCGGATTCCACTGGAAGCATGGGGACTGTCCCTGGCGGTGAGTCGAGGCGAGGAGCCTAAAGTGCTGGTGACTAACCCTACCGATATGAGCGTTGAGCTCTATGACGGCTTGACCGGGAGCTTCATTAAAAAAATCACGGGCTTTGGCCAGGAAACGCCACTTTTGCTGCGGGGTGCTCAGTAAATGCTGCTGGCAGTGGTTACGGGGGCTATCGCGTTGTTTGCGGGCCTGATTTTTCTCCATGCGGGGTACTCTAAATTTCGCCACTCCGCCGACTACATCGACATTATGGCGGCCTACCTAGGGCGCCCGGTAAAGAGCTGGACGGTAACTACTGTGGGCACTACCGAAATGGTGTTGGCGCTGGCGCTTCTCGTTCCCGCTACCCGCTCAATTGCTGCTCTGGGCTGCAGTTTTCTACTTGTCATGTATGCGGGATTTATGTGGCGCCAAATTCAGGCGGGCCGTAAAGATCTGCGTTGTGGGTGCAGTGGCCCTGCCGCTGAAACTCGCATTGGTCCCGAGTTAGTCCTGCGCAATTTGTTGGTGGCCGCACCATTGTTGGGGGTGGCTGCGCAGTCCCCATCGTTGAACTCCATGGCAATCATCTCACTGGGTACAGCCTTAGGTCTTTTTTTGGTGCTGATCTATTTGTCGACTGACCAGATCATTGCCAATCGACAGCGTTTGGTAGGGTGGTCGCAATGAGTTTTCTGGTGGTATCAAATATTATTTTGTGGGCAGCGGTCATTGGCCTGGGCATTGTTAACTATGCGTTGTTGCGACAGGTTGGTGTACTGTACGAACGTGTGGCACCGGCAGGCGCTTTAATGGTGAACCGCACTTTAGAGGTTGGAGCGCAAGCTCCGGCACTCGAGGCGTTAACCCTCACTGAGGATCGGGTCAGTATCGGTGGTGCTGGCAGTAAATCTCAGCTGCTATTTTTTATGTCGCCAGATTGCCCGGTGTGTAATGAACTCATGCCGGCTTTGCTATCGAGCGCACGTGCCGAAGCAGATTGGGTGGATGTGGTGTTAGTAAGCGATGGCGATCAGCAGGATCACGCGGGCTATGTTGCACGAAAAGAAATTCCGCTGCCGTATGTCGTCAGCGAACTTATCGGCAAAAGTTATGGCGTATCAAAGCTGCCTTACGCGGTTTTGGTTGACGAGCAGCAACGCGTGGCTTCTCTGGGAATCGTTAATTCTCGCGAGCACATCGACAGTCTTTTTGAAGCGAAGGAACGCGGTGTGGCTTCGATTCAAGATTTTATGAATAAACGCACAGATGCGTCTTATGTGGAGGTCAAATCATGATGTCTTTCATTGATCGGCTGCTCGAGCAGCGAGCCAGAAGTGCAGCCCAGCAAGCCCCTCGTCGCGGCATGTTGAAAGCTCTGGGAGGCGTGCTTGTTGGCGCCAGCACACTGCCACTCCTGCCCGTGGCACGTGCTGCGGGACCCGAGCCCACGAGCCGGCCACAGGAGAGCGGGAGTGAGACGGATTGTGATTACTGGCGGTATTGCGCCATCGATGGCTTTCTATGCAGCTGTTGCGGGGGCAGCGCCAACAGTTGTCCCCCGGGTACGGAAATGTCACCGGTGACTTGGATTGGTACCTGTCACAATCCGGCCGATGGTCGTAACTACGTGATTTCATACAATGACTGCTGCGGTAAGCCTGGTTGCGGCGCCTGTTTGTGTCAGCGTGATGAGGGCGATAGACCGCCTTATCGTCCAGACAAAACGAACGACATTAACTGGTGCCTCGGTACCTCGAGTGCGGCTTACCATTGTTCGGCTGCGGTGGTTGTCGGGGTGGCATTCGAGGAGTAGCGGCGTGGCGAGGGCGATGATCAAGGGGTTGATGCTTGCCGTGATGGTGGCAATTTGTCCGAGCTTGGCTGCGGATGATGCGATGAACCCCGAGCGCGCGAAATACCACTATCAAATGTTTTGTCAGGGCTGTCACACCCCCGACGGCGCTGGTGCTAATGCTATTCCACCCCTAAAGGATTTTATGGGGTATTTTTTGCGCAGCCAGCGCGGGCGGGAATTTATGGTGCGTGTCCCGGGTTCGGCATTGTCCACACTTGATGATGCTGAGCTCGCAGAGGTCTTAAACTGGAGTATCGATAATTTTGCAGGAGTAAGTCTGCCGGCGGCAGGTTACGTCCCCTATACATCACAAGAAGTGGCCGTTCTCAGAGCCCAGCCACTCCAAGAAATCGAAAATCATAGAGCATCGGTGTTGGCAGAAATTGCTGCACTGGAGGCACAAGGAGCAGAGTCATGAAAAGTCTAACGAGGTTTGCTGCTTTTGTGGCAGCGCTAGCGGTTATTTTAGGGGCTCCTTCGCTGGCGGCGGAACCCAAGGCACTAGCTACTTGCGTGTCTTGCCACGGTAAAGAAGGTGTGGGTATCAATGCCGACTACGCCAACCTTGGGGGGCAAAATGCACCCTATCTCGTCCTACAGCTACAGGCTTTTCGCAGTGGGGAGCGAAAAAACGCCCTGATGAACGGCATGGCGGCGGGGCTCAGTGATGCCGACATCGATGAGCTAGCAACTTGGTATGCGGGGCAGCCCTGGGTGGTCGCCGATAACGGTAACGCTAACTTAGTGGAGGAGGGTTTAAACCGAGCCGGTTATTGCCATGCTTGCCATGGTATGAAGGGTTACCCTGTTACGAAGGACTGGCCTATTCTGGCGGGTCAGAGTGCGCTTTATTTAGACAATCAGTTGCAGGCCTTCAAGAGTGGAACCCGCTATCATCCGCTTATGGTGAATGTGGTGAAAGACCTCGAGCCTGCGGCGATGACAGCCCTTGCCTCGTACTACACGCAATTGAACGAGGCCGACTGAACCCTTTCGCGATGACCTCTTCAGGGGGATATACCCCGAGTCTATCTCCCCGATTCGCAGCTTATGTACGAGATTATTTGATGGACCGGGAGGTCGATCCCGGGCCAGTGTTTGAAGCCAGTGGCTTGGACTACACCAACAACGAAGAGTACGACCTGCCACTTCCCCTCGAAAGCGTTGCCGCACTTTTTGAGCACGCGGCGCAAGTGACTAATAACCAGACCATGGGGCTATCCATGGGTCGGGATTTTCATTTCGAATCAAGTAGCTTGCTAATCGTAGCAATGTTGGCAGCGCCTTCAGTAGGCAGCGGTTTAACCTTTCTAAATCAATACGATCACTACATCGACTCGGGAATCACTACGCACTATCAGTCCAAAGGTGACACCGTAGTGTTCTCAGCTGATCTTATTGATATGGGCAGTTCTGATATGGGCCAGCTCAATGAGTATCTCAATGGTTTCCTAGTGCAAACGTTGCTTACGGCGACTCGAACAACAGTTCCCCTGATACGGGTAACGTTCCGCCACAAGCAGCCTGCCACAACCCAAGCACTGCGTGATTTCTTTAACTGCAAGCTAGAGTTTGATGCTCAGCACAATAGCATTTATTTGCCTGCGTCTTTTCTAAACCAGCCTTTTCTTACCAGTAATAAACTGATGTTTAGAATTTTGGCTAATGCCATGGAAACCTATTTTTCAATGGGGAATAAAACCAGTGGCTTTGTGGGTAAGGTTTGTCGTCAGATAATGCTTGAGGACCCAATAGGCAACCTCGACTCAAAAAGTATTGCAAGGCTCATGGGTTTATCGACACGAACGCTTCGACGCCGCCTGTCAGAGGAGGGCTTTACTTTTAACGAGGCAAAAAATCTCGCAAGAGAGCGAAGAGCGAAGTACTTATTGGTTAATTCACGTGCCTCGCTGACAGAAATCGCTTTTGATTTGGGCTATTCCGAGCTGAGTGCCTTTAGCCGTGCCTTTCGTTCTTGGGTGGGTGAATCACCACAAGCCTATCGAGAAAATCTCCGCGCACTCCTCGATTAATCGCTGTTCTAGCGAAGCTGAAAATTGACAAAAACGCTGCCGAGCCAGCCAATTTGGTGGTCAAGCCTGTGGCCACTTATGTCAATCTTATGGGAACTTCTGCGGGTATAGTCAAAGCGAAAGGCTTGGGTCGTGGCGCGAGCGCTGCGGTCAAAAAATAAGAAATAGCTACTCAGGGGAGTTCACAATGAACAATCGTCGACAAAACTACTGTGGTCCTATTGCAACGTTAGCTGCTGCCGTTGCTGTGGCGTCTGTTACTTTGCCAGCCATGGCGCTCCAGCTAGAGGAAGTTGTAGTCACGGCCCAGAAGCGCGAGCAAGGTGCCAACGATGTGGGTATAGCAATCACCACCTTCACCGGTGAGCAGATTCGCGAACTCGGGATTTTGAGCGCCGAAGATATCGCTATGTACACCCCTGGCGTTACAGTCAATGAGACGGCAGCCACAGGGGTGCCGCTATACACAATTCGTGGGGTCGGCTTTCAAGATTACTCGACGGCAGCTTCATCGACCGTCGGCATTTACTTTGACGGGGTCGCCATGCCCTACACAGTAATGACCCGTGGCCTGCTTTTTGACACCGATCGTGTAGAGATACTCAAAGGCCCTCAGGGAGACCTGTATGGCCGCAACACCACGGCTGGCCAAATAAACTTTATTGGCAAGGAACCTACCGAGGAGTTCGCTGCGGGAGTAACAGCGAGTTATGGCCGGTACGAAGCCCTAGATCTTGAAGGCTACGTGAGTGGCAGCTTATCTGATTCAACCCGTGGTCGTGTTGCTGTGCGAATTGCGCAGTCTGGAGAAGGTTGGCAAGAAAATACCGTAGGCGATGACAAGCTCGGTGAGGATGACGTCATGGCAATTCGTGGCACCTTGGTCAGTGACTTTAGTGATAGCTTTAGCGCGAAACTAATGGTGAGCTACGTCGATGATCAATCTGACAATACGGCAAATACAGCCTATCCGGGCAGCCTCATCGGAATCGGAGACTTCACAGCGCCCTATGTGCCCCTCGACCAATATGTCATTCCGGGCAACGCTACCTTTGGGCAAACGCCCCCTTGGTACTCAGTCGACGATAATACTAAGGCGGGTTGGACCAACAGCTACACTAGTGCACTGACGGGCAAGACCTTCGATCTGCGTCCGCAAAGGGACAATCAATCTACCAATATAATGCTCCGCTTAGATTGGGCTATTGGTGACGCGACCTTAACTTCAATTAGCGGATATAGCGATTTCCAGCGCGAGGAAAGCAATGACTGGGATGGCGGTTTTTATAATGACTCTAGCAACATCAACACCACCGATTTGCAGGTCTTCAGCCAGGAACTAAGGCTCGCTGGGGAAAGTGACCGATTAAATTGGGTGGTTGGGCTGTATTACTCTCAGGATGACATGGATGAGTACTATCACTATTTCATGTCTGATTCGGTTTATGGGTATGGCAGCATTCCCTTTGGCGTAGGTTTGTTTGCGCCCAATCCCATTCTGGAGCTCGACACCAAGTACGAACAAGAAACAACTTCGACTGCAGTTTTTGGCCACGTTGAGTACGAGCTGACCGACGCGCTAAAGCTAATCGCAGGCGCTCGCTACACCAATGAGAAGCGTGATTGGACGGGATGTACTTATGTCGCTGATGATGGCTCGCTGGGTTTATTTCTCAATAATGTGTTTGGACTTGCGGGCTCACCTTTTGAGGTGGGTCCGGGTGACTGCGGCACCATCAACGATATTGGGGGCTTTGATCCGTCGTTCAATCCCTACTCAGATGAGATCGATACGGGTCGCGCGACAGGAAAGGTAGGGTTAGATTGGACACCATCAGACGACCTCCTTGTTTATGGCTCCATTTCCAACGGCTTTAAGTCGGGTGGTTTCAATGGTGCAAACTCGAATACAACGACACAGCTCATACCCTATGAAGAAGAGGTGCTGACGGCGTATGAGATAGGCACGAAGGCGACGCTCGCCGGAGGCACCATGCAGTTTAACGGTGCTGTCTTTTACTACGATTACAAAGATAAGCAGGAGCAAGATGCAGCGGTCACATTGGTGGGTAATATTTCAGGCCTTACCAACGTGGATGAATCCGAAATTTATGGCGCTGAGATCGAGTTTACTTGGCAGCCCACAGAGGGCCTTACCTTGGCAGCGAACGGGGCTTGGTTGGAATCCGAGGTTAAAAAGTGGCAGGCCGTTGATCGCGCCACCAGCTCTTACCCCAACAACATAAATTACTACGATGCATCGGGTCAGGAGTTAGCAATGACACCTGATTTTTCATACACCCTTTATGCGCGCTACGAGATGCCAATCACTAACAGCCTCATGCTGGATTTATCGGCTGATTACAATCAGACCGGGAAAACAACGGGTGGTCCACGGCCCGAAGATGCGACTGAAGAATACGGTGTGGCAAATGCCAGAGTGGGTCTTGGATCTAGCAGTGGTAACTGGCGTGTGATGGCCTGGGTCAGAAATCTTACGGACGAGGATTACTACCCATCTGCCTATACCGGCGGTAACGGGCCTTACGTGCGAACCTATGGCATGCCAAGGACCTATGGTGTGACCTTTAGCTATTTCATAGGTCAGTAAAGCATGGCGTGACTTGTTGGGAGAGGGGCCTTTTGGTCCCTTTTTTATTGATCAAACGGTGATCTTAGTGGGGCAGAGAGAGTATGAAACGAGCAATGCTTTGGTTAATGATTGGCTGTTTGCTGGCATTGGTGGGTTGCGAGGATGCGCCTAATGATCTCTCGACGGCAGACGTGCCCAAACAGCCTCTCGCAGATACCGTTTTCATGAATGCGAGGGTTTATGTCGACGGGTCTTCCGAGCATGTAAGCGAGGCTTTGGCGATATTAAACGGCCGTTTTTTGGCCGTAGGCAACAACGAAGCGATGCTGCCATTAACAGGTGATGCCACCGAGGTGTTCGATGCGGAGGGTGCCGCCGTATTTCCTGGGTTAATTGATGCCCACGTGCATCCGTCTATGGGTGGCCAGAAAGTCTTATACATGTGCAATTTCTCTTTTGACGCGTCACCAACAGAATTAGCCGAAACGATTGAGAGCTGTGCTCAGGCACCCGACGCCCCCGAGTGGATTGTCGGCGGCCAGTGGAGCAGCAATTTCTTTGTCGATAATGATGTGTCGACCCCCCGAAAGTTTTTAGACGCAATCAGTGGCGATCATCCCGTATTTCTTAACGATGATTCAGCGCACCATGGTTGGGCAAACACAAAGGCGATGCAGCTCGCAGGAATCCTGCTAAATGCTGCAGTGAAGGACCCTGCCGGTGGCGTTTATGTTCGTGACAAGAACGGCGTTCCTAACGGTGTCCTGCTTGAGGCGGCGGCTGATGTCGTAGCTGCGGTCATTCCGCCTTATACACTCAAGCAACAAGCTGCGGGGATTGCGGCGGTTTCAGACATTGCTAACGGTTATGGTGTTACCGCCTTTGGTGATGCGCGAGTTCCTGAAATGGCTATGGGTGCCTACAAAGCGGCTGATGACTCAGGGAAGCTAAACATTCATGCCGTGTTATATCAGCAAAGCTATGGTCATGGTGGAGAGCCTCAACCTCTAGAAACTGTTGCAACTTTCGATGAACGTGCGGCTAAATTCGGATCAGACAACTTGAAGGCCAAGGCAATTAAGTTTTTTCTCGATGGCGTGCCCACGGCCTCGCGTTCAGCCCTCATGGTGGCACCTTACACCACAGATGCGCAGCACCCCGAAGAGACCCTCGGTATGCAAATGATCGACACTGAGGAACTTAAGAGTGCGGTCCTACGCTTCGACGCAGCGGGGTATCTCATCAAGATTCATACTGCAGGGGATGGGGCAGTGCGCGTAGCGTTAGACGCTATTGAAGGCGCGAGACAAGCTAATGGCTCACCTGGTCAGCCGATTTCTCTCGCCCACGCGGGTTACATCGATCCTCTGGATCTCCCGCGTTTTAGTGCGCTCAATGCCGTGGCCGATTTCTCCCCGTACCTTTGGTATCCAAGGCCCATTATTGAATCCGTGTTGCAGGCTGTGGGCTCCCCTAGGGGAGAGCAATATTGGCCGACACGGGACCTTCTTGATTCTGGGGCATTGATAAATGGGGGGTCAGACTGGCCCGCTGCGGCTGCCGATATGAATCCTTGGCCAGCCATCGAGTCTTTGGTGACACGTAAACACCCCACTGATGGCGCTGACGCTACGTTTTGGTCAGCGCAGAGCGTTTCGCTCGATGAGGCAATCGTTTTGTGGACAACTCAGCCTGCGCTTATTTTGGGTATCGAGGGTGAAGCTGGCTCGATAGCGGTAGGAAAATCGGCAGACTTTGTCGTGCTTAATCATGATATCCATGAAATTCCAATCGAGGCCATTTCCGATACCGCGCCGTTGCAAACATGGTTCCGTGGCCGTCAGGTCTACGTTGCGCCGCAGTGAGTTCATTTTTCAGAAGAAACATTTTAGGTTTGGCATCTGCCGTGTTTGCAAGCCATAGTGCGGTGGGGCAGGGAAGCGCGCTAATCCCCTGCGTCACCGCAAACCCAGCATTTGGTCAGGAACCTAAAACAGCAGAACTAGGATCAAAACATGTCACCAATACGTAAAACCGGATTAGTCGCTCATGAACTGTATATGTGGCATGACACGGGTAATTATGCGGGACCAATGCCCTACGGCAATCCCGTGCAGCCGGGTACCCATGCGGAAAATCCAGAGACGAAACGCCGGTTTCGTAATCTTCTTGAAGTCGCAGGTATGAATGAGGTCCTTACCCACATTAAACCGCGCTCTGCGACGGAGGCAGAGATTCTTCGTTTCCATACAGCTGAGCATTTGGCCAATGTCCAACGGATCAGCGCCGATACAGGCGGAGATGCGGGCTTTTTTACACCGGCAGGTCGGGGAAGTTACGAAATCGCCATGCTGTCTGCAGGTGGGGTGCTCAGTGCATTGGAGGCGCTAATAGCGGGCGAGATCGATAACGCCTACGCCCTAGTCAGGCCGCCAGGTCATCATGCGATTGCGGGTGAAGGTATGGGTTTCTGCATTTTTGGCAATGCAGCCATCGCTGGGTTTCATGCCTTAGAAACCTTGAGTCTGAGCCGCATAGCCTACGTGGACTGGGATGTTCATCATGGTAACGGTACTCAAAGCGCGTTTTATGATGATCCCCGGGCGCTGACAATATCGGTCCATCAAGATAATTGTTTTCCGCCCGATTCAGGGCATGTTCACGAAGTGGGAGAGGGCCCGGGCGAAGGTTACAACATCAACATCCCTTTACCCCCAGGTTCAGGTGTCGGCGCTTATGAAGCCGTCTTTGATCAGATTATCATTCCCGCCCTTGATGCTTTTGCACCTGAGTTGATCATTGTGCCTAGCGGCTTCGATGCTGGCGCCTATGACCCTTTGGGCCGTATGCAAATGCACAGTGATGGCTACCGGAGCCTCACTGAAAAACTTCTGGCTGCCGCTGACCGTAACTGTCAGGGCCGAATATTGATGACCCATGAAGGCGGCTATAACAGTTGGACGGTCCCCTTTTTCGGGCTCGCCGTTTTGGAAGCTTTGTCCGGTCACAAAACCGCAACAGAAGATCCTTTTCTGCCGCTGCATGCTGGCTTGGGAGGGCAGGACCTACAACCGCATCAGCAGTTGGCTATTGACGCGGTAAAGCCACTGGTGATGAGTCTCTCTTAGGTAGCGTTGCTAGTGGCTGGGTTGTTATTTCTGCACGTCGTTGGGTCTTAAGGGCGTACCTGACAGACAAGGCGTCCTTCTAGGTCGCTCAATGTCCGGTAAGCAAAAGCTATTCACCGGTGTTTTTGGGGCGATCTTTTTGTGGGCAGTTTTAGATGCTCTGTGGGGCCGTTTTAATATTTAACCTTGTAGGTTGCCGATCAGGAGGCCCGTTATTAAGGGCAAGCTGGTAGCAGCACACAGTACCAAGGCCAAGCCAAATATGTGTTTCAGGCGCAATCCAGTCAGGGCAAGCAAGGGTATCGCAACGAAGGGCTGGATAAGGTTGGTCCACTGGTCTCCGTAGGCGACTGACATGGCAATCAACCCAAGATCAACCTCCAGTAGCTTAGCGGCTTCAATAAATGCGGGCCCTTGCAGCGCCCATTGCGCGCCCCCTGATGGAATAAAAATATTGATCAGTCCCGCAGAGAGAAAAGCAATAACTGGTAGCGTTGTGTGCGTGGCAACGCCAATCAGTCCCTGAGTAAATTGCTGGGCTAGGCCACTTTGGATGGCCATTCCCATGATGCCGGCATACAAGGGATATTGCAGTAATGTGGGTGCTGCGACCTGGGCGCCGTCGGCAAACAAAACACTGTAATGGGATAGCGATCGCACAAGAAGAAGCCCTAGGGCCATAAAAGTCCAATTGACTATATTTAATTCCAGTGCCAGTCCTTGCTGAGCAAACCATCCCACCACATAAGCCACGAGTAACAGCCCCGTTAGCAGTGACCAATGCCTGCGCCCTTGTGGCGGTTTTAAATCAGGTGCCACCTCGGGGAGCCTTTCTAGGGGTGTGACAAGATCTTCGGGTATGTAGGGTTTTTTAAGGTCAAATTGTCGGTGCAGGGCTAGGACAGTCGCGATAATGACGGCGAGGGTGGTGGCTATCGACAAGAGGTTCCAATGCGTTAACAACGTTTCCTGAATGGGAATCAGTCGACCAATAATGTCGTGCGTGGGGTTCCCCTCAGTGGCCACAGCGAGGGCAATAGACGACGAATAACCCATTTCCCACACGGCATAACCACTCAAGGCGCCGACTGCCATGAGAGGAAAATGTACCGGATTGTTTCGCGCGACCGCGTCTTTCGCAATTTCTCTTGCCACCAACGCCCCGCTAATGGGCCCGAGAGGCCAGGAGATCAGATAAAACGTAGCGGCGGTAAGAATGACGAGCACGTAAGCCTGCGTGGGGGTTCTTGCCAAGGCTGCTAGGCGCCGCAGTCCACTTTGCATGAGCGGCGTTTGTGAGAGCACATAAGCCAAGATAATAGTCAGGCCAATTTGCATGGTGAAAGTGAGCAGAGAGCTCAATGAATCACCCCATAGCATGAGCAGTTCCGGAGGCTCGGTAGGGGTTAAGGTCAACGCGAGAAAGGCCATTAGGGCCGTTAAGGTCAAAGCAAATGTTAAGGGATCAGGCAGCTTGGCCTCGATGAATTCTTGAAAGCGTTCAAACCCTTTCATGAGCGCGTTCCTCAAAGGTAGGCGGCGCTTTCTGCCAGTGACCGGTGTGCTCCTGAAAGGCGTAGGCGAGTCGCATGACGCCCCAATCGTCTCCAGGCTTGCCGACAATTTGTAAGCCTACGGGGAGGCCGTCAGCATCGAAGCCGGCAGGTATCGATAGGCAGGGAACATCAAAAGGGCTCAATATGCAGCAACTCGACATCCAATCAATATAGCTTGTCATCGCCTCGTTATTAACCGATGTAGGAAACTCGACCTCAATAGGAAAAGGCATGACCTGTGTTACGGGTAATAGCAGATAATCAAAGCGATCAAATACTGACATCAGCGCCTTGTGGAGATTAAGCCGTTGTTTTTCCGCGCTGTTAAGAACATCGCTGGTCAGATCCAAGCCTAGTTTAATATTGTCGATAACGGTTTTTTTCATTTTATCCCGGTCAGAATGGTAGACATCTGCCAGTCCCTCAGCAAAGGCAGCAGCCCTCAACACGGTAAATACGGCCATAGCGTCTTGCAACTCAAAGAGGTCTATTTCTTCAATGGCGGGATAGAGATGTTGCATGTCCGACAGGGCGGCACTGAGAACAGAGGATACCGGGGCCTCAACAGGAAGGCCGGCTGGTTTTGGTGCCCAGCCTAAGCGCAGGGTCTTTGGCTGCTCGCTCAAAGCTGGAGTTGGGTTTAGTTTGGCGATATCTAATGAGCGAGGATCACGCGGATCGGCGCCCGCCATAGCTTGAAGCATCAGTGCGCAATCTTCGACAGTTCTTGCCATTGGGCCTTCCACTGCCATCCGGCTGAAGGTCTCTTTTGCTTTCGGAAGGGTGGGTACCCGCCCCATGCTGGGCCGTAGACCTACAACGTTACAAAACGCCGCTGGATTACGCAGTGAGCCGCCCATATCAGAGCCATCGGCAAGAGCCACCATACCTGTGGCAAGGGCTGCAGCTGCGCCCCCAGAACTGCCGCCGGCAGTTTTCAGCGGGTCATAAGGGTTTCGGGTGACGCCGAACAGCGGATTAAAGGTGTGTGATCCAGCGCCAAATTCCGGCGTGTTGGTTTTGCCAATCACGATAGCTCCAGATTCTCGGAGCCTTGATACGAATAAACTGTCAGTTTTGGGTATGTGCTCCGAGTGAATGGGAGATCCTTGAGTGGTTAGGAGGTCTTTGGTGTCCGCAAGGTCTTTGATCGCCAGTGGGAGTCCGGCGAGCTTTGGTAGTATCTGCCCCTGCTGCCTCGCCTTATCAACGCGCTGCGCTGCCTCTAGGCTTTGCTCGATAGGAACCAATGTACATATGGCATTGATGTCTCGGTTCTCCTGCGCGATCCGCTCATAAGTACTCTGCATGAGCGACACTGCAGAGAGTTCGCCGGAGGCCAACGCAGCGATAAGGTCAATCGCTCTGGAGTGCGATTTCGGTGAGCGACCGTTTTGTGGATTATCCTTCGACATAAATGTTGCTCTCAATAAACCCATTTGAGCCTAGAAGATTGGGCCCAGATTTAATTGCCATTATCGGCCATAAGGTTGACAGTTTGTGGTGCCAAGGCTGAAGTCGATGAAAAGGCTGGTTGCGGCCCATCGCATAGTGAGCAAAACCACAAAGGCCAAATTTAACGGATCAAACTTGATATGATTATTCAATTTTAAACGGCGAACAGGCTCATGACCCAGAGACAGAGACCAAGGTCGGTCGCACCAGCGGCTGCAAAGACAGTCGCAGCCAACAATATGCGGCGCTTCGACCAGTCGTTACCTATGACCCTGTTAAAAGCGCACGAGGCTGTGCTCAGAACCTTTATTCCGCATTTGCGTGCCCACGACCTATCGACTCAGCAGTGGCGGGTCATGCGCGCTCTCGCTGAAAGTGAGTCCCTCGATGTGAGTGAACTGGCGTCAGCTTGCTCGTTATTGCGCCCCAGTGTGAGTCGCATTGTTCAAAATCTGGAGGGGCGAAAGATCCTGCAGCGCCAACCTTGCGATCGGGATAGCCGCCGTTCCCTAGTCTCAATTACGTCATTGGGGCGCGAGTTGATTGCAGAAATCGCGCCTGAATCGGAAGCGCGTTATCAATATATCGAGTCACAATATGGCGCTGAGAATCTGAGTGGGCTTTATGACCTGCTCAATGAACTCATAGAGGCGCTTGACCGTGCCGCGCCGCCGTTTGGGACGCTCGGTGCTGAGGGGGAGCCCCCCCCAGACTGTCCATAGCCTCTACCAGTCCACCTAGCAGGAATGCGGATCAGGCAACCTCGTCGATTTGTACTGCAGCGATACGCCCGCCTTCTTCTGCACGTTGCTGAAATTCCACAACACGGTCGAAATTCATGTAGCGATAAATTTCATCCGCCATAGAGTCGATTTTGGTCGCGAACTCTAGGTACTCAGCCGGGCTGGGCAACCTTCCCAACAACGCCCCAACGGCGGCTAATTCTGCAGAGGTCAGGTAAACGTTGGAACCATCGCCCAATCGGTTGGGAAAGTTCCGAGTCGATGTCGAAAGCACGGTGCTGCCCGGTTCAACTCGCGCTTGGTTACCCATGCAAAGTGAGCAACCCGGCATTTCTGTCCTGGCGCCGGCTTTGCCAAAGATCGAGAAGTAGCCTTCTTCCATGAGCAGCTGTTCGTCCATGCGTGTTGGTGGGCATATCCACATGCGGGTGTTTACGGGTTTGCCATGGGCCTCAAGGAGTTTGCCCGCCGCCCGAAAATGGCCGATGTTTGTCATGCAGCTACCAATAAAGACCTCGTTGACTTCATCGCCAGCGACCTCAGACAGTTTTCGAGCATCATCAGGGTCATTGGGGGCACAGACGATAGGTTCGTTAACCTCAGCGAGGTCGATTTCGATGATTTCGAGATACTCAGCATCACTATCAGCAGACAGAAGTTCGGGCTGTGCCAGCCACTCTTCCATTTTTCGTGCTCGCCGCTCTAGAGTTCTTGCGTCGCCATAACCTTCGGCAATCATTGAGCGTAGAAGCACAATGTTCGAGCGCAAATACTCGGCGATGGTGTCTTCGCCCAACTTAATAGTGCAGCCGGCGGCAGAGCGCTCGGCAGAGGCGTCAGACAGCTCAAAGGCCTGTTCTACAGTGAGGTCCTCGAGGCCCTCGATCTCAAGTATTTGGCCAGAAAAAATGTTCTTTTTGCCCTTTTTCTCGACGGTCAAAAGCCCCTTTTGGATGGCGTAGTAGGGAATGGCATGCACCAAGTCTCGCAACGTAATTCCTGGTTGCATCTTGCCTTTGAAGCGAACCAGTATGGACTCTGGCATATCGAGAGGCATGACGCCGGTTGCGGCTGCGAACGCGACGAGGCCGGAACCTGCAGGGAATGAAATGCCCATTGGGAATCGGGTGTGAGAGTCACCTCCAGTTCCCACGGTATCGGGTAGTAGCATGCGATTAAGCCAGCTGTGAATAATGCCGTCTCCGGGTCTTAATGACACGCCGCCCCGGGTTTTGATGAAGTCGGGGAGGGTATGTTGCGTTGAAATATCGACGGGCTTTGGATAGGCGGCCGTATGGCAGAACGACTGCATAGTAAGGTCAGCCGAGAAGCCCAGACACGCTAGATCTTTGAGCTCATCGCGGGTCATAGGACCCGTAGTGTCCTGCGACCCTACGGTCGTCATTCGAGGTTCGCAGTAGGTGCCAGGCCTTACGCCCGTCATACCGCAAGCCCGTCCCACCATTTTCTGCGCAAGCGTGAAGCCTTTGCCAGTGTCTGTCGGTTGCTCGGGGGTTCGAAAAAGATTGCTCTCGGGCAGTCCTAGGGCTTCACGTGCGCGAGTTGTTAGCCCGCGACCTATGATTA
Source organism: Luminiphilus sp. nBUS_07 (assembly GCF_051201685.1). Lineage (GTDB taxonomy): Bacteria > Pseudomonadota > Gammaproteobacteria > Pseudomonadales > Halieaceae > Luminiphilus. The sequence continues at coordinate 1,989,186 of NZ_CP179213.1, read as the reverse complement.
GATTGATGCGGCCTCCCGCACGAACCTCATCTAGCAAAACCTCAGACTTTAGTGCAAATTCGGACAGTAAGTCACCGGATTCATTGAGTATTTTGCCATCATATGGGCGTACTTCAATGACATCCCCCATGCGCAGGTCGTCCACTGGGGCCTCAAAGACTAGGGCTCCTGCATCTTCCATCGTGTTGTAAAAAATGGGGGCCACTTTACCGCCGATGCAAACACCGCCGCCTCGTTTGTTCGGAACTCCTGGCATATCGTCGCCAAAAAACCAAAGCACTGAATTGGTGGCTGATTTTCTAGATGAGCCAGTTCCCACAACGTCCCCAACAAAGGCGACGGGGAGTGCTTTAGCTTTGATGGCCTTAATTTGCTCTAGAGGTCCGGTGATTCCGTGTTCGTCCGGTTCTAGACCGTCTCGAGTCATTTTGTACATGGCGTTGGCGTGCAGCGGAATATCTGGGCGCGACCACGCATCGGGGGCAGGGGACAGGTCGTCAGTATTGGTCTCTCCGGTAACCTTAAACACGACCATTTTTGTGGATTCTGGAACGGGGTCGCGATCGGTAAACCATTCACCGTCAGCCCAGCTTTGCATCACAGCCGCCGCATGGGTATTGCCCTTAGTGGCCAGTGCCTCGACGTCGTGAAAAGCTTCAAACATGAGTAGCGTGTGCTTAAGCTGCTCTGCCGCGGCCACGGCTAATTGGGAATCCTCTAGCAACCCAACGAGTGTTTCTATGTTGTAGCCGCCGTGCATATTGCCCAAAAGTTCGACCGCCTGTGCGGGATCAATAAGAGAGCAGGGGGTCTCGCCTTTGGCGACCGCAGATAAAAAGCCTGCTTTTACGTAGGCCGCTTCGTCAACACCGGGTGGAACTCGAGTAGCTAGAAGCTCTAATAAGAAGTCGGCTTCTCCCGCAGGTGGATTCTTAAGCAGCTCAATTAGATCAGCAACTTGGCTTGCGCTGAGCGGTTTTGCGGGGATATTTTGTTGGGCGCGCTCTTCAACATGGGCGCGATAGGCTTCCAGCACGGTTGTACTCCTTTGGGCGTGAGATGATTTTCGGGGCGTAGTATAGCTTGTGACCGGAAATCATGACATTCGTAAGTGATGATCCTGTGCATTCATGCAATCCATACCCTAGACTTCAGGTATGACGCGTTCTTCAAACCCAAAATCTTCAATTTCTGGCACCCCAAGAGTGAGAACACCTTGTATTGGGGTATGTTCCACCGGCATCGGCGACGCAGTTTGCCGAGGCTGTAAACGATTCAGCCATGAGGTCATTGATTGGAACGCTTATACCGAGGTGGAAAAAGCGATCGTCGACGAGCGACTGGCGAATTTTTTGAGTCTCTGCATGCAAAACAAGTTTGTGGTCACTGATCCGGGTCTACTGCGCTGGCAATTGCAAACCCAGCAGATTCGCTTCAACCCTGCCCACGACCAGTACTGTGGTTTATTTGCTTTACTGAAGGCTGGCGCGAGCCAAATTCAAGAGCCTGAAACCTTCGGGTTCTCGGTGCATCTGGCTTGGCGCGACAGTACGTTGACTGCGCTGAGGGAGTTGGTCGATCAGGAGTTTTGGTCCTTGTCTGATGCCCATCACCAGCGTTACCTTGCCACACCCGATTTATTTGAAAGTGGATGAACCCTTGACCGCATCACCAGATTTAGCACCTTTACTTGCGTTTCTGCCGTGTTCCACTCCAGAAGGCTGGATTAACGCTGCCTTAAAAGAGCAGTCGCTGCTATTAATCGATCACGCTAATTGTGAAAAAAAAGCGGCCGCAACGGCGATGAGCTTACTGCATCGACACACGGATCAGCCTGAGCTCATGAATAAAATGTCGCGCTTAGCGAGGGAGGAATTGCGCCATTTTGAGCAAGTTCTAGGGCTTATGAGGAAGCGTCACATAGCCTACAGTTTTGTGAGCGCTTCACGCTACGCCGGAAGCCTGCACGCACTTGTGAGAAAGCGAGACCCGGGCAGACTGGTTGATACGTTACTTTTGGGTGCGCTTATCGAAGCTAGATCTTGTGAGCGGTTTGCTGCCTTGGCACCTCATCTCGATGCCGAGTTGTCGAAATTTTATTTTTCATTGCTCAAAAGCGAGTCGCGACACTTTTTAGACTATCTCACTTTGGCAAAGTCAATCGCCAGCAGTGATGAAGTTGAAGAGCGTTTAGGTGTGCTTCGCAGCTGCGAAAAAGAGTTGATTGAAGGCGAAGATCAAGAGCTCCGCTTTCATAGCGGAGTGCCTATTGCGGCTTAGCTGGGGGCGCGAGATCGTCAAGGTGGTTGGGTCAGTAGCTGTAGTGCTCCAGGTGACAATCATTACCATCAGCCCGGATAATCCAGCTTTCGCTGCTGGACCAGTCGCCCAGCACTAGGCGATCTCCAGCGTTGGTCCTGTGGCGCTTAGGCCGATGGGTGTGGCCGTGAATCATCAGTTCTACGTCGTGCTCCATGAACGCTGCCTCAATGGCATGATCGTTAGCATCGATAATGTTGTCAGGGTCGTTTTCAGCTTTTGCTTTGCTGGCTGCGCGCAGCCCTTGAGCAAACTCACGTCGCTGGGCCAAAGGGCGCTGTAACATCTCGGCCTGCCACGCGGGGTCGTGCAGGATTGTACGCATTTTTTGATACTCAACGTCATCGGTACACAGCGTGTCGCCATGGAGAATCAGCGTGGGTTTGCCGTTGACGTCAATTACGGTGGTGTCCCCCAGCAATTCCCCGCCGATTTGTTCTGCAAATACATTGCCCAAGGCGAGGTCACGATTGCCCCTGACAACGAACACGGCGGATCCCGAATCGCTCACGGCCCTTAATCTGGCGATGACCCTTTGGTGGAGTGGGGTGTCGTCGTCATCACCAATCCAGTATTCAAAGAAGTCACCGAGAATAAAGAGGCGTTCCATTCCCTGCTCTCGGTCGAGCAGTGCGTATAGCCCCGCCTCAATTTCCGGCGTCTCGTCGCTGAGGTGAAGGTCGCTGATAAACAGCGTGGTAGCCATGGCTCAGGCGGCGGTGACCGTAACGGATTCGATCACAATGCTGTCCTTGGGAACGTCTTGATGGCCCGACTTGTTACCAGTTTCTACAGTCCGGATTTTATCCAGCACATCATCGCCAGCGGTGACTTTGCCAAACACAGTGTAACCCCAGCCCTGCATGTTTTTACCGCTGTGATTCAGGAAGTCGTTATCTTTTACGTTTAAGAAAAACTGTGCTGTGGCTGAATGGGGATCCATTGTGCGCGCCATGGCGATGGTGCCACGATCATTTTTGAGACCATTGTCGGCTTCGTTTTCGACGGGTTCCGCAGTTTCTTTTTGCTGCATGTCGGCATCAAATCCGCCGCCCTGAATCATGAAGTTATCAATCACCCGGTGGAAAATTGTGCCATCGTAGAACCCTTCGGTCGCATAGCGAACAAAGTTTTCAACCGTTTTTGGCGCTTTCTCGGCATCAAGTTCTAGAGTGATGACGCCAAAAGTGGTTTTCATTTCAATGACTGTGTCTGACATGGTGACTCCGGGCCGGTATATCGAAGGCGCGCATGCTACACGGTTTAGATCACAGGTGCGACACGTTAGCGCTTGCTAATTTACGGCCTGTGACAGACTGGCCACAGAAAATAGCCTTGAAATTTCACGTTACTGCGCCCAAAGCCGCTAAATCTTCTGCGATATGCGCCGGGCCTTGGTATCATGCGCCGTCCATTTAGAGGCCACCCATGAGTACCGACGCCCGAAGTAACTTTCTAAAGACCCAGATTCAGTCCGATCTCGATGCAGGAGGGACTCGTCAGCTGGTAACCCGCTTTCCCCCTGAGCCCAATGGCTTTCTTCATTTGGGCCATGCGAAGTCGATCACCGTCAACTTTGAGCTTGCAAAACAGTTTGGGGGTCAATGCCACTTGCGTTTTGATGACACAAACCCCGAAAAGGAAAGTCAGATTTTTATCGACGCAATCCAAGAAGATGTGCGTTGGTTGGGTTATCAATGGAGCGGTGAGGTCCGCTACGCCTCGGCGTATTTTCAGCAACTGTATGACTGGGCGTTGTACCTCATTGACGAAGGCTTGGCTTATGTCTGTGATTTATCAGCTGATGAGGCCCGTGAGTATCGCGGTAGTTTGACCGAGGCTGGTCGAGACAGCCCTCATAGAACGCGCGATAAAGAGGTCAATCGTGACTTATTTGAGCGGATGCGAGCGGGAGAGTATCCCGATGGCAGCCGTGTCCTGCGCGCGAAAATCGATATGGCCTCGCCGAATATTAATTTAAGAGATCCCATTTTGTACCGAATTCGCAAGGCCCACCATCATCAAACCGGAGATGCTTGGCCAATTTACCCAACCTACGATTTCGCACATGGACAAGAAGACGCCATTGAAGGGGTGACGCACTCAATCTGCACGCTGGAATTTGAAGATCACCGGCCGCTTTACGATTGGTTCATCGAGCATTTACCCGTTCCCACACGCCCCCGACAGTTTGAGTTTGCCCGACTCAACACCAGCTACACAATGACCAGCAAGCGAAAGCTCAAGCAACTGGTCGACTCCGAGGCGGTTGCGGGCTGGGACGACCCAAGAATGCCAACGCTCGCGGGTTTACGGCGGCGGGGTTATCCCCCTGCCGCAATCCGGCATTTTTGTGAGGAAGTGGGAACCTCACGCTCTGACAGTGTTGTTGATGTCGCTATGCTGGAAAGTGCGGTAAGAAACCAGTTAAACGTAGAAGCTCCCAGAGCTATGGCCGTGCTCAATCCGCTTCCCTTGACCATTACCAATCGAACGGAACCTGAAGTTTTGATGGTGGCGAATCATCCGGGAGATGAGTCGATGGGCGCTAGATCTGTGCCGTTCACTTCCGAGTTATACATTGACGCCGAAGATTTCCGTGAGGAGGCCAATAAAAAATATAAGCGACTTGTAATAGGTAAACGCGTCAGGCTGCGGGGTGGATATGTCATCGAAGCTGACCGTTGTGACCACGATAGCGCAGGGGAGGTTTCTCACGTATACGCCCGAGTTGTTGAGGGAACTCTGGGGGAAGATCCTCCTGATGGCATTAAAGCCAAAGGCGTTATTCACTGGGTGTCGGCGACAGAGGGCCTCAACGTTGAAATTCGCTGTTACGATCGTTTGTTCACCGACCCAAATCCCGGCAAAGCTGAGGACATGATGGCGGTGCTTAATCCCAAGTCTTTGGTTCGACTTGAACGTGCTGTGGTTGAGCCTTCACTGGCAACGGCTGCTCAGGAAGCTGTCTATCAGTTTGAGCGGGAGGGTTATTTTGTGGCTGATAGGTACGATCACACCCACGAAAACCCGGTATTCAATATGACGATAGGTCTGAGAGATACTTGGAGTAATTCTCATGGCTGAGTTGTATCTGACGAATACCTTCACAGGGCAAAAAGAGGTTTTCGAGCCCCGTGATGCCGAGCGGGTGACGCTCTATGTGTGTGGGCCTACGGTTTACAACCTCGCGCATATCGGCAACGCCCGTCCCGTAGTGGCTTTTGACATGCTCTACCGTGTGCTGCGGGCTATGTATCCAAAGGTGATATACGCGCGGAACATCACCGACATTGACGACAAAATTATTGCTGCCGCCCGGGAACGTGACGAGGGTATTGAGGTGGTGACCCAAGAATTCACCGATAAGTATCGGGAAGACATGGCTCAGCTCAACACCCTTTCTCCGGATCTGGAGCCTCGTGCTACAGAAAATATTGTCCCCATGCTGGACTTAATAACGCAGCTTGTTGAGCGCGGGCACGCCTATGCGGCTGACGGTCACGTTCTATTTGACGTGACTTCCATGCCCAGTTACGGAGCGCTGAGTGGTCGCAACCTTGACGATATGCTTGCCGGGGCGAGAGTGGAGGTCGCAGACTATAAGCGTAGTCCCGGTGATTTTGTGCTTTGGAAACCCTCGTCACAGGGGGAGCCAGGCTGGGAGAGTCCCTGGGGTTGGGGGCGTCCGGGTTGGCACCTAGAATGCTCTGCCATGATTCGTGCGCACCTTGGTGATGCAATCGATATTCATGGGGGAGGGCGTGACCTTATTTTTCCACATCATGAAAATGAGCGAGCGCAAAGCTGTTGCGGTTATGGAAGCGACTTTGTACGGTATTGGCTGCACAACGCCTATGTGGATATGGACGGTGAAAAAATGTCCAAATCACTGGGTAATGTCCGCACGGTTCGTGAATTACTGACCCTTTACCCGGGTGAGGTGCTGCGCTTTGCCTTGCTTTCCACGCATTACAGGTCACCGCTTAATTTCTCAGGAGAGCTCTTAGATAACGCCAAAATTGCTCTAAACAGCTTTTACCAAGCGCTGAGGAATACGGTTGACATTGAAGCGGAGGATATCCGGCCCGAGGATACGGCTGTATTCACCGCGCTGCTAGATGACCTGAATACCCCGAAAGCAATTGCTGCGTTGCACTCAACCTGTAAGGCCTTGAACAAGGCAGACGCAGAGGTGGCAGCGACTCGTAAAGGCGAACTGTTAGCGATGGGACGTATCATGGGGTTGCTAGATAATGACCCTGAGCAATGGTTCACTGAGTCTGCCTCCAATACCGGTCTGACATCGGATGAAATTGAGCAGCGCATCGCTGCTAGGATCGAAGCTAGGCTTCGAAAAGATTTTGCCGCGGCAGACGCGGTTCGTGACGAGTTGCAAGCGGCGGGAATTGAGCTTGAGGACGGCGCTGGGGGAACGACATGGCGCCGCACCTGACCATGCCATAGTGGCACGACGTATTGCTCTGAGCCTGCAAGCTGCATTCATCACAGCGTTGGTCGGCTGCGTTGTTAATCAAATAGCTTTTTGCCGCTGGAAAATGCGAGGTAGAAAATTAGCCCAAACAGCGTGACGCCTCCCGCTAGGGAGAAAACGATAACCCAAGATCCTGTGACCTCTAGAATCAATCCTGTGACGAACACGCCGATAATACCCGGGACGGCGCCCGCAGTATTGGTAATGCCCATTAGGGTGCCGGCATGCCGCGGCGCGACATCCATATGATTAACGGCAAATCCGCCAGTCACAAAGGCACCTAAGGCTGAGCCCACTGTCATCGTCGCGATTGCCATCCAAACGGTATCGAGGTGCCCCACAATCAGTAAGGCGCTTGTCAGCCCACCAAAACCAATGGTCTGCATAAGCTTGCGGACCTTTCCGACAGCCATTCCATTTTTGATCAACCGATCGGCTAAATTGCCCGCGATATTGAGAAAAAAAACGGAGCCGATTGAGGGAATAATCGCGAGGAGCCCTACAGAGGCATAATCAACACCCAGACCCTTGTTGATATAGGTGGGCATCCAAGACAAGAGCACAAAAAGTGACCAGTTATTGCAAAAATGCGCCACCACAATGGCCCAGACTGGCATCGATTTTAAGAAGTGATGCCAGGGGACAGCGGGTTTCTCGCTGTCTGTTACTGCTGCGCTTCTGTCCACAATTAAGGCCAGTTCTTCTTCTGTGACCCCGGCATGCTGTTGCGGTGTGGAGGTGACCATCCGTTGCCAAAAAAAGAACCACACGATGCCAGTTGCGCCGAAGGAATAAAACGCCCACTGCCATCCCCAAATTTGAACAACGATAGGCGTCGTTACCAACGCGAATATAGTGCCCAGAGGTATTGCACTGTTAATGAACCCTACGGCTCGCGAGCGTTCTGCCAGTGGAACCCATTTTGAAAAGGTACTGTAGATAGCCGGAAAGGTAACCGCCTCACCCATGCCCATGGCAATGCGGGTGAGGATGAGTAACGTGAAGCCCAAAGCGGCAGCTGGGGGCGTCAGAATGGTGAATAGCGACCACAGGATGACTCCCATGCCGAGCACAGCTTTACCGCCGTAGCGATCTGCTAAACGGCCTCCTACCACCTGAAGCAAAACGTAACCCACAAAGAAAGACGACAACACCAAACCCTGCTGTTGCATCCCCCAGCCAAGATCCGCGGCCATTGGAATAATGGCAACGGAGATGTTGACGCGATCTATGTAGCAGATAAACACGGCTAAGAAAGACAGCCCTACGATATGAGTGCGCTTGGGCCAATGTCTGGGGTTGAGCATGGTGGTTACTCTCACTCTTTTAACTACCTTAGGCCAATCGAGGCCATGCTGCTAGCAAGAGTTGGTCAAGGCTTCGCTATTTAAGGGACAAGATACGGCCATTCTCCAGGAGAGGGGGTGAGGTTTGGTGCTGGTGCAGCGGTCGCGGCAGCGTCTAGGGATCCAGCGTGCCTCGATGTCGGTATTGGAAGCTCCACGGCAGCTGCCTGTCCAAGGCGGCAGCGCGAGGAGGTTTCAGTGGTGTGCAAATAACAGGTTCAGCCCAGTGCTTTTTCACCTGAAAGAACGGTCTGTTGGATGAGTGTATTAATGGTCATGGGCCCTACGCCGCCGGGCACCGGGGTGTAGGCGGCGACACGGTCCAAAAGGGGTGTTAATTCAATATCGCCAACCCCCCTGGGTGGTAACCGGCATCGACGACCACAGCGCCGTCTTTTACCCAGTCTGCTCGAATAAATTCGGGCCTACCTACCGCCCCGACGATGATGTCGGCCTGGCGGACATGATCAGCGAGATTTTGGGTGCGCGAGTGGCAAATTGTGACTGTGGCATTGGCCTGCAAAAGCATCATGGCCATGGGCTTGCCTAAAATGGGGCTGCGACCGATAACCACTGCGTGTTTCCCTTCGAGTGGTATTTCGTAATGGCCCAGCAAACGCATGATGCCTTGAGGCGTCGCGCATCCATAGGCATCCTCGCCCATAGCCATTCGACCGAAGCCGAGGCAGGTCACACCATCAACGTCTTTTGACAGATCAATCATATCGAAGGCGGCGCGTTCATCGATTTGGCTGGGAACCGGGTGTTGCAGGAGGATGCCGTGAACATCCGGGTTGTTATTGAGGGTCTCAAGCTCGTGCAGTAAGTCATTAGTTTTTAGGGTCGAGGGCAGCTCAATGGCCATAGACTCCATGCCAATGCGACGGCAGGCGTTGCCCTTCATCTTTACGTAGGTCGCAGAAGCAGGATCATCGCCCACCAAGACGGTAGCCAGCACGGGGATCCGCCCCCCTGATCGCTCTTTGAGTCCTTCCACACGAATTCGCAGAGCTTCTTCGGTTAATTTCGCAACATGCTTGCCATCGAGTACGAGTGCAGTCATTTTTTTCCCCATTGACGAGATTTGAAAACGAGGGCAAGTCTCCCAGAAATAGCCCGGTAATAACAAGGATGTAAGTCGCTAATTGACCGCCTTCGGTCAAATCAGTATCCTTCGCGCCGTCGGTCACTCATCGAGACACTTCCAGCCAGTCGGCGGTAGTGTATTATTGGTGAATCACACGACTTCGGAGTGTAGCGCAGCCTGGTAGCGCGCCTGCTTTGGGAGCAGGATGTCGGGGGTTCGAATCCCTCCTCTCCGACCATTTCTATGGTGGCTGTAGCTCAGTTGGTAGAGCGCCGGACTGTGACTCCGGTTGTCGCGGGTTCGATCCCCGTCAGCCACCCCACGTTTTCCCCTCCTTAAATCTACATAGCGATTCAGTTTTCAGGTGTCATCGAACCCACGGACGGTTGTTCGGTGAGCTAATTCCAGCGCCAAATCGTACAACTGACTCGATTGAGGGTTTATTTTGTGCTGACGACTGCTGCCGTATTACTGACTGCCATAGTGTTCGGAGGGATGGTCCTCTACTCTTTTGGTTTTGCCGCCTTTCTTTTTAAGACTCTTCCTGCAGAAGACGCGGGCTCTATTCTTAGAAAAGCTTTCCCGGTTTTTTATGTTTGGTGTATCGCTGTCGCGCTTATCGCCGCGGTGCCTTTATGGTTTGTAGACCCTTTGTCGGCCTGGCTTACGATAACGGTTGCGCTGACCACCATGCCTCTGCGTCAGTTGCTGATGCCCGCCATTAATTCCGCCAGCGATAACAAAAATCGACGTCGCTTTAACCTATTGCATGGTTTGTCAGTTCTAGCTGCATTAGCGCAAATGGCCGTGCTGGGCTATGTGCTTGCCCGCATCGCGACCTAGGCCGTTCCTTCCATGGCGCTTATGTTGACGCTTGGATCACGATATAGACTAGCTGCGCGTTAGGCCCTGTGTTGCAGGACACACAGGCAGGTCCGCCGTCTAGTGACTAAGGATTGCCTGCCCATTGATACACTCGTTCGTTTTGAGAACATGCATTGAGTTTTTCCTCGGCGACCGCAACTGCTATTTGCTGTGCGCCGAGCTTCATGCCCTGAGCGCGCTCAAGAATGTCAGCAACATTCTGCCCGATACGTTGAATCGCCAAAGCTCGAGTTTCTTGACTGGCGTTCTGCTGCTGCTGATAAATATCAACGATGCCCCCAGCATTAATAGCAAAGTCGGGGCAATAAATAATATTGCGAGCTTTTAGTCGATCATCGTCTGCGTCGGTAGCAAGCTGATTATTGGCAGCGCCCGCGATTACTTGAGTTCGTAGTTTCGCAATGCTGTCTTCGTTGAGTATTGCACCCATAGCGCAAGGCGCCAAAATGTCGCAGGTATGATGCAAGATTTTCTCGGGAGCTACCGGCTCAATGCCAAAGTCCTTCTCTGCTCGAAGTAAATTTTCAGCATTGATATCACTGGCAAAGACCTTGGCACCAGCGGCTGATAGGTATCCTGCCAGGTGGTACCCCACGTGTCCCAAGCCTTGAATAGCGACGGTCCGGCCCGTGAGCGTGTCATGACCAAAGGCTTGCTTGACGCCAGCCTTAAGCCCTAAAAAAACGCCAAGAGCGGTGGCAGGGGAGGGGTCCTCTCGGCACGTTTTTTCGATGCCAGTGACGTGAGGTGTCGTTTCGGCAATCACTCGCATATCAGCCGGCGAAGTGCCGGAGTCCTCGGCAATGCAATAGTGCCCGGCTAGGGAATTTACAAATCCACCCATTGCCCGAAGCAGGGCCGGTGTCTTGTCACGACGCGGATCGCCGATAATTACCGATTTTCCTCCGCCAAAAGGTAGTCCAGCCAGTGCTGATTTATAGGTCATTCCCCGAGAAAGCCTCAGGGCGTCTTCCAGTGCATCGTCGTCCTGTGCGTAAGGAAACATGCGACAGCCGCCAACAGCCGGCCCCAGCTGAGTGTTGTGAATGGCAATAATGGCGGTCAGACCGCTATCAGCGTCCGTTGTCATGACGACCTTTTCATGTTCGTTATTTTTATTGCCGACCAAATGGAGCATTATTTTTCCCTCGTAAAATAGTGTTTTCTAGAAGTATGCGAGTTGTCAGAGGCCTACGCCGCGGCTACTGCATCAATTGATGCGTTTGGTGCTGTTCCTAAAAATTTGGCGAGCAAGCGGTCTTGCTCTGCGACAAGTTGCTGTCGATTCTTTGTGCGCACATAACCAAAGCCCCGAAGACCTTTTGCCAGTTTTGCGAGGGCGATGGCGTCCTCGTAATTGGAGGTGTTGAGCTCGGTCATAATGACGGACAGAAGATCGAGGTAGCGGCTTAGGTCATTTCTCTCGGCACTTCTTTCCACGCTATAACCGAAAGGGTCAAATTTCGTGCCCCGCAGAAATTTGAACTGAGCAAGCAGGGAAAAAATGGGCAGCACCCAGCCACCAAATTCACGCTTGGTAATTTTTCCGGTGCTTGGATCTGGTTTGCAAAGAAGGGGTGGGGCCAGATGAAATCGCAACTTATAGTTCCCGGAAAACTCCGCAGACAGCTGTCGGTGAAATTCGGGATCGGAGTGCAGGCGCGCCACCTCATACTCATCTTTAATCGCCATTAGGCGATACAGCTGCTCTGCTACCGTCCATGTCAACGAGTCAGTCAGCTCGGACTTTGGATCCCGGGCGCGAAGGGAGGCGATGTGGTCTCGGTATTGCTGCGCGTAAGCCGTGTTCTGATAATCAGTCAAGCGTGCGACACGGTCCTCAACCAGACTGTCGAGTGTGAATTTTTCTGACTCTAGCTCCGCGGTCGAGTTGGGCAAAAACCGCTGCATGACTGACGCGGGGGAGTGGGCATAGTGGCGCCCTAGCTCAAAGGCCTCCTTGTTGAAGTTCGGGGCGACGTTATTGATTTCAATAGCTTGAATCAACGCTGCTCTTGAGACGGGAATCCAGCCTTTCTGCCAAGCGCAGCCCATCAGAAAAAGGTTGGCTCCAATAGTGTCGCCCAGCAGTTCTAATGCAACCTGAGTGGCATTTACAAAGGCAAGCTCTGGGCCAACCTCTCGAGATATTTTGTTTTTCATTCCTTGCGTTGGGAATGAGGCATCGGGATCAAGAAGAAAAGCAGCAGTTGCCTGTTCAGCAACATTAACCAGAGCATGGGTACGACCGTCGGCAGCCTTAGCCAAGCACTCATAACCTGCGGTAACCACTAAATCGCAACCAATGAGTAAATCTGCTTCACCTGCCGGGATCCTTACAGCTTTTATCTGCTCTTGCTCGCACGCGATTCGCACGTGGCTGGTGACGGCGCCAAATTTTTGTGCCAACCCGGTTTGATTCATGGTGGCGCAACCTTTCCCTTCTATGTGTGCCGCCATCGCTAGAAGCGAAGATATGGTGAGTACTCCGGTGCCACCAACACCGGCCACCACGATGTTCCAAGGCGCCGTCAGGTCTGGGAGGTCGGGCTCGGGCAGAGAGGGGAGCAGGGTCACAGCTTGCTCGTCGGTGATAGGGCGCTGAAGCTCGCCGCCGACAACCGATACGAAGCTGGGGCAGAAGCCCTTCAGGCAGGAGAGATCGGAATTGCACGCATTCTGATCAATCTGTCGCTTTCTACCCAGTAAAGTGTCTTTTGGTGTAACTGATAGACAGTTCGATTCGGCGCCGCAGTCGCCGCAGCCTTCACAAACAGCATCGTTGATAACAACGCGACGAGGGGCACTGGTTAGCTTTCCTTTTTTGCGTCGCCGCCGTTTCTCAGTGGCGCAGAGCTGCTGGTAAACAATGACAGAGGTGCCTGTATAGTCTCGCAGCTCGAGTTGAAGCGCTTCGAAGTTTTCTCGGGGGTGCAGGCTAAACCCGGGTATTTCTGAAAATTGGCCTTGGAACGCTTCGGGTTGATCAGAAACTAGCGCGATTCTCCGCACCCCTTCGCCGCGTAATTGGTGTATCAGGTCGCTAACACTCAAAGTCCCATCAATGGGCTGGCCGCCGGTCATTGCCACGGCCTCGTTGTATAAGATTTTATAGGTGATGTTTACCCCCGCTGCGACCGCAGCACGGATAGCTAGGACTCCAGAATGGAAGTAGGTGCCATCGCCTAGGTTTTGGAACACGTGCTCGGTGTCGGTAAAAGGGGCTTGGCCTATCCATGTTGCGCCTTCGCCACCCATTTGAGTAAAGGTGTGGGTTTCACGGTCAGGCATCCAGGTGGCCATGTAATGACACCCAATACCCCCTAAAGCACGACTTCCCTCGGGGACTTGGGTTGACGTGTTGTGGGGGCAGCCAGAGCAGAAGTGCGGTGTGCGCTCAATCGTGTCGGCGGGTACGGCTAACGATTTTTCTTTCTCTTCAATCCACCGAATGCGCTCTTCAAGCGTGGGGCTGCTAAAAAATCGGCGTAGCCGTCCGGCAATTGCCTGCGCAACCATGGCGGGGGTGAGTTCTCCCAGATTCGGCAGCAGATCAATCCCGTGCTCGTCGAACTCCCCAACGACTCTGGGGCGTGAACCCACGGGATAGTTGTAAAGCTGCGACGTTAGCTGGTCCTCAATGATTGAGCGCTTTTCTTCAACGACGAGAATTTCTTCCAGCCCCTCTGCAAAGCGATGCGTTTGCTGTGGCTCGAGAGGCCAGGGCATGCCGACTTTATAGACGCGAATGCCGATTTCTGCTGCTGCGCTGTCGTCAATACCCATATCCTCTAGGGCCTGGAGCACATCAAGATAGGCCTTCCCTGAGGTAATAATTCCCAGCCGTGGCTTTGGGCTATCTATCACGATGGGATTGAGGTTGTTTACCCGGGCAAATTCTCGAGCGGCATAAATTTTGTATTTGTTGAGACGTCGCTCTTGGTCAAGAGGTTTGTCCGGCCAGCGTGCGCTAACGCCCCCCTCGGGTAATTCAAAGCCTTCTGGAATTTGGATGGAAATTCGATTCGCGTTAATGTCGGCAGAAATCGCTGAGTCCATGTTTTCAGTAATGGCTTTTAACGCCACCCAGCATCCGGAGAAGCGCGAGAGTTCCCAGCCAAATAGCCCGAGGTCGAGAACCTCCTGAACATTAGCTGGGGCTAATACGGGAACCGAGGCGCCGATGAACATATGCTCAGATTGGTTGGGTAAGGTGGAGGACTTGCAGGCGTGATCATCTCCAGCAACAGCGAGCACGCCACCTCTTGGGGCAGTGCCAAATGCATTTGCGTGTTTAATGACGTCCATTGAGCGGTCGACGCCAGGACCCTTGGCATACCAAAGTCCGAAAACGCCATCAAATTTTGAGCCGTGGAACAATTGGTTTTGTTGGCTACCCCACACAGCTGTCGCCGCGAGCTCTTCATTGATGCCGGGCTGAAAGTGAATATTCTGATTTTTTAATAAATCTTGGGCTTGCCATAGGGCTTGATCGATGCCCCCCAATGGCGAGCCCCGGTAGCCCGATATGAAGCCTGCGGTATTCAGTGCTCGCAGGCGGTCACGCTGCTGCTGCAGCATGGGTAGGCGTACTAGCGCTTCGATACCCGTCATATAGGCTCGGCCTTTCTGAACGGTATATTTGTCGTCCAGCCGGACCTGCCGTTTTGGCAGTGCATTTGAAGAGCTCATGGTGTGGGCCTAATGACAATATTGACCGGCAAATTCTCTCAAAAGTTACTGAATTCTTTATCTTAAAATCAGGGTATATCGGCTAATATTGGATAAAAATTACTCAATAATTAAAAAATATGGAAAAAATATGCAGAAACTAACGAAGGTTGACCGCCAAATTTTAGGGGTGCTTCAATCTGACGCCACCATCAGTACTGCCGATCTTGCGGAGCAGGTTCATATGTCCCAGTCGCCATGTTGGCGCAGGGTAAACCGTCTACAGGACTCGGGAGTTATTCGGGGACAGGTGGCGCTTTTGGATCGGCAGCGTTTGGGGATGGAGGTGGTGGTATTTGCAACAGTCAACCTTACACAGGCAGGGCGGACAAACCTGCTCGCCTTTGAGGCTGACATTGTTCATCACCCAGAGGTTTTGGAGTGCTACACCATGACGGGAATTTGGGATTATGTGCTGAAAATAGTGACCCGGGACGTCAGGCACTACGAGGATTTCGTACGCAACACACTAAACACTATGGAAACGATACGAGAATTACACTCTCATATGGCGGTCACGGAGATTAAAAATACAACGGCTCTGCCCATCTACACGCAGCTAAAGGAGTCTCAGCTCGAATAATGCGATGCGTTGTGGCGGCGTTGACTAGCAGCACTAGTGCGCCTTTCACTGAGGCGGGAAATCAAGATGCTGTGCGACTTGACCATGCGGGAAATAAACAATGGGGGGGTAATTGGGGCGATCCTTGCCCCGGTGGGCTCTGTCGGGCGGGAACAATGTTCCTTCTTGGTGAGTCGTCCGTGACTCGCACCCTCTAAAAGCCGGTCTTCCTGACTTGCGAACACTTTAGGCGCCTTCTTTTGCAAAGTCAATCCTGATTTGCAACTTTTATTGCGGCAGCTGCCTTGTTGTATTGTCGTAGGTCCAGCACAGTGCAACTATTTCCGTGCCCGATTATTTACAGCACGCTGGCGTAGCCGCAGCGGTTCCAGAGCAGCTACGTCATGAGTGCCCACAGTGTCACAGTCATTTAGTGAAAAGTGGTTTGGAGTTGATTCAGAAAACAGCTATCTTTTTTACACATGGGACGTACACCACATTCTATTCCCGAGGATGAAGGCCAAGGTGTTTGCCTTTCTTGATGGGGCGGGTATGCTTGCGGGCACTTATTGCCAGTAGCCCCCGCGCCTGGCAGCCAGAGCGAATGGCTGGTTTTAATTCACAAAAGACAAAGAGAGACATAGTAGCAATGAATCAAAAAATTAATTTGTGTGTTTTGATTGGATTTTTGGCTGTTTTTTCTAACACGTCGTTCGCTCAGGATCTGGGCTGTAATGCTGAGGTAGAGTTAGATGGGGGGGTGGTTGAGGTTGCCGCTAGCTCCTCAGGTGATGACACTGAAAACATACAATGCGCTCTGAACGCGGCTGTCGAGGGCGGTTATAGAGAAGTGTATTTGACGTCTAAAAAGTACGCAATATCTGGTGTCGAAGTCGCCGATTTTGTAGGGGACTTTAGAGGAAACTCCATTGCTACCACAGAGGTTACGGTCACTAACGGCGCTTTAGATTGCGAGGGGCAACGTGCGGCGCTGCGCTTTAATCGAGGGAGTCCTAAGGTCACGCGTATGACACTGAAAATCGATGAGCCATGCAGCACTGCAGGCGGTAACGCCTCGGTCATTGGATTCTACACGAACCCCTCAAAGTGCTCGCAACGGGTAGTAACGGGCTTTGTAGAGCGAGTGTTCATCGAGGGAGGCGGTGCCTCTTCGATAGACTTTACGACGGGCGTCACAATTGATGCAGCTCCTGAGTGCTTCCCTGCAGACACAAGTGAGGCACTGCCTACGTCCAGTAAGGCGCTGGGCGGACTGCGGGTAAATCGATGTGAAATTCGAGACTTGGACATGGGTATCTTTGCCTCGGTATCAGATGGCGGGCAGGTTGATATAACGTCGAACAGTAAATCGGGCGCAGGAGCGGCTTTTGAGCGCTTGGGCATACCAATTTCTATTGTTGACGCAAACCAGAATACCAACATCTTTCGCAATGAAATCGCGTTCAATGATGTGGAGTATTCCGGGGGGCTCGCTGACCTTTTCGGCACCACTGGTATTTATATTGCTAGTACTAGTGCGTCACCAAGCTCAAATAAGACCTCAATTAGCAAAAATACCTTTCGGGATGGAGGCGTTCACGCTGAGGGATACGGTTTCCTAACCGGCAAGGCAGGCAAGAGCTTAACCCATGAGGTGGTCTTGTCTGGTAATACCTTCAACGGCAGCGACAACAGCACCTCGGGTGCTGGTGTGGCCGTCTTGGATACCTCTGACGGGCTTATCAGCGGCAACTCTTTCAAAGGTAACGCGGCGACGTGGATCTCGTTGGCAAGTGGGGACACGGACTTGGGTCAGTTAGGATCGGCAGTCGCTGGCTGGGCGATTGTCTCAAACACGTTCTCTTCATCTACGGCTCCGACTGACATCACTCTGGACAGCAATACTGAAGACAATGTCGTGGGTCGCAGTCAAAACTCCCCGGTGGTGGATGATGCCGGCAGTAACGACGTGTTGGGGGATTCCACGTCGGCCAGTAGGTCGTTCGGTGGCGCTTCTATCGTCGTTGGACCTAAAGCGATGTTTGGTGCCCAGCTCGAAGCAATAAACGGCCGGGATGTGTCCTTACGCAAGCTGGGGCAGTAGTCCTCAAGGGCTCGGATGGGTAAATAAGCCCTCTGCGAACGCAGAGGGTTTTTTTTTATCTCGGTATGGGCAATGAACCTCTCGCGGCTAAAGCGGTGAGAGTGTTTGGGGAATCCGGATCGGTCCAGATAGTGCTGAGTTAGAAGAGCACGGCAGGGCGTGGGAATCTCGATACCACTAGCACTTGCACTTTGTCGATATTGTGCCGATTTGGCCCGCCCGGCAGGATTCGAACCTGCAACCTACGGCTTAGAAGGCCGTTGCACTATCCGGTTGTGCTACGAGCGGATGGGGCCGAAGTATGCCACTGCTGACCGCTCTGCCCAAGTGTCAAATACGGGCATTTTGTAGAACTTGAGATCATGACTGCCGTCATTGACTGCACGGTTTCAAGCTTTGCGCCGAGCGTCATTTAGTGCGGGGCACTCAGAAGCTATGTCTTGCGAGTAGTGTCAATTCCGGCGAGAAGAGCGGAGGCGGCTTCCGCAAGTATTACTTCGGCCTGCGCTGACTCATCGAAAAGATCAAGTAGCTGATTGCTCTCAAGTGTTGCAACACCATGCGCGAGAGCCCAGAGCTGCGTGGCCACAGTTAACGCGGTTTTTCGATCAGACGCCGTTAGGCTTTTGTGACGCCCTGCAACAAGGTAATTTTCAACTGAGGCTAGCAGTAAAGAAAACCCTACACTCTTGTGCTCAAGATTTTGTCGCTCGGGCTGCATTTGTCCATGGTCCTCCCACATTAGTGAGAAAAAGGCACGTTTGTCGCGCGCGTAGTTCAGGTATGTCAGGCCCATAGCGGTCACTGCGGCGACGGGGTTGGCCGTGTCCTTAAACTGCCTTTGCGTTTCTTCAAGGGCTTCATGCAGGCCGATGAACGCGAGATCCCTAACGTTATCAAGCAGGTCGTTCTTGTCGTGAAAATGCCGATAGGGTGCGGCGCTGCTTACCCCAGCTCTCTTTGCAGCGTCAGTAATGCTAAACGACAGGGAGCCTTGCTCTTCAATGAGAGCCGCCGTGGCAAGGATCATTGCGTCTCTAAGATGTCCATGATGGTAGCCGCTGCTAGGGTGTTTCATCTCAGTGCTGCCGCAGCTGTGTTGGCGTTTTGTTGTGTGGCATGACCGCGAACAGTGAGATAGAACAAAGGGGGTACCAAAAAGAAGGAAATGATCGTGGAAAGCAGCACGCCACCCGCAATAGCCATGGCAAAGGGAGGCCAGAATCGACTGCCCTCAAGAATGAGCGGCAGAAAGCCGCCAAAGGTCGTAATGGTTGTCGACACAATATGCCGGCTGGAGTCGCGCACGACACGAACAACGGCGTCTGCGCTTCCGCTTGCCGCTTCAGAATCTTGCTGCAAGGCTGTGAGAATAATGATCGCAGCATTTATGGAAACCCCAATGGAGCCAATGACGCCGATGAGTGGCGTTATACCAAGGGGATAGCGGAAAAGCGCTAGCGCAAATAAGCTGAGTCCAAATGAGCAAACGCAGACCAGTACAGCGATGGCAGACAACCTCCATGAGTTGAAGGTTAGTAAGATCGTTGCCACCAAAGCGGCCATGATAATGCCAAGTGGCGCCATGAGATCCTCGATGACGCCGGCGCGCTCGTCTGAGTCGCCGCCAAAGCTGTAGCTGTAGCCGGGGGGTAACTCAATGGGCTCTACAGCGAGCTGAGCTCGAAGCACCTTCAGTGCTTCTTCAGGCAGCACGCCTCTCACTAAAAAGGCCTGTACTCGGTTGAGTCGCTGCCCGTTTTCCCTGGTGATCGGGCTGTCATCTGGCTCGAGGTGCGCAGCCCCAAGAGCGCTTAACGGTACGGATTGAGCGCCCGAGACAGATCTAGCAATAGGAATTCGCAGATTTTGCAGCACGTTGCTGTCCGACCAGTCTCTGCGAGTCAGTCTTGTGCGAACCGGCAAGCGCTCGGTGTCCTCCAGAAGTTCGCCGCCCAAACGACCTCGCAAAGCTGCATCAAGGGAGGTTGCCACTTGCACTCGACTTAGGCCCACTTGTTTTAGCTTGTCTTCTTCCAACGCAAAAACGAGTTTTGGCGGCCCAGCCTCCATGGAGACTTTGGTATGGGTAACGTCGGGAAGGGCATCCATGCGTTGTCGAAACTGTTCACCCAGCGCCTGCAGCGTGGCGACATTGGGCCCTGAAACTGTGATCTCCAGAGGCGCATCAACTGGGGGGCCCTGATCAATACCCCTGACAATAATTTGAGCCGCCGGGTAGTCGCGGTCTAGTTGACGCTGCAGGCGCCGAATGAGCGCGTCAGTGGCGTTTTCATCCGTTGTGAGAATGAGGGCTTCCATCCAACTGGGGCGCCCTTTTTTATTGGAGCGCATGTTGTAATAAAAAGCGGGGGCACTTTCACCAACCGTCCAGTCCACGCGTCGTATTAGAGGTTCATCGCTAAGATCACGGTCGATTTGTTTAGCCAGACTCAAGGCGTCATCGATAGATGCACTTTCAACCAGCGTGACTTGCAGGTAGAGCTGGTCTCGGTCGGTCCCGGGGAAAAATTGGTTGGTGAGGGAGCTGACACATAAAAACCCCGTCACCGGTAGGCACAAAGCCAGCGCAATGGCACCAGCCGGGTTTCGAAGAGACTGTGCCAAAAGGTTGGCAAAAATGGGGCTCAATCTTGGTAGCTCGATGCCGGCCTGCCACCATTGTTGCCTCTCGTGCAATCCACCGGGTAGCAAGCGAGCCGCCAGCACTGGGGTGACCGTGAGCGCAAGCAGCATAGACGCCAGCAGCATAACGATGACCGACAACGCTATTGAGCCCAAGAAATCGCCAGCCGGTCCCTCCAGAATTGCCATCGGCAAAAAGGCCAAAACTGTGGTCGCGGTTGATGCAATGAGCGGAATCCGCAAGCGGCTAACGGAGGCGCCTAGTGCTTCAATCGGCGCCATTCCAAGGATCAATCGTTTGCGCACCTCATCCGTCATAACGATAGAGCCGTCTACCAGCAATCCCAATGCGACGACGAGCCCCGTGAGTGACATTTGGTGGATGGGCACTTTGAAGTAGAGAAGACCAAGCATCGATAAAAGGGTGCACATAGGGAGAATAACGGCAACCACTAATGCTGCGCGCCACCCCAATGTCACCAAAAGCACCGCGAGTACGATACAAACACCCGCGAGTAGGTTACTCGCGACGCTGGCGAGGCGAGCTTTCGTGTATTGGCTTTGATCGTAGGCAATTTCGATGCTGAGGCCATCTGGAGCTTGTGCTCTGTAGTCATCTAAGAACTTGTCAAAACGTGTGCCATAGGTGTCTGCTTGATAGCCCAGGGTCATTTCGGTGCCCAGCAGAACAGACCTTCGACCGTTGGATAGGGCATAACTGAACGCAGGTGTTTGCTCGGTTCGCGATAGTGTCGCTATATCTTGTAGCCTTACAACGCGACCGTTTGGGAGTGCGCGAATCTGTAGTTCTCTTAAAATCTCGAGGCTCGTAAATTCCCCGGCGAGTTCAACCGCGATATCAGAGCCACTGCCCGTGAGGCTTCCTGCGGGGGTTCTGGCATCGGCCTTGCGCAAAGCTTCACTGACCTCACTGACACTGATTCCCAAAACAGCAAGCTGTGTCTCGTCAAGTTCTACGAGCACCTCTTCTTTGGGCGCTCCGTATAGGGTAACCCGTTTTGTCTTGGGCACACTGCGAATGGCATCTGCAAGAATTTCGGCTTCTCGGCGTAAAACTGAGGCAGGCATGTCTCTGCCGGGTTTTGCTGAGACGGCAATAATCTTAACGTAGGCGGTAATGATGTCGTCTTCAAATAAGGGAGGCTCGACCCCCACCGGGAAATTAGCCGCCTCGGCTGCCACGATATCGCGTAGTTCAGACCAAACGCGTTCAATGCCCGCCAAAGATAATCGATAGTCTGTTTCAATAGAGATTACGGAAATCCCCGCAGCGGATGTGGACTGTATTTCCGTCACCTCGGGGACCTCTCGCAAAGCATCCTCAAGGGGTTTCGTTACCAGTGATTCAACCCGAGCAGGGCTGGCACCGGGGAAAAAGGTTTCTAATTTTGCGATGAACGGAGTGATCGTTGGGTCTTCTTGACGCCCGAGGCTGGAGTAGGAAGTGGTCCCAATCGCTGCAATGATGAGTAAGATGAGCGTTAGGTAACGGGGATTTTGGAATAGTATTCGGGCAATCACGATTCAATTTCCCAGCGGTGCAATAGAGGCACCGGGACTCAATCGGTGCAATCCACTGGCAATGATTACTGCATCGTCTGCCAGCGTTCCTGCGACGTACACCTGATCATTCTTGCTGTAAATAATCTCCACGGCCTCTCGAACAGCGACGTACCCCTCGGGCACGTCTTTTACGACAAAAACATCCCATAGACCGCGATTGCCGGCCGTTAATGATGATAGGGGTACCCAGCCACCGGCTTCATAAACAGGATCGGCCAAGTCGAGGGTAATTGTTTCGCCCGTTCTCACCCTGGAGTCCTCAGGGAGGGTGAAAATCGCGCCAACTGTCAGTGTCGAGGCGTCGACGTCGGCACGAATATTTTGCAGCGTTGCCTCTAAGCGTTGTCCGCCAGCGCTCAGGGCGTACTGGTTCCCAAGTATTAGCGCGTTGCCAACGTTGACGGGTACGCCTACATGGGCTTCGAAACTTGATTGGGCAAGTAGCCTCAGGATGGGGGTTCCCGGCGTAACGACCGTACCTTCATCGACATAGCGTTGTGCTACTACGCCAGAGAAAGGGGCTTTTAGGGTACTTTTCTCGATGTTGAGACGAGCGCTGTCTAGTCTTGCGCTAATGGCTCGCTGGTTTTGTTGGAGCGCTTGAGCCCCAAGCTGTGCGTCGTCAAATGTTTGCTTCGAGGTTAAGCCTCGTTCGAGTAGGTCCGCCAGTCGTTCTCGCTTTAGCGTGGCCAGTTCAAGATTGGTTGTGGTTTTTGCCAACTCCGCCTCTGCAGCACGCAATTTTGCTCGGCGCTGGTCGGTATTTAAAGTTGCGAGAATCTGCCCTTTGGTCATGGGCATGCCTTCTCTCGCGGGAAGTGTTTCAAGGGTTCCCGATACCTCAAAAGCTAGGGCACTGTCTCTGCGGGCCCGCACAGTCCCGATATAGCTAGACTGGCGGATGTAATGATCGGTTCGTTTGAAGGGCAAAACTGCGACCGGCAGCGGCTCTCTCGCCTGTTTTGTAGGGGCACTTACGTTCCCGTTGATAAGGTGAGTGATGCCAAATGACAACAGTCCCGCCGCAAAGATCGCCAATAGAGAGCCCTTGCTGATAATTTTAAGGCGTGTTTTGGGCATTACTTTGGACTCCATCGCTGTTGCTGTCAGCTGTGATCACGATAATTCCGCAATGTAAATGGGATTCACATTCATGTAAATGCAATTTACATTGAATAGTTGGTCTTACGGTGCTCTTAAAGTTGCGGATCAGGCTTGTTTTCGCGACACTACGCGGCCCGCAAACGGCGGGCGTAATGGTGACTCGGGTGGTCCCCTCGCAGCGATAGGTAATGAACTCCGCCAGGCCCGGAAGGGAGCAACGGTAGTTACTGATTCGGGTGCCGGGGTGTGGCTGCTCGGGTCACCTCCATTTATTCGGGTGACAATCGGCAATGGGTCTATGAGTTACCAGGTGTTAGCGCGAAAATGGCGGCCCCGCACGTTTCATGAAATGGTGGGTCAGCAGCATGTGCTGCGTGCTCTAGTCAATGCGCTCGATAACGACCGGCTGCATCATGCTTACCTGTTTACCGGTACCCGAGGTGTTGGTAAAACAACCGTTGCAAGAATATTGGCTAAGTGCCTCAATTGTGAGGTTGGCGTTAGCTCAGAGCCTTGTGGTGAGTGTGGATCCTGCTGTGAGATCGCGGAAGGGCGCTCTGTAGATCTTATTGAAGTTGATGCGGCCTCACGTACCAAAGTGGAGGACACCCGCGAATTGCTGGATAACGTACAGTATGCGCCTAGTCGAGCACGGTTTAAAATATACCTGATCGACGAAGTGCACATGTTGTCTAACCACAGCTTTAATGCTTTATTGAAAACCCTCGAAGAGCCGCCGCCTCACGCCAAGTTTTTGTTGGCGACGACTGACCCCCAGAAGTTGCCGGCGACTATTTTGTCTCGCTGCTTACAATTCAACCTGAAAAACATGTTGCCAGAGCAGGTCGTAGAGCACCTTGAAAAGATTCTGGGTGACGAGTCTGTCGAGTTCGATTCCCCGGCGCTGACTCTACTCGGTAGAGCTGCGGCCGGCTCAATGCGTGATGCCTTAAGCCTAACCGATCAGGCAATTGCTTATGGTTCGGGTCGGCTGCAAGAAAATGATGTCAGGGATATGTTGGGCACTGTGGATCGGGGACGTGTGCTGGAGCTGATAGCGAAGGTGGTGCAGGGGGATGCCGCCGAGATACTGTCCTGCGTTGAGGGTATCGCTGAGCACGCTCCAGACTACGGCTCTACTTTAGAAGAAGTTATTTCCTTGCTGCACCAGTTGACGTTGGCGCAAATGGTCCCTGCAAGTTTGTCGGGAGATACGGCGGAAGAAAATACACTGAGAGAGTTGGCGGCGTCTCTCTCACTTGATGAAACGCAATTGTTTTATCAATTTGCGATTGCAGGTCGCAGGGATTTACCCGTAGCTCCAGATCCTCGTATTGCTCTGGAGATGACATTGCTGCGCATGATTGCTTTCCGGCCCGCAGAGGCTCCCACTCCGAAAAATTCCAGTGATGGCAGCCCGTCAGGAGATCTGCCCCCCAGAAAAAAGCCTGATCCACCGGCGCCGCCGGTGGTGAAGTCAGCGGCAGAGCAGAAGGCAGTATCACAGCAGAAGGCAGTATCACAGCAGAAGGCAGTACCAGAACAGAGGGCAGCGGGAGAGCAAGAGGCAGCAGCGCTTGAGCAGGCCCCCGCAGGGACCGAAGAGGCATCAGCTGCAGGAAACCACCCGTCACCGCCCAGCGTTGTGCAAGTGCCCGAAGACGTCATGATTGATTTGCCAACCACAGGTTCATGGCCTTCTTTCTTTGATCAGCTTGGTCTCGTGGGTATTACGCAGAGTGTCGCTTTGCATTGCGAGTTGGTTGCAGTGCGAGAGCGTCGGCTTGAATTCGTGCTAGACAGTAACAATGCCTCACTGTTCCAAAAGCGGCAGGTGGCTGCATTGGAAATGGCCTTCAACCAGCTGCTGACACTGCCCGTTGAGGTTTCTGTTACGGTGGGGCGGGTGGGCGATGCAACGCCCTTTCAGCTGCGGCAGTTACAAGCCGCTGAGCGCCAGCGCGAGGCAGAGCTAGCGCTAGAACAAGATCCTCAGCTCACAGCTTTGCTGGTCGAGTTTGATGGCACAGTCGTAGATGGCAGTATCAGACCCAGGCAATAAAGAGTAGATAGCATGAAAATTGGTAACTTGATGAAGCAGGCCCAACAGATGCAAGAGGGGTTGGCGAAGGCGCAAGAGAACGTCAAGGCGGTTGAGGTCACAGGTGAGTCTGGAGCCGGTCTGGTAAAGGTGCGCATGAGGGGTGATATGGCTGTGGCCGGCGTCGAAATTGACCCTTCTTTGATGCAGGAACCCCAAGAGATCTTAGAGGATTTGCTGGCTGCAGCGGTTAACGATGCAGTTCGTCGAGCGCAGTCAGCCGCTCAGGAGTGTATGGCGTCTGTGACGGCAGGTATGAGCCTTCCAGATGGCTTTAAGATGCCTATATAAGTTATTGATAAATGAAGCTTTCTCCGTCAATTAATGACCTCATAGAGGCCCTGCGGTGTTTGCCTGGGGTTGGCCCAAAGTCGGCACAGCGTATGACGTTGCACCTTCTCGAACGCGATAGGGAGGGCGGAGAAACGCTAGCCGAGGCACTGTCTGTTGCACTGGAGCGTGTTGGCCGCTGCGGTTCTTGTAGAAATTTCACAGAACTTGAGCTTTGCGAGTTGTGCTCTGATCCTCGACGAGATCAGGGTCTATTGTGCGTCGTTGAAGCGCCAGGAGATGTCATGGCGCTGGAGCAAACTGCAAGTTTCAGAGGGTTATATTTTGTTCTGATGGGGCATCTGTCTCCCATTGACGGTATTGGTCCAGAGGATATAGGCCTCGATCGGCTAGAGGAAAGGTTTCAGTTGCAGGGGATCCGTGAGGTGATCCTAGCCACCAACCCAACGGTCGAGGGGGAGGCGACGGCGTTCTATATTGCGCAGCGAGCCCAGCAGGAGGGAATTACTGTGTCGAGGATCGCCCACGGAGTTCCGCTGGGTGGAGAGCTTGAATATTTAGACGCGTCAACCCTTGCGCATGCGCTGAGCGGACGCACTCCGCTGCCGGGAGAGGGCTCTTGACGGTTCAGCCCGGTGATATGCCCTGCCAATGGGTGAGGGATACGACGGCGCTTGCTCAGATGGCAGAGTTGATCGCAAAAGAAGACTTCGTCGCCGTGGATACAGAATTTAGGCGTCGGGACACTTTTTATCCCGAGGTCGCACTGTTACAGCTTTCTGCTGCTGGCCAGTGTTGGCTGATTGACCCCCTTACCCTTACGGACACGCAGCCGCTCCAGGCGCTGTTCCAACAAACCGACCTCGTCAAGGTTTTGCACAGCGCCAGTGAAGACCTCGAGGTTTTTGAGCGTTGGCTGGGTGTTCTACCGAGACCCATGGTTGATACTCAAAAGGCAGCAGCAATGCTGGGTCTTGGCTTTGGTCTGAGTTATCGAGACCTTGTGCAGAATCTGCTAAGCGTTGATGTTGCCAAAGACGAGACTCAGTCTGACTGGCTGGTTCGTCCGCTCACCGATGCGCAGTGTCACTACGCGATGCAGGATGTTATTTTTTTGGCGCAATGCTGGCCAATACTCGCGACTCGAGCCGAAGGCAGTGGTTGCTTACCTTGGGTCTTTGAGGAAAGCGCCGGGATGGTGACAGGCGGTCGGGGACCCTTAGCGAAGTTTAAATCGGCTTGGAAGCTTAACTCGCAACAACTCGCTGTCTTGCTTGATTTGATCGATTGGCGCGAGAATCAGGCGCGACATAGAGATCGGCCTCGAAATTGGATCTTGCACGACAAGGTGATTCTGGATATCGCAAAAAAAATACCGACCTCGATGCCGCAGCTGGCCGATGCTGACGCTATACCCGCGGGGGTTTTGCGCAAAGAGGGCAAACGGTTGTTGGCCCTTGTCGAGGCCGCCAGCGAGCGTGGACTCACTGATCCGCCGGCACCGTTACCAGCGCCTGTAAACAGCCGAGTGCGAAAACTTGCTAAGTCGCTTGTCCCTGCCATGGGGTTGATAGCGACGGAACTCGGTATGAATGCTGAAATATTGATGCCTTCGAGGGAGCTAGAATTACTGGCGAGTTTCGCTTCGGGCACCAGCTCTCTGCCGCGCCCCCCCCATTGGCAGGGATGGCGTAAATCGACAGTTATTGAGCCCCTCGAGCTCGAAGCACAGCGGTTGCTGGGGGGGCATATGCATGCTGGTTGAAGTATTCCGTAGTACCCGCAAGAAGGACACCTACCTTTATCTGCCTAGAGGGGCAAAGTTTGATGAGTTACCGGAAGTACTTCGTCAAACCTTTGGATCTCCCGAGCTGGCACTGTCGCTAAATTTGACTGCGGGGCGTAAATTGGCCCGTTACGAGGCGGAGGAAGTTCTCGCTGCCCTCAGTCAGCAAGGTTTTTTTCTGCAGCTTCCGCCGGGCCCTAAAGCTGAGGCCACGGAGTCGTTAGATGCTCACTAGCGAATCCTATCTGGTCGCGATGCTCTGTTATTGCAGTGCAGGTTTAGTATCGCTCTTCTTGATCCATCGATTCTGGCTGGTTCGATTGCCGGGGGCCTACAGGCGTTTATTGATGGGCTTACTGTTTGCTTTATTGCTCACGCCAGTGGCGCCTAATCCCGAAGCGAACTCATTAGCGCCAGCGCTTGTTGTTGCGCTGTTCAATGCCGCTTTTCTCGACGGCTGGTCTTCTGCGCGGTATGCGGTTTGGGTGCTGTGTGCCAGCAGCGCAGTCGGTGTCGCTTTGGCCGCCTTATCGCTATGGTTTGTTCCAACAAAAAACGCTAGGCCTCAGCGCGAGCATGCATCCAACCTTCCATCTTCCGGCGTACAACCGGAGAATTTCCAATCAACTCAACACCGAGATATCTCATGAAATTTACTGGTACTGAACGTTACGTCGCCACTGATGATCTTCGTATGGCAGTTAACGCTGCCGTTAATCTCGAGCGTCCCTTGCTCATCAAAGGTGAACCCGGCACAGGTAAGACCATGCTAGCCGAGGAAGTCGCCGCCGGGCTGGGCATGCGCCTCATACAATGGCACATCAAGTCGACGACTAAAGCGCAGCAGGGCCTTTACGAATACGATGCTGTTTCCCGTTTGAGGGATTCCCAGTTGGGTGATGGCAAAGTTCAGGATATTGCCAACTACATCAAAAAAGGCAAATTGTGGGAGGCATTCGACGCGGACGAGCAGGTGGTCTTGCTTATCGATGAGGTGGATAAGGCCGACATTGAATTTCCTAATGACTTACTGGTAGAACTCGACCGTATGGAGTTCTTTGTGTACGAAACAGGGGAGACCATCAAAGCTAAGCAGCGTCCGATCATTATCATTACCTCAAACAATGAGAAAGAGCTGCCCGATGCATTCCTACGCCGATGCTTCTTTCACTTCATCAATTTTCCTGATCGAGATACGATGCGTGAGATTATCGACGTGCATCATCCGAGCATTACCCAAGACCTCGTTGCTGAAGCCCTTGAAGTATTTTTTGAGCTGCGCTCGATTCCTGGCCTCAAGAAAAAACCTTCCACCTCAGAACTCATTGATTGGTTGAAGCTGTTAATGGCCGATGAAATTCCGGACGAGGTCCTCAAGAATAGAGATGCCAGTAAGGCGATCCCGCCGTTGTACGGCGCTTTGCTGAAAAACGAGCAGGACGTGCAGCTGCTTGAGCGGCTCGCCTTCATGCATCGGCGAGAAACGCGCTAAGGGGCTGGTGTCATGTTGGTAAATTTTTTCCATGGTTTGAAGGATGCCGGTATCCCCGTGACTCCCCGGGAGCTTCTGGACCTGCTTTTGGCTATGAGACGCAATCTCGCCTTCGCTGACATTGATGCCTTCTACAACCTGTCTCGTGCGGTCATGGTTAAAGACGAAAAATATTACGACCGATTTGACCGCGCTTTTGGACTGCACTTTCGTGAATTGGAGGGGCTCGATGATGTCATTGAGGCTCTAATCCCCGATGACTGGCTTCGATCCGAATTTATTAAGCAGCTCTCTGACGAAGAGAAGGAAAAAATTGAATCCTTAGGGGGCCTAGAGAAGCTGATTGAGACGTTTAAGGAGCGACTTGAGGAGCAGAAAAAAAAGCACAAAGGCGGCAATAAGTGGATAGGTACTGAGGGCACATCGCCCTTTGGTAACGATGGCTACAATCCCGAAGGTATCCGTATTGGCGGTGACAGCAAGAGCAAGCGTGCAGTAAAGGTTTGGGATCGTCGTGATTTTAAAAACTATGATGACGGCGTTGAGCTAGGCACGCGTAACATTAAGGTCGCGCTGCGGCGTTTACGCAAATTCGCTCGCACCGGCGCTGCGGATGAGCTCGACCTTGACGACACGATCAGTTCCACCGCGCGCAACGCTGGAATGTTGGACATCAAGATGGTTCCTGAGCGCCACAATGCGGTCAAAGTGCTGCTGTTTCTTGATGTAGGCGGGTCTATGGACCCTCACATTAAGGTGTGTGAGGAGCTGTTCTCGGCAGCGCACACCGAGTTTAAACACCTCGAGTATTTTTATTTTCATAACTTCGTCTATGAGAGTGTTTGGAAGAACAACATTCGCCGCCATAACCAGCGCACCGCAACACTTGATCTCATGCATAAATATGGCCACGACTATAAAGTGGTCATTGTGGGTGATGCGTCGATGTCGCCCTACGAGATCGTTCAGCCGGGCGGCTCAGTGGAGCACTGGAATGAAGAGGCCGGCGAGTCGTGGTTGCGGCGGCTCAGAGACACCTACAGCAAATGTGTATGGCTCAATCCGGTGCCCAAGGATGAATGGCAATATACGCAGTCAATTGGGATCACCAACCAGCTTATGGAAGGGAATATGTTTCCCCTAACGTTGGGCGGCCTAGAAGACGCGATGGGTTCCCTCGCCAAGTGACAGCTTGATACATCTGGCAATTGATGCCCACCGCGCTGTAAAGAGTATTCGCAGCGTGGAATGCGAGGTGGCTTTGGTTGCTGGAAGACTAGGGCGTGCCTTCAGAGCCAGTGACGTAGCCACTGTAAGCAACGAGGGATGCCGCAACGGCAACGTTTAGCGATTCTACTCCGGCACCCATAGGTATGTGCAGTTTTACGTCCGCGAGGTAGGACACCTGGGACGAGACCCCGTCAGTTTCACCCCCGAGCACGTAAACAACACTTTTCGAAGGGTGGTAGTCGAAGAGTGACGTGGTGCTGTCACCCTCTAGGGAAGCAATGGCGGCGCCAGCGCCTTGCAACTGCTCTAAGGCGGGCGCTAGTGTTTCGCAGGAGATGATAGGTGCTTTGAAAACGATACCCGCTGACGCTTTGATAACCAGTGGCCCTAGAGTCGCCACTCCTTTCCTCGGGTAAAGTATTGCATCAATCCCCCCAGCGACGGCGGATCGGATCATCATGCCCACGTTTTGCGGGTTGGTAATTCCATCCAGCGCTAAAATGCGCAACTTAGAGTGAGAAACCTGATCCTGAAGCTGCTCTAGGCTGCCAAACTTGTCGCAAGTAATATCCAAGGCGACGCCTTGATCTTGCTTGCCGTTGCGAGAAATGCGTGAGAGTGTTTTGCGCGTGTGTTCTCTGACTGGAATTCCCCGCGCTTCTGATGCTTGTAGGATTCGGTTTGTCGCTGAAGATTTTTGGTTGCTGGTGGCCCAATGCAACCTCAGACATGAGATAGTCGAATCAGAGAGTGCCTCAAACACAGCATTGCGTCCGTAGATAGTCAAAATCTGATGGCGGTTTTCTAAGGTGGGATGATCGGACATAAAGTCAACGTTAACCAAGGAGTGGGGTAGGTGGCTGAGCCATTATCATTTTACACGACCGCGGGCTGTCATTTATGTGAGCATGCGGAAACGATATTACTAGACGCTGGAATTCGCTTCTCTGCTATCGATATTGAAGAGGAGCTAGCGCTGATCGAGCGTTACGGTATAAGAATACCTGTGGTTGCGGATGCCTCGGGGCGAGAGCTGGGTTGGCCATTTGATGGGCAAGCTCTCGCGCACTGGCTCAGTGAAAGTCCTTAAGATTCCTCGTTAGGCGGGTCAACATGAACAGCCAATACATCACACCCCGCATGGTGGAGGACTCCATCTGTTGTTGAGCCTAGCAGTAGCGCGAGCCCGTAACGCTCGTGCCGTCCCAGGGCGATGACTTCGGCGTTAAGTTGCTTCGCAGCGTTACCGATCTCAGCCTCGGGATGGCCCATTGCCAAATGCCTGTGGGATTCCGGAATGCCATAAGATTCACCGTACTGCGTCAGCTGCTCGGAGGCTTGTTCGTAGATCTCATCTTGAATGGTGGAGAGATCCATGGGAATGTCAGCGCCATAGCTGATGTTGATGGGTTCTACGACATGTAGAACGTGAACCTCGGAATTTGAGTCCGCCATGAGCCCTTTAGCGGCGGTCAGAAGTCGCTCTGTTGTCGCTCCAAGATCAACCGCGACAAGGATGTTGTGATACGCCATGACCAAATTCTCCACAAATCGCGCGCTCGGGCGCCTTTGGTTTATCCTGCCAACCTAGCACAGGGGTGGTTCTAACTTGGTTTATATTATTATTTTTATCACAATCGCGGTGGCCTTGGGACCGTTATTGAGCATGTTGCCTAGCAAGCATCAGCGAGCAATCGCTGATTTTCGGGAACGCGCACGCAAGGTTGGGATCCTCGTTCAGCTTCGAGAACCCAAAAATATCCCCGCGCGGCTGCAACGCCGGTCTGATGCCGCGCTGGTCTGTTATAGCCGCAGGTTGAATGTTGAGGTTCGAGGGGCAGAACCTGAGCTTTGGGTTCGCTGTAGATCTGAGTGGGAGTCACGAAGCGGCAGCCCGGTCCCTACTGAGGTGAAGGCAGTGACAGAAAATATTGATGTGATATTGCTCACCGAAGAGGACATACAGGTATTTTGGGATGAAAGAGGCGGAGAGACGGCCTATGGCTGGGTTGAAAGGCTGGTTCAGCTCGGTATCGAGGGGCAACTAAAAAGTCGTTGAAACAGCTTTTAGTCGGCTTTTTGATTGACCAAATCGCAACAACTCGAGTTTCTTCCTTGACCTTAGGGTAATTCGCACCGTATATATGCGCTCCTTCAGCTGTGGATTCATAGTCGAAGTCCGCGCTTAAGGATGCGAAGCCGATAGCTATGCCAAAATCTCTCGTCATTGTCGAATCGCCCGCTAAGGCGAAAACGATCAACAAATATCTGGGCAACGACTTTGTCGTGAAGTCCAGTGTCGGTCACATCCGTGATTTACCGACATCGGGTAGCAGTACGTCCTCGGACCCAAAGGAGCGCGCTGCTCAAGCCGCACTTACTCGGAAAATGGCCCCCGACGCTAAAAAGCATTATCAGGAAAAAAAGAAGCGCGAGCAGCTAGTGCGCCGTATGGGCATTGACCCGGATCATGATTGGGATGCACGTTACGAAGTGCTGCCAGGCAAGGAAAAGGTTGTTTCGGAGTTGCGTCGGCTGGCAGAGAAATCCGATGCTATTTATCTCGCAACCGACTTGGATAGAGAGGGGGAGGCCATTGCCTGGCACCTTCGGGAAGCTATCGGCGGAGACGAAAGTCGTTATCAACGAGTCGTTTTTAATGAAATCACTAAGAAAGCCATTCAGGAGGCTTTCCAAAAGCCCACGGAGCTCGACACAAACCGCGTTAATGCTCAACAAGCGAGGCGATTTTTAGACCGTGTTGTTGGTTTTGAGGTGTCGCCACTGCTGTGGGCCAAGGTGGCTAGGGGCCTCTCCGCTGGAAGAGTGCAATCGGTAGCAGTGCGTCTTGTCGTTGAACGTGAGCGAGAGATTCGAGCGTTCGTTCCCGATGAGTATTGGGAAGTGCACGCGAGTTTACTGCCCAAAGGCTTCGAGGCGATTCGGTTTGAAGTTAAATATCGTGAAGGCGAGAAGTTTGCTCCCAAAACTGAAAGCGAGGCAATGGCGGCAGTAGCCGCACTTGAACCTGCAACTTATGAGGTGAGTAATCTCGAGGCGCGCAAGACAAGCAGTAAGCCTGGCGCGCCGTTTATTACCTCAACGCTGCAACAATCGGCGAGCACACGACTGGGGTTTAGCGTTAAAAAGACGATGACCTTGGCGCAAAGGCTGTACGAAGCCGGGTACATTACCTACATGCGGACAGATTCTACGAATCTCAGCAATGATGCTGTTGCCGCTTGTCGGCAGTACATTGATAAGCACTATTCGGGTGACTATCTCCCCGAATCGCCCCTGCGTTACTCATCTAAAGAAGGCGCGCAGGAAGCCCACGAGGCAATTCGTCCTTCCGATGTCAGAGTCACCCAAAGTGATCTACAAGGAATGGAGCGGGATGCTGAGCGGCTTTATGAGCTAATTTGGCGTCAATTCGTGGCCTGCCAGATGACGCCTGCACGGTACCGTTCGACAACTGTGACAGTCGCCGCCGCCGGTTATGGATTGACCGCTAGAGGACGTGTCGTCGAATTTGATGGTTTCACCCGTGCACAACCACCCATGTCGCGAAAAGGTGACGATGCCGAGTTGCCGGACTTGACCGTTGGACAGGCCCTCAGCCTTGAGCAGCTTGATCCCAAACAACATTTCACCAAACCTCCAGCAAGGTACGGGGAAGCTAGCTTGGTTCGCGAGATGGAGAAACGGAGCATCGGTAGGCCTTCTACTTATGCCGCGATTATTTCCACAATTCAAGATCGAGGTTATGTGCGCTTGGAAAATCGGCGTTTTTACGCTGAAAAAATGGGGGATATTGTCACCCAGCGGCTACAAGCGTCGTTTGCAGACCTACTGGATTATGGCTTTACCGCTTCCATGGAAGCGCATCTTGATGATGTTGCTGATGGTCGCTTAGATTGGAAGGACTTGCTAAACGATTTTTATCACGATTTTCGTGGCAAGCTGGATCAAGCGGGGTCTCCGGATCCGGACGGCATGCAGCTGAATGATCCAACCCCCACCGGCATTCCCTGCGGTACCTGCGATCGACCCATGCAAATTAGGACGGCCAGTACCGGGGTGTTTTTGGGATGCTCTGGCTACAGTTTGCCGCCCAAAGAGCGCTGTAAAAGCACGCTTAATTTAACTTCCGGTGACGAAGCTATTAGCGCTGATGCCGATGATGAAGCGGAATCGCGGTTGTTGCTTCAAAAACGGCGTTGCGGCCTATGTAATGCTGCGATGGACAGCTACCTCATTGACGAGCAGCGTAAATTGCATGTTTGCGGTAACAATCCTGATTGTGCCGGTTACGAAGTTGAAGAAGGTAAGTTTCGCATCAAGGGTTATGACGGCCCGACTATCGAGTGCGATAAGTGCGGCTCAGATATGCAGCTGAAGACCGGCAGATTTGGAAAATATTTTGGCTGTACTAACAGCGAATGTAAGAACACACGGAAACTATTACGCAGCGGCGAAGCGGCACCTCCTAAGATGGATCCCGTACCAATGCCTGAGTTGGCTTGTCGAAAGGTTGAGGACCACTACATTCTTAGAGACGGTGCGTCAGGCCTGTTCCTCGCTGCTAGCAAGTTTCCCAAAAATCGTGAGACGCGGCCCCCATTTGTCGACGAATTGATCCCACACCAGGGAGAGATAGACCCCAAGTACCACTTCCTGTTTGACGCCCCGCTCACCGATGACGTGGGTAACCGCAGTCAAATTCGATACAGCCGAAAAACAAAAGAGCAGTACGTCATGACGGATGTCGACGGTAAGGCTACTGGCTGGAAGGCATTTTTTGACAATGGTGCCTGGCAGGAATCGGGGACGGCTAAAGTGATCAAGAAGAAAGCAGCACCCAAAAAGAAGGCCAAAGCCAAGAAAAAGACGGCGGCAAAAAAAGCCCCGGCTGCTAAAAGCTCAGCGGCGTCTGACGGGGACTGAGTCATTTGAGCAGTGCTTCCGGTTTAGCCAATCATTCGCTCTACATGGCGCGACTGCTGCTAGACGCATGGAGCGACCAGCTGAGTCGCAACCGTCTCGAGAAGAATGTTCTTGAGGCAGCCTTTGCCCCGGCGGTTCGCCTGCACCTGCTCAATGCCTATGGTTGGTTTTTACTCGCGGTTGTAAGGTTTACTCCCCTCCCGCAACAACCGCCTCACAGCACAGTAGAATTACCGGGCCCGAGTCAGGGTATTGCTGAACCCAATGAGATTGCGGAATATCGAGACTTGGAGCGGCATGGCTGGCTGGCTCGCCTGCAAACGCTGCCGGAGCAGGGTATTGAAAGACCCTTGCCCCCGGGCCGCTTGGCGTCGACGGTGGCAAGGCTTCAAGTTGAAGATTATCAAGGCATTTGCGGGAATCTTGAAGCGTTGATCAACCGGATGAGCAGTAGCTTGGACGAATGTTGATCAGGACTGCGAAATCCACCCTTGGTGGGTGGTATGCCGGTAGCTGGGCTGCTAACATTTAGCTTTCGCCAATGATAAAGGACTCCACATGACTACCGCTCTGTTGGAAATTGTCGATCTGGGTGACGGCGAAATTGTGTTGCAGCGAGCTGAGGAGGAGGGCGTGGAGCCACTTGTCAGCATCCAGTTCTCTGCCGAGGCATCTGCCTATCTCATGGAAAACAACCTTGAAGTCGCCAAAGCTATGATTCAAGCAGGCATTCAGGCTGCAGCACGCCTAGCGGAAATGAGCAGCGTTGAAGTCGACGCAGATAACGCTGAAAGCACCAAGGTCGCTGGAGGGCGGACGGTTCATTGAATGGTTCGTGACTCAGGCAGCTGCTATTTAATTTATAAACAGTAACTGCCGTGAAGAATTCGAGCTAGCGCCTTAAGACCCCGACGCTGACACCCTCTATGGCAAATGCCTGTGTTGCCAAGTCAACTTCAATTGGCGCGTAGTCTTCGTTTTCGGCCAACAGCATCACATGCTGACTATTGGGCCGATGCAGCCTCTTTACCGTGACCTCATCATCAATTCGCGCCACTACGATTTGCTGCTCAGCAGCGATCGGCGTGCTGTGTACGGCGAGCAGGTCGCCATCGAGGATGCCGGCATTGATCATGCTGTCGCCAGAAACCCGTAGTAAGTAATCAGCTCTTGGGCTAAAGAAGTGGGCGGGAATACTGCAGCGTTCTTCTATGTGCTCTTGAGCCAGTATTGGAGAGCCCGCCGCGACTCGACCCACCACAGCAAGGCCTGAAGGCTCTGTCTCCGCCAAGCGGATACCCCTAGAAGCGCCAGCGATCATTTCAATCGCCCCTTTTCGAGCTAAAGCCTTGAGGTGCTCCTCTGCAGCATTGGCGCTCTTGAAGTGAAGCTCCCGCGCGATTTCTGCCCGCGTGGGGGGATAGCCAGTGTCATCTATGCAGCGTTTGATAACGTCAAGGACCTGTTCTTGGCGCGCGGTTAGCTTGAGCATAAAAGCTCTCCTGAGCTGGTTACTTATACAGGCTGTTATTATATACAGTATCTTTTGCGATGTCACCTTGGCCAAGCGGGTGTATTTTTAGCGTAGCGTTGGCTCTCTTGGGTGAGTTAGCATCTACCCTCCTTAGGTCATGCCCACCTCACGTTATGGACGTTTCTATTCAGGTTTTTGTCAAGGAATTAGCCCCGCTGGCCGACTACCTCAATGTGCCTGTCGTGGCTTTGGTTGTTGCGGCTTTGCTGGCTTTGGGCTTGTTCGGTCACGTATTAATCGACCGGTTGGTTACACAGTTACAGCGCTCTGCGCAGCGTTCTGATCTGCGCTGGGATAACGTGCTTGCTGATGCATTGATTCGCCCAAGTAAATGGGCCATCTGGTTACTAGTAGTCTACCTTTCTCTGGGATTATTTGAGGGAACTGACCAATTCAGAACGCTGGCCAGGCAGGTCGCCGATACAGCACTTATCTTGATCTTAGCTTGGATAGCGCAACGAGCGCTCAAGGGCGCTGAGGCTGAATTACTGAGTGAGCATCGCGGTAAGCGCCAGTCCGATGACCGAGCAACCATACGCGCGACCCTACGATTGGTTCGGATAAGTCTGGGTATTGTCGTTGCCTTGATGGTGCTTCAGTCGCTGGGTGTGTCGGTGTCAGGACTGCTCGCCTTTGGCGGCATTGGCGGTATCGCCGTGGGTTTTGCCGCCAGAGATTTGTTGGCAAACTTTTTAGGCGGCCTCAGTATTTATCTCGATCGGCCGTTCACAGTGGGCGATTGGATTCGCTCTCCTGACAGAGAGATTGAGGGCACGGTGGAAGATATTGGATGGCGGATGACTCGAATTCGAACATTTGACCAGCGCCCGCTTTACATTCCCAACTCGGTCTTTTCCAGCGTGGCGGTAGAAAATCCATCGCGCATGAACAATCGCCGAATTTATGAAACTGTTGGCATTCGTTATGAAGATGTTGCTGCCATGGGGAAGGTCGTTGCGGCCGTTAAAGCTATGCTTGAGTCCCATGAAGCGATTGATTTGAACAGAACATTGATGGTCAATTTCGTAACTTGCGGGCCGTCCTCCCTCGACTTTTTCATCTATGCGTTTACCAAAACCACAGACTGGGCGACGTTTCACAACATCAAACAGGATGTGTTGTTTCGGGTTTTAGCGATTATCGCTGATCACGGCGCGGAGGTTGCCTTTCCTACTCGTACGTTACTGTTACAAAGTGAAGCCGAGCTTCAGGCACAAAGCGCTGGAGTGTCGCTGACTTAGCGCAGCGATTGTTGGTCGGGGGGCAGCTGGCCCACGGGAGGAGCTGTTGGATCAGCAACGGCGTCTTGCGCGTCTTGGATGGCCTTTTCAATATCCTCGCGCTCGCGATCTGCAGCGCCGATTTGATAGACCTCCCCCCAAGTTAATTCTTGCCACGTTGTGACGACTTTTAGAACTGGATGATCAAAGTAACGAACATAACCCTCGGAGACAGTTCGGGTATCTGCGACATGAATAAAATGTCGCCAAGGCCAGGTTGCCGGCGGAGAAAAACTGTTTGTGTCATCGGTTTCTGGAACCAGTTCTCGAAAAAAACCGGTTGTGGGGTCCACGAATTCAACGAGAGGTAAGCCCGCACTTATATGTGCCTCGATAGCTTTGAAGGTCGCTAGCCGCTTGGCAACCGTCGGCCCGTCTAGGGGCAACAACGACAGCTCATCCCGCCAGAATCGTTGTACTGGCGCCATGGGCGGTGAGGTCATATAAAACCCCTCTGGCAGGTAGCTGGCATCGGTATTCCACCAAAAATTCACGCCGATCTTTAACGTATCTCCTGTTCGAATTTGCACGAAACCTTGAAGTTGTGGCCAGTCTGGGTCATCCCCTGAGTTATCTAGGATAATAGGAAGGTTGGCAACTTCTGGGGCTTGTAACCAAGAGGTGCTCATCTGCAGCCGGTCAGGATTACTGCGGGTTAGCTGACGAAGTCCTTCTGACAACGATTCTATCGGTCGCGCCTTAAAACTCTCAGGTAGTGCAGGCGGTGGCGTTTGTTCCTCCGCAAGATCATCAATCACTGCCCCCGAGATATTTGTGGAGGGCGACACCGAATCGGCATTTGCATCTAGGGGAGGACTTTCAGTAAAAGGAGTGAGCCACTCTGCCCCGGCATTGGCGGTTTTATCAGGCGCATCGATCATTTCCAGTGCAATCGGGCTGGAATTCTCAGTGCTATCGGTTGCGCCAGCTATATCATCCAGATCCATCGGTGTAGTGCCGTCAGTGCTCTCAGGCAGGTCGATGTTACCCGTCGACGTTTCCTGCGCTTGGAGCAGCGCCTCTCGCTGTTGTGCGAGGGCGTCTGCTTTGGCTTTTGCCACCAGTTGCTGCGGGTCAGAAAGCAGTAACGTGACAGCACCATCGGGTTCCGCAATGATTTGGGCTTGGGGGTATTGCGCCGACAGCTGTTGCAGCAGCTGGTCGTCTTGTAAACGGCGGTGGCTATTTGGATATTGGGTGCTTGGGTAGGGGGGCCAAGCCTCCGAGGTAACCACTTCAGCGCGGTCATCTATTAATACGGCGACCTCAATTCGAAGCCACCCCGAGTCTGCATTGGGATCGATAGAGTCAGGCACATTAACAGCAATTGGCACCGGCTCCTGTGCAGCAGCGGCGCTGGTTAGCAATAATAAGATGAATAGCCATCTAGGGCTTTGCTGACCTTTCATGATGACTCCTGGTCAAGTTTTTCAAGTAATGCATCAACAAAGTTCTGACGCTCAGGCAGGCCAACCAACTCGCAAGTAAAGCGCAGTTTGTTTGATCCTGCGAGTCCGTAGGTTTTGGGGTCGCCTTGAACAAGCTTAACCAGCGTCATGGGCTCTACCTGGGTTTGATCGGTGAAGGAGATGCTACCACCCTCGTCACCTGCTTCAATTTCCGCTATGCCAAGCCGTTGTGCCCGGACCCTAATGGCTGCTTGAGTGAATAGATTCTTGGTGGCGTCTGGAAGCAAGCCAAAGCGGTCGATCATCTCTACTTGGATCTCACGCAATGCTTCCTGTGTCACAGACGCAGCAATGCGTTTATACAGAACGAGTCGCGAGGTGATGTCAGGTAAATACTCGTCGGGTATGAGTGCGGGGACATGGAGTTTCACTTCGGTACCACTGTCTAGGGGCCCATCAACGTCGGGAATTTCCCCGCGTTTCAAGGCGCGCACCGCGTTGTTGAGCATATCAAGATAAAGTCCAAAACCGACGCTGTGTATTTGCCCCGATTGCTCGTCCCCCAGTAATTCACCTGCACCACGTATCTCTAGATCGTGGGTAGCCAGTAAATACCCAGCACCGAGTGCACCAGCGGCCTCAATCGCCTCAAGTCGCTTTTCGGCATCTGAGGTCATCGTCGAGCGCGGTGGACATAAAAGGTAGGCATAGGCCTGATGATGGGAGCGTCCAACCCGGCCTCTAAGTTGATGCAGTTGCGCTAGCCCAAATTTGTCAGCACGGTCGATGATGATTGTATTGGCATTGGGTATATCAATCCCTGTCTCAATAATGGTGCTGCAGACTAAAATGTGATGCCGCAAATGATAAAAATCTGACATGACACCTTCGAGTGCCGCCTCCCGCAATTGGCCATGCCCTACGCCAACGGAGAGGTTGGGTAACATCTCTCTGAGCCGGCTCGCGGTTTCTTCGATAGTTTTGACTTCGTTGTGCAGGTAATACACCTGACCACCCCTAAGCGTCTCTCGCAGAATGGCTTCCTTGACCAAAGAGATAGAGTGTTCCCGGACAAACGTCTTAATTGATAGACGTCGCGCGGGAGGGGTCGCGATAATAGATAGGTCCCGCAGACCCCCTAGTGCCATGTTGAGGGTTCTGGGTATAGGCGTTGCCGTCATGGTTAAAATGTCGACTTGGGCCCGTAGAGCTTTGATGGCATCTTTCTGTTTCACCCCGAAGCGGTGTTCCTCATCGATGACCAATAATCCCAGATCCTCAAAGGCGAAGGTGCTTTGCAGCAGTTTGTGAGTGCCAATCAGCAAGTCGACTTCTCCTGATGCCACTCGTTTTTGAACGCTTGCAATATCGCTATTAGACTGGAATCGAGAGACGACCTCCACGGTCACTGGCCAGTCAGCGAAGCGGTCACGAAAACTGTTGTAATGCTGCTGGGCGAGCAGGGTAGTGGGCACCAATATGGCCACTTGTTTTCCGTTTTGTACAGCGATGAAAGCGGCTCGCATTGCCACTTCGGTCTTGCCGAATCCAACATCGCCGCAGACTAATCGGTCCATGACTTTGGTGGCGCACATGTCAGCGCGAACAGCTTCAATGGCCGCGCTTTGATCGGGGGTTTCTTCAAACGGAAACTCTTCTGAAAAACGTTGCCACGCAGTTTCATCGAGCTCGAACTGAAAACCCTGTCGGGCCTCGCGGCGGGCATAGACCTCCAGGAGCTGCGCTGCGACATCGTTGGCTTTTTCACGGGCTCTTCGCCGCGCCTTCTCCCATTGCTCGCTACCAAGCCTATGCAGTGGTGCTGTATCGGGGTCGGCGCCGGTGTATCTGGCGATTAAATGCAGGGACCCTACAGGTACATAGAGTTTGTCGGCATCGGCGTATTGCAGCAGCAGGAACTCTGCTGGCGCACCGTCAATTTCTAGGGATTGGAGCCCCATATACCGGCCGACACCGTGTTGTAAGTGAACAACCGGCACCCCCGGGCGCAATTCAGTGAGGTCTCTGACGATCGCATCAGCATTGGTTTCTTCGACGGATTGGCGCCGCCTTCGCTGCGCGACTCGGGCGCCAAAAATTTGATTCTCAACGATCAGGGTGGGTTTTCCAGGACCCTGATAAAAACCACGATCAACCGGCGCAACGGTAATACCAAGGGGAATAGCTCGGGCTATAAAATCTGGCCACTCGCTAACCGGCGCTGGGTGCAGTCCTAGTTCGTTCAATCCCTCAAGCAGTACTTCTCGTCGCCCGGGAGATTCCGCGCAAAGAAGGACGGGACCGTCATGTGCCTCGATAAATGTGGCAAGTCGCTCTAGCGCTGTTGCGCCTTGGGACAATTCGTGGAGATCGGGTGGGCTTAGCAACCCGGTTTTTTGGTGCACCGGCGCATCGTGTTCAGTCCGCAGTTCCAACACGGCGTGTCGACCTAGGTCCTCGTAAAGGCTTTCCGTCGGGATAAAAACTTCAGAGGGGGGCAGTAGTGGTCGCCTGACATCAACACCGTATTCGGAATGCCTAGAGGTAATTTCTGACCAAAATTGACTCGCGGCTTGATAATGGTCACCGATAGTTATGAAGGCAGCATGGTCGGGAAGATAATCAAAGACCGTCCCGCAGCTATCAAAAAAGAGCGGCAGAAAATACTCGGCGCCTCCGGGAACGCGCCCCGCACAAATTTCATTAAACAGTGGGCAGGCTTCGGGGTCGCCATCGAACTTTCGATACCAGTTTAATTTGAAACGACGAATACCTTCCTCAGTGAGGGGGAATTCTCTGGCAGGCAATAGCCGTATTGAATCAACTTTAGTGATGGTGCGCTGAGTCTCGGGATCGAAGGTTCGCAAACTCTCAATTTCAGCGTCGAACAGGTCGATGCGGTAAGGCACCTGGCTACCCATGGGGAAAATGTCTAGCAGCGAGCCGCGCACGGCGTACTCGCCGTGCTCATAAACAGTATCCACGGCGCGGTAACCGTTGAGGGTGAGGTTGTGAACAAGTGTTTTGCTGTCGAGAGCCTGGCCGACATCAAGCACTAGACTGCTACCGGCAACGTAGTGGACCGGGGGCGTTCGCTGCATGAGCGTGGTAATGGGGACGATTAAGACGCCCTCTGCGATGTCCTGAAGCAGGTGAAAGGTACTGAGACGCTCTGAAACGATATCTTGATGGGGCGAAAAATTGTCGTAGGGCAGTGTTTCCCAATCAGGAAGCGTCAGGATATTTAGCGCTGCAGCACTGAATAGTGGCAGTTCGCGCTCGAGTACGGCTGCGCTGGCAGAGCTGGGTACAACAACAACCAAAAGTTTTTGCTGAGTCGCGAGTTCTGCGACGGCCATGGCGGTCGCCGTGCCCGGGCAGGGCCCCAAGGCTGAGCGAGACCCCAATTTTTCTGGCCACGGGGTAGGAGCTACGAGTGTGGAAAACATGCATTGTCCGTAGAAAGGGGTGATCGACGTAAAAATCGTGCCTATTTGACGTTATTCCTCAGGCCTACAGGCCGCATTTCACTTGCGGGCCGGCCTAGGTTGATCGGATAATAACCTATTACCTACCCCCAATATTGAATTTCAGGAGTTTCCCGTGACTGACCAGCGCAAACGCGAGCGCCCCGATAATTATTTTTCAGACTGGAAGGAGCGGGAGGCATTGGCTGAGGCTATGATTCCGCAGGTAGGAGCGCTGGCCCGAGAGCAGAACGTCAAGTGCTACATCTACGGCCGCTCACTGGTGAACCAATCGGTGCTGGATATTATGAAGAGCCACCGCTACGTCCGCCAAGTTGAGCACAACGAGCTGTCTGAATTTGAAACAGCGCCGGTGCTGGAGGCCATGGGCACGATGCAATTGGGGCCCAGTCATATCGACGTTGGAAGGCTTGCGGTTGAGTTTTATGACAAAGCGCAAGGCGAGGGCATGACCCTTGAGGAATATATTGCGCAACAGCTGGATTTTTTGGTTCAGTCGACGCAGCGCCCCGTCGATAAGCCTGTAGATGTTGTGCTTTATGGCTTTGGCCGAATTGGCCGCCTGATGGCAAGGATTTTGATCAATAAGACAGACGGCGGGGACAGCTTGCGCCTGCGTGCCGTCGTTGTGCGGCGTGGCGGCGCCGAAAATGATTTGGTGAAGCGGGCGAGTTTGCTGCGCAGGGATTCGGTTCACGGGGCTTTTCAGGGCACTATAAGAGTAGACGAAGACCGTCAATCTTTTGTTGCCAACGGTAACGAAATCAAAGTGATCTACGCCGATCGACCCGAGGATGTTGACTACACCGCCTATGGCATTAACGACTGCATCGTTATCGACAACACTGGCGTGTGGCGAGACGATGAGGCGTTATCTCGACACTTACAGGGAAAAGGGGTCGCGAAGGTTATCCTGACTGCCCCGGGTAAGGGGCAGCTTAAAAATATTGTGGCGGGTATCAACGATGATGAGATCTCTCCCACGGATCGCCTCATTTCTGCCGCTTCGTGCACTACAAATGCGATAGCGCCGCCGTTAAAAGCGCTTGATGACGAATTTGGCATCGTCAGCGGTCACGTTGAGACGGTTCACGCATACACCAATGATCAAAACCTGATTGACAATTACCACAAGGCCGATCGCCGGGGTCGCTCTGCACCGTTGAACATGGTGATTACAGAGACCGGTGCAGCTAAGGCCGTTGCCAAAGTCTTGCCGCAAATGCAGGGCAAGCTCACCGGCAACGCCATCCGCGTGCCAACGCCCAACGTTTCAATGGCTATTCTTAACCTAACTCTGAAAAAAGAGACGACGGTTGAGGCGTTGAACGAGTTTATGCGCAATATTGCGCTGCACTCGACCATGCGCAAGCAGATCAATTTTTCAGCGTCGCCCGAAGTTGTGTCTTCAGATTTTGTGGGTTCAAGGGCGGCCTGTGTGTTTGATGCTCAGGCGACTATTGTCAATGGTGCACACGCCGTCTGTTACCTCTGGTATGACAACGAATACGGCTACAGCTGTCAGGTGTATCGGATTCTTGAAAAAATGGCGGGCATCAGTTACCTCACTTATCCAAAGGGTGATTCAGGCACGCTCTGAGTTGTCTTGGAGTTTGCGAGGGGGTCCGGTACAATTGCGACGCCGAGCAGAAGCGCCATGGGCATTTAATAGGCGAGCGAGGTTGTAAAGACGTTCGGGCGTGCAAAGCGCCCGATACGGGAAGTTGACTCGGGGGAGGCTCAACGACTCGGTCCGCGCCGCTAGGTGCTGTGTGACTACTCCTCCAGAGCGTGCCCCGAGCCCCGGGTGCAGACGAGTAGACACAAGCGGAAGCGCACATGATCAAAATTCGACGCGGCATAGATATACCACTCGCTGGCGCAGCAGATTCCAACATTGATTCTTCCTCAAACGTAAGAAACGTAGCGCTTGTCGGTGCAGATTACGAGGGTATGAAACCCACGATGTCCGTGTCCGAGGGGGATACGGTGCGCAAGGGTCAGATCCTCTTCAGCGATAAAAAGACGCTGGGCATAAATTTTACAGCTCCGGCTTCCGGACAGGTTGTGGCACTGAATCGAGGGGCGCGTCGGGTTTTTCAGTCGCTGGTTATTGAAATCGATGACACTTTAGAGCCTTTAGGCTTTGGCGCGCACAGTCCCGAAGAAGCCAGAGCGCTTACCGGCGAAGCTATCCGCAGCCAACTCATTTCCAGCGGGCAGTGGACCGCGCTGCGCGCACGACCCTACGGGAAAGTGGCAGATCCAGAAAGCGCCCCTGCTGGCCTTTTTATAACGGCGATCGATACTCACCCACTGGCGCCCGATCCTGCTTTGATCATCGCCGAGCATGCTGAGGCGTTTGTCCTGGGACAGGATCTTCTCGCTGAGATGGCTGGCTGCCCAACTCACCTGTGTACGGCACCGGATAGTGGTATTGCTAAGGGCA
The DNA here is from genome assembly GCF_051201685.1 of Luminiphilus sp. nBUS_07. GTDB lineage: Bacteria > Pseudomonadota > Gammaproteobacteria > Pseudomonadales > Halieaceae > Luminiphilus. Next base: position 1,944,316 of record NZ_CP179213.1, on the reverse strand, counting down.
ACCACGCCGGAATAGAACATACAGAGTTTTCGGGGCCGCACCCAGCTGGCCTAGCTGGCACGCATATCCATTTTTTGATGGGTGCTTCTCTTGGGAAAATAGCCTGGACAGTTGGTTACCAAGACGTCATAGCGGTGGGTTACCTGTTTTTGCAGGGCGAGCTTTACACCGACAGGGTAGTGGCACTAGCCGGCCCTGAGGTTGAGCGCCCTCGTCTCATACGAACTCGGCTAGGTGCAGATTTACAGGCACTAACGGCAGGGGAGTTGGCAACCGGTGAAGTGCGGGTTGTCTCAGGTTCGGTGCTGGGCGGTCGCACTGTCCAGTCCGATAGCGCTTACCTAGGTCGTTATCATAACCAGGTGACGGCTCTTGCAGAGGGTCGTGATCGGGACTTCATGGGGTGGCTATCTCCAGGGTCCGAAAGGCACTCTGTCATGGGTATTTATTTGTCGAGTTGGTTTGGTATGAAACCCAGTGCTATGACGACCAACACCAACGGGTCTGAGCGCGCGATGGTGCCGGTGGGCAATTATGAGCGCGTTATGCCCCTCGATATTTTACCGACCCAGCTACTCAGAGCTTTGTTGGTTGGTGATACCGAAACCGCGCAGGCATTGGGTTGTCTTGAGCTCGACGAAGAAGATCTGGCGCTGTGCACCTATGTGTGCCCCGGCAAATACGAGTATGGACCGATATTGCGCGATAACCTGACGCGCATAGAGAAGGAGGGATAACCTATGGGATTGCGCAGCACTCTTGACAATCTCGAGCCCCAGTTTAAGCCGGGGGGACGCTACGAAAAATGGTATGCCCTCTATGAAGCGGTAGACACGATTTTCTATTCGCCCAACCATGTAACGCGCTCCACAGCCCACGTGCGCGATGGTGTTGACCTCAAGCGCATCATGATTACGGTTTGGTTTGCGACTTTCCCCGCGATGTTCTTTGGTATGTGGAATTTGGGCTACCAGGCCACGGGTGCGATGTCTGGGGTTGGTATCGAGGCTCTAGAAGGCTGGCGGGGTTCGGTGATCGGCGTTCTGGGTGGCTACGATTCAACAAATCTCTGGGATTGTTTTCTGTTCGGTGCACTGCATTTCCTACCACTTTATCTCGTGACGTTTGTCGTGGGTGGATTTTGGGAAGTGCTGTTTGCTATGAAGCGCGGGCATGAGGTCAACGAGGGCTTTTTCGTGACCTCTGTGCTCTTCGCACTGACACTTCCCCCTGATCTGCCCTTGTGGCAAGCCGCTTTAGGTATCAGTTTTGGCGTTGTCATTGGAAAAGAAGTATTTGGTGGAACCGGCAAGAATTTCTTAAACCCGGCGTTGACAGGTCGAGCGTTTTTATACTTTGCATACCCCGCACAATTGTCTGGCGATGCGGTGTGGACTGCTGTCGACGGCTACAGCGGTGCGACCCCACTGGGCGTTGTCGCGGCTGAAGGAATGCCAGGTTTAACCGATTCGATCACTTGGATGGATGCTTTCTTAGGATCGATTCCTGGCTCCATCGGTGAGACGTCCACGCTGATGATCATGATAGGCGGTGCAGTGCTGCTGCTGACACGCATTGCGTCGTGGCGTGTTGTTGCAGGGTGCTTCGCGGGCATGATTGCATTCTCTACCTTACTTAACCTGGTGGGCTCTGAATCCAATCCCGCATTCGCGATGCCTTGGTACTGGCATATGGTAGTGGGCAGCTTTGCTTTCGGTGCATTTTTTATGGCGACCGATCCCGTATCGGCTGCGATGACCAACCGTGGCCGATGGGCCTACGGTGCGCTCATCGGTGTTATGTGTGTACTGATCCGAGTCATCAATCCTGCATTTCCTGAGGGGATGATGCTGGCGATTTTGTTTGCCAACTTGTTTGCGCCGTTGTTTGATCATTTTGCGGTGCAGGCCAACATCAAAAGGAGGCTCGCTCGTGTCCAGTAACAAGGAAAGCTTGGGGCGCATCATTACGGTAGCACTCGCCCTGTGCATTGTGTGCTCAGTTGTTGTCTCCACGGCGGCGGTTGTGTTCAAACCCGCTCAGGAGGTCAACAAAACACGCGACCTCAAACGCAATATTCTAATGGCTGCGGGTCTTTACGACCCTGAACTAACGGTTGAGGAGCAGTTCCAACGGGTCGACTCGAGGGTTATAGACATTGAGTCCGGGGATTACGTCAGCGGCATCGACGCGACGACTTTCGACCAGAGAGCTGCTGCTAAAGATCCCGCAACCTCTATACTGTTAGAGACGTCTGCAGACATCGCTAATATGGTCCGTCAATCGAAGTACGCCCTGGTGTATTTGGTCAACGATGACAAAGGGGGGCTTGATAAAATTATCCTTCCCATACACGGCTACGGGTTATGGTCCACGCTGTACGGCTTTATTGCGCTGGAATCAGACGGCAATACCGTTGCTGGCTTAGGTTTTTACGAGCACGGTGAAACGCCGGGACTCGGTGGTGAGGTAGACAATCCTCGTTGGAAAAACCTCTGGAAAGGCAAGCAGGTTTACCGTCAGGGCGCCGTTGCTATATCGGTGAAAAAAGGCACGGTAGATCCGCAGGCCGCCGATGCAGATTGGGAAGTCGATGGACTTTCAGGTGCCACACTTACAAGTCGTGGGGTCAGTAATTTAGTGCAGTACTGGCTGGGTGATAGAGGCTTTGAGTCGTATCTCCAGAATTTACGTGAGGGAGATGCCTAATGGACGTTAAAGACACACTGTTTCGACCGGTTTTTCGCGATAACCCAATTGCGTTGCAAATTTTAGGCATCTGTTCAGCATTAGCGGTCACCTCATCAATGCAGGTCAGCTTGGTCATGGCGGTTGCCTTGACCCTAGTGACGGCTTTCTCCAGCTTTTTTATCTCTGCGATCCGGCACTACATTCCATCGAGCATTCGCATCATTGTTCAAATGACGGTGATTGCCTCCCTCGTAATTGTGGTAGACCAAATACTCAAGGCATATGCCTACGACACGTCTAAGCAACTGTCGGTGTTCGTTGGTTTGATCATCACCAATTGCATTGTGATGGGGCGTGCCGAAGCCTTTGCCATGAAAAACCCGCCGGTACCGAGTTTTCTCGATGGCTTTGGTAACGGGCTGGGTTACTCGTTCATCTTGATGGCCGTTGCATTCGTGCGAGAGCTTTTAGGGTCTGGCAAGTTGTTTGGTATGGAGGTTTTGCCCCTGGTGACCGAAGGCGGCTGGTACGCGCCGAACGGGCTTTTATTATTGCCGCCCAGTGCATTCTTTCTGATTGGGCTGTTGATCTGGGCGATTCGCAGTCTGCAAAAAGACCAGGTTGAAGAGCCTGAGTTCCGCATCGCGAAGCACACACCCGCCATTGAGGAGGGCGCGTAATGGAACATTATTTGAGCTTGTTTGTACGTGCTGTATTCATTGAAAATATGGCGCTGTCATTCTTTTTGGGAATGTGCACATTCCTTGCGGTATCCAAAAAAATTCAGGCCGCCTTTGGTCTGGGGGTTGCGGTTGTCGTTGTTCTCACGATTACCGTTCCGGTAAATAATCTCATTTATCAATATTTGCTCGCAGATGGGGCGTTGGCTTGGGCTGGACTGCCTGATGTAGACCTGAGCTTTTTAGGGCTCCTGAGTTACATCGGGGTCATCGCTGCACTTGTGCAGATATTGGAAATGTTCCTAGACCGCTATGTGCCTGCGCTTTATGCCGCTCTGGGCGTCTTCTTGCCGCTGATTACGGTTAACTGCGCTATTTTGGGTGCCTCTCTACTGATGGTGGAGCGTGATTACACCTTCGGCGAGAGTGCCGTATTTGGTGCGGGCGCGGGGGTAGGTTGGGCTTTGGCGATTGTCGCTCTCGCGGGTATTCGGGAAAAGCTAAAGTACAGTGACGTTCCTGACGGGTTGCAGGGACTGGGAATAACCTTTATCACAGTGGGATTGATGTCTTTGGGCTTTATGTCCTTTGGTGGCATCGACATCTGATGATGCTGACAAAGGCGAGGAACTAAACAGTAATGGATATAACGATTGTATATGGCGTCGGGATGTTTACAGCCATCGTGCTGGCATTGGTTATGGTCATCTTGGCCGCGCGTTCAAGGTTGGTAAGCTCCGGGAATGTCAGCATTGAAATCAATGGTGAAAGGACCATTGAAGTGCCTGCTGGTGGCAAACTTCTGCAAACTTTGGCAGATGCTAATTTATTCCTCGCCAGCGCCTGTGGTGGCGGTGGCACATGTGCACAGTGCAAGTGTCAGGTAAGCGATGGCGGCGGCTCCATGCTGCCCACGGAAGAGTCTCATTTTACCCGTCGCCAAGCTCACGATGGTTGGAGGTTGTCCTGTCAGACACCCGTTAAGCAGGACATGCGCATCCAAATTCCCGAAGAGGTATTTGGGGTTAAGCAGTGGGAGTGTACCGTCGAGTCAAACGATAACGTCGCGACTTTCATTAAAGAGTTGGTCCTACGCCTACCTGAGGGGGAGAGCGTTGACTTTAGAGCGGGTGGCTACGTGCAGTTAGAGTGTCCGCCTCACAGCGTTAATTTTGATAACTTCGACATTGGCGAGGAGTACCGTGGGGATTGGGAGCGCTTCGGATTCTTCAAGTACGGTTCTGCGAGCGACGACACAACAATCCGCGCTTACTCGATGGCCAATTACCCCGAAGAAAAGGGAATTGTGAAGTTCAACATCAGGATCGCGACGCCGCCTCCGGGCAGTGAGGGCATTGCCCCCGGCATCATGTCGAGCTGGGTGTTTGACCTGAAACCCGGGGATAAAATCACCGTTTATGGGCCCTTTGGTGAGTTCTTTGCCAAAGAAACCGATGCTGAGATGGTGTTTATAGGTGGCGGCGCCGGCATGGCTCCGATGCGTTCGCACTTGTTTGACCAGTTGAAGCGACTGAACTCGAAGCGAAAAATTTCCTTTTGGTATGGTGCTCGTTCGCTGAAAGAAATGTTTTACGTTGAGGACTACGATGGATTGCAGGCTGAGAACGAAAACTTCACCTGGCACACCGCGTTGTCTGATCCTCAGCCCGAGGATAATTGGGAAGGTTTGACGGGCTTTATACACAACGTGCTTTTTGAGCAGTACCTTAAAGACCACCCGGCACCTGAGGACTGTGAATACTACATGTGCGGGCCGCCAATGATGAATGCTGCGGTCATCAAAATGTTGGTCGATTTAGGCGTGGAGCGGGATAATATTTTCCTTGACGACTTTGGTGGCTAAAGCCCCTAGACCGGTAGTTCTGCGACCAGCCATTGTGCTGGTCGTTTTGCTTTTGGGGCTCATGGGCTGTGGTGAAACTTCCAAAGTTGTTGAGTTGCAGGGAAGCATCTATGGGACAGGCTGGTCCCTCGTTTATTTGCCCGATGAGTCTGCGCCTGCTTCGCAGGTGGTGGAAGCTGAGGTGCTGGCAGCTTTTGACGTGGTCGACATCAGCATGAACACCTATGACCCGCTTGCCCTTATCAGCGAATTTAATGCGCTGCCCCCAGAGAAGGCCATGGAGGTCGATTGGGATTTTACCTACGTGTTGTCTGAGGCCGTAAAAATCACCCAGCTTACAGAGGGCGCCTATGATGTAACGGTGGCTCCGCTAGTAGAGCTTTGGGGTTTTGGTCCCGGTGGGCCTACCAACATCCCAACGGAGGCTGCGATTGCAATTACTCGTGAGGCGGTCGGGCTGAATCGGCTTGATTGGCGCCCCAATATTCGGAGTTTGAGTAAACGGGTGAAAGGTGTGTCCTTGGAGTTTTCGTCGATAGCCAAAGGTTATGGGGTCGACCTAGCGGCGGATGCGCTCGATGAGTTGGGCATCAAAAACTTTATGCTCGAGGTTGGGGGAGAGCTGCAGCTTAGAGGGCACAGCCCTCGGGGTGATGCTTGGCGAATTGCCGTTGAGCGTCCAGAGCAAGGGCGGGGTAACTTTCAAACAGCCGTGAATGTTTCGAACGTGGGCGTTGCCACATCAGGGGACTATCGGAATTATTTTGAACACGAAGGTCAGCGCTATTCCCATATTATTGATCCTCGCACCGGCTACCCGGTACAACATGATTTGGTGTCCGTGACGGTCATTCACCCGTCTACCGCTCTCGCTGATGCGTGGGCCACGGCGCTTTGTGTGCTGGGTACTGAAAAAGCATTGGAGCTCTCTGAGCGTTTGGGGCTTGCGGTATATCTTGTCCATCGTGAAGTAGACAGCCTTAAAGCTGTTTGGAGCACTAAGTTCGCACCCTTTCTGGCGTCTAACGCCGCATCGGGATAGAGTGTTGTCTTAAAGACAGAGGGGTACGTTTGTGACTTTTGTGGTTACCTTTTTAGCCTTCGCAGCAATCATGACTGCGATGGCGGTAGGTGTCATTGCTGGAAGAGCTCCCATTAGTGGGACTTGTGGTGGCATAGGGCGTTTAGGGATCGACAGCAAATGCGATCTTTGCGGCGGGGACCCACAGGTGTGTGAAACAGAGACACGCCAAACCAGCAGCAGTGCTGGAGTGCAAACTCATGACCCTCGAGACTAACCTCGACAGCTAGGCTGAGGTGTCTTTCACCCGCGACATGATGATCCGCTATACCTTCACGGCTAAGCGGCAGAGCTTTGCCAGGCTGGTATCGCGGGCATCTATGCTGGGAATGGTTCTGGGCGTTGCCAGTCTTATTACCGTTTTATCAGTCATGAATGGCTTTGCGGCGGAATTACGAGATCGAGTTCTGTCACTGGTGCCTCATGCAGTTATCGTGTCCTCCGAGGGTGCTCTGACTCAGTGGCAGTCTCTAGCCATCGAATTACAAAGCGTCCCCGTTGTTAAGCACGTTGCCCCTTTCATCGATGATGTCGCACTGATTCAGTCCTCGTCCCGACGGCTCGGTAGTCAGGTCAGAGGTATCGATGTGCAGGCCCAGAGGGGCGTCAATAACCTCCACGAACGGATTGTTTCGGGGAATTTAAAGGAGTTGCAAAGCAGACCCTTCACGATTGCTCTAGGCCGGAGTTTGGCAGGTCAGCTGGGGGTGATGACGGGTGACGTCGTCGAAGTGGTGTTGCCCACACTGTCGGTCACGCCGCTAGGCGTATTTCCTCGGGTTCGCAAACTGCTTGTCGTGGCTGAATTTGAGGTGGGGTCTAGTATCGATGCCCTTCAGTCTTATGTCAGTTTGGAAACTGCCAAGCGCCTTTTTTCTAGGGGCGGTATAGACGGCTTGCAGCTCGATCTGGGCAGCCCCGATAGGGTAGCTGAAGCAATACCCGTGCTGCGGGAAAAATTGCGGGACATGCCGGGACAAGGCACAGCGCCTCATTTGACCATTGCAGATTGGCGAGAGTCACAAGGCAGTTTGTTTGCTGCCGTGAAGATGGAAAAAATTATGGTCGGCGTTCTCCTGTTGGCGGTCATCGCTGTGGCGGCCTTCAATATTATCTCGACCCTCACAATGTCCGTTACCGAGAAAGCTCGCGACATCGCAGTACTCCGTGTTATGGGATTTACCTCTTCGGGCGTCATGGCTTTATTTCTTGGGCATGGGTTACTGATCGGGGCGGTCGGTATTGCAGTAGGGGCCGGTTTGGGGGTGTTCCTAGCCTTGTGGATTTCTGAAGTTGCCACCCTGCTCGAGCAGTTGATGGGCGTTCAGCTCTTTGACCCCTCGGTTTACTATATTGGACGATTACCGTCGGAATTGCAGTGGGGCGACGTTGCGATTACGACTTGCCTAGCACTGATTCTCAGTGTTTTGGCAACGGTTTATCCTGCCTGGCGTGCTTCACGAATTTCACCGGTCGAGGTGCTCAACAATGGCTGATACCGTACTTAGCTGCTCTGGTTTAGACAAAACCTATCAAGACGGTTCCCGCTCGGTAAAAGTGTTGCAGGGCGTTGAGTTGGCCCTTGCTCAGGGTGAGCGCGTTGCTATTGTCGGCCGGTCTGGCTCTGGGAAATCAACCCTGCTGAACCTGCTGGGCGGATTGGATGTTCCGACGGCGGGTGAGGTGCGGATATCTAATAAGTCTATGAGCCGCATGGGAGAGCGGGATCGCAGTCAATGGCGCAATGCCCAACTAGGTTTTGTTTTTCAATTTCACCATTTATTACCTGAGTTCACCGCTTTGGAGGGTGTTGCCATGCCAATGCGCATAGGCGGCAAGGCGAAGGACGTTGCCCAAGAGCGTGCGGCGATGCTGCTCGATACGGTTGGTTTAAGCGACCGAATGAACCATAAACCTGCTGCCCTTAGTGGTGGTGAGCGACAGCGTGTCGCAATCGCGCGAGCGCTCGCGAATAAGCCGAGCTGTGTATTAATGGACGAACCAACGGGTAATCTAGATCCGGAGTCTGCAGAGCTTGTTCTGAATCTGATCGAGTCAATCGATTGGGGGGGAACAGCATTCATTGTGGTGACCCACGATCCAAAGATCGCGGCAAAAATGGACCGTCAGCTTCTTTTAGAAACGGGCCAGTTGGCGGAATTGCCGCGTGCCCTGGTCTGAGCGACTTAATTTTGCCCTGCGTCAGGTCCTTGATCGAGGCAGGGGACTCTCAGGATTCCTCTCGAGGCTTTCAGTTGTCGGTTTGACCCTTGCCGTTGCCATATTACTGGCGGTTCTGGCCGTGATGAATGGTTTTGAGCGGGAGATGCGCGAACGTATATTAGGAGTCGTTCCCCACGTCAGTATCCATGGGTTTGCCGATTTAGAAACATGGAATGAACTTCAGGCCGATGCCGAGCGAGCAGCAGCGGTGAGGGAGGTGGGCCTCTTTTATGAGCGTGATGTACTTGCCGTGCGTGGTGTTAGGGTCACTGCAGCAAAAATGTTGGGGGTGACGCCCTCGGTTTGGCGGCGCTGGGAAGTATGGTCCAAACCTTCTGGGGTAAGCATCGAGCCTGGAGAAGTGGTTTTGGGCGCCGGTCTGGCCCTACGATTACAGGTTAAGGTGGGCGATAAGCTGAGCGTTATAGTCCCCGGCGACACCATGAAGCCAGGGGCTCTGCCGGTGACTAGCGTGTTGCGGGTAGCGGCACTTGTAGAGTCTGGAACAGAACTCGATGAGGCCTTGATGCTGGCCGACTTTGAATACACCGCAACAATGTTGGGAGACAGTGTCACAGCAACGGGGTTGGCCCTGCAGTTGCGGCAACTTTTTGACGCGCCCAGGGTGCGCTGGGACTTTGCCACAGCGTTGTCACCCACGTTTTACGTGACTGATTGGACGCTACGGCACGGTAATTTGTACGCTGCGATAAGGTTGTCCCGAGATCTAGTGACGTTATTACTGCTTTCGATCATTGCGGTCGCGGCTTTTAATGTGGTCTCGTCTCTTGTATTGGTGGTCACAGACCGTCGTGGGTTTATTGCTATGCTTCAGGCTATGGGGGCTAGCCGGCAAGATATATTGTGGATTTTTTTATTCCAGGGGCTCTGGATAGGTGTTTTGGGTGCTTCTGTAGGTTTGCTGTTGGGTGTAGGTTTGGCGCAGCTCATTCCTCTAGCCGCCTCAGGCTTAGAGTGGTTGCTAGGCGGCAGGTTATTGAACACTGACGTCTATCCACTGAACTTTTTACCCATTGATTTGAGAATGGGCGATGCCATTTGGTTGTGGTCTACCTCGGTGCTGCTCTGCCTTGTCGCGGCAGTTATTCCTGCTAGGCGTGCAATGGCAATACCTATCGCTCAGGCACTCGCAAACCAATGAACCGGTACTTTTAGGAGGCGTGTGTGCTTCGCTCAGAGGCACGTTGGCGCCACGCGTGCCCAACGCGCCACCGCCATAAGACATTGATCATGACGTAGCTGGACAATGCCGCAATCGAGCCAATCACAGAGCAGCCTAGTAAAAAAGGCTGCCAAATGCCCCCCAAACGCTCGGTTAGCCAGCGCCAAGTAATTTCAAACTCAATAATTTTGACGGGAGTGTCCAACAAGAAGGCGCCAAGTTCATAGGCGGCGTAGTAAATAACGGGCATCGTCAGGGGATTGGTGACGAAGATGAGACTGATGCTCAGTGGTAGATTCGCCCCAAGCCTCACTGCGGCATAAGCGGCAGCAAAGATTTGCCCTGGTACGGGCATCATGGCGCAGAACAGTCCTATGGCGAATGCCCTCGCGGTGGAGCTGCGATTGATGTGCCAAAGGTTAGGTTCGTAAATCCAGTCTCCCAGCAGATGTAACCCAGGCATATCCCTGAGTTGCTGCTGAGAAGGTACAAACCGCTGAAAAAGCTTTCGTGCCATGGATACAAAACTTCAAGAGATATAGGAATCTGCTGACCCGGCTAATTTTCATCCCAGACCATCACCGCTGTGGGGTCAAGTGTTGGCAAATGTTTCACTGGTGTATGCCATCAGACCCGCTTTAAGTATGACGACTTTTTTCGTGAGTCACCACACCGGTACTTTGGGGATATGCCGCAATTATGCGCTCCCCATGTTGGTTGTATTGATTTCGTCATTGTTACTGCCCATTTATTGGGCTGCGCTATGTTTTCCATTTTTGGGGTATGTAGGTTTCATTGCGGGACATCGCAAGGCGGGGGTTTACATCGCGATCGCAGGGGGCATCGCGTGTTACTGGGGCTGGTACTGGCATGACAACTTAATCGATCCCAGCTGTTACCGAAGGGAAGTTGGCGCTACTGGGACGGTGAGTTCGCTGCCACTTAAATATAAGTCGGTGTCTGGTGAGGTCGTTCAAAGTTTTAGGTTGTCGAGCACATTAAACACCGCTGAGGGCTGTGGTTCCCCGAGTAGCCTCATGGTTTATGGTGTCAATGGCGAACAGTTCATTCCGCTGGGCGCTGAGCTCACGGTTAGGGGGCGATTAACGCCCAACAGTTCTCAATGGAATCTTGGCTCCGTTCCCGATCAGGCACGTTCATTAGCGCAGGGGCTTCACGGGCGCTTGACCGCCTCTCAGGTAATAGTAGCGAGAACATCCAGCGGATACCTGAGTCATGCCCGTCAACAAATAGCCAATGCTTTCGAAAGTCTTGAAGGGCCACCCAGAGTCATTGGAGTGCTAGAGGCGCTGGTCTTGGGGACTGGACGCGGCATCGCGGATTCAGATTGGGAGCGTTTCCGTTTTCTTGGCATTACCCACGCATTTGTGGTCAGTGGCTTGCATCTCAGTCTTGTGTTTATGGTGGTCTGGTCTCTCAGCCGTCGACTGTTGTTTGTCACCGCGCCTTACAAGCTGGTGAGGCGAGATTGGGCCATTGTTCCTGCTTTGGTTGTGGCGTGCTTTTATGCGGGTCTTGCGGGTTTTAGTTTGCCCACTCAGCGTGCGCTAATCATGCTGTTTTTGGTTGGCATACTTAGGCTTACAGCAAGAAGAACCAAGATGCGGCACATTTTTTTCGTGGCTGCTTTAATTATTTTAATGACGAATTACTTCTCTATTTTAGGCCGCAGTTTTTGGTTAAGCATGGTGGCTACAGGCATTTTGATGTGGCTTGTTACCCAGCAAAACTTCAAGGCAACTAATAATTTTGGTGGATGGTTCTATAGGGTTTTTCTCACGCAAATAGTGCTGGTGCTTCTAATGGCGCCGGTAACACTTTTCTGGTTTGGCCAAATGACTTTGGCGGCTGTTGCTGCAAATGTGATTCTAGTTCCTGTTATCGCAACATTACTGGTTCCTTTGGCACTTCTGGGCACTGCTTGCGTTCTATTGTGGGGAAGCGTTGATAACCTACCGTGGCGGCTGGCAGTTGAAGTGGGAGCCGCGTCGTTGGGTGGTTCACGAGTACTTGAGCACGTCATTCCCGATGCTGCAATGTTCAATCCAATTTCCGGTGTGAGTTTATTTGCAGCCAAGGAGCACACGGTAAAACTGGCGGTGCTTGATGTGGGGCAGGGTTTATCGGTTGTTTTAAGTGCTGCGGGTAAGACATTAATTTACGACACCGGTGATGCGCCGCCTATAGGGGTAAGTCAGGCGCAAAAGGCGCTCATTCCTTATTTGAACCGCATGGGAGTCAAGGATGTTGCTATGCGGGTGATCAGCCACTCAGACCGAGATCATGCCGGGGGGCTAGGGGAGCTTGCGGAACAATTTGATGCTCAACGGGCAATAGGGCACGCGGGTATACCGTGTCGTGTGGGTGAGGTGCTTTATCAAATGTCGGATATTACGGTGACGGTTCTCAACGGCCCGGGTGACAATAACGACGGATCTTGTGTTTTGCGGGTTATGACTGATCAAGTGACAGTCTTACTTGCCGGCGATGTAAGTGCTGCTCGTGAACGGGAGCTGATTCGCTATTGGCGAACCACACTACGGGCCGATATCTTGGTTCTTGCACATCACGGCAGTCATACTTCGACTGCGGCATCTTTTCTAAAATGGGTCGACCCTAATGTGGCTGTTGTGAGTGCTGGCCGCGCCAATCGATTTTCCCACCCTCGTGCCAGCGTGCTGCAGCGTTTGGAGGCACGGGGTGTGAGGATTTTGAATACGGCGATAGATGGGGGCGTTATGGTGACATCCACGCCGCATTCACTGACCGTTGGTGGCTTGCGAGATGGCAATATTCCCTATTGGCTAAACCTCCGCTGAGTGGCGCTAAGCGGCCTTGCCACAGGTATACTGCAGGAAGACCGGAGGGCGTTATAGTGTTTGAGTTACTTGCCGCAGGTGGCTGGGTTATGCCTGTCATCGTTTTATGTTCAGTTATTGCCTTGGGCATTTGTATCGAGCGCTCTGTGGCACTGAACCCTGATCGGATAGCGCCTCCCCATTTATTAGCAAACGTATGGAAGCAACTCAAAGCCGGAGAACTTGATGCGCAACGGCTTAAGGCATTGCGACAGGGGTCACCACTGGGCGCAATTTTGGCTGCAGGGCTCGTTAACCGCAGCCAGGGCCGCGACGTCATGAAGGAAAGCATTCAAGAGGCGGCGGGACATGTGGTCCATGACCTTGAGCGTTATTTGAATACATTGGGCACTGTGGCGGCCGTAGCGCCACTGCTTGGCTTGTTGGGCACCGTGGTCGGCATGATACGCGTTTTCACCGAGATAACCGTTCAGGGGACAGGTAATGCCAACGCTTTGGCGGGAGGTATTTCAGAGGCTTTAATCACTACAGCTGCGGGGTTAGTTGTGGCAATTCCGGCGCTGGTAATGCACCGTTTTTTTACCGGAAAAATCGACACCATTGTGGTGGGTCTGGAACAAGTTTCAATCAAGCTCGTCGATGCGTTGCACACGGGTAAGAAAACGGAATACGACCTTTGAAATTTCGTCGCAAACGCACAGATGAGTTGTCAATTAATTTGACGCCTCTGATCGACGTCGTTTTTTTGCTGCTAATTTTCTTTATGGTATCGACTAGCTTCACCAAGGCGACGCAGCTGGCTATTAATTTACCTGAAGCTGAGGGTGAGTCCGCGCCTAAGCGCGCCACTAAACTGGAACTTATGATTGCTGCTGATGGGTCATTTACTTTGAATGGAACACCGGTGTCTAACCAGCCCATTGACCTACGTCGTGCGTTGCGTGATGAGGCGGGGGAAGATCGTGACATTCCGATCACTATTGCGGCGGATGGTGAGGCGGCACATCGCTTTGTTGTTACTGCTCTTGACGCAGCGAATGCACTGGGTTTTCGGCAATTAACTATCGCAGCGCAAACGCCAAGTGGTAGCAATGGCTGATCCGACAAAATATCAGGGAAGCGACTGGGGGCTTTATCGGCGCCTGTTGTCTTATGTCGTCCCATATTCAGCGGCGTTTGCTTTTAGTGTGGCTGGATTTTTAGTGTACTCGCTGGGTAGTGTCCTACTGGCAGATCTCACCCAGTTTCTGTTGGATTCATTAGGGCAGAGCAGCCAAGTTGAGTTGGGCTTGGTTTCAGCCGCTGCACATTGGTTTTGGCCGCCCGGGGATAAAGATCCACTAGATTACGCGCGGGTGGCAGTACCTGTCGCCGCGGTTGTACTGTCACTGGGCAGAGCGCTGGGATTCTTTGTCGGCAACTACTACATGAACGTGGTGGCTCGTAGTGTTGTCCATACGCTTCGGGTTGAGTTATTTGAGGTTATGATGGCGGCACCGAGGCGCTATTACGACGCCAACACCAGCGGTAATTTGCTCAGCAAGATTACCTTCAACGTCGAACAGGTCTCGGGAGCCGCAAGTGATGCGTTGAAAGCGATTTTACGCGAGGGCCTTACAGTTATAGCCCTTGTCACCTACATGCTTTATCTCAACTGGCGTTTGACCCTTATATTTTTCGTGGTCGCCCCTGCAATTGGCCTCGTTGTGGTGGTCGTAGGGCGTCATTTTCGACGGTACAGCCGCCGTATTCAGGATTCGATGGGTGCTGTCACGCAGGTGAGTAGCGAATCACTGGGGGCTTTCGAGGCTCTTCGTGTCTTCGCCGCGACGCGACAGCAAGTGGCCAAATTTACGAACGCGAGCCTATTTAATCGAAACCAAAGTTTGAAATTGGCCTTTGTTCAGGCGGTTTCGACCCCAGTCATACAAACGTTGTTAGCGTTGGCTTTGGGCGCATTGTTTTGGTTTGCATTAGATCCAACGATTCTTGCGGGATTTTCTGCGGGCTCCCTGGTGGCATTTATCACCGCAGCCGCTCAAATGGGGAAACCGATACGAACCCTCAGTGGGGTGCAGAGCATTATTCAGCGAGGGCTTGCCGCAGCGGAGGATGTGTTCGCTCAAATTGATATCTCGCCTGAGCCTGATCGTGGCACAACACCGTTGGCTCGCGCAAAAGGTGAAATTGTGATGGAGCGGGTGAGTTTCCGTTATCCAGAGGCCAACGAATATGCTTTGGAAAATATTTCACTGCAGCTGAAACCGGGTGAGACGGTCGCGCTTGTCGGACGTTCTGGCAGCGGGAAGTCCACGCTAGTTCAACTCTTACTCCGTTTTTACGCACCCGATCACGGTGAAATCCGCCTTGATGACCTCGTGATTGAGGAATACGCGTTGGCCGACTACCGAAGCCAGTTTGGCGTTGTCTCTCAAAATATCAGCTTGTTCAGCGATACCATTGCTAACAACATCGCCTTTGGTCAAATGGCAGACGCGTCCTATGAATCTGTTCTAGCGGCGGCTCAGCAGGCCCATGCCATTGAGTTTATTGAAGCCCTACCACAAGGCCTCGATACCACGTTAGGTGATGGCGGTTCAGGGTTGTCTGGAGGGCAAAAGCAACGATTGGCTATCGCTAGAGCGCTACTCAAGGACGCACCAATTTTAGTGCTTGATGAAGCGACCTCGGCGCTGGACACTGAGTCTGAGACCTATATTCAGGATGCTTTGGCAGAGTTTTGCAAAGACCGGGCAACGCTGGTGATTGCCCACCGTTTGTCGACAATTGAAAACGCCGACAGAGTCATAGTGCTGGACCAAGGCTGCATTGTCGCGACTGGTCCACATCAGCAGCTGCTTAATGACAGTCCCCTGTACGCGCGTCTTCATAAGCAAGAAATTTCTCAGTCGTGACTGCTTTGCGCCAGCGCATTGAGTCCGTAGTTACACGCGCATGGTACGAGGGCGCTCTTTGGCTTTGGCTTTTGTGGCCCCTTAGCTTGATAACCGGCTGGGTGGTCCGCTGGCGCCGCTATAGGATCACGCCCGCCCCCTTACCGGTTCCTGTAGTAGTGGTGGGGGGCATTACTGTTGGGGGCACAGGGAAGACGCCGGTTTTGCTTGCACTTGCCAAGGCCTTTGAGCAGCAAGGGCACCGAGTGGGTATCGTCAGTCGTGGTTATGGTGGGGTTGTCGGTAAAGGCCCCTGCGAGGTGCAGCCGACATCATCTGCAGCTGTAGTGGGTGACGAGCCTTTGTTGCTGGCACAACGCGGTAATATTCCGGTGGTGGTTGGACAGGATCGATATGCCGCTGCACAACGATTACTTGAGACGCATGCGCCCACCCTGATTCTTTCTGATGATGGCCTGCAACACCTTAAGTTGCCCAGAGACTTCGAAATTGTAGTGCTCGACGAGTCGCGAGGCCTAGGTAATGGGCGTTTGCTCCCTATGGGGCCCTTGAGGGAGCCCTCAGAGCGGCTAGATAGTGTGGATTGGATCCTCATGCGCAATGGTCGAAGCAAGGATACGGGCTTCCATTACCGTCTAGAGCATTTTAAACATTTTTGTTCAGCGGCGCTGTTAGCAATAGAGGGAATCGCAGAGCAATGGCAAGGTCAGCGTGTGGCTGCTGTGACCGGCCTCGGTCAACCCGATCAATTTTTTTCTGTGCTGAATTCTCTGAACCTGAATGTGCGTCCTCATACGCTTCCTGACCACTATGCCCCGACTGAACAGGATCTTGCAGCGATTCAGGCTGATATTATTGTTGTGACTGAAAAAGATGCCGTTAAACTCACAGGCACAACCGACGATCGTATTTGGGTGCTGGTGATTTCTGCAGAGCTTCCTGAAGCGTTGTTGCATCGTCTTGGCACACAGTTTAAGCAAGCGGAGATGGCCCCCTGTTCAACATTGTAATTCCAGCGCGTTTTGGCTCCACGCGATTGCCAGGCAAACCCCTATTAGAGATTGGGGGAAAGCCTATGGTGTGGTGGGTTTGGCGACAAGCCTGTGCAGCAGGCGCTCAGGCTGTTGTTGTTGCGACCGACGATGCTCGTATTGCTGATGTGATGTCGGCTGCAGGCGCTGATGTTGCCATGACAGCCAGCGAGCACCTCTCCGGTACAGACCGGCTTGCAGAGGTTGTGCAGCAGCGCGGGTGGGATGAGGGCAGTGTTGTTGTGAACGTTCAGGGCGATGAGCCACTCATGCCGGTTGCAAACATTCAGCAGGTGGCTAAAGAGCTGATTCAACACCCTAAGGCGAGCATCGCAACCTTGTCTGAGCCGCTGACGAGCGCGGAACAAATCGGTGACCCCTCTGTCGTCAAAGTCGTTGCCTCTGCATCTGGCAACGCGCTGTATTTTTCACGCGCAGCGATTCCCTTTCAGCGCGATCCTAGTGACGAGTCATTACAGGCTTTCATGGCAACAGCGCGGCGGCATATTGGGTTGTACGCGTATCGTTGTGGATTTTTGCGGGCTTTCACCACGTGGCCACCATCGGCAACTGAGGTTCTAGAGTCGCTTGAGCAACTGCGGGCTTTGGACCGGGGGCACAGCATTAGAATTGTTGATGCGGTTGAGTCAGTCCCTGCCGGTGTCGATACCCCGGCAGATCTTGAGCGTGCTCGAAGGCTCCTAGTAGGTTGAGCCATGGCAGTTGAGGCTTTGTTTTCTTTAAAGCGCTGCAATGCTTTACGCTTATCTGCAACTGCACAGTGGTTCGCGCGAGCCGAGTCCTTGGAATCTTTGCAAGCATTATTGCCCTGGGCGAGGGAGCGCAATTTGCCGGTGTCGCCTCTAGGGGAAGGCAGTAATGTTGTCCTTCAACCCCGGGTTGAGGGCTTGGTGTTGCAAATGGCACTCAAGGGGACCTTGCTCCAGCGGGATGACGGGGAGCAAGTTCGACTCCGTGTGGCCGCCGGTGAGAATTGGCATGACCTAGTAGCGTGGTGCTGCGAACAAGGGATTTATGGTCTTGAGAATCTTGCACTGATACCCGGTTCGGTAGGAGCTGCTCCGGTACAAAATATTGGGGCGTACGGTGTCGAGGTAGCGCAACGAATCGTCGGTGTCCAAGCCATAGATATTCAGACCGATGCACTTGTTTATTTAACTGCCGAAGACTGTCAGTTCAGCTATCGTTCGAGTGTATTTAAGCAGCCGAGAGGGCAGTCTTTAATTATTACAGCGGTCGATTTTCAGCTGCACAGGAACATGGCAGTCGTGGCTTCATACCCTACGTTGCAGGCTGCCCTGCACGGAGCAGAGCCCAGCCATGAGGATGTCTTTGATGCTGTCGTGAAAGTGCGCAGTCAGCGTTTGCCCGATCCAAAAAAAATTCCAAACGTGGGCAGCTTTTTTAAAAACCCGTTGGTGCCGACCGATGTGGCGAAACGTCTTGGTGCACGCTTCCCCGATTTGCCGCAGTACGACACAGACTCTGCATTAATCAAATTGTCAGCGGCATGGATGATTGACGATTTAGGTTGGCGAGGGAAAGAAGTCGATGGCGTGGCAGTGTCGGAGGCTCACAGTTTAGTTCTGGTGAATCGATCAGCGACTTCATCTGCAGCTGTACTGGGTTTGGCAGAGGCTATTCAGCAGTCGGTCGAGGAGAGATTTGGCGTTAAGCTGGTACTTGAGCCCGAGGTTTTAGGCGTCTCCGACGATAAATTGCAATGACCGATTTTGATGCTGAGAGCTACCTAAAAAACCTGACAACCCGACCTGGTGTTTACCAGATGTACGGGAAAGAGGGTGATCTCCTGTACGTGGGCAAGGCTAAAAACCTTAAAAATCGCGTCACCAGTTATTTTCGTGCGAGTGGACTAACTGCAAAAACGATGGCTCTCGTAAATCGCATCAGGGACATTCAAGTCACGGTGACCAGCACCGAGGTCGATGCTTTACTGCTCGAGCACAACCTGATCAAAGAGCATAGACCTCCTTATAACATTAGCCTAAAAGACGATAAGTCTTATCCTTATATCTACCTTAGTACCCACGACCGATGGCCAAGATTGGCGCTGCACAGGGGCCCAAAGCGGCGCAAGGGCGAATATTTTGGTCCTTACCCCAGTGCCGGTGCGGTTCGTTCGACGCTGCATTTGCTGCAGAAGGTTCTCAAGGTCAGGCAGTGCCAAGACAGCTATTTTCGCAACCGCTCCCGGCCCTGCCTGCAGTACCAGATTGGTCGCTGCAGTGGACCTTGCGTTGGGTTGGTCAGTGACGAGGACTACGCCGAGCAAGTTGAAAAGACTGACCTTTTTTTGACCGGAAAATCTCAGGAGCTCATGGGCAGACTTGCGGATGAGATGGAAAGCGCCTCAACAGATTTGCGCTTTGAGGAGGCAGCGGAGCGGCGTGACCAACTGATGCAACTGCAAAAAGTGCAAACTGTGCAGGGTATTGAAGGCGTACGCGGGAACCTCGATGTTTTAGCGGTGTCAGTCGCCAATGGTTCAGCATGCGTGCAGGTACTATTTATTCGTGAGGCACGAGTGTTGGGGAGTCGCACTTATTATCCGCCAATCCGCCTCGATGAGGACGCGAATGCCGTTTTGGAGGCGTTCATGCCGTTGTTTTATCTATCAGGCAAACAGGTTATTCCACATGAAATTATTGTGACAGACCTTCCCGAGGGTGCAGGGCCATTAGCGGAGGCTCTCAGCATTCGTGCGGGGCGCAAGGTGGAGATTCGTTCAAAGGTTCGTGAGGCGAGGGCGCGTTGGCTTGAAATGGCTCAGCAAACTTCTGATACGAATTTAACTGCGCACCTTAGCGGCAAACAAACCATGGCGGGTAGGCTTGAGAGCTTGAGGCGAGAGTTAGATCTTGATGCGCCACCGACGCGAATGGAATGTTTTGATATTAGCCATAGCTCTGGTGAAGCAACGGTGGCGAGCTGTGTTGTGTTTGATAACACAGGCCCCCGAAAAGCGGATTATCGAAAGTTTAACGTTGAAGGCATTCAGCCCGGTGATGACTATGCGGCTATGCAACAAGCATTGGAGCGACGCTACAAGCGACTCGCTGCTGGTGAGGGAAGTTTGCCGGATGTATTGTTTATCGATGGTGGTAAGGGGCAGGTCTCGCAGGCTATGAGTGTGCTTGGGCATTACGGTATTGAGAATGTTCGGGTTTTGGGGGTCGCTAAAGGAACCACTCGTAAAGCCGGTTTTGAAACCCTTGTCGATGGTGAAACGGGTAAAGAGTCGGTACTTCGTGGTGACAACCCTGCGCTTCACCTGATACAACAAATTCGCGATGAAGCGCACCGTTTTGCAATTACGGGGCATAGGGCACGACGTGCAAAGGCTCGCAAAACGTCGACTTTGGAGGGTATTCCGGGGGTAGGCGCCAAGCGGCGTCGCGAATTGCTGCGACATTTTGGCAGTGCATCGGGGGTGTCAGGAGCTCGTGTAGAAGAGTTGTGCAAAGTCGAGGGCATTAATTCCAGTCTTGCGCAAACAATTTATGACCACCTACATAGCATTAACGATTGAAGCCTTTTTGATCGAGGCCGGGTGTGCCACACTCGTACGGGTTCAAGCTTAAAAGCTTGTGACATAATCATTGAGGATTAGCCTTTGCCGCTAAATTTGCCCAACATACTGACGCTGCTGCGTATCGCAGCCATCCCCGTCTTGGTGCTTTTTGCGCATTTAGGGTCACCCTGGGGTAACTGGGGGGCAGCGGCTTTATTTGGTGCCGCCGCTCTCACGGATTTACTCGACGGCTGGTTAGCGAGGCGCTCTGGGCAGACCACGGTTTTTGGAGCTTTTTTAGATCCTGTGGCCGACAAACTCATTGTTGCTACGGCACTGGTTTTGCTGACGGCAAGGTTTGATGACGTTTTAATTACCCTTTGTGCGTGCGTGGTAATAGGGCGCGAAGTCGTGGTTAGCGCCTTGCGGGAATGGATGGCTAGACTGGGTAAAGAAGCCTCGATGGCGGTAAATCAGATTGCAAAAGTGAAGACGACCTTACAAATGATTGCAATCTCATTCCTATTGCTGCTGCTACCAGAACATGCAACCACCGGCTGGTTTATCTTGGGAAAGACGGTTCTGATCGTCGCTGTGTTGCTAACGTTGTGGTCTATGATGGTGTACCTCCGTTCATTTTTTGCAGTGATTCAAGAGAGTGAATCGCAGCAATAGTCACTGCAACGGTAGGAAGCTCAGTCAGCGTTTAGACGCTAATTAAGTAGCAGTATGTCTCGCGCATCGCGCTGTAGGTGCTCATGGACTTGCCACCATATACGTCCATCAATTGAGACATTTCAGACTAAACCGTTGCCGCTGCGTCACGGCATGCGTATACTTCGCGCCTGCTGCAGCGAGGCTGTAGCAATCTCTTGGAAAGTTTCCTCAAGGCTCGGTGGCAGAGTGGTAATGCAGCGGATTGCAAATCCGTCAACGCCGGTTCGATTCCGACCCGAGCCTCCAATTTATCTCCCAAGTTGCAAGCAGCTGTAAGAACAACAGCTGCTTTGTTTGTGGTGTAATCTGAAGTCGCTGTATGGCTTTTCCCGCATTAACTAGCGCAGGGGGTTCCATGTCGACCGATCATCAGGAAATAGAAAACGTTATTCAGGTGTACTTTGCCTGCATGTACGAATCTAGCAGCGATAAAGCCCATGCTGCTTTTCACCCCGATGCATGGATATCCGGCTACCTCCCAAATGGCTACCAACACATGACGGTATCGGAGTTCGGCGATTTTGTAGCGGCTCAGCAACCGTCGCCTAAATCAAAAGGGGAGCCGGCTAGGTTTGAAATAATTTCTTTGGAAGTCGCAGGACAAACGGCAGTGGCTCGCGTCCGTGATGCTTACCTTGGATTGGTGTTTTTGGACACGCTTTCTTTCATCAAGCTCGAAGGGCAGTGGCTAATTCTCAATAAACTGTTTCATGTTGAGGCTTAATTGCTAGGAATTTTGGGTGCAGAAATGCTTCTCATTGGTCATAACTAAGCATAATAAAATTGACCTTATCATCACCTATATAGCCAATAAGCCGTTTGGCAGGGTTGTTTTCCTAGAGCTTTCAGCCCTAAAAATCGCTAGGCTTTAAGCTATGAAAAACGATGAAATTGGGGGTTTGCTTTGACAGTTAAGACCAAAGCGCTGGGCATATTGACGTTGATGATTTTTGTTGCCTGGCCGATTAATGTGCTTCAGGCTGCCCCGAGCGTTTTTTTCTCAAGACTTTTGAGTTCTATAACGTCGATTCAAGCCGGGGAAGATCTGGGTCCACCCGAGGTGAGCTTTACAGCGTCTGGAGCCAATGTAAGTGTGGACGGGGTGTTAACGCTGACCTGGCAGAGTCGCTATGCCGCTAGCTGTATAGGCGAGGGCGCTTGGCAGGGCTCAAAGGCTTTGTCTGGATCCGAGCAGATTACTGAGAGTGAATTAGGTGCTAAGCGATATACATTGCGCTGTTCCGGTGACAAAGGCACGACAGAGTCTGCGATTGAGACCAATGTAATTGCGCAAGATATCGATGCTTACAGTGGCACAAAAGTTCCTTCATACATGCCTGCACCACCGACCGATTTTGAGCTTTTCGACAATAGTGATGGCTTAAGTATTACGGGTGGCCCTGAAGGTTTTTGGCACGAAAACACAGAATCCCCGGGGGCCGGTAAATTTATTTTTATTCGGGTTCATCAAGCAGCCCGACACGGGTTGGAATGGGGAGAGCAGTTTGGCTGGTTTGGCTCTTGGCTGAGCTCTTTTGGCGTAAATTCGATCGAAGGCGGGCTTTGGCAAAACCCCAAAACCGCTGGGCCTTATTATTACCCGACGTTGCACGTTGCCGGGGTTGGCGACGCCTACCACGCTTGCAGCGATGTTCAGATGGGCAGCGGTTTGTACGAGCGAATCGTTGGTGATCGTTGGCTTGCGATGCTGCAAATCTCGAATCGGGTGTTGACCGTTCCGGGAAGCAATATCGGGTTCGATATGGAGCAAGCGCCGTTCGATGATGACAACGGAATATGGACTGGCTGGGGATGGTCCTATCTCACCTTTAATCATCCTCAGGATTTCAAGTTTTGGATGAGCTTTGTAGAGACTCAAGATTATCAAGGCCCTATTAATGGCTACGTCCCGGAATATTTTAATTGGGTCGATCCGGAAAAAATATCGCAAGGGTCTTTTGGAGAGACCTTAGAGCACTATGGCGATAACTTCGGCAGCTTAGCTACCAAAGGAACCCAAGGAGACTATCTTAACGCTAATGAGTATTACGTCACGGGCACTCTAAAATTGACGGACGATTTGTTCTATGTGCCGTTACCGAAATTTCCCTTTGTTAAAGAGCGGGAATACATACTGGCGCATCCCCAAAGCATGTCTCAAACGTCTATGGATGACTATTCAGCGGCATTACGTGATGGTTCATTGGACAGTGCGCTGATTCCTACGGAGAATCGTGCTTTTAGTGGGATTTATCAAAGCACTCATCAGCGGTTAAAAATTATTGAAGATAAAGCGGGGGAAGAGTACCGATATATCGTGACGCCAGATTATCAGGTCGGGTTTGATGGGCATCTTGGGTACGTCGATTGGGATTTCAGTAACGCTGAGCAAAAAAACCTTAACGAGCAATCTAATGGCTATGGCTACGTTCGGCGGTTAGAGACAAAGTGGCAGGTAGAGGAGGGGATGTCACCTGATGACCCCTACAACCTTCATCCGCATCAGTACAATACTGAAATTGTTGCCGCTCCCGATGACGTTATTCGTGTGCCGCGCAAGGAGCACAGATTTTTCTCCTATAAAGAGCGAGACACATCCCATCCTGATTTTGAAAATTGGAAAATTGGCGATCGAGCGCGTTATCACACACTGTTGCAAAGTGGCGCCACTGCCACTTATGTTTGGTATAAGTTTGTCGAGCAGCCGGCGATGCTGACAGCAGTTCAAAATCACCCCGAAACATACACGCCCGAATATTTGGAGGGACTGCAGAGCCAGATCGAGTCACTTCATCAATTGATTAACACGCACTCAACACCGCAACCGACAGAACCCGTATTCATCAACTATCGCGGGGCCCCTATGCCGGATAATAAGGATCCACATCTTGCAAAAATAGACCCGGGGCAATTGGTTAAGCCACTCCCTGGCTATGAGGTGGGCTACGTGCCAGTGATCATTAGCGTCATGCATCCTGAAGCCGTCAGTAACAATGGCGTTGGACTGGAAAGCGCCCCCCACGTCGATTGTACGAATACGACTTGGACTGACACCTATTACCCAGATCTGTAGCGCATCAGGGGCACTTCATTGTTTGCGGTTTTAAATCCCCGCGCCTTTCTAGTGGCCCAGGCGTTCGTTTTCCCAAGGATCTGGCGCGTCGAGTAACCCTTAGAGTATTCGAGAATAAGGGCATTGGTTATCTCGCTTAGCGACTTTTCAAATTGTTTTCCAGATTGAGGTCTATTAGGTGATGATTTCCACAAGACTAATACTATCGATTGCTTTGTTTTATCCCTTCATATTCCTGCCCCTGTTAGGGCGCTATACCCTCTCTCGCTAGGATCCGCCTGATTTTGCTGGACTCGGTGAGTCGGTAGTTTTGGCCACAAAGTGTCCACACGGCGTGTCGAAACAGGGTCTAAGTAATATGCATTTTCCACTCAAATTGTGTGCTGACCTCAGAAAACATCTGACAGAGTATGGTTTTGACGCTACCTGTGGCTCTGACTGTTAAGACGCGATCTAGTGATCGTAGTAGGCATAAAAAACCCCACGCTGAGGTGGGGTTTTTTATCAATGGCTGTTAAGCACCTGCGGTGAAAATAATCCTCGTATCAAAGCTTGCTGGATCGGTACAGCTTGCGTCCACCTGCTCTTGACTCGAATGCTCAGAGGCACCGTAGGCCGAGTAAATGGCTTCGCGCTCATTGTCAGAGGCGAAGAAATTAGCCCACATGTAGTCAAAGTTATTTTCTGCTGCCGGTTCAAATAGTGGATTCATGATCGCCCACCAGTAACTGCCTGCACCCATTTCGGCCTCATAGGCATCTACGAAATCGCTGTGCATGCTTTCAAAAGCCATGCGTTGGGCTTCGCCCTGACCCTCTCGGTAAGAACAGAAAAGGTATTCCACAATACCCGTCCCACTGGTGTTCATTGTGGTGGCTGGACGTCCGGAGGTTGGGGCAAAGCCGTAAGCATTATCATCCGAGTAAGTGAAGGTTTCACTGGTAAGCTCGAGCCAGGCGGCTTCATGATTTTCGGCCCAATCGCTCCAGGCGTTGTCACGGGCTTCGACAGTTGGCCAAACCATGACCCAAAGAAAATCAAAGTTTTCATTGGCGACACGGGGCGTGTGGACCGCTGCTAATCGGAGATCCCAACCAGCTTCAGCCGCAACGTTGGCCCAGTATTCAGTATGTGACCACAGTGCGTCATCACTGAATCCCTCGGCTTTACTGTGCCACACAAATTCGACCATAGCTGGAGCTGACGAGGTCTCCTGAACAACTTCGACAACAACTTCTTCAACGGCTTCGACGGCTGTCGCTTCAGGCTCCGACGGCTTTCCTCCGCATGCGGTCATAATTAACGCAATCACTAATACAGTTATTTTTTTCATGATTCCCCCTAGGAAATAAAATGGCCATCAACAGGCACCTCCCCAAGATACGCAATTTTGGTCAGTACTCAACTTTTTCTAGGGACCACAGTCTATTTATGCGCCGACTGTGAGCTACTTCTCCAGATTAGCGCCCTTGTGCTTAAGCAATGAGGACAGTTGGCTCTGGCCTGGCATTTCATTGGTTAGCTTACAGACGCGGTTGCATCGTCGATAAACGCCGCGGTTTCATATGGGTAGCCGATCTGTTTAAGACCTTTTTTTAGGTAGAGCAGTGAAGTGATGGTTGTGACTGTAATAACGACTCGGGTATCTTGTCGCTCGAACATTTTTTAAGACGGGATGCCGCCACGTGTTTGTATCAAAGTTAGATTCGCGCCTTTTACTCGTTCTGCTCTCGTCAACGGTTATCGCTGTAAGTGCTGGGGTGCAGGCCGCCTCGAGTGGTAACCCGGGAGCCCATTTTTCCGCGTTAAATGATGTCATTCAACAACGTTCTAGCGTTAAGCGAGTAGATGCCGGCGCGGGAGATCTTTGCGGCGATTCCAATTGGATTTCTGGAGTTTATTCTCTCAAGCGGGATGGTTTGAGCCGTGATTTTCGAGTTTTTGTTCCGGAGTCCTATGATGCGACTGAAGCGGCGCCATTAATTGTCGCCTTTCATGGATGGGGTGGTGGGGACGGTGAGTTTCTCGACAAGGGAGTGGTCAGTGCTGAACTCGAAGCCCGAGGGTACGTCTTAGTTTCACCCGTTGGCCTGGGCCAGAGGAAACCGGCCGCTCGCCTGCCTCGTGGAGCTTTTCTGGATCAACGACCGGTCTCGATGGTGATGGTTTAAATATGGCGGTAAGCGGTGATACTGACGCGATCTGTGATGACGCCCGAACGGCTAACTACGGTTATGGTTCTTGTGCTGATGTGGCTCAAAACGGCTGCTCTTGGACGCAATGTACCGATAACGATATTGAATATGCGGTAGCGCTTGTGGAGGCTGCGGCGGAAAATTTGTGCATCGATTCAGATCGAGTGTTTGCTGTGGGTGGTTCAAACGGCGGTATGTTTACCTGGGATCTTGGCCGAACGGCGTTGAGCGCTCAGAAGTTCAGAGCGATTGCGCCACTTATTGGTCTGCCCCATCGAGGGTACCTAGATCCACCGGTTAAATCGGGAGGTATGCCAGCCTTGCTGATTACTGGAAAGCAGGACCGTACAGTGCCGCCAGGGGAATGGTCAGATCTCGGATTTACGACCACGACTGACGGCGACGTTTTTTACTACACGGGAGCTTCAGCAATTACCAAGGTTTGGGCGGAAGCCAGCAATTGTGACGTCTCTAAGCCCCCGGGATTGATTGATGTTGGCGTTGCCAATGTTGAGTGCCGAGCCTGGAGCGGGTGCGCAGGTGGCAGTATGTGGCCCCCTGTCCTAGATTGTCGCAGCGACATGGGGCATGTTTATGGCTTGAACTGGTCGTGGCCCTTGATTATGGATTTTTTTGATCAATACAAATAACGATTTGGATACGATGTTTTTTGCAGCGTTGCTAAGTCTTTCTGTTTTTAACGAGGAAAATAATGACATTCCCTATCGAGCAAGTACGAGCTAACTTCCCTTCGCTTTCGACGACCGATGATGGCCAGCGGCGAATTTATTTCGACAACGCAGCAGGCACCCAAGTGCCCCTGCATACCATCGATCGAATTACCGATTACTTCCAGCGCTATAACAGTAATACCGGCGTGTTCAATGCCACCTCTGTTGAAGTTGACGCAATGTTTGCTGAAACAACCGCAGCGCTGGCTGACTTTTTAGGAACTTCAGACCCCGGTGAGGTGATCATCGGAGCCAATATGACAACACTGACCTACCAGTTGTCGCGCAGCTTGGCACACCGATTTGTCCCCGGTGATGAAATTATCATTTCTCGCATGGAACACGAGGGCAACGTGACCCCTTGGTTGCAAATGGCAGAGGATAATGGCCTGACCGTTCGCTGGCTCGACTTTGATCGAGATACCTGGTGCGTTGAGCCCGAAGCGCTTATTCCTTTGCTTAACGAACGCACGAAACTTCTGGCGCTTAATTACGCGAGTAACATGACAGGAGGAGTCAACGACGTGAAGGCTCTGGCTCGTCTTGCCCATGAGTCTGGTGCACTGGTTTATGTTGATGCGGTGCAGTTCGCCTCTCACCGCCTTATTGATGTCAAAGATTTAGACGTCGATTTCTTAGCGTGCTCACCTTACAAGTATTTTGGGCCGCATTTAGGGGTCGTTTATGGTCGCCGTGACTTATTGGAGTCGCTTCATGCGTATAAATTGCGCTGTGCCAGTGAAGAGCTTCCCTATCGCTTTAGTGTTGGAACTCCCGCATTTGAGCTCATTGCGGGCTTGCTGGGGACGCTTGAATATTTTCAGTGGCTCGCTGGGCTCATGGGGGTGACGGGTAGTCGCCGGGAACTGTTTTCAGTGGCCTATAGTGCTATGGGGGAGTACGAGGATCACTTGTCCACACTGTTGCTGGAGGGTTTGCTGTCGATACCCGGCCTGCGGCTTCAAGGGTCAAAATCCGTGGCGCGTCGCGTCGCGACTTTTTCGTTTGTCCACGATCAACACGCCCCCAGCGACATTGCTAAAGCGCTATCTTCTCAAGGATTATATTGCCACTGGGGCGATAATTATGCAGTGGAGGTGGGCAAAGCCTTAGGGCTAGATCCGGTTGAGGGGGTTTTGCGCCTGGGCCTTGCGCATTACAACACCGAAGGCGAGGTATATGAGGCACTCGAAATCATAAGGCGTGTGCTTGCTTAGAGAAAATCCTAACGTTGCCTATATTGCTTCGAATATGTCATCGATGTCAGCCGCTCAAAGGGCGCCATGATTTCTGCTGCTACGGAAAATAGCCATGTCACAAAATTTACCCTCAAAGGCAAAAGTCGTGGTGGTCGGTGGCGGCGTTATCGGTTGTAGCGTTGCTTACCACCTTACTAAGCTGGGCTGGTCTGATGTACTGCTCCTCGAAAAGGCACAGCTGACTAGCGGTACAACGTGGCATGCGGCGGGTCTTATCGTGTCAGGACTTCTAAACGACGAAACCAGCGCCGATATTTTTACTTATAGCCGTAACCTCTACGCAACATTAGAGCAAGAGACCGGGCTCTCTACGGGCTTTAAATCGATAGGTTACCTGCAGGTTGCCTGTGACACCGAGCGGCTGGAAGAGATGCGCCGTAGTGCTGCGTTTATGCGTAATTTCGGCATTGACTGTAATGAGATCAGCCTAGAGGAGGCGCAGGGCCATTGGCCAAATGCGCGCTGGGATGACGTTATCGGCGCGTTTTACACGGCAGAAGACGGTCGTGCGAACCCAGTGGATGTGACCATGTCCTTGGCCAAGGGTTTTCGGCAGAGGGGCGGAAGCCTTATCGAAGGCGTTTGTGTGACCGACGTGCTGCATACTGAAGGCAAGGTTACCGCTGTTGTTACTGATCACGGTACCGTAGAAACCCAGTATGTCGTGAACTGTGCCGGCATGTGGGCACGGCAGTTTGGTAAATTGGCAGGGGTGAGTCTGCCCTTGCAGGCGGCAGAGCATTATTACCTCATCACTGAGAATATGCCGGCCATGACGCCAAAGACTCCGGTGCTGGAGGACCCCGATCGCTACGCTTACTTTCGTGAGGAGGTGGGCGGCATGATGATTGGTTTGTTTGAACCGCAGGCAGCGCCATGGAATTTAGAGGGTATTCCTGATGAATTTTCTTTTGGGGAGATAGAGCCCGATTGGGAGCGGATGATTCCGTTTTTGGAGCGCGCTTACGAGCGTGTACCCGATGCTAAAGATTTGGGTATTCGCAAGTTTTTTTGCGGTCCTGAAAGTTTCACCCCAGACCTTGCACCTCTAGTTGGTGAGGCTCCAGAGTTGGCCAATTATTTTGTCGCCTGCGGAATGAATTCTCTGGGGATACTCTCGGGTGGTGGCGTTGGCCGCATTTTGGCCCACTGGATAGTGAATGGACAACCCGATGTCGACGTCACGGGAATCAACGTCAACCGCTTTCATGATTGCCAGGCAAATCAACAGTATCTCGGTGACCGACTCGTTGAAGTGCTGGGTAAGATGTACGAACCCCATTATCCCAATTTGGGCATGACAACCGCGAGAGGCGTTAAGCGTTCCGTATTGCACGAGCGATTGCAGCAGTCTGGAGCGCATTTCATTGAGAGCTCTTCCTGGGAGATCGCGGATTGGTATGCCCCCAATGATCAAGCCGCAGAGGTTGAGCGCTATAGCTGGGGTCGCCAGAATTGGTTTTCTTATCATGAAGCTGAGCATCGCGCTTGCCGTGAAACTGTGGCTCTAATGGATATGTCCTTTATGGGCAAATTTCTCGTTCAGGGTCGCGATGCAGAGCGCGCTTTAAACCGGTTGTGCTGCAATGACATTGCCGTGCCTCCGGGGCGTATTGTGTATACCCAATGGGCTAATAGTGCAGGGGGAATTGAGGCTGATCTCACGGTAACCCGCCTGACAGCTGGTCGCTTTATGGTGATTTGCTCAGATACAGCTCACGGTCACGTTGGTATGTGGTTACAGCGAAACATTTCTGACGAACAGCACGTGTTTGTCACGGATGTGACCTCGTCGTATGCACAAATAAACATTCACGGTCCAAAGGCACGAGCCCTTCTTTCGGCAATGACGACAACCGATGTCAGTGACCAAGCTTTTCCGTATTTACACGCACATCAGATTGATATCGGGTACGCCCTTGTCTGGGCCATACGCGTCACTTATGTCGGTGAGCTGGGGTGGGAGCTTTACATACCGACTGAGCATGCGGTGCAAGTTTATGACCGAATTGTAGATGAGGGGCGTCATCACGGCCTGCGGCATGCGGGCTTGCAGGCGCTCAATAGCCTAAGGTTGGAAAAAGGCTATCGTGATTACGGTCATGATATCGATAACATGGACACTCCCTTGGAGGCCGGTTTGGGCTTTGCTGTAAAGCTTGATAAAGCCGACGGATTTATTGGGCGAGATGCCCTCGCAGAGCTGAAGTTGGCGGGCACGCCGACCCGGCGGCTGCTGCAATTTAAACTGAGAGACCCAGAGCCCTTACTGCATCATGCAGAAACGATCTATCGCAATGGTGAGGTGGCGGGTTATATGCGGGCCGGGGCTTATGGGTTTAGTCTTGGGGCCGCTGTCGGTTTGGGGTTTATTGAATCCGCCTCGCCGATAACACCCCAGCACGTTCTTGAGGACCGCTGGGAGATCGATATTGCGGGAACGTTGTATGCAGCAGATGCCTCTTTGCGTCCTCTGTTCGATCCCGGTATGACGCGTATTAAATGCTAAAGATGTCTGTGGGATAACAGCGAATCAAGCAGCTTGTAACCCCCTACGACACTGCCAAGGCTCCCTTGCGCCAGCAGTGCTAGGCAGAGGCGCTCGGTCACGAGTCGGTCACAGGTGCCCAGGGCTTGAGAGATGACTCGAGCGCTACTTCGAGGTGGCTTTTTGCCATAAGGATTGAACCCACTGCCTTATCAGCAAACCCTCAGACCATCGGTCAGACAGCTCGCGCTGGTGCTCGTTGGTAATGGCATAGGGTGGTGGGCCCAGCTCTACAAGAAATCGCATCGTGTCATTGGAGTCACTGCGTTCAGACCAAGCGCGGAAACCGTCTTCCCACCACTTTAAATATTGCGCGACCCAAGGGGCATGCTGCTCGAATTCGATCGCAATTTGAACTTGCTGGTTACTGGAGATTCTGCCCTGAAAAGAGTCTGAACGCTGGATAATGTCATCAAAATATTGCGCATCAACGGCGCTTAAAGGCAGTGATAACTCGCGGTCAACAACGAAATGCGATAGGTCAGCGCACAAACGCAAATGTGGGACTTTTTCGAGAACGTCCAGGGTATAGAACAAATCATTCAGTGTGCTGTTCCGGTGAGTCTCCATGAGCACTGGAAACGGGTATTGCTTTGCTAAGTCCAGCCACCCCTCGACAATGGGCACGGCAGCTTCGGGAGAGCGCGGCATGACCTGAGCTATTATATTGACCTGTGTGGCCTTGAGGGTAGCGGCCATGTCGAGAAGGGGTTCTAGGCTGTCTTCACTGTGGGGGAAGGCGTTAACCATGCATTTGAGCCCAAGGTCTTCAAAATACGGCGCTAGCGCCAAACTTTCGGGAATTTCGGCGACGTTGGGGTCGACACAGGCGCCGTGATAACCGGCATCTGCAATTGTCTTCAGGTGGGTGCTAGTTGGGAGCTCCGCTTGACCTGGAATCCGTTGCTCCATTGCCCAGAGTGATTGGTAAATTTCAAGCTGCTGAGGCACGGTTTAAAACGCCGTTAAAAAGGAGGCCGCATTGCCACCTGTTAGCTGCGCTGATTGGGCTGCTTTGAGGAAAGCGGGCCCGCTTACCGAACGAATGCCCGGCGCATCGTGAAAAATTCGGTAGGTGCGGTATCGGTGGTACATCACAAGCTGTGGCCAGAGCCGTATAACGGTTTGTGGATCCTCGCCAAACAACTCGCGATGGAGTGTGGGCAGCTCATACCAAGGCGCGGTGGGTTTAGCGTGGTGAGCGTTGTGATAGCCAAAGTTCAATATCAGCCAGTTCACGCATTCGTAGCGCCAGGACAAGATGGGGCTAAAGGTGTGCGCCTGCTCCCAAACGAGGTCACCCTTGTGCTCTGAAATGGGGCCGCCGAACAGGTTGGTGTTGTAGGGGTAGTCGTGTTCGAGTCCGTCCACAAACCGCAACACAATAATCATGATCATATAGGCAATCATGTAGCCTAAGAGCGCAAAGGGGTTGAGAGTGGCCACCGCGGCTAACAGCGCGCCACGGATACAAATGACCGTGACATTGCGCGACAGTTGGTTGCGCCGCTCTGGAATGATAAATGCGGTAAATACCATAATGCTGTGCATAAGAATGTCGTGAGCAGGAATATAGAACCATTCTAAAAAGGTGGTGAGCTTATAAACCCGGGGGTGTCGTCGAAAAAAATCTTCGTAATCGAACCACATCACATCGTCGTTTTCGACGTGGTGTCTTAGGTGCTTTGTTCGAATATCTTTGAAGGTGCCGTAACAGGACCCACAAATCCAACCTAAGATATTGGCCAGCTGTCCATTGTGTTTATTGGTGGTGAAAACCGTATTGTGGGCGCACTCATGAATGAAGTAAGCGGCGATAATCATGCCGTGGCCCAGCAGCAATACCCCGGGTAAAAACCCGATCCCGCCGCCCTCAAATAATAACCACCAGCCGGCGACATAAGCCGTTAACGCATAGAGTAGGGCGCCGGTATGCCAGCGCGCGCCCTTTGCAGATTTGAAGGTCCAAGTGTTCATAGTAATAACGGTGCCTACTTGTGCCATTACAGCTTTAAGGTCGGAGTATAAGAGCCCTTAATTATAAACAACATTATAATTTTGCGTGCCCTAGAGGAGCCTTTACGCAGGGTTCGTGGGACGGTCCATCGACCGGTGACCTGGATCAAACCTAGTGCCTTATGCCCATGGTCCTCCCACCAGGTTGTAGTATCGCCCTCAGCCCCGGTCTTTTGCCTCTGTTCGTACTTCGGTATTCGTGTGCGCGTGATGCCTGAGCGCCTTGAGACCTAAAATTTTAGTGCGGCTTAAGCGTTGGTCTCTGGGTAGATTTAACGCTCCAGAAAACCGCCACTAATCAGCGTGATAGTTTTCTACCTTTTCCCCTAAAACACGCAGGCTAATCGCAGTTACTCCCGCCGCAGCGAGCATTCCGACCCACCAGGGCACCCCAAAACTGGTAGGTACGGTGCCCACGAGCAAAGCCGCTCCGCCCGCTAGCAGCGCATAGGGTAGTTGAGTGCGCACGTGCTCGATATGATCGCACCCCGCTGACAGCGAGGACATTACGGTTGTGTCCGAAATGGGTGAGCAGTGGTCTCCCCAAACGGCTCCTGCTAGAACGCCAGACACTGATGAGTAGAGTAGGTAGTAATGCTCCGGATCAGCTTGTCCATTGGCGCTCATGACAGCCCAGGCTAGGGGCATCACAAGCGGCAGTAAAATACCCATTGCGCCCCAGCTGCTGCCTGTCGAAAACGCGGTAAAGGCGGCCAGCACAAAAACCGTGGCAGGCAGCATTGTGACGGGCAAATTATCCCCAAGGCTGGCAATTAAAAAGTCGGCAGTATGAAGCTCGCTGCTGATTTCTGACATGGACCAAGCGAGGACTAAAATGATCATTGCGACGAAAGTAAATCGAGCGCCAGAAATCCAGGCGTCGACAATTTCTTCAAGGGACAGTAGCCGCTGCACGCTGCTCATAACCACTGCGGTAAAAGCCGATAACAATGATGCCCACATCAGGGCTCTGTAGGAATCTGCGGTTCCCACGATATCGCTTACGGTATCGCCTTCACCGGTTATGTAGAGACCAGCGAGAATGCTGCCTGCCATAACAGCCACTGGCAGTAGGGCGTTAATGGCCCTCGGTGGTAAACCCGGTTTCATAGCCAAGGCGGCTTCGTCGTCTGCCCCCACCGTTGATTTGACGGGCGGCGCAGTAACCCCAGTTGATCGAGCGCGACGCTCAGCTTTTAACATAGGGCCAAATTCCCGCCCGGTGGTTATGATAAGCACGACCAAAAACATAGCCATAAACGGATAAAAGCTATAGAGGATAGAGTTTAAGAAAAGGCTATAGGCGCTCATGGTGAGACCGTCGATTTTTGCGATGGCGTCGCCGATAAGGCTAACCTGATACCCAATCCACGTGGTGACCAAAGCGATCGTTGCAATAGGTGCTGCGGTTGAGTCCACGATATAGGCGAGTTTTTCCCGAGATATCCGAAGACGATCGGTGATAGAGCGACTCGAGTTGCCGACAACTAGGGTGTTGGAGTAATCATCGAAGAAAATAACCAGTCCCAGCGACCAGACTGCTAGTTGGCCTCTTTTGGCACTGCTTGCGCCTTTAATGATTAATTCGACAATTCCACGCATCCCGCCATTGCGAGACACGATGCCCACCATGCCAGCGATCATGAAGGTAAAAAGCATAATGGTAACGTGGTCACGATTGACGACGGCATTGGCAACGTAAACTTCAAAACTAGTGAAGAGTCCAAGGAACAAGCCTTTAAGTGACATGCCTTGCAACGCCCAGGCCCCCAACCAAAGTCCCAGCATGAGGGCGGGCAGTACGCTGCGAATCAGAAGCGCTATTACTATTGCTAATACCGGGGGCAGCACGGAGATCCAAGCAGCAATGACGGGTACCACCGCGCTGGTTGTTTGCATGTCGCTACGCAGCGTAAGTTCTAAAACGTCGCCATCGCCAGACCGCACATTTCGGAAGGCCCAGCCGTCACCATCGGGCTGTGGGTAATAGGTATTGGCCTCAGTAGTGAGCACCGCAGTTTGAGCGTCGTCCCCTGTGACGGTGATGGTGTAGTCAATGCCTCGAAGAAATACCTGAGGAGCTTCAATTTCAGCGCCGCTGACATTGGCACCGAAGGTTAACCATAGACCTATTGTTAGACAAAGTTTGCGCATTATGGATTGCAGGGTGTTGCGCTGCATATTGAAACTCCAGTTAGGAGAGGAATAGATGGTGGACTCGCTGTCTCATTATGCCTTGTAGAGCGTCTGAATACTCAACTGGCGCGCCACTGTTTGAAAATTGCTTTCTCCAGCTGCTAGGGTTCTAGGAGTTGTGTACTGCGATAGTCTGATCCACAAAAAATCTCTGATGGCACGGTGCTGGCTTGGATGAGTTCTGTGTTTGCTACGACGCGGGCAGGCGTAACAACATGCGCCGTTAAACGATTTTGGCGCACTCGTCTAAAAGTTTTTATCGCCCAGATGCTGCAGTTCCGGACTTCGATGATAAAAGACGCCGGGAGATTTTTCGTGGCAGAGGGCTAGCAACGCTCGGGCGAGTTGCTCCGCTGAAATGCTGGCGTATCGATCCCAGGGCCCTCGGGTAAGTAGCGCTATTGCCGGCGCTAACCGCTGTAACAGATGCTCTACGGGTCGTCGAACTTCGCGTTCACCCAATAAGAGGCCGGGCTGTAAAATATCCAGTCGTGCGAACCCCAAGTTAGCCAGCTCGATTTCCACCGCACCTTTGATTCGTGCATAAAAAGCACTGGCGTTGGCATCGGCTCCGATTGCCGTGACGATCAGAAAATGCTCAGCCCCTGCTTGCTTTGCTGCATTGGCAAAGGCCAGCACGGCATCGAAATCAATGGCCTTAAAAGCTGTCTTGGAACCCGCATCAGCGATGGTCGTGCCCAGTGTGCACACGGCGATTTCTGCTGGAGGCAAAGCGGGTAGGGCGGCAAAATCAACAACCAACTCATTCGGAGCGCTACCGGTCACGCGGCGGCCCACCGTCGTTAGGCTAATGTTGTGCTCGTTGGCTTGTGTGGTGAAGGCCCGACCTACAAGGCCGGTACCCCCCGCTAAAAGTACATTCATGAAACAACAATCCTTTTTCAAGGCAATAGCTAAGTGCTCTCGAGCACGCCAGTGGGGCATGTGCCATATTGTACTCTACAGTCGTGCATAACCGTCGCGGGTACGCCGTTTTACGCTGCATAAATGCGGGTGTGGTGCGCTCGAGTCGCTGTTTGTTGACGAGCTTGAGGAAGCGGGATTCAAAGCCCGGTTGCTTAAATTTCATTAAAGTTAGAGGCGGTTGAAACGGCTGCGCAGCGCATCAGTGTGGCGCAAAGGCCCCTGCCGCGTTTGCTGATTCGGTCACGCGCGCTTGGAGTCTAGCGATATCATGCTCGGTTAAGCTGCGCCCAATAGCGCAGCCGATTCGAGTGTTTTTACTCAGTCGAGATTGTCATCAATGCAATCGATCAGTTTGTCGCTATCTAAGTCGTCAATAAAGTCGTCCACGGCGTTATCCGAGGGCATGCCTTTATTTTTTTTGATCATAGCCTCAGCGGCTTTCATTACGCTGGCATCAGCTTTGCAGGTTTTTAAAGCGGCCATCAGTTCGCCGGCTGCATCAGCGGCAGAAGCTGTGGAAGCCTGCAAAAGCACAGCCAATGCGAATGCGGTAGCGCGAGCTATAGTGGTTGATTTCATGAAAAAATCCTTTCGTTAGAGTTTATTAGATGCTCAAACGTACGCCTAAAAAGTTCAGTTTGAAAGCCTTTAATTTACGAAGGGTCGCGTTTTGATAGCCTGGCGCGGACATCGTTTTTACTGTCTGAGCGCTGGCATCTAACTGCTAATCATGAGCTATGGTTTCGCAGGCTGCGCTATAAGACACTGAGGTTGAAGTCGACCAGTCTTGCGATGATTCTCTCGCTGGAGTCAACATATTAGACAACGGTAAATGCACTTTTATTGCGCATCCTACCGAGCATTCATAAGTGGTATTGTTTAGTCTCTAACATCAAGAAATAAGGCATGGATTGCCATGACGGCTGGCAGCAAATCGACACTCTTTATAGGGCCCAAAGGTGAGCAAGGTCAGGTTTTTTCATCGCTCTGGGATCACTTATTGTCGGTGACGATGCAACGCAGATCGCAACGGTTTGCCGCTGATTCCGAATGGCACCCGTTATCCACCACTACTCATCATGGCGATCAGGCGACGGTTTTATCCGCCTTAGAGGAGTTGCTGGATTTATTACGGGAGGAAATTCCGACGTTTAGCCCGCGATACTTAGGGCACATGGTGTCAGACGTATCAATCCCGGCTCTTTTGGGCCATATGGCGATGCTGTTTGAAAACGCTAATCTTGCGTCAAGAGAGGCTGCGGTCGTCGGTTCTGCCCTTGAGACTGAAGCCATAAATCTGCTGGCAAACATGGTGGGGCTCGATCCAAAACCGGCGAGAGGTCATTTTACTTCCGGGGGAACCCTAGCGAACTTTGAGGCCGTATGGCGCGCGCGCTACCGGCTAGATCACTGGTTAGCTTTAGGCGTTTGGCTAAAAGTTAATGGGCACAGCGATGCTCCGCTGTTTGATTGGGCGCATTGTGGTTGGTCTGTCTACCACGAGCAGATGAAATGTCATGGCCTCTCTGAGCCTGACCTCTTGCCTTTCAGCAGTGTCGTTATGGGCGCTCTTGCAATGTCTCGATTCGCGCGGGAACACTTTGAAGAAGAATGGCCAGAGCCGGTGTTGTTGGTGCCGGGCAACAAGCATTATTCCTGGCCCAAGGCGGCCAACATTTTTGGTTTAGGTCGTGAGGCTGTTTGGTCTTGTGATCTTGATGAAAAAGGCAGGCTCTCTCCCCTGGCGCTGAAGGCGCAGATTGATCGAGCAGAAAAAGCAGGGCGTCCAGTCATGATGGTAGTTTCGGTTGCAGGAACAACTGAGCTCGGCATGATTGATCCGGTGGATAAAGTGGCTGATCTGCTTGAGGATCTTTGTGAACATCGTGGCCTTCATATTTGGCATCACATTGACGCCGCTTATGGCGGATATTTTTGCAGCCTTTTAAAAGGAGAGGGGAGTTCACTATCGGCCGAGAGTGAGGCGGCCTTGCAGGCTTTTCCTAGGGCTAGTTCTTTGACCTTAGATCCCCATAAGCTGGGATTTGTGCCCTATGCCTGTGGCGCCTTTTTAGTCCCCGACCCCAATGCGTACCTTGTTTCCAATATTCACGCGCCCTACCTTGAAGAGATTGCTGACGCAAAGTTTCCCAGTTGGTCTACGACCTTAGAAGGCTCAAGAGCAGCCACAGGGCCCAGTGCGGTATGGCTGAGCGCAAAGATCATGCCGCTGAATAATCAGGGGCATGGTCGGTTTTTGAATAAAAGTTTATCGATCACTCGCATGCTTTACGAAGCGATTTCCAAAGTTTCCTCTGACATCCGCATGCTGGACTCGAGCGACACAAATGTTATGTGTTTTGCGATTGCCGCAGAAGGAGACGCTGTTAGCGAGGCCAATCGGAAAACGGAAGCTGTGATTGCGCACTTTCGTGCAAGTACAGAATTGTCGGCAACCCGCACCGGCTTGACCGTCGAAAACTACGGGCAGTTAGTCGCTGGTACCGTTG
Source organism: Luminiphilus sp. nBUS_07 (assembly GCF_051201685.1). Lineage (GTDB taxonomy): Bacteria > Pseudomonadota > Gammaproteobacteria > Pseudomonadales > Halieaceae > Luminiphilus. The sequence goes on along the minus strand of NZ_CP179213.1, from coordinate 1,906,083 downwards.
CCCGCTGGGGTGGATCACTCGATACCGATTACCTCACGGTGGTGCGAATGGTGGTGATGAATCCCTACTTAGAGGATGAGTCGATCGTTCAAAATATTCAGGCTCAACTCGAAGACTCTTTGCGGAGCGCTTTGGCATAAAAAACCCATTCCTATGAGAAGGGTTTGAGCGTTGGGTTTTCGCGTCGCTGCAGGGTGTTGTAATATTTCAGAGACGAGAATTACCCTTGGTATTGTTGTTGCTGCGATACGTGATTGCGTAGCATGACGTAGACAACTTGGAGATAGCGATGAACAACGTTGAATCTTTTTCTGATGAGGCAGAAGCCTTCGCGCAAATCGAAGCGAAAAACTGGCATGCGGTGACACTCGACATACCTGCAGAGTCTAATGATTTTCACTGGCACGATTTTGATGCCGTTGTTTATGTTACCAAGGGTGAGCTGATGCTGACTGTTGAAGGTATGGAAGGGCCTATTAGCTGTGTGCGTGGCACGAAAATTAATGCCACTGCAGGTGTCGTGCATCGTGAAGAGAGCTCGGGCTATTCGGCCATCATTGGGTTCGAACAAGCTCCAGAAGCATTGACCCAACCCATAAATAAAGCGCCGCCCGCAGCGGTGGGGCAGTAGCCGATGGACACCAAGAGCGTCCGTAGCGTACTGCAACGTGGGATAAACCCCATTGGTCTCCGTCACCTGTGGTTGCTGGTTGTCGTGTTGTGTAGTGCCGGGGCACATGCCAGCACAATGATTCATGCCGGGCGGCTAGTCGATGTTGCGAACGGCCGTGTCCTTACGGAGCAAACCATTCAAATTGAGGGCGATCGAATTGTCGCTGTGACACCAGGCTACTCGACTGACGAAAATGTTGAGGTTATCGATCTTAGAGATGCCACAGTGATGCCGGGTTTCATGGATATGCATGTGCATTTGGGGCAGGAATTAAATCCGCCTGGCAGCTATTCAGAGGGGTTCTACATGAACTCAGCGGATATTGCTTTGCGCTCGACAGTCTATGCCCGTCGAACCCTCGAGGCTGGATTCACGACAGTACGTGACCTTGGGGCCAATGATAAAGACGCACTTTTCGCTCTGAGAGACGCCATCAATGCGGGCATTGTAGTGGGGCCAAGGATATTTGCCGCGGGAAAGTCTATTGCAACCACTGGTGGTCACGCCGACCCCACCAATGGCTTGCGTGAAGACTTGCGAGGGGACCCTGGGCCAAAGGAGGGCGTTATCAACGGCCCTACTGATGCCTATAAAGCGGTGCGACAGCGTTATAAAGACGGCAGTGATGTCGTTAAGTTAACGGTTACCGGAGGGGTATTGTCACTCGCTAAAAGTGGCGACAACCCGCAGTTCACCAGCGAAGAGTTGGAAGCCGTTATTGCGGCGGCTAGTGATTACGACTTTGTTGTTGCGGTTCACGCTCATGGCGCAGAAGGCATGAAGCGTGCGATTAGGGCCGGGGTGCATTCGGTAGAACACGGGACGTATATGGATGCCGAAGCTATTGATTTGATGAAAGCTCATAAAACGTGGTACGTGCCCACCATATCTGCGGGTAAATGGGTGGCCGAGCTATCAGAGCAAGAGGGCAAGCTACCTGCAGTTGTCCGGCCTAAGGCTGCTGCAGTGGGCCCTCAGATTCAGAGTACATTTGCAGAAGCCTGGCGCCAAGGCGTGCCGATTGCTTTTGGGACTGATGCAGGTGTGTCGCCTCACGGTAAGAATGGGCGTGAATTTGGCTTCATGGTCGAAGTAGGCATGCCTGTGATGGAAGCGTTACGTGCAGCAACAATTAATGCGGCAATGCTGCTACGGGTGGAAGATGAGCTAGGACAGATAGCGCCGAATTTTTTTGCTGACTTAGTAGCGGTACGTCAAGATCCCTTCTCTGATGTTAGCAGTCTCGAAACGCCAGATTTCGTGATGAAATCGGGGATTATCGTCGTCTCAAGTACCAGTAACTGAGCCGGCGTGATTTAGGGCGTCTTGCTGAGGCACCACTGCACGGGCATCAGCGATGTTCATCGCCCCATGCCACGGGGGCGGTTCTCCTAGCGCCGTTGCGCCGGCGATAGACTGCAGGCTCTTGGCTTTGGCAGCGTTCAGACAAGGGCGCTGCGGTCTTGAAAGGGCGGCCTCTGTGCCTCTGCATCCACAAGGTCTCACTGGTATGATGAGGCTCAGTGCTAAAGCATCAGCAATTTCTATAGATGTTACCCTTGCCCGTACAGCACTGAAAAACTGAAGTTGAGGTGATATTGAGCCAAAGAATAAAAAACTACCTTACCGAGCACACGGCTGTCATTGCGGCATTATCAGCTGAGCTGGACACGATGACCGCCATGATTCAGCTCTGTACCCAGCGTTTGCGCGAGGGCAGTAAAATCCTGATCTGTGGGAACGGGGGGTCCGCCGCCGACGCCCAGCACATCGCTGCAGAGCTCATAGGACGTTTTGTGGACGATCGCCGTGCACTGCCAGCTATAGCGTTGACTACAGATTCATCAGCCCTGACAGCGATCGCTAACGACTACGGCTATGACGCGGTGTTCTCGCGTCAAGTAGAGGGCTTGGGTCGTGCCGGCGATGTGCTGCTTAGTATTTCCACGTCCGGTAACTCAGCGAGTGTGAATGAGGCAACTCAAACCGCGACAACTCTCGGCATGCATACGCTGGCGTTGACGGGTAAATCTGGGGGTGTTTTGAACTCATTAGCAGATCTTGCCTTGGTGGTGCCCTCAGAGGTCACCGCACATATCCAAGAGTGCCACATTGTTGTGGGTCACTTATTGTGCGACGGCATTGAGCAAGGCCTCGAGTTGGCTTAGCACGATGACTTCGGCGACAAACCAAAAAGCGGTTTTTCTCGACCGTGATGGTGTGATCAATAGTGACCGAGGCTATGTCTCACAATGGTCCGAATTCGAATTGCTTCCGGGCGTTGTCACGGCGTTAGCCGATATGCAGGCGCTGGGCTATCGGCTAATTATAGTGACTAACCAGTCTGGTATTGGTCGTGGCTTTTATACCGAGGGTGACTTTGCCGCTTTGAGTACGCAATTAATCGATTTCTTGGCAGGTCACGATATCCAGCTCACCGCGATTTATCACTGTCCCCATCATCCGACGGAGGCCCAAGGGGGCTTCAAAAAACACTGTGACTGTCGTAAACCCCAGCCGGGTATGGTGTTACGCGGTGTGGACGATTGGCAGCTAGAGGTCGAAGCCTGCGCTCTTGTAGGTGATAAATCCTCAGATATCGAAGCTGGGCGGCGTGCGGGTATCGGCCATTTGTTTCAAGTCGCTTCTGAAGGCGAGATAGAGGGTGACGGGGTAACTTCGGTCACTGATCTGCCCGAGGTGGTGAAATATTTAACAGCGCTCGCTGAGCAATAAAACGGTGCTGGCTATTAAACGATTGATGAAGAATGGGCGGCGATACGCGAAATCGGCGCCCCGCCCGGGTTACAATCGCGGTTTGTTGGTTGGCCAGGGTTAGTCTCGCTATGTCACTTTGTCCTCTGTTCGATACGAGCTCAATCTTGGTAGTGGGCGATGTAATGCTCGACCGTTTTTGGAGCGGTGGCACCGATCGCGTAAGCCCGGAAGCGCCAGTGCCTGTGGTACGGGTAAACGATAATGCCTGTCGAGCGGGTGGGGCGGGCAATGTTGCCGTTAATATCGCCGCATTGGGTGGTCAAGCGACGCTGAGCGGCCTATGCGGTGACGATGAGGCAGCAGGCCTGCTCCGTAAAGTGATTGAGGCTGCAGGAGTAACGTGGGCGGTCTGCCCATCAGCCCCAGAAACTATTGTTAAGTTGCGTGTCATGAGTCGTAATCAACAGCTGTTGCGCATGGATTTTGAATCTACGATGGCGCCTTATGCCGATGACATTTTTAGTGGGTTTGTAAAAGCGCAGCTTGATGCGGTCGACACCGTGATTTTTAGTGACTACGCCAAGGGGACTTTGACGCAGGTTCAGGATTTAATTGAGCAAGCGAAATCACAGGGCAAGCGGATCCTCATTGATCCGAAGGGCAAGGATCTCACCCGTTACCGCGGTGCAACGCTATTGACACCGAATTTGGCCGAGTTTGAGGCCGTTGTCGGGCGCTGTGACACTGAAACGGAAATCATTGATCGCGGTACAGAGCTTCTCGACGATTTAATGTTAGAGGCGCTGTTAATCACTCGTAGCGAGCGCGGCATGACCTTGTTACAGCGGGAGCATCCGCCGCTGCATTTGCCCGCCAAGGCTAGAGAGGTTTTTGACGTCACGGGGGCAGGCGATACGGTGATCGCTGTTCTCGCGGCGGCGCTGTCGGCGGGAGAAAGCCTGGAAAATAGTACGCGGCTGGCTAACGTGGCAGCGGGTTTGGTGGTTGCCAAGCTGGGTACTGCGACGGTTACCCGTGACGAGCTGACCGCGGGCTTATCGGCAAATGTGCCATCGCCCTTTATATCCAAGGACCGGGTGTTTACGGAGGAGGATTTGCTGTCCAAGGTCGCCGCCGCCAAAGCCTCAGGCGAAAAAATCATTATGACCAATGGCTGCTTCGACATACTTCACAAAGGTCATGTCGATTATTTAAGCCGTGCCCGGGCTCTGGGGCATCGACTGATTGTGGCGGTTAATGACGATGCTTCAGTTGCGGCTCTCAAAGGACCCGCTCGCCCAATTAACCCTCTCGATGCACGGATGGAGATGCTGGCAGCACTAAGGTGTGTCGACTGGGTAGTTTCCTTTTCGAGTGACACCCCCGCCGAATTAATTGCTGCAATTGCCCCAAACGTTTTGGTTAAGGGCGGTGACTATCGCCCTGAAGAGATTGCCGGTGCCGATGCCGTGTTGGCCAATGGCGGACGCGTAGAGGTCTTGAGTTTCGTGGAGGGCTTTTCTACCACGGCGCTTATCGAGGCGTTGCAGCGGTAGGAACGAATCGCAGCCCTTGGGGCCGCGTCCTTAAGAACACGCTGCTAACAGCTATGACACTTGAGGGTCTGGTCGCAGGGTGCGGGGCCCAGCACGCCCCAATTTCAAGGCGTTGTGCTCTTTACCATTTGTTGCCCCCAAGACATTACATCCTCAAGGGTTGATGTAGGCTCGAGGCATCGCGCTGTCAGTATCAAGGTAGCGGTCTCGCAGTAAGGTCTGCCGGCTCACCATTGTGTCGGGTATACCGCCAAGGATGACTTGCTGTGCTTGCGTAGTGACTTCGAGAGGGTCTCCGCTCCATATGACCAGATCTGCTCGAGCCCCTTCCGATGCACTTCGCGGCTCTGCCCCGAAAACCTCTGCAGGTGTAGAGCTGATCGCGGCGAGAGCCGCACTGTGGGGGAGTCCGTTAGCCGCAGCGTTACCGGCTAACTGACGTACCTTACGCGCGTTATGAGTCTCACCACTGCTGAAGATAATCGGCACCCCAGCCTTGTGCAAAATGGCGGCGTTATCGAGTCGAGCGCCCAGAGACTCAAAACTTGCTGGTAGATTTTCGAGGGGGTTCAAAATAACCGGGACACCTGCGTCTGCGAGAGATTTCGCGACCATCCACGCTTCGCTCCCGCCATGTATGACAGGGGATAGCTCATGCTCGGCAGCAAATGCGAGCACTCGCATAATGTCGGCGGCGCGGTCGGCATGAAACAGAAAAAGCCCATCGTCACTGGCGCTCTTTAGCAGGGCCGCGCCTTGGGGAGTGATGAGCGTCAGATCCTCGTCTGTCATGGCTTCAGCAAAAGTCTGGTTGAGCAACATCCAATGCGCGACTCTGGAGCCCCCCACAGAGGCTGCTGACCTGCCAGAGGTTTGAACGTAAACGACGGGCTTGCCCTCGAAACTGTCGTAACCGCCATCAAATCGAACAAGTCCGCCATGGCCGCTGAGGGTCTTGTCGCCGCCTCGAGCCGCCAATAAAGCGAAGCCGAAACCTTCAACCCGAGTGATCGGTATGACGCTTGAGTGCGGGTTATAGGCTATACGAACGTCAAACTCAGGGTGCATTAACTCGGTGTAAAGTTCGCGGTAGCTGCTGTCTACCGCTTCACTAACAGCCTCTACTTCACTGAGTCCGGATACGGTAACACCAGCGAACAGAGCGGGCGTGACGGGACGACCGTTGGCATTGATGACTTTGATCATTTTGTTGGTGGGAATTCTAGGTGCAATTTTTGCGATGCGACCATCTTTGATCAAAATGTCGGTGTTTTCGATGACCCCCGCATCACTTTGTGTGTGCAGGTTCGCGCCCATAATGAGCAGGTCCTGTGCGAGGGCGATCGAGCACGAAAAAGTCAGTAGTACTGTAATAAACCCAAGCTTCATTGTGCTGCCTCCAAAAGTTGGCCCAGTTCAAAGTCGGACACGGGCTGCAGGGCAGAGTTGTCTCGATCGAAAACCATGGCGCCGTCAATAAACACCTGTTGGGCTTTTGCATACACACTAAAGGGGTTTTGATTCCAGATTACGACATCGGCCATCTTCCCCGGAGTTAGGGTGCCCGTTTGTTCTGCGATGCCTAAAGATTTCGCCGCATTTGAGGTTATCCAGCGTATGGCCCTCTCGGGCGGAATGTCCAAGCCCGCAGCCTGTCCTTTGCTCATGGCTTTAGCGGCCTCCTGATTAAGTCGCTGTATGCCTTCATCAGAATCTGAGTGAACGATAGCGCAGCTATTCTCGGGTCTATCAACCATGGCGATATTCTCCTGAATACCGTCGTAGGCTTCCATTTTAAAGCCCCACCAATCTGCCCACAGTGCGCCGCAAACGTCGTTTTTGGCGAGCTCATCCGCAATTTTGTAAGCCTCGACACCATGGTGAAAAGTACCCAACTGGTAGCCAAATTCGTCAGCCATATCGAGGATAGTCATCATTTCGTCGGCTCGGTAACAATGCATATGAACAAGAATTTCACCTTTCAATACGCCCGCAAGAGTTTCAAGTTCTAGGTCGCGCTTTGGGGGCTTGATAAGTGCTGCGGCGAGGGCGCTGTTGCTGTCGCTGCTGTCCTCAACATTGGCTGATTGTTTCGCCATCTTTTGATCATATTGCTCCCAGTCTCGAATATAACGCTGGGCACGAATCCATGAGGCACGGTAGGCCGCGACATTACCCATACGAGTAGATGGGGCTTGCTTTCTACCGCCATACACACGTTTGGGATTTTCACCGCAGGCCATTTTCAAGCCATAAGGGGCACCGGGAAACTTCATCGCTTGGTAGGTATTTTTGGGAATATTTTTTAGCGTCACGCTGCGGCCGCCAAATAGATTTGCAGACCCTGGTAATATTTGCAGCGTGGTAATGCCGCCCGCGATAGCTCTAGAAAACCCTGGGTCTTGTGGCCACACGCTGTGCTCTGCCCATACCTCAGCAGTGACGGGGGCGGTAGCCTCATTGCCGTCTGAATGGGCAGAAACCCCCGGGCTAGGGTAAACGCCCAGATGTGAATGCACATCAATAATGCCCGGGGTTAACCATTTGCCAGATGCATCAATCGTATTAACGCCTTCGCTTGGTGCCGTGCCTTCACCCACCCAAACAACTTTTCCATCCGAGATATACATATCGGCCTCGTCAAGTCGCCGACCATCCCCGGTCAAAATGGTCGCGTTGGTAATTAGCGTCGGAGACGAGGGTAAAGGCTGATAGGTCGAGGGGAAGGGCGTAGCAGAGACCGTCGCTGTAAAGACTGACAAAAGAACCGCAAGAATTGAGCGCATTGGTTGTCCCAGAAAGGCTTTTTTGGAGACGTGACTCTAAACGTTTGTGCGCCTTCTGCCAATCAGATGCAGCCACCGTTTGGTCAGGCTACTGTGCCCAGTGGTAACGCCTCGATGTTGTGGTGGGACATTTTTGTTCTGCTCTGTCCCAGGGGCGGCGACGTTAAAAAAAGCCCGAACAGCCCCGGCCTGAGCCATCGTATCGTCGTAACCCAATTGCATGAGCCGCTGGCAGTATCCGGGCTCAAATAAAATATAGGACAGAGCCCCTCCTGAACCTGTGGTTTTTATTGATCCGGTTTTTTGTAGGAACCAGCGCATCGACCGTGGCAGCTCGTTGATGTATTCCCGCGCCAATTCACTGAGGGAGCGAGTGGGTGAGATCACCAGCGTGTCAATCACCCGCATATTACTCAACTCGGCTGCCTGGAGCTGTTTTGGATTCAAAGGCGCAACTAGCGCGTTAATTCTTTGCAGAGACTCGAGGTCTGTTTGTATTGAATCTAAAAAGACGGCATTTAGCATCTGTCCCAGAACTTGTGGAATGGTTGGAGCAATTTCAGGATGGGGGTCGCTCTCAAAATCGTCACCGCTTTCACTAACGCCGATGATAAAGAGCCGTTCGGCTCCTAGTCTTATAGCGGGGCTTAAAGGTCGCGATTGTCGAAGTGCACCATCACCGAAGAAGTGCTGGTCGAGTCGGACAGAGGGAAACAGGGTGGGTAGTGCCGAGGACGCCATGAGGTGATCAACATTTAACTTGCAGGGGGCACTTCGACGATGAGCGCGGGTCCAAGGCTGGACATGGTCTTGAGCTTGAAAAAAAGTGGTTGAGTGGCCATTGGTGTAGTTCATGGCGGTAATCCCCAGCCCCTCCAGTTCTCCCTTGGCTATGGCCGCGTCGACGCGCTCAAACTCAATAATATCATTCAGCAGCTTTCGTAAAGGGCTGTTGTCGAGTAGCGCTAGAGGCCGTTGCCCATCGTGGTTACCTCTCAGGAGAGCCCAAAGCATACGAAAGGCGTTGCCTATTACACCCCGAGCGTCGGTTCGATATACCGCATCGCTGTCTAGGGACGCCCAAACAGCCGCTAGCGCCCGCGTTCTACTGCGAAATGACCCAGAGCGCCCAGCAAGCCCGAGGGCATTTATCGCACCGGCTGATGTGCCCGTGATAATTGGAAAGGGTTGCTGAATGCTCGGCGGCAGCAACTCAGCGACGCCGCGCAACACACCGACCTGATAAGCGGCACGGGCACCACCGCCCGCCAAAATGAGACCTGTTTTAACAGACATGAATCTACTCGCCGAATTGCATAACAGCAGTTAACCTTGTACGAGCCAAACTATACGAGACTCAGTTATGCGACGCTTTATTGATCTTTCGATATATCTCGAAAACGATGTCATTAGTGACCCCCCTATGATGCAGCCCAAAATCGAGTATATCCGACACGATGCAGGTGCCGAGCAGGTAAAGCTATTTTTTGACGGTCTAGAAAGTGATGAGCTTCCGGACTCTGAGGGCTGGGCCGTGGAATTTGTTCAGCTTTGCACCCACAACGGGACTCACCTTGACGCCCCTTACCATTACCACAGTACGATGAATGGCAAAGACGGGCACCCAGAACGTGCAATCACCATTGATGAGGTGCCCTTAGAGTGGTGTTTTCAGTCGGGGGTAAAACTCGATTTTCGTGACAAAGACGATGGTTATGTGGTGACCGCTGCCGATGTGGAAGCGGAGCTCGCGCGTATTAACCACACGCTTCAGCCTCTGGAAATTGTCTTAATCAACACGGCGGCTGGTAAAGCCTATGGACAGCCTGATTATGTCAATAAAGGCTGCGGTATGGGTTACGAAGCAACCCTATATTTATTGGATCAGGGTATCCGCGTGACGGGTACTGATGCTTGGAGCTGGGATGCTCCATTTAGTTACACTGCCGAGCGCTACGCAGCGGACAAGGATGCCAGTATTATTTGGGAGGGACATAAAGCGGGCCGCGATGTGGGCTACTGTCATCTTGAAAAGCTCCACAATTTAGAGGCGTTGCCGCATCATGGGTTCACCGTGAGCTGTTTCCCCCACAAGGTCAGGGGCGGGTCGGCAGGGTGGACCCGGGCGGTCGCCATCATTGATGACGACGCCGAAAAAAATGACTAGGCCACGCTAACGTTTTTCAGTGTCGCATAAGCCTCGAGCGCACTTTCCCTGGCGGTGCGATGATCAACAATGGGGTTTGGATAGGTTGTGCCCAGCTCCACCCCAGCGGCCCGTAACGTTAACTCGGGTGCCTCCCAGGGTTTGTATAGGTACTTATCGGGCATCTCCGCCAGCTCAGGAACCCAACGGCGTGTGTAGGCACCTGCTTTATCGAATTTCTCTCCCTGAGCTATTGGATTGAAAATTCGAAAATAGGGGGAGGCGTCGGCTCCCGAACCGCCAACCCACTGCCAGCTACAGGCATTTGAGGCGAGGTCGGCATCTAACAGGCAGTCCCAAAACCATTGCTCCCCCTCACGCCAGTGGGTCAGTAGGTGTTTAGTCAGAAAGGAAGCGACGACCATGCGCACACGATTGTGCATGAACCCCGTTTGCCAAAGTTCTCGCATCCCCGCATCAACAATGGGGTAGCCGGTATTGCCCTGTTGCCAAGCCACTAAATTGCTCGCGTGGATCTGCCATGGAAAATACTCAAACTTGGGATTAAAAGCTCTGTCAGGCATTGCGGGAAACTGTGCCACAAGATGATTGCAGAACTCGCGCCAGCCAATTTCTGAGAGGAATTTATCGATCGAGCCGGCCTCGTCGGGACTGCTTTGTTTGGCATTCTGAGCTGTCCACCAAACTTGTCGCGGCGAGATTTCGCCGAATTTTAAGAAGGGAGACAAGCGTGAGGTGTTGGGCTGGGCCGGAAAGTCCCTGCCATCGCCATAGCTATCGACGTGGCTCTCTAAAAATGTGTTCAAAGCGTGACTGGCACCGGCCTCTCCGGGTTGCCAAAGCGCCTCCCAATTTTCTGCCCAATTGGGCTGTTTAGGGCACAACGGCCAAGAGGCAAGTTCGTCTGAACAGGGCCAGGTATCTGGGCTAAGCAGCGTGGGCGTGGGCTGAGGTTGGGCCGGAGCTGGCTGCTTTAGACAGGCGCGCCAAAACGGAGTGAATACTTTAAAAGGGGTCCCACCACCAGTTCTTACATTTTCCGGCTCAAATAGCAGCGTTCCAGGATATCGTTTGAATTGGCCACCTGAAGATTCGGTGACGTCTCGAACTTTCTGTTCAAGATCGGCTGCCCACGGCTGGTACTGGCGACTGGCAAAGATATCCTGCGCTCCAGTCTCTGCGAGCAGCTCAGCTAGGACTTGCACGGTTTCACCACGTCGCAAAATTAGCCGGCTTCCAGCCGCGCTTAAATCTGCGGCTAATGACTGGAGGCTGTAATGCAGCCACCACTGACTAGCGCCCCCCATTTTCCAATCACCCCCCAATGCCTCATCCCAAATAAATACCGGGATCACTTGGCCAGCCTTAGAGGCGGCGATTAAACCGGGTAGGTCTGCAAGACGCAGGTCGTGTCGAAACCAGTACAGTGAAGCATTAGCCATGGTTAATTCCTTGGTGATCTAAATGTTCGGTAAGTGGTGATAGGGACGTGGTGATGTCGCGAAAGCGTCCGAGTGCCCCAGCATTAATCTTCAGAGTGGCGATGGCGTCAGCGCGGGTCTTGCCTTCGTTAAGTACCACGAGAGGCTTTCCTTGATCGATCGCCTGCCGGCAAAAGCGGAAGCCCGAAAACACTTGTAAGGAACTTCCGATAACTAACAGCCCATCAGCCTCGGTCAACGCATCCTGACAGCGTTTGACACGTTCTCGGGGCACGGTGCCTCCGAAAAAAACAACATCGGGTTTGAGCATGCCGCTACAGGCCTCGCAATCCCATACTGTGATGTTAGTAACCTGATCTGGCGATAGGTCAGCGTCACCATCTGGGCGAGCTGCCAATTCAAAACCACGATGCTGTGGATTGAGTTTTTCTAGCTCGCTTTGAACCCGTTGGCGGTCGTAGCCGGCCCCGCAGTCTAGGCAGACGACGCGATCTAGACGTCCGTGGAGATCGACAACATTCTGACTGCCAGCAGATTGATGTAATCGATCGACATTCTGGGTGACTACCAGAGTTGTTCTGCCAGAGCGTTCGAAATCGGCTACGGCCCGATGATTAGCATTAATTTGCGAGTCTCGAATGTTAGGCCATCCAACCATTGATCGCCCCCAGTAGCGTTGTCGGGCTTCAAAACTCTGAATGAATTCCTGATGCTGGATTGGGCGGTTGCGTAGCCAAGTGCCTTTGTTATCCCGATAGGTAGGTATGCCTGAATCAGCACTGATGCCGGCGCCAGTTAATACCAGCCAGCGAGGGTGCTGCGAAAAAAGTTGGGCGAGTTGTGACGTTATTTTATCCATGACACGTATACGGTCTTATATCCACGCTGGTTGAGTGTTTTGGCTGCCAGTGGTGAAGAAGCAAAGGTTTGGAGTTGAAGCTATGCACATGCTGGTAACGGGTGGTACGGGATTCATAGGCTCGGCTCTGGTTCCTGAGTTTTTGAAACGGGGTTTTTCAGTCACGGTATTGTCGCGTCACCAGCAACCGCAGCGAGCCGGTGTGACGTATGTGCAATCCTTAGCGTCGGTAGAAAAGGCCGTCGACATAGTGGTAAACCTCGCCGGTGCGTCTTTAGCTGGGCGTCGCTGGAGCGACGGTTACAAGGCTGAAATGGTAGCTAGTCGTGCCGGTTTTACAGAGCAGTTGGTCCAATGGATGCGCGCTCAATCGAATCCACCAAGCCTGCTCATCTCTGGCAGCGCGATAGGCTTTTACGGTTCTAGCCGCGATCAATTTTTTGACGAAACGTCTCCCGGAGGAAGTGGTTTTTCTGCCCAACTTTGTCAAGCCTGGGAGAGTGCTGCCAGTGTCTTGGAAGGTACTGACACTCGCGTCGTGACCCTGCGCTTGGGCGTCGTTTTTGACCGCAATGGGGGTGCCCTCCAAGAAATGATGCGGTCTTTCAAATTGGGTGTTGGTACGTGGATGGGCGATGGCGATCAGTGGCTCAGCTGGGTCCACCGGGCCGATGTGGTGCGCGCAATTCTTTTCCTGTGTGCCGATCCATCGGTTCAGGGTGCTTACAACGTGGTGGCACCCAGACCGATCACTCACCGAGAATTTGCCCGCGTACTGAGTGCGAGAAAGCCAACCATGTTCAGCTTTGGGCTTCCCGCCTCGATAGCGCGTTTGCTGTTGGGTGAAATGGCGGATGAACTCCTCTTGGAGGGGCAACGCGTTACCCCCAATAAATTGCTAGATGCCGGCTTCGACTTTCGGTTCGCTAGTTTGGACAGCGCACTGATTGACATTTTGGCTCGCAGTAAAAAGTAGGGCGCCCGCGGAAGGGCGCCCGCTAAACGACCCTGCTATGCTCAATAGTTGCTGGCTTCGCTGTAATCTGCGTAAGCAGCTTTTACAGTGTCCTTCGCTTTTAGTTTGCGCAATGCCGAGCGCTCTAGCTGTCGAACCCACTCTCGACTCACGCCCATACTGTCTGCCACCTCCGCCCGGCTCAGTGGCGGGCCGTCGTGCAGCCCCCATCGGGCGACAATGACTCGTTGCTCAGAAGGCTCTAAGGAGTCGACAGCCCCTCCCAAAAACTTATGCAGAGATGCTTGCTCCGCTGAGTCCTCGGTACCGCCGTAGGGATCTCCCGACAGGGTATCGAGCAGGGTGCCTTCGTCGTCATCGAATCGAGGGGCATCTAAAGAAACACCTAGATTGCGCATTTGAAGAAGTTGGCGCGTTTTTGCCACATCCATTCCAAGCTTTGCCGCTAGGGTCTCCTCATCGGGTTCTACACCGGTTCTCAGCTGCTCAATAGCCTTCTCTTTGTAGAGTCTACCCATCTGTTCCTGAACATGGGTCGGCAGTCGAATGAGTGTTCCCACATCGCCGACATAGCGACGCACCGCTTGCGTGATCCAGTTGAAGCAATAAGTGCTGAACCTGAAGCCCTTCTCGAACTCAAATTTCTCTGCGGCGCGAATGAGACCTAGTGTGCCTTCCTGAACCAAATCGAGATAAGACACGCCTCGGCCCTTGTACCGACCCGCGATTGAGTAAACCAAGCGAAGGTTGTGCATGACCAGTTTGTCTCTTGCTTCGGTGTACATGCGCAGCTCTCGGCGCAGAGACTTCATCACTTCTCGCTCTAAAACGTGGCCGCTGATCGGGGGCTGCCACTGCCGCTCCCAATTGGCGATTGCATCGGCGACGCTGTCGGGAAATTGTCCCCCGGCTCTACGCAACATTGCCACGGACATGCCCACCGTGAGGCTGGCAGGCAGCTTCAGCCTGGTGAGATGAGGTAAGCGCGCCTGTGTTGTCTTAAGCGTTCTCAGTTTTCTTGCGGCGACCGTCGCTAGCTCGTGGGATTTGCCATCGGCAAAATAATCCGTCAGCTCTCGCCGCAGTACAAAATGCTGATCCCTGTTTGAGAAGCGCCCAATTTCGGGCGGATTGGCGCCGCACTGCTGCAGAAATACGGCTGTGTACTGCGTTAGCTCGGGCACCTCAGCGAATAGTCCTTGCAATGCCCACACTGCCTGCCACTTGCGCCCATCAATTTCCCGTTCTTCGTCTGCGGTGAGCAGGGCGTACCGACGTGCTTCTGCGAACATTAACTCGAGATCGCGGTCGTCAGCTTGGTCTGATCCTTTCATGCGCTCTGTACTCCCCCGTTAGATGCAAAACTATACGGGGTGTTGGACCTAGAAAGATCCCTCTAAACAGCGGTTTGTCCAGCCTGATATTAGACAAAACATATACAATCAGTGCTGGCCAAAGAGTTTTGTCCAGAAAAAGCAGATCTATTGGTGGGATTACAGCGTAACCTTGGACAAAACCAGACAAAATAAAGGAGAGTTACGCGATGAATGCCCCCGTTACTGCAGTATCTCAATTAGAACCCCGACCACTTTATGGCATTGGAACCGTGGCCCGTTTGACCGGTTTAAAGCCTGACACTTTGAGGGTATGGGAGCGGCGCTATGGGTTGGGGGCTAGCTATAAGTCGGCATCTGGGCGACGCCAGTACACTCAAGCCGATTTAGAGCATCTGCAGTTGATTGCCGCCTTGGTCAACGACGGGGCAAGAATTGGTGAGGTTGCCTCCTCAGAGCGAAAAACATTGGAGCTTTTGATCAAGGGCCGCGGTAAGCATCTTGAGCGTGCGGTGCCCGCAACTAAGCCTAGAGTCGTGTTTGTTGGAGCAGAGCTTTGCAGCTGGCTAGATGGGCACCAGGGGTGTATTTCGGGTGTCAGCGCGCTTCTGTCGCGTCAACCCCTCGCAGAAATCGCTGGCACTCTCGATGTAGGCGATGAGGAAGTCGCCCTGTTGGTGCTCGATTGTCCCGCAGTTTCACTGACCCAAATTCAATTGGTGCAGCAACTTAAAACCCGCCTGGGTTCACCTAACGTAATCGTGACGTACCGAATGGCCAATGATCGGTGGATTTCTGAGCTTAATCGACAGGGAGCTGAGGCTATTGCATTTCCGATGGAGCCCGCGCGACTGGCCTACGAGATGGGTCGAATTTCTGTTGAGAATGATACCCGTCAGGGCGAGTTCGATCTCGGAGACCTCGTAAAGCCGAAAGCACGTATGTACTCAGACAGTGAATTGGCTGCGGCGGCCCAGCTCAAACGACTGGTTAATTGCGAGTGTCCAAATCATATCGTCGAGTTAATCAATATGCTCAACCATTTTGAGCAATACACAACCGAGTGCGCCGTCGACAACTGGACAGACGCTGCGGTGCATTCCTGCATGTATGCCTATACGAATCAAGCGCGTTATCTAATGGAAAAAGCCTTAAAGGGTGTCTTAGATGAGCGAGGCATGGAGTACCACTCACTGCTACGTGAACTCTCTAGTTAAACGCAGGAGCCATCTCCGGCCGGATTAGTCACACTCTCCTTGGAGACGCAGTGTGGCTCAGAGGTAAGCTGGCTACATAGGAGCGACGTCTTCCGGTGCGAAGCGCTTACGGAGGCAGATTGCG
This sequence comes from Luminiphilus sp. nBUS_07, assembly GCF_051201685.1. Taxonomy (GTDB): domain Bacteria; phylum Pseudomonadota; class Gammaproteobacteria; order Pseudomonadales; family Halieaceae; genus Luminiphilus. The sequence goes on along the minus strand of NZ_CP179213.1, from coordinate 1,890,231 downwards.
TACACAAAAAGCCTCTTCGTAAGCTTGGGGTTGGGTATAAAAAGCGAGAGCTCTAGTGACCCGCACAGCACTTGCACCCTTGACGTGCTGCGGCTTCAATTTGTTGCTGAAAAGGCAGGGTAGGTTTGCTTCCGTGATGGCAATATGAGTTGCGAAGCTGGGCTGGTATCGTAAAGAACAACACACGGACCTCTAATGCTCCCAAACAGGCAAACCGTTCTATGCAATACATAGCGATAATAATAAGCGCAGCGATGTTCGCGTTCAGTGGCTACATGTACAGCCAAACGGGAGATTGGGTGGCCCTTGTGTTTATGATTGGTAGTGGCGCCTACGGGCTCTTGTTTGCGAGTGGCAGGGTGGCAGCTGGGCTAGACCGCAACCGCTCAGACGAGTGAGCGATAGAAAATTATGGCAATGATGACGGGGCACACAAAGCGCACGTAAACAGGCCAAATGCGCCAAAAAAGGCCCTCGGCCACGTGGGGATCATTTTTTTTAAGCTCTGCCAGTAGCGTATTACGTTGCCAGACCCACCCAACAAAAACGCACAGCAAGAGCCCTAGCAGCGGCTGCCCGTAGCGGGTGCTTAGGGCGATGACGGCGCCAAATAAATTTTCAAAATCGAGAATAATCGCTCCACTCATGCTCGCAATTAGACCTCCCGCGACCACTGCGGCTTTTTTGCGCGACCAATCAAAGCGCTCGACGATGAAGGCAACCGGAACTTCTAAGATAGAAATTGACGACGTTAACGCAGCGATAGTCATTAGAGAGAAAAACGCCGTAGCGAGGGCAACGCCGACTGTGCCCATGGTCGCAAATAACTCGGGAAGCACGGTCAATATCAGCGTGTCCTCGGAAAGGAGGGCACCGCTGGCACTAAAAATTTCTACGCCGCGTTCTGCGGCAACATACATGACGGGTAAAATTAAAAAGCCCGCCAGCACCGCAATACCGACATCAATGAGGGCGACTTGTGCGCCTATAGACGGCAGATGCTCTTTATCAGAGATATAAGAGCCATAGACCAACATGGTTCCGACGCCCAGAGATAAAGAGAAAAAGGCAGAACCTAGAGCCGACAAAATGAGCTGAGAAGAGAAGATTTTGCTGAAGTCGGGAATCAAGTAAACCCGCAGTCCAGTCATGGCACCTTCAAGGGTAAGAACGTAGGCGGCGAGAGCGATCAGAGTAATGATTAGTGTGGGCATGAGTCGCGACGACCATCGCTCAATCCCCTCTTTAACCCCCCCCATAATAATGGCGATGGTCATGAGCATAAATACACCCATCAGAATGAGGTTTCGGGGCATTGTAAAGCCCGTTAACCAATCAGCTGCACTGCTGGCACCCACAACGTCCAGTGGGTATGACAGCGTATACCCAAGCATCCAGCCGGCGACGATGCCGTAGAAGCTCAGAATCATGCTGGCTACCAAAATACCCAGCAGACCTGTTCCTGTGCCGATAACTTTTGTAACGGGGCCCCTTGCAATGCCTGATAGTGCGGCCACCGAATTGCCGTGGGTATAACGCCCTAAAATGAGCTCTGCCATCAGTACGGGGTAAGCCAGCGCAAAGGCCAGTATGAGGTAGACCAGGAGAAAGGCGGCACCGCCGTTACTGGCGGCTTGAGTTGGAAAGCCCCAGATATTACCTAAGCCGACCGCAGAGCCTGCTGCGGCGAATATAAAGCCCAGACGGGAACCAAATTGACCACGATTTGCCGCCACGTATTGCCTCTCAGAAGGTTATTTTTATAGAAAGCGCGACTTTACCACTACGGAAGATGCATTGCAGATCCCCCAAGCGCAGATACCATGTTATCCTCGCGCCTCTTCACTGCCCGGGTGGTGAAATTGGTAGACACAGGAGACTTAAAATCTCCCGATCATTGCGATCGTGCCGGTTCAAGTCCGGCTCCGGGCACCATCACAAAAGCGCACAAAAATACGATAAGCACCAGATTGCAGCAACGGTGTTTTTTTCAAAATTCGCTTTTGGCAATGGGGCACAGAGACTTTTTTGCGATCCAACGCTATGGCGTCTATGCGAACGCGCTCTGGCTTTCTACAGTGTTTTTTCTTCTATTGGTGGGTTGGTGCTAGCCTTTGCGGCGCTTAATAAGCCAACGTTAGCCTTTTGGCACAAATACGTCGCTGACGCTTTTTGCTAAAAATCTCATCGCATCTCCCGTATAGACTCGGCGGTTCCTAGAATCGGTAACATTTAATGAGAAACGCAGCGATTTTGGCATTGATCAGCCTGGCGCTGGTCGCTCCAGTCAAGGGTGCCGAACCAGAGCATCACTTGAACAGCGTGTCTGCCTTTCTCGGCGTAACGAGTGAGGGCCGTCGTCAGCGGGCAAGTACGCTGGGTTTGGAGTACGAACGTAAGCTCAGTGAGCGCTGGTTTATCACGCCCGCCATAGAGCATGCGTTTGGCGATTTAGACTTTAGTATTGTCGCAGTGACCCTGGGGTACCGCTTTAATCGATGGGCTGTTTATGCCGGTCCTGGTGTTGAGTGGGCCCAACATGAACATGTGGATGGGACGGAAACCGGCAGCGAGTTTTTATTTCGTACGGGAGTTCTATATGAGCTCGAAGTTGGCCATTTAATCGTTTCTCCGCACGCGATGGTGGATTTCGTGGCTGATGAAAAGGTAGGCGTAATTGGGGTGACGGTTGGCATTAACTTTTGAGCTTGCCCTCAGGTGCACCACTAGGTTACAGAACTCTGCAAAATCCGACTTATGACTTACTGCCTCGATAAATGTGCCGTCATGTCGATGGATACTCTCGACGATGGCCTAGTACGCCTAACTTTTGCTATTCCTCGAACACTTTGCCCGCTATGCTAAAGAAATGAATAAACAGACAACGCAGCCACAATACACGAACGCCGATGATCTCTATCAGGAGAGCCCATTTTTCAGTCTGGTTTATTGCAGTCAAGTGACCACTGGTGTGGGTGATGCCGACGTTGACGCTATTATTGCGGCTTCACGTCGCCGTAATGCGGTGCTTGGAATTACTGGAATTTTGGTTTTTGGTAGTGGGGTGTTTTTTCAGTGGATTGAGGGGCCCAAGACGGAGGTTTTGGAACTAATCAAGCTAATCGAATCGGATCGTCGGCATGAAATGATGGTGACATTGAGCACTGATGAAGAGGTTCGCGAGCGTATCTTCCCGAGTTGGGATATGGAGCTAGTGGACGCCGAGAACATTCAAGAGGTCCTTCAGGATGCTCTTGAAACAGCGCAAGACCAGAAGAGTGTTGAGGCCTTGAACCTCATGCTGAGCAAGGTGCAGGGGCACGCCTAGACAATATCTCCCGCATAGGTATTCTGAAAGCACGTTTTCAGAGGCCAATGCTATGTTAATCAGAGCCGTCACAGCCATTTTTTTAACGTTTGTTGCTTTGTCGGCTACCGCCGAACAATTACCTTATGGCGTTCGGGACGACGTCCGGCGGCAAACACAAAATATGGCAGAGATAGAGCGAGAACTGGGCCAGCTTTCGGCTCAAGTACAAGCCGGTCCCTCGGCGCAGCAGCAAGCTCTGTTGGCTCAATTTCAGTCAATGCTCAACGCAAATCCGCAGTTGAAGGCCCAGTTCGAGGCCGCCAGCCCAGAGGAGCAATCTGCGTTTATGGCCCAAATGGGCATCGCCACGGGCGCAGGCTCTAGTCAGATGAATGCCTATGGATGGTTGGAGCAACGCCTTGATTCGGTCCAGGAGGTTTTAAACCGTGCGCCACCCGATCACCCTGACATTGTGGCGCTTCAACAGAGGGTCACTGCTGCTCGAAATACTATAGCCTCCAGCGAAAGCGCGGAAGAGGCTAAAACCCTAGCTGCATTAGCTGCAAACGATCTCAGTGAATATCCAAACTTTGAGACTGACCTTGCAACCGCTGAGGGCATGGCTACAGAAATTGCTTACGCATTGCCGCTGTTACAAAGAATGAGCAGTGCACAAAGTGATCAGCCAGACCTAGAAACTGTTTGGCTTTTAACAAATCAAATTAGTAGCACTGAGCTCAGACGAGTCCAGCAGACTATCGACAATGCCGATGGGTACTTGCGTCAAATTCAAAAGTGGGACCAGCAGTATCAACCTCTTCTTAATAAAAGCGCGGCGTTTTAAAATAAATGGTACGTAAATCTGCAATACATGCCGCAGTTGTTGGCAAAGCTCAATGCGGATGCACCTGCGGCGATGAGCGTTATGCTGCTATGTTTGCAGCATAATGAGCGGGTGGTAAACCAAATGGTCAATGATGCTACCGCTCGGCGCGCGGTCGCTTATTTTGATGGGGGAATTGCGCAGGCACAGCGCGAAGTGGCAACACTTGAAGCACTCTACCCAATAAAAGTTGTAAACGCGGCTCCGATAAAGGCGCAGCTAACAACGATTCAAAATAATATTGCAAACAATATTGCGGCGGGCCTGGTTGCGCTTGAAGATCTAATTGTTGCCGAGCGGCACATGCCTTCGGATGCTTATGACGGAGAGGATGCAAATACGCTAAAACAAAAGGCTCAAGCGTTGGTAGAGGAGCAATTTCCGGGTCAAGAAATTATGGAACTTGCTATATGTTGCGAGTGGGATACTGAGGATTATGAAGAGCTCGTCGAGCGCGTACCGGGGGAGTGGGTAAGGCAGCGCTTTCACTTTAGAGACATTCAGGTTGGAGTGCTAATGCCCCTGAATGGTGAGCGTTTAGTCATCCGGGTCGTCGGTGTTCGTCAAAACTTCGTAACTGACCGTGAAATTGTAGAGCTGGTCCGAGAATTGCCCATGTTGCGGGAAAGTCTATGAAAACTCGGCGAGACCTTTCCAGCGGCTAGTGATTCCGCGTGACATGTTAGTACCGTAAATTGAACAGCCATGGAAAAAGTGTAGCAACTTAATGTCGAGCGCTCGGAGATTTTACTGCCTCAGTAAAGCTCATCCCTATAGGCGTGCTCTACTAACTCATCCATGGCCGATGCGACTTCCCCAGACTTTGATTGATCGCTAATAATTTTTCCAAAGGAAGGGATGATGCTGGCTTCGGGTTGATATTCGTTCGTCCATAATTTCGACCTAATCACAGCTTTGCCGCAGTGAAAATAGCTTTTTGTTACCTCGATGAGCAGCCCTACGTCGAGCTGTCTTCCGTTAACCTTGCTGTAAGCCAGCGCCTCTTTGTTTTTTATAATCGTCGAGTGTCCAGATACCCGCAAAGTCTCCTTGTATCCGGGCACAAAGAAGATAAGGCCAACTTTGGAATTTTCAATGAGGTTGTGAAAGGTCTCGAGCTTGTTATTGCCCATGCGGTCGGGAATTAAAAGTGTGTTTTGATCGATGACTTTTACAAACCCAGGCGCATCGCCTTTTGGAGAAATGATTGGCTGACCCTGCCCATCGGCTGTCGCGATACATAAAAAGGGCGATGCTTTTATGAAGGCTGTCTGATAGTCGTCTAAGCTATCGAGCATGATGGCCTTAGCTATTTCAAGTGGGGCTCCATAATTGGCCTCGAGAGCTGCAGCAGTCTCTAATAGCTCCGACTGCGCTAGCGGGTTTGTAGATGTCATCTGACGCAACTCCAAGAGGCCTGAACGATTAAGATCATAGCAGACTAGTATTGGATTTAGGCCTTTCAGTTACCAGTTCTAGCGATGCTCAATGGTGGGTCCAAAGGTCTGCATGCGATGAAACATCATCTGCGGGGTAGGGCGGTTTTAATATGCGCCGTCAAGTTATAGCAAAGTGCGGTTAATGAACTGTGGCTGAAAAGCGTTGACGTTAAAGCTGCTCTGGGCTGAAAGCGAGGGCCACTGGGCTTTCCTCAAGCGGCTATGGTGAAGTGCTATATACGGATGAACAGCGATCGTGCCTTCAGCCCATGCGCTTTTACGATGCCGACCAATATGGCCGATTGTATGAGAGCGTACCAGCGGGAAGGGCAAATCCGGTTCATTTCACCGTTTGAGCGGGCCACAACGTAGGCTTTGTTCCGATTTACACTGCACTGAGCACCATGGAGCTTTAAGGCTGGGAAGGGGGACTAGCTTGAGCCTGTAATAGAGTAGTCTCGTGCAACGTAGAATTTCATGAACTAAGCGAGTGCATGTCAGTCTTGTGCACTGGCATAGCGCAGTTTGCTTTATGCCTTCCAGGGAAAGACGCGGGGTTTCCCAGTCGTAGACCACAGCGCTATCCAAATGACGATGGGGAGGCCAAAAATGATGACTCGCTCACCCCTCAGCACCTGGTCAAAGTAGAGTTCAAACAGCCAGGGAAATTCCCGCTGTGGCACTCCAGCGACTTCGAGCAAGATAAGGGTGAAGGCGATCAGCATTAAATGTAAAAATGCCCACCAAGCCAGTGCGGTACTCAGTCCCTTTTTCATTAACGCTCTCCATCATTCTTTAGAATGCTGCGTGCCCAGCGGCGCAGTGGTTCACTGGCGGGTCATTCGCTGTGGGACATGCAAAAATATTAACGGACCAGAAAGATTACCGCACCTCAAATGCTCTCATGATACGCGCTTAAAAAAGAGCTCCAAGAGCTATCGGCATCCCTTAAGCTAGAAACATCACGTGAAGAAGCAAATTGGCAGTAGTTCACTAGCAATAAATTTTGCCTTTGCAGCGAGCATGAAGCTCTAGGCTTTGACGGATAAGGGGCAGCAACGCAATTACCAGTTGAGCGCCTTGCTGGGTAGGAAATTTTTATCAAAGCCTTACTAGGCTCATTTGCGGTCGCCACTTGGCGGAATAAATTAGCAAGCCGATGGAAGCCACGGGGATAACGGCTTACCGTCCAAGTGCAGTGTGGTTGCTTTAATCTTTGGCTAGCAAGTAAGCGGCTTTTATAAAGAGAGATCGGCCATGCGTTAAATCTGCATCTTGACTAAAATATCCATTGAGCTTAGATCCTGCGATGCAGGAATATAAAATTTCAGCGCGCTCAGTGCGTTCTTCATCGTCCATCCTGCCGTCATTAAATACCCCTGCGAGTAGTTCAATGCAGCACCGGTCCATTTCCTCTTTATGAACTGCCAAAGTCGGGTCGGTTACGGATGCCCCAATAGCTTCATACATGACGCCGGTGGTGAGGTGGTTTACTGATTTATTTTCGGTGTAAAAAAAATCAGACAGATAATTTATTTTGGATTCAAAGTCTTGTTCTTTCAGCGCCTCCATACCTTCAACGATAGCTTCGCATCGGTGTTTAAAAACTTCGCGTAAAATGTCCGTAGTAGATTTGAAATAATAAAAGACGTGACTAGGAGCGATGCCTGCTTCTTGTGCTACACCAGCCATTGAGGTGTTAGAAAATCCCTGCTTCTCAAGTGCAGAAACGAACCCTTTGATAATACTCTCTCTGCGCTTGGCGCCTTTTGGCTTGTTCGGCTTATATAACTGCATTGCGCATTCCGTACTGGCCGTTGAACGGTCGCCCGCTACCAACCTAATAATGGTGAAGTAGTCTGAGCCTTTGGATAACAGTACCGTGTTGGGCACAGTATTCCAAAAGTATTTTGTAGTTGCTCCTTGAAGATGCGCCGAATCTGTCGATTTATTGCAATCGTGACGCTTACCTACTTGCGGCTTTCGTCCAAACTATAGAAGACAACACAAATTGGTTGAAGGCCCAGTATGCTCATTATTGACGGCTCGCAATGTCGATATTAATTAATCGGTCGAATCGCTGGGTCAAAGACATAGCCAAGTGCCGCTCAGGAAGTGAGCGAGCTTCAGCAGTGGCGGTTAATTTGACTCCCTTGCCACGTTTGGCCGGTGTGACTACCGCGGGCCATCGGTGGGTTAATTCCAATAGGGCTTGATACTGAGTGAGATTGACTCTGTGCTCGGCAACCGGTGCCGCTAAATATGCTATTAAATACAACGTTTCGGAGGCCACCCGGGTCGTGCTGTCGCCTTAGGGCGTTCTCAGGTTGCAGAACAGCTTGTCGTTGGAGCTGAGTGAAAGGCGGGGAGCTGCAACTGGTCAGGCCATGCACCGACACAGCTACTCACGCCTGTACTTTTTATGCCCCCAACAGCTCAGCCGCGCATGGAGGGAAAAGTTGTTGGCCTTAGTCATGGGTTAAAGTCGGGGGGCTGGGTGGCCCAGCATTCGAATGATGACAAGAATGCGGTGAGAAAGACGTATCCATCAGCGTGAACTTATGGGTTGGCCAAATTTTGAGCAGGCTCCCCGGCGGCCACTGCGCGTTGTTCTCGACTATTGAAGTCGGCTCGATAATGGCGAAATAACAAGAGGGTAAATACCGCCACAATAATAAAAACAAGCAGCGCAAGCTTCAAACTCAGGCCTAGAGCGTCAGAGGGGCTGTTTCCTGCTGCCTGAAACGTATCGCTAAGATATCCTATGGTAAACGGGCCCATAGCGAGACCTAGAAAAGTACCCATGGCCAGATAAAAGGCCGAGGCGGTGGCGCGCATTCTGGGAAGTACCAAAGTCGTAATAATTCCACCACCGGCGCCGGTCCAAAGCACGCCGACAAACTGAAGTGCCGCGTTTGCTATGTAGGCGCTCTCCAGAGTTTCTGCGTTAAGCACAAAAAAAGCGGCAATGGTGGTTAACACCCCCGAGACTAGGCCCATGAAGACGTGGGCGTCGTCTCGAACATAACGCTTCAACAGATCTGCAATGATACCTCCTGCAGCAACCCCTAAACCGCCACAAATGGCGGTCGTTAGCCCTAGCACCATGCCAAGCTCAGATAAATCGGTGTCAAATTTTCTCAATAAGTACTGTGCCAACCACAAGGCAAAGCCATAGGTAATAAAGGTAATGATTGGAAAGGCGAGGTTTGCATAGATCATCGACTTACAGCGAAAGAGCATGGCGTAAGTCGCGGGATCCCTAATTGCAAGTGACTTTGCCCAGCTAAACATTGCATAGATACCCACTCCGAGAACAACCCACTGTGTTACGCGCCCAGTCAGATGGCTCACGATACCCGCCACAGCGAAAATCGACATTGCTGCAACAATATTAACGATTAATGGTGAGGTAAAGCCCACTTGGCGATACAGGCTGATCATTGAAAACGGAGGAATAATACTGGCGAGCTCTCGCAAGCATTCTCTAAATGGGTGGGGATGATTTTGTACGCTCGCTACATTTTCACTGTAACCGCGCACAGGCTCTTTAAGTGTCTGGAATAATGCGGCTAACAAAATGCCCGGCGCACCAACAATTATAAAGGTCACCTGCCACCCTTTAAGTCCGAGTGGGGCGTTGGCAATATCGGGGTAGCTCAAGTTCCACCAATCAACTATCCAACCACCGATAAACATACTGAGGCCCATGCCGATGTAAGCACCGGTCGAGTAAATGGCGATGACCGAAGCACGATCTTTGGGCTCGAACCAGTCTGACAGCAAGGAGTAGGCAGAGGGCGTCGCAGTGGCTTCGCCAATACCTACGCCGAACCTAAAGAAAGTCAGGCTGGCTGCACCTCCAGCCATTCCACAGAGCATGGTCATTATGCTCCAAGTAAAAAGTCCACAGGCGATGAGTGTTTTACGTACCCATAGGTCAGCCAGCCGACCCAGTGGCAAACCAAAGATGGCGTAGAAGACGGCAAATGATGTCCCATACAGAAATCCCATTTGCGAGTCGCTGATCCCGAGATCTGCCTGAATCTCGCCGGCCAGTATGGCCAGAATTTGGCGATCGAGCAGGTTCATTGCGTAGACAAGTATTAGAAGAAAGAGAACATATTTGGCATAGGGTCCACCCACCGAATAGCGTCCGATGTGAAAGTGGGGTGTAGCGTGAGGTGCTGTATCGTTATTATCTAGCGGCATATTTTTGGCGTCTCATAATTAGGGGCTAGAGCAGTTTGCTGTTTTTCTTAGTGACTGCTTTCTTGAGTATTGGGTTTTTAGAGCCCTTGACTGCCAGCTTCTCTTTGCATGGGTACATAGTCTTCGTAGTTGGGCCTTCTCACCATTGACCCTGTTGTAACACCTGCATCGGTTGTTAGAGTTAACCCACTGGTATAGCCGGATTCATCACTGCCTAGCCAAAGTGCGGCATTAGCAACATCCAGTGCCGTACCGGCACGTCCGGGTAACGGAGAATTTGCTGCGAGTGCTTTTTCTACCTCGTCAGTTGCCAGATGATTTTTCAGATGCGCATCGGCCACCATGGGTGTTGCCATAGAGAAGGGCGCGATAGCATTAACCCTGATGTTATGCGTGCAGAGTTCTGCGCTGGCACTCGTGGTTAATCCGACCACTGCGTGCTTGGCCGTAGTATAAGCATGCGGCGCAAGGCCACCCATGACGCCAGCGACACTAGACATGTTGATAATTGATCCTGAGCGCTGTTTTTTCATGATGGCTGCAGCGTGCTTTACGCCGTAAAAAACGCCATTAATGAGTATGTCGGTTGTCGCACGCCACTCGTCGGCGGGTGTCAGATCAATAGGTCCTTTGGCGCCTACGATACCGGCGTTATTGAACATGATGTCTAGCTTGCCAAATTCTAAAATGGCACGATTAATGACTCTCTCTACATCAGTTTCAATACTAACATCGCAGGCCTCAAAATAGACGTGATCACCAAGTTGCTTAGCGAAATCAAGCCCGAGTTCCGATTGAATGTCGGCGAGAACTAGCAAGCACCCCTCATCTTTGAACCGCTGTGCTGTAGCCGCACCGATGCCACTCGCAGCGCCGGTGATGACAGCTACCTTGCCTTCCAGTCTATTACTCATAACTTTTCCTTGTAGCAGTCATCTTAATCATAGTTGCATTGGTCAACAGGACAAAAATCTGTCTGTGTAGATGAACATCGATAGACCTATATTTGCACATTAATTTAACGAACGTCTGTACCAGATTGCTGATACGGCGCCCTGATAGGGCATCACTGACATTGGTTGATCCAACTTGCCCCCTAATTTGAGTCCTTTTTTTAGGGTGCAGTAGTCGGTCGTTGGTGTTCAAAGCCGAAAGCATGGCACGTGGCTGCGAGCAGAGAATTTGGGGCTGTCACAGTCAACCTGCGAAGAAGTTACTCATGCAGATTGCGGCATTCAAATCTAATTTTTTAACTCCCGTAAAAATTTACAAATTGACTAAATGTGAGTCTGAGCTTTCACTAAATGCTAATAAGTCAAAAAATTAAACGGAGCCATGAGATGAAGAAGGTAGCAACCAACTTTGAGGTTTTCTCTACAAAGCTGCATAAAAAATTAGCCCTTGCGTGTGGGATGGTCGTAGCTGCGACAGGCGCACAGATTGGACTGGCCCAAAATGAAGAGCCCAGTGCTCTCGCGATTGAGGAAGTCATAGTCACGTCGCGAAAGCGCGCGGAATCAATTCAAGATGTACCGATTGCGGTTACCTCTATTACGAGCCAGCTGGAAAATCCCGCAATTAGAAACCTGAGAGATATCGAGGGGTTGGCGCCTAACGTGCAGATTCGTCAGTCCATGGGACGTACAGCGGGTCACGCCATATCTATCAGAGGTATCGGTTATAGCAATGACGAAAAGAGTTTCGATCCGGCGGTGGGTGTTGTCTACGACGGCGTTGCGCTAACAACTAACTCTGGGGCTCTCATTGATAACTTTGACATTGAGGCCATCGAAGTCATGCGGGGGCCACAGGGCACTCTGTTTGGGAAAAATACAATCGCTGGCGTAATTTCGTTAACTCGAACTGACCCAACAGGCGAGCTGGGAGGTTCTATATCGGGCACCTTAGGTAACTTCGGGCGTACTGATGTTAAAGCTGTTGTTAACGTGCCAGTTATCAAGGATGTGTTAGCGGCTAAATTTTTCGCCGCGAGCCTGCAAGACGATGGCTACATATACAACGTCACGCTAGACAAGGATGTGTCGAAGCAAGACTATCTCAACTACGGTGCGAAGTTTTTATGGACGCCTAGCGAGAACTTCAGTGCAAAGCTCACGGTTGAAAAAATCGACGACCAAAGCGACAACGGTGCCTTTCGCAACCTTACTGGCCTGGGAGGAGATCGGAAGATCGCACTTCAAGACGGGTACTCAGGAGGCTGGCAGCCCTATTCACCAGCGATCGTCGCATTGACTAGTGAAAATGCGACGCCTTGGCGCGTTGCGGCTTACAACGACAATGCGTCTTATCCCGATATTCGTGGGGATGGTTGCTTGCTTGAGAACGATCCGGGTTCAACGGATAGCACGACCAGTGCATCTAAAGAAAATATTGGTGACATGCAAACTGACGCGATCACGCTGCAAATGGACTATGAGTTCAGTAACGGGTCTACAGCAACCTATATTTACGGCTATCGCGATACGGAAGAGTATGCGGTTTGGCCATATTCAGGCAGCGCTTGTGACTTTATCACTGTCGACAATATCAATGAAAATGATCAGGAGAGTCACGAACTTCGCTGGGCTACCTCGTCAGATAACTATGACCTGGTTGTTGGTGTTTACCAAATGGAAAACTCTTACTCACAAGATTGGTTTACTTACGATTTTTGGGAACTTGTGAGGACGCCTGAGCTATTAGTTTCACTTTATGGAGCTACACCTGAGCAGGTCGATCGATTGGGCAATGATTTTGGCCAGAATATTTACCAGTCTCAGGATGCCAAGAGTCAGGCGGTATTTGGCCAGTTCGACTACGATATAACAGAGCGGCTTGAAATTTCACTTGGCTTGCGCTACTCCAAAGATGAGAAAGACTTTTTTGCCCGACAGTTCTGTATCAAAGCCGATGCTGACCGACATCTTCAAAATTGGGATACCTGCGTTCACGGGGCACAGTACTCCGATGACGAAAAAACCGGTAACTGGGATGAAAGCTGGAGTAAGACGACCGGCAAAGCGGGCCTCTCTTACCGTCTAACTGATGACATTATGGTTTATGGTTCTTACGCGACGGGCTTCCACAGTGGCGGCTTTTATGGAAAGAACCAAAGGTTGGTAGATTACGCGATCACCTACGAGCCTGAAGAAATTGAAAGCCTTGAAATGGGCGCAAAGATGGATTTTCTAAACAATCGGGTGCGCTTGAACGTCGCAGCGTTCAGTAGCAATGTTGAAGCTCTGCAGGCTATTACAACACTGCCAGCGGACGATGGCACAGCGGTCTCGGTACCCTTTAACGTGGGTGAAGTTGAATACCAGGGCCTCGAAATTGAGGGGCAAGCACGTATTACTGACGCGTTTACCATTAGTGGTGCAATAGGCATCTTGGATGCTAAGTACAAGTCCTTTGACGCTGACTTATCTTCCACTCAAGGTGGTAACCCGGTCGACAATAGCTACCTCACGCCGAAGCAGGCTCCAGATCTAACGTTGGGTGTTACCGCTAGCCATACGGCTAGCGCGTTTGGCGGCTTGATTCTTACTGATTTGACGTATTCATGGACGGATGATTTTTATACTCAAGAAGATAACGACCCAGTGTCATTGGTAGAGTCTTATGGAAAGACCAACCTATCGATCGCTTACGATCGTGACAGGTATAAAATTGCTGCCTTCGTCAACAATATTGAAGACAATACCAACTGGGTGAGTCGAACGACCAGTACGCTTATTACTTACGGCCAACAGTCGAAGGGCCGAACATATGGTGTAGAAGTAATGGTTAATTTCTAGAGCTCTTGACCGGAGCTCGTTTAAACCCGTTGAGGTTATCTCAATGGGTTTTTTTGTGTCTGCTAATGTCAAAAATTGGATGGCGTCAAAGGATGCCAGAGTGCGTTCTACAAATCTTCCCTGCTGCCTCCAACACATCTAAGTACGTTTGAGCAGACGCACTGATGGGTAGTTTCCTGGTATCTAGGGTGAAAGCTGCGGTCAGACAAAGAGCATCCAATGACTCGCGTTGCCATAACAAAGAATCGCTTAGAGCTGATTGTTAGAGCGTAAAGGTTAGCTGAGCGTAGATGCTTCGGTGCTGACCTGCTCTTGCAGCAAAGACGGGGTACAGATAAAGGTCCATTGGATAAATGGGCCTGTTGACCAGCTGACTGCTGTGCGTTTTAAGGGCTGAATTAGGGTTGATGGAGGGGCAGGGCGGGGGGGGGCGGTAGTTGTCGCAGATTAGTAAGCTATTGGCCGATGATCTCATAGGCGTTGGAGCCCTAACTACGTCATAACTGAATTAAGGCCCCGATAGAGTCGCCCTAGAGCGCTGTCAATGGCAGATATACACCTAGCAGCAAAGGTTTGCCTTAATTGTTAAGGGTATTTAGATAGCTATCCTCGCGAAGTAATCGCAACCCTTATAGGAAGACAGGTCTATTTGGGGTGCTTGGGTAATCTACCTGAGGCTTTGCCCGTGAGAATGCTGATGCCTTCATCGTTCTTTTGCCAAAGGCGACAGTGCACAATGTCGTATTCCTCGCCAACCTCGAGACCTTCGATCTCTCCGCCACAGTGGAGAATATCTTCAGGGAATACATTAGCCGAAAATCGAATTTCTGTACTAGCTAGGTCCCAGGGTTGATGGAGCCAGTTGGTAAAGAACTCGTAAAGGTACGCCTGATTGAGTGGGCCTTGCTGTACAGTATCGGGCAACCCCCGCTCCTGCGCGTAAACACGATCGAGATGCAGTGGATTGGTATCCCGTAGGATAAGCGCGATCGGAATGTAATTAAAGCGATCCATAGGTCCGAATTTAACGGTTGGCAAGGCCATGCCAACGGTTAAATCTTCAAAGTATGGCTTGTTAGGTGCGATAGTCATTTGAAGAGAATGTAGGATTGCTTGCCAGTCATTACAAGCTGGCCATCTCGATCCCCCTTTATTTTAAATGCTAACTCGACGACATCAAATTTCTGCCGTCCTGATTTTTCATAAACGTCATTGATCATTGCGCTAATCTCTACTTCTTCATTGACGTAAAGTGGCCTATGGAACTCAATAGACTGCTCCCCAAACATGGCCGTCCCATCTCGGTAGTCAAACTCAAAGTCGGCACTCCAATCGAATGTTCTTAATAAGCCTAAAACGGCGACTAGTGGTGCAAAAGTAGGCGGTGCGATTTGTGGGGCTTTCTCTGTTGAGCCTGAGGGCTGGGGCATTACACCCATAAAATCCTGCACATCTTCGGTGGACACTCGATAGTTTGCGGTGCGAAGTACTTTTCCAATAAGTGCTTTCCGGTCGATTGGCTTGGATGTGGCAATTGAAATGGGCACGATCTTTTTATCCAATAATACGGTGTTTTGTGATGATAGAACCTTAAGTAAGCGGCCCTTTCATCGAGGATGGCGCGTCCCGCATCAAGTGGCGCCCCTCATTTTTTGGCCAGTGTCTAACCATAGGCGTTTACGGTCAGCTTGTCTGCAAAGCTCCCGTGAGTAAGACCGTAATCATTGATGATTGCGTATTCAAATTGTATTTTTTTAACGCACATAAAAATTAACAAATTGACTCTTTGTCTGACGGAGTTTTCACTGTGGTTGTAGTCGTGGTTAATGCGTGGGCGGCCAAAGCAAGGTAAGGGTATGTTGCTTTGGACTAGATGCGAAACGCAGAATTTCTTCGCGTTTTAGTAGATTATACGACACTAGAAACAAATATTTAAAACGTGTTTTTAGTGAGAAGGCTTGGAGTGCTACCTTGGCTACGGAGCATATCAAATTGTTGATGATGGAATATTAATGTGCCTGATGCTGACTACTTATTGTCGAATTTGCTACTCAACGCGGCGGAGAAATATCCCGATCGCCAAGCACTGATTTTCCCTGATTCCCAGCTCTCTTACTCGGAGCTTGCAGCTTTAAGCCAAAGCTACGCACGAGCAATGATCGGGCATGGTTTGAAGCGTGGCGAGCACGTCGGAGTTTTAGCGATAAATCGGCCTGAATATATTGCGCTTTTATTTGCTTGCATGTTCTGCGGCACTGTCGCTGTTCTGCTCAATGCGCGTTTCCGTATTCAGGAGTTGCGCCACGCAACGACACACTGCGACCTTAAGTGGATATTTGTCGGCCAAAATGAGGGGGTGCCTCATGCTGCTCGTTACTTAGAGGCATACCCAACCCTAGCTGACGCCCCCCTTGGCCAACCTCTTGCTGTACCCGCCGCGCCCAAGCTCGAATGCGCAGTGGCTTTGGACGCTTTTGAAAGCCCTGGTTTTTTAGCATTCACTGATTTTTTAGCTGAAGAAAACTTGGCAACTCCTGAGCAGTTAGACGCTCGGCGTCAAGAGGTGGTTGCGAGTGAGCTCGCGCTGATTATGTTTACATCAGGTACAACCTCTTTGCCGAAAGGCTGCATGCTGACGCAGGAATCGGTATTCAGGACGTCGTTGGCCATGAGAAATCGATTGAGCTTAACGATAAAAGATTGCATGTGGGACCCCTTACCCATGTTTCACATGGCGTCGATTTTGCCACTTCTCAGCCTTTTCCACGATGGTGGTTCATGTTTGACCGACGACAAGGTCGATATTGATCGTGCGGTGGAACAAATTCAAAAGCATCGCGCGACCTTCCTATACCCGGCCTTTCCCGCCATCATGGCAGAGCTGGTTAATCATCCTGATTTGAAGCTGGATGAAATAGATTACGTTCGACTTATTAATAACGTGGGATCGGCTCAGGCCCTCAGAGAAAACATGCGTGTTTGGCCTTCTGCGACACACATCAGCGCGTTTGGAATGACTGAACTTAGTGGCATTGGCAGTCACACAGACCCCACCGATTCGCCTCAGATCCGTGCTGAGACCTGTGGCAAGCCCTACGACGGTGTTGAGGTTCAAGTGGTTGAACCGGACACGGGTAGGATCTGTAAGACCGACGAGCAGGGAGAGCTATACGTTCGGGGATTCCTGGTGTTTGAGGGCTATTACAAGCAGCCCGATGAGACTGCAAAAGCAATTGATGATCAAGGTTGGTTTCACACGGGTGATTTGGGCTCGCTCGATACCGAAGGCAGAATTCGCTTCCACGGTCGCATTAAGGACGTGCTCAAGGTGGGCGGAGAAAACGTATCTCCTCTGGAGATAGAAGCATGGTTATCGACGCATCCTGATGTCATGGTGGCTCAGGTCGTTGGAGCCCCTGATGCAAGGCTTGACGAGGTTGTTGCAGCATTTATACAGCTGAGGCCTGGCGCCACCTTAAGTGACAAAGAAGTTATCGATTATTGCGAGGGGCAAATCGCTTCCTTTAAAGTCCCGCGAGTGGTTAGGTTCCTAAACGAGTGGCCAATGTCCGCCACCAAAATTCAAAAGTCGGTGTTGCGCGAGCAGTTTTTAACCAAACCAACGTAACGGTAGTTTTAAAGAGGCATTCAAGATTGCAGTTGTGCCAGCACCTCACTTGCCAAATTAATAGGGTGTAGGAATCCTCACTCTAATTCCGGGCTGAGATTTCATTGTTGCTAGCTCTCCGTCCACTGCCAGTGTAAAGATCAGTGCCTCACTGCCGGCTGCGTTGCCCCCCCCGGGCAAAGCATTCAGGCCAGTTTTAGCGACTGCTCACTTGGACCTAGTAAAAAACCCCGCCGGTAAAGTGCCCCCAGAAGATGGCGAAATTTCCTTAGCTAATTCAGCAGTTAGTAACTCTCGGGAGAAATCGCTTCGCGCTTAACCTAATCGCCCAATCCTTAGGTTCAATTCCGTGGTTGACAGGTTTAGGTTGCGTAACCTTCTGTATTGAGGCGAGTGGCTGTCGTTTTTACTGCAGCTAGACCGGAGCTGCAATCGACACATCGTCATAGCCAATCTGCTAATGTTGAGTTCATAAAATTAGGAGGCAATCCAGTGCGGTTAATCAATAGTTCAATGCACTATGGATGGAAAGGGACGCTTATTTTTGTGTTTATCTGGGCTCTGTTTGTTTACGTGGATGAGCGCGGCCCTTACATGGGCCTAGATGAGGTGATAAAAATCTTTTGGCCGTTAGTGGTTTGGATGGGCGCCAGGTTGATTTTTTTACCAGCTAAAAACCAAAGTGACGAGCCGCCGCGCTTGTGAGGCTTACTGAGACATGAATTTGCTTGGAAGTAATGACGATCGTTGCCTCAGGGTTTCGATCTGATCCCTTATGGTTTGGCAAATGATAAAAAGTACACCAAACCACAATGTCGGGTCGCATAAAGTGATCGGTGTCATGCGCCCACGAGACGAGGCGGCCTACATACGGCGATTGCTGCTATTGCTGGCTGTTGTACTCATTACGCCTGCTAACGCGGTAGCAGAGCAGTTCAGTTGCTATTCAATATTTGATACCACAACACTGAAGGTTAGGGCTGATACCCGCGGTTGGATCGATATGGAGGGCAAGCCTCGTCAGGAGGTCGAAACTCTCATCGATTCTAATGGTGATCGCGTGTGGGTTTACGGCCCCAAACAAGCGTTCAAAATTCGTCCAGATGGTACAGGGCATGTGGTCACAATTTTTAGCGATACTCATGTCCAAAAGAGTCCGGCTTATTACTGCAAGCGTCGAAATTAATAAGTGCGGCTGTTCTAACTACGCGAGCCCTTAGTTTTTGGCGGCTACTCTTGAAACATTATGCGCAGCGCTGTTCACCTCTATCCTCCACCTTGTCATCGGGCCCGCGTTTAACCGTCGCCCAAAGCCAGTGTTCACAATAACGCATCCGCGAGTTTCATTGTTACAGTCACCAAGAATTTGCTCCGACTTTCACTGGCTTGAGACCGCAGTATCGGGTTGGCAAATTATGGGGTAGGGTTAAGTCCGGCTCACGAGTTATATGAGCCACTAAGAACAATAAATTCAAAACTGTGATGGCGATAGGAACGGCTTATGAAATATCTGATTTTTGCAGGTTTATTCTGTGTTTCTTCATTGGCAATGGCCGATGGACACGGCGAGTTAGGTCTAGAAAAGAGGCAGCCTGACGCACCGATGACTGTAACCTCTGTTGTACTTGGACAAGAAATGACGTCCATAAGCGCCGAGGGTGGCATGGAGGGTTACGGCCAAGTTTACGTAACCTATGATCTAACTTATAACACTGCGCGGACTGGCGGCACAGTCGACGGGCAGGGACGCGGTTTCACAAAAGAGGGGGCTGCTTCGGGGAGGTTTCAAGGTTTTTGGGAGCTTCAGGATGGCGTAGTTGTGATCCGTAACGTGGTCAATATCGATAACGGCACCATGAATCTGGACGTGATTAAGTTCGATCCGCTAACGCGAGACCTTGTTGTTCAAGCATACATCTTGAAATGATATATGGCTGAAATCCTGCGGCTGAAGGCAGTTTATGCACCTTATTTTCCGTAAAAGTGCCCTCCAGTCACAATTACTGTACCTGCTTTAGCTGCTGTTTTAACGCACTACAGCTTTGTGCTCGGCTAACGTAGCAAACGCATTAGTGCTGTTCATCACGACATTGAGCCCTTTGTTGGAAGGGCGCCTTATTTAGCTGGGATTGGCGAGTTCGTCCCTCTGGTCTCATTAATGCAATTGGACGCTTGCCAGTTTGGTACGATTCATAATCCCGTTTGCCCCGCTACGGGGCGGGAGCAGGGGGAGGCCTTTTAAGTAAGGCAAAGAGCCCTCTTGGTGGTGTGCGTATGGGCGCTTGGCAACGTGATGGGGTTTCGTGAAGTAAGCAAACCTGACCCCCGGCAACACGACTCAGTTTTATTGAGAAACTTCTCGAAAAGGTGAAATCGGTATGAGGCTCTTCGTCACATTTTTATGCCTGGTTAGTATGCTCAGCTGCACAGAACACTCTCCACTGTCTCGACCCACTAAGACTGCTAATTTAGCAACCGATTCATTGTCGAAATGGCAAGTCGTCGAACCAGCCTCTCTAGGCCTATCCGAAAAGCAGTTACTGAAAATCCATGCTGACATTGCGACAGGACTGTATGGCTGGATTGATTCATTCTTAGTCGTTCGCCATGGGCGTATCGCTTTTGAGCATTACTACGAACACGACTATGCCAAAATTTACGGCGTGGAAGCTCGTGCGCCTGGCCCCTTAGTCGTTCAAAATTGGAGTGGTCCTTATAACTACTTCAATGCATTCTGGCATCCTTATTACAAAGGAAGTGATCTTCATTCCATGCAGTCGGTGACTAAATCGATTGTCTCTGCACTCATTGGCATTGCCATAGAACGCGGAGATTTTCCTGACATTGATACCCCCGTGCTGTCTTTTTTTGACGTCAACCAACTCTTGAATGTAGACGAAGCTAAGCGCGCAATGACTTTGCGCGATTTGCTTACCATGTCCGATGGACTTAGCTGGGACGAGGGCGTGCCTTATTCCGATCCTAACAACACGTTTACAATTATGGCTCGATCTCCCGACTGGGTGGAATACACGCTGAATCAACCGATGGCGTATCAGCCAGGCACGGAATTTAACTACAACAGTGGTGCGAGCCTTGTATTAGGTCAGATATTTTTGCAAGCAACAGGAATCGACATCGAGGCTTATGCCGTTGAGCACTTGTTCCAACCTCTGGGTATAGCGCGCTATGAGTGGAAACGAACGCCCTATGGATTAGCAGACACCCAGGAGGGCCTGTTTCTTTCGACGCGAGATATTGCAAAAATCACCTCGCTTTTTTTAAACAGGGGCCTGTGGCAGGACGTCCAAGTTGTTCCCGAAGTGTGGGTTAGCGACTCATTACGGCCCGCTTTTATTTTGAACGACGACGTAAGCACCGGTTATGGATATAAATGGTGGTCACAGGCATACCAATACCAAGGCGACGAATTAAGGGCCTATTTGGGCAAAGGTTTTGGTGGGCAACGTCCAATTTTCTTGCCAGACTTTGATATGGTCATCGTGGTTACTGGTTGGAACATTTTGCCAGACCGCCCTTTCTTGACGGCGACAGAGGTCATTGAAAGAGTCATCAGGGCCATTGACGATTGATTGCCGTTGGCCGATGTGCGGGGGTTTTTATCGTCGGGGCGTGCATAGTGAACGAGTATTGGATTATTACGGTTTGCCGCTTAGCCTGCGCCAGCGATGGTGTAGTGCTACGAAGGTATTTGACGAGAGGGGAGGGTAATAAGCGTGAGTGACGGCGAACGGATGGAGCCTTCAGAGAAAAGACAGCGGCCTCCACCGTTGCCACAAACCCTTACTTCCAATCGTTTATTTTGGATTTTAAATTCGACCGGCTGGGTAGGTATATCTCTGCTCACTTACTTCAGCTTAAGTCTTCCTTATAGTCAGTTTGAACTGAGTTATTTCGCCCACAATATTTCCCAATCGTTAGTGGGGCTTTTATTAACTTTGCCCCTTAGATGGTGTTTTAAATTTGTGTGGTCTTGGCCGGTAGCACAGCGTTTCACGTTGGCCCTCATCGCGACTATTCTGTTTTCAATGCTTTGGGCGGTACTGCGATTGCTGCTTTTTATGCTGATGACTCAGGAGCAGAATCTTTGGGCCGACTATGGTGGCTGGGTTTTCCCCTCAATATTTGTGTTTTTTACTTGGTCAGCGCTCTATCACGGCATCAAGTACTATCAGCTACTGCAAAAGCAACGTGAGGCAATGTTGGTGCTCGAGTCTCAGCAGCGTCAGAGGGCGCTCCAGCTGGTAAGGGCAAAGGCCGAGGTTAAGGATGCCCAGCTTCAATTGTTGCGTTATCAACTGAACCCACATTTCCTGTTTAATACGCTCAACTCGGTGGCATCTCTTGTCAGCGCTGAGAGAACGGAAGACGCAAAAACGATGCTGAGTCGACTGGGAGACTTTTTACGCTATTCCTTAGATGCCGGCGACGATATGCTGATTCCCCTAGATAAAGAGTTTTGGGCGCTCAGCCAGTATCTAATGATCGAGCAGGTTCGATTCTCGGACCGAATGACCTTGGAGCTCGATGTGCCCGCTAATCTAGAGTCACTGCTTGTCCCTAATATGCTACTGCAGCCCCTAGCTGAAAACGCAATTAAGTACGCCATAGCGCCCTCAGAATCGGGAGGGACTATCCGGGTTTCCGCCCAGTTCAAAGATTCTAGACTTGTGCTGTCGGTTGAGGATAGTGGTTCAGAACGCTTGGGGGCCTCTAATGATATCCTTGAGCTGTCCGAATCAGGAGCAGGCATAGGTCTCCGAAATACTAGAGAACGATTAAAAAATCTTTTTGCAAATGATTTTGAGTTGCTGGTAACGGACTCCCCTTTGGGGGGCTTGTGTTTTACCGTCGCAATCCCGGCAACTGAATCGATAAGAGAGGAGTCAATGTGAGAGTAGCGGTTGTTGACGACGAGCCCCTAGCCCGAGAATTTCTCAAGCAAATTCTTGATGGCACACCTGAAGTTGAGGTGACTGCCTGCTATAAAAACGGCCGCGAAGCGATTCAAGGTCTCAGGTTGAAACCGGTAGATGTCGTGTTTTTAGATATACAGATGCCTGGCTTAGGTGGCTTTGAAGTGGTGCAGGCCCTTCAGTCAGACACTATGCCGCTTGTGGTTTTTGCTACGGCTCACAGTGAATTTGCGGTCGAAGCCTTTGACTTGCATGCCGTCGATTACATCTTGAAGCCTTTTTCTGCTGATCGTGTTCATGAAACATTGTCGCGTTGCACAACACGCCTCCTAGGGCTCATTGTAGATCCATTAGAGGGCAGTGTAGATGTTGCTGATCAAGCAGCGCGTCAAAAAGGGGCGGTGATTTCCGCGATGGGGGGGCAAGCCGATCGAATTTTGGATGCAAACCACGCGCTCACCTCCATGGACGTCGGTAAGCTGGCAATAAAAGACGGCCAGCAAACAACGCTTCTTCAGATGGAGGATATAGAGTGGATCGATGCTGCGGGAGACTATATGTGCGTTCATGCAGCTGGCTGCACCCACATTCTGCGCTCAACAATGAAGGAGCTAGTGGCGCGTCTGCCTGAGAACTTCGTAAGAATACACAGATCTACTATTGTGAATTTGTCAAAGGTTGAAGTGGTGGAGGGCTTACCCAAGGGTGAAGCGCAACTTCAAATCGAGGGTGGCGGTGTTTTGAAAGTGAGTAGGAATTTTCGAAAAGAAATTCAAAACTTGTTGATTTAATCGAGCTGCAAGTTGGACGATCGCTCGATAGCCTTTCTGCGTCACGAAGTTTTGTGTCGTCTGAAAGGGTTGGGTCGCGCCGTTGGCAACTGTTTTACGATCAAGCCAGGGGGTAAACACCTTGCATCACCCTCGGCATTGTTAGGCGTGCTGATGTGGGCGAGAATCCCAGCTCTGATTTGCTAGGACTTAGGCTTTACGCCCAATTTTAGCCACTGAATGTGCGATAGCAAGGATCTCGCCTGATTCACTTTTGATATCCGCCTCTAAAAACGCGATGGTCTTCGTCATTCGGCGAATCCAGCCTGTAACAGTTAACGAGCTCTCTCCTCGAGTGACGCTTTCATAGCGTGTTGTAATTTCTAGGCTAGATAAACGCTCAACCGTGGGGTCACAGGCAAAAACTGCGTGGGACATGGCCGCGTCGAGCATAGCCGAGACAAAACCGCCTTGTACCACATTGCCACTATGACAAAAGTCGAGAGGGACACAAAAGTTGAAGGTACATGAGCGTGCATCTACATCGGCAGCCACAACCTTTCCGGCTAGCAGTTTGATGAATGTCAGCTGGTGGCTGTTGAGTCTTGCAACGATGTCATGTTGTTCAGGGGCGTGGGACATTAAATGGTGAGCCTTCTAAGCATTGTCTAAGCATTGTCGTTTGGAGCAGTAGCATTGCCGATGGGGGGGCGTAAGGACTTTATCTTTCCGTCAAAAGCCGTGACCGGGTTCCGGGGTGCTATTGGCCGCACACGTTACCATGCTGCTCCACTCATTTTCGAACCTTTTTACACGCCGTTTCTGAACCTAATAGGGGGCTGGTATTTCGGTCACTGAAGTTTCTTGTGCTGAATGCCTAAGAAAAACTGGCAAGGATCACCACTGCTAAGCGTCACAGGGGTAAAAAGTCCGCATAGCGCGGGTCCCATGAGGCTTGATCAATTTGCAAAGGGTAAACCTTGGGCAGTTGAGTTCTGTGAGGCTTGTGTTTCAGGCTTGATGCAATGCAAAAGTGGGTATCATTGCGTGAGCCAAATTGTGACAATTCAGCAACGGCAAGGACAACAACCTTTGGGGACAATCAACTATGCGTCAGGCGCTTGAGACCATGCTGTCTATGCAGCATCGAATGAACACGCGGGTACATGAAGACTGGATTAATCAGCATTTTGAGTGGTACCGCGCGATATGGATTGAATGTGGTGAATTGATGGACCACTACGGCTATAAGTGGTGGAAAAAACAAGATCCCGACATGGCCCAGGTGCGTCTTGAGGTGGTTGATATTTGGCATTTTGGCCTTAGCGCACTTTTCCGCGCTGATACCGACATTGCAGAGCTTGCAGAGCAAGTGGCTGCTGATCTCGAGAGGCCAACTGAGGTCCTGCTGGATGTTCGAGAGGCCACTGAGGCGCTAGCTCTGGCTAGTTTACAGGCGCGAGGGTTTTCGGTGCCTCAATTTGCTGTGCTCATGCAGGCCTGCAATTTATCTTTCGAAGATTTATATCGTCATTATGTTGGAAAGAACGTTCTTAATTTTTTCCGGCAGGATCATGGTTATAAAGAGGGTAGCTATCAGAAGGTGTGGGAAGGTCGTGAGGATAATGAGCACCTCGCTGAATTAATGGAACGTTTAGATACTCAATCGGATGACTTCCCATCAGATGTTTATAACGCACTCAAGGCTAAGTATCCCGGTTAGTTGCAGACGATCGGTAAACAGGATATCTCTATGAATAGTCCTTATTTTCGTAATGTGTACTTTAAAACCGATGATGGGTTAACCCTTTATGCCCGTGACTACCCCGGTCCTGCTTCTGAAGCATCAGTGATTTTGTGCTTGCACGGGCTGTCCCGTAACAGCCGTGACTTTGAAGATCTGGCCCCTTTGCTGCAAAAAAATTACCGTGTAATCGTCCCCGATCAAAGGGGGCGTGGTCGTTCTGAATCAGACACGCAGGTGGAGCACTACACCCCCCAAACCTATATTTTGGATACCCTACGCCTGCTCGATGATCTTGAAGTAAAAAGTTTCTCGATCGTGGGAACCTCCATGGGCGGCCTAATGGCGTTGGGTATCGGTGCGTTGGCACCTGAGCGGCTGACTCAGGTGGTCTTAAACGATATTGGGCCGGTTATTGCACAGCGAGGCCTTGATCGTATTAAGCAATCTGTCGGCTCTAAGATGGTCTTTTCTAGCTGGTCTGCGGCGGCAGACCATTTGGCGTCGGTGAATGAGACGGCATTCCCACACTACACAACTGAAGACTGGCTTAGATTTGCCGCAAGAGCTTGCTCTCAAACGTCGGACGGGGTCGCCCTAGATTATGATCCCAACATCACAGTGCCATTATCTAGCGCCACATCAGACGTGCGACCAGACGATCTTTGGCCGTTGTTTGAAGCACTGACGGATGTTCCTGTGCTACTGATCCGTGGGGCTTTGAGTGACTTGCTGGAGCCCGCCTGCGTTGAGGAAATGCAGCGGCGCAATAAACGGATGCAGCTTTTAGAAGTGCCTGGGGTGGGGCACGCGCCAATGCTGAATGAGGCTGGTGTATCAGATGCTCTGATTAGCTTCCTGAGCTTTCCAGCAATCGGTTAATGGCCGTCGCTAACCGCAAATCCTTCTCAGTCAGGCCGCCCGCATCGTGGGTGACCAGTGCAATTTCGACGCGGTTGTAGACGTTTTGCCACTCGGGATGGTGTTGCTGCTGTTCTGCCAGTAGAGCCACACGAGACATAAAGCCCCACGCCATGTTGAAATCTTGAAATTGAACGCTAAGCACGAGTTTGCCGTCTTGTAGTCGCCAAGCCGAATTGGCTCCTAGCCACGCGTTAATCTCACTTTCACTTATAACAGTCATGGTGCTTTCCTTATTAACAAGACGCCGCTTTCAAGATGATGGGTGTAGGGGAATTGATCAAAAAATGCGAGCTGAGCTATTTCGTGGGTGGTCTGCAGTGTTTTTAGGTTGTCGAGTAATGTGTCAGGGTTGCATGAGATGTAGATGACGCTGTCAAAATTACTTGCGAGGGCCAGTGTGGCTTTATCAAGCCCCGCTCGAGGAGGATCAACCAGTAAAGTGTTGAGCTTGTAATCGGTCAGGGGTGCGGGCAAGTGTGCTAACCGGCGAAAGGGGCGCTCTCCGGACATTGCTGCTGTCATTTCTTCAGCGGATAGCCGCGCAAATTCCACATTGTTAATGCCATTCTTATCGCGATTTTCGATGGCAGCTGCAGTGGCAACTTTTGAAACCTCTGTCGCGAGAACGCGGTCAAAGCGGTGTGCTAACGGCAAGCTGAAATTGCCAATGCCACAGTAAAGCTCGAGTAGATCGGCGGACAAATTTTCACAGGCGCTGTCGGCCCACTCAATCATGTGTTGGTTGACGTTGCCATTGGGCTGGGTGAATGCTTGGTCAGGTTGTTTGAAATGGTACTCACTGTCGTTAATGCAAAGCGTTTCTTGCACGCTGTCTTTGCCGATCACTTTTTTTTGCTTGCGGCTGCGGCCAATTAAATTTATGCCGAGACGTTGCGCCAACAGGCTAGCTTCTTGCTCCCAGCTGGAGTCTAGGGCCCTGTGATAAATCAAGGTTGCAAGCATGTCGCCGGTTAAAGTGCTGAGAAATTCGACTTGGAAGAGCTTCTGACGGAGGTGGGTATTGTTGCGAAGCTCCTGTAGCAGCGCGGGCATAAGTTGCTGGATAGGTTTGCAGGCAATTGGGAAGCTCGTTATCGCTATGGGATCTTTCGGGGCTCCTGGCTTAAACATGGCGTAAAACAGGTCCTCGCCAGCGTGCCAGATCCTAAATTCTGCGCGCAGGCGAAAAGCTAGAGGTGACGACTCGAAGACTTGGGGTGTTGGTGCACCTAGCGCTGCGAATGCCTCTACTCTTGGGGCGATCTTAAGCGCCAAAAGCTCTCCGTAATTACTGGGTTTAATGTTACTCAAAGGCATAGATGCGAGACCCTACAAACAATTTTTGGGCTTTGGGAGGCCCGCTATGCGACTCCCCACGCGCGCTGGGCTACCGGGGAATAAGCGCATAAGGTAAATAGAGTTTCCTTTATCTGGTCCCTTATGGCGTTTAACCCAATTAACTAGCGCACGATTTGCGGGTGACTCTTCGAACTCGGTATGGAAAGCTCTCAGCAAATAAAGAATCTCCCAGTGTGCGGGTGTCAGCGTTATGCCTTCCTCTTTGGCCAATGCCTCGGCATGTTCTGTCACCCAGGCACTTGTATCAATGAGGAAGCCTCGCTCGTCGCACAGCAACTTCAATTCGGTGGCATCCATCGACATCAGACCCAGTTAACCTGCTGAGGGTGTTTAATCGTAAGTGCAACCCAGTCAGCGAAGCTGATTGCTTCAAGGCCCTCCGCAGGTAGCGTCAGCTCTCGCTGTTGGCACTCTTGGGTTAGGGCAAAAATGGCTGCGCACTGAGGCGTGCCCGCGCCTATTTGGATTTCTGCCCAGTTTAGAAGCGCTTGATCAAAAATGATGATCACGTCCTCCGCTTTCAAGGTTTCTAGAAGCGTGACATACCGGTCTGGGTTATAAAATAGGTGCAGTGCCATCAGAAGCTCAGTACGTGACGGCTATTGGTGATCAAGTTGGCAAGCTCGCCACTGTTGACCAGTGTGATCTGTAATTCATCAAACGTTGTGTCTGGAATAGTGGTCAAGTCTTCACTCAATAAATAAACGCGATCTACATCATACAGTGGCAGTGAAGCGATCATTTTGTGGAGATTCCGCCCACCCTCAGGCGCTGCGGGGAGAGGCTTTAGTAATTCAATAGCAGGACCCTCTAAAACAAGCTTCACAGCTTGACCGAAGGCGCCGCAAGCGAGCGTGGCGTCCAAACCAAGCGCGGCCCTGGGGCTGATGTAGGGAGCCGTATGGATGCGTATTAGCCAAGTGTTTGCGTCAGTCAAAACTTACAACCCTGTCGCAGTCATGACCCGCTTCCATGAGGGCTCCGAGCCCCATGATAGTAAAGGCGTCAGGCGGCGGAAGTACGTTGTGGGTCTCTGCTGAGGCGCTGCAAAGGACTAGATCGCAGCCTTGCGTGGCGGCTATTGCCGACCAAGCGCTCATGCACTCAGAGTTGTCCGACGCAGCAGCCAGCACACCTTCGCCGTAAAAAAAGACGCGTTGTAGAGAGACGCTGCTCGTCTCAAGAGCTTTTGCGAACCCTTGGGCACGAAAGTGGCACAGTCCCGAGTCTGGGGCGCCTAGAACGACGAGTGCAATTTTCATCTGCTTTTTTGTGCCGCCATGGCCAATAGGTTGGTAATGATACCCGCATAAAAAAACCCCGGCGATACCGGGGTTTTCAGCCTTGCGTTCAAATTAGTCGTCACCGCCACCGAAGGCACCGATCAGATGCAACATGTGGATGAACAAGTTGTAAATGTTGAGGTACAGCGACACGGTAGCGCGAATGTAGTTGGTCTCGCCGCCATTAATAATCCGGCTGGTGTCGAACAAAATCAGGCCCGACATGATCATGATTATGGCTGCCGAAATCGTAAGTGATAGCGCAGGTATACCCAGGAAGATGTTGGCAATGCTCGCAACGATCGCCACGATGAGCCCCGTCATAAGAAAGCCTCCCATGTAGCTAAAATCTTTGCGGCTGTTTAGCGCGTAGGCAGACAAGCTGAAAAACACCAGAGCAGTTCCACCTAGGGCCTGCATAATCATGCTGGGGCCGCCAGGCAGAGCCACGTAATAGTTGAGCATGGGGCCGAGTGCGGCACCCATAACTCCGGTGAAAGCAAAGATGGCAGGCAGGCCTTTTGCGGTATCTGCCATGCGATTGACAACAAACAGCAGTCCAAAGCCAACAAGCATCATCACCAGCCCGGCCATGTGGGAGAGGCCAAGGGCCATGGAGGTGCCCGCGGTCACGGCACTGAATGCCAGTGTCATACCTAAGAGCATATATGTGTTTCTAAGGACTTTGTTGGTGCTAATCGCGCTGTCAGCGCCTAACACGTCAACTTGTGATGAAAAAACTGGCTTGTCGCTCATATTACTCTCCAGAGTTGATAGAGGTTCGATCATGTATAGATAATAGGGATCGAGGCATCATTTTCCAAGTGTAGCAGGGAACTTCGGTGTATTTAGGGTGAAATTGCGAAAGCAACGTTCACATTGGCCGTTACACGCAATTCTCCGGGCTGATAAGCGGCCTCTGGAGCGTCTGATTCCATCGCCATCCTCATCGGTTGCTCAGGCCGGTAGGTGGTCTCCAGCGTGCTCATGCGCACAACAGGACCCAATTTGACCTGTGCAGCATCTGCCAAAGCCGAGGCGCGCTGCTTTGCTTGCTCAACCGCCAGTGCCAGTGCTTTTTGATAGTTTTCCTCATACTTTGAACTCGACAGCTGCGGAGGACTGACACGGTTGATGCCGGCATTGCTGGCCTCACTCATGACTGGGCTCAGCAGTGCCAGATCGCGCACAGTAACCCTGATATCACGTGAAACTTCATAGCCATCTGCGACCGACTGTTGCTGCGATTGGTTGTATCGGTAGCGGGGCGAAATTCTGATATTTGTTGCTGCGAGGTCTTTGTCATCGATATTCAATGCTCGCAATTTTGTCAGTATGGTGCCGACGGCGGCGTCCACGGACATCTGTAGGTTGGTCAGGTCATTGCCCCTGAGGTTAATGCCTAAAGTAATCGAAGCCGTATCGGGTACCAGTGTTACCGCCCCCGTGCCGCTTATTGCAATAACCTGACTGTCTTCAGAGGCCTGAGCGCTCGCACTCAAGCAGGTGATAAGCACGCTTAATGCGGCGAGAAAGGCGGTTAGCCGACAGAGGTAGGCGCCTAGAAGGGATCGATTTTTCTGCATAACAATCTCCGGCAATGGATGAATTAGTTGGGCTAGTTGATGGAGTGTACTGGCTCCGGCCGAAGTTGGAGCATTGCGCGTGCTGAGAGTTCCCAAAAAATCGCTGCATTGTGAGTAAATATTGCCGAGTTTTAGGGTAGGGCACTCAACGGGGTATGGATCGGCTGCTTTCGAGAGATCCTAATCTATGTTGGGTCGAGACGCGGGGACGCTTTTTGTTCCCGAGTGTTTTGGCAAATGCTCTGCTGAATCGGTAAGCTGTAGTGCGACCCCGAAGAGGGCTTAGATCTCGCAACCATTAGGAATAGACCACTCATGTACGCATTGAACCTGCTGCCAGAGCAGTCAGACAACGTTTCTGCACTCTCCCGTTGGCTGACTCCTGTCCTAACAATTGTTGCCTGCCTTTACCTGCCGGCGATGGGCTATGCCACCCCTGTGTTAAAAGCGGGTTTAGACACCGATACGGTCACTGAAGCCGTGGCCTTGCGAGATGCAGCGGTTCGAGGAACTCAGGCTTTTCATTGGGTTGAAAAGTTGACCACGGAGGTAGGGCCTAGGTTGGCAGGCTCTGATGCCGAGGCAAGCGCCCGCGAGTGGGCAGTGAAGGAGTTGACCGATTTTGGATTCGATCGTGTTTGGGTCGAGTCTTTTCCGTTGCCCGGGTGGGAGCGGGGGCTTGAGACTGGCTATGTCATCTCGCCTTATCCTCAACCACTCACCTTGACCTCCTTGGGCGGTTCGGTGGCTACACCTGATGAGGGAGTGGAAGGCGAAGTCGCGATCTTCACCAGCTTACAAGCCTTAGAAGCAGCAGCCCCGGGTAGCCTCGAGGGAAAAATAGCGTACGTAGGACACGCTATGCGCAGTACTCAAGGCGGGTCTCACTATGGCTATTTTGGCCGTTTACGCCGAGAGGGCGCGAGTATTGCTGCCAGCAAAGGTGCAAAGGCGCTTTTGATCCGGTCCATTGGTACAGACAGTCATCGCATGCCGCATACCGGTTCTATGCGCTACGACCCAGATCAACCTAGGATACCTGCGGCTGCACTGTCTAATCCCGATGCGGATCAGTTAGAGCGCATCGCCGCTCGAGGAAAGATGGCCCGCGTAAGACTGTTGTTAACGCCGCGGTTTTTGGGTGAGGTGATGTCGGGAAATGTCATCGCTGATATTCGTGGTGCGGTGTCTCCGGAGGAGGTTGTGATCATAGGGGGGCACCTCGACTCCTGGGATCTTGGTACTGGCGCCATCGATGATGGTGCAGGGGTGGGCATCACTATGGAGGTGGCTCGCCAGCTACTTGCTTTAGAGAAGCGTCCTCGGCGCACTATTAGACTCATTTTATGGGGTGCCGAGGAGGTGGGGCTCTTGGGTGGAAAAGCCTATCTCGAGTCGCGAAGTGAGGAACTCCGAAAACACGTGATTGGTACAGAAAGCGATTTTGGCGCGGGTAGAATTTGGCAGGTGACTAGCCGAGTTAACGATCAGGCTCAGCCGATTGTTGATTTGATTAGTCAGTTGGTTGAGCCCCTAGGGATAGCACCCGGGCCTGTGGGAGTGGCGAGTTCTGGCCCGGATCTAACGCCAATGGTGTCAGCTGGTATGCCAGCCTTCCGCTTTGTTCAGGATGGACGCGATTATTTCGACCTGCACCACACCCCCGATGACACCTTAGACAAGATCTCTGCCGAGGACCTCGATCAGAATGTTGCAGCCTATCTGGTGTTCACTTGGTTGGCAGCCAACACCAAAATCAATGACTGGGGCTGGCCGTCTACCGACTGAATGCGCTTGGTAGCAGCCCAGGATGACACCGGTGGTGGTGACGCCTCAAGCGGCCAGCAATCATAGTAAGTCTGGATGTGTTAAGTGCCGACGCTCGGCCAAAACTTCCTGTTGTTTTTTGGATACAAAATGGACGATTTGTTCTGCCAGCGTCTCCTGCTGGCGTTGGTAGTGGGTTCTTAACCGAAATTGCTCCTGCTCTTCCTGACTTTCTCTAGGGACTCGTTTGCAGTCAACGACATCGGCGAGAACAATCACGGGTGTATTAGTCGTCGGCAGTATTAGCGAGATTTCAACCACACTTCCCGCCTGAGCTTCCCGTGTGGTTGTAAATGAAATACCTGAGCCGCTTATGTTAACTCGACGCTTTCTGCGTTTTTGGGCCGAGGTAGATAACTCATCTCGGATGGCGTCGATCTTGTTATTGAGTAGAGTGACGAGATGGGCAAGCGTGGGATTCTCGGGGGCGCAGTCATTGATGCCCGTATTTATTTGGAGGCTGATCTCAGATAGAGGATCCTCTGTGCCTGGATCGTCCTCCTTGAACCGCCAACCCATGACCAGAGAGGTATCAAAACGAAAATAATCACGACGTTCAGAGCTCATGACGTCCTGCCTCCACAGATTGACCAACGATCTTTGGCTAGTTACTGAACCGATGTTTGAATGTCGTGTGACGTTAGCGGAAATCAATGACGTTGGATAGCCTGTCTCAGGCCTCCCAATGGTGTCCCACGAAGGCTGCCGGCTTAGCTTTGTAGAGTCTGATCGACTGTTACCTAAACCAGTCTAAGCAGGTCGCTTTCGCTGGAAGTGGCGGTGGAGCCTGCACCGCCGTTGTCAGTGTTGAAGGTTACTTACTCCAGGGTCGTCCCTGACAGGTGGCTCGATTTTTACAACTTTCCGTGCAGCCTCTGCAGGGCAAAGATTCGGCCGGAGGGGTTGAATTTGCCATCATTTTTTCTCCTGAAAATGCATGCCTGCTGCAGTGGCAGTGCGTTAGCGACCTGCCGTGCCACTGGCTCTCAAAGGCTCTACTATGGGCACGATAATTTCATTGCGGCGCATGAAGGGCAGCGTCCACGGTGGGTTGTATTGATTCAACGTAGGACGTCCATTGGTCTCTATTTTTTGGGAGTCTAAAAACGCCGTCAACAATGCCCAATGCTCGTCAACTCGACTATCTGTGGCCCGACCGCTGAACCGAATAACGGCGGCGTGATAGGCTGGCTCTTCTCTAAATTTTACCCGCGCGTCATCGGGCGCTGGTAGCTCGTTCATTGCGTATTCGGCCGGTAGAACAAAGGCCATCTCGCGACCATCTGCTCCCGGCATTGTGCTTTGCACCGGCGCTGTCATGGCAATTTCCTGTTCAGCGGCGTTGCCTCCAAAGATGTATCCCGCGAGCACACGGAAACCTGAATTTTCGCCGCCAGCCATTTCGGTCATGGCGAGTATTCTGGGCTCGTAATGGCGGATCTCTACTGCGGGGTCTGGCCAAGACTCGACGAGGCGATAGGAGGGTTCTTCGATAGCGTTAGCGGCCAATGGCATGAAGCCTAGGCAGGTTAAAAGCATAACCGGTACGTATTTGATGAAGTTCATATAAAAGCCCAGCCTTTGTGTCTGTGGTGGTATTACGCGCACCCCGGAGGTTGGATCAGTAACGGTAATGGCATCGTTTTGTCCGCTGCTTTACCTTTACAATGCGCGCTGGCAATAAAATTGGATTCGAGCTACATGACAAGACATTTTCGAAAGGCAATGTTGCTGGCGACACTCGTTGGAGTTTTGACCACAGCATGCGAATCTGATGATCGGATGAAAGAGGACACTATGCCGTCGTTACCCAAATCCACGCAGTTAGAGCCACCCGCCACAAAAATTGAAAACGTGGTGGACAATCACTGGGGGATTCAAGTTGAAGACCCTTATCGATGGCTTGAAGATCAAGACAGTCAGGAAGTGTTGCAATGGTTTACGCAGCAAGGTGCGTTCACCGAGCAGGTGCTGAGCGCTTTGCCTAGGCGAGAACAGCTATTGCAGCGACTTACTGAGCTCGATCAAGGAGCGCCCTATACGACCTACGGTGTTCGGCAACTGGCAAAAGGGGATGTCTTTTTCCTGCGACGCAATGCTGGGGAAAGCCTTGCTAAGCTTTACCATCAGTCTGAAGGTGCGGTTGAGGCGCGGTTGCTGGTCGACCCCGATGCGCTGGCTGTAGATGACGAATCTCATGTTTCAATAGAGGGTTACATGCCGTCTTGGGATGGGCGGTTCTTAGTTTACGGCGTTGCTCAAGGCGGCTCTGAAGAAACAACTTACAGTGTGATTGATTTGACGTCGGGAACGACCTTGCCCGATACCCTGACTAATATCGAAACCGCATACAATCGTCCACAGTGGTCGCTTGATGGCAAAGGATTTTATTACTCTCGCCGCCGAGAGTTACCTGTTGATGCGCCTGACACCGAGATCTATAAACGCACAGAAGTGCGTTATCACGTTGTAGGGAGCGATGCAGGAGAAGACGTTGTCGTGGCCGCTTTTGAGGTTTCAGATCGGTTGCCGCTGTTGGAAACCGATTTCCCAAGCCTAGTCGTCACGCCGGGCTCGGATTTCGCTGTGCTCAAGGTGAAGCATGGTGACAATAATGAGATTTCAATTTTTAGCGCACCCGTTGAGACCTTGCTGACAGGGGCTGTGCCATGGGTGCAAATTACGCAGGAGTCTGATTTGGTCACAGACTTTGCCGTGGTTGAGGATAGTATTTATCTCATTACGGCTAAGGATGCACCACGTTTTAAGCTCGTGAGAACAACCCTATCTTCGCCTAACTTTGCTGATGCTAGAGAGGTAATTGCCGCCGGTGATTTGGTGATTGAAGGCATTGCTGCTGCAGCCGACGCTATTTACTTGAGTGCAAAACAGGATGGGGTGAATAAAGTGTTGCGCTTGTCCGATGAGGGCAGCGTTAAACCGCTGAAAACACCTCGTGATGGGGCGGCCTACATTTCGTCGGTGTCACCACTGGTGGCAGGCGTGCTGGTCTATGAGTCAACATGGATTCAAGGGGGCGTTCGCTACGCCTATGACCCCCTTGAGGATAACTTTAGCGACACGGGTATGGTCCCCAAGGGTAAGTTTGATGAACTTGACGGGTATATTGCCGAGGAGGTTTTGGTGACCTCCCATGATGGGGTCAAAGTACCGGTATCCATTTTACGTCGAGCAGACCTCGTTCTGGATGGCACTAATCCAACGATCGTCTATGGTTATGGCAGTTATGGCATAAGCCAGGATGTATCGTTTTCTCCCATTCGCTTGGGGTGGATTGAGCAAGGCGGAATTTTTGCAATTGCCCATGTTCGTGGTGGCGGAGAATATGGACAAGCTTGGCATTATGCGGGCCGCATGCAGAACAAACCCAACACTTGGAAAGACCTCATTGCCGCTGCAGAGTACCTGGTTGATAACGGCTATTCCGGAGTAAATCACATGGCCCCTATGGGTGGCAGTGCGGGCGGAATTTTGGCGGGTAGGTCTGTGACCGAACGCCCAGATCTTTTCGGTGCGGTTGTGATGCAAGTGGGTATGCTCGATGCGATACGAGCTGAAACCACAACCAACGGGGTGCCCAACATCAAAGAGTTTGGCAGCGTCACCGATGCCAAGGGCTTCGAGGGCCTACTGGCCATGAGTGCGTATCACCACGTGGAAGACGGAGTGCAATATCCAGCGGCGCTGCTAACCCATGGCTTTAATGACCCCAGAGTAAACCCCTGGATGTCTGGCAAAATGGCTGCGCGCCTGCAGGCCGTGGCCCAAAACAACACGCCGGCGTTGCTGCGAGTTGATTTCGATGCGGGACACGGTATTGGCTCTACCCGCGAGCAGGTGCTGGCCCAATACGCAGACATCTATAGTTTCTTGTTTTGGCAATTGGGGCGTCCCAATGCCGCGAGTGGGAGTTAATACCCGATACCTTGAGTGGGCGTTCGATTCTCTTGCCCCAGTTGAAAAGCATAGGGCCCGCTGGATTCAATGGCGGCACGGTCAGGGTAGGGCGCACACCACTACGGCACAG
The DNA here is from genome assembly GCF_051201685.1 of Luminiphilus sp. nBUS_07. Taxonomy (GTDB): domain Bacteria; phylum Pseudomonadota; class Gammaproteobacteria; order Pseudomonadales; family Halieaceae; genus Luminiphilus. The sequence goes on along the minus strand of NZ_CP179213.1, from coordinate 1,854,484 downwards.
ACTGAGGGGCTCGGTGTAGATCTTGAAAGTATGGTGTCGTAGTGAGGACCCGACTAAGTCCTAGCAACACCAACACTCTAGCAAGGTGTTCCGCGGCGCTAGACGCTTGCTGCATATACCTCTGAAAAAACGCGATCAAAGATATTTAGGTCTTCTAGTTTTCCCATGCTAATCCGAATATGGGTTGGATAACCGGGATAGCCGCCGCGAATTAATACATTACGACTCGCCATTTGCGCGACAAAGTCGGTCGATTCTATGCCTATATCGGCGAACACAAAATTGGTATGAGAGGGCACAGGCGTCACGCCAGCCCGTTGCAAGGTCGCATAAACCATGGCGCGTCCTTCGAGTATTTTTTGTCTCGAAAAGGCGATAAATTCTTCGTCCAGATAACTGTGGTACGCGGCTGTGAGACCAATGCCATTGGGCCATGCCATAAGGGTGCTGTTTACCCTAGTGATGGTTTCGGGTTGACCAAGCGCATAACCCACCCGCATGCCTGCCATGCCAAATATTTTTGAGAAGGTACGAGTGATCAGCACATTCTGCTCGTCTCGCACCAGATCCACCATGCTCTGATCAACGGGGCTGTCGGTAAGCTCATTATAGGCTTCGTCAACAATCACCAGCGCTCTATTGCCAACTTTCCGGCAAAAGCTTCGCAAGGCCGCTGAGTCAATTGGTATTCCCGCAGGATTGTTTGGGTTTGCCAAATAAATCAGAGATGTTGTGTCGTCGACCTGCGCACTCATGGCGTCTAGGTCTACTTGCATGTCGTTCCTTAGTGGCACGGTGACAACTTCAAAGCCTAGCTGCCTCGCGTAACCTAGGTGGGCGTCGTAAGTAAGGGCGGGCACGAGGATTTTTCCTTTTTCGCCGTAGGCAAGAATTGCCGCTTGAAGTGCTTCATTTGAACCGGAAGACACCAGGAGATGCTCAGGCGTTAGATTATGCCTTTGTGCGATGGCCTTTTTGAGGTTATCAAGTATCGGAAAGTCGGTGGGTGAGTCGGGATAATAAGCCGAGAGAGCCACCACTTCGTTGACGGCAGCTATCGCTTTCGGACTTGGGCCATAGGGGTTTTCATTGAACACCAAGCGGACTTGTCCTTTGGGCAGTACATATTGTCCGAGGCTTGGCCCGCTAAAAGAAGTCAGCAGTGCTACTCCTAAACCACCTAATACCTGCCGTCGTTTCATGGCGTGTTCCTCATAGCTTCAATGAGTCCCCGATCTCCGACACGAGCTTTGGCTCGGCCATAGCCAGCATCGGAAGAAGGACTGAGCAAGCTACATAGAGGTCGTAGGTCACGTCAAGTTGGGGGGTATGTATCTTGCGTTGCAAGAATTGGTGGGGGTTAGGACGACTTCGAACTTCAGGAATAGTGCTTCTCACCGGTTTCAATAGTATTTCTAATGGCTGGAGCGGGTGCCCAACGCCCACAAGGCTCGAGAATTTTATGCGCGCGAATAGCTCAATCTGGCAACTTACTAAACGCCGGGTCGTCTCTCCGGCAATGCTGCAACAACATTAAGTCATTGGAGCTGGAGCAGCGTCATTTTGGTTTTAACCAATCAGGCTGGACATTGACTCCTAAAACGCGGCAAGCGTTCTTCGCCTCGGAGCAGGGTAAGTACATTTTCGCCTCAAAAATGCCCCGCCTGTTGTGCGTGCGCTCAATGGGGTGTAATTTTTGAACTAGAAGGTAGGCTTTGCTCTACATATTTAGAGGTGGCAGACAACGCGCTCACTAGCTCGAAGCGAGGTTTGAGGATCGCACAGGTGTTAAATGCTAACTAAAAGAGTCGTCGTAATAACAACGATATCAGTCCTTGTGAGTCTGGTATTGACCCAAGCATTCGTCACGTTCCTGCTGGATGGGGTAGGGGGGAGACTATCCCTAGTGCCCGGACTAATAATTCCGCTCATCATTGCACCAATAGCAAGCATTTGGGTGCAAAAAATAAACGACCGAGCCGCGGCGCTAGAGCAAGAAAAATTGGAACACGCATCTAAGTTAGCCCTTTTGGGCGAAATGACGGCGAGTATTGTGCATGAGATTAACCAACCACTCTCAGCGGTTAAACTCGTGGCGCAAGGATTGCAACGCCGGTCCCCAGCGGATGCCGAGCGCACACTTGAGCAGCTACCTGCCAAGCTCGATAAGATTGTCAGGCAAATAGACCGTGTTACAGAAATCTGCGCGCTTATCAGGAAGTCATCACGCGTCGATAGCGAATCAAATCTGTCCGCCAGCGTAGAAACGGTTATTCACGATAGCTTCGAATTAATAGGGCCTCAATTGAAGGCAGCGAACATTGAATTCAGCGCTATGATTGAAGACGAGCTGCCGACTGCAGCGATCCACCCAGGAAAGCTCGAGCAGGTGATGCTCAATTTGACAACAAATGCTAGGGACGCGCTGTTAGGCACTAGTCAGCCGTCATTATGGATAAAAGTTGAAGCTTACTATGATGGCTCGATCGTCATAAAATTTGAGGATAGTGCAGGAGGCATCCCGCCACAGGCTCTCGTAAAAATCTTTGATTCCTTCTTCACAACGAAACCAGCGGGTGAAGGAACAGGCATAGGTCTTTCACTTTCGAAAAACTTTATTGAGACTGCGGGAGGGACCATCGACGTGTGCAATACGAGCGCGGGTGCTCTATTTACGATTCGCATCCCTGCGAACGCACAGACTTAACAAGGAGCGCAGAATCTCTCGGAACGGTTATAGCGCGAGCTCTTAACCCCGGGCGTTTCAGGGCTTTGACGTTCATTGGCAGGTTCATCTTTTGGGTTGCTTCGATACGCTGCGCTTCTAGATAGTGTGGTTAAGTCACTCCCTACTGAGTTGGCTAAATTATCAGCCTGCAGGGTATCGCCCCTCGAGGCTGCAGGTTTTACCTTAGCCTGTGCGCCGCGGGCTTCGTTCATAAGTGGGTGCCTATGGTGTTGGGAATAACGCTTGCCGAATCGGAACAGTGTTCTTGTACATTGCGACTCGAGCTACATCTTTTCGGGGGCTATGATCTAATACATCGGTACTCTAGTATGGAAACCAAAAAGTAGGTCTACTGTCATGAAAACGCTAACTCACGCGTTGTGCCTGATCGCGATCTTGTTACAGGTGGGAATTGCGCAGGCCGAACTTGCCACCATTACGGGCGAGGAAGACGAGCCAATTGTTGAAACATGCTCTGAGCCCAAAGGCACGCTTGCTATTGCGGAACCACAAACGCAGGTGTTGATGGCACTAACCCAATACTCTTTGCCCGCCCCAACAGCATTGCTTCGACAGTTTGTTCAAGCATCAAATTGTTTTCAGGTGGTCGAGCGCGGTGTTGCGATGCAGAATATTCAGCAGGAGCGGATCCTTGCGGAATCCGGCTTGCTGCAAAACAACTCGAACATGGGCGGTGGGCAATTAGTTACTGCTGATTTCGTTATGACACCTGATGTGTTGTTTAAAGATAGCAATGCTGGCGGAGCGGCTGTTGGGGCTGCCGTAGGCTCGCTGTTCGGTGGTCTTGGCTCTTTAGTTGGTGCTATGGCCGGGGGTGTGAAATTTCAGGAGGCGCAGACGACGCTTACCCTTGTCGATGTGCGCTCTAGTCTGCAAGTGGCCTCCGGTACAGGCACTTACAAAAAAACCGACTGGGCCTTTGGAGGGCTTCTCGGCGCGGTGGGCGGTGGGGCCTATACAAGCACCGATGAGGGTAAACTCGTTGCTGGTGCGCTTTTGGACAACTACAACACAATTGTGAAGCGCATTGCGGTTAACCCGTCACTGTTGGCCCCAACATCTTCGATTGGGCAGCAAAATGCCAATGCTTCATTGAAAGCTACGGTTTTTAGCGCCGGTGATGTGCTGACGCCCAAAATCAACAATTTGAAAGTCTATAAAGGGCCGGACAAAACCTCTGACAGTACCGAGACTATCAACAAAGTAGACGAAGTAGTTTACCTAGGAGAGTCGAGTAACGGCTTCCTATACGTGCAGGGTGCCGATGTCGAGGGCTGGGTTCAGGGCGTGATGCTTAAATAGTCTTGGAGGAGATGCCGAACAAGGGGGTAAAAGGGCATGTCGATAAAAATGGCGGTGGGCGTAGGATTCGAACCTACGGAGGATCACTCCTCAACGGTTTTCAAGACCGCCGCTTTCGACCACTCAGCCAGCCCACCAGATCTTTGGACTGAATGTCCAAAGGAGCGCGCATTATAGCGATCAGGACGTTGGCATCAAGCTGATGTGACGATTACTTGCATAAAAACGTAAATCTACGGGTATTTCTAAGCGCCAAAGCGACGCTTCTAGGGCAACAAACCAGACTTTTCTCCGTTTAACTGCAAAACAACTCGCAGGTTTTCGAGGTGGATTTGCGACTTGCCTCACAATGCTTGGACGTTTTTGTAGTGCTTTTTCGCCGTTGGCTTCCAATCCCTACTGAATTTACAGAGACTCAGTAGTGAAGCTTAGAAATGCGCGCGGTGGCCTTGTTCATTGCACGCTCAAATAAAAAACGCATTCGCTGGGAGTAGACCATGAAACTTTGTTCATCCTTATTGCTGTTGCTGGGTCTTTTTATCGCAGGTTTTTCTTATGGCGATGACGCAATGACGCCGGTTGTGAGCGTCGTAAACGTCAAGACTTCGAATCCCGCTGCATATAGACAATATTTAAAAGATAACCCGGGAATTTTTGAGGCTCTTGGTGCTGAATCTGGTGGCACATGCACCACGGTCAGCGGACATCGTTACCCTGGGCAAGCTTTTGCCTTTAGTTTTTACAATGACGCGAGTTCGGCTTTTAAAGCTGCCACCAAGTTTTCACAAACCCCACGCAATGCCGAATTAGAGGCTATCTCGTCGGTGGTATCCGCAGAATTCTACGCGGTGCTCAAGCCTTTCACACTGCCATCGGGTTTTGAACGCCGTTATCAGATTGTTGTAAATGATGCGTCTGCTTACATCGCCGCCGCCACGAAACTTGAGAAGGCAATGCAAGACAATGGGCACAAGGTAGAAGTAGGAATTTTTCAACCCATGGGTAATGGCCACCAAAAAGCAAACTTGTTGGATGTGCGGATATTTGCCGTGGAGCCTGAAGTGGCTGGAATGATGGTTAATGACTTTCTGCAACGCAAGGCGTGGGCGCTTGAACCGTATGGGGAAATGTTAGCCACCATCGAATCCCTCGAATTAGATACTTTTGAGGACTGTGTGCAGGTTTACACGGCCAACTAACTTAACGAATGTGGGCGTGCCTGGCTGCCTGATTTTAATCATGATTAAGCAGCCTGCAGGCTTGCAACTTGGAGCACTCACTAATAGGAGTCATCACATGATGCAGAAACTAGCTAAAGTGTTTGGGACGCTGTGCATTTCATTGGGTTTGTTGTTTGCGACGCTGGCGGCACAGGCTTTTGAGCCGACCGGCGAGTCTTTTCCTGCCAGCTTCAAAATGACAAGTTGGACCAGCAGCGCTTCAGGTAGCAGTCTTACCGCCGAGGGTGTTGTTGGAGAAGGCTATGGCAAGGTCTACTTAAGTTACGACTTTGTGAGTAACTCTGCTGATCGTAACAAGGGCAACTTCTCAGGAAACCTCCGATCCATAAATCAAGACGGCGTCATGATAGCTGCAACGCTGCAAGGCATCTGGAAGCGCAACGGTAAGTCAGTAATGATGTACACACTAGATGAATTCTCAAACGGAGACATGATTTACGCTGAGGGCGTCATCGATTTAATCGAGGGAACGTTAAATTTCACGGCGTTTCCTATCGATTAATGGCTGTCTCGTGGAGGCATGCAAAGGCTAGTTGAGGGCCTTAAATGCGGGCTATGGTTGGCCGTTTACTCAGACTCTGAAAATTGTTGATAAAAAAAGGGGCCTGTAAGGCCCCTTTTTTTTAGTTGGCTTGAACATCTGGCAGTGCGTCATCTCCAGACGGTGCTTCGGGGGAATCCTTTGGCGCCGTGAACGACAGTCCAGCTTTTGGTCCTCGAGGATCATTGCTTGCCCTCGGAATATCTCGGCTGACAATACTTACGGGTGGGGCTTCTTGCTCGAGGAACAAGGCCTGCCGCAATGTCTCAACGTTGACGTCGCCGATGGGTCTGGGTTCAACTCGCGGATCGTTAACCGCTCGCCCTGCAGGCGTAACCCCAGAACGGTCGATTTCCTGCACCGACTGTGCAGCTTCTGCTGCTACCTCTTCAGATTTAACCTCCGCTGTAGCGCCCGCGATTGTTTGAGGCTCGGATGCAGCCTCAACAGGTTGTGCAGTTGGCTCAGGGCTGACCGGCTCTGCGATTTCAGCGGTGCTCTGGGCATCTTCCGTTGGTGCTACCTCTGACGGTACCTCCGTCTCGCTGACGCTATTTGCGGCCTCGCCCAAGAGGTCGATTTGGTCTGTCACTGAACCCAACGCTTGGGAGGGAGCCTCTGCCACAGCATTTGCAGCAGCCTCTGCTGGCGCTTCAGTCTCGACGGCTTCGTTTCTTACCTCGGCAACATCTGCGCTTGCGGTATCTTCGGGCGTTGCAAGTTTAGGACCTCTCTGACGCCGACGTCGGCCTTCGCTACGTTTATCAGAAGGTCTGTGTCGTGCGCTTTCTGAGGTGTCTTCAGTGTTTGCAGCCTGCACCGATTGATCATTCGAGTCGGCGCTGTCCTCGTCTTCGTTAGCACTGGCATCTTCCTGAGTGGCAACTTCAGAGCCTTCAGATTGCAGACGCTTCTGACCGCCACGACGACCACGACGGCGGCGATTGCGCTTAGGTCGATCATCTGCGTCGCCGTCCGAGTCCCCTGAGTCTGCCTGTTCTGGTTCTGCGGCAGATTGCTCTGCATCGCTGGCATCGTCGATAGAGCTGTCTGATTCTGGACGTCGGCTGCGGGTGCGGTTTCTGCCTCCACGGCTTCGTCGCTGACGATTAGAATTTTCTTTGGGTTCAGGGTTTTCCTCGCTCGCCGTCGCTACCGCCTCATTTTCTTCTGCGGCGTTGGGTTCTTCAGTGGTGGCGGGCGCGAACAGTGCTCCCCACATACGACTGAGCATGCCGGCTTTTTGTGGCGCCTCGGCAGCGGGCTTTGGCGCTGTGTTGACAGGCTCTGCGGGTTGAGTGGTTTCCTCAGGCTCGGCGGCAACCGGTGCCGGCCCCTGAGGGGTTACGCCACGAACTAAGGGCTGTGGAGCTGCAGGCACTGCGCTTACCTCATCTCGCACGGCGATAGGGTCGGGGGCCTCTATAGCCACCTCATAGCTAAGCGTCGTGGTTTCTTCCACTTCGTCGTCACGGAGCCTGATAACGTCGAAATGGGGCGTCTCCATATGTGGGTTGGGGATAATCAAGACCCTCACACCGCTAGAGTTTTCAATGTCGTTGACGGCGCTTCGTTTTTCATTTAACAGAAATGCGGCTACCTCTACAGGCACTACCGCTCTGACTTCGCCGGTCCGGTCCTTGGCCGCCTCTTCTTGCAGTAGTCTCAGAATGGCCAGGGCGAGTGATTTTGTGTCTCGTATCGTGCCCTTACCAGTACAGCGAGGACAAACCATGGCGCTGATCTCACCCAAAGACGGCCTAAGCCGTTGGCGAGACATTTCCAGCAACCCAAATCTAGAAATTCGACCCACTTGCACGCGAGCTCGATCGACTTCGAGGGCATCCCGAATTCTGTTTTCCACGGCGCGTTGATTTTTGTTGGCATTCATATCAATGAAGTCAATAACGACCAAGCCACCCATATCTCTCAAACGAAGTTGTCGAGCGACTTCGTCGGCTGCCTCTAAGTTGGTTTGCAGCGCCGTCTGCTCAATGTCCGAGCCTTTGGTGGCGCGAGCCGAGTTGATATCTATAGAGATCAGTGCCTCGGTGGGGTCGATGACGATTGAGCCGCCAGAAGGAAGTCGAACCTCACGTTGAAATGCGCTTTCTATTTGCCCCTCAACTTGGAAGCGGTTGAAGAGGGGAATGGAGTCTTCGTAGAGCCGTATGCGTTGAGCATATTTCGGCATAACCATTGTGACGAAGTCGTGGGCCTGTTGCCACGCGGCTTTATCATCGATAAGCACCTGATCAACGTCATCGCGCAGGTAATCGCGAATAGTACGAATAATGACATCGCTCTCCTGATACAACAGCACAGGGGCTTTATTTTCGTCTGATGCCGTTGAGATAGAGCTCCATAGCTGGAGGAGGTAGTCCAGATCCCACTGTAGCTCTTCTGGACTGCGCCCAACCCCGGCTGTGCGGATAATGACGCCCATACCGTCAGGAATATTCAGTTGCGATAAGGCGTCCCTGAGTTCACTTCGGTCATCACCCTCAATACGGCGAGATATGCCGCCGGCCTTGGGGTTGTTAGGCATCAAAACCATGTATCGGCCAGCCAGACTGATATAAGTGGTGAGCGCGGCTCCTTTGGTGCCTCGCTCTTCCTTGTCCACTTGTACAATGACTTCGGTGCCTTCTTTGAGCACATCCTTGATGCGAGTTTTGCCGTCACCATCGGGGGCTGTGCTGCGGTAATACTGGTGGGCAATTTCCTTCAGCGGTAAAAACCCGTGGCGGTCGGCGCCGAAGTCTACGAAAGCGGCTTCGAGGCTGGGTTCAACCCGCGTAATTTTCGCTTTATATACATTAGCCTTAGTGGATCCTCGCGATCGATTTTCGATGTCGAGGTCGTTTAGGCGCTGTCCATCCACAAGAGCAACCCGAATCTCCTCGGGTTGTGTGGCGTTAATGAGCATTTTCTTCATGATTATTGTCCAATGGGCGAAGCCACCGAACAGGTGCGATACCCCGGGACAGGGTAAGAAAACAAGCAGGGTTTCGTGCGCTTGTGCGCCCAACCCAGATCTGTGGGTCCTCCACAGATTTAATGTTGCCGTCGGCACCGTCTTTGTGACGAAGCCAAAAAATCACACCGCGTTCGTTGTATTCGCGGGTTAACAAAAGCCCTCTGCGTACCCCGCTCTGACGGGGAGATGTCCTCAAATAGCCCGGAGTGGTCACGGTACAGGCAGGAGCGCGTTTAAATTTTCAGGGAGTATTCGGTCGCTGGCTGCAGCACCCTCGATACGTATTTTCTGGAGGGGAGCGGCGGATCAGGCTACTCTATCGGCCTGAGAGCGGGAGGCGCACCGGTCATTCACATTTATGCCGGGCCTTCCAAAACACCAGTGCGTTGGAATACAACCGAAATGGACATTAACACTAAATGCTAAGTGATTCAATTGTCTGAAAAAAAAGGCAGCGACACGCAAAGGGATACGAAGGTCGAGTGGCGCACAGTATTGCCGGAAGAAGCCGGCCAGCGTCTCGATAACTTTCTTCAGCGGGTCCGCGGTGGTGTGCCCAAGACCCGTATTTACCGAGCTATCCGAAAGGGCGAGGTTCGTGTTAACAAGGGCAGGGTTAAGCCCGACACTCGGCTTGAGGCGGGTGTTTCAATCAGAATCCCGCCGCTGCGGGTCCCGGAAAAGGCGGAAGCAGCGGGCGCGGCAGGCTGGCGCGCTCGCCTACGTGATGCGGTAGTGAGAGAAGAATCTACGCTGTTGGTCATTAATAAGCCCCCGGGACTTGCTGTGCATGGGGGAAGTGGTATCAGTGTAGGGCTCATCGAAACCTTGAGAGCCATGTATGACACAGACCGCTATCTGGAGCTGGTCCATCGCCTGGATCGAGATACCTCTGGGCTGTTGTTAGTTGCGCGCCGCGCATCTACCCTGCGCAGCCTGCACGGCTTACTCCGATCAAATGGTGTGGACAAGCGTTACCTTTGTCTGGTCAGCGGCCGCTGGCCCGCGCATTTAAAGCGTGTCGATGCTCCCCTCGAAAAATTTGCGCTGCCTTCAGGTGAGCGTCGAGTTAAGGTCGCCGCGGCGGGGCGGCAGTCTTTGACGACCTTCCGTGTGGTGACGCGCTGGTCCGGTGCAACCTTGGTCGAGGCGAAACCTGTTACCGGTCGGACGCATCAAATTCGTGTGCACTGCCAGCACGCGGGCTTTCCGATCCTAGGAGACGCCAAGTATTCAGACGAGGCGGCAATACGACTGGCTGCTAAGATAGGGCTCAAACGCTTATTTTTACATGCAGCTAGCCTCAACTTTCGACTCGAGGAGCAAAACTATTCCCTTGAGGCGCCGTTGCCCAAGGAACTCCAGCGCTTGATAGAGTCTCTGGTCTAGCCTCTAAGCCTAAGGGATGCGGAAGTCCTGATCGCGGAGCATTTGGGCCAATTCGATGAGCGGCAAGCCCTGCAAGGCGGTAGGGTCAGTACTTTCGGTTGAGCGAAAAAGGCTAATGCCTAGCGCTTCCCATTTAAAACTGCCAGCACAATCTAGGGGTCGATCTACTGCAATGTAGGACGTGATTTCGCAGTCGGATAAATTTCGCATGCGCACCTGGGTCTGAACCACTCGGCAGTCGAGCATTGCTCTAACGGGGCGCCAAATGGCAACTCCTGTGAAAAACGAAACGGTTTTGTCGCTGATAAAGCGAAGCTGCTCTTGGGCTTTGGCCTCTGTGCCAGGTTTTCCCAATAGCCTATCGTCGCAGGTAGCAACTTGATCGCTGCCGATGCTGAGGTAGTCGCCTGAGAGGTGAGTAATGGCTTTCGCCTTTGTTACTGAAAGGCGCTGAGCGAGTGTTAAAGGGGCTTCTAGAGGCAACGGTGATTCGTCAACAGCGACTCTTTGAATCTCAAATGGCAGCCCCAAGCGACCCAGCAATTCGGCCCGATAGCGAGAGGATGAAGCAAGAACAAGTGTTTGCGGTCGATAATCCACAGTAATATCCTAAAAAACCCTTTGTATTACCAGCATTTAACTTTTGACACCTTGCGGGGTCGTCCGTATTATGCGCCGCCATGACGCTCGGAGCACTCCCACAAACGGTCGAAGTGCGCACGCTGGCGGCGCGCGAGGTTACACTGGCCGGGGTTTTAGACCCGATCAAGCTTCTGCGCTTCAGCTCAGCCATTGTAGCGGTGAAGCAGCCTGTCGTGGTGAACGCTGATTTTTATCGCGACGAGGAGGGCAGGTACATAGTTTCTGTGCAGGTAACTGCAGAGGTACAAGTCACCTGTCAGCGGTGTTTGGGCACCTTGGAGCAGACGGTTGCTTCATCTGCGCTGCTGGCCGTGGTTTGGACAGACGAGCAGGCGGCTCAGCTTCCGCCCAGGTATGAGCCACTGGTGGCAGAGGCTGAAATAGATTTTTGGGAGGTCGTCGAAGACGAGCTCCTGCTGGCATTGCCGAGCTTTAGCTACCACAGCGATGCAAACTGTGGTGCCGAGACTGGTGTGCAGGCACCGGGGTCAGGGGACACAGCGGTTCTAGGAAGCCCAGACAAAGACAATCCCTTTGATGTGCTCAAAGCACTAAAGGGCGACGTAGACAAGTAACACGCGGGATGGCAGCAACGCCTTCTCGTTCGAATGGAGAAAGTTATGGCCGTACAGAAGAATCGCAAAACCCGCTCTCGTCGCGGTATGCGTCGCTCACACGACGCCCTCGAGGGCCCTACACTGACCGTAGATGCCACGTCTGGTGAGGTTCGTCGCCGTCACCACATGAGTGCAGACGGATTTTACCGAGGTAAAAAGGTCATCAATACAGGTTCCGACGACTGACTGTCTCGGTAGGGCCATTTTAAGGGTCCTGCCAAAACTTGAATTCAGTTCTGGGCCGGGGGGCGTAAGTGTGTCGCAGATAGAACTCAAGCAGCAGGCCACTTCGGTAGCGAAGCACGGCCATACTGGGTTTTTGTTTCCGGGCCAAGGCTCTCAATACCTTGGCATGCTTTCGGACATCGCGTCGGAGGAGGCTGTCATCTCTGACACCTTTGCCGAAGGCTCCGATGCCGTGTCCCTCGATCTTTGGTCTTTGGCCCAAAATGGGCCCGCTGAATCCCAAGCGCTCACCGAAAATACGCAACCACTCATATTGACCGCCAGCGTTGCGCTTTATAGATTGTGGCTGCAGCGCGGAGGGCAGGTGCCCAGCGTGTTGGCGGGCCACAGCTTGGGAGAATTCTCGGCATTGGTCGCGGCGGAATCTCTTGCCTTTCGCGACGCTGTGAAAATTGTGCGTTTGCGCGGGCAGGCCATGCAGGCGGCGGTGCCTGTTGGCACAGGTGCTATGGCCGCCGTGCTAGGGCTGCCAGATGAAACAATCAATACAATTTGTGCCGATGCAAGTGTTGACACCAACACACAGGTATTGGCCGTTAACTTCAATTCGCCGGGTCAGGTCGTTATTGCGGGCCACGTAGGGGCCGTCGGGCATGCTTCAGTCGCTTTAAAGGAGGCTGGCGCGAAACGTGTTTTGCCGCTGCCTGTCAGTGCACCATTTCATACGCCCTTAATGCAGCCTGCTGCTGCTGCCCTAAACGAGGCACTCGAGCATGTCGAGCTCGCTGACGCTCAGATCCCCGTTATCAGTAACGTCAATGCTAGGCCTCACACCGATAGCACAACAATCGCCCAGTTGCTGGTGCAGCAAGTTGTGGCTCCAGTGCAGTGGACGTCGTGTGTAGAAACAATGATTGAAATGGGCTGTGCAGATTTCGTGGAGTGTGGCCCCGGTAGGGTGTTATCCGGTTTGATGCGACGTATTGATCGCTCGACATCTTGCTATGCCATTGAGTCGCCCACGGCCTTTTCAGAAGCCTTAAACCAACCGTCTGAGGTGCCTACAATATGAGTGAGAGTCAACCCCCCGTCGCCCTAGTGACAGGCGCCAGTCGAGGCATTGGGCTCGCTATTGCGAACACACTCATGCAGGCCAACATGGCGGTTATCGGTACTGCGACAACGGAATCGGGGGCGGCGAGCATTGATTCAAGACTCTCGCCTCACGGTGGCGCAGGGCTAGTTCTGGATGTGGCAAATGAAGCCAGCGTCGACGAACTCATGTCGACGGTAAAGGAACGTTTCGGTGCCCCACTTATTTTGGTTAATAACGCAGGTATCACCCGAGACAATATTCTAATGCGTATGAAAAACGACGAGTGGGATAGCGTGATTGACACCAATCTGAGCTCTGTTTTTCGCTTGAGTAAGGCTTGCCTTAGAGGGATGACGAAAGCTAAATGGGGGCGCATTGTCACAATTACTTCTGTGGTGGGCTCTATGGGAAATGCAGGGCAGGCCAATTACGCGGCGACAAAAGCAGGTGCTGAGGGCTTTACACGCGCCCTCGCAAGAGAGGTGGGGTCACGAGCGATCACCGTCAACGCAGTCGCTCCCGGATTTATAGATACAGATATGACCCGCGATTTATCTGAAGAAAATCGCAACGCTATGCTGAATCAGATACCTCTGTCTCGTTTGGGTCGTCCTGAGGAAATCGCTGAGACCGTTAAATTTTTAGTGAGCGATGCAGCGGCTTACATCACCGGAGAGACGATTCACGTAAATGGCGGAATGTATATGGCCTGACAGCAGGCCTCATATTTGGTTCTATCTGGGTGAGTTTACAGGTAGAATCCGCACACCGAAGAGGGCTTAGGCCCGCCAACAAGCTGGGAGAGTAATACAGACTATGAGCAGCATTGAAGATCGCGTAAAAAAAATCGTTGCCGAGCAGCTGGGCGTTAAAGAAGACGAAGTTCGCACAGAGGCTTCTTTCGTTGACGACCTGGGCGCAGACTCGCTAGACACCGTGGAGCTCGTAATGGCTCTCGAAGAGGAGTTTGAAACTGAAATTCCTGATGAGGAGGCTGAAAAAATCACTACGGTGCAGTTGGCTATTAACTACATCAATGAAAACCTTGCCTAAGGTTTTCTAACGAGACAAAAGTTATCAAGGCCGCTCTGCATTAGTGATGAGCGGCTTTTTTTTGTGCGGGTTGATTTTTTCGAGATCCATTGAGGTCTCTGATGTAGCACGGCTTTGTGCGCCCACAGGGGAGGAAAACTGTTAATGAATGGCAATCGGGTAGTAGTAACCGGACTAGGTGCAGTGACACCGGTGGGCTTGGATGTGGATTCGAGCTGGCAGGCTATCTGTAATGGGCAAAGCGGTGCCGCCAGTATCGAAAGTTTCAACACCGACGCCTTTAGCACTCAATTCAGTTGTTCAGTTAAAAATTTTTCCAGTGAAGGATACTTAGCGCCCAAAGATTCAAAACGGATGGATCCGTTTATTCAGTTTGGCATGGTGGCAGGTATTCAGGCGATTCGTGACAGTGGCCTTGAGGTCACTGAAGCCAATTGTGAGCGTATTGGCTGTGCGATTGGTTCCGGTATCGGTGGTATTGGCTCCATTGAGCGCAACAATGAGCTGATCTTAAATTCTGGGCCTCGCCGTATGTCACCGTTTTTTGTGCCCGGCGCGATTATCAACATGATCAGCGGTAACCTCTCGGTGATGTATAACCTTCAGGGACCGAATTTAGCCATTGTCACTGCCTGCACGAGTGGCACCCACAACATTGGAATGGGCGCTCGTCTAATTGCCACGGGGGAGGCCGATGCAATGCTGGTGGGCGGAGCTGAAATGGCAACCACCCCGGTCGGATTAGGAGGGTTTGCGGCAGCAAGGGCGCTGTCGACTCGTAATGACTCTCCAGAGTTGGCCTCAAGGCCTTGGGATGCAGACCGTGACGGCTTCGTATTAGGTGATGGTGCCGCAATGCTTATGCTCGAGTCCCTCGAAAGCGCAACAGCTCGCAAGGCCAAAATATATGCCGAGCTGACAGGTTTTGGTATGAGCGGCGACGCTTACCACATGACCTCACCACCAGAAGACGGTCGCGGTGCAGCGCGATCAATGGCCAATGCGCTGCGTGACTCAGGTCTAAACCCAGCGGAGGTGGGGTACATTAACGCTCATGGTACTTCGACAATTGTCGGTGACCGCGCTGAAACAATGGCGGTTAAATCAATTTTTGGTGATGCAGCCTCCGATGTCGCAGTGAGCTCTACGAAGTCAATGATTGGGCATCTGCTGGGTGCCGCAGGCGCGGTTGAAGCGGTATTCACGATTCTCGCGATACGTGACAACGTGGCGCCACCGACCATCAACCTTGATAATCCTGGAGAGGGGTGTGATCTGAACTATGTGCCTCACACTGCACAGCAGCGAACCATTAATCACGCCATTAGCAATTCGTTCGGTTTTGGCGGGACGAACGGGTCTCTTGTCTTTAGTCAATTCCCCGAGTAGCTCCTAGCTTGGCTGCGGAGACCTTTTGGGTCGACGGCGTCGCCAATACCGAGGTGCCTCCCGATGATCGCGGGCTGTGTTTGGCCGATGGCGCCTTTGAGACACTTCGTGTTGAATCTGGTGTTATTTCATGCAAACGCCGTCATGCTAAGCGCTTGGGCACGGGTCTCTATGTATTAAATTTTCCCGAGCCCAGTCAGACTGCGTTGAAGTGCGTCGATGAAGCCGAAGCAATTCTGAATAATACTATTCCTCAGGCAACTGGGACGCTGCGCCTCACCTTGACTCGTGGATCGGGCCCAAGGGGTTACAAAGTTCCTGAGCGACAAAAGCCACGATGTATTCTTCGCTTTAGCCCAGGGCTTGCTAATTTCGGCGCTTTGGCACCCTTGACGGTCAGTCGTGTGCGCTGGTCTAGCCAGCCATTCTTTAGGGGTTGTAAGTTGCTGGCAAGAACCGAGCAGGTAGTGGCACTAGAGGAGGCGCGGGGGCGCGGTTTTTCGGATGCCATTATGTGCGATGCATCGGGCTCCTGGGTATCGACGACTAGTGGCAATTTGTTTTTACGCGTTGGCGATCGGTTTATCACGCCGCCTGTCGATGAGGTGGGAATTGCGGGCACTCGAAGAGAGGCAATCTTGGATCAGTGGGCGGAGATGCTGGGGTATCAGGTGAGCATTCGGAAAATCAGCTCGGACGACATTGCATCAGCTCAGGAGGCATGGTGTTGTAATTCGGTTGTAGGTATCCGCCGAATCGTTGCGGTAGATCAGTTCACCTTTACCGAAATGACTGCCAGCGATGCGCTGTCAGCGTGTATTCATCGCGAGAAAGCATCGTGAGACGGTTGCTTCTCGTTTTGCTGCTTGGTTTCGGCGGCTTAGGCTTTGGGCTCTTTTTAATCGCTGAGTCGTTGCAGACGCCCATGAATTTACCCCAAAGCGGCGTCACAATTACTGTGGAGCCTGGGAGAGCCTTAAACAGACACTGAGGAAATTGAAGGCACTGGGGTTGCTCGAATCTGGTCGTACTCTGGAAATTTGGGCGCGCTGGCAAGGCATTGATCGGCAAATCCATGCTGGCGAGTATCAATTACAAGCAGGAATCACCGGTGTTGGATTTTTGGATTTGCTCAAGCGGGGCGAAGTATTGAGCTATCAGGTCACGCTTCCGGAGGGAATTACCCTCCAGCAGGCATTGGATCGATTGCATGGTGACAATCGGCTGCTACAGAAACTTAAAAACGCGCAGGACCCAAAGCTGCTTGATCTAGTTTTGCCGTCATCTTCCCCCGAGGGTTGGTTTCTGCCCGAGACTTATCGCTTTGTGGCGGGAGATTCAGACTTTGACATATTGCAGCGTGCCCACAAGCTGATGGAGCGAGCGCTCATGCAGGCCTGGGACAAGCGTTCGGTGGATACGCCGCTTCTAGCACCCTATGATGCCCTGATTCTGGCGTCGATAGTTGAGCGTGAAACCTCTGTTGCTCAAGAGCGAGCTACCATTGCCGGAGTGTTTGCGCGAAGATTAAAGGCCGGTATGCGCCTACAAACTGACCCCACGGTTATTTACGGGCTTGGGACCGAATTTGATGGTAACTTGACCCGGCGACACCTTAAAGATGTGGCTAACCCCTGGAACACCTACCGGATTAAAGGCTTGCCTCCAACGCCAATTGCTCTGCCTGGGGTTGCGGCCTTGGAGGCTGCTGTTCAGCCGGCGCCTGGCGCGGCCCTCTATTTTGTGGCACGGGGTGACGGGTATCATGTCTTCTCTGAAACTCTCGAAGAGCACAATGCCAACGTTAAGCGCTATCAGCTATCCCCGAAGGCGGATTATCGTTCGACACCTCAAGGCGGTGATAAATGAAAGTTGTGAATAACACGCCTAAATTTATTACCGTTGAAGGCGGCGAAGGCGTCGGCAAAACCACTCAGCTGCGCCTCATTGAAACGCGGTTGCAAGCACTTAACATTCCGTTGCTGGTTACTAGGGAGCCTGGTGGCACGCCTTTGGGTGAGCAGCTGCGGGCATTACTGCTCCAGAAAGACGGGCTAGCACCCACAGCAATGGCCGAGCTGCTCATGGTTTTTGCCGCCCGGGCACAGCACGTCAGCACTGTTATTGTCCCTGCTTTGGAGCGTGGGGAATGGGTGTTATGTGATCGTTTTACGGACGCTAGTTTCGCCTATCAAGGCTTTGGCCGGGGCATATCACTTGAGGTCATAGCGCAATTAGCCGACATTGTTCATCCGACGACTAAGCCTGATCTCACGATTTTACTCGATGTAGACCCTGAGATCGGTCTGCAGCGTGCTCGCGCAAGGGGCGAATTAGATCGATTTGAGCGCGAGGCTGCGCCGTTTTTTGAGGCTGTGCGGGCAGGGTATTTAAGTCAGGTTGAGCGTGAGCCTGATCGTTGGCGAGTTATTAATGCGGGAGCAGATTTAGAGAACGTGCAGCGACAATTAGATGCCTTATTGAATGAGTGGATTGCCGGTGCGACCTCCTGAATTATTGACGCCTTGGCTGAATAGGGAACTCCCCTGGCAGCAGGACGTTTTTGAGCGTTTGTCGTCCCTAGAGCGCCAGGAAAAGCTCCCTCACGCAATATTACTGACAGGCTCGAAGGGACTGGGGAAAGCCCGGCTGGCCGCATTATTTGCAGCGGGAGTGCTATGTAAAGCCTCAGATGCAGAGCCCTGTGGCAGCTGTGAAGCCTGTCAGCTGGTTGGTGGAGGGGCGCACGGCGATTTTCGTTGGATTAGACCTGAAGAGGGAAAACGCGCCATCGGAGTTGATGCTATTCGCGCTTCGGTCTCATTTATGCAGCAAACGCCTGGTTATGGATCTCATAAGATATTGGTAGTGGAGCCTGCAGAGGCGATGACAACCGCGGCCGCAAATGCGCTTTTGAAAACCCTCGAGGAGCCGCCGGGGAGGGCGTTGTTGATTTTGGTCAGTCACCGCGCTGGCGAGTTACCGGCGACCATAAGGTCTAGGTGTCAGCGATTTAACTTACCGCACCCGACAAAGCCTGCCGCGCTGGCGTGGCTGGTTGAAAATACATCATGTTCTGCACAGACAGCTGAGCAGGCTTATGCGCTTTCCCGAGCACAACCCTTAACTGCTGAGCGGCTTATTCAGGGCGACGATTTACCGTCGATAGAGGCACTAACTAACGCCTTGGGTGGGCTGCTCGATAAGACGATAGCTAACCAGGAGGTGTTAGTTGCACTGGGAGGTCATGATCTTGATGTGATTTTGGAGGCCGCGTTGCACAGCGTTGAGCAACGCCTGTATAGCGCTGCGGGCGCTGCGTACTCCCGAAGCAATTTTCACCGTCGCGACCAAATTTTAGACTGGCTTATTGCTAGTAGAAAGGGCGTTAACTTTGGTCGTGATGTGATGTTGCCAGAATTGGGCAGGCTGCTAACGACTGAGTTATGAGACAGAATGAATGTTGGGTGCGCAAAAGGTAAACTGTACGAAGAATTTTGGGAGTGTGAGCCATGAGTGACAGTAACCGCCAAGGCATTTTGTCTCTGACCATTAAGGATAAGGCCGTGCTCTATGCCGCCTATATGCCGTTTCTCGACAATGGAGGCATCTTTGTTCCCACCAATAAGCGGTACAGTATCGGTGACGAAGTCTTCATGTTGCTTACCCTAATGGATGAGCCAGAAAAAATACCCATCGCGGGGCGGGTAGTGTGGATTACGCCGGTAGGAGCCCAAGGTAATCGGCAGGCGGGTGTAGGCGTTCAATTTTCCGAACAGGATGCGACCGCAAATGCCAAAATTGAATTGCACTTGGGCGGGGCCCTCAACTCTGAGCGTCAAACTCACACAATGTGATGATGTCGATTGCTTTATCCGGTCTTTCACTGAGCTAGGTGGGAGCGTCAGATGGGTCGAGCTGAATTTTCAGATGCCTAAAAAAAAGGCCCCTTCGGGGCCCATCTACTGCATGTTTAGGAGTCTTATCACCTTGGCATCCTGCTCAGGCTCTATCTGTAACAAAGCATGTGAGCTTTGTCGTATCGGTGGGCAGCGCTAAATACCCGACGACCTCTTCAGTATGCCCCACTATGCGGGGGGGCTGTCTAGCATCAAACACGATGTTTTTAGATCGATGTGCGATAAAAATATCTCTGATAATAATGCTCATCAATTCCCAATAAAAAATAAAGTCCTATCTTAGAATCTCTATATAAGTACCTGATATATAACATTAAAATGTTTACCAATGGCGATTTCTGACGCGCTCCCGGTACTTTTGATCGTGGCTCACTTCGACACCGATATTGCAACGAATGAGTGCCTGTGCGAGTATCCGCGCCCTTGGAATCGCTGGGTTTTGGCGCTCTTCCAACAAGTTTTCTGCGGGAGTGGCGAAATTGGTAGACGCGCTGGATTTAGGTTCCAGTGCCGCAAGGCGTGAGAGTTCGAGTCTCTCCTTCCGCACCATATATAACGGCGTAGGTATAACAGCGTAGGTGCTGCACGTATTGTCAGTGTCGCGCTGGTTGCCATCAAGGCAAGCTAACATTACGAATTTCAGGAGTTTTCCATGCGGGTATCTATCGAAACCACCTCAGGCCTTGAGCGACGCCTGACCATCGGCGTCCCAGCCGAGCGGGTCGATGGCGCGGTTGAGCAGCGTCTTCGTGAGGCGTCTCGTAATGTCAGGTTGCCGGGGTTTCGGCCGGGCAAAGTGCCGATGAAGGTGATGCAGCAGCGTTTCGGTGGTGGCATCCGCCAAGAAGTCATTGGTGAGGTCATTAACCAATCGTTTCAGGAAGCGGTGGTCACTGAAAAGCTAAGGCCTGCAGGTCAGCCTCGCATTGAGCCACGCGCACTTGAGGCGGGCAGAGATGTCGAATACACAGCGACGTTCGAAATCTTTCCCACTCTGGAGATTAACGACATTACCGACCTTAAAATCGAGCGGCCGGTCGCCGAGGTCAACAGCGCCGACGTTGATGACATTATTGAAATCTTCCGAAAGCAGCGGGGCGAACTGAAAGATGTAGAACGGGCTGCAGAAACGGGCGACACGGTAGTTATCGATTTTGCCGGAACACGCGACGGAGAAGCTTTCGATGGTGGAACCGGAGAAGACCACTCTTTGGAATTGGGTAGTGGCAAAATGATTCCCGGATTCGAGGACGGCATCGTAGGTATGTCAGCGGGAGATCAAAAGTCCATCGATGTGACATTCCCAGAGGATTACTCGAGCGAGGAGTTGCAGGGCGTTGACGCGAGTTTCGCCATTACATGCAAGTCGGTTAAAGCCCTAGAGCTAGCACCGCTGGATGAGGAGCTGTTTGCAAGCTACGGAGTAGAAGAGGGTGGTGAGCCCGTATTTCGTGAAGAAGTGCAAAAGAACATGGAGCGTGAGCTGCGTAATGCGGTTCAAACGCATATTAAAAATCAGGTCATGGACGGTGTTGTTGCGGCCCACGAGGATATTGAAATTCCTTCTAGCCTCGTTGCACAAGAAATCGATGGCATGCGGGGGCAAATGTTTCAGCAATTTGGTGGTCAAGCCGCACCTGAGATGGATCTAAAAAGCATCCTCCCGGACGAAATGTTTAAAGAGCAGGCCGAGCGACGGGTAAAACTTGGACTGCTTTTAGGTGAAATGATTACGAAATTTGAGCTGCGCGCTGATCCGGCCAAGGTTAAAGAGGCTATAGAAGATATCGCTTCGACTTATCAGGAACCTGAGGAAGTGATTAATTGGTACTACAGCGAAAATGAACAGCTCGCACAGGTAGAGTCACGGGTGCTCGAAGATCAAGTGGTCGACAAGCTGCTCGAGGGTGCACAGATTGAAGATCAGGAAAGCACCTATCAAGACGCCCTAGCCGCTGCGCGTCCTGCACAGGCCTGACATAAATTTTTCCGGAGTAACTTATGATTCACGACAGACCACCGCAGGACACGAGTAATTTGGGTTTGATCCCCATGGTTATCGAGCAAACGTCTCGCGGCGAACGCTCCTTCGACATCTATTCTCGGCTGCTCAAAGAGCGCGTCATATTTGCGGTAGGACCGGTTGAAGACAACATGGCGAATCTGATTGTCGCCCAGCTGCTATTTTTGGAATCAGAAAATCCCGATAAAGACATTCACCTGTACATCAATAGCCCCGGAGGGTCCGTAACGGCAGGTCTTTCCATCTACGACACTATGCAGTTTGTAAAACCTGACGTCAGTACGATGTGCTTGGGTCAAGCCGCATCCATGGGGGCATTCCTATTAAGCGGTGGTGCACCTGAGAAACGTTTTATTTTGCCCAATGCTCGAACCATGATCCATCAGCCCTCGGGTGGCGCGCAGGGGCAGGCGACCGATATTGATATTCAAGCGAAAGAAATTCTCATTATTCGCGAGCGACTTAACCGTTTGATGGCTGAGCACACAGGGCAACCCCTTGAGGTGATTGAGCGCGATACTGAACGCGACCGTTTTATGGACGCCGAACAAAGCCAGGCTTACGGGTTGGTGGATCACGTGGTAAACAATCGCGAAGTGGTCGCCGAGGGTTCCTAGAGCAAATGGGTATTGCAAACGAGCCCCAAACCGATCATCGTTTGCAGAGGGAGAAAGTTTAGTCTCCGCTTGAGGAAGTGAGTAATGGCAAAAGACAGCGCTGACAGCGATAAGCTGCTTTACTGCTCGTTTTGTGGCAAGAGCCAAAACGAAGTAAGGAAGCTAATCGCCGGCCCATCGGTCTTCATCTGCGATGAATGCGTCGATTTGTGTAACGACATCATCCGCGAGGAAGTACAAGAGTCCGCGAGTGAATCGACCTCTGACAAGCTACCGATTCCCTTTGAGATTAATGAAATTCTTGATCAATACGTGATTGGGCAGCAAAGAGCCAAGCGTGTGCTCGCGGTCGCTGTGTACAACCACTACAAGCGTCTTCGATATACCCCTGATACGCGTACAGGGGACGACGTGGAGCTTAGCAAGTCTAATATATTGCTGGTCGGTCCCACTGGCTCTGGTAAGACTTTGCTTGCGGAAACTCTCGCTCGATTGCTTGACGTACCCTTTACAGTTGCTGACGCAACGACGCTCACAGAGGCAGGATACGTTGGGGAGGACGTGGAGAATATTATTCAGAAGCTCCTTCAGAAGTGCGACTACGATGTGGAACGCGCGCAGATGGGCATCGTCTACATTGATGAGATCGATAAAATCTCACGGAAGTCAGACAATCCATCCATCACCCGTGATGTTTCAGGTGAAGGTGTGCAGCAGGCTTTATTGAAGTTGATCGAAGGCACAGTAGCCTCAGTACCTCCACAAGGTGGTCGCAAGCACCCGCAGCAAGAGTTTTTACAAGTCGACACCAGTAACATTTTGTTCATTTGTGGCGGTGCATTCGCGGGTTTGGACAAAATTATCCGAAACCGGTCCGAAAAGGGTGGTATCGGCTTTACCGCTGAGGTTAAGAGCAAGGACGAGACCCGTCGCTTCGGTGAAATGATCTCTGACCTCGAGCCGGAAGACCTGGTTCAATACGGCCTAATCCCCGAATTTGTCGGCCGATTGCCCGTTATTGCTACCCTCGAGGAGCTCGACGTCGAAGCTCTGGTGCGAATTCTTACAGAACCGCGCAACGCGTTGACCAAACAGTACGCCAAGATGTTCGACATGGAAGGCGTGGAAATTGATTTTCGCGAAGATGGGCTTCGGGCGGTTGCTGAACGGGCGATGGAGCGAAAAACAGGTGCTCGAGGTTTGCGCTCCATTTTAGAAAACGTCCTTCTAGAGTCTATGTACAACGTTCCCTCTCAGCAGAATGTCGCGAAGATCGTTGTCGATGAAAGTGTGATTCAGGGCGAATCTGAGCCCCTTCTTGTTTACGAGAACAATGAAGCAGCCCGAGCAGTGGCTGAGGACTGAAGTCATTGGTGCCCCAACCGAGAGAGGCTTGGGCGGGGCGCTTTTAAAGTAAAGTCATCCACCCCTTGAGAATACACCGTACTATCCCCATGTAAGTGGTATAGATGCCGGAGTATTCCATGAACGACGCTGTTGCTGTTGAGTTACCTTTGCTACCCCTGCGCGATGTGGTGATTTATCCCCACATGGTGTTGCCGTTGTTTGTCGGGCGTGAGAAGTCCATTGAGGCTCTCGAACAGGCCATGGCGGATGACAAGCAAGTGTTGTTAGTCGCCCAGCGCAACGCCTCTGACGATAGCCCCGCGGTTGACGACCTTTATCAGGTTGGCACGGTATCTAATATTCTGCAGCTACTAAAGCTCCCCGATGGCACCATTAAGGTGTTGGTTGAGGGAGAGTATCGCGCTGCTATTGAGTCTATGAATGATGAAGGTGATTACACGATCGCCCACGTCAGACAAATCGAGAACAGCGGGTTACCCGAAGACGAAGTCGATGAATGCCTCCGTACGGTCGTGGAGCAGTTTGAAAAATATGTCAGCTTGAGCAAGAAAGTCCCCTCAGAGGTTCTTGCGTCGCTGTCGGGTATCGAAGACCCAGGTCGCCTCACGGACACTATCGCAGCTCACATGAGCGTAGACCTCGAAGAAAAGCAGCGCATCCTAGAGATTTCGTCATTGCAAGATCGCGTAAATCATTTGCTAGGCTTGATGGACGCCGAGATGGATCTGTTTCAAGTAGAGAAGCGGATTCGGGGTCGAGTTAAAAAGCAAATGGAGAAAAGTCAGCGCGAGTATTACCTTAACGAGCAGATGAAGGCTATTCAGAAAGAGCTGGGCGAGCTAGATGATGCGCCAAATGAGCTCGATGATTTAGAGGGTCGTATAGCCGACGCAAAGATGCCGGATGAAGCTCGGGATAAGGCTCTAGGCGAACTTAATAAGCTGAAAATGATGTCGCCCATGTCAGCAGAGGCCTCTGTGCTGCGAGGTTACATCGATTGGATGGTCAGTGTCCCTTGGACCAAGCGAAGCAAAGTGAAGCACGACCTGAAGCGTGCAGCCTCAATTCTTGATGCCGATCACTATGGCCTAGAAGAGGTCAAGGACCGGATTCTTGAGTATCTTGCCGTTCAAAAGCGCGTGCGAAAAATTAAAGGGCCGGTTCTCTGTCTCGTGGGCCCTCCCGGGGTTGGAAAAACCTCACTGGGCGAATCACTGGCAAGAGCGACAAACAGAAAGTTCGTGCGCATGGCGCTTGGTGGCGTCCGTGATGAAGCTGAAATCCGGGGGCACCGAAGAACTTATATTGGTTCTATGCCCGGTAAGTTACTGCAAAAGATGGCAAAAGCTGGTGTCCGGAATCCGCTCTTTTTGCTAGACGAAATTGATAAAATGGGCACCGACCATCGTGGAGACCCGGCATCAGCGATGTTGGAGGTTCTTGACCCCGAGCAAAATCATGCCTTCAACGATCACTATTTGGAGGTGGATTATGATTTGTCAGACGTCATGTTTGTCTGTACTTCAAATACGATGAATATTCCGGGACCTCTGTTGGATCGAATGGAAGTTATCCGTATCCCGGGTTATACCGAAGACGAAAAGTTGAACATATGCGAGCGCTATCTTGCTCCTAAGCAGATCAAACAAAATGGTTTAAAGAAGGATGAAATCAAACTGGGGCCTGAAGCCTTGCTTGATGTAATCCGCTACTACACCAAAGAGGCTGGTGTACGAGGTTTAGAGCGAGAGGTGGCGAAGATTTGTCGAAAGATGGTAAAGAAATTTGCCACTGGAGAGCTTCAAGGTGAGGTTGAGGTTACCCCCGCTATGCTGCCGGATCTGCTGGGTGTCCAAAAGTTTAATTTTGGCATTGCCGAAGAAGAGAGCAAAGTCGGACAGGTGACAGGCCTTGCTTGGACCTCGGTGGGTGGAGAGTTGTTGACCATAGAATCAGTGGCGGTAGCAGGGAAGGGACGCCACGTTAAGACCGGCTCGCTAGGTGACGTGATGCAAGAATCTATTCAGGCAGCGACCACGGTTTTTCGGTCTCGCTCGCAAAGCCTGGGCGTGCCTGCGGCCTATCATGAGCGCAATGATACCCACATCCACGTGCCGGAAGGTGCCACGCCTAAAGACGGCCCCAGTGCTGGCATTGCCATGTGCACAGCGTTAGTGAGTGTTGCGACACAGATTCCCGTGCGCTCGGATGTCGCTATGACAGGCGAGATTACTTTGCGTGGTGAAGTTCTTCCTATTGGCGGACTCAAGGAAAAACTGCTGGCTGCGCGGCGTGGTGGTATTAAGACGGTTGTCATACCCAAAGAGAATGAACGGGATCTGAAAGAGGTGCCCGACAACATTCTAGAGAACCTAGATATTAAACCTGTTAAGTGGATCGATGAGGTTCTCTCCATTGCTCTGGAGCGTATGCCAGACCCTATCAGCGATGAGGAATATCTTGTCGATACGGGCATGGCAACTAGCAATGAGGATCAAGCTGAGCCGTCCAGACCTCCTGCACATTAGTTTTGTTGTGCTTTAGGTCTTTTTTTCAGCTTATAAGGGATAACTTTCATTGACCCTTTCCACTTCATCGTTATAACCTTGAGATGTGCCATATGGGGCGTAACGCCCATTCCCGCATCAAACCTGCCGAGAGGAACTCACGTGAATAAAAATGAATTAATAGACGCAATCGCCGAAGAAGCTGATCTATCTAAGGCCTCCGCTGGTCGAGCTTTGGATGCTGCTATCAATGCCATTACTGGCGCTTTGACGAAGCAGGACACCGTTTCGCTAGTCGGTTTTGGAACCTTCTCAGTGAAGCATCGTGCAGCTCGTGAAGGTCGGAACCCTCGTAGCGGTGAGACTATCCAAATTAAAGCGTCGAACGCCCCCGGCTTTAAAGCGGGTAAAGCGCTCAAGGATGCTGTGAACAGTTAGACCCTGTCCTGCGCTGATTTCCGTCAGGTAAATCAGTAGGTCCAAAACAGTAGATTCACTCGATGAAAAGGCGCTTTATTGCGCCTTTTTTCGTATAATGGCAGCAGCAGGCTTGTAGAGCACCACTCCACAAGCTGATAGGTAGAAAGCCAGCTCGTGGCCGTTAAGTTTTTGGCTTGTAGCCAACATCAGTCATGGAAATGTTGGGTTGGCATGCAAGTCCACCAATTGGAAGTCTTAAAACAATGATGCAGTCAATTCGCGCCGGCACTCAAAATACCGGTTTCAAGCTCCTTATATTCATGATCATCCTATCCTTTGCGGGATTCGGCTTAGAGCAGGTGATATTCGGCAGCTCGGGCACGTCGGTTGCTGAGGTCAATGGCACTGAAATCACCCCTCAAGAGTTGCAGGTCGCCATAGAGGGCCAAAAGCGTCAACTGATGCAAATTTTTGGTGACAACATTGACCCCGAGATGCTGGACGATGATCGTATCCGGCCACGTGCTCTAGAAGAAATGATTGAGCGCACAGTTTTGCTTCAGGCTGCGACAGACAATGCCATGGTTGCTTCAAGTCGGGCTATTGGAGACATCGTAGGTTCCATAGAGGCGTTTAAAGTTGATGGAGCCTTCAACGCTGATCAATACAAAGTGGTGCTAGCTAACGCAGGGTATAGCCCTGAGCGCTTTCGACGTGAGCAGGCGCAGCAAATCATTCTCAGTCAACTGCAGCAGGGCGTACTGGCTTCCGATTTTGTGACCAACACGGAGCTCGCAGCGGCCGCTGTGGCAACCGCGGAAGAACGCGACGTGAGATATCTTATTGTCGCGAACGAGTTGTTGCGGGAATCCGCGGAAGTTAGTCAGGAATCCGTCAGGGAAGTTTACGATCGCGACCCCAGCAGATGGACCTCAGAGGCCTCGGTGGTTGCTGACTACATCGTGGTATCTAGGGACGATTTTCTGGCGCCAGTGGACTCAGACGCGCTAGAGGAGCAATTTAAGTCCGTGCAGGACGAGTACACGGTTGCCGAGCAAACATTGATCGCACATATTTTGCTGATCCAGGGTGACGACGAGACGGTTGAAACCTACACGCAGCGTATCGACGATGTTGCGAGCCGGGTCGCGGCAGGTGAGAATTTTGCTGATCTTGCCGCCGAAGTCTCCGATGATATTGGTTCGGCAGCGCTGGGAGGGGAGCTAGGCTTCACCGATGGCACAGTCTTTCCGGAACCGATGGAAGAGGCCATCAGCACTTTAGGTGTGGGAGATGTGTCTGCGGGTGTTGAGACCGACGCGGGAACCCACTTCATTCGCATTCAAGAGCGAGTTGCAGGTGAAACTCCAGATTACGAGCAGTTAAAAGCTGATCTGGCGAAATCCATGCAAGAAGCTGAGGCCGAGCAAACTTTGTTGGTTACTGTGGATGAATTGCGGGAATTAAGCTTCAACGCTGCAGATTTACAGCAGCCCGCCGACGCCCTGTCTCTGACAGTCGCGCAATCTGCGCCGGTTTCATTGAGCATAGGAGAGGGGGTTTTCGCTGAATCCGCTGTGCGCGAAACGTTATTTTCTGAGGAGGTCTATGAGGCTGGAAACAACAGTGCCATCTTAGAGCTCTCTGGAAATCGATTTGTGGTGGTTCGAGTTGCTGAAAAAAGGCCGGCGGAAATCCTACCGTTTTCCAAGGTGGCCAACAGCATACGCGGTGATTTAGAGACAAACGCAAGAGTGGCGGCTGAGTTGGCCCTTTTGGAGTCCTTGAGGTCGCGTCGCGCGGATGGAGAGCGTTTAGAAGAGATCGCTACGGCTGAAGACTATGAATGGCGCGTGGAACTAGGCGCGCGCAGAATTGGCAGCCTGCTGCCCGCTGAGGTGGTGACAGTGGCGTTTGCTATGCAAGAAGGTGCCGGGGCAACCCTTGAAAGCACTACGCTCGTCAATGGAGATTTAGCGATTGTCGAATTGGCAGGCATAGAGCAGGGTCAGCTGGAGAACTTATCTTCAGGCGAGCAAACTGCGATGGCAGAACAACTCACGCAGCTTCAGGGACAACTGTCTATGCTCGAGTATAGAACAGCGCTGCGCGACAATGCTGAAATCGTGACCCGGTGACTTCAGGTGTTTTGTGACGGTTAACAAAGGGAAGGGCACAATGCCTCAGGGCAGGAGCGATGCCCTCGGGCAGTTGGTGGCCGCGGTTTCCAGTGTTGAGTCGAACGTGGATATCCGCAGCCCGCTCGCGGCACCCGATTGGGTCACTGGAAAGCCGCCGCCGCCACTGGACCGATGGCACCCCGAGCACTGTGGTGATATCGGTATGGAAATTAGGGCCGATGGCAGCTGGTGGCACGATGGCTCACAAATCCGGCGCGGCGAATTGGTGCAGCTTTTTGCAAGTATTTTGCGCCTAGAAGAGGACGGTGAATACTACCTAGTCACCCCGGTAGAAAAGGTCGTCGTCAAGGTGGCATTACACCCCCTCAGGGTCACTGATGCCGAACCACTCGCAGGCCATTCGCCAGAAGTGCTTATCCTGACATTAAACACCGGGGGGCAAATTCCTCTGGACAACCGTCATACCCTGACGCCAGAACCACGGGCTGCAGATGCGGCTTACATCACTTTAGATAACGGCTTGACCGCCCTGTTCACGAGGGCGGCTTGGTACCGCCTCGTGGAACAGGCCGATGAGTCGGGTGCCATTTTTAGCGACGGCCAACGTCGGCCATTGCTGCCCGAAAACTAAGCGATTCCTGCTTCCAGCTGTGCTTAGTCGGTCACTCACATGTTGGGATAGTTAGGCCCACCAAAGCCCTCTGGCGTGACCCAAGTAATATTTTGTGACGGGTCTTTAATGTCGCAAGTTTTGCAGTGCACACAGTTTTGGGCGTTGATTTGAAACCGCTGTCCCTGAGCATCTTCCACGATCTCGTAAACACCTGCAGGGCAGTAGCGCTGCGCGGGTTCATTGTATCGGGGCAAGTTTGTCGACAGGGGTACATCAGGATCGATGAGTGTTAGGTGGCAAGGTTGGTCTTCTTCGTGATTAGTATTTGACAGAAAAACAGATGATAAGCGGTCAAAGGTGACGACGTTGTCAGGTTTGGGATATGAAATCTGTTTTGCCTTATCAGCGTCTTCTAGGCAGGCATAGTCTGGTTTTTGGTCCCGAAGTGTGAAAGGCAGCTTGCCGCGGAAAATGTTTTGGTCGATCCAAACCAATCCCGCACCAACAAGATAGCCAAACTTGTGCATAAAGCCCGCGAAGTTCCGCGTGGTGTACAGCTCGTCCCCTAACCAAGAGTCTTTTATGCGTTCGGCAAAGGTGGTGAGATCCTGAGGCGCCGCTTCACCCTCTGCTAGGGCATCCATAAGCGTCTCTGCGGCAATCATGCCGCTCTTCATGGCTGTGTGGTTGCCTTTAATCTTTACGCTGTTCAGGGTTCCGGCATCACAGCCAATTAAGAGGCCGCCGGGGAAATGCATTTTGGGTAGCGAGTTGTGACCGCCCTTAGCCAGTGCACGGGCGCCATAAGCAATGCGACTGCCACCTTCTAGCACCGACTGTGTAGTGGGGTGAGTTTTCCACCGCTGAAATTCTTCAAACGGGCTGAGATGGGGGTTTGAGTAGTTCAGGTCGCAAATCAGTCCCAAATAAACCTGATTATTATCTGCATGATACAAAAATGCTCCCCCTGAAGAGTTGCTCTCCGAGAGAGGCCAACCAAGACCATGAACCACTTTGCCGGGCTCGTGCTTGCTGGGTTCAATTTCCCAGATCTCCTTGATACCAATGCCGTAGTGCTGGGGGTCGGCGTCTTTGTCGAGATTGAACTGCTGCATCAGCTGTTTTCCGAGGTGTCCTCGGCAACCTTCCGCAAATAGAGTGTATCGGGCATGTAGCTCCATGCTGGGCACGTAAGCGTCTTTTTGGGATCCGTCTAACCCCACACCCATTTCTCCCGTGGCGATGCCCTTTACAGCGCCAGACTCATCATAGAGAACTTCTGCTGCAGCAAACCCTGGGTAGATCTCTACGCCGAGCCCTTCAGCCTGCTCGGCCAGCCAACGGCAAACGTTTCCCATAGAGACAATGTAATTGCCTTCGTTGTGGGTTGGCTTTGGGATCATGAAATTGGGTAATTTTGTGGCGCCGCTGCCGCTGGTGTAGAAGTAAAAGGTGTCTTCGGTCACCGGGGTCGTGAGTGGGGCACCAAGTTCCGCCCAGTTGGGGAGCAATTCGTTGAGCGCTCTGGGCTCCAGCACGGCGCCAGAGAGGATATGTGCGCCGACTTCGGAGCCTTTCTCTACCACACAGACCGTTGTTTCTCGCTCTTTTTCCTGCGCTAACTGCATGATGCGGATAGCAGCTGACAATCCTGCAGGTCCTGCGCCAACAATGACGACGTCGAACTCCATTGATTCGCGTTCCATAGCGATTTTCCCCCAAATTTGGTGTTGCATTGTCTAGTTGTGTGGTGTGTTCCAGCTTGGTGCTGGTATAGTCGCGTCCGAGGCAGATGACTGCCGAAAATTGACTCTTACCCAGCCTTAAAACTGAACTTAGAGTCGCCTTTTTGAACTTCGGGTATGTTACACTAAACTTCCCGCAAAGCACTATTCTAGCAAAGCTACGGAGTCATAATGAAAGCACTGGTCGCTGTTAAGCGCGTGGTTGATTATAACGTCAAGGTACGTGCCAAAGCCGATGGCAGTGATGTTGAACTTAACAATGTCAAAATGGCCATTAATCCCTTTTGTGAAATCGCTGTCGAAGAAGCAGTTCGCCTGAAAGAGGCGGGAACTGTTTCTGAGGTTGTGGTGGTTTCTGTGGGCGAAAAGTCCAGCCAAGAGCAAATCCGCACCGCACTCGCACTCGGTGCTGACCGCGGTATTCATGTCGAAGTTGAAGGGCGTCCAGAGCCTCTCGAAATTGCGAAGCTTTTGAAAGGGGTTGTCGATAAAGAGCAGCCGCAGCTGGTCATTTTGGGTAAGCAGTCTATCGATGGCGATAACAACCAGACAGGACAAATGCTGGGTGCACTCGCCAATATGGGGCAGGGGACTTTCGCATCAGAAATTAAGGTTGATGGCGATAGCTTACAGGTCATCCGAGAGGTGGATGGTGGCCTTCAGACCCTCAAGTTGTCATTGCCTGCGATTGTGACCACAGACCTTCGGTTGAACGAACCAAGATACGCGTCACTGCCCAACATTATGAAGGCTAAGAAGAAGCCCTTAGACGTCACAAACCCCGGTGAGCTTGGCGTTGAGGTCAAATCACATGTCACGCAACTCGGTGTTGCTCCGCCTCCTGAGCGCGCAGCTGGGATAAAGGTTGAGGACGTGGCTCAACTGGTCGATAAACTCAAGAACGAAGCAAAGGTGATCTCATGAATACGTTGGTTATTGCCGAACACGACAACAGCACGCTCAAGCCGGCAACGCACAACGCGGTTGCTGCCGCGCAAGCCATTGGCGGGGACATTGACATCTTAGTGGCAGGGGCCGATTGCGGGCCTGCGGCTGATGCCGCAGCAGCTATACCTGGCGTGGGCAAGGTACTGTGTGCCGACAACGCCGTGTATGCAAATCAGTTAGCGG
Source organism: Luminiphilus sp. nBUS_07 (assembly GCF_051201685.1). Taxonomy (GTDB): domain Bacteria; phylum Pseudomonadota; class Gammaproteobacteria; order Pseudomonadales; family Halieaceae; genus Luminiphilus. The sequence goes on along the minus strand of NZ_CP179213.1, from coordinate 1,822,814 downwards.
AGAACGTGGCGTTGCTCATTGCTGATGTTGCTGCATCCTACGACAACGTTGTGGCTCCGGCGACAACTGGGGGCAAGAATACAATGCCACGCGTGGCAGCGTTGTTAGACGTCGCGCAGATCTCTGACATTATTGCCGTAGATAGTCCTGACACATTTAAGCGCCCAATTTATGCGGGCAACGTGATTGCGACGGTACAGTCATCCGACGCTAAAAAGGTCATCACAGTCCGAACCACTGCTTTTGACGGCGTTCCTGAAGAGGGCGGCTCGGCAGCGGTTGAGGCGTTAGCGGCGGCACATGATGCTGGGCTCTCGAGCTTTATCAGCGAAGAGGTTGCTGTGTCGGACAGGCCCGAACTGACAGCCGCTTCCGTGGTGATTTCAGGTGGCCGAGGCATGCAAAACGGTGATAATTTCCAACTGCTCGAAGGCATTGCCGACAAGCTCGGCGCTGCGATTGGCGCTTCTAGGGCAGCGGTAGACGCTGGGTTTGTGCCCAACGACTATCAGGTTGGACAAACCGGCAAGATTGTCGCGCCAGATCTTTACATCGCCGTGGGAATTTCGGGTGCCATTCAGCACTTGGCGGGAATGAAAGACAGCAAGGTTATTGTTGCCATCAATAAGGATGAGGATGCGCCTATCTTTCAAGTCGCAGACTATGGTTTGGTCGCAGATTTGTTTCAAGCCTTGCCAGAGTTAGAAGCGGCTATTTAGCAACATTGCCCCATCGCCTTAAGACCCAAGACTTAAGGCGGTGGTCTCCGTGTTTATTTAGGTCTGCCCGGCTTGTTCCAAGACGGACCGGCCCAAATTTAAACCCCTGTAAAAGAAAGTTTCTTCTTCGCCGACTGTGCCCGGCACAGATCCTGTGTGTTGAATCCTCGAGCGGCATAGGGGCGGTAGCCTCAATTACCAGTCTCGTAAAATAGAATAAGCGCTGAAGCGTCTCAGAAAATTGCAGTGGTAGCGCGCTTGATAGCCTGGCACCCGGCAGGTGGTTATTGCGGCTTCAGACGCTATCTACCTAAGCCCCAGAATACACTAGCAACTTGGGTTACCTTTGCTTCGTTTTGCGGGCCGACTGCCGCCCGGTTCGTTGTTAGTATTTTTTTGGCGGGCATTGTCGGGGGTCGCGGTGGGTGCTTTAGCAAAGCAGCGATAAAGCCAGCGCCAACCGCTTTAGAACGCAACGAAGCCTTTTAGTGAGTGATTTCTGTGACTGACTCTGTAGGTGGGTCCTATATTAGGTCAGCTGCAGTTGCACGCCCAATTTTCTCGCGGCGTTGCTGACGAGGATAAGCTCTTTCGTTGTCAGAGGGTGCCTTTCCTGCCATTCCCTAGGAAAGCACAGGTTCAGTGTTGCGGTCGATGCCGTGATCTTGGCGTCCCTTACGTCCTCTGCCCATTTTAAAACGACTGCGATGCGCATGATCACCAAGAGTTTCGCAATGTTTTCGCCGTGCTTTTGCCGCATTGAGCCCAGCTCGCTTTGGCGTAACTTGCCGCGTTGACCGTTCACCAAAGCGGCAAGCATTTCTTGCTCTCCTTGAGAGAACCCCGCTAGATCAGAATTTTCCAGAAGATAGGCCGAATGACGATGATAGTGTTTTTGAGAGATCGCGACACCGATAGCGTGGCATCTTGCAGCCCACACCAGTAGTTCGACATCGCGGTCCCGCAGCTGCCAGTGCTTTCTCACTGACATAGCTAACCTTGTGACCATGGTTGACACGCGTTCAGACGCAGTCTGGTCGGCTTGATAGCGTGCGAGAATCGCGGTGATTGAGCGCTCACGAACGTCCTCATGGCGTAGCCTGCCTACCAAGTCGTAAACGACTCCTTCCCTGAGTGCACCCTTTGACGTGCGCATTTTCTCAATATCCAAACCTGTGAAAATGGCTAGCGCTATGGCGACACCGGCCGCAATAACAGACCGTCGTTTATCATTTAGGCCCTCCCAGGGAATGTCATCAGCATGCTTGTATTTCATCAATGATTTTCGAAGCCGCTCAAGGGACTTCTTATCAATACCGTCATGACTCCAGCCATTGAGTTTTATGATCGTCTCTATAGCCTGCAATGTGCCAGAGGAACCGACAGCCTCAGACCAGTGCTTGGCATTGAAGTGTCCGCGAATATGAGATATTTCGATCAGTGCCTGCTGAAAAGCATTATTAAACCGGCGCTTGCTAATTTTCCCCTTGCCAAAATAGGTGTGGGCATAGCTGACACAGCCCATTTGCAGGCTTTCCAAGCGAGTAGGTTCAAAACGTCGACCGATTATAAATTCTGTGCTGCCGCCACCAATATCCACAACAAGGCGGCTTCTGCTGTCATCAGCCAGAGCATGGGCGACACCCAAATACACAAGACGCGCTTCTTCTCGTCCGTAAACCACGTCCACTGGCACTCCGAGAATTTGCTCAGCGGGGATAGTAAATTCCCGACGGTTGCGTGCGCGCCGTAAAGCGTGGGTGCCGACGACTCTGATTCGGGAGGGCTCGATACTCTGCAGCAGTTGCGCAAACTGTTTTAAACACCCGAGGCCACGTTCAATGGCTGCTGATGAAAGTTTTCGGCCGCTAAGGCCAGCACCAAGCTGCACCTTTTCCGCTTGGCTATGTATAGGCTTGATCTCCCCGTGTTCAAGTCGCCCGATCAAAAGATGAAAAGAGTTGCTACCAAGGTCGAGTGCGGCGAGAAGGCTACCCTCGGGGAGTGGTTCTTCACTATTGGCGCCGGTGGTATCTGATTCGATAGGGTTACGCACGGAGATCGCCCCGAGCCCTGGTTTTCTGGAGTTGATTGGAAACCTTGTCGTCAAAAAGATCTTCATGGACATGCTAAGGAACAAAGCTCATCGGGGCTCTGCCCGTCATGCGCGTGAGAAGTTCATAGCCAATAGTGCCTGCATATTCGGCGACCTCATTAACGGCTAAATGTTTGCCCCACAGCTCGACCGGAGCCCCGATTTGGCAGTTCGGAAGATCAGTAACGTCGACGGTAATCATATCCATTGAAACTCTACCTGCTAGAGGTAGCCGCCTACCTTGCAGCCATACCGGTGTGCCATCAATAGCGGTTCGTGGATAACCATCGCCATAACCTACCGGTATCGTTGCGATAAGACTGTCCCGTGCCGCTCGCCAGCGGCCGCCGTAACCTACAGATTCACCTGCTGTAATTTTGCGAAGGGCCATGACTTCTGAATTGAACGTCATTACGGGCTCAAAGGATACCGTGGTTTCAGCCGCTGTATGCGCCGCACCGTACAGCATAATGCCCGGGCGGATCCAAGTTGCCGCAGTGTCCAAGTCGTTAATGACGCCTGCAGAGTTGGCCATGCTCGTCTGAGACGGCGTTGATTTTTTCAATGATCGCCAAACTTGCTGCTGTTTTTGAGTTAATGCTGAGTGGGGGTGTTCGCCATCGGCATAGTGGCTGACAAGAGTGATTGACTGCGCTCCCAGTTCCCGCAGGCGTTTTTCAATTTGAGGAGCCTCTGCTGGATTGAACCCCAGCCGATGCATGCCACTATCGATCTTAATCCACACCGGCGCGGTGAGGGGATGGCCGCTTTGTTCGAGGAGGTCGATTTGCTGATGACAGTGTACCGTCATCATCACGCCATACTCATGTATTGCATCGACATCGCACCGATCAAATGGTCCTTCCAAGAGCAGAATTGGGAGATCGATTCCCGCTTTACGAAGCGCAACAGCTTCCTCACAAAATGCGACCGCGAAGCCGTCAACAAACTCGCACAACTTTTGGCCACATGGAATCATACCGTGACCGTAGGCGTTGGCTTTTACCGAAGCGAGTATCCGACTGTTACCCGCGAGTTTGCGAGTTGAGGCCGCGTTAAGCGAGAGAGCATCGAGATCAATGGATATTGTTGTTGGTCTTGGCACGTTTTCTCTCAGGCGTTGAAGCGATGGTGTGCAAACAGCGATTGTGCCGCTGTCCATACTTCTCCAGGCTTCCCATCGTTGACGCTTTGTCCATCAATAGCAATAACTGGAGCCACTTCTTTTGTTGAGCTTGTTAGCCACACTTCGTCTGCTGCCATAACTTCAGTTCGAGTCACTGTGCGCTCTTCAACGTTCCAGCCTTCGTTGCGTAAAATGTCGATCAGCATGTTTCGCGTTACCCCGGGAAGTTTTTCAATATCTAATGGTGGGGTAGCGACCGTTTTATTTTGCACGATGAAAACGTTACAGGCAGCAGCCTCGGTGAGCTCTCCATCCTCGTTGAAGAGAATGGTTTCATCGGCGCCGGCGTCAACACCTTCCATCATGTGCAGTACGTTTCCCAGCAGGGCCACTGATTTGATATCGCAGCGTTTCCAACGACGGTCTGTGGCAGTTGCTACCCGGTAGCAAGTGGCGCGCTCAGGATCACCATTAGAGGGCGCACTTACCGCAAAGGTATAGGCAAATACCGTGGGCGGGCAGTCCGCTGGGAAGCGATGATTTCGAACAGGAGCGGTACCGCGGGTGACCTGTAAATAGACGCCTTGGTGTTCTCCTTCACTCTTGCTGGCTAACTCAGTGAAAAGCGTGTGCCACGCTTCGGTGGACATCGGATTTTCAAGGCTAATCGCTGCCAAACCCTGATCAAAACGTTGCATGTGTCGCTGAAAGCCCACGGGGCGCCCTTCATACCATGGTATGACCTCGTAAATGCCGTCGCCAAATAAAAAACCGCGATCCATTGGCGAAATACGCGCTTCCTCTAAAGGCATGAACGCACCGTTAAGGTAGGCAATTGTCACGTTTTAATCCCTCCGCTAGTGATTAGCTTGATCTCTTCAATAAGGGCTTCACCCACGCCAGCTTCAAAGCCGTCCTCGGTGTTGGTAGGTTCGTGACTGACGCCATCGACTGCCCCCAACTCAACGCAGCGTTGGAGCAGTGCATTGCTGTCCAGCCAATCCAACACCGGACGCTCGCAAAGTGCCTCCGCCATAGCAATTAATCCATAGGCCCCCCAATTTGACACATCTGCAACAATCAGTTCGTCGCAACTAATGCGAGCGGGCTTTATATCCAACGTCCCCAGTACCTCTCCAGCACGACCCATACCGGCTTCGTTGCCTCCATCGCCAATGGCGATAACGGGACAATCAGCGAGTTCCAGCAAAGGCTCAACGGGGCGGCACTGCTCAGTGATGTCTTTGCCAGCAATATTATAAAACCGGCCGTCGGCCGCGGCCCCAGGTCGCTCAATGACAATGATGAGTGAGGGCGCTAGATCAAGCAAAAGCCCTTGAGCTTCTGCATGGGCACCCTCGTAATCAAAGCTCGTAAGAGGCCATGTTCGTATCGATTGCCCTAGCGCTCGGATGATCGCATCACCACTGAGTAGCCAGGGCTTGCGGCCAAGGCTCTCCAGAAAATGATAAAGCGCAAACGCTCCAGGGGGGCCATCTGTTTCAAAGGTTCCAGCCACCGGAAAACCCGTGCAGATGACAATATTACCCTCGGCCGCAATAACTTGCTGTGCTGCACGTAAGAGGTAAGCGGGCTGCAGCGCATCTCGAACGATGCGCATGCCTCTTGGATTTCGGGCAACCAGAGCGCCTTCGAGCCGGTGACTCATGTCTGTTGCTGAGGTCAAGGGGCAGGGGATCCAAGGCTGTCGAGCGCTTTCAGGTGCGTTTCTTCATAATGCTCATGCAACCAGACTATTTGCTCGGCTTGGGCTGTGCTTAATGCTTCAAGTCGCACCCGCTGTCCTGCTCTGGCCTGGCTGAGTCGCACCCTGTCAGGGGGAATTATGACGCCAACCTGAGGGTAGCCTCCCATTGTCTGGCGATCATTCATGAGCACCAAGGGCTGCCCGTCTGGTGGAATTTGAATTGAACCAAGGCATGTGGCCTCTGACCAAAGTTTTGTCATGCCGGTATCGACCGGACTGCCGTTTAGAGGAATAGCCATGCGATTAGCTGATCCAGAAATACTGAAGATTTGCCCGCAAAGATCTTCTCTGCAGTCTTGTGTGACATCGTCATAGTGGATCCCTGGCAGAAATCGAAGCTGTAGAGTATCAGCTTGCGTACTGGTTTTATTGGGCAACTGACGTGGCTCATGCCGTTGCCGATGCGGGATTTCCGGCGGCTGGTCGGATGAAGCTGCGGGTAAAAGGTCTCCTGCTTTGAGGGCTTCTCCAGTAATCCCCCCGAGGCCCTCGCGGATAACAGTGCTACGGCTTCCCAAGACGAGGGGCGTGGATACCCCTCCTTTTACGGCCAAATAGCTGTAAGTGCCCTTTATGGCCCTTCCAAGGGTAACGGTTGATCCGGCGGTCACAACCACTAGCGTATTCATAAAGCACTGTTCGTCGTTGACATGCAGGGTCACGGGAGCGCCACACAACGCCAGTTGCAGATCGCAGGTAGCTACGAGCGTTATCCCATTCAACACGACTTCTATGCCGGCATGATTATCTGTGTTGCCAACGAGTCGGTTGGCACAGCGGAGCGCAAATGCATCAACTGCGCCTCCAGTAGTGATTCCATAACCAAGGTAGCCGACGCGACCAAGATCCTGAATAGTGGCGTAAAGGCCCACCTTGATAACGCTTAGTCCGGTCACATTAACGTACCACCCAGTTCGAAAAACTCATCTTGGGAAATGGGCTTGAAAGTGACTAGGTCACCCACAGCTATCAACCCGGGTGGTGACAGCTCTAAATTAAAGAGAGGGGTAGGGCAGAGGCCCAGAAGATGCCACCCGCCAGGGGACGCCGAGGGATAAACCGCTGTTTGTCGATCTGCAATGGCAACACTGCCCGCAGGCACTATTCTTCGAGGCGTTCGTAAGCGCGGTATTTCCAACACCTCTGAGATGTCCCCTAAGTAGCAGAATCCTGGGCAAACCCCGTTGCATAGGCGTTGTAGCTGCTACTCGAATGTAAGTCGATGACCTCTTGAACGGACAGGCCGCTATGTTCGGCAACACGTAGCAAGTCATGACCTGACTCTTCTGCGTACCAGACGGGCAATTCAACCATCCGTCCTCTGCACTGCGGCGAAGCAGTGACGCCGTCCAATTCGCGAATGGTTGCCAGCAACGTCTCTCTAGGGAGTTCTGCGAGATCAAAAAAAAGCGTAAGGGTTCGGTAACCCAGTACGCAGTCGGTGAGGCCTGCGGGGTGTTTGCTCGTTATGCGATCACGCAGCTCAATAAGATCAGCAGTAAGGGCAGGGCTGGGTGCGTCGTCAAGGCTTATACGGATACCGTTAAGGCCAGCGTAGCTTAAGTGCATTAGTTAGTCTGCGGGTGTTTGTAACGCTAGGTGAATGGCTTTCAGCATCTCTAGTGCCTCAGGCGTATCACCGTGGACACAGAGAGTGTCTGGAAGAATACTGAGTTTGTGCCCTTTGGTGCTGCGCACTGTGCCAGAGGCGATGGCCTTCGCCTGAGCAACCGCGGCGGTCACGCCTAAAACTGCGCCGGGCTTGTCACGCGGGACAAGATAACCCGAACGGGTATAACCCCTGTCTGCAAAAGCTTCAAAACGCAAACTCAGTCCATAGTCAAATGCAGTTTCAACTGACTTTTTATCTTTTGGTGTGGCGAGCATGACCAACTCAAGGGGGCGGTACCACGATGCAATAGCTTGCATCACTGTTCTTTCCAGTCCTGGGTCGGTGCTCATGTCATTGTAAAGCGCCCCATGGGGTTTTACGTAGGTAACGCGAGCACCATTCGTGCGAGCTATGCCGTCGAGCGCGGATATTTGATACTGAATACAGTCAATAAGCTCTTGGCCTCGCAGGTTCATTGAGCGACGGCCAAAACCTTGTAGGTCTGGATAAGCGACGTGAGCGCCGATTTCGACTTTGTGGCGTTTGGCAAGAAGGACCGTCTTGCGCATTATAGACGGGTCGCCACCATGGTAGCCGCAGGCAATGTTTGCGCAGTCAATAAGGGGCATAATTTCGTCGTCACGTCCCATGGTGTAGACGCCGAATCCCTCGCCCAAGTCACAGTTGAGTTTTATGCTTAATTGACGGGCTCTTCTTTTTCGGGTGCGACTGACCACCCTCTTGACAGCTTTCACAGTATTGCGAGTCCTGTGTTGGGTTTATCGGAAATTAGCATATAGCCTGGGGCATGAGTGAATGCTAAGGGGATTTTGGCATTTTCAAGTGCCACTTGAGGCGTGACGCCACACGCCCAAAACACCGGCACCTCATCGTCTTTAATGGTAACTCTGTCACCAAAATCTGGTTGCTGAAGATTGGTGATGCCGATTTGGCTGGGGTCGCCAAAATGTATTGGAGCCCCATGAACGGCAGGAAATCGCGTGCAAATTTGAATGGCTCTTATGGCGTCCTTGGGTTTCATGGGACGCATGCTCACAACAAGATTGCCGGCGAACGGGCCCGCGGATGTGCAGGGTTGATTCGTTCGAAACATTGGTACATTAACCCCCTCAGAAATGTTTCGAATTTCGAGGCCGTCGGCAAGCAGTGCTTCTTCGAAAGAAAATGAGCATCCCAGTGCAAAAGCCACATGGTCAGAACGCCAGTGATCCAAAAGGTCGGTCGGCTCATTTATTAAAGCGCCATTCTCCCAGCGTCGATAGCGCGGTACATCAGTTCGCACGTCTATATCTGAGCCCAGCTCTGGTAGGCTGAAGTCACCCGGAGTAGGGCTTACGGCAAGCAGCGGACAGGGTCTCGGATTGCGTCGGCAAAAGTCGGCGAAGTCGCCGGCATAGTCTTGAGGAATAATGACCAAGTTGCACTGGACGAAGCCCGGAGCCAAACCACTTGTGGTTTCATTAAGCCTGGCCTGGCGCGCTGCCCGGCGCAGCTGGTTAGGTGCCATAGACTTGAACGGATTACCCACCGACAAAGTGATCTCCTTTGCTTTAACTCGCTGCGAGCTCTTGTATAGTACGTGAAACATACCACTGCGAGAGTCCTGATGCCCCACATATCAATTACAGCAGCCGAAACCCCCCATAAGCCCGCTTTTATTATGGCTAACTCGGGAGAGATGGTCACCTACGGAGAGCTAGAGGCTAGAAGCAATCAGGTGGCGCACTTATTCCGGCTCTGCGGATTGCAGTCGGGTGATCACGTGGCGATTATGGTAGAAAATTGCCGCCAGTTCCTTGAGATTACAACCGGAGCGATGCGCTCTGGCATTATTTTTACGCCTATCAGCACCCACCTCAAAGAAGATGAGACGGCCTATATTTTAGAAAACTGTGGCGCGAAATTATTCGTTGCTTCGCATTCGTTAACCGCCGTAGCAGTTCACATGGTTGGAAGTGCTGAAGCGCTGAGGCATTTTTACATGATCGGTGGTATTGAGGATGGCTTTTTATCCTGGGAGGAGACCGTCGATGCGCTGCCGGTGTCGCCAATTGAAGATCAAGCCATGGGCACGACGATGTTGTATTCATCGGGCACTACGGGCAAACCCAAGGGCGTTTATAACAAACCGTACACCGAAATTTTTGATGAGCCCCTGCCGTTGACCCTGTCACTTGGTGCCGCCTTTGGGTTTGGCCCGGAAACCACCTATTTGTCACCAGCGCCGCTGTACCATGCCGCACCGCTGCACTACAACATGGTGGTTCTGGATACCGGTGGCACTTCGATCATCATGGAGAAGTTCGACGCGTTACGCGCACTGGAACTCATACAAGAACACCGAGTAACCCACAGTCAATGGGTACCGATTATGTTTGTTCGAATGCTCAAGCTCCCCACAGCGCAGCGGACTCAGTTCGACACCAGTTCAATGCAAGTGGCAATTCATGCCGCGGCGCCATGCCCGATTGACGTTAAAGAGCAAATGATCGATTGGTGGGGGCCTGTGATCCTTGAATACTATTCGTCGAGCGAGGGTGCGGGTTTCACCTTGATTGACTCCAACGATTGGCTAAAACATAAAGGCTCGGTGGGTCGCCCCTTGTTTGGCGTTCCTCATGTGTTGGACGAGGAGGGTAACGAGTTGCCAGCCGGAGAGGTCGGAGGGATTTGGTTTTCTGACATTGCTAATAAATTTGAATACCATAACGAGCCGGGTAAAACGGCGGAAGCCTACAACAAAGACGGCTGGACCTCTGTGGGTGATATGGGTTACCTCGACGATGAAGGCTATTTGTATCTTACCGATCGCAAAAATTTCACCATCATCTCTGGTGGCGTGAATATTTATCCTGCGGAAATTGAAAACCTCCTGATCAATCACGAAAAAGTCGCCGACGTGGCGGTTTTCGGAGTGCCCTGTGATGAGTTTGGTGAAACCGTTCAAGCTGTTGTTCAGCCAGCCAACTGGGTCGATGCTACTGATGAGACAGCGTTGGAGCTTGTTGAATGGCTGAAAGAGCGTTTGTCCCACATTAAAATCCCCCGAAATCTGGATTTCATGGAACAGCTTCCTCGGATGGATAACGGTAAGCTTTACAAGCGTCACTTGATGGATGCGTATCGAAACCGAAATGAGTGATTTCAGGGGCTGAAACCTTAGGTCTGGTGGCAAGAAACCGCTTTTTAGTTCATTCTCTTGAGCTCAGGTTTGTGGTGCAGATGCCGGGCTAGTCTATTGATATATATCGGATAATTGGAGGCATCAGCGAGTGTGGGTCGAATTTTTCGCGCATTTCTCGAAGCAGCGAGTATACCCGAGCGCCCAACAGTAATAAGCTGACGTCTGATCTCACAGTGGTACGAGGTAAGGGTGCGGAATAAACGAAAACTCAAGGTATTAGCGCGGGACATGGCCAAGTCTGATAACTACGCGGATTGGTTGGCAGCGGCTCGTGATCATGACGATATAACGGGTATGACCGACTGGCGTCACGTTGAACACACCGATCTCTACGACTATGCGCAAATCCGCTTACGCCTTGATCGGTTGAGAAACCTACGCGCTCGCTCCGATCATCAAGGGCTGCTTTATGCCCTCAATGAAGGCATTCATGGCAACATGGGGGGCATGGGTAAAGGCGTCCTTTATCGTATGGCCAAGTCGGGTACGAAGCGTCTGATCGAGGATTACATTGACGAAATCGATGAGTCTCTGAAGCTGCTAGCCGAACTTGATGACAGCATTATTCCTGCTCAACAAAAGCTGGATTTCTTTTATCGGGCTAACATCTGCTTCGGCCGCTCTGCGTTAATGCTTAGTGGCGGCGGCGCCCTGGGCTTCCTCCATTTAGGCGTTGTCAATGTCTTACTCGAGCAGGGCCTTCTGCCTCGAGTTATTTCGGGTTCTAGCGCGGGCGCCTTAGTTGCGGGCGTTTTGGCCTGCCACACTGATGATGAAGTGGCCGATCTTGAAAAGCTCGCGATACTGCAAAGCGGCGCAAAGGCGAAAGAGGAAGCCGGATTCCTACGGAAGTTATTGACCGGTGGCCCCAACATTTCTTTGGATGACTTAGAACATCTGATAGAGGGCCTTATTCCTAATGCGACCTTCGAGGAGGCCTATGCAAAGACCGGGAGGCAGGTGAGCATTACCATTGCACCTGCCGAGCCGCACCAGCGCTCAAGACTCCTCAACGCGGTGACGTCACCCAACGTATATATTCGCTCGGCAGTTATGGCGTCTTGCGCAGTTCCCGGAGTATTTCCCGCGGTTATGTTAATGGCTCGTAATGTGCATGGAGAGCCACAACCGTATTTGCCGGGTCGACGTTGGATCGACGGCTCGGTTGCCGATGATCTGCCGGCCAAACGCTTATCCCGCCTTTTTGGCACTAACCACCATATCGTGAGCATGGTAAATCCCATTGCAACAGCGTTTATTTCCAAAGACGAAGACCGCGGAGCTCTGTCTAAGGCTGCGGGTGCACTCGGCGTAGGCGTAGGGCGGGAATTTCTTAATTTTTACCGCGGCTTGGCACAAAAGCGCGGTGATAACTGGCCTAGGTTCAATATGATGCTGCACGGCATGCACGCACTCATGGATCAAGAGTACACCGGGGACATTAACATTATGCCCAGCTTCCGGCTTGCGAATCCGTTACGTTTACTTTCTCATCTCAATGAAGAGGAACTGCTTCGGCTGACCCATCACGGTGAGCATGCTTGCTACGAGAAGGTCGAGGCTATTCGCCGCTGCACTCAAATATCTCGGACTTTAGAAGATATTCTCTACCGCTTTGAATATGGCGACTTGCGGCCAGATCCTGTGGCGGTAAGACGCCCTCGGTCCTCTCGTCGCAGGCCGGCCCCGACCCGTGCTCAACGCGCAAAGCTTACAAATGTGCCTGATAAAACTGCGGCCAAAATCAAAACTCAGCGCAGCCGTAAGGCATCGGGCAAAGCTGGAGCAGCGACAGCTGTGGCTCAAAAAAGTCTGCGAGTGACGCACTGACGCTCTCGTATTTAGTCTTTGATGTATGACATGCCCAGTTCAGCGAGGGGGTGCACAAGGTTGCCGCGGCTCTCTGCTTCGGCACTCGAGGCGGTGCCGTCAAGAGCGCGCTTTTTGACGCCTTGAACGATGGCTGCCAGGCGGAAAAAGCAAAACGCCAAATAAAAATTCCAATGCTGAATTTCATCACGCCCGGTGCGCTCGCAGTAGCTTCTGACGTAGCTGCTGTCCTCTGGAATACTTAGGGGTTTGCGATCTATGCCGCCCAAGCCGGTGATGCCGGCATCACGGGGAAGCTGCCAAGCCATAACCTGATAGGCGAGGTCAGCGATGGGGTTGCCCAAAGTACTGAGCTCCCAATCGAGCACCGCGATGATTTTAGGTTCAGTAGGATGAAACATGACGTTATCCAACCGATAATCACCATGAACTAGCGCTACTCGACCGTCGTCGGCAGGCATGTTTTCTGATAGCCAGACCATCAGTGTTTCCATTGCCGGGACAGTTTCAGTTTCTGACGCCCTGTATTGCTTACTCCACCGTCCCACCTGCCGCTCGAAGTAGTTGCCCGGCCTTCCGTAATCGCTCAGCCCAACAGCATCGATATCAACGCTGTGCATCGCTGCGAGAACGCGATTCATATCGTCGTAGGCCGCGCTGCGCTCATCATTAGAGAGCTCGGGCAACACTGGGTCCCAAAAAACACGGCCATCCATGAACTCCATTAAGTAGAACATGGACCCGATGATGTCATCGTCTTCGCAGAGTGCTACAGCGCCGGGTACCGGCACATCGCTATTTTGCAGCGCGGAAATAACCCGATACTCTCGGTCGACCGCGTGGGCTGAGGCTAGCAGCTGTCCCGGGGGCTTGCGCCTCAGCACAAATTCACGTTCGCCTGCGGTCACTTTAAAGGTTGGGTTTGACTGTCCACCGGCAAACTTTTCGGCGGTTAGCGAGCCACTAAAGTCACACACGTTCGCTTTTAGCCAATCACTGAGTTTTGAAAGATCTAATGTTTGTGTGCTCAAGTGCAACCCCCGACTTACAACCGCGAAAACGTCCCCGAAGTAGACGAATGTGAGTAAAAATTTGATCGGCAAGTATGCTGTGGTTATGCTTGCTCGCGCAACCCAACTGGGGCTGCTTAAAACCTAACTAAGAATCCCGATAAGGACAGACCATGAGTAGTATCGCAAGTTATGAAGCGGCTAGAAAATTGGTTACTCAACCCGGATCTCTATTGGAGGTAGGGCAGGTCGATGTTGCGGGGCAGTCACTACTGGGTTACGTCAACGCACCAAACAGCATGCGCGATCTGTGGATGTTGGCAACTGGACACGGTGAAGCTGAGTATCTTGTGTACCTTGATGAACGCATGACCTACCGCGATGCGGCGGAGCGTGTGGCGGGCTTTGCCAATTGGTTGGTAGGTCAAGGTATTGTTCCGGGGGATCGGGTGGCCATAGCGATGCGCAACTATCCCGAATGGATGCTTGCCCATTGGGCGATCAACTCGATCGGCGCTGTAGTTGTAGGCTTAAATGCTTGGTGGGTCGCTGATGAAATGGCCTATGCACTGAATGATTCCCAGCCAAAAATGTTAGTCGGCGACCAACAGCGGTTAGCCACTTTTGCCACGGTCAGCGAACAGTTTCCTGACATGGCGTTGGTCTCTGTGAGAACTGATGATTGTTCGTTAACAACGACACCCTGGCAGTCGGCTGTTGCCACCGGTGGCGATTTGCCCGCGGCGGAAATCGACCCAGACAGCGAAGCTTGCATCTTTTACACCTCGGGCACTACCGGGCGACCCAAGGGAGCTCAACTGACCCACCGCGGATGCGTCGCCAATGTTTTGAACGTCGCAGCTATGGGCGGCATCTACGCTTCACATAGGGCCCTAGAAGCAGGCCAAGCGCTAGAGGCACCTGTATCAGCACCGCCTCCTGTCGCGTTAATCGCGACGCCGCTTTTTCACGTTACGGCCAACAATTGCATTATGCAGGCCGGTACTGTCGCTGGCGGCCGGTTTATCTTGATGTATAAGTGGGACCCGGTTGAAGCGATGCGCCTCATTGATGCTGAGAAGATCACCACGATGAGTGCAGTCCCCATGATGAGTCGTGAAATTCTAACCCACCCCGATCGTGACGAATTTGATCTGGGCAGCTTGAACGCTATGGGTGGTGGTGGAGCCGCGATGCAGCCCGACCTGGTGGGTAAAGTGGCAGCGGAAACGAAGCGTGCAAAGCCAGCGCAAGGCTACGGGATGACAGAGGTCTGTGGCATTATCAGCTACATCGCTGGAGATATTTTTCTGGAGCGTCCAAGTAGTGCCGGGCCTATGGTGCCTACCCTTGAAGGGAAATGCGTCGATGCAGATGGGAATAAACTGGCGCCCAACGAAGTAGGCGAGGTTTGCGTGCGCGGTACGCCCGTTATCAAAGGGTATATCAATCGTCCCGAGGCAACCGCCGAAACCATCATAGAGGGTTGGCTACAGACGGGCGATATTGGTTATTTTGACGAGGACGGCTTTCTGTATTTGGTTGATCGGGCCAAAGATATGATCCTCAGAGGAGGCGAGAACATCTACGGTGCTGAGGTGGAGAACGCAATTTTTGACCACCCAGCGGTCCTAGAATGTGTGGCCTTTGCGGTGCCTGATGATCGCCTCGGTGAAGAAGTTGGTGCAGCCATCCATCTTAAAGAAGCGGCAATGCTGGATGCACCTAGTTTGCGTGAGCATCTGGCTAGCCGGATCGCTGCCTTCAAAGTGCCGCGGTATGTCTGGTTTTTAGCTGAGCCATTGCCTCGCAACGCCAATGGCAAATTTTTAAAGCGCGAGCTGAAAGACGTTTTGGACCCTGAGAGTGCTGACTAATTGTCTTTTGGGCCTCTGAGCGATGTTCAGGCTCAGGAGATTCAAGCCCGAGTGCGTCACGATATCGAACGCGCTCAACGGTTACTTGAAATCCCTCTGGGCCCTATAGAAGCGCGCCTTGATCTCTCGGGTACCACCGCAGGCATGTATTGCTACAAGGGCCACTGCCAATGGCTGCGTTTCAATCCATGGGTATTTGCGACAGATATGGCGCTTCACCTCCGAGATACCGTACCTCATGAGGTTGCACATTATGCGATCCATCAGCAGTTCGGACGGCGCAAGGTTAAACCCCATGGACCAGAATGGCAGTCTCTGATGGTTGCGATGGGCGCTAATCCAAGTGCCACCTACACTGCTGACTTAAGTGCGGTGCCTGTACGAAGGCAGCGGCGACACGCTTATCACTGTCTCTGCAGAGATCACAGTGTCTCGAGTACGCGACACAATCGGATTCGCGCAGGTCGAGCCAGTTACAGGTGCTGTTATTGCGGCGAGGCTCTGGTGGCTTCTTCGAATGATTCCGCTGTTTAGTGCCTTGTTCTGGAGACTTGCGCTGAAATTCGTGGGGATTGCCCAAGGCCACAGTATTCTTGAGCGCGAGCTCAACCAATGTCAGGATCTGCAAGCAATAATGGCTGGCGGTTGTTACCATCTGCAGGCAGTTTTTAAGCTTCAAAAACCGAGAGGGCACAATGTCAAAATTTGAAACGATCAACGTAACCCATCATGGCGCTGTCGCCCGCGTCGCCTTTAATCGTCCCGATAGTCTCAATGCAATGAATGGTCAAATGCGCCGTGAATTTTATGCCGCTGCTCGTGAGATCAATATGAACGACGCCATTCGTGTCGTCATTCTAACGGGAGAGGGCAGGGCTTTTGGTGCAGGTGCTGATCTCGCCGACGACACTGCAGGCGCTGATCTAATGATTGGCGCACAAACCCGGGACGATCTCATTCACGAGTTTAAGCCCGGGGTGCTGTCCATAGCCGAGGCGCCTAAGGTTTGGGTCGCTGCGGTCAACGGGCCTTGTGCGGGAATCAGTTACAGTTATGCGATGGCCTGTGATCTTGTTGTTATGGCTGAAGACGCCTATCTCTATCAACCCTTCTCCGCGATTGGATTAATCCCGGATGGCGGTTCAACCTGGCTGCTGCAAAAACTTGTTGGCAGTCGGCGGGCTTTCGAATTGATGGCTCTTGGGGAAAAGTTGGGAGCCCAAAAGGCATTGGATTGGGGAATGGCTAATAGGGTGTTCGATAAGGCTGATTTTGCGGTGGAGGCCATGGAGTTTGCCGAGAACCTCGCGGGACGCTCGCCACTGGCGCTTCGGTACACTAAAGAGGCGCTCCGTTTCGCGGCTACCTCTTCTTTGGGCGACACCATTACCAAGGAGGCTGACCTACAGGAGTTTTGTATTTCAAGTGAAGACTGCCCTAATGCGATCGCTGCCTTTTTTAATAAAGAAGCCTATACATGGAAGGGGCGGTAATACGCCTTAGCACCTCTAGCCTCAGCAATTCGTCATGATATTTGGGGAACAAAAATGATTGTGAAGAATCTTTACCCGGCTCTTTGGTTACTCACTGTGACCTTAGCTAGCTTCTCACAAGCTGAAGATCGACAGCTGCTTTGGGGTGATACCCATCTGCACACGACTTATTCATCGGACGCTTTTGCCAATAATAATCTGACTGCAACACCGGATATGGCTTATCGGTTTGCCAAGGGCGCGCCGGTTGTTCACGGTTGGGATGGGCGGCGAGTTCAGTTGGAAACACCGTTGGATTTTTTGGTTGTTTCAGACCATGCCGAACTGATGGGCGTGATTCGAAGTGTCTACTACGACGGCGTAACTCGGGATGATCTTTCCTTGATCGACTCTGCGAAGGCTTGGATCGCGACGGCAATTTTAAGAGACGCGGTCGACCAGCAAACCGCCCGTAATTTATTTCTTGGGGTGCTACCTGAGCCAACCGATGATTTTGCAGCCGCCGCGAGGGACTGGGACGCAGATGTGGGTTGGATTCCAGACTTGCCCGCCGTAGAAGCCGACGCATGGAAGGCCATTACCGACGCCGCTGATGCGCACAACGCCCCGGGGGACTTTACGGCGCTAATTGGATGGGAGTACAGCGCAATTCCCGGTGGAGCCAACCTCCACCGCGTGGTCATTGGTGACATCGATGCGCAAACAGCTCAAACCTTCGTGCCTTACGGACTAGACAACAGCTCTTTTCCCGAGGATCTCTGGGAATGGCTGGAGTCCACTGCGAAATCAACAGGGGGCACATTTTTAGCGATTCCCCACAATTCCAATATCTCGAAGGGCATTATGTTTGACCTGACGTCCCTGCGTGGAGATAAGATGGACACTCGCTACGCAGAACTTCGGCGTTATTGGGAGCCTGTTGTAGAAATCACTCAAATAAAAGGTGATTCAGAAACGCACTCTTCCCTTTCCCCCGAAGACGAGTTTGCCGACTTTGAAAACTATCCCTTCTACATCCAGAAGTGGTGGACAGAATATCAGCCTCAGCCAGGGGATTTTGTACGATCGGCCCTGCGTCGTGGTCTCACCCTAGAGGCTGACGTAGGCATCAACCCCTATCAATTTGGCGTGATTGGCTCCACTGATGGTCACACAGCGCTGCCGAGTGCTGAGGAGGCAAATTTTCAGGGTAAGTTTGTGACAGATTCCATTCCGAGCAAGAAGAGTTCGGGCTGGGGTGATGAGCCACAAAGGCCCTTTGGCTGGGCTATGTCGGCGTCAGGGCTTGCTGCAGTTTGGGCTGAGGACAATACGCGAGAAGGCATTGTCGCTGCCATGCGTCGCCGTGAGGTTTACGCGACGACAGGCCCTCGTATTGGTGTCAGAGTTTATGGTGGCTGGAACTTGAGCGCAGAGTCACTCGAAGAAGCCGACTTCCCTGCAAACGTACTGGAGCAGGCCGTACCTATGGGAGGCGAACTCATGACAGCGGCAGAGGGTGCAACGCCAACCCTATTGATTGAGGCACTAGCAGACCCCGCTTCCGGAGCATTGGACCGAATACAAGTGATCAAGGGCTGGACGGAAAGTGATGGCGGCACACAGGAGCAGGTTTATGACGTCGCCTGGGCAGGGGAGGGTCGTCTGCAAACTGACGGCTCCTTGCTTCCCGTTGAAAATACCGTTGACCTGGCTACGGGGTTGGTCGATAACAGCGTCGGTGCGGGGCGTTTAACCGCAGCCTGGAGCGATCCGAATTTTGACCCTGATCAGTCCGCTTTTTACTACGTGCGTGTGCTGCAGATACCAACGGCGCGACATTCTTTACTCGACAAACTCGCGCTAGGCGGCGAGGTTGATACGCAGAGACCTGATACCCTACAAGAACGTGCTTACACGTCCTCTATTTGGTATCGCCCTTGAAGTGACGCTGCTGGCCCGTTGGGCGCTGCCCTGTGTCGATTCACGGCTGCGTCTAGGGCTACTCAAGTAGCGACGACTACTCGCAAGGCTTGGCTCACTGCCTGAGTGTCGTTCACCGAAGCGAGGGTGGCCGCTATGCGTGCCTCTAGCTCGACGATCTCAGAATCTTTGACCCCGGGATTGACGCTGCTCAAATAAACCAGGCGACTTTGCTCTGCACCGAGCTGCTCATTGATCGTGTTTATGGCCGTGCGTTTTCTCGCCTCGAGCTCAGATTTTGCCAACTTATCTGCGGCTTTCAGCTGCTCCTCAAGTAGGGGTCTGATTCTGCGTAAAACATTGGCAGCTGTTGCAGTGGCGACTGGACCAATCATACGGTTTATAACTTGATGGCCCATGTTTTGACCTCGATCAATACACTTGGGATCAATGACAAAGCGCAGTGGTGTTTGATCGACATACCGGCCCATTTCTAAGTGGCTTGGAGCCATGCAGTCGAGGCTGTATATACACTCGAGCAGCACAGTGCCGCCCGGTATTTTGGGGTGCTTTACGGTGCCGAGAGCTGAGTTGCCTAGCTCACTGCTCAAGACAACCGACATCGCCTCTCGCAGTAAGGGGTGCTCGCGAGTAAGAAACAACACGTCGTCACGCGCCAGTGCCGTTTCACGGTCAAAGCTAACTACCGTGCCGTCTTCGTCAAGTCCCGGTAGCTCACCGGTAATCAGCATTTCAGTAGGTTTGAGCAAATGGGTGGTTTCAGAGTGATAATCCTGACTCACGCCAATACGGTCGAAGAGAAGTTCTGCAAAAGAAAGGATTTGCTCGGGAGTCTCTTCCGTTTGAATGGTTTCAATAATTTCTGACCCGCGCTCAGCGTTATGCGAGTTTAACTCCAGTAAGCGATCACGCCCCTCACGCATTTTGATCTCTAGGGATGTGCGCAGTGACAGTGACTCACTTAACAGGTGTTCGGTGGGCGCATCGGGGTTCGCTAGGGCGTTATCTAGGGTTCCTTGGAACTGCTGGAGAACCGTGTAGCCAACGGCACAGCTACTGGTAAAGGCCGACAGGGCTTGGTCGTGCCAATTGAATAATACTTCCTGAGCAGTGTTGCGTATGAAGGGCACATGAATGACGACATCTGTGCCCTGTCCAATTCGGTCTAAACGGCCAATGCGTTGTTCGAGTAGGTCGGGATTCTTGGGTAAATCGAAACAAATTAAATGATGTGCAAACTGAAAGTTTCGCCCCTCGCTACCAATCTCAGAGCAAATCAGCGCCTGTGCCCCTCCGTGTTCATCGGCAAAATAGGCGGCTGCACGATCCCGCTCAAACAGGGTAAGGCCCTCGTGAAAGGCAGCACAGCGAATGCCTGCACGCAGGTGAAGTTGCTGCTCCAAAGCAAGGGCAGTGGTGGCGTTTGCAGCAATTACCAGTACTTTTTCCGGACGTAACGCTCGAAGTTGAGCCTCCAGCCAACTCACTCGAGGGTCATGTTCTAACCACTGGGCCTCTGGAAAGGACATTTCCGGGAACAAAGCAGTGCGGTTGTCTTGATAGAGCTCCGGCGCCTCCAAGGGGTAGGCGTGCAGATTGCGCTTTGGGAATCCCGGTACGGAGGCTCGGGTATTGCGAAATAACACACGCCCCGTACCGTAGCGGTCAAGCAGCTGATTGATCTGCGATTTGCTGTCGGCTTGTTGATCGATACCAGCCGGCAGGCTAACCGTGGTCTCGCCTGCTTGGAGTTGTTCGATAACCTGATTCCACTGTGCGAATTGCTCCTGTTCGGCAAGGAAAGTTGGCAAATCGCTAAAGCGATCAGGATCGAGCAATCGAAGCCGATCAAAGTGGCTCTCTATCCCTGCTTGTTCGGGAGTGGCCGTCAACAACAGCAGGCCGCTGCAGCGGCCTGCGAGGGCTTCAACAAAGTCTGATAAGGTTTCTTCCTCGGGGCTTTGACGGCTCAGATGATGGGCTTCATCGACGATAACCATATCCCAGCTCGCCGAAAGTGCACTGTGTCTCGCGTCCTCATGCTGCCCCATCAGAGAAAACGGGCACAATATGAGTTGTTCTGACTCAAAAGCGGTTTCTATGTCTAAGTCACTTAAGCGGTCGTCATCAAACAGCGAAAATGCCAAACTAAACCGTCGCAGCATTTCCACCAGCCATTGATGTATCAGTGAGTCAGGGACAAGAACAAGGGCTCGGGTTGCCCGTCCTGAGGCTAATTGCTGGGACAAAATGAGGCCGGCTTCAATGGTTTTACCTAGGCCAACTTCATCGGCCAGCAGTACTCGGGGGGCAATGCGGGTACCGACTTCGCTCGCGATATAGACCTGGTGGGATAATAGGGAAGTTCGCGCGCCAAGCAGGCCTCTGACAGCGCTTTTTGAAAAATGTGCGCGCTGCTTCAATGTTTCGTAACGAAGTTGAAAATCCAGTAGCTTATCTAGCTGGTTGTTGAGCAGCCGGTCTCTGGGGGAGCGCAGTTGTATGTGGGGGTCAATATCAAGTTCAGAAACCAGCTCTTGTTGGCCATCGGCATCCTCAATGAGATAAGCCAAGATGCCCTCAGACTCATGGCGTTCAAGGACTGCGTATTCTTGACCATTGATGTGTTGGTAGCGATCACCGCCTTCCAGAATGAGCCGGGTTAGTGGCGCCCGGTCTGTGGCGTAGGTGCGTTCCTCACCGACTGCAGGGAAGTGCAACGTGATGCGCCTCCCATCGAGCTCCACCACAATACCTAGTCCCAACTCTACGTCGGCGTGGCTCACCCAACGTTGGCCAATCGCAAATTCACTCATGGGTTAGCGAAGAACAACGCCATGCTGTTCCTCCTGGCGGCCTTCAACAAAGCTTCAACCGGCATATTTTTAATCTCTGCAATTTGCTCAGCGATAAGGGGTAAAAAACGGGGCGAATTAACGCGCCCCCGGTAGGGGACGGGTGTTAGGTAGGGCGCGTCAGTTTCGAGCACAAGGCTGTCTATTGGCGTGGCGTCAATGACAGCTCGCACATTGTCCGCATTCTTAAAGGTGCAAATACCATTGAACCCGAGGTAAAACCCCTCGGATAAACAGTAGTCAGCTAGCGCTTGAGAGCTGGTAAAGCTGTGTATGACACCTTTTTTTCTCAAATAAGGGGCATGATTTTCTAACACTGCACGCGTGTCGGCATCCGCCTCTCGGGTGTGTATAACAACCGGTAGATCGCGCTCGGCAGCGAGTGCCAGTTGCGCCTCAAAAGCTTGGGTTTGTGCTTGCGGAGAAGCATGCTCGTAGTAGTAATCCAGTCCGATCTCGCCGATAGCTACGACCTTGGGGTGAGCAGCTCCCGTCGCAACTGACTGCGCTACAGACGAGCCCCACGAAGAAGCTTCGTGGGGGTGGATACCCTGAGTGCCCCAGATATTTTCATGTTGATCGCAAAGACTTAAGACAGTCGCTAAATTGTCTGTAGAGACGGCGATAGTAACGATGCGCTCAACACCGGCATCGGTAATAGCCTGTAATTCATCGCCCATCGTATCTTGTGCCAGATAATCGAGATGACAGTGCGTCTCAATGATAGGCGTTTGAAATGTTGGGACGGGTTTTTTGGGTGTGCGTTTCGACATGAACAGTAGTAGGAGAAGACGGAGGAATTATGCCACTTCTCGCTACCCATAGAAACAGCGAAGGGCCAAACAGTGTCGACATAACTCCTGTTTTTTTAACCGCGGTGCACAGTACGTAACCGCATGCCCCGGACAGTATCGACGATTTCATTCCACAACCACTGATGAGCAGGGGAGGCTTGAGTTCGTCGATGAGCTACAAGTGCATAGTCAACGTACTGCGCATCTTCCGGCGGCAGCGGCAGCGCAACTACGTCCCGAGTTGCCCCCTGATTCCTTGCTAAATAAGCAGGGCAGACCAAAGTGAAGTCTGTCTCTCTCAGTATTTCTAGGGCCGTGAGAAGATGCGACGTCTCAAGCATGGCAACTGAACCCGCTTGCAGCTGAGCATGAGGCGATAGAGGTAGCTCAGTATCATTGCGATCAGACACGTATAGGCTGATGGCAGGGTATTGTGTGAGGAGCTCACGGGTTAATGGTTTGCTGGCTAAAGGGTGACCATCTCGCACAAACACTGCCAGTGGCGACCCGCCCAATGATTGGAAGCGAAATTCTTCAGGATAGTCAGAACGAGTGAGCTGGACCGCGAAGTCGAGCCCCCCTGCAGCAAGCTTATCGAGCTGGCCTTCCACCCGCGTAATGGTTCGCAGGCTCAGCCCGGGTGCAATTTTTTGTAATCGCGCCGTTAGCGGAGGTAGTAGTGAAAGGCCCACGTATTCAGAGATTGCGATCGTGATCTCACCTTTATAGGTGTTCGGTGAAAAATCGCCAGCCTCGAGGAGCGCCTCGGTAGCTGCTAACAGCGCGGGCAGCTCTGCGGCGATGGATTGTGCTCTAGGCGTCGGTTGAATTCCGCGTTTTGAGCGTACAAATAATGGGTCATTAAATGTGTCTCTCAGGCGTCCCAGAGTTTTTGACATCGCTGGCTGAGTGATTGACATACGTCTAGCCGCTGCTGAAACGCTGCATTCCTCCAGAAGAATTTGTAGAGAAACCAATAGGTTAAGGTCGACTTTTGCTAGCTTTTTAATGTCCATGAGGACGATAATGCCACAAAAGAATATAAAAGATAAAACAAATACATTTGATTTATGTGCCGGCGAGGCCACAATAGCACCATTGATGTGACCCCGCCGATCGGTGAGCCCTGTGCTCCGATCCTGGTTCACTCAGGTCCTTTTAAGTTTTTAACCCGCCTTCAGGCGGGTTTTTTTTTGCCGGAAGGGTTTACACTTAAAGTATGATTCTGGACACCCCATTGCGAAGCTCTGTACCACTGCCAACGGTGTTTTTTTTTGCACTGGCAAGCCTCTGGCACTCCCTAGGCTTCGCTGGCGAGCCTCAGCCTTGGGGCATCCATGTGTTGTGGCCTACTGAAGCAGTAATTGACAGGTCCCTCTCAACAGAAGCTTCTCCCTTAACCGTGCGACGCCGACTTGATGCAACCGCCGAGCAGATTCAAAAGCTAGAGGCTGTTGTAGGACCCTATTCCCCAGAATTGACTGCGCCCTTGACCGCGGCAGCGCGTGAAGCGGAGGAATATGGGGCCAATGACGCTGCGCTAGAACTCTATCGATGGGCACTCCACAGTACGCGGATAAACAGTGGATTGGGTAGTGCCGATCAGCTGCCCTTGCTCGAAGGCATCCTTGAACTGCTTCGCGATCAGGGAGATCCCGCTGAAGTAGGGCGCCAGATTAACTACTTTTATCGGTTACTGGGCAGAGGCGCAGAGCCCTGGTCGGAACAGCGCTTGCAAGCCTCTATTCGATGGCTATCGGTTCAGAGTGAAATCCTCGCGAGCAGCCCTTGGCAAGGTAAAGAATCCGATGTTTTGTTTGTGGTTAATCACGGTAAAGAGATGACCGACGCTGTCTGTGAGAGCTCTCAGTGGCAGAAGCCCTGGTGCAAGTTGTTCAGTCTTGAAGTCCTCAAGCTTTACTACTTAATCGACTTTAATGTGGATCCTTTGGTGGTCGATAGTTTCGGCGTTTCTCGAGACCGCTATGCCAACCCTTATCAGCAAGGCGTTCAGCAGAACCGAGAGCAGTCGCCTGGAGAATATCGGCTTCGCAATGTTGAAAGCACGCTGGGGTCAACGGCGAGAGGTTTAATCGATCGCGCACTGAAGCTGTTGCCCGAAGATGGATTGTTGCTACATGCCAAGGCTGACTGGCTGCTGCTACGGGGACGTCACTCGCAAGCGATGCAGATTTACCAGCAGCTACAACTGCAGGGGAGTGTAGACTTTTCGAAACCCGGACCTTTGCCTGAAGTTCCCAAGCTGAGTCGCGATCATCGATTTAGCCGTGAATGGGCGATCCTCAATGTCAGTGCGGAGGTAAGCCAGCGGGGTAATCTTAGAAATGTTGTCGTGATTGCGCCTGAGCCATCCGAGGAGAAATTGACAGGGTTCGCTAGGCGGCAATTACGAAGTATGCGCTTTAGGCCCGCCTTGTCTGAGCTGGGCGAGACGGTAGAGGCCCCTGTCGCTTGGCGGGTGGAAGTATTGCGGTAAATTTTTGGGCTACTGGTTATTGATTACCAGTAGCGCGCCAGTGGCTTTTAGCTTGCCCTTGAGTGACCAGTGAATGAGGTCGCCTCCGTGGCGATTAATCGCCTTCTCAGCCATTTTATGAAAGGTGGGGCGTTCTGGATCTGCGATAACGATTTGACCGACTCCAGCATCAATCGCACGATCAATTAACTTACCTACAGGCTTGACTAGATCGTCCCAAAAACAAACATCCGCCGCCACTAAAAGATCAAAATCGGCTAATTGAGGCTTCTTTAATGCCTCAAAGCGTCGCACTAAAGGCGTAGTGGAGACTTTGTTGAGTTCTGCTACGGCTTTCAGATAGGGAAAGACTGCAGGGTCAGCGTCAAGTGAGACAACCGAAGCGCCCAATTTTTTTGCACACCAGATACCCGTAATGCCCCAGCCGCAGCCAGCATCTAAAACCGCGTTTGCACTTTCGGGTGGATGCTTATGGAGGTAATCCATGATGAGAAAGCTTGATCGCCACAGCTTAGTGCCGTGTATCGAGGGCTCGTGCCCCTCGCGTTTCACTCTTCTGATAACTTTATGGCCGGCCGTTGGCAGCGTCACACCGCGAAACTTTCGCTCCGTTACACGGACTTTTTTCCCTTCACTCAATGCCTCGGTCATACGGCCTTAACGCCTTCGGCTTGTGGACCTCGGTCACTAGCCCGCACTGAGTAAGCGACACGCTGACCCTGCTTAATACCGCGTTTGGTTAAGCCTTCTACATTTCGGTAGTGCACAAATACTTCAGCACCATCGTCGCCGACAATAAAGCCAAAGCCTTTCGTGGCATTAAACCATTTGATATTTCCCTCGTTGGTGCTCTCCTGCGCGCTTGCTTGCTTTTTAGGGGCGCGAGGGGCCGGCATGTTGAGGTCGCCGATGACAGCGCATGCAACCGCCAAGACGACCAACCCAGCAAGATGAATCCAATGGGTAGGGAAGAACTGCGCCGTGATCAGATAGATGACAAGGGCAATTAAATCGTTGATGACAAGCCTGCCAACAAGACTGAATTTTTGTGGGTGCGTAGACATGAGACTTCCGGTTTATAAAAAGGAGCAGAAGTCTATCAAATCCTGACCGCTTGTTGGTGCTACGGTTTAGTAACTTCTTCCGCCTGCAACCCTTTGTCGCCTTTTGCGAGGGTAAACTCAACAGCATCTCCCTCGTTCAGGGAGCGGTAGCCATCTCCTTGAATTGCTCGGAAATGCACAAAAATATCTTCATCACGATCAGACATCGTAATGAACCCAAAACCTTTTGCATTGTTGAACCACTTCACAACACCGGTTTGACGCTCAGACATACGCCTCTCCTTATTTTTATAAGACGTTATTACCAGTATCGCGTCATTAGTGCAATCCCTCCAGACGCTGCAGTTGCGTAGTGATGGCTTGAACTGCATCTTCAGCGGCCTGTTGTTTATGTCGCTCATTGGCAACCACGGCTTCGGGGGCGCGGTCGACAAAGCTGGCATTTGAGAGTTTTCCCTGAATTCTTGTCAACTCTCCCTGCTGCTTTTGCAGTTCTTTATTGAGGCGAGCCCGCTCTGCTTCAACGTCGATAACTCCAGCCATGGGCACCAATATTTCGAGGTTGCCGCAGAGAGCTGACAGTGACGGCGGCACTTCAGCGTCGGAGCTTAAAAAGGTTATTGACTCTAGACGGGCCAGCTTGCGCAGATAGGCCTTGTTGTTTGTAAAACGCCTTTGATCATCGTCTGTCGTGTTGCGGACCAGAATGTCGAGCGCTTTGCCCGGCCCCAGCTGTGCCTCTCCTCGAATTGTGCGAATCGCAACAATGACACCTTGTAGCCATGCCACTTCTGACTCGGCCTCAGCATCGGATTCTTGACCGTCAAAGTTAGGCCAAGGTTGGAGCATAATGGTGTCTCCTGACTTATCTGCTAGAGGCGCAATGCTTTGCCAAATTTCCTCTGTGATAAAAGGCATCATGGGGTGCAGAAGGCGGAGGATGTTCTCAAGCGTTGTAACCAGCGTATGACGCGTCACAGTCGCCTGATCGGGATTTGCCTCCGCATCCCAAAGGATGGGCTTTGAAAGTTCAAGATACCAGTCACAAAACTCGTTCCAGACAAAGTCGTACAAGGTTTGCGATGCCAGATCGAAGCGATAGTTTTCAATCGCCTGTTCGCAGTCTTTCGCAGCCGTGATTAGTCGGCTCATAATCCATCGGTCAGCCAAAGAGGGTTCGGTTGCAGACGGCGATGGTGTGAGATCCTCGCAATTTCCCAAAACATACCGAGCAGCATTCCAAAGTTTATTGCAGAAATTCCGGTATCCCTCCATGCGCTGCATATCAAACTTGATATCACGACCCGTGGAAGCGAGAGAATAAAAGGTAAAGCGCAAAGCATCGGTGCCATAGCCAGGAATGCCCTCAGGGAAATGCTTGCGAGTTTGTTTGACGATGCGCGCTGCCATCTGTGGCTGCATCATTCCTGCCGTTCTTTTGGCCTCTAGGCTTTTTAGATCTATGCCATCAATAAGATCTATGGGATCAATGACATTTCCCTTGGACTTCGACATCTTTTGGCCTTCGCCGTCTCTCACCAGACCGTGAACGTACACAGTGTGGAAGGGCACCTCGTCACAAAAATGTAACGACATCATGATCATGCGTGCGACCCAAAAAAATATAATATCGAACCCTGTCACAAGCACCGACGTAGGGTGAAACTTCGCCATTTCGGGCGTCTTATTAGGCCAGCCCAAGGTAGAGAACGTCCAGAGAGCTGAAGAAAACCAGGTATCTAAAACGTCGTTGTCCTGCGTGAGCTCGACGGTATGATCGAGTTCGTTGCTGGCTCGCACTGAAGCTTCATCGGAACCCACATACACATTGCCCGCATTGTCATACCAAGCTGGGATTCGGTGCCCCCACCAGAGCTGTCTGCTGATGCACCAATCCTGAATGTCGCGCATCCATGCGAAGTACGTATTTTCCCATTGTTTGGGCACAAACTTAATTGTTTCATTTTCAACGGCAGCGATAGCAGGTCCCGCAAGTTTTTTAGCATCCACGTACCATTGCGGCGTTAACCACGGCTCTACAACCACACCAGAGCGATCGCCTCGTGGGACCTTCAGCAGGTGGTCTTCGGTTTTTTCGAGCAGCTGCAGAGCATCAAGATCTTTAATGATCTGTTCTCTGGCTGCGTAGCGATCGAGACCTTGGTAAGCCGCTGGAGCGGCGTCACTAATTGAGGCGTTTCGCGTTAGGATATTGCGCAAGGGCAGGTCGTGTCGCTGGCCCATCTCGTAGTCATTAAAGTCATGTGCAGGTGTGATTTTGACGCAACCAGTCCCGAACTCAGGATCTACATAGTCATCGGCGATAATAGGAATTTCTCGGTCGCAAAGCGGTAACGACACGGTTTTGCCAATGAGCGCCTGATAGCGGTCATCGTCTGGATGAACTGCGACTGCTGCGTCACCTAACAGGGTCTCCGGCCTTGTAGTGGCGACCACGAGGTGGCCAGAGCCATCACTCAGAGGATAGCGTAGGTGCCACAAGAAGCCTTGTTCCTCTTCCGACACCACTTCAAGGTCCGATATTGCTGTGTGCAATTTTGGGTCCCAGTTAACTAAACGTTGACCACGATAAATAAGACCTTCGCTGTAAAGTTTGATGAACACCTGCTGAACGGCATCGGACAAACCTTCATCCATAGTAAAACGTTCACGGCTCCAATCCGCTGAAGCCCCTAATCGTCTGAGCTGCTGAGTAATGGTCCCGCCTGATTGTTCTTTCCAAGCCCAAACCTTGTCGATAAAAGCGTCTCTGCCAATATCCTCTCGCTTGATGCCGTCGGCCTCTAGCTGTCGTTCGACGAGCATTTGAGTTGCAATTCCAGCGTGATCGGTGCCCACCTGCCAGAGCGTATCGGCCCCTTTCATTCGGTGATAACGGATGAGGGCATCCATGATGGCCTGTTGAAAGCCATGACCCATATGCAATGAACCCGTTACGTTCGGTGGCGGTATGGGTATCGAAAAAGAGGTCTCGCCGCCCTGAGGAGCAAAGTAACCACTTTGCTCCCAGGTGTCATACCATCGCTTTTCAATATCGCCGGGCGAAAAAACCTTTTCCATAATGCTGTTCCGATTTTGGTACTAAAAATGTAGGCGCTGTGAAGCCGTCAAAGATCATGTTTTTGCAGAGGATAGCCACGATCCTTGTAAAATCGCCACGACTCTCGCATAGCTTTTAAAGCGGTTTCTTCTTGAGTCACTAGTTCGGCGACTCGTTGAAACCGAGAAAAAAAAGCGGGCGGGGTGAGGGCAAGATTTATTAGGACATCATCATGGCTGCTGGGCTCTTGTCCCCAACCAAGAACTACTGGCCCTTCAGACCCCTCTTTCAGTGAGTGGTGTGGGATAAAGCTTCCGGGGCGGAATGTCCACAAAAGCTCGTCCAACAACGCTGCTTCTGACTCACTGCCAGTGTTTATAAACAGGCTATGCCCTTGACGGTGGGCTTTTTCTGTAAGTCGAGCAGCAACCTGCAGACGAGCCTCAGGGCTAGCGTCTGCAACCACATAAAAGTCGACGCGAGTCATAGGTTATGCGCCAGCACGGGCTCGCAGATACTCGACAAGCATGGGAACTGGCCTTCCGGTAGCTCCTTTCGGCGCACTCAGAAATGAAGTTCCCGCAACATCTAAGTGCGCCCATTTGTACTTCTCCGTAAACCGTGCCAGAAAACACGCGGCAGTAACACTTCCCGCGGTACCAGCACCGATGTTTTGCATATCTGCGAATCTTGAATCAAGCTGCTTTTGGTATTCCTGCCAGATCGGCATTCTCCAGCCACGATCTTGACTGCGTTGCCCAGCCGCCAGCAGCGCATCAGCCAAGTCATCGTCGTTAGCGAAAATGCCGCTCGCCTCGTGCCCCAGCGACACAATAATAGCGCCCGTCAGGGTCGCGATATCCACGACCTCTTTCGGCTTGTAGCGTTCAACGTAGGTTAGTGCGTCACACAGCACCAAACGGCCTTCAGCATCGGTATTGAGGATCTCGATGGTTTGGCCACTCATGCTTGTGACAACGTCCCCAGGTTTAGTGGCGCGACCGCTGGGCATGTTTTCAGCCGCAGCAACTATGCCCACTAGATTGATGGGTAAGTCCAAGTTAACCGCAGCCTGAACTGTACCAAAGACTGAACTGGCACCACCCATATCAAACTTCATCTCGTCCATTTTCCCGCCTGGCTTGAGAGATATTCCGCCCGTGTCAAAGGTGATTCCCTTCCCCACGAGAGCATATGGCGCTTCCTTTGCTTTCCCGCCTTTGTATTCCATGACAATCAATTGCGAGGGCTCGTCACTGCCATGTCCCACGGACAGGAGTGAACCCATACCGAGCTCGCGCATCTTTTTTTCATCGAGAACCTTTACCGTCAATTTGGCGTGCTTTCGGCCTAATGCTCTTGCCTGCTTAGCGAGGTAGGTTGGCGTACAAATGTTAGCGGGTAGATTGCCCAGTTGGCGGGTAAAGTTGACGCCTTCACCGATGGCCACGCCTGAGTTGAGTGCCTTTTTTGCTTGCCCGATTGGTAAAGCGGATGGCGCTGAGACACTGGCTTTTGCCAAAGTTGGCATGTTCTTCGGTTGACTTAATGTTTCGCTGTAGACATAGCAGGCCCATAAAATTTCGGTCGCCAGTGTTTCCAGCAACTGAGCGCTGTCTTCGGCGGCCAGCGGTAGGCCATCTAGGGCTATGTGTGCCTCACGAGCCTTCGTGCTGGCTAAATTTTTGCCTGCGGCCTGGGCTAGCTTTTTACGAGCAGACTGATCAAAGTCTTCCTCGGCACCGCAACCTAGCAGGAGGATTCGCTGCACACGGTCATTACCCATAAGTGCCAAGGACGAGCCTGTTTCGCCGCTAAAGTCGCCAAGCTTTGAGGCGCGATTAATGGCACCTGCCAATTGAGCATCCAATTCTGCAAGATACCCCTCCAACTTCTGACCTTTAAACATGGGTAGCACAAGGCAGGGGGTAGAAAGCTTGGCAGGATTAGCGGCCTTGCGAGCCGTGAACGATGGTTGGGACATGAAAACTCCATTAGAGGACAAATAAATTGATGTAGAGGTGCATAGTGTATGGTGTCTGGCGCCGTAACAAAATATATTCAGCACAAACCATTGATCCTTATGACTAACTGATGCGCATTTTCGTATATTTGACCCGAGATGTGGCCACGCACACGCTGGCGGTGTCCTTTGTTCTTTTTCTCGTGGTTTTTAGCGGCCGCTTTATAAAGTATCTCGCGGAAGCGGCGATGGGCAGCCTATCTGCCGACGTTTTACTGCCAGTCATGCTGTTCAAACTGCCCAGTTTTTTTGAATTAATCCTACCGCTCGCGCTTTTTATCGGAATTCTGCTGTCGCTTGGACGAATGTACGCAGAGAGTGAAATGGTCGTGCTTAAAGCTTGCGGAACCAGTCCAGCTCGGCTGGCGGGTTACTTGCTGGTGCCTGGCGCCCTCATAATGTGCCTCGTTGCACTTTTGACCTTATATTTGGGGCCCGAGGGTTCAGCTCGGGCACAGCGACTTTTGGACAACCCCCGGAATGCCGAGGGTCTGCAACTCATGGCCGCAGGGCGATTTAAGTCCCAGCGTGGGGGTGAATTAGTGACCTACACTGAGCGCATTGATAAAGCCGGCGTCATGCACAATGTTTTTGTCGTTGAGGAACAATCGGGTACTGATGCCACCCAAGTCACATTGGCCGAGGAAGCCGAAATAATAACCGACGCCACCACCAACAGGCGTTATCTCGAGTTGCGTGGTGGGACTCGTTACAGTGGAGTGCCGGGTGAACCTGCCTACGAGGCAGTCGCATTTAGCCGGTTTGGCGAACTCATTCCTGAGAAGCGCGATAGCTTGCGTGCTTCTACGCGCATCGACGCAACGCCTACCGCCGAACTGGTTACCAGTGATGATCCTAGGAAGCGGGCTACCCTTTGGTGGCGACTGTCGCTACCGTTTTTGGTGCCAGTGAGCGTTGTTATCGCCTTAGCGTTGAGTAAAACGGACTCCCGCAGAGGGCGTTATGCGCGCCTCGGGCCTGCACTAGCATTGTTTTTGGTTTACTTTTTAGCGCTCACACAGGCTCGCTCCTTCATGGAGTCAGGCGGTGGCGGCGGCGCAATGCTGGTAACACACCTGTGTTTTGCGGCGTTTGCCGTTTGCCTGCTTTATTGGGAATCTCTTTCCCTTGGGATTTTTGGGAAGAAACATGGGTCAGTTTGATCGTTATCTAGCCGGGAGTGTTTTGGGCGCTACGTTGGGAGTGCTCGCGGTACTGGTTGGTCTGGACGCGTTGAGCTCGGTCATTGACGAGCTAGATGACGTGACTGCTGATTATGCTTTTTCGGATGCATTGATCTATGTGGTTTTTACACTCCCCAGACGCCTACATGAGTATGTGCCCTTTGCCGCCTTAATAGGGGCTCTGGTTGGGCTCGGCCGTCTTGCCGCAACCAGTGAGCTCACTGTGGTGCGAGCAGCGGGGCGCTCACTACCTCAGTTGGCGATTGCAACGCTAAGACCTGCATTAGTCGTCGCCGTCGTCGGATTTTTGATAGGTGAGTTTGTATCGCCTGTTTCGGAGCAATATGCCGTCAGTCATAAGGCCTTAGCTCAGGGCTCTCAAAGCAGTTTTACTGGCCGCGGTGGTGTTTGGAATCGTGATGGCAACACTTTTATCCACGTTTCAGCGGTAGAGCGTGGCGGAATCATTCACGGCGTACAATTGCTTACCTTCGACGACGAACGTCGGTTGACGCGCAGCCTACGCGCAGAGCGAGGCACCTATCAGCGTGGGCAGTGGCTACTGGAAAAAATATCGCGTACAGAACTCACTCAGGACCGTGCAGTTACGGACACAGTGACCCAGCAAGTCTGGAAAACTGAAGTGACGCCGCAACTCTTGGCATTGGAGGCGGTAGCACTCGACAGTCTGCCGACCCGCGAATTGTGGCCGTACGCGCAGTATTTACGCAAACAAGGCCTCATGTATAGGGATGTTGAACTCGCCTTCTGGCGCAAAGTTCTTCAGCCTTTTGCCGTGGCGGGATTGGTTCTCGTTGCCATGTCGTTTATTTTTGGTCCGCTCAGAGAGGGTAGCCTGGGTGCTCGTATTTTTACGGGTGTAATCGTCGGCGTGGTGTTTCGTATTTCTCAAGATTTTTTCGGCCCCGCAAGCCTCATTTTTGGATTGCCAGCTATCCTTGCGGCGGCGATGCCTATTTTAGTTTGCTGGATTGCAGGAGGGTGGTTGCTAACTCGAGACACCTAACGATCTCGACTATTGGGCCTTTGCTTCTTTTGCGAACCGCTCCAAGTGGGTTTTTGAAATTAAGTCGTGCCAAGTGCGGTTCTGTGGATGGAAAAACATCCACCAATAGCCCGCGCCAAAGAGTAGAAAACTCAGGCACGCGGCGACACAGCGAATGTAGGCTTGTTTGACGCTGGCAGGTTTTCCCAGATCGTTCACTAATTTTATGCGCCAAGCTTGCATCCCCAGTGTTTGGCCGCTTTTGTGCCAAAATATGACGAAGAACGTCATGATGATCAGAAGCGATGTGCTTTGCATGATCCAATCTGGAACCGTCGGTCTCGCGATAGAATCGGTAGGTCCAAATACTGATACCAGAACGAACGCGTTGGCCATGAGTAATGGCGCCACAAGAAAGGCATCGTAGACCATAGCGAGCAGCTGGCGCCAAGCCTGTGATTTGGCGAGATGGGGCACTCAGCTGTCCTTGCTTGGGGCCAAATGCAGGTGATCGGTATTTGGGTTGACGGGTTTCGAAACCCGCTTAATGGTAGGAATCAACTCTCCCGTCGGGGCGAGATCAAAAGCCTGATCAGAGGAAATGCGAGTCTTCATCGTCGATGGCGATAGCAAAAGTTCGCCAGCAGGGGCAACTTCTAGAGGAACCTTAACCTCGACTGTATAAGGTTTGTCGCTGGGTCGTGAGGACACCTTGTCTATGGGCTCATAATCTACAGGTATGTCGGCATCGACTTGAGATTGAACCTGAATGAGCTCGGAGGGAATCGTCGGCGCCTTAGCCTCAAATACCGCTTTTTCTTGCGAGGAACCGTCAAGGACTGCTGAACCGGTTACCGCGGGGGTGCTCTGAGACGTTGTATGGCGCTGTACTGCGACCTGAAGTCCAGCGTCAGCCAGGATCTTGCGAAAGTGGAGTGCTGAGGCTTTATTGCACTGTTTTTTCACCCGTCGACGTGTTCCATTTAAGAGCTGGTCAGCCATACTGACATCGAGTTTAAACAGGTCCGCCAATTTGGCCACTGCGTCTCCGCGCTTGCATCCAGGAAGAATTTCCCCAGTCAAGTAGATGTCGAAAGTGGATTCCATGGGTGGTATCGCCCAACACTCCGCTGATTAAATGAATTTAAATGTTTCGCGACATTAAAAATTCTGGCCTAACTTGCAGTAATATGCAATGAGATAGATTCTTAACAAGTCCGCTGGTTTCAAGGAAGGGAGTATAGCCCCATGGTCGTGCAAGACGAAATAGAAGCTCGACTCACTGACAGCTTGTCACCACTTGAACTTGAGGTCAGAAATGAAAGTTTTATGCATAACGTACCGGCGAACTCTGAGACACATTTTAAGGTCACCGCGGTTAGTCGTGAGTTTAACGGCCTCAGAAAGGTGAGGCGTCACCAGCTTGTCTACGGTTTTTTAAGTGACCTCATCGCTGGGCCAGTGCATGCGTTAGCACTCCATTTGTACACCCCCGACGAGTGGCAAGAGAGCCTTGGCGTACCAGATTCACCGAACTGTCACGGTGGTGAAAAATAAGCGCTCAATCGGGACAGTGGCACGTACCAAACGCCCCCCGTAGCGGCTCTGGCAGATATGATACCCACGAGCTTGGCTTGCCCGCCTTTCATGCTCATGACCGCGCCTCCTGATGCCCCCGTGTTGAGTTCGCAATCAGTTTGCACCCACGACGCGCTGTGTTGAGTTACCGTGCAAGTGGTCGCAATTTTTGACCAGATAGCGTCCGCTTTGAGGCCTGAGCGCTGATAACCTGACATGGTGACAGAGCGCCCAGGTGCGAGGTCGGTAAGGGCGAAAGGCATGGCAGACACATCAGCGACGCTTGGGTCTACCAGATAGGCAATAGCCCAGTCGTGGTTCATTCCTCCACCGTGGGCGCCCAGGCGTAATTCCTGCCACGCTCCGTTGAGCCAAACTTTTGGAGGTTGGGTGAGATCCATTTTGCCGTCAAAGCAGTGCCAAGCAGTCAATATCATGCCCTTGTTACGGTCAACGAGTGTGCCTGAACAGTCCTCCGTAACGTGGTAGGCGTTAGCGCCGTGAAAGCGTTGTAGCGGTATATTCAAGCGAACAATCGCTGCGTAGGGGTAGGGCGTGGCCCTCAAGATTTCTTGAGATAGATTCTTCGTGGGATTCGCTGTGGCCTGCTGGCAGGTCAACACCAAAAAAAAGCAAGCGACTAATGCATGGCGTCGCATCACAACTGTTGCTGCACTTTCCGCATTGACTCGATTTTGGCCTGGTGATTCGCGCTGGCCTCTTCTATCTGAATGCTGATCACTTGGGTTCTTCATCCAAGCGGCAGATAGCGTGCGAGGCTTGTAGAGTGGTCGACGGGTAATGTAACTCCAGACTGAAAGCAGTGGTGCAGTCAAAAAACACCTTGAATGACTGCACCACCAAATCCACGGCGGGCTGTTACATTCCGGTTTGAGGAAGTTTTTGCATCGCAATCGCTAGCGCTTCGGTGTAAACAACAACGACGGTTTCACCCAGTGATACGCCTTCAAATTTTACCGCTGGAATGCCGCCGACGGTGTGCATTTTCCCACGGCTATCTTTTATCATGACGAATCCCGCCTCAGCATCGAAAGCTTCGATGGAGCAGACAGCGCGCACCTGGCGAGCGGCACCAACGGCTGGGTGGGCAGGGTTCTCATCAATAACGCCGTCTTCTAAGACGACCCAGGGATTGGCCAGCTCCTCTTCGGTTGGCTCACGAACTTCGCCATGCAATGAGGCTAAGTATTCCGCTGCAACTCGATCACCCACACTGAGGTCTGAGATCTTTACAATTTTTTCTTGAGCAACGACGGTAACGTGCTGCCCTTGAGGCCCGACTAACGTCACCTCTTTGGTTTCAAGATCAATTGCAGAAATTTCTGCTTCGATGGTGGCTACTACCGCGCGGGTTCCCTCGGCTTTGGGCTGGTGGTGTTCATGGCCGCCTTCGTGATGGGCAGCATAGAGTGCCGGAGCGACCAAGGTAAGCATTACAGCAATAGTGCGGGCTAAGAGTTTCATGTTGATTCCTTTATTTTCAATTTAACGTATTGGCTGTGCCTTGCGGCCGTGATGGCCGAAGCGAGGTGAGTGATGCCCCTCAATCGGTTTGTTTATGACTACAATATTAGCACTTACAACGGCCTCCAACGCGCAGTGTTTGGACTCCCATATTTAAAAGGTGTCTTTCCACTCACGTAGCCCCGCAAAAACCGCATCACCGTCAGTGCTAGAAGATCTAGACTCTGCGACTAATTTTTCGATGACACTGGCTGCGTCCCAGCGCATGAAAGGGTTTGTTGCAATTTCGTCAGCTAGCAGCGACGGTACTGTGGGAATGTTTCGTTCACGCAGCGACTTACAATCTGCTACGCGCGCTGCAAGTGCGGCATTGTGAGGATCAGCGCTCAGGGCAAAACGGAGGTTTGCCAAGGTATATTCGTGGGCACAGTAGATTTTCGTGTCAGGGTTTAGACCGCGAAGTTTAGCCAATGAACTTCTCATCATTGGGTGGGTCCCCTCAAAAACCCGGCCACAGCCTCCGGCGAACAGCGTATCGCCACAGAACAGCACCCCATCGCCTTGGTATGCAATATGATCCAGTGTGTGCCCCGGCACCTCTATAACCTGCAGCGTCTGCCCTAGAACCTGAAGCGTGTCGCCTTCACTCACTCGATAGGTCACCGGCGTGATTTTTGGATTTGCTGGCGCCCAAACCTCACACTTTGTCGCATCTACAAGTTCCGCGATACCACCAACATGGTCAAAATGATGGTGGGTGATCAAAACCCCTTTCAGCGTCAGACTGCGCTCAGACAAGGCCTCGAGGACTGGCGCGGCATCACCGGGATCAACGACCACCGCGTCGGTGTCGTCGTGCAGCAGCCAAATATAGTTGTCTGAAAAGGCCGGGATAGGTTCAATAGTCAGCATTGTCGTCATGTGCATACTCGCTACGGGTGGGGTACTACTAGTCGGGGGGTTGCCGCAACCACCCGGGTGCAGCTATCGTGCCACGATGCGTCGTTTCTTTACAATCCGCCCGCAAGCGTCCCCGCGTCCAGCCCTAGAGCATTGGTACGCTCACACGCCCCTTGGCCAGCGGCTAAAAGCGCAATTGGTCAAGGACATGACCGTGGTTCTCGATCAGTGGTTTGGGTATCACCTGTTAGTCATTGGTCCCGACGCGGATATCCCGATCAGCAACCTGACGCGGGTTCGCCGCGTAACGCAGGTGTTAGACCGTCAGCAAAATCCCCGTGAGGGCTGCACTGGGATCTATGCAAACGATGAGGAGCTTCCCATCGCCACTGAATCCATTGACGTGGTGGTTGTAATGAATGCCCTTGATCTCAGTGCTGATCAACACCAGTTGTTGCGGGAAGTTCATCGGGTACTGACGCCCCATGGCCATCTTCTTGTCGTTGGTGCCAATGGCTTGAGTCTCGCTGGTTTATGGCGGCGTGTTGCTGGCCTTTGGTCAGGTTTTCGATCAGCTGCTGGTCGTGAACCGGGTCCAAGACGGCTGGAAGATTGGCTAAAACTGTTGGACTTTGCTGTGGCACCAGTGCGCCACAAGCTCGTGATCCCTGCTGCGGGTAATAGCCGCTGGGCGCGTTGGCTAATTGGCATTGATGAGTGGATGGTCGACCACAACATACCTTTGGGCTCAACCTATCTGATGTTCGCTGATAAACTGGTTAGGGGTAATACCAAGATGCATTCTTTTGAGCGTACTCGAGCGCGACTCATGGGGCTATCGGTCCCCAATTCCGTGGTAGGTACGCGGGGCTCTGCGACACGCAGCCCGCTAAGGCCTGTTGAATGAAACACGTTGAAGCGTTCACAGACGGTGCTTGTAAGGGCAATCCCGGGCCAGGAGGTTGGGGCGTCTTACTGCGGCTTGAGGGTGAGTCCCGTGAATTGTTTGGAGGCGAGAGTGCTACAACTAACAATCGCATGGAGCTTACAGCCGCTATAGAAGCTCTCGCGGCACTATCAGAAACGTGCACGGTAGAACTCACAACCGACTCTACTTACGTTAAAGATGGTGTGACTCGCTGGATGGTCAACTGGGAGCGTAATGGCTGGCGAACAGCTGCCGGGAAGCCGGTAAAAAATCAAGATTTGTGGCAGGCGCTGAAGGCACAGGTAACCCGGCATCAAGTGAATTGGCACTGGGTAAAGGGCCACAGTGGGCACCCTGAAAACGAGCTGGCGGATACGCTCGCCAATCGCGGGATATCGGAGCTGAAAGGGTGAAGCGGCAGGTCGTACTAGATACTGAAACAACGGGTTTGGAAGTTAGTCAGGGGCATCGCATTATTGAAATAGGCTGTGTTGAGTTGATCAACCGTCGCTTGACAGGACGGCACTTTCACCAATATATACAACCTGAGCGGGATATTGATGCGGGTGCCTTGGCCGTACATGGCATAACGCCAGAATTTTTGGCCGACAAACCCACATTTGATCGCATCGTTAAGGACTTCCTTGGCTTTATCGAAGATGCCGAACTCGTCATCCATAACGCCCCTTTCGACGTGGGCTTCATCGATGCTGAGTTCATGCGCCTCGATCGTAATCATCCCAATACCGCCTCGCTGTGCTCTGTTGTCGACACCCTAACATTGGCTCGATCCAAACATCCCGGCCAGAGAAATAGCCTAGATGCTCTGTGTCAGCGGTATCACGTAGATAACGCATCCCGAACCCTGCATGGGGCACTCTTGGATGCTGAAATCCTTGCTGACGTTTACCTGACCATGACAGGTGGGCAGACCACGCTTGGTCTTCATGATGAGCAGAGCGAGGAGGGTGGTGGTGCTGGGGGTATTGGGAGAATCAGACGGCTCAATGCAGACCGCGCAGCGTTACCTGTGTTGTGCGCAACACCTCAGGAAGTGGACCGCCACGAAAGTCGCCTCGACCAAATAGCAACCCACAGTGGCGGTACTGTGTTGTGGCGGGAACAGTGAACAGAAGTTCTCCAGCGCCTATCCCGCACACCACCAAAAGCAAAACTGCCCTGTGGTGTGTCTAAATAAACAAGTAAACCGCACCCAGGCCGACTGAGCCCAGAACGACGGTGTAGGGCAATGCCATCACCACCATTCGACCGTAGGACAAACGAATCAATGGTGCGACCGCAGACGTTAGCAAGAATAAGAACGCGGCCTGTCCGTTGGGCGTCGCAACACTGGGGAGATTCGTCCCTGTATTAATCGCCACCGCTAAACTGTCGAATTCAGCGCGGGTAATCTCTCCAGCATCCAGAGCCGCTTTGACCTCGTTGATGTATACCGTAGCAACGAAGACGTTGTCAGAAATCATCGACAGCACGCCGTTTGCGACAAAAAACATAGAAGGGCGGATACTGGCATCTAGGTTAAGCACCCAATCGATGACTGGTGTGAACAAATGCTGTTCGTGAATCACAGCGACAATGGCAAAAAAGACAACCAGCAGTGCGGTAAACGGAAGGGCCTCTTCGAAAGCATGGCCAATTTGGTGCTCCTCGGTGATTCCGTTAAACGCAGTGAGCAAGACAATTACCAGTAACCCGATAAGCCCTACCGCGGCTAGGTGCAATGCCAAGCCAATGACCAATATGACGGCGACGCAAGCCTGTATAACGAGTTTTGCATTGCTACGTGGGCTGGCTTTGGCCATTTCTCCTTGCTGGAACTCCTCTAAGACGGTTCGGACTCTGGCGGGGAGTTGCGCGCCATAGCCAAATGAACCCGTCATTTCTAGTAGTAGGCAGGTCACTAAACCCATGGCGAGAACTGGCATGGTTACCGGCGCCATGAGAATAAAAAATTCAATGAAGTCCCAGCCGGCGACAGTCGCGATCAATAAATTCTGTGGCTCTCCGACCAGGGTGCAGACCCCACCCAGCGCGGTACCCACGGCACCATGCATCATGAGACTTCGTAGGAAGGATCGGAAATTCTCCAGGTCTTCGCGATGATGGTCATGAACGCTGTTGTCATCCGCATGATCATGGTCATCCTCGCCGTGATGTTTGCCCGACGCGACCTTGTGGTAAACCGAATAAAAGCCCACGCTCACACTGATGAGAACGGCTGTGACCGTGAGGGCATCCAAGAATGCAGAAAGCACTGCGGCAACCAGCGAGAACAACAGCGACAATACTTTTTTGGATCGTACGTTTAGAAGAATTTTAGTAAATACGAAAAGCAGGAGATCCTTCATAAAGTAGATACCTGCCACCATGAACATTAGCAGAAGGATCACTTCAAAATTAGCCGCGGTTTCGTGGTAAACGGTGTGGGGATCAGCCATGCCGATCACGATGGCTTCGATAGCGAGCAACCCACCGGGCTGCAGCGGATAACAACGAAGCGCTAGCGCGAGAGTGAATATAAATTCTCCGATCAGTACCCAACCAGTAATAAAAGGACCTGCCACGGCAAGGAGGATGGGGTTTAAAACTAAAAAGCCGATGATCGCCTGCTTGTACCAAGTGGGCGAAGACCCCAAAAAGTTATGCCAAAACGCCTGGCGTGCTGATTCTTGCATGGTAGAGCCCTGTGTTGTTTTTAGTCGGGTTGGTTGGGGATATTACGCTGAAAAGGCGGAAAACGATGAGAATGAATGAGTTTATTGGAAAAAGACAGAATTGATATCATGGAAATGGACTTTTGCCGGGTTGTGCCCACCCTCTGGGGTTTCTACTATGCGGCGGCGCACAGGAGAAAGACATGCTTGAAATAAAAACCGTCGACGAGTCACCGGCTGCAGGGGACTATGTATTTATCTTTGCAAAAGACAATGCGGTCGTGTCATTGCAACGTCCACCCGACCAATTTTGGCTGCGGCACGAAGCTGAACAAGCATTTGGTGATGTCGGTGTCGGAGCGCCCTTAGGTTATTGGGCCGGTCGACCCAGCTATGTCGTGGAAGTGGAATCGCAGGGCTTAAACGCGATGGAGCACCTTTCGGGTAATTTATACTCACTTTTCGGACGGGTGCCTGATGCCGTTTTTGCTGCCTATGGTCGAGCGTTGCAGATGCTTTCGTGGAAGCGAGATCACCGGTTTTGTGGGCGTTGTGGTGCTGAAACCATGCTGACAGACGGCAATAAAGCGCTCGCTTGTAAAGCCTGTAACCACAGCTCTTACCCGCGTTTGAATCCCTGTGTCATTGTCGCCGTGGGTAAAGGCGAGCAGTTGTTGCTGGCAACAGCAGCGGGGCGTGCCACAGGTTTTCATAGTACTCTTGCCGGGTTCATTGAGCCGGGTGAATCTGCAGAGCAGGCTGTTATCCGAGAGGTACAGGAAGAAGTAGGCATCAGCGTGACCAATGTAAGATATTTCACCTCACAGCCCTGGCCTTTTCCCAGTCAGTTGATGTTGGGCTTCTTTGCGGACCATGCCGATGGTGACATCGTTATTGACCCTACCGAAATAGCGCATGCAGACTGGTATAGTCGCGACGCGCTGCCGGTGATTCCGCCCCCTCAGTCAATCGCAGGTCAACTGATACACCAATTTTTTGCAGCGCTTTAATCGTTCGCTGTTACTCACGTCTCGAAGGGAGTCGTAATGGAATTTTTTCAGGAAATCGGTCTTTTTCTAGCGGAGGCTGTCATTTTAGTGACCGCGATTATTGTTGTGGTTGTCGCAATAGCCGCGGTGAGTCAGCGCCGACGAGACGGAGAGGAGGGCTTCATCGAGGTCCGCCGACTTAACGACCGCTATACCGCATTTCACGACGCCGTCCGCTCATTTACTGAGCATGCAGAAAGTCGAAAAGTGCGTGAGAAGGCAGAAAAGAAAACGGCAAAGGCAGAGCAAAAGCAGGCCAAGAAAAAGGCGAAGGAGAGCGAGAACGTCGATGACAGTAGCAAAGAGACTGAGGGTGCTGCCCGACTTTTCGTTCTGCGATTCCAAGGCGACATTAGAGCCAGTGAAACAGAAAGCCTGAGGGAGGAAATCTCGGCGATCGCACCAGAACTTCGTCAGGGTGACGAGGTCCTGCTGTGCCTCGAGAGTCCCGGTGGCATGGTTCACAGCTACGGCTTGGCCGCTAGCCAATTGCAACGTATCCGAGCAACAGGCGCCTCATTGACCGTTGCTGTCGATAAGGTTGCCGCGAGTGGTGGTTACATGATGGCGTGTGTGGCGGACCGAATTATATCGGCCCCGTTCGCAGTGATAGGGTCCATCGGTGTGCTGGCTCAGCTTCCAAATTTCCACCGACTTCTGAAGAAAAATGATGTCGATTTTGAGCTGCTAACAGCGGGGAAATACAAGCGAACATTGACGATGTTTGGTGAAAATACTGATGACGGTCGAGCTAAGTTTGTTGAGGACTTAGAGGACACCTATGATCTCTTTAAGGACTTTGTGGCGCTTAACCGTCCGATTGTCGATATTGAAGCTGTCGCCACCGGTGAAATTTGGTACGGGCAGCGTGCCCTAGATCAAAAGCTTGTGGATGAGCTGTCCACCTCGGATGCCTATCTACAAACTCGCCTTGCCGAGACCGAGGCATTTGAAGTTCGGTTTGTCCCTAAAAAAAGTTGGCAGGAAAAATTTGGTATGGCAGCCGAGGCGGGGATCGAACGGACATTTCTGCGCCTTTGGCAACAGGGAGCCAGCCGGTTTTTACCTTAGGGGGGAGGGGGGCGCTCTGCCCGGCTACAGTGAGTTCCCCGCAACAGTGCGTTATCGACCAGCGCTTCTTGATCTTCTCCAGGGGTTGCCAGCACCGCCGCTGAGAGGGTTTGTTCGCAGGCATTTTCTGTCGGTGTTTTCGTGGTTTCACTCAAAAAATACACGATCAGTACAACTGTGGTGGCCAAAACAGCGCTGCTGATAAATTTGCCGCGTTTATTCATGATTCCAGCGCCAATTCGAGAACCGCAGCATGGTGACTGAGATACACACTTCCTCCTAGCTGTCGTAAAAACGCACTGCGCTTGAGGGCGTCCATAACCGGACCTTTAACCTCGCTAAGGTGCAACTTTACGTTGCGTTCCAGTAGGCTCGTGTTGACTGACTGTAGTGCCTCCAATGCGCTCAGGTCTATCGTATTCACTGCAGGACACATCAGTATGACGTGCTCTACACCTTCGCGCTGCTCGAGTTCGGTGTCAACCAGCTCTTCTAGAAACGCGGCGTTGGCAAAATATAAACTTTCATCGATCCTAATGGACAGGATATTGGCGTGAGTCTGCACCTCATGACGGTCGATATTTCGATAATGCTCGGTGCCCGGCACGGTCCCAACGATGGCGAAATGAGGACGCATGGTTCTGTACAAATGAAGTGCAATACTGGCAGTAACGCCAGAAATAACACCAATCTCAACGCCCAGCAGCAGAGTCAGTAATATCGTGATCGCAATGGCCAAGAAGTCTGCGTGATCGTAATGCCAGGCGTCCCTAACGATTCTCCAGTCAATGAGACTGCTGACAGCTATTACGATAGTGGCGGCTAGGGTCGCTTTGGGCAGGTAGTAAAGCGCTGGTGTTAGTAATAAAGCTGCGATTGCAATGCCCAGAGCCGTAAATGCAGAGGCCGCTTGGGTTTTAGCACCGGCATCAAAGTTGACAACTGACCGGGAGAAACCCCCGGTAACGGGAAACCCACCAGAGAATGCAGAGGCGACGTTTGCGGCACCTAAGCCAATAAGTTCTTGATTGGCGTCAATACGTTCACGGCGCTTAGCCCCCAGGGTACGCCCTACCGACACCGACTCGATGAACCCTATGAGAGCAATGAGAAATGCCGGAAGTATCAAGTCGTTAAACACTTCCCAATTAATATGTGGTTGTGCAAAAGCCGGCAGCCCCTGCGGGATGGTCCCCACTACAGCTACACCTTTACTATCGAGGTCTGCCGCGTACGCAATGAGAATGCTCATAATTATGGCTGCAACGGGGGCGGTTTTGGCGAGCGTCTCCGATAGCAATTGACTCAGCCCAAGTTGCGTTAATAGCGCGGCTAAATACCGACGACTCAAGTATAAAAAGAGCAGGCAGAATGATCCGACAGCCAAGGTGTGTAAGTTAGTCATGCTAAGTTTGATCGCAAGGGCGTGCAGCAGCTCAGGTAATGTCTCACCGGGAGCATCGATACCAAGAATATGACTGAGCTGGCTGAGGGCAATGATAATTCCCGACGCTGTAATAAATCCGGATACAAC
This sequence comes from Luminiphilus sp. nBUS_07, assembly GCF_051201685.1. Taxonomy (GTDB): domain Bacteria; phylum Pseudomonadota; class Gammaproteobacteria; order Pseudomonadales; family Halieaceae; genus Luminiphilus. The sequence continues at coordinate 1,778,452 of NZ_CP179213.1, read as the reverse complement.
GGGATGAGATAAAAAATTAGTGACAAAACCAAAGCGGAGAAAGCCCAGAAGCAACAGGACGAGCCCGCTGAGTAGCGCTAAGGCGATCGCAGCCGTCGCGTAGTCAACGGTGCCCTGGTGGGCCACTTTGCCCACCGCAGTCGCTGTCATCAAAGAAACAACGGCAACTGGTCCTACAGAAAGAGTGCGGCTGGTGCCAAAAATCGCATAGGCAACGAGGGGCAGGATGCTGGCGTACAGCCCCATTTCTGGTGGCAAACCCGCCAACAGTGCGTAGGCGAGGGACTGCGGAATCAGCATGATAGTAACGATTAAAGCCGCCACAAAATCACTACACATCGTTTGTCGATTGTAGTGACGCAGCCAGTCTTGGCAGGGCAGTCTAATCACGCCGATCGCCGCAGTTCATTTTCTGCCCCGTATCACTGCGGATATCAGGAGTTCTGCTCTGGCTTCACCAGCCATTCCCGTCCTTTTAACATGGCATTCCAGTAAAGCCATGGCAAAGCTTGGGCCTTCAGTAGCCAGGCCAGCACTGATGGATACTGTCCATCAATGAGCCATTTGGGAAAGCTAGGAAGCAGCTTGCCGCCGTATCCGAACTCCGCGAGGACGATCTTGCCTCGCTCTACCGTTAAAGGGCATGAACCATAGCCGTTGTAATGGTTTACCCGGTTACTGGATCCCGCATGAGCGAGCAGGTTGGTGGCCACAACGGGGGCCTGGGCTCTAGCTGCTGCTGCAGTTTTTGCATTGGGGGCACTAATGACGTCGCCCAGAGACCAAACATTTTCGAAATGTTTACTCTGTAGCGTTTCTTGATCTACATCTACCCAGCCGTCTGAATTCGCCAGGGGAGATTGGCGTATGAAATCAGGAGCGCATTGAGGAGGGCAAACGTGGAGCATGTCGTACTCAGACTCTACAAGCTCGCCCTCCTGATTTCTGAAAGTGGCGATCTTCGCAGCGCTATCGATCTTTGTGAGGGTGTGCTGCAGATGTAATGCAGCGTCGTACTTTTCGATGTATTTCATCAATGCCGGCACATAATGCGCAACACCGAACAGGCCGGGGGTAGAGGTAAAGAAGTTAATATCAATATCGCGAATTACCCCCTGTCGAAACCAGTGGTCAGCGGACAGATACAGCGCCTTTTGCGGCGCTCCCGCACATTTTATGGGCATGGGTGGCTGCGTAAAAAGCGCCTTGCCTGACTTGAGGTTTTGCACAAGATCCCACGTATAAGGCGCTGTTTTATAGCTATAATTTGAGGTTACCCCATTGTGCCCGAGAGCGGCTTCAAGTCCCTCCACTCCAGACCAGTTGAGCTTCAACCCCGGGCATACCACTAAGCGTCCGTAGGTGATGTTGGTGCCGTTACTCAGCTCCAAGGCGTTATTACTAGGGTCAAGAATGTTAACTGCAGCCTTGATCCAATTGGCTGCCTTAGGCATGACTGATGCCATGGCTCTTGAGGTTGAGTGGCTCGAGAACACACCGGCTCCTACCATCGTCCAACCCGGTTGATAGTAATGTGTGTCAGCCGGCTCTACGATGGCCACCGACAGGTGAGAAGCTCTGCGTAGAATGCTCGAAGCGGTAGCGATACCCGCGGCACCACCACCCACAATTACAACATCGTATTGCTTGGCTACAGTCATCTCGGATCTCCTGTTAAAAGGTCTTGCTCAGCGATTGATGGCGCCGGCGACGCTTCTTTGGGTAGTTCAGTCATATTTATACCCCCAAAACCATTCAAGGGTACTTTAAGAAAAAACCGGTCATCTTTATCAGCTGCAGGAATGAGTCCCGCCCGCATGTTGATCTGTAAGGACGGCAGTATCAGCGAGGGCATGCCTAACTGCACATCTCGGGCCTCTCGCATGCACACGAAGTCCTCCGCCTGAATATCGCCGCCCACATGAATGTTCTTTTCTCGCTGCTCGGCAACGGTGGTCTCGTAAGCGAGTTCCCGGTTCTCAGGCTGATAGTCATGACAAACAAAAACCCGCGTTTCCCCGGGTAAAGCCAGTAGTCGCTGAATAGATTGGAATAGGGCGGTCGCGTCACCACCGGGAAAGTCACATCGCGCAGTGCCGGCATCGGGCATAAACAGGGTGTCTCCAACGAACAAGGCATCTTCTAATAAATACGCCATGCAGGCAGGTGTGTGGCCTGGCACGTGCATAGCAACGCCCTTCAAGTGTCCCACCTCAAAACTATCGCCGTCAGCAAACACGCGGTCAAATTGGCTACCGTCTTGAGCGAAATCTGATCCTTCGTTGAAAACCTGTGCAAAGGTGTTCTGTACCTGGGTGATCTTCGCACCAATTGCGATTTGGCCTCCCAGGGCCTTTCGGATATAGGGTGCCGCGGTGAGATGGTCTGCGTGAACGTGAGTCTCTAAGATCAGGTCAACGGATAGTCCCGCGTCGCGCACGTAACCAATCAGGCCTTCTACAGTCTCCGTGCTTATGGTCCCTGAAGCGTAGTCAAAGTCCAAAACCGGATCGATAATGACGCAGTGCCCTGTGGTTGGACAGGCGACAACATAGGAAAGCGTGGAAGAATCTGGGTCGAAAAAGTGTTTAATGAGCATTGGGTTTCCAGAGTAATGTAGATGTCCGCACTTTAATTATAACCTAATAACGTTTAGTTATGTTGGCGGATGTGCCTAATCGAATCTACGTGTTTGAATTGCTGATGAAATAAACCTGAAAATCGGATGTTAAATGCAGCGCAGTTAGAAGGTTAAACGCAGTCCGGGTAGTGGAATACATGGCAGCGACTCTTAAGGGCCTGTCCCTATGAGCATCATTATGAATACGCATAATGTATATTATGTTAAATTATGGAGAGGCACAGGTGCGCGTAATCCTAAAGCCAATCCAACGAAAGTCCTCTGAGTGCCTGCGCGACCCTGCCCCTTACGAGTTTATTAAGAACCTATGGGGCTTCTACTATATGGCTACACACACTCTGGGGCCTGGCGTAATCAGTTCGTGATAACTTGCAGGCTGTGCTGTTGCCCGTGGCAGCCCCTCATCATTGACTGAAGGTATTGCTATGGACACATATCGAAGACAATTTCTTGTGGGCGGCGGCGCTGCGGCCCTTGGTCTGAGCTTGGGTGGCTGCGATTCTGTCCCGGCAGGCCGATACACGGAAGCTGATATCGCGTTACTCGCGAAACAAAGAGACCTTGAGGCCAAAACCAAAGGCCAAGGCCCTTACGGGCGGCAACTTTATGCCGGGTATAGAGGTCTAGCTGAGCTGCCATGGTTCGATCTTGATAACCACGGGAATCTGCAGTGCACCGACGAAGATGTTCCCTACTCTATAGACGTTCACTGCCACTTAGGGATGTCCGTGTTGTTTCGCCCGAACCTTGATTTACTCGCAGAAACTCCCCGTGTGAAACATTTGCTGGATTGTGACGCTACAAACCCCGGTTGCCCCCTCGACCTCGACATTTACATTAACGGCAATTTTTCTGACCAAGCTCTCGACGATCTTACGATGACTACCGTCGCTCAGGGTGTTTGGGGCAGCCAGTTCGCAAAAACCCAGACCATTCCTAATTTGCTGCGTGAAATGGATTCGATGCGAGTACAGCAAGCCATGTTGCTACCCATCAAACTGGGAATCCCTTTTGGCGACCAGCTGGAGCAAGATTGGTGCAACGCGGTCAGCGCAGGGGCAGCAGACCCGCAGTTACATGTTGGACTTTCCGTTTATCCCGGTGATCCAGATGCCATTTCTGAAATGCGCCAGGCCGCGGCCCGTGGCGGCCGCATCATTAAATTGCACCCTACCGTGCAGCGCTTTTATCCCGATGCGCCGGCATTAATGGAGCTGTACGCTGAGGCTCAGGCTCTAGGGCTTGTGGTCTTTTTCCATGGTGGCAGAGCCGGAATTGAACCTGAGTCGTCACATCGTTTTGCCATGCCCAGGCATTACGAAGCCGCTCTCGCTGAATACCCTGATCTTCAATTTATACTGGGCCACGCAGGTGCTAGGGATAGCGAGGCCATGATTGCTCTGGCTAGACGGTACGACAATGCATGGCTGGGCATTCACGGCCAAAGCCTCACCATGCTTGAAACCATGATTCAAAGCACAGATAGCGATCGATTGTTATTCGGCACCGATTGGCCCTTTTATCACCTCGGCGCTTCTCTGGCGAAAGTGCTACTGACCACTGAGTTATCAAGCCGAAGAACGCTGCGACAGAAAATACTGCGAGACAATGCTCTGAGGCTGTTTCCCGGGTTGTGGCAGGTCTGATTTTCACCTGCCTATCGCACTTGAGCCCTTTTAAATCGACTCTCGATTGCAAACCGCCCTCCCCTTGACTGATATCTGGGCATCAAAATACGAGCGGCTTCTGTCTAATTTTGGCAGTGCAGCGCGGGTCAAAAAATCAGGTGGCGCCACCCGAGGGAATGCTCAGGAACGTCTTGGGCTGCGGTTCCAGCCTGCGCTGTTCACAGCACAGCGACGACTACCGACGATGCGTTAGTGCAAACGGCTTGCGGCTTTTTCGGTGGTTATTCCTCGGCAGTTAAAACCTTTTCAACCACGTCTACACCGCGCTGTGCCATTTGTGAAAAGGTATCCTCCCCGGCTAAACCCGGCGTATGGTCTGGGAACGCTTTACGCGTTCTATGAATCCAATAGGCCTCTGAAAAGCGACGTTGAAACGTGCGTTCAATGCCATCCTTGCCCAGAATGAATCCCAGCAAGCCGCCCCATGTAGCGGCGGGGTTATCACTATCCCAGCCGGCTAGGGATGCTATTTGCACCGTTCGGCGAAAGTCACCCTCCCCGTAAAACAAACTGATCAGACTGGCCGCGAAATTAATGCCCGCATCAAACGGTCTGCTGTATTGGTATCCCCCTTCGCCATTGATTTGATAACGCTGGTAAATCGCATGGCGTGTTTGCTCCCAGTCGTTTTTATCGGGATTCGTTGTGTAAGCTTCTAATACAAATTCATACATGTCTCGTGCGTAGCCCGATACGGGTAACTGCTCTGCTGCCAAAGCTGCGATCGCTTGCAGTTGCGTTGCCAAATTCTCTTTGTCGTTGAGATTTGCTGCTGCGGCATGCATTACCACATAAAAACGCGCAATCGCCGCGGCCTCACCACTGGCGGTAACAGCAATGGGTAACGCCGCTAAATTCAGCGCGGTCTGTGGTCGACCGGGTGCCATGAGCCCAAAAGATTCTGTTGTGAGCTGCGCATCTATCATTGCGAAGTCTGGGTTGTTTGAAGGGGCGCTTGTCGCCGGCGGCAGCAGCCCTTTATCTCGCATCAAGTAAAATGCGCGCTCGTTAGAGACCCAAAGGTAATTCTCTCGCCTGAACTCAGTGGGCGATATGGGGGCATTTTCGTTGCTGTATATGTGCCTCAGCCAACCTTCGCGTATTTGCTCTGCGGTTAGTTCAGGACTGCCCGAGGCCTCGGCCAGTTGCCAATACATATATTCGATATCGGTATCGTCATCAGACCCCCAGACACGATCCAACTCAGGCAGATAAAAATCAATACGACTGCTGTGATTAACAAAAGCCCCCCAAATGTTCGGCTGATCAGTGCTTCCCCAGTCCTCATCGCTGTAGAAAGGGGGTTCCACACGGTCCATTTCAGTGATCAGGCCAGTCCAATTGGCAATTGACTGACCCAGCCAAAACCCATGTAATTTTCGTGCGTAATCGGCGCGGTCAATAGCCTCTGATGTCTGAGTTGCTTGTGCCGTAGCAAAGCCCGTCTGCAGTAACAGGTACAAGGCTAAAACACGGCGAATTTGTTGCATGGCATCCTCTTAAAGTCATCATTGGTGGCGCTGCGTAACGCAAGTCATCCTAGCGCACATTGCCCGAGAGCGCCGTTTGCAGTGCGAGGGATACAGTGCCAATGGCGGAAAATTTGGTGCTCCTGAATATCTGAAGTCACACGATTGGGCCTGGATCCACTCACACAAAGCGGCACAATATGCTGCCAGAACTGGACTAGCCAAAGCTGAAAAACAGCGTACATACCTATGCCGACTCGACACGTCAGCAGAAATCGCGCCCCTGTAAGTTCTATCGCTAAGAACGATGGCTTAAACCGCGAATGAGTTCGCCTTGACGGTGGTGCTGAAGTGCAGCCGCGTGAAACCACGCGCTAGCTACCTGTTCCCCTTTATTTTCTATTCGTACCGCTGTTGATCAAAAAGCGACGATCGCTGTGTTTTTTTTGTCCGAACAGCCTCACCCCTACCCTCTTCTGCGTAAAATGCCGACACCCCACTACGGCCAAAGAGGCTAAGCACTGTGCGTAAAATCTTTTCATGTTGTACCAATCCCGGTCTCTTCTTCAGCCTTTTGGTGTGGCTTGTCGTAACCGCTGTGGCATCAGCCGCTGCAGAAGAATCGGTTGCCGGTGATGGGGAAGCTCTGGAGCCATCCACCAATGATTCAGCACCACCTCAACGCGATAGCCCTTGGCTGCTGACACCAACCTTCAGTGTCGACCCAAAATTAGGAAGAAATCTTGGCGCTATTGCCGCCTACCTGCATCGCTTCGACGAGGCATCTCCGATATCCCTGTCAGGCGCAACGCTGTCCTATTCAAATACTGATTCTTTGGTCAGTGCAATGTTTACCGACCTATACTGGGGTGCCGATCATCACCGGCTAACTGCTGGTGCGGCATACGGTGATATCAACAACGAGTACGACGATTTTTTGGGCAGTGGTCAAACCGTTGAAACTAACGATGACTTGAAATCACTATTTATGCGCTACCGTTACAGGGTTGTAGGCGATTGGTTTTTCGGTGGCCAGCTTGTACGCACAAACTATGTGATTGGTATTCCAGCGCCCGAGGAGGTCGTCAATAATCAAGTCGGTTTAATGGGGTTCAATGCGGCAGGGCTAGGCTTTGTCGTAGAAAGGGATGGGCGCAACCATGTGCGTAACCCCACCTCGGGTAGCCACCTGGTTGTCGACGGCACACGGTATAGCAGCAGTGACGATCAGCCAGACCTCGACAATGGTGACCTGCTTGAGGAACTTCTGCCAGAAGATTCACTCATAGACAGTAATGGCGATTTTGATGTGCTGCGCGGAAATTTCAATCACTACAGTTCTCTTGGGCATTGGTTTACTGGAGACCAGGCCCCGGAAACGGTGCTGGCTGTGCAAGCCTACACACGACTCACCCACGACGCGCCCGTCTCGGGTTACTCATCGGTGATTGTGCCGGGCTACACCCGGGGAAATTATTTAGGGGAGAATTCTGTTGGAGGCCAATTTGATTTACGGATGCCTATCTCTCAACGCTGGGGTGTTGTCGTGTTCGGCGGCATAGGCTGCTTATTTGGTGACGGTATAGGGTCAAACGCCACCTCCCAAAGCTGTAGCGATGAGCTTTATCCAGGCATTGGTGCAGGAGTCAGTTGGCTAGTAAAGCCTGAGTCTGGAGTCGTCATGCGCATGGAAGCTGCAAAAGGATCCGGTGACAACTCGGCGGTCTACCTGAGGTTTGGCCATCCATTCTGATATAACGGGTGGTATGGGCCGAAAATGACGTCATCGGGTCGCCCCGTTTGGCACGTATAGCTTATTAACTCACTTTATTGACGTCGGATTAAATACGCCATGTTCCTAACAATACCTACTCGCCTTCGCTGGCTGGTTCTCGCTGGACTTTTCTGTGCTTACCGAACTTGGGCACTAGCTCCTGAGGCTATTCAGGGAGAAACATTGGGGGAGATGATCAACGCTCTGCAAAACCGACACTATGAAGGCAAGAATTACGATGACGCGCTGTCAGCAGCGCATCTGGACGCCTACATAGATACCCTAGATCCACAGAAAATGTTTTTTACGCTTGACGACGTCAACAGCTTTCAGGTCTACCGAACAACGCTTGACGATGCGGGGCGAGAGGGAAACCTTGTCCCGGCTTTTACCATCTTTACCCAATATCAAACTCATCTGAAAGCGCGCCTTGAGGCCATATTAGTAGAGCTCCCTGCCACCGTGCCGGAGTTCGACTACAGCGTTTCAGAATACCTGCCGATAGATGGCGATGACGTCGCGTGGGCTGCATCTTCTACTGAGCTTGACGATCGCTGGCGCAAGCGATTAAAAAATCAGGCCCTGAGCCTAAAGCTTGCAGACAAATCTGTAGATGAAATAGCCCCTACACTGACAAAACGTTACCGCAATCAGCTTAACCGACTTGAGCAGTACAACGAGCGTGATGTGTTTGCGATCTACGCTAACGCACTAACTGAGCTGTACGACCCTCACACCTCGTATTTTTCCCCGAGACGCGCCGAAAATTTTGATATCAACATGAGTTTGTCTTTTGATGGAATTGGCGCAGTTCTGCAGGTCGATGATGAATACACCAAAGTCGTTCGATTAGTTCCCGCAGGGCCGGCCGATAAACAAGGTGACCTGTCGCCCTCAGATCTCATCATTGGCGTTGGACAAGGCGTTGAGGGCCCTATTGAAGACGTGGTGGGTTGGCGCTTAGATGAAGTGGTGGATCTGATTCGGGGCCCCCGAGAGACAACGGTTAGACTTGAGGTAATCCCCGGCAAAGGCAAAACAGATCAGCGCCAGGTGGTAGCGATTGAGCGAAATAAAGTGAAATTAGAAGAGCAAGCGGCTCAGAGTGAGCTGTTAGAACTTGATGACGCTGATGGCGTCACCCGGAAAGTCGGTGTTATCGAAATACCCGCCTTTTATATTGATTTTGCAGCCCTTAGACGAGGTGATGAGGATTACAAGTCGACGACTCGGGACGTTAAAAAACTGATTGAGGAGCTGCAAGCTCAAGGCGCTGAAGCATTGGTCATTGATTTACGAAATAACGGTGGAGGGTCATTGCAAGAGGCCAATGACCTAACCGGGCTGTTTATCGAGTACGGGCCCACCGTTCAAATCCGCAGTGCCGAACGAAAAGTATGGCGGGATGGAAAGCGGCGGCGCTCCGCCTACTATCAGGGTCCGGTAGCGGTATTAATCAATCGGTTAAGCGCTTCTGCGTCAGAAATTTTCGCGGGAGCAATACAAGATTATGGGCGAGGTATTGTTCTGGGCGATCGCTCCTTCGGCAAAGGCACTGTGCAAACATTGCTGGGCATGCCTGAAGGACAGCTCAAGGTCACCGAGAGCAAGTTTTATCGCATTTCCGGCGATTCAACCCAGCATAGAGGCGTTGTACCGGACATTGACTTTCCCTCACTTTTCGATCCCAGCGAGATTGGTGAGAGCGCACTTGATAATGCCCTCGATTGGGATCAAATTTCCCCGGTCAGGCATCGCGAGTACAGCTATTTTTCGTCACTGTTGCCGACACTCAACGAGCGGCATAAAAGTAGAATCGAGAAAGATCCCGACTACATTTACCTGATAGACCAGGTGTTAATGGCTACAGAAACTCGCGGTCTAAAATCCTTGCCGCTCAACGAAGAAGAGCGTGTGGCGCTTCGCGATTCTCAAGAGCAAAAGGCCCTTGAAATTGAAAATAAACGTCGACAGGCGCAAGGGCTAGAGCCGCTGGAAAGTCTTCGTGAAGACGAGGGCGACGAAACGACCGAAGACTCGGAGGATGGCATTGTGGCCGTAGATGAGGGTAACGAGACCAATGCACCTGGCGCCGTAATAGAAGATTTAACGGGAGCAGAGGACGCCGAGGAAGAACCCTCTGACGTGCTGCTCATAGAGGCGGGCCGCATTCTTGCCGACACTCTGGCTCTTACAGGGCCGTCAAAGGTGACACCGCCCGTTACTGCCCAGCGCTAATTCGCTCTAGACCTTGCATGTAGGGACGCAAGACCTCGGGAATGACGACATCTCCCCCAGCCTCTTGATAATTCTCGAGAATGGCTACCAGCGTGCGCCCCACCGCTAAGCCTGAACCATTGATTGTATGCAAAGGCTCGGGCTTTCCAGTGGCGGGGTTGCGCCATCGGGCCTGCATTCGCCGCGCTTGATAAGCGCCGTAATTTGAGCAACTAGATATTTCTCGATAGGCATCCTGCCCAGGGAGCCATACCTCTAAATCGTAGGTAAGCTGTGCACCAAAACCGAGGTCACCGCCGCAAAGAATGACTTTGCGGTAAGGCAGCATGAGCAACTGCAAAATATGTTCCGCATGTGCAGTTAAGGATTCAAGAGCCTCGTCGGATTGGGTCGGGCGAACAAGTTGCACCAGCTCAACCTTTTCAAATTGGTGTTGCCGTATCAGCCCCCGTGTGTCGCGGCCATAGCTGCCCGCCTCACTCCTAAAACAAGGCGTGTGAGCAACATACCTTATTCCAAGCTCACCAAACTCTTGATCTTCGAAAATACGATCCCGGGCAATGTTGGTCACAGGAACCTCTGCCGTCGGAATCAGGTAGTAGTCCTGATCGCCCTGAATTCGGAATAAGTCCTCTTCGAATTTTGGCAGCTGACCGGTGCCGACCAGTGACTCGCGATTCACCATATAAGGCACGTAAACTTCGGTATAACCATTGACTGCGGTGTGCTCGTTCAGCATGAACTGCACTAATGCGCGATGCAGACGGGCTATCGCGCCGCTCATAACTGAAAAGCGTGATCCTGTGATTTTGCCTGCCGTTGCGGCATCGAGTTGCCCCGATAATTCACCAATATCGACGTGATCTAAAGGCTTAAAATCAAAAGTTTTCGGCTCGCCCCAAGTGAGCACCTCATGATTATCTTCCTCTGTTGCTCCTGCAGGAACGCGGGCATCGGGTACGTTTGGCGTGGCCAGTAACATGGCCTGCAAAGCTTCCTGCGCTTGCCTAGCCTCCTCCGTAGCCGCGGTTATATCGCCACTGATTTTTTCTAGAAGCCCGGCCACCTCCGCCTTTGCCTCATCAACACTGCGCCCCTGCCCAACCAGTTCACCAATTTTCTTTGAGGCGGATTTTCTATCGGCCAGTAAATTTTGGGCACGAATGTCTGCCTGCTTACGACGCGCATCGAGCTCAAGAAAATCCTCGACGGGAAACTCATAACCCTTAAGTTTGAGTGCCGCAGCAATAGCCGTCGGATCTTCGCGAACGACTTTAATGTCAAGCATTGTGGTGACTCCTCGGAGACGGTAGCGGGTAATTTTGCGGCGGCATCATACCCTGTTCATCAATTTTTTGCCGGGTTTCACCCGAAACTCCGGGCCAACTGCGCCCCAAGATAGACGCCTGCAAAACAGCTAACAAGGCTAACGAATGCATAGCCCATTGCGAGCGCCCAATCGCCGCGCTCCATCATAAGCAGTAACTCCAGTGAGAACGTTGAAAAGGTGGTGAAACCGCCAAGAAAACCCACCAACAGCACCAATCGAGCGGCATCATGGACATGGTGGCGTTCTAAAAGAATAAAAATAATACCGATACCCAGTGAGCCCAGTACGTTGACGGTCAGGGTCGCTACGGGCCAACTGATATACGGTAACGTGGACCGTATTAGCTGGCCGGCCCCATACCGTGCTACCGCACCCAAACTCCCGCCAAGTGCGACCCAAAGTAAAGCGCTCATTAGGGGTCGACCTTTTCTTTTGCCAGCTGATCTAAGGCGCGAAGATGCTGCAACTTTTCTCGGATACGCCCTTCTAGACCGCGATCGGTAGGCTGATAGAACTGGACCGGCTGCATTTCTTCCGGAAAGTAATTTTCATTGGCCGCGTAGCCTTCCGGCTCGCTGTGAGCGTAACGATACGCCTTCCCGAAGCCTTGCTCACGCATCAAGGCTGAAGGCGCATTCCGCAGATGTATCGGGACTTCCAAACTGCCCTGTGTCTCAACCAGACGTTTGGCCTCATTGAAAGCCGAATAGACGGCGTTACTCTTAGCGGCACAGGCGAGGTAGATGATAGCTTGGGCTAACGTTAATTCACCCTCGGGACTTCCTAGACGCTCCTGAATCTGCCAGGCGTTTAGCGCAATTTCTAACGCTCTGGGATCAGCATTACCGATATCCTCACTGGCCATACGTACCACTCTTCTTGCGATGTAGAGGGGGTCGCAGCCACCGTCAAGCATGCGCACAAACCAGTAGAGGCTGGCATCAGGATCTGAGCCACGCACGCTCTTATGCAGTGCACTGATCTGATCGTAAAACGCATCACCGCCTTTATCAAAGCGTCGCGGGCTGCCCTGCCCTAGCTCCTCCAACACCTTTTGATTAATGATTTTTCGCCCTTGCTCGATACCGGCCAAATCGGCAGCAACCTCGAGCTGCCCTAACGCACGTCTGGCGTCACCGTCAGCTTGTGCGGCAAGGCTCTCCAATATTTCAGTCTCAGCCTGAACTTCGGTGAGCTCAGATGCCAAAGCTCGCTGTAGAATCGTCACGATATGGTGCTGTTCCAGTGGCCTTAACCGGTATACCCGTACCCTTGAAAGTAGTGCTGCATTCACCTCAAAAGAAGGGTTTTCAGTCGTCGCACCAATGAACGTGATAGTGCCATCCTCTACGTGAGGCAGAAACGCATCCTGTTGCGCCTTATTGAAGCGGTGAACCTCATCGACAAACAGCACGGTCTGTAACCCTTGTGACAATCCAACTCGAGCAGAGTCAATGACTGCTCTGATGTCTTTGACGCCAGCTAACACGGCTGATATCGGATAAAACTGCGCTTTTGTGGCTCCCGCACAAAGTCGAGCCAGAGTCGTCTTTCCCACCCCAGGGGGGCCCCACAATAAAAATGAGTGCAGATTTCCCGCGCTCATTGCCATCCCAAGCGGCGCCTCTGGGCCCAAGATGTGGTCCTGACCGACAAAACCACTCAGGCTGCTAGGGCGCAACCTTGAGGCAAGGGGAGCTTGGTTGACCTCCGGCTCGCCGAACAAAGTGTTTTGTGTTGTCGACAATGCCTACCCCTCCGCTAGGGCTCTACGATAGTGACAGCAATCTCAGCCGGTGGCGTGAACAAAAAATCTTCGGCGGTTAACCTATTGGTACCGTCCGAGACCAGGGTGAAATCAATGCGTTGGTCTAATTTATCCGTCACGCTCACCGCAGTAGGCGTGCCCTCCTCCAACGTCACACTCATCGACGTAAATACTGGATTCGGTTCAAGGGGCTCTAGCCTCAACTCCTGTGGCCTGCGTGTCAGTGTGTAGTGTTGTTCAAGCACCGATTCTTCAGCGAGTAGTACCGCTAACGGCGAGTTAAGCTGGGCTTCTAACGGTCGTCTGATCACCGTCTCGAGATCCTCGTCGTATTGCCAGAAGAACTCCCCATCGCTGATTAACAGCTGTCTGCCGGGGGCAGTGATTTGCCATAAAAAAAAGTGTGGGCGCAGGAGAGCAAAAACACCGCTGCTTTGCGCAGTCACTAAGCCATTTTTGTCAAAGATTTCCTGACGGAAACTTCCTTCTAATGATTCGATGCCACCGAGCAATCCCTCTGCTTTGACGTCTTTAACCAGCCCAATCAAAAGCCAGAGGCACAACAATGCAATAACCCACCACCGCCACTTAGCGCCCACCAAAGGTGTCATGTTCAGTCCTCTACCGGAGGTGGCGCGAGAACCTCCCGCTGTCCGTTGGTGCCCATGGTCGATACCACACCGGTCTGCTCCATACTCTCGATAAGGCGGGCAGCACGGTTATAGCCAATTCGGAGTTTACGCTGCACGCTGGAAATCGAGGCCCGCCTGCTCTTAGTGACATAATGCACCGCCTCGTCATAGAGGGCGTCGGCTTCGGGATTGTCATCGTCAGAGGCAGCAGACTGCAGTTCTCCTGCGGTCACCGGGGTCTGTCCCCCCTCATCCAGCAGCCCTTCGATAAACTGCGGTTCCCCACGCCTTTTCCAGTCGGCAACAACTCGGTGCACTTCGTCATCAGAACAAAATGCACCGTGGACGCGAACGGGTACGCTTGAGCCCGCGGGAAGATAAAGCATGTCGCCGTTACCCAGTAGCTGCTCAGCGCCACCTTGGTCGAGGATTGTTCGAGAATCGACCTTCGAGCTTACGGCAAAGCCGATGCGAGTGGGGATATTAGCCTTAATAAGACCTGTTATGACATCAACCGATGGGCGTTGAGTTGCGAGGATAAGATGGATGCCTGCTGCGCGGGCCTTTTGCGCAATGCGTGCAATCAGCTCTTCGACCTTTTTACCCACAATCATCATCATGTCTGCAAATTCGTCGATGACCACAACAATACTGGGCAAAGGCTCCAGGGTCGGCTGAACCTGTTCCTCCACCGGTATCATGGATAACTGATCTGGAACCCATACGGGATCTTCAAGAGGGGATCCCGCGGCGATGGCATCGCTGACTTTACGATTGTATCCCGCTAGATTACGCACTCCCAAAAGCGACATAAGCTTGTAGCGTCGCTCCATCTCTGCCACACACCAGCGCAGCCCATTGGCGGCATCTTTCATGTCGGTAATTACCGGCGTCAGGAGATGGGGAATGCCATCATAGACTGACAGTTCCAGCATTTTTGGGTCGATTAGAATCATCCGAACCTGCTCAGGACTACTTTTGAAAAGCAGGCTAACAAGCATACAGTTCACACCCACGGACTTTCCGGAACCGGTTGTCCCTGCAACTAACAGGTGCGGCATTTTCCCAAGATCAGCGACGACTGGCGCGCCGGCAATATCGTGGCCCAGGGCTAGGGTTAAATTTGACTTCGATTCGTCAAAGGTTTGTGAGGCCAGCACCTCCTTGAAATTCACCGTTTGCCGGTCAGCATTCGGGATTTCTATACCTACGACACTCTTCCCAGGAATAACCTCTACCACCCGCACGGAAATGACGGCGAGGGAGCGTGCCAAGTCTTTCGCCAAATTAGAAATTCGAGAAACCTTCACCCCGGCAGCGGGTTGAATCTCAAACCGCGTAACAACTGGACCAGGATATACCGCCGTCACCTCGGCACTGACACCAAAGTCCAAAAGCTTGAGTTCCAGCAACTTCGACAGAGATTCCAGCTCCTCTTTGGAATAGCCGCGGTGGCCCATTTCCGGAGCGACGTCGAGGAGGTCGAGAGGCGGCACTTCTCCGGTAACCGGGGTATCGAACAAAGGCTTTTGGCGCTCTTTTTCAATGCGCTGACTGGGGGCCGGCCGAGGTTCTGGGGGCTTTATTTTTGGTGGATTTTTTTTCTTTTGTGCCACGTAGTCTTCAATGACAGCCTTACGCTCAACCTGCTGCTTTTCGCGCTCACGCCGCTCTAACAGCCTGTCCCTAGTTTGCAATAGCCAATTCCAACCGGTTTCACAGCCCTCAATGAGTCTGCGCCCCAGTTCGTCAATCACCTTCAGCCAGCTAATGTCAGCGAAAATAGTGATTCCAAGAAAAAACATTGCTAGCAGTAGCAGCCGAGCACCTACTGAACTAAAGGCTGTATCGAAGCCAGCACCTATGCTCGCCCCTAATATGCCTCCAGCGCCTTGTGGCAGGTCCGCGGTGCCACTGTCGTTCAGCGCGGCCAGGGACGTTGCAGCTAAGACCACCAAAATGAGTCCAAGAGCGCGCAAACCAAAAACCGTCCAGTCAGTGGGACTGCGCGCTTCCCTGACGAGCAAAAAGCGAACGGCTTGATAGCCCAATAAGCCAGGAATTAAAAAAGCACCGTAACCCAGTAAAGAAAAGAGAACATCGCTGAGAAATGCGCCGGTAATGCCCGCCAGATTCTGGACATCACCACCGCCGCTAGATGACCACCCGGGATCATTACTACTGTGACTCACCAACGCCAGCAGAACCAGCAGACAGGCGGCTCCAATGGCAATAAAGAGCGCGTCTTTTGGCCCTCGGGATGCGGGAGTGAGATCCTGTACGGATTTTGAAGATTTTCGTGTGGCTGACAACGAATCAGCATCCTTTTATCGAAAATGAGATGTTAACATGGCGCGGAGTCACTTTACCGTGATGATCCATCTTCGATCCATACAGCTAAGTGTTAATTTTATGAGCCAGCCACAACACCATCGCCTCATCATTTTGGGTTCTGGGCCTGCGGGCTATACCGCAGCCGTTTACGCCGCCAGGGCCAACCTCAATCCCGTTGTCATCACTGGAATTCAACAAGGTGGTCAACTTACGACGACAACCGAAGTTGAGAATTGGCCGGGCGGCGCTTCTGACCTCCAAGGGCCCCAATTGATGGCCGAGATGCAGGCGCACGTCGAACGTCTAGATGCCTCAATTATTTTCGATCATATCGAAAAGGTAGACCTGAGCAGCCGCCCTTTCCGTCTCGGCGGTAGCCAAGATTACAGCTGCGATGCACTGATCATTGCCACGGGAGCGTCTGCACAATACCTTGGGCTACCCAGCGAAGAGGCTTTTATGGGGCGTGGCGTCAGTGCCTGCGCCACCTGTGATGGATTCTTCTATCGTGGTAAAGAAGTCGCGGTCGTCGGGGGAGGCAACACGGCTGTTGAAGAGGCGCTCTACCTCAGCAATTTGTGCAGCCGAGTCCATCTTGTGCACCGACGTGACTCTCTACGTTCAGAAAAAATTCTGCAAGATCGTTTGTTCGCCCGAGCAGAAGAAGGAAAGGTTGTGATCCACTGGCATCAAACTTTGGGCGAAGTGTTGGGTGACAACTCTGGCGTTACCGGCTTGCGGCTTCGCTCTACCCTAGACGATAGCGAGCAACAGTTGGCGCTTGCGGGTGTGTTCATTGCGATTGGCCACAAACCTAATACGGACATATTCCAGCAGCAGTTAACGATGGAAGGAGGTTATATTCAGGTGAACTCAGGTATCAACGGTGAGGCAACACACACGAATGTGCCCGGAGTTTTTGCTGCAGGAGACGTTGCTGATCATGTCTACCGCCAGGCAATTACATCTGCGGGGTTCGGCTGCATGGCCGCACTCGATGCAGAAAAATATTTAGACGCCTTGAATCGCTGAGCTTAAACGCTTGTCCGAGTTTGATTTTCCGGCAAGTTATGAGGCCCTTGAAGAACCGAACGGCCTTCTCGCTATGGGAGGTGATTTATCTCCAGAACGGCTGCTGCGGGCCTATAGCCGCGGCATTTTTCCTTGGTTTAGCAGCAATGAGCCGATTCTTTGGTGGGCACCAGATCCAAGAGCCATACTCTTACCCGACGAATTCAAAGTTTCCAAGTCCTTCGGCAAGACCCTAAAAAAGCGCGGATACCGGGTTTCGTTAAATGCTGCATTTCCATTAGTGATAAGAGCCTGCGCTGCACCACGCGCTTCGCAAGAGGGAACCTGGATTCTCCCGGCGATGATTGATGCCTACACAACGCTACACCGCCTTGGCTATGCGCATTCGGTCGAAATATGGTCTGATGAATCCCTCGTTGGCGGATTGTATGGCGTGAGCATAGGCAAAGCTTTTTTTGGTGAGTCGATGTTTTCTAGTGCCACTGACGCTTCAAAAACCGCCTTAGCGACCTTAGCGTATATGGGAAGAATGGGTTATTTTAAGTTCATTGATTGCCAGGTGGAGAGCAGCCACTTAACTTCACTCGGTGCTCGGCTCATAAGGCGAGAGGCCTTTGAAGAACAGCTTGAAAACGCTATAAATGAAGACATGGAGCAAGTGAGGAATATTATCAGAGGGGTTCTGCCGGAATCTGTAAACCGAGTGCCGTGGAGTGACGTGCTACCTGAGTCAACCACGCAGCTGTACTTGGGGCTCACGCAATGACAGCTTCGTTACGTGATATCCGTGTCTACACTACCTTCCCCCATGCCTGCAGTTATTTGATGGAGCAGGAAGCGACGACGCTGTTTATTGACCCTCGTCAAACCCTTTCCCAAGCGCTCTATTCCCAGCTTTCTCTCATGGGGTTTCGCCGTAGTGGTGACCACCTCTACCGGCCGCATTGCAGCCAGTGCAACGCCTGCATTCCTTCCCGCGTTGCAGTTTCTGATTTTAAGCGCTCTAAGAGCCAAAAGCGCGTATGGCGTCGAAACAAGGATCTTGAGATTCGCGAGGCTACATCCATCGATGACGAAGAGGCCTATTCGCTCTATGAGCGTTATATCCGAGGCCGGCACGCCGATGGCGATATGTTTCCACCAGAGCGGGACCAATACCGTTCGTTTCTTAACAACGGACTCGGCTGTACTCGCTACTTCCGCTTTTACGAGCAAGAGCAGCTGATTGCCGTTATTGTTGCGGATCAAATGCTCGATGGCCTGTCGGCAATCTATACGTTTTATGATCCCGAGCATGAGGCTAGGAGTCTCGGCACTTACGCTGTGCTGTTCCAAATTGATCTTATGCAGAAGGCCCAGCTTGATTACGTTTATCTGGGGTATCTCATAAAAAACTGCGACAAAATGAGCTACAAATCAAGATTTCAGCCCTTAGAGCTATTTCGAGGCGGAAATTGGCAGGTTTCTCTCGATACAGCACCTGAGGACGACATAAGCCGAG
This sequence comes from Luminiphilus sp. nBUS_07, assembly GCF_051201685.1. GTDB lineage: Bacteria > Pseudomonadota > Gammaproteobacteria > Pseudomonadales > Halieaceae > Luminiphilus. The sequence continues at coordinate 1,760,045 of NZ_CP179213.1, read as the reverse complement.
GCGTCCCCCTGCGCTTTGTTGATAATCCGACCTAGCAACACTTTTGAAGAGCGTGACTTTCGGGTACAGTGCCGGCCATATTAATTGGGATGGCAACGTTAATGGCCAAAGAAGATCAGATTGAAATGGAGGGGGAAATCATCGACACCCTCCCTAACACCACATTCCGTGTGCGCCTTGAAAATGGCCACGTGGTCACCGCCCACATCTCTGGAAAGATGCGTAAAAACTACATCCGCATTTTAACTGGAGATAAAGTCCGGGTTGAAGTCACGCCCTACGACCTGACTAAGGGTCGCATCACCTACCGAGAGCGTTAATCGACCAAGCTACAGGTAGGACAAAAGACCATCGGAGAGCCCAGTAAGCACGACTTTAGCGCTCATTGGGCAGGTGCCGGTAAACAAACTGCCCTACGCCCAAATACCCGTAAAACCAATGGGCGTGTCAGTGCTTTGAAGTTACCGCACCTAATTACACGCCTAGGCTTCTACCGGATTCTCTGATTCGCTCTCTACACTGACCTCGAGTTCGCTGCGGTCATCTTTCAGAGTCACCACAGCCGTTCCGCCTTTGTTGAGTGCGCCAAACAACACCATGTCCGCAAGCGGCTTCTTGATGTGCTCCTGAATCACTCGCGCCATAGGCCTCGCCCCCATCGTACGGTCATACCCCTTCTCAACGAGCCACAGGCGAGCCTCCTCGTCGACCCCCAGCTGCACGCGTTTCTCGTCGAGCTGTCCCTGTAGTTCGGTCAAGAATTTGTCGACAACGGTAAGAATGACGTCTTCGCCGAGTGGCTCGAAGGGAACAATCGCGTCAAGGCGGTTTCTAAATTCAGGCGTAAACATACGGTTGATAGCCTCGAGGGCATCCGTAGTGTGATCCTGCTGGGTAAATCCGATAGAGCGTCGGCTCACATTTTCCGCACCAGCGTTAGTGGTCATGACTAAAATAACGTTGCGGAAGTCAGCTTTGCGTCCATTATTGTCGGTCAGCGTGCCGTGGTCCATGACCTGCAGCAGTAGGTTAAACACCTCTGGATGCGCCTTCTCCACCTCGTCAAGCAACACGACTGAATGTGGGTGCTTGGTAACGGCATCGGTGAGCAGGCCGCCCTGATCGAAACCGACATAGCCCGGAGGCGCTCCTATGAGCCTCGATACGGTGTGCCGCTCCATGTACTCGGACATATCAAAGCGAGTGAGCTCTAACCCCAGCTGCAGCGCTAACTGCTTTGTTACCTCAGTTTTACCGACCCCAGTAGGACCCGCTAATAAAAAGGAGCCTATGGGCTTATCGCCAGAGCGCAGTCCTGCTCGAGCCAACTTGATCGAAGCAACAAGCTGGGTCACCGCCTTACCCTGTCCAAACACAACCATTTGTAGGTTAGATTCGAGTTTCTCGAGTAAGTCCCGGTCATCGGAGGTCACAGTCTTCGGTGGAATTCGCGCTATTTTTGCAACCACCGACTCGATGTCTCCGGCACCAATCACCTTCTTGCGTTTACTCGCAGGTAAAAGCTGCTGGTAGGCTCCCGCCTCGTCAATGACATCGATTGCTTTATCAGGTAAAAACCGGTCGGTTATGTAGCGTGCCGCCATTTCAGTGGCAACGCGCAGCGCACGATCGCTGTAGCGCAGGCCGTGATGGTCTTCAAACCGGCTTTTGAGGCCCTTCAAAATTTTGTAAGCGTCATCCACGGAGGGTTCAAGGACATCAATCTTTTGAAAACGCCGACTCAGCGCCTTGTCCTTGTCAAAGATACCGCGGTACTCCGCAAAGGTTGTTGACCCGATACAGCGCATTTTCCCAGAGCTCAACAATGGCTTGAGCAGGTTTGAGGCATCCATCACGCCACCCGACGCAGCTCCCGCACCGATAATCGTATGGATCTCATCGATAAATAAAATGGCGTTATCACGCTCCTTGAGATTGGCCAGGAGTCCTTTAAAACGCTTCTCAAAGTCTCCACGGTACTTAGTGCCGGCCAACAGTGCGCCCAAATCAAGTGAATAGACAACGGCACCTTGCAAGGTCTCCGGAACATTGCCGTCCACTATCATTTTGGCGAGTCCCTCAGCGATCGCAGTTTTCCCAACTCCAGATTCACCGACGAGCAGAGGGTTGTTTTTACGCCGTCTTGCCAAGATCTGTGCGACCCGCTCCACTTCCGCAAGACGTCCAATCAGTGGATCTATTTGCCCCGATTTCGCCTCTTCGTTGAGGTCTGTGGCATAGGTGTCCAACGGGGCTTCCGAAGTCTCGGCTTGCTCCTCTTCGCCCATCTCACCCTCCCCTTGGGGTCCGCCCTCAGACTCCTCGTCTTTGGCAATCCCGTGGGTAATAAAATTCACGACATCGAGCCGGGATACGTTTTGGCTTTTGAGAAAATAAACCGCCTGAGACTCCTGCTCTGAGAAAATAGCTACCAGGATGTTGGCACCTGTGACTTCGCTTTTTCCTGAGCTTTGAACGTGAAACACCGCGCGCTGTAATACTCGCTGAAAGCCAAGTGTTGGCTGGGTGTCTCGGCCATCGTCTTCGTCACCTAGTAGCGGTGTTGTTGAGTCTATGAACTCAACGAGGTCGCCACGCAACGCATCAATGTCGACGCTGCAAGCCGTCATGACGGTTAAAGAAGCTGCGTCCTCGAGTAGTGAAAGTAACAGATGCTCTACTGTGATGAACTCGTGCCGGCGCGAACGAGCCGTTCGAAAAGCATCATTTAGAACCGTTTCAAGCTCTTTGCTCAACATACCCTTTTACCTCGCTTCACTCGTCATCAGTAGGTTCCACTTCACACAGTAACGGATGTCCGCTGTCTCTGGCATAAGTATTCACCTGTGTCGCCTTCGTTTCGGCGATGTCACGGGGGTAGACACCGCAAACGCCTTTGCCCTTGGTATGCACCATTAGCATGATTTGAGTGGCCTGCTCCCGCCCCAAGTTAAAGTAGGACTCGAGGATTTCCACAACAAACTCCATAGGAGTGTAATCATCGTTAAGCAACACCACTTGGAACAAAGATGGGCGCTTAAGTTTGGGTTTAGCGGGCGCTACTGCGAGACCGCCTTCATCGTCTCGATCAGGATTATCCGGCGGGCCCATTAACCAGTGATTCATTTGCGTCATCATTCCTAGAGTATATGTCAGGACAGTTAAAAATTAGCCACATCAACCGTGTGGACAACCTAAAATTTGTCGCCAAAGGCAAGACAAATTCGATTCGAGGCAACAGCCAGCGCCACACCAACCAAGTCAAGTGTGCCCGCTGTTTCAGTCCTATCGTATTTGAAATCTCGAGCACTAATCATCACCCGAGCCACTCCTCTCATAGCCTTTCCCGTCGCTGTGTCTGTGCGCTGCTCTGTCTTGCGCTACGCGCCCATCATAGCCTTTGGGTACTGCTACGTTGAGTGGCCGCTAGGCATGATCTAAGCGCCCTGAGGCCGACAAATATTCCTTGTATTTCTTACGACCTTTGACGCTTTACGGTTTACACGGCAGAAAGCCTAATTTGGGCGGCTGTCGCGGCAGCTGCCACGTCCATTGTTTTCACACACAGCTCTATTCTTGTTCGCCGATGCTCAAACGGAATTGAATCAATAGCCGTAAGACCCGCCCCGCGCCTAGATTTACCTCGGTTAGCTATCGCAGTCACCACACGGGTTTTGCCCGGCACCTCAGGCACTATTCGCCGGGGTATTGCGTAGACTCGGTAATCCGCAAACCACAAAAAATGCTCAAAAAAAAGCCCGCAATAGCGGACTTTTAGATAGTAAAATCAAAGGTTTACATTGACTTTATAATAGCTTTTCCGAAGTCGGAGCATGAGACCAGCGTAGCGCCGTCCATCAACCGTTCGAAATCATAGGTCACAGTTTTGTTTTGAATAGCTCCGTTCATGCCGTCAACGATCAAATCTGCGGCCTCATTCCAACCAAGGTGTCGCATCATCATTTCTGCTGACAAGATTAAGGACCCAGGGTTCACCTTGTCTTGACCAGCATACTTCGGTGCGGTGCCGTGGGTGGCTTCAAACAGTGCCACTGTGTCGGATAGGTTCGCACCAGGAGCAATGCCAATTCCGCCGACCTGAGCCGCTAACGCATCTGAAAGATAGTCGCCATTAAGGTTCAGTGTGGCGACCACGCTATACTCCTTTGGTCGGGTTAAGACTTGCTGAAGCATGGCATCAGCGATGACATCTTTGATAATAATCGGGTCGCCGCTGTTGGGATTTTTGATTTCGACCCAGGGTCCACCGTCCACTAACTGACCGCCAAACTCTTCCTGAGCGAGTTCATAACCCCAATCTCTAAAGGCACCTTCGGTAAATTTCATGATGTTGCCTTTGTGGACCAGCGTCACTGAAGGCAGGTTTTGATCGATGGCGTACTGAATGGCCTTGCGAACTAGGCGTTTGGTGCCAGCAGACGATACGGGCTTAATACCGATACCCACGTCCTCAGGGAAACGAATTTTTGTTGCCCCCATTTCATTGATGATGAAATCGACAACTTTCTGGGCTTCAGCAGTCCCGGCTTGGTATTCAATACCCGCATAAATATCTTCGGAATTCTCACGAAAAATCACCATGTTGCAGTCTTCGGGTCGCCGTACTGGCGATGGCACTCCTTCAAACCAGCGTACAGGACGAAGACAGGTGTACAGGTCAAGCTCTTGGCGTAACGCAACATTAAGGGAGCGGAAACCGCCACCCACTGGTGTTGTTAATGGACCCTTAATCGCCACTGCATAGGTTTTAATCGCTTCCAGGGTCTCTTCAGGGAACCAATCGCCCTCGTACAGCTCGGCGGCCTTTTCTCCCGTGTAAATTTCCATCCACGATATGGCCTTTTGCCCTCCATAGGCCTTTTCCACTGCGGCGTTGACGACATCAATCATGACCGGCGTAATATCGACGCCAATGCCATCACCTTCGATGTAAGGGATGATAGGCTTATCGGGTACCGACAGGCTGTTGTCCTCGTTGACTGTGATGACGTCGCCGGTTTCCGGAACCTTGATGTGCTTGTATGACATATTGCGAGAATCCTATTTTTCAGTTTATTTCAGGTGCTTTGATGGATTCCGTTCCAATGCCATGCGACAAGATGCGTCAGAGCCCCCTCATCAGGGGCAACAAGCATAATGTGGCGTCATTGGAACGCTATTGGATAACGGCGCGAGGCCCTCTCCCCCAGTGTCGAAGTCTACCATTAATCAAGAGGATCTGGGATTGCCCGACATTATCCTGCTAAATAAACCTTTCCGGGTCTTGAGCCAATTCACAGATCGGGATGGCGATCCACCAAGGCAGACACTTGCTAATATTCTATCTGCCCCGGGCTTTCGTGTGGCTGGACGACTTGATTACGATTCCGAGGGATTGGCCCTGCTCACTAACGATGGCAGGCTTCAGCAACAAATTGCCAATCCAAAATTCAAATACTGGAAAACCTACTGGGTGCAAGTAGAGGGCACCCCCACAACCGAGGCCCTAGGGCAATTGGCAGCAGGCCTAAATCTAAAGGATGGACGGACAAAGCCCGCAAGAGTAAAAAGCATTGCACCCCCGAGGCTTTGGGACAGGTCACCCCCTGTCCGCTTTCGAGCGCACATTCCTGACGCCTGGTTAGAGATCTCCATTCAGGAGGGCCGCAATCGGCAAGTCCGAAGAATGACTGCAGCGGTCGGCTTGCCCACCTTGCGGCTAGTGCGCATCAGTATTGGAGACTGGCGGCTCGGTGATTTGGAGCCCGGACAATACTTAACCCAATCTACAGGTCGTAAGCTGTGAACGAGCGATGGCGCCCTAACGTAACCGTTGCCGCCGTTGTGGTGAAGGACGGCGAATATCTAATGGTTGAAGAACAGCCTGCGGACGCGCAAAGCCCTGTGCTGAATCAACCCGCGGGACATTTAGAGCCGGGGGAATCGCTACTGGAAGCGGTGCGCCGTGAGGTGCTCGAAGAGACTCGGTGGGAGGTCGAAGTCACCGGATTTCTTGGCGTGGCGCTGTTGAGAGCCAAGAACGGCACTACCTATTTGCGGCACACTTTTCTTTGTCGTGCGGTGTTTGAGCATAGCGATCGGGACCTTGATAACGGTATCATTGCTGCTCACTGGATGGGCTTTGATAAAATTCAGAGCCTTGTCTCAATCCACAGAAGTCACCTTGTGCTTGAAGTGCTGTATCAACACCGAGACGGTCACTGTGCACCACTTTCACTCATTACAGAACCCTGATGTTATGAACAATACCAGCGCAAACACCGTCATTGTTGGCATGTCCGGCGGGGTAGACTCTTCAGTGGCAGCCTTGTTACTCCGTGATCAGGGGTATCACGTTGAGGGGCTGTTCATGAAAAACTGGGAGGAAGATGACGGCACCGAGTATTGCACGGCAAAAGAAGATCTCGCTGACGCTGAAGCGGTCGCGGCATCGTTGGGGATTAAATTACACAGCGCGAACTTTGCTGCAGAATACTGGGATGGCGTCTTTGAGCATTTTCTAACGGAATACCAAAACGGGCGGACACCTAATCCCGACATCCTCTGTAATCGAGAGATAAAATTTCGTGCCTTCCTCGATTACGCCACGGAGCTGGGAGCCGACTTTATTGCGACCGGACATTACGTGCAACGTGATGACACTAAGGAGCGAACCGCATTGCTCAAGGGGTTAGATAATGACAAAGATCAAAGCTACTTTTTGCATCAAGTAGGACACAGAGAATTGTCGCGCAGCTTGTTTCCTGTTGGAGGACTTGCCAAACCTGAAGTTCGAAAAATTGCCGAGCAGGCGGGGCTCACTACGGCTCGTAAAAAAGATTCAACAGGCATCTGCTTTATCGGTGAAAGGCGTTTTAAAGACTTTCTACAACAGTATTTACCTGCGCAGCCTGGCGTGATCGAGGATGTGGATGGGCTTGTGCTCGGTGAACATCAAGGCTTGATGTACCACACTATTGGACAACGGCAAGGCTTGGGTATTGGTGGTCTGGCCGATCGCAATCATTCACCCTGGTACGTTGTTGGCAAAAACCTCGATCGCAATGTTTTAGTCATTGCTCAAGGAAATGACCACCCCAAATTATTTAAGCGTACTCTGCATGCAGAGAACCTTTTCTGGATTTCCGGTGAAGCGCCTGTTTTCCCGCTGCATTGCTCTGCTAAGGTTCGATATAGGCAACCCGATCAGGACTGCGTCGTTACCAAAGACGACGGCGGTTTCCTCGTGGAGTTTGATCGACCGCAACGCGCCATCACCCCAGGGCAATCGGTCGTTTTCTATGATGGAGACGCGTGTCTCGGTGGCGGTATTATCGAGAACGCGCTATGACTGCAGCCCATCAATTTAGAGAGCAGACCCTTGCACTTGCAGGTGTTGCCCAAGCCGCCAGAATTGTAGACCAGCTATCACGTACAGGAACCTATCCCGTCGAATATTTAGAGGCGTCGTTACATTCGCTTTTTAGCTTTGATGTCGATGAGGTTGAAGGCGTTTTTGGGAATATTCAGGGCGTCAAATTGGGGTTGCAAAATTTGGCGGCCGGACTTGCTCCCGACAATGACGAAACCGTAAGCACCATGATGCGGTACTTTTTGTCGATCCTGCATCTAGAGGCGAAGTTTTCCTCCCGCCCTGACTTGCAGGAGGTTGTTCACAACCGTCTACAACACTCGAGCTATAAGGCCGCGCACTTCAGCTCTCAAGCCAAAGAAATCTGTCACAGTGTTGCAGCCGTCTACTCTGATACCTTAAGCACTCTGTCATTTCGAATAAAGATCTCAGGCAGTGCACAACACCTGCAAAACGAGGGCAATGCAGAAGTGATTCGCGCCCTACTCCTCGCCGGAGTAAGGTCTGCCTTTCTATGGCGTCAATTGGGCGGGCGCCGATGGAAATTAACGTTTCAACGCGGGCGTGTGCGAGCAATGGCGCTGGAGTTGTGCCGAGAGGCGGGTATCCGCTAGAGACCACAAACATTAAGACTGATGAATAGGTAGCGATATAATGGAACTGGATGCACTTACAGCGATTTCGCCCATTGATGGGCGATACGGCAATAAGTTGATGCCTCTGCGTAGCATCTTTAGCGAATATGGGCTTATTGCTAGGCGCGTACACGTTGAAGTGCGTTGGTTACAGTGTTTAGCCGCTAACGAAGCTATCCCCGAGGTGCCACCTCTGAGCGCAACCGCCTCACAATTTCTCGATAACCTTTTGAACAGCTTTGGTCCTGACGAAGCGGCATTGATCAAAGAAATCGAGGCCACAACCAACCATGACGTCAAAGCCGTCGAATACTTTCTCAAGGAGGCTGTAGCAGGCGAACCTGAGTTGGCCGCGATTAGCGAGTTTATTCATTTTGCCTGCACCTCAGAAGACATCAATAACTTGGCCCACGGCCTGATGCTTCGGGATGGCCTGGCGGTTCTGCTCGCCCCTATGCGAGAAATTATTAGTGCACTCTCCGATCTTGCCGAGCAACAGGCTGAACAACCTATGTTGTCGCGCACCCACGGTCAGACCGCTAGCCCGACAACGTTGGGAAAGGAGCTGGCCAATGTTGTTGCACGGCTACAGCGGCAACTTCAGCAATTAGAGGAAGTGACTCCTTTGGGCAAGATCAATGGTGCAGTGGGTAACTACAACGCCCACATAGCCACCTATCCCGACATCGACTGGCCGAGCCTTGCTCAGCACTTTGTTGAAGCACTGGGTTTGCTTTGGAATCCTTACACCACTCAGATCGAGCCTCACGATTACATGGCTGAGATTTTCGACACCATGATGCGTTTCAACACCATCTTGATCGATTTCAACCGAGATATCTGGAGTTACATTGCCCTGGGATATTTTAAACAGCGCACTGTCGCTGGTGAAGTCGGGTCATCCACCATGCCCCATAAGGTAAACCCAATCGATTTTGAAAATTCTGAGGGCAATTTAGGGCTCGCTAATGCCTTGCTTTCTCATCTATCTCAAAAGCTCCCTATTAGTCGCTGGCAACGAGACCTTACAGACAGCACGGTGCTACGTAATATGGGCGTCGGGTGCGCTTATGAGCTCCTAGCCTATCAAAGCTGTTTAAAGGGTATTGGCAAGCTTCAAGTGAATACCGCACGAATTGAAGAAGACCTGAATGACAGCTGGGAGGTTCTCGCTGAGCCGATTCAAACGGTCATGCGCCGCTACGGTATTGCAGAGCCCTATGAAAAACTAAAGGCCCTTACCCGGGGACAAGCGATAACCCCTGCCGTCTTGGCAACTTTTATCGACTCCCTCGATTTGCCCTCTGAGGCTAAGGCATCTTTGCGGGCCATGACACCTGCTAGCTACACGGGTAACGCAGCGTGGCAGGCGCAAAATATTCGAAATTCTTGACGGAGTGAATTGAGCGTGTCTGAGCCACTACTGACCTTTCAATTCGATGAAAAAGCGTTTCTAGAATACTACTGGCAACGCAGGCCTTTACTCATGAAAGCGGCACTTCCCAGCTGGCAGTCGCCGCTCACTCCAGAGGAGCTGGCTGGCTTAGCTTTAGAAGACGACGCCGATAGCCGCATGATCGGCAAATCAAAATCTGGCTGGGCGTTAAAGCGAGGCCCGTTGAACACCACTGATTTTCAACGCTCCGATGATTGGACGCTACTCGTCAATGGTGTGGATCAGTGGGTGCCCGAGGTTGCGGCACTGAAAGAATGTTTGCGTTTCTTACCCCAGTGGCGTTTTGACGATGTCATGGTCAGTTACGCTGTTTCCAATGGCGGCGTTGGACCGCATTTTGATCGGTACGATGTTTTTTTAGTTCAGGGTACTGGACGCAGGAAATGGCGGCTTGGGGATTGGTGTGATGAAACCACCCCTCGAATTAATCATGAAGACCTCAATTTGTTGCAGAACTTTGATACGTCTCAAGAGTATGTTCTTGAGGCCGGGGATGTGCTCTATGTTCCTCCAGGTCTGGCGCATTGGGGAATCGCTGAAACACCCTGCATGACCTATTCTCTCGGGTTTCGGGCTCCAGCCATTGCGACACTGCTTGCCCGTTGGACCGACAAAGCCCTAGAACGAATAGACCCCGACCTGCTGTTAGAGGATCGCGCGTCAGTGGTCGAGACACCTGCGCCTGGAGAAATCACTCACGCACACTGGAACAACGCTAGGGAAGCGATAGAAAACACCCTGAGCGCCTTAGATGACGGCTCATGGCTGGGTGAGATTGTCACCGAGCACGGCGAATGCGCACCTCCCCCGCGCGAGGACGCAAAAGCACTGTGCCTACACACAGGCGCACGGGTTGCCTGGCATGCTATCGAGGGGCAGTGTTGCGTTTATGCGAATGGAGAGATGCTGTCTGTCCCTAGCTCTGCACAGCCCATTCTTGAGCGAATTTGTAGTGGAGACCGAATAACCCCAGCTGAAATCCAGTCAGTAGACTCAGAATTTTTGAGTTTTTTAGCCATGAGTGGCGTGCTTGTGGAAGCAAGTTGAAGGTTTAAAAATTCGCGAGGCTAATGTGGCAAACCCAATACACCAGAAAGGTTCTGCACGGAGCGCGCAAGATAAGGCCATCGCGCAGGAGTTGCCGAACGTGTTAGCTGAAAGCTCTGAGAACCTATCAAGCATAATGACGTCAGCATGCCGATCAATCGATATCGCTAGCCCTGCTCTCGAGCCCGCGCTGTTCGACAAGGACGAGGTCGTTTCGGCCGTAGTGGAGCTGGCTCGCAAAGGCAGGAATCCGCGGATTAGACTGCTTATTGCCAACGACAATCCCAGTAAGCTTGAGCGACATCGGCTTGTAGCATTGACGCGGCGCCTAACCTCTGCGGTTTCACTGCGTGTTTTATCGAGCCATCCTGAGTGGCACCATCAAACCATCGTGATCGGAGATCAACGACAGGTGTTGCTTCTACTGCAAGGACAGCGAGAGCAAAAAGTACTCGATCATCCCCATAGCGTTACTCGCTGGGTTGATGTGTTTGATCGTCTTTGGCATGCGAGCGAACAGAGTTCAGAGTTGAAAAACCATTACTAGGGTTTACGCGGGGGCGCACACAGCCCATTAGAAATCCTTGGCAAGCCGAAGCCCTTAAAGCGCTTCTCTTTAGACGATGATTCCGACTAAATTGCCCTGAAAGACCGGTTCATAAACCTTCAAACGATCGCACCCACCGCCCAAATGAGCGCCGGTTCCAAGATCGAATGCCATGTTGTGCCAGGGGCAAGTGATAACCCCTTCCTTGACAGACCCTTTTTCCAGCGGGAATTCGCGGTGGGGACAGCGGCTTTGCACCACAAAAACTTCACCGCGTTCTTGAACCATGAGCACCTCAAGGTGATCAACTCTCAGTGTCTTGCGGTATCCGTCGTGCAGATTGATGAGCCGGTCTAAACGTAAAAATGCCATGGGCGAAGGGTACGCCGGATGTTCGTTCTAGGGTAGAGGCAATCGGGTTTAAAAAACGCAATGATCAATGCTCGAACCCGCCCGGATCTCGGGCAGCGCAGCCGCATCAACAAGCGCCGCAAGGATACAGTGCCAGCGAGGGAATTCTTATCGGACCGAGTCGATTTTCCTAGGGGAAGACTGAACCTAAGCGCCGCTTAAAATTCGCGACCTGAGTGCTGTTGCTGAAATTACCGAGGATAAAACGAGTCCTGATCCGCTCTGTGCTTTACCATGATCAAGAAAACCAAAGCAGCACCGACCATAGTGGTGTTCCATCTTAGTGAGCAAACCTCTAGTGAGGTGCGACGGGCAAACTGCATGAAAGAGTCAATAAAACTAAAACTCCCCACTCTGCTCAACGACTCTCCTATCGTCATTCAATGCCACGATACGCCAGATGCCGATGCGATAGCTTCTGGTTTTGCGCTGTACGACTATTTTTTATCAAAGGGGAAGTCAGTCACCTTGGTTTATAGCGGTCCCAATACGATTGATAAGCCGAATTTGCTCTTAATGATAAATGCACTAGATATTCCCCTCCAACAGGTTGCTCACGAGCATAACGAGGGGTTGCTGATTACAGTGGACTGTCAGTTTGGTGCTGGCAATGTCAGTCCCCTGCGGGGCACACCGGACAACGTGGTCATCATTGACCATCACCGCCAAGAGATATTTGATATCCCTCGCTCTGAAATCCACCCGAAGCTGGGATGTTGCGCGACCCTGGTGTGGACGCTTCTAAGCGAGGATAAAAGTTATGCGATTCCCGCAAATGTCGAGACCGCCTTGTATTATGGCTTGCTCACAGACACCAACAACCTGTCTGAAATTGGGCATCCTTCTGATAAGGACATGCTTGATTCACTAGCGCCAGATCTCTCACTCATTAATCGAATGAAGAGCGCTAACATTACGTTAGCGGATATGGAGACCGCAGGGCTCGCGCTGTTACGCACAAGCCACAATGCCGCATTTAACTATTCAGTGACCGCCGTCAAACCTTGTGACCCGAACATTCTGGGTTTTATTAGTGACCTGGCGATTCAAGTTGACGCCGTATCAAGTTGCGTCGTCTTTAATACGATTAACCAAGGCATTAAATTCTCGGTACGCAGCTGTATTCAGGATGTCATGGCCAATGAAATGGCGGCCTTTATCGCTGCTGATGTTGGGTCAGGTGGGGGCCATGTCAGTAAGGCTGGAGGATTTATAGCGGAATCAGCCCTGCGCCTTAAAGAGCCCACCCTTAGTGCTGAGGCCTTTTTGCTTAAGCGCGTGCACCAGTATTTTACGGGTTTCGATATTATCAACAGCCGCAGCCACAATCTGGATACTGAGGCTATGTCCAGATATCAGAAGAGACCTGTCACGCTAGGTTATGTGCCAACGCTAGCCCTTGCAGAATTGGGTAGTGAGATTCGAGTGCGCACTCTCGAGGGCGATGTGAATATCCTCGCCTCAGACGACGTGTACATCATGATCGGAATTCAGGGTGAGGTTTACCCTATTGAACGGGCTGTATTCGACGCTAGCTATGACACCACAGACGCCCCTATAACCCTTATCGCAGAATACATACCTCGGGTTTATTTAAACGCGTCGGAGCAAAATTTTGAGATTCTTGAGCGGGCCATGGGCTGCATTGCCAACTCACGTGTCTGTGTTCTGGCAACGCCTACAGAGAAGCCCACAAAAGTGTTCACCAAATGGCACGACGCCGGTTACTTCGCAGGCCAACCCGGTGACTATTTAGTTATGAAGGAGAGCGACCCCAACGATGTCTACCTTGTCAAAGGCGACATTTTTGACCGACTTTACGAAGCCTGCTGATCAGTACGGGACGCCAGCACATCGGGCCTTTCGTTCATTCGTCCAACTGCCGGGTAAGATATTGACCAACGGCGGCAGTCGGAAACGGTCCAAAATGCCCAGGATGCCAATGCCGAATTCCCTCCAGCGCCATAATCTCGGCAATTCTGCGTTGATTTTCTTCCAGGTCACACATAAAAAAGTGCGTGGCCGGCACCTCAGGTCGTAAAACACCCCCCCGTATTAAATCACCCACAAAGGCATGGGAACCGATGGTGATAACCATTGACCCGGGCGTATGGCCTGAGTGCGGTATGACTGTTCCAGTCATACCAAATTCGGCAAGATCAACGGTGCCCCCGGTTGCACTAATCTCTCGATCCAATTGAAAGGCCGGATACTGCTTGCCCTTGAGCGTCATGTGCAGCAGCTTGGCAGTTATTGAGGTGGGGCATAGGTCAACATCCCCCGCAGCTTCGATCATGGGTGTATCACCGCCTCCACCAATGATTTGAATTCCATAGCGCTCTTGGAAAAAAGCTGCTGTGCCTGCATGGTCAATGTGTCCGTGGGTCAAGATCGCAAAGTCAATGGTTGCGGGATCGATACCCGATTCCCGCATGAGGGCCTCATAGCGCATTTCATCCCCGGGATTCCCCGCGTCGATCATGAGGCGGTGACCATTCTCTTCCACGACGTAGACGTTTGCGGAGGCCACGTCGAACCGTACAATTCGGCGGTCTTTCGAGTCCTCGACGACTACGGCTTTGTCCTCTGAACACCCGAGGCAGAGTCCGGCGAGCATCACAAGAGGTAAAAGTTTTAAACCGTTAAGCAGTCTCAATTTTTGACATCCTTATGCAAGCAGTTTGACCTGCGGCTAAACAGAGCAGGCTGATAGGCGGCATTCCCATGATTACTCCGGGGGCCAATCCCCCACGGGGTAATTTTGCGGCTGCCGTTCGCACAGCGCGCTGAACGCTCATGAGAGCTGACTGATGCGCATGACCTCCATGGCCGCAGCCAGGGGTGTAATCACAGAATTCTGCACCTGTTGCTCAAGGTCCGGCAGCGCTGCCCGTACACCAGAATGACGGCTTAACCCCATTCTTAGCAGTTCATCGACCAGTTGCTGCATCCATGCCAAGTTTTGATGTGAGCGTTTTTTCTCGATGCCTTGATACGGCTCAGCCTGCGTACGAAACTCGTTAATGAGCGTCCAAATGTCATCTACACCTTCATTGTTGAGGGCGGAGCAGCTCAAAACTTTTGGTTGCCAGCTGGTGGGGTGTTTGAGTAATGACATGGCGCTCGCATAATGCTGGCGCGTCATCCGAGCAGTCGCAGCACTATCGCCGTCGGCTTTGTTAATGACGATCGTATCTGCGAGTTCGAGGATGCCTTTTTTGATGCCCTGTAATTCATCACCACCACCCGGAAGCATCAACAATAGAAAAAAATCGACCATACCAGCTACTTGGTGCTCCGACTGGCCGACACCAACGGTCTCCACAATGATGACGTCATAACCAGCGGCCTCGCAAAGCAACATCGACTCTCGTGTTTTTAGTGCTACTCCCCCTAAAGCGCTGCCGGCAGGCGAGGGCCTGATGTAGGCATTGTCCTCGCGGGACAAGGCTTCCATCCGAGTTTTATCCCCCAGTATTGATCCGCCGGCGAGAGGTGAACTTGGGTCTACGGCTAACACCGCAACACGATGTCCCTGACGCACCAGGTGAAGGCCAAAGGCTTCGATGAAGGTAGATTTACCCACCCCCGGTACTCCGGTGATACCGATTCGAATGCTATTGCCAGTTTGAGGTAGCAGTGAATTCAGTAAGCGCTGGCTCGATTCGCGATCGTCCTCGCGCTGACTTTCAACCAGCGTTATGGCCTTTGCTAGAGCTCGGCGCTGTCCCGCAAGGATCCCAGCGACATCAATGCCTCTTGGCTTTGATGTCATCTGGGTTTTTGCGCGTTAACAGCGTCCAAAACAGCTCTGGCGGCCTCTGGTATTGGCGTACCAGGGCCAAAAATGAGCTCAACCCCCTGTTCCCTGAGAAAAGCGTAATCTTGCTGGGGTATGACACCGCCCGCAATGACAACAATGTCTTCCGCTCCTTGTGCGCGCAAGGCTTCGATCAGCTGAGGCACCAGTGTTTTATGACCTGCAGCAAGACTTGATGCCCCCACTGCATGCACATCATTTTCTATGGCTTGTCGAGCAACTTCTTCCGGAGTTGCAAACATAGGAGACAAATCGACATCAAAACCGACATCCGCAAACGCCGTGGCTATGACTTTAGCGCCGCGATCATGGCCGTCTTGTCCCATTTTTGCGACTAACATTCTAGGTCGGCGTCCGTGCTGCTCAATGAAGCTGTCGATGTCTGAGATAATGGCTCTCCAGTCGCTGTCATCAGCGTACGCTGCCCCATAAACACCTGAAACTGTTTGCGCTTGCGCCACGAAACGCCCGTATACCGTTTCTAGTGCATCTGAAATTTCACCCACCGTGGCACGCCGGCGTGTTGCCTCGATTGTAAGCTCTAGCAGGTTACCTTCCCCCGACTTGGCCGCCTCGGTCAAGGCCTCGAGGGATGCCATTACCGCCGCGTCATCTCGAGACGCTTTTATCGCGGCAAGACGACTCAGCTGAGCATCACGTACCTGCCCATCATCAATTTCTAGGACATCAATTTCGTCCTTGGCGTCATTTTGATACTTGTTCACGCCAACAATGACGTCCTCACCACGATCAATCCGGGCCTGCTTGCTTGCCGCGGCCTCTTCAATGCGCAGCTTGGGCACGCCGCTTTCTATGGCTTTCGCCATGCCGCCTAAGTCGTCGATTTCTGCGATCAGCTCTCGACCCTTGTCCGCCATCTCTGCAGTGAGCGCTTCCATCATGTAGGAGCCTCCCCAGGGGTCGACAACCTGCCCTATTCCGGTCTCCTCCTGCAGTATAAGCTGCGTGTTGCGCGCAATGCGGGCTGCGAACTCAGAGGGCAGCGCAATAGCCTCGTCGAGCGCGTTGGTGTGCAGTGACTGGGTGCCGCCAAAAACCGCCGCCATGGCCTCAACGGTCGTTCTAACAATGTTGTTATAAGGGTCTTGCTCAGTCAGCGACCAGCCCGACGTCTGGCTGTGGGTTCGCAACATTGAGCTCTTGGGATTTTGGGGTTCAAACTCCGCGACAATCTCGGCCCACAACAGACGAGCAGCCCGCATCTTGGCGATCTCCATATAGAAGTCCATGCCTACGCCCCAGAAAAACGACAAGCGCGGAGCAAAGTCGTCAATGTTGAGCCCGGCAGCTAGCGCGGTTCGAATATATTCTTTGCCATCTGCCAAGGTGTAGGCCATCTCAAGTGCTGCATTCGCCCCTGCTTCCTGCATGTGGTAGCCGGAAATGGAAATGGTGTTGAATCGGGGCATGCTGCTTGAACAGTGAGCAATGATGTCGCCAATGATTCGCATGCTTGGCGCGGGTGGATAGATGTAGGTATTTCGAACCATAAACTCTTTGAGTATGTCATTTTGGATAGTTCCCGAGAGCTGGTCTTGAGGAACTCCCTGCTCTTCGGCAGCCACTATGTACCCTGCCAGTACGGGCAACACAGCGCCGTTCATGGTCATAGATACCGAGACTTGATCCAAAGGTATGCCATCAAAAAGGATCTTCATATCCTCGACAGAATCGACGACCACGCCCGCCTTACCCACATCCCCCGTTACACGAGGATGGTCAGAGTCATAGCCACGGTGAGTTGCCAAATCAAAAGCGACTGACACACCTTGGCCCCCACCCGCTAGGGCGCGACGGTAAAACGCATTGGATTCCTCTGCCGTAGAAAACCCCGCGTATTGCCTGATCGTCCATCGTCGCCCTGCATACATGGTTGCCATCGGACCACGAATATAAGGGGAGATGCCCGGCAAGGTGTCGGTAAGCGGCAGGTCTTTTAGGTCTGCTGCGGTATACAGGGTTTTTAGTGGAATTCCCTCGGGGGTTTGCCAGGTAAAGTCGTCTGGACCCAGCCCCTTGCTCTGTTTCGCAACAAGCTGCGACCAAGTCTCGAGATTCGCCTTTTCGGGATCGTAAATTTTACTCATGCTTCGTCCCCTGCTGGATCACTACCAGGCTGGCTGAGTTCAATAAGAACACCGTCACAGCTCTTTGGGTGAATAAAGATAACCCTTGCACCGTGTGCTCCCGGAGATGGTTCATCGCTAAGAAACTGGTACCCCTTGTCTTTGAGGCGCGCTACGTCGGCGTCAATATCATCGGATCTAAAGCAAAGGTGGTGTATACCGCCACCGCGTTTTTCTAGGTACTTAGCTATCGGCCCCGCGCCATCTAATGGGTGTACCAGCTCAATATGAGTAGGCGGTAAGCTAAAAAACGCCGTCTTAGTTTGTGCCGCTAAAACGTCATCAGTACCGTCAAAGCTGAGGCCGAAATCCCCCATAAAGCGCTCGATCGCGGCATTGAGGTCGGGAACAGCAATTGCGATATGGTCAAGACTGGTAATCAAAGCGGCACTCCAATTTAAAGAAACATTTTCATGAGCTCGCGGGTGTGTTTCTTGCGACGCTCTGCTACAACATGTTCGGGCTCGATCTCAACTTTTTCATCAGGTGTTACCTTAAACAAAGGCTGACCTTTGCTAATAATGACGCCGTCGCCCTCGATCAGAACCTCATCAACAACCCCTGCAAAGGGCGCGTAAACTTTGTTGAACATTTTCATGACTTCGACAATGTAGACAGGCTCGCCGGCTTCAAAATGATCCCCAGCTTGCACATAAAGCGGCGCATCAGGAGCTTCGCGGCCGTAAAACATGCCGCCACTGACCGCAACAATTTCATTGGATTTTGCGACTGGCGGGGGCGCGAGCACCTTCGCCATTTTGGCTTGATGTGTTTCATCCAACAGGCGATCCGGAATGGCGATGCTAAGGTCTGTATTTACACCCAGCTCATAAAACCCGGTAAACCGCGCCATAGCGGGGAGCAGCTCCAATATTTCCATACCCGCCTGGAAACCACGATGCGCAGCGACAATCGCTGACCATTCGTCGGTACTCTTTCCTTCACATTCCGAGGCGTTGAGCAGCGTGGTTAAATCGTGCCAATTCTCTATCCCCAGCTGTTGACCCAAATCGCGATAAAAATCCTCAGCTTCAGACAAGGTTTTATGGTCATGATCCCAAATGACATGGGCCGCGGCGGCCCCCACCGACCAGTCCATTTTTAAAAAATGATAGGTATCCGATAGGAGATCGATTGGATTTTCCGCCCAGCTAATATGATCACCGTCGCGCTGAAAAGCGCCCCCGTTGACGCTGAGCCAGCCAGACAACAAGTGCGGCGAATCTAAAAGCAGCTTGATTGGGCGCAACAATAGTGACTGTTTGCTTTGCAAGACGTCTTGCAAAGCCGCCTGATGCTCTTGTGAGGCTTCGCCGATTCGTTGCCTGCATAACAACGTCCATGCTGCTTCGATATCAACGCGCTGCGCTTCCTTTGCCAATTCCCCAACCGCCGTAAGGTAAGGCACGATAAATTTCGTGGTGGGACGAGCGTTAATTTCATTCCCCAGAAACCAGTTGACCAAACCATAATGAAAACTAAGGTTGGTGTTGAGATCAGGCCCTCGCATCGTTGTCTGGCGTAGGACCTCAGCCATATTTTGGTAGCAAGAGTTTCGGTTCTCCCCAACCGTTAACAGCAGAGCAATGTTGGAGTCGTACGCCCCTGCTAGGGTGTAATCCATGAACACGTCGGTGTCGGGATTGTGCAGGCTGATTCCCTGATCATCACGAATCTCGCCATCAATAGCGTCTGACCAATGTTGAATTTGACCGCCTGCACTGGGTTGGAGTGCATCGTTTGTTGCGTTGAGTCGTGCTTCTACGCTGTCAGCATATCGGGCGACCCGGATTGGTTTAGGTAGTCGAGGGCCGTGAGCAGCAAGTAAGACCATGGCCTCAACCAGCGAATTGACCACGAAGGCATCGTTGGGATCCTCTGGGTTCTCAAATCGCATGGCATAGCAGAGTTCACTGACCCGGTGTTCAACTTGAATGCGGGTATTCATCTCCATGAAAAAATGCCGATCCCGATCCACGATACACTCAAACGTTGAAACCGAGTCTAGACCAACCGCTGAGCCAAAGAGCGCCGCCTCAGCCTCCATCGTATCGAGGGTTTCAAGATCCTGTCTCAAGACTGCTGTCGCCTCCGTTTGGTGAGCACGCTCAGCGGCCTCCGCAGCTTGAATTAGGCTCTCACGGGTGACTGACACCTCCAACAATTTTTGCTCGTGCATTTGTAGTGAACAGTCTCTGCCGCCCAAAGTGATGCACCAATCGCCATTTCCGATGACCTGAATTTCCTGATGCCGTGTGGTCTCAATATTGAGCTCTACCAAAACGTTTTTATTGTCACCGACCCCGGTAGTTTTCACTTCGGCGAGAATCTCCCGAACCAGCTCTGGGGTTCGTTCTGCCTCACCTAGGGCAACGATTCTTTGACCTTTGCCACCACCTCCGCCTATCGCCTTGAGACGCACTCGATTCTTGGGGTATTGCGCATTGATTTTACGCACCGCATCAGTGAGTGTTTCTGAGAGCTCTTCAACGGTATAAAGGTCAACGCCCTTTTTATAGCCCGCGCTAAGAATGATATCGGCAAGCGTCTCTAGTGCCTCAGTATCAAAGGCTGACGCAGGAACGTTCAGGCCCTCAGCTCCCGCTAACGCTTGCAGAGCTCCTTTGTCGGGATACTTTTTCAACAGCGTGAGCGCCGTGCCATTGTCAATGCCGGGCGTTACTGAGACACCAGCCTTCAGCGCCGTTCTTTTGGCCTCGTCTTTTAAGCCGGCGTCATGAACGGTTCTTGAACAGGGGCCGATAAAGTTGAGCCCAGCATCTTCCATTGCCGCGACCATTGTTTCGTCTTCTGCCATGAAGCCGTAGCCCGCGAACACGGCGTTGTAGTCACCGCTCTTTGCAATTGCAATAATATCAGCGATGCGCTGAAGACGTTCCTCTTTGCTGGCGCCGGTGTAATCCGGGACACGGTGAATACGACTGGAGTCCGTGAGCACTCTGAGCTCAGGAGCAAGGGCTCTCGGATACACAATCGAATCTTTTTCTGACAGCAATATTCCGAAATGGTGAATGCCCATTTCAGAAAAAACGTCAATGGCCTCCTTCCGAATTGGACCTCGGCAAATAATCAGCGGACGCATCCCGCTGCAATCGAAACGCTGAATCCACTCGGAATCACTGTTCCCCAATTGCCGATCTTGGTGAACCAATGGGTTGCTGAGATAGTGTTCGTTAGACACGCTTAAGCTTCCTGTGACCGTTATCAATGGAATTCGCGTTGCACATCTTGCAGCGCCGAGGGTTCGTAATGCCGTAGGCAAAAAGACAAATGATCTGTAAGTACCTGCCTTAGATCTGCGGGCATAACGATCTGCGACACGGAGCCCAGGCTTAATGCCTCTTCAGGGTTCATGATTTCGCGCTCGTAGCGTGACGCTAGCTCAGCTTCTTCGGCACGGGCCCAGGAATCGACCAAATCTTGGGCAGCCGCCTGAGCTTCGTCATCGCTGAGCCCCTGTTGGCTCTGTGCTGTTTTCTCAGCCTCAATACGAGCGGCGGCCTCACCACGAATTTTCCGCAGCTCATCTTTATAAACATACTCCACACCCGCAGGTCCCATAACGGCAACGCGAGTCGTCGGCAAGGCCACGACAAAATCCGCCCCGGTCGGATAGTTGTTGTAGGACGCGTAAGCCCCACCAAAGGCATTACGAACCAGAACCAGAAATCGTGGCGTTCGCAAATCAACAATCGCGTCGAGCATTGCTCGCCCAGCTTGGACAATACCCCGATGCTCCTGTTCACGACCGGGAAGAAAGCCCGTCGTGTCCTCTAAAAACATCACGGGAATGTTGTAGAGGTTGCAAAATCGGATGAATCGCGCGTTTTTGTAGGCGGCATCAATATCAATTTGCCCCGAGGCGACCGCCGAGTTATTGGCCACAAAACCGACCACGTTTCCTGCCATCCGTCCAAATGCGGTAATCGTATTTCGAGCGCGTTCAGCCTGCACCTCAAGGAAGTCACCGTGATCACAAAGCTGTTGGATCAAAATTGTAATGTCGACCGGTGTGTTGAAGCCGGTTGGTGAGTTAAATGCCTTGCGCAAAAGAATATCGATATCAACGGTAGAACGCGCCGCTGGATCAGTTGTGGGTTTGAATTGAGGCGCTGCAGCACTTGAGTCAGGAATGTATTTTAAAATCTCCCGTACCTTTTGCAGTGCCGACACCTCATCGTCCACAACAAAATCGGTGACACCCGTTTGACTGTGTACATTTGGCCCGCCTAACTCTTCGGGGGTGATGTCCTCACCAAGCACAGATTTAACCACCCCAGGTCCGGTCAACCCAAAAAACGTATCCTTAGGTTGAATAAGAAAACTGCCCTGGCGCGGAAGATAGCTGCCTCCCCCGGCGTTGAAACCAAACATACACATAATGCTGGGGACGACCCCACTAACCTTTCTCAAAGCCGTAAACGCATCGGCATAACCATCGAGACCCCCAACCCCAGCAGGAATGTATGCGCCTGCAGAGTCGTTGAGGCCAATTAAGGGGATACCGCGTTTGGCAGCCAACTCAAAAAGCCGGGCCAATTTTTTGCCATTCGTCGCATCCATCGAACCCGCGCGCACGGTGAAATCGTGCCCGTAAATGGCAACATCACGACCATCGATCTGGATGATCGCTGTAACTAGGGAGGCCCCGTCGAGATTTGGTCCCCAATTCTGATAGAGAACTTGTGGCGCAGAGTCTGCCAAATACTGGACCCGCTCCCACACGGTCATTCGATTCTTCAGATGCTGACGCTGAATGCTGCGTTGACCAGCCGCCTCGTAGGGCCGCCTTTGAAGCTCTTTGCCCCGCTCAAGAGTTTGCTCGTAGCGTTCAATGCTGGCGGCTTTAATGGCCTCATTGCGCCGAAGTGGATTGATTAGCGTCGCGTGGGGTATCTCTATGATCCCAACGTCTGTAGGGTTCTCCCGCTTGCCTTTATCGGTCATGGAAATTCTATATCCTGATGGTTT
This sequence comes from Luminiphilus sp. nBUS_07, assembly GCF_051201685.1. Taxonomy (GTDB): domain Bacteria; phylum Pseudomonadota; class Gammaproteobacteria; order Pseudomonadales; family Halieaceae; genus Luminiphilus. Next base: position 1,737,618 of record NZ_CP179213.1, on the reverse strand, counting down.
GTTGGCGCGGCTAAGCTACAGTGGGATCCCGCAGGGCACCCGATGTGTGGCGCTCCGAAAGCGCGCGCTCGTAACTTACGTTTAAGAGCAGTATTGTGTCAATTTGTTGGGAAAGGGTCATCAAAATCCTTGAAAATTCGTAGTACACATTGCCATCCAATACCCTATTCGGATGATGTAACCGTCTGGAGTCGTCGTTTTGCCGACTTAGATGGCTTTGCGATGCTCGACAGTCGTAAACGCGACACCGACAGCGGTCGCTACGACATCGTCACTGCACTGCCAGATCGATACTTTGACGTTGCTGATTTCGGCGGCAGTGCCGCCGATTGGATGGGCGCTATCGAAGCAGACCTCGACGCAAGCCCTCCTGGTACCTCACGTATCGCCATTGGCTTTATTGATTTCGAAACAGCCTCCACAGGGGCGCTTGGGGTATTCGGGGAGCCCTTAAAACCAGCTTCTGCCGCAATATACTCTTGGTATGTGCTGCAGGATCATTTCGAGCAGCGCGCCTGGCTTGTCAAAGATCCAAGCCTCACGGCAGAAATTGACGCGGTTCTAACAAAAAGGCTTCAAAGCGACGCTCAAGATGTAAACCTTAAATATGTTATAGAACAGAGGTTTACCCCAGATATCTCGCGCGAAAAATACGAAGAGATGGTGGGCGCAGTAAGGTCCCTAATTGCCGCAGGTGATTGCTATCAGGCCAACATCGCGCAGCGTTTTCAGTGTCGCTATCGCGGATCAGAATATGGCATTTACGAAAAATTAAGGGATGTCGCCCCAGGGGATTACGCTGCCTTTCTCAAGCTGGGAACAGATCACGCGGTGATCTCACAGTCCCCCGAGCGATTTTTAAGCGTCGATGCCGGCTACATCCGCTCCCAGCCCATCAAAGGCACCCGCCCCCGCTTCTCGGATCCTGTCCAAGATAAGGCCTCCGCAAACGCCCTGTTGAGCTCCGTTAAAGATCGTGCGGAAAACATAATGATCGTAGATTTGCTCCGTAATGATCTGGGTAAAATCTGCCAAACAGGCACCGTTGAGGTCACGGAACTTTGCGAGCTATACAGCTACGACAATGTCCACCATCTAGTAAGTCGAATCGAGGGCAGACTTAAAACAGAAGTTCGGCCGGGGGCAGCATTAATCGCCGCCTCTCCAGGAGGCTCTATTACTGGTGCGCCCAAGAAGCGTTCAGTAGAGATTATAAAATCGCTCGAAGACAAGCCTAGGGGTGTTTATTGCGGGAGTGTTTTTGCCATGACCGCTGATGGGTGGCTGGAATCAAGTATCGCAATTAGAACCCTAGAGGCTATTGATGGTGTGCTGTACTGCTGGGGCGGTGGTGGAATCACGTGGGACTCAGTACCCGAAGACGAGTACGCGGAGACCTTGGACAAGGTCTCTAGCTTTATGCGCGCTCTGGACTCTTAATAGGTTGGCAGTTCGATGTGACTGTATAACGCTTCTCGTTCGACAGGGGTTGACCTAGAGAGGGCTTCCACCACGATATCCCGTGTTAAGTGCGGAGCTAGGGCTAAGATAAAGTCGTACATGTAGCCGCGCAAAAATGAGCCCTTGCGGAAAGCAAGGCTGGTCACACTACTGGCAAAAAGATGGTCGACGTTGAGTTTAACCAGGTCATTATCGAGAGCTTCATCATGGGCAAGACCCGCAATGATACCGATCCCCAAACCAAGTCTTACGTAGGTCTTGATAACATCTGAATCAACTGCCGTAAAAACAACCCGCGGTACTAGGCCTCGACTTTTAAATGCATCATCAAGCTTTGATCGGCCTGTAAACCCAAAGGTGTAGGTAACTATCGGGTGCTCTGCCACTGCCTCGAGGGTTAAGTGTTCCACCTGTGTCAGCGGATGCCCTTTCGGCACCACAATACAACGATTCCAGCGATAACAAGGCAGGAGCACTAGACTACTAAATTGCTGCAGTGCCTCGGTCGCAATCGCAAAATCCACGCTGCCTTCAGCGGCCATCTCCGCGATTTGGGGTGGAGTGCCCTGCTGCATCTGTAAAGATACATTGGGATAGCCGGTCATGAAGTCTTTGATGATGGGCGGCAATACATAACGCGCCTGGGTGTGCGTGGTTGCTATCGACAGAGTGCCGCTTGTTTCGTCTGAGAATTCCTGCGCTACGCGTTTAATCGCATCTGATTTCCTCAGCATTTCTCCCGCCAGTTCGAGAATGACCTCTCCCGCCGGCGTGATGTGCGTCAGATGTTTGCCACTGCGCGCGAAAATTTCGACGCCGAGTTCATCTTCCAGCAAGCGTATTTGTTTGCTGATGCCCGGCTGAGAGGTAAACAGGCTCTGTGCGGTGGCAGATACATTGAGGTCGTGATGAGCGACCTCCCAGATGTAGCGCAATTGTTGCAGTTTCAAATTATCACCCCGAACTCGGACACGCTTGAAAAGTACCGCCAGTTGGGGCTCGGGGCCAGCGTTTTAGACATAAAATTGGAGTTTTTTATGCATTTTATGCAAAAATTCGCTACGGGGGGTTCGCAACGCCGTGTGGAACGTGGCCTGTGGTGATATGGCCCGCTGCTCGGTCGCAATGCGTTTGCTGATCGTCAAAAAATACGTCCGCTTGGTAGGCCTTCAAAAACTCTGTCTTATCAAGCCCCCCCAGAAAGATTGATTCATCGATACGGATATCCCAAGCTCGAAGCGTGCGAATGACGCGTTCATGGGCAGGCGCTGAGCGCGCGGTCACCAAGGCTGTACGAATGGGCGCTTCATCGACGGGAAAAGCCTGCTGCAATTGTTGCAGCGCGGCCAGAAATTGTTTGAAGGGGCCACCCTGCAAGGGCTCATGGCGCGCGGCCCGCTCGCTGGCAGTAAAAGCCTCCAGCCCATCGCGTTTGTAGACCTGCTCAGCCTCATCAGAGAACAAGACAGCGTCCCCATCGAAGGCAAACCGCAACTGCCGGTTTTCATTATCTGAAGCCTGACCTGAAATCAGCGTGGCAGCTGCTACTTGATTTTCAAGCGCTTTCCGCACGTCATCGGGTTCGGCCGACAAAAAGAGCTGGCAACCAAACGGCACGATATAGCGCCAAGGCGCCTCGCCTCCGCTGAAAACCGCTCGCGTAATAGGCAATTGGTAATGCTCTATCGAGTTAAATACACGCAACCCCGTGTCGGCACTGTTGCGGGACAACAATACGACCTCCACTCTCATAGCGTCGCTAAGATTATCGTTGAGCGCTAATAGTTTACGCACGACACCAAACGCAGTGCCCGGGTTGAGTGGGACTTGCTCGTTGTCGATTTGGTATTGGGAATAAGCCGCCAGCCCCCGCTCCTCAAAAACCTGATGCGCGGTGTCCAGATCGAACAGTGCTCGCGATGAAATCGCGATGACCAAGTTTGCAGGAACAGCCGGAGACGCCAAATTAACCTCCGCTAGCTGATGCCGGGGTTCTTCTTTCCCCGGAAAAATACGCTCGTGACAGCCGAAACACTACGGGTGACAAGAGCAGAAGTCCAACGAGATTCGGAATAGCCATGAACGCATTTAAAGTATCCGCAATGAGCCAGACTATCCCAAGGTTTAAGCCGGCACCGACTGGAATTGCGGCGACCCAGAGAATACGAAAAGGCAAGATGCCTCGGGTGCCCACTAAATAAACAACGCAGCGCTCACCATAAAATGACCATCCGATCATTGTTGTCGTGGCGAACAAAATGACGCCCAACGTCACAACCCACTCACCTCCGGGGAAGCTCTCTGCGAACGCCATTGCCGTGAGAGAAGCCCCTGACTCGCCGGTTTCAAATACCCCGGTAAGCACAATCACCAACCCTGTCATGGTACAGACGATCAAGGTATCGATGAAAGTTCCCAGCATCGCAATCATGCCCTGCTCCACCGGTTCATTGGTCTTTGCTGCAGCGTGGGCAATGGGCGCGCTACCCAACCCCGCCTCATTGGAAAACACACCCCGGGCAACACCAAAGCGAATCGCCGCCCAAACGGTTGCACCTGCGAATCCACCTGCTGCTGATGCGCCATTAAACGCCGAGTTAAAAATCGTTTCAAAAGCTGCAGGCACTTGTTCGATATGCATCGCTATCACAATGATACTCATTAAGACGTACGCGATAGCCATGCTTGGAACAACCGCCCCTGCGATCAGAGCAATGCGTTGTATGCCCCCCAAAATCACGCTGCCCACAACCACCATTAAAACGATACCGGTCGCCTGCCAGGGTATTCCTAAGTTATCCCCCAAGACTTGTGCTACTGAGTTAGATTGCACCGTGTTGGCCAACCCAAAACCCGCCATAGCGCCAAACAGCGCAAAAGCCGTCGCCAGAAATTTATAACGCGGCCCCAGACCGTTTCGAATGTAATACATGGGACCACCGCTGTACCCACCCAAGGCATCACGCTCCCGGTACTCGACGGCTAAAACGCCCTCAGCAAATTTGGTGGCCAGGCCAAAAAGCGCGGTTATCCACATCCAAAACAGAGCCCCCGGACCGCCCAGCGCGATCGCTGTGGCCACACCGGCAATGTTACCGGTGCCTATCGTTGCAGAGAGGGACGTCATTAGCGCGCGAAAAGGTGCGATGTCACCGCTGCCTTGCCCCGCTCCTCCACCAAACAGCAAACGGAATGCGGTAGGAATGCGGCGTAGCGTCATAAAGCCCAGCCCCAAGGTGAGAAAAACCCCGGTCCCCAGTAACAAAATCAGCATGCCGGGACCCCAGGCCACCGCATTGATTTGAGTAATGATCGATTCCAAAGCAGATGCCTCTCGTTATTTGAGCGTCGAAGTGTTGTGATTGACCGCCGCAGCCAATTGCTCACCATGCGGGAATATGCCGTATATACCTCCGGTGTGCACAAATATTATATCTTTCGCACTCGCAAACGCCCCGCGAGCAAGCTCTTCACACAGACCATGAAAAGCTTTGCCGGTGTACACAGGATCGAGAACGATACCTTCCAGGCTCGCGAGGGCTGCTATGCGCTCGTAAACAGGTTCAGTTGCTCGACCGTACCCCGGTCCAATATGAGCATCATTGGTATTAATCTGGGGGTTATCACAAGCTAGCGCGGGCCATATCTCCTGCGCCTCCGCAATGTCTTGATTGACCTTCGTGGTGAAATACTGAGCATCATCACAAACCGCGAAACCCCAAACGGGACACTCGGGCTTAAACAGTGCCATACCTAACGTCAGGCCTGCTTGCGTACCCCCCGACCCTGTCGCGGTGACAACAGTCGCCTCGTCGATGTTTGCCGCGTCCATATTGGCAACCAGCTCTTCCGCCCCAGCGACATATCCCCAAATTCCCAAGCCGTTGCTGCCCCCGGTTGGGATGATCAGTGGTCGTCTTCCCTGACTACGATGATATTCCGCACGGCGTTGCAGGATGCCCTCTAGATCTTCGGTATATTGGCGGGGGTCCACCGCGGTGACCTCTGCGCCAAACAGCTGATCGAGTAAGGTATTGCCCTCGCTGACGGGGTGACGACCTCGTAAAACGAGCTCGCAGTGCCAACCCAACTTCGCACACACATTGGCAGTCGCGCGAGCATGGTTACTCTGCAGGCCACCACAGGTAATAAGCGTGTCCAAATTTTGGGCCTGCGCGAACCCCGCAATAAATTCCAGTTTGCGGACCTTGTTACCCGTTAGCGTCGAACCTGAGAGATCGTCACGTTTTATCCAGAGGCGCTTGCCACAACCCCAAGCAGCACTCGCTCGGGGCAAAAATTCTAGCGGTGTAGGCAGCTGCGCTAGCGTCAACCTCTCAGGGTAATGTAGCGATGCGATGAGAGTTTACTCGGTGCCTACAGACTTGAGCGTGCCTTTCGGCAAAATCGCATTGACGTGCAGTCGCTGAAATTTTAGCTCTAAACCACCAGACACCCCGAGAGTCAGATAGTTTTCGTCAAGTGCCGTAACCTTACCCAGCATGCCCGAAGACATCGCCACCTCGTCGCCCTTTTTAAGGGCAGAGATCATCTCTGTGTGTTCTTTTTGTCGCTTACGTTGTGGCCGAATGGCCAAAAAATAAAACAACGCAAATAAAACGACCAAAAACCCTATCTGCATAATCTCACCACCGGCCGGTGCCGGCCCGCCAGATTGGGCGTAGGCGCTTGATATGAACATGTTTATCTCCTAATGACGATGTCGTTGAATGAAAGAGTGCTGGATGCTGTCGTCATGCTTCAACGTCAGTATCGAAATCTATAATAAGCGGGGCGTGATCGGAAAATCGCTCATCCCTATAAATACTCGCCGACGCTGCCGTGGCCGCCACGCCGGGTGTACACAGCATGTAATCGAGGCGCCAGCCTACGTTCTTGGCCCAAGCCTGGCCGCGATTAGACCACCAGGTGTACTGATCTGGATCCGGGTTAATACGGCGAAACACATCGACCCAGCCGACCTCGTCAAAAACCTGATCCAACCATGCGCGCTCGTGAGGTAAAAATCCTGAATTCTTTCTGTTAGCGCGCCAGTTTTTCAGGTCAATCTCGCGATGACAAATATTCCAGTCGCCGCAAATAACAAATTCTCGCCGCTTGCGCTTTAACGCTTGGAGATGTGGCAAAAACTTTTCCATGAAAATTTCTTTACGGTCCTGAGCCTCATCTCCGCTGGAGCCCGAAGGCACATAAAGCGAGATGACACTTAAGCCCTTGAAATCCACCTGCAAGTAGCGACCTTGAGAGTCCATGGGCTCCCAACCCAATTCTGTCACCAGTTTTTTAGGCTTTACCCGACTAAAAACAGCCGTGCCGCTGTACCCAGGACGCTGCGCGTCATTGTAGGTACAGTGATAGCCCTCTGGCGAGAATACTGCGGGATCGAGTTGGTGGATCTGGGCCTTCGTTTCCTGAATGCATACAACATCGGCATTCTGCTGGGACAACCAGGTAAAAAAACCTTTGCGTTGCGCTGCACGTATGCCGTTTGTATTACAGGTAATGATTCGCATGAGTGCCGCTACTAACTACTCGCTTGGGGACTCTAGAATATCAAAGTCAACATGGAAACGGGGGATTACTCATCCCCAATTGGTGGTTGATTAGTCTAGGGATAAGCCGTCCAGAGCCGCCAACAGGTCCTCGTGATGGCTCTTCGTCTTGAACTTATCAAGCACAGCTTTTAAACGACCATCCTTGCCAACAATAAAGGTGGTTCGGAGTATTCCGTCAAACTCCCTTCCCATAAATTTTTTGGGTCCCCAGGCTCCGTACTTATCAGCAACCCCATGGTCCTCATCCGCAAGAAGTGTGAAGTTGAGACTGTCCCGCTCAGAAAATTTCGCCAAGCGAGTGCTCGAATCCGGACTGATACCCAGAACAACAGTGTTTCGCTTTGACAGCGCGGCGGCACTGTCGCGTAATCCGGCGGCTTGAATCGTACACCCCGGCGTCATGGCCTTAGGGTAGAAATAAACCACCACGTTCTTTTGATCGCGGAAATCTTTCAGCTTAACCTGAACTCCCTCTTGATCCGGCAGAGTGAAGGTTGGAGCTAAATTGCCAACTTTGGGGAATGTCATCGTATAAGCCCTTCTATGGTTAAAAAAATGCGTGACGCTGCCTGTGGATATTCACGAACGCTGCTCAACCACGACCGAGACTGATAACACTGTGGCGCACGGGAAAATCGCCACTGTGGCTATCCTCAATAAATTCCCTGAGCAACTCCCTAACGACGGGAAATGCTAATTCATCCCACCGTATATTGGCAGGTGACACCAGCTCAGTTTCCAAACTCTCTGGACCCACACCGTAACGCCCACCTTCGACACCACATCGGTAAAACATGTAAACCTGATTAATGTGGGGCACATCAAAAATACGATAAAGCGTGGGCTGCGTTGCGACAGCTGCCGCCTCTTCCCATGTCTCTCGGGCGGCACCTTCAGCAGTGGTCTCTCCGTTTTCCATAAACCCAGCGGGCAGAGTCCACAGGCCATAACGCGGCTCAATGGCTCTCTTGCACATAAGAATTTGCCCTTCGTGTTCGGGAATACAACCTACAATAACTTTGGGGTTGTGGTAATGAATGGTGCTGCAACCGGAGCAAATGTCTCGCTCTCTGTCATCGTCTTCGGGAATCCGACGTTCCGTGGGCGCACCACAATCTGGGCAGAATTTCACTGGGAGTCCTTAATCGGTTCGGGTGGCCAACTGGCCGTAGGAGCCGCGACTGAATAACAGCGGAGCCTCGTCTATAGCGTCGAAAGCTACAACTTCACCAATCACAATATGATGATCGCCCGCCTCTATGAGTTGAAAACGCTTGCAGCTGAATCGAGCAACAGCACGCTCTAGCAACGGTACGTTGTATTCGTCGAAAACAAAGTCCTCTTGCACAATGCTGTGATTGTCTTTGCGGGCGTAGCGGCCAGACAGCGCTTGCTGGTCTGCGCATAAAATCGAAATACCAAAATACGGGCAATCGGTGTACTCCCTGAAGCAATCAGAGTCGTTCTGTATATTCCACAACACCAGTGGCGGGTCGAGTGAGAGTGAGCTGAAAGAGTTGGCTGTGAGGGCTAGCGCCCCAGATTGGGCGTCATTTACTGTAATGAGGCACACACCAGTGGTAAATGCTCCTAGGGCATTGCGAAAGTCAGTGCTACTCATGGCCACTCTCCTGCCAAGACTTCTCCCGCTCGCTGTCTTCCGATTTGGCTCGCACCCAAATCACACGCCCATCGCACATATATTCTCTTTTCCAAAATGGTGCCTTAGTTTTTAACGTGTCCATTATAAACTGACAGCCCGCAAAGGCCTCAGAGCGATGGTCCGCAAGCACCCCGACCCAAACGATAGGGTCTTGCTGCTGAATTCGTCCATAGCGATGCACAATGCGCCACCCCCGCAGACCAAACCGGTGGGCAGCGGCCTCCCCCAACTCCTCGAGAACGCGTTCGGTCATGCCGGGGTAATGTTCGAGCTCTAAAGCTTCAATGGCACCCTGTTCGCTAAAATCCCGCAAATACCCTGTGAATGTGACCAAGCCAGCACCAGAGGTGTCGGCAAACAAAATTTCCTGCTGTACCTCTGTCGAAAATGGCGTCGCTTGCACCAAAACACTCATATCAACCGCCGGTCATGGGTGGAAAAAAAGCCACCTCGTCACCGTCTGCCAACACATGGTCCGTATTGACCACTCGTTGATTGAGTGCATGCACCACATTGGGCTGGTACAACGTTTCCCGCCATAACTCACCACCCTTACTGGCTAAGCTCCCCTTGAGGTCCTCAAGGGTTTGTAATTCGGCATGATGCGCCACTTCTAGTTCTTCGCAATCGAGCGCTTCACGGATCAAAGAAAAAAATCGCACCGTCAGCATGTATCACCTCTTTGCCACGTTCCGCTGGCGCCCCCCGCTTTGCTTTCTACCTGAATGTCCTCGATGGTCATCCCACGGTCCACGGCTTTGCACATGTCATAAAGCGTGAGTGCTGCGACAGATACCGCGGTCAGCGCCTCCATCTCAACGCCAGTTTTACCGTTGACTCGGCAGGTCGCCGAAATTTGAACGCCCGGTAGCTCTGGGTCTGGCTCCAAAGCCACTTGGACACTGTTTAGCAACAATAAATGGCACAGGGGTATTAAGTTAGAGCACTGTTTGGCCGCTTGAATGCCAGCGATGCGCGCAACCGCAAAAACATCGCCCTTGGGCAAAGTTCCCTCCAAGATCGAATCAAGTGTGGATGCCTCCATACGGACCTTGCCTGTTGCTGTAGCACAGCGCTCAGTGTCGGGTTTCATGCCCACATTTACCATGCTGGCATGGCCCGCTTCATCAAGGTGGGTGAGTTTAGAATTTGACATGGGTAAAGGATACCACGAGCCGGTTTTGCCACGCAGCCACGACTGGCCCCATATTATTTTGAACTTGGTCAACAAGGGTGACTGTGAAATGATGTTCGGGTGATGGTGAATTCCACTGCACCGCCGTCACGCACACATAGTTAACTCGCTATTTTGGCTAACCCTCCGCCAACCTTCTGTCACGAGACCAAATGATGACTGATTCGTTAAAAACCGACCAAGATGTAAAGGAACATCGATATCGATGGCTGGTTCTCGTGGTGCTCACGATTGTCTACACCTTTAACTTTATCGACCGACAAATTCTTGTCATTTTGCAAGAGCCCATTAAGGCTGAATTGAGTTTATCCGACGCCCAACTGGGACTGCTTACAGGCTTCAGTTTTGCCCTTATCTATGTGTGTGCGGGAATACCCATTGCTTGGCTTGCAGACCGCTCTAATCGCAGAAACATTATTGCGGGCTCCCTAGCCTTGTGGAGTGGCATGACCGCACTGTCAGGAATGGTCGGCAGCTATAGTCAGCTCGTTCTTGCAAGGCTAGGCGTAGGACTGGGAGAGGCCGGAGGGTCGCCACCCGCTCACTCAATGATTAGCGATTATTTCCCCCCCGAAAAGCGTGGAACCGCCCTGTCGTTTTACACCGCAGGAATTTATTTAGGCATTCTTTTTGGTTTTGCAGGGGGAGGCTACATTGCGGAGACATTTGGCTGGCGTAATGCTTTTTTCATCGTGGGCATTCCTGGTCTTTTCTTCGCGTTCATCGTTCTCATTTTAGTTCGCGAGCCGCTGAGGGGTCGCTGGGACCTTGGGCAAACTGTCAAAAAATCCAGCCTCAAAACGACCATGAGCACGCTAAAACAACGGCGGTCCTTTTGGTGGATTGCTTTCGGCTGCTCTATGACCTCGTTCGTAGCCTATGGCAACGGCAACTTCTACCCTTCATATTTAATGAGGAGTCACGGGTTTTCTGTCGCTGAGGTAGGTTTTGCCCTTGGGTTAGTGTCAGGCGTAGCCGGTGCTATAGGCACCTTTATGGGGGGCTTTTTGGCGGATCGATGGGGTCGAAATGACAAGCGCTGGTATGTTTGGATTCCAATTATCGGAAATTGTCTTGCGGTGATTCCGATGGCCTACGCCATACTAAGCGATGATGCCACGCTTCTTTTGTTGGTTCTGTTTCCAGCCAATATTCTTAATTCATTGTATTTAGGACCAAGCATTGCCATGTGCCAGTCATTGGTCTCCCCCGCGATGCGGGCCATGGCCTCAGCGGTTCTCTTTTTCATCTTGAATATGATTGGACTGGGCTTAGGCCCTGTTATCGTCGGGCTTCTCAGTGACAGTTTTGTTGGCATATTCGGAGACAACAATCTGCGCTACGCCATGATGTGCGCGCTGTTGATGGGCCTCAGTGGCACTGCGTGTTTTGTTATGGCCGCGCGACACCTGCTGCCCGATCTTCAAAAACAGTCGGGCTGAGTGTTGCCGGTAGCCGCGGACCAACCGCTATAGGTTTTGGCGCGCGGCACTGAATGCTCAGCAAAGCGTTCAAGCTTCAGACCGATCGTTGGGACTGATCGAACACCCCCCAGCCCTGCGAAAGCTGTTGATGCCTAGCCAACGCCATAGGTAACAGCGTGCCGTGAGGCCGTTTAGAACCAGAAAGAGCCCCACAAGCAGCAGTGCGCTATCTGCCAAGTTCGTGTGCCCGAGCATGAGCACAGCTGCACAAATTCCTAATCCGAGACAGAGCCTGAGCACCCGCTCAAGTCCGCTTATGTTCCTTTGCATTTTGCTTCCCCTCCCGTACTGGTTGTGAAGTACGGCGAGGTTGTTACGCACAGTGCCGCTGTCTAGATCTTGTAGCTATTAATTGCCTTGTCGGTTAACCATGAGCGACTTACTTCAACCGAAGATTGACCCAGAGACTGTTGTGGTCTGATTTACCAGACGCAAGAACGTGAGAATGCGTCGCTGTTAACTGTCGAACAAGTACGTGATCTAAGGGCGACCCGAAAAAAGTGGTTCGCCGATCGGGCGTAAAGGAAACACTGTTAAGCTTGTGCCGCGCTTTGACGCCCTCCAATAGCTCTAAGCGCCTTGGACTCCATGTATTGAAATCGCCAGCAACGATCAAAGGACCCTCGTGCCTTTGCAGTACCTGCTCAATCTGTGCCCATTGATCACTAAACCCCGTCACACCCCATTCAAAGTTCACCATGTGTGCGTTAACCACGAGCAAAGTTTGCTCGCTTTTAGCAAAACCGTACCGAGTCACCGAAGTCGCTTTCGGCGTCGACAACCAAGGTTCATAGGCCGTCAGGGCACAATGAAGTTGAGGTGTTGCGCTGGAAACCGACAACACTCCCGTCTGAAGATGCCCCGCTCTGTAGCCTTTTGCGAAACTCTCGTGGAGCACAGTCCCCATCAAGTGCTCAAAGGGGCTGGGGGTATATGCCTCTTGGAGCAACATGAGCTCAGGTGGCGATTGATAAACTGTTAGGTCCTCCAGCCATCGAGGGTCGTTGCCCTTTTCTATATTCCAGGTCACCAATTGAAAGGCGCTGGGCAATGATGACGGCTGGTTTACCGGGCGTGCCATGGCGATCTGACACGATGCCACACCGTAAGAGACGCTAGGAGCTTTGACTTTTACAAAATCGGACACCGCGGCGTTGGACCCAAGCGTAGCCAAAGGCAACCCCACAAGTAGCAAAAAATTAAAAAAACGACGGCCTAGAAACACGGTGATTCCAAAACAAAAAACTCCAGACTGATTATCCAATGTTCATCAAGTAAACGCACCCATACAAAATACTCAACTGTAGATTATGTCTAGAACGTGTCATCGCCCAACTGGTGACCCGCAGGCCCGATGCCGACAGCAACTGCCATACGCACCCACATTGGGGGCGATCGAAACCGCGACGCATAGTGTAATCTGTTGCCCGATCGAAAGCCCTTTGACCCAATCGCCAACAAACCTGAGGTCCCATGAGTTATGGAAACTAACCCCACAGGCGCCGGATTCTCAAAAAACAAGCTGGATCGGCTGCGAATCCACTTACAGGAACACTACATCACACCGCAAAAAATACCCGGATGCCGTTTATTGGTGGCTCGAAGAGGCTGTGTTGCGAGCTCTTTAACCCTGGGACTCATGGATCTTGAGCGCAATTTACCAATGCGCGACGACACAATCTTTCGCATTTACTCGATGACCAAACCTATCACCTCCATTGCCCTAATGATGCTTTTTGAAGAAGGCCGATTTCAGCTAAGCGACCCTGTTGCCAAATTTATACCCTCGTGGTCAGCGCAGCGCGTATGGGTAGAAGGCAGCGGTGAAGCCATGACTACACGTCCGCCGAAAACTGCAATGACCATTCAACATTTGTTATCGCACACAGCGGGGCTCACCTACGGTGGGCTGCTGCCGGGTATGGAACTACCGGTCGATGCAGCCTATCAACGGGCGGGGGTCACCAGAACAGGCTCTGACACATTAGAAAGTTTGGCAGAAAAATTGGGGTCGGTGCCCTTGCTGTATGAACCAGGCGCTCGTTGGAGTTACTCTTTAGCAACTGACATTTGTGGCTATCTGGTGGAACAAATATCAGGACAACCTTTCGATGAGTTTCTCAAAAAACGACTTTTTGAGCCCCTTGAGATGCACGACACTGATTTCTGTGTTCCTGACTCCGCGCTATCTCGATTTGCCGCGTGCTATGTACGAGGAGCAGACAAGCGTTTGCAACTTCAAGATGATCCTCTTGAAAGCCCTTACCGATATCGACCGACAGGACCCTCCGGCGCGGGCGGTCTAGTTAGCACCATGGCAGACTACGCCAAATTTTGCACCATGCTTGTAGGCAACGGAAACTATAATGGTCTGCAACTCATCGGTCGCAATACCCTAAAACTCATGACGCAAAACCATCTAGGCACTAAGAGTCTCGCTCAGATGGCAGTGGGCGGTTTCTCTGAGACTAGTAACGAGGGCGTGGGTTTCGGTTTGGGCTTTGCGTCGACAATAGACGCGGTGGCGTCTGGTACCGTTGGCGAGGGCGATTTTTATTGGGGGGGCTATGCATCGACGCACTTCTGGGTCGACCCCGCGGAAGAGCTTTTCGTCATTTTTATGACTCAGCTCATACCATCCTCAACGTTCAACTTCCGAGGTCAGATCCGAAATATTGTCTATGGCGCTATCGATGAAAGCGCATGAGCTTTGCGTGGACTGGTTGAAGCCAATTAGAGCGACTGTCAATTTGGGATAACGTCAAACACCAGCGCTCTTTTGCACCAGGGGTTACGTAGCCCCCTCTGGAAGGTAGGTAACGATTAACTCAGTCAGATGTAGACCCCAGCACAAAGGAAATGCCTCCTAGGGAACCTACGCCACTTGGCCTCGGCAACCGGACAGAAGCCAGTGCAACACTGGAGCTAACAAAAAGGGGGACGAAAGAGAGATTGATTTAAACAGCCTTAGGCCTATTTTCACCCCTGCGGGACGGTATCTCGAAAGATACCGTCTAAAACGCTCCTTCCGTCACGCTTTATCGAACCAAGGATTCTCGTCTAGCTCATTTTCATTCATCCAAAAAAATACCTCCACAAGGGAGGCATATTTTTGAATGGCGGAGAAGGAGGGATTCGAACCCTCGATACGTTGCCGTATACACACTTTCCAGGCGTGCGCCTTCGACCACTCGGCCACTTCTCCGAAGGCGCGGAGAGTATCACAGTCATCCGCCCTGCTTCAAAACTACAGTTTAAAAGACGGTGCTAACACCCAAGCTGAACTGGTACTTTTCTGCGGATTGGGGCCCGTTCAAGTCTAGCCATAGGGGCTGGCCGTACTCAACGCGCAGGTTCCAGCGGGGTGCGACCTTAACATCTACGTAGACCGCAAGATCAAGCTGCTGGCCACCAAAAGCTGTCGGGTCTACGACAGGAGCCGGGTATGGGTACGTCGGGTTTGGCACACGTAAGCTAAGATCCTCACCAGATATTTCCCCCTGCCATCGGTAACTAAAGCGTACGCCGGGCTCAAGCAGCTCTCCTCCGGTGAAGCTCACCCAGCCCCCCCATGTAAACTTGTGTCCCAAGTGGTAGTCGCGATCGTTATCTCCAGTTCGGATGACCGCTAACATGTCGGAGCCACCGCTGAAGTGCTGTCCATATTTTTTGTAGGTGATCCCAAGAGGCAAGTCCCAGGTGCCTGAACCGATCTGCATGGTGTAGGGCAGCTGCTGGTCACCCGGTGCCCTTGGGGTATCGCCCTCTTCGTCAATGGAGCCGGTCGGAATACTCAAGCCGAACACTCCATGCCAAGCGCTGTTTACTGTGCGGGACAGCTCGTAGTCAACCACCGCGAGGACATCGCCGACACCGTCAGAACTGATGTTGAACTCGTCATAGCCTGGGACAATGGACACATGGTCGGTGCTTTGTTTTATAAACGGAATTGACACCCGCGCAGATAGCGAATGGGAGTACTGATAGCCCAGCAATACGCTGTGCACTTCCTGCTGAATTTTAGTGGGCACAACAGGATAGTTACTTCCGGTACGCTGCTCTGATGGGCCTGACCACAAAACATCCTCATAGCTCAACTTACGCGTACCCAAGCGATATTCATCAAATTCTGCGCGACCATACCGATACGCCAAATACCATTTCCTCTGGTCACTGGCTCTGGCATCTTCCGTGACTACGTTAGCCGAAAACAGGTCCTCTATTGAGACATCGACTAAGTCCGAGGGCACTGTTTGGCTCCATGCACCGTAACTTGCACACGCCAGTGGCAGTATTAAAGCCCGAATAAAAGCTACCCGTAGGCAGCCTTCAAGTACTCGATGTGCCTTTTTCATAGTTAGCGCCATAAGTGTATGTCCCCCCGAAGCTCCTTCGCCAACGCACTCAGACAGCTTTCCAGAATTTTCCTATCAATAGGTTTCGTCAAATAGTCGGCCATGCCTGAGGCGAGATATTTCTCTCGATCGCCACTCATCGCATGAGCTGACACCCCAACCACAATGCAGTCCGGATTCAAGCTTTTTTCTGCCTGTAGCTGCTGAATCGCGGCTGTAGCAACCACGCCATCCATGACCGGCATTTGAATGTCCATGAGAATAACATCCAGAGGGGATCGGTTAAATGCCGCTACCGCCTCCTCACCGTTACAAGCAACTGAAGCTCTAATCCCCAAAGTTGCCAGTAGCTCGCAAAGAATAAACCGATTGACCTCCGAGTCATCAACCACCAATACTCTCAAAAAGGTCAAGGGAGACGGTGACTGATGATCAATCTTTCTCGAGATGTTGGGTGCTGATTCAGCGCCCTCCCCTGCGAGAGCCGCTCGAAATGGATTTCTGTCACTTTTTGGCTCAACGGGAGTTGGCAAGGCAAAAGGATTTACCTGATCTTCAGGTAACGGCAATTCCAGCCAAAAACATGAACCCTTGCCTTTACTGCTCTCAAAGGAGATAGCGCCTTCCATCAGCTGCGCAAGTTCTCGACATATCGCCAAACCTAGACCGGTACCGCCATAGGCGCGTGTTGATGTCAGATCAACCTGATAAAACTCGTTAAAAATCCCTGACTGCTTGTCCTCGGCAATTCCAATGCCGGTGTCGATCACCTCGAACCGCATTAGCGACGCGCCATTCTTTTCGATAGGCGTTACGACCAACTTCACTAGTCCCTCGTCGGTAAATTTGATGGCATTCCCGATCAAGTTCATCAATAGCTGCCGCAATCGAGCAGGATCGCCTATCACACGATCTGGAAGCCCATGGGCCTTAGTCAATTTAAACTCAAGCCCTTTGTTGTTCGCTTGGATTTCAAAAATAGTATTCAGCGTGCCGAGCAAATCGTCCAAAGCAAAGGGCACTCGCCTTATTTTGAGATGCCCCGACTCGAGTTTTGTGAAGTCGAGAATGTCGTCTATAACAACCAGCAAACCCGCTGCGGACTTTTCTATGGTGTCAAAATAAACGCGCTGCCGATCTGATAGTTGGGTCTCCTTAATGAGCGAAACCATTCCCACCACCCCGTTCATAGGTGTTCGTATCTCATGGGACATATTTGCAAGAAATGAAGTTTTGGTGTCAGCGTTGTGCTGCGCCTCATCTCTCGCAACCTCGAGCGCCTTAATCGCCTGCTGCAGTGAGTTCTCGCGGTCTTCAATCGCCAACAGCATGCTATTGAAGCTTTCTCCCAAAGTATTTATTTCTAGAATGCTGGAATCCTGAAACCGTCCGGTGTAATCCTCTCGGCTGGTCATATCAACCATTAAGGTGGAAAGCTCCCTCACCGGCTGGAGAACACGCCGCCCAAGCCGTCGCGCTAACAAGTAGGCCAACAGCGCAGCCAATAATATTGCCAAAGACGCTATGAGCAGCGTGTCTCTCACCAGGTCATCGGAGGGTAAGGTCTCTACCCAAATCTCAAGAATACCCAACTCAGTACCTTGCCAAATCACAGGGTGGTGAATTCTGGATACAAACCTTTCTTTGGCGAGGCTCACCAAGGGATCAGCCGCTTTTAGCATTTCCGCAAACTGGCCCTTATCATTTCTGTACTCTGCGAATACCTGATCATCACCCTTTAAAATGCGCGCTAATACAATGTCATTAGCGTTTTCGAGGGTTTCCAGCACGTCAGTTGCGGCTGCCTCGTCCTCAAAGGCAAGCGCGGCGGTTAAATTACTGCCAAGAACTCGCGTTTGAATAACTTTAAGCTCATAGGTTTCTGACATCGCCGCCCTGAAAGCCAAACCCAAGCTAATGGATATCACGAAAACAGTCACAACGGTGGTGATGGTAACCATCAACACCGAAACACGTCTATCGAGTCGCTGAGTCATGGCCGCACTACTCCGGGCGTAACTATGGTCGCTAAAGACATCAATCGGCTGCTCGCAGAAAACCCAGCGTGCTGCAATTCAGATTCATTAATAATTAACTCCACGCGACCCGCACGACGGCTCAGCTCCACCATCCCACCTGCCGCCGCAAAGCCGGTTCTCTCGCCTATTGTGAGCAAGGGCAGTGTGTGATCGAAAGCCGGGAGATCCACATCGCTGCCTAAAAACAACAAGTCACAGGGTCCCACGTCTCGGGTATCCACCAAGCTCCTGAGAGAGATGTCCTTGGCTTCACGTTTATTGAGTAGCAGCTCAAGGGCATCATGGACCCCACTTTCATCGACTACACACAAGACGTTTGGCTGCTGACTATTGGGCCAGCTAATAAAACTTATCAAGTGCAGGGTGAACGCCGCTTTAATTTCAGACTCTGTATATCCGGGGGTTGTGCTCAACCTCTGTGCACTAGCCTCCAGCGCTAAAATTAACAATAAACACCCAGTGAGAAGCTGCCCTCTCATTGACGACCCATACGCCAATATTCGGGCAAAAGCGGCCCGTTCGATCTTACTGGTGTTATGTCAATGCCACCGCGACGTTGATAAAAAGCGGACACCGTTAAGGTCTCTGCATGGGTCTGTTGCATCAAAACCTTAAAACAACGTTCTACACATTGCTCATGAAATTCTTGGTGCTCTCTAAAGGACTCCACAAAGGCGAGAAGTTGGCCAAAATTTATGGGCAGCCCAAGGTATTCAATTACCAAAGTTCCCCAATCGGGTTGAGCCGTGACTGGGCAGAGTGAGCGTAATCGATGAGACACCAGCGTTTGTTTGGCTATGTCACCATCGAGGTCGCACCATGAGCCTGCATGAAGCTCAGTACCCGCTGCTTGCACGCTAGCCTCGAGTAAACAACCTTCGGGCTCACGGGTGATAGCCGCTAATTCAGTTGGGGGAAGCATCGTCAAAGTGACTTTCGATCCCGTCACGCGACCAATATCGCGACAGATCACGTCTACGGCCTCTGCTTGCGACTCAAAACAGTGGAAATTTAGGCTGTTGAGATACAATTTTAAGGACTTTGATTCAATCGTCTTTGGTGAGGCGGCATCTACAATCAGCACACCGACGGCGTGCTGGGGTTGTTTCTGAGCATTCAACCAAGACAGCTCATAAAGGTGCCAGCAATCGTAACCAAACATATCCGTTTGGCTGATCCCTAAGGCATCACGCCCTTCTCGTCGTGAAATGGGCTCTAAAATTTCAGGCGCATAAAGCTTTGGCGCTGCAATTTTATTTCCCAAGGCACCGCCCATAGCATCAAGTCCTCAGTCGTTTGCCGGTTCGCAGCAAGTGCAACGAGTAACTGAATGCCACGAGTACGCAAAGTAAAATCATGCTGATCGCAAAGCTAATGTTGACATCGCTGACGCCAAGCATGCCATAGCGAAAAGCACTGACGACATAAACCAACGGATTGGCCTGGGAGACGGCGGCCCAAAAATCGGGCAGTAGGTCTAGCGAGTAAAAAACACCCCCTAAATAAGTCAACGGCGTCAGAACAAAAGTGGGCACAATGTTGATGTCATCAAAGGTGTTAGCAAACACCGCGTTGATAAACCCCAACAACGAAAACAGTATGGAGGTAAGCGCAACAACAACAATCACAAGCAATGGACTGTAAATTGGAAGGCGTGTGAAAAACAACGAAACGGCGGTGACAATGACCGCAACCAGTATGCCACGGCTAACACCGCCGGCGACGTAGCCACACAATATAATGTAGGGGGGAATGGGAGAAACCAGCAGCTCTTCAACGCTATTATTAAATTTTGCACCAAAGAACGAGGCAACCACATTAGCGTACGAGTTAGTCACGATTGCCATCATAATCAAACCCGGCACCACGAACTCCATATAAGAAAAGCCCCCCATGGTACCAATACGAGAGCCAATTAAATTTCCAAAAATCACGTAGTACAACGACATAGTAATAGCGCTTGGAAGCAACGTCTGAGACCAAATTCGAAGATACCGGCGGATCTCTTTTCGCATAATGGTCATGAAGGCAACATATTGCTCGTACCGATTCATGCCGTTTGCTCCAACAAATTAACGAACATCTGTTCCAGTCGATTAGCTTCGTTACGCATACTCACAACCGACACCTGCTTTTCATGCAGCGCTGCAAAAACCTCTGCTAGATTTTGTCCTTTTTCGATGGCCACCTGTACCGTATGATCGTCAAGCACCTCCAGATCAAAGCCCGGCACAGTCAATTCACTGCTTAACTGCCCTGCACAATCGAGAATAAAGACCTCTTTATGCAAATCCCTCAATAAATCTTTGATGGAGCGATTGGTCACTATTTTCCCGTGGTTAATGATCGCCATATTGCGACACAGTGCTTCAGCCTCTTCTAAGTAGTGTGTCGTTAAAATAATGGTGGTACCTGAAGCGTTGATCTCTCTTAAAAAATCATACATGGAACGCCGCATTTCGATATCTACGCCGGCAGTGGGCTCGTCAAGAATGAGCAATTTAGGATTGTGGATGAGTGCTCGGGCTATCATTAGCCGCCGCTTCATGCCGCCTGACAACATCCTAGCCCGGGTGTCTCGCTTTTCAGTCAAACCTAGTCGGTCTAAAAAATGTTCAGTGCGGCGTAACGCCTCTATGCGAGGAATGCCGTAGTAGCCCGCCTGATTAGTCAGTATGTCTTCAACTTTTTCGAAGACGTTGAAATTAAATTCCTGAGGGACAATGCCCAGGTGTGTTTTAGCGAGGGGGAAATTGCGATCTATATCAACCCCGTGAACACAAACCTTGCCAGCAGATTTCGCAACTAAAGACGAAATAATACCAATGGTGGTCGACTTCCCCGCACCATTGGGCCCTAACAATGCAAAAAAATCTCCCGGCTCTACAGTGAGGTCAATCCCCTGTAGTGCCACAAACCCATTGTCATAGGTCTTTTCTAGGCCTTCAATTTTTAGTGCCGCAGTCATGTTTTTTCCCAGGATGGTAGGGTGAAAAGGCATATCGCGGCCGCGAAAGCGCAATAATGAGTGCCAAGTGTACCCAAAGCCCAGCAGCGAGGCGACAGAACTTGAGGCATTTACTTGACGCAGCCCGTCCACGCTACTAACATTCGCGCCTCTGCTCTTGCAGAGACTGTGTCCCCTTCGTCTAGTGGCCTAGGACACTGCCCTTTCACGGCGGTAACAGGGGTTCGAACCCCCTAGGGGACGCCATTTTTAAGCGGGTGTAGCTCAGTTGGTAGAGCGCAACCTTGCCAAGGTTGAGGTCACGAGTTCGAACCTCGTTACCCGCTCCAAAAATGGCATTTTCCGTTAGACCTTTGCCCCCCTGATCCATAGGGGGCGAGCGTCTGGAAAATCTCAGGACACCGTCCTGATGATGTCTTCAAGCGTGCTGACAAAATCCAGTTCTTAGCGACGCAGCCCAGTCTCAAAAATTCACAAAACGCACCCCATCGACCGCAGGCGAAGCACCCTTCCGAGCTTCGCGCAGTCATACTGCCGCCCACATAAGATTGACACCGGTGCGCGTTGTGATCCAGTTATCGCTGCAGTTTGCGCGCTCAGATTTCATTCTGCAGGGGCCTCCAACTTCACCGACAAACTGTTCACACAGTAGCGTAGGCCGGTCTCCGTAGGGCCATCAGGAAACACATGTCCCAGATGTCCCCCACATTTCTGACACAAGATCTCAGTTCGCACCATTCCGTGGCTCATATCTTTATCTTCTTTGACGGCATCACCACTCGCCGCCCGATCGAAACTTGGCCATCCGCAACCTGCGTCAAATTTACTGGTCGATTCAAATAGCGCCTCACCGCAGCCACGGCAGTGGTAAATACCATCCTCGAAAACATTCCAATACTCGCCCGTAAAGGCTCTCTCAGTCCCCTTTTCACGCAGCACTGTGTATTCGTCAGCGGTCAGTTGGCTGCGCCACTCTTCCTCGGTCACTGCTTTTTCATCGTTTGCCATAAAAACTTCCACTCTCTTTTTTCATAGGAACTATTGCGCCCGCATAGGGAATGCACCCAAGGCAACAACCAAGCGATTCAGACGGTCAGAACAATTCGGCGGCATGAGCACGGGTCGACCACGCAACTCTTGCCGCAATTTGTAGTTGCGTCTCAATCTGTCAAAGTCACGCGGCACGACCGCCTGCACACATACTTTACTCAATTCAGCGCAATCCTTGTTTGGATCATAACTCGCCAAAAGCAACCGCGTCAGCCAAGCGGCCTCCGGCAAGTCCGGCACCTCTAAATCCGCGGACATATCGATGGGCGAAGCTGCAGAAATTTCGCCACCGAACCGCTTACCAGTGAGCGCATGGACCAACATATTGGTAGCCGCGACTTTTGCACCAAGGGTGTAGCCAGCAATGTGTGCCGTGCCCACAGATACCATCGCGAGTTGAGCCGCGGACACTGACGGCTCATCTGGCCAAACGTCCAGCACAATGTCTGCGCTGTTTTCAGCTAATGCCTGCAACGCAGCTTCTGTTACCAACTCCCCGCGGGCGGCGTTAATAAAGAGTTGTCCAGCCGGCATTTTCGAAGGAAGAGGCGCATCAATCATAGCTCGGCTAGGCCAAGGGCTTTGTCCGTGCAGTGCCGCGTGAACAGTGACGATATTTTGTTGCAGGACAAACTCTAACGAAGAGCTTTTGATGTCAGGCGGCACGGTTTCCCATGGGTCCCAGACCGTCACATTGCCTCCCAGCGCCAAAATAACGCCAGCAAGCTGCCGACCTACATGGCCGTAACCCACAATTCCGACAGTGGCACCCATCAGAATCTCTGCAATACGCCCCCGAGCCGCTAAAACTGAACATACGTACTCGGTGACTGCGTTGGAGTTTGCGCCTGGGGCCGCTGAAAATTGAATGTCCCGAGATTTAAGATACTCAGTGTCCACATGTTCGACACCCGCGGTAGCCGAGCCGACAAACACCACCGACGACTGCGCTAGAAGCGCCGGGGTTACCTGAGTTACTGATCGCACCAGAAGCACGTCAGCATCCACCAAATGACTGGGATCAATCTCTCTACCAGCGAGGGTTGTCAGGCTCGTGCTAAGCGACAGCAACTCAGGTGTGATCTGTATGTTTTCATCTGCAACAATCCGGTAAGCCATGCTTTAGCACTCTATGCTCGCGCCTTGCGCAGCGCCTGAGCGAAGCGCGCGGCCCGAAAGGGCAACCCGTGATTGTTAAACCGCGCCTGCTCCCGACGCAGCTGATTCTGAAACTGCTCCAGCATGGCTGCTGAAATTTCTAGACTTAAATTGTCGAGACTTGGTGCAAATGCTATGCCCGCTGCAGCGCAAAAAAAACTCTCAAGAGCTTGAGGCTTGGCTTCTACACAAAAGAAAGCCGCTTGCTGCTGAGTATCGCGGCCATCGGCGGTATACCAATAACCATAGTCGCTAAAGCGCCGGCGGCGTGAACCAGCCACACACCAGTGAGCCACCTCATGGAGCGCGCTGCGTGCATAATCCCTGCAATAGTAAATTTCAGCCGGTGCGCCCGACGTGGGGGGCTGATAAAGCGGTTCGTCGGCCCCACCCACCAGCCGAGTATTAAATTCTGCAGCAAAGGCCCTTGAAAACACGCCCTCAATACATCGCGCATCGAGCCCCATTGCCATGAACGCATTCACCTAAAGCCTAGGACATCTGCTTCTTGATAAGAAAGGTGTAAACACCACTGGCGTCATCGACGCTACTGTCCACAAGTTCGTGCTCTAAAAATTTGCAGAACTGGGGGACATCCCGTTGAGTGGAAGGATCCGTCGCATTTAACCGCACATACCCAGCAGGTGCGGCCTTGCGAATCGCGTTGTGCAGAAGCATAACAGGCTCTGGACACTTCAACCCAACGGCATCTATCACTGCTGGCTCGGGTTTCAGCGGCGATTTTTGATCGCCCTCAATCAGCCGAGAGCGGTGCGCGTTATCACGATACGCGCTCAAGAGTTCGGTTTTCGAAACCGCAGTGTCATGCGGTCGCTCTCGCCAATGGCCAAATATTTTTCACGATCGGCCTCATCGCCACTCAAACTCGGCGGTAACGTCCAAACACCACCGGGATAATCCTTGGTATCTCGAGAATTGGCGTTTATCTCACTGCGCGCATCTAACTCAAAGCCCGCAAGCTCAGCGTATTCAATCACCTGTTCCTCGGTGACGTAGGCAGTTTTACGCATGACATCCAAAGGAGTGCCTGGCTTAGCTCTGTGCTGGACCAAACCGAAAACCCCACCGGGCTTCACCGCGTCAAAAATTGCTGAAAAGTAGGTTTCCACCTGATCAGCGCGCATCCACGAATGGACGTTTCGGAACGCCACAGCAAGGTCTACGGTACCTGGCTCGGCAGGCACTAACGCCGCAGGCGGCTGCAGTTCAGTGACCACAACATCGCCGTAAACATCATTATTTTCGCCTAACTTGCGAAGAAAGCCCCCCAGAGAACGTCGCGTATAAGCACCGCCGTTAGGCGTACCATGCGCCGCCAGATAAGTGCCCTGATCACGCAGCAAAACCGCTAGCACCTCGGTATACCACCCGCCACCCGGGGCAACTTCCATCACGGTCATGCCGGGGGTCAGTCCGAAAAACTGCAGAGTTTCTTTGGGATGCCTCGCTGCATTTCGCGCAGCGTTACCCTCGCTGCGATGGGCACCTGTTAATGCGGTATCCCAGTTAAGCTCGGCGTTTGCCAAAGAGGTAAGCGCCAGCGCGCTTATGAGAAAAGTGAACTTGATCAATTTCATCGATTATTCCTTTGGGTTCGAGGCAACAGAAATATCCCTGTTTCTGTTGATGAGTCTATCTGCTTTTAAGGTCGTTCTGTAATCGTAGATAGAGCAATATTTTTGCACTTGTCACGGGGTTACGGTACTCCCATTAAGGAAACATTTCGCTCCGGCCTATCAGGAGCTCTTGCGCACCGGGCCGTCATGAACTCTGTTCTGAGAGAAGTGTAATCGCTTTGCCAAGCGACATCAGCTAGTCGGGGGATTGGTTTCGCCACCGGTGCAACAACCAACCCGCGAGCGCTGCAAGTGCAATAACGATGCCAATCACCAAGATACTCTCGAGCACCAGCCGGAACATATTGCTGGCCGGAACACCAACAATGTCGATTGCGCCCCAAAATAAAGCGCCCGTGGCTACGACTGCTAACAGTGAAGTTCTTACACGTCGTCTAAGGCGTTTATCCCAAAAATACGGCTTCACAGTTACTCAGAGATCCCAGAGGTAGCCGCCCCGGGGATTACTGGCGTCAACGATTCAACATCCGCATTTTGCCCTCGATGACGTAGCCAATGATCCATTAAAACCAGCGCGACCATAGCCTCAGCAATGGGAACAGCACGAATTCCCACGCAAGGATCATGCCGCCCTGTGGTGATGACCTCGGTAGCGTTTCCGGCAAGATCAATACTGTCGCCAGGAATTCTAATACTCGAGGTAGGCTTCAGAGCGATGCTGGCGATCAGAGGCTGACCCGATGAGATGCCACCAAGCACACCTCCGGCATTGTTGCTGGTGAACCCCTCTGGTGTAAGCGCATCTCGATGTTCAGATCCGCGTTGTTCAACTACGTTGAAACCAGCGCCAATCTCCACGCCTTTGACGGCGTTTATACCCATAAGTGCACTGGCAATTTCGGCATCGAGGCGATCAAAAATAGGTTCTCCCAAGCCCGGCGGCAAACCATCGGCAACAACCGTAACGCGCGCACCGATCGAATCTCCCGATTTATTGAGGGTCTGCATAAACTGCTCAAGCTCTGGGATAATCGCAGCATCGCCGCAAAAGAAGGGGTTGGTTTCGACAACGTTCCAGTCTAATGCCTCAGGGATAATAGGGCCCAGCTGCGCCAGGTGACCCCGAACAGACACACCCTGAAGCGCCAGCCACTTTTTTGCAATTGCTCCGGCTGCGACACGCATTGCAGTTTCACGAGCTGACGAACGCCCTCCTCCTCGATAATCGCGCACGCCGTACTTTTGTTGGTACGTGTAATCAGCGTGGGCAGGTCTAAAGGTTTCTTTGATCTTGCTGTAGTCTTTAGAGCGCTGATCCGTGTTACGAATTACAAGGCCTATCGAGGTCCCTGTTGTTCTACCTTCGAACACCCCTGACAAAATCTCGACCTCATCAGCTTCGCGACGCTGCGTGGTGAAGCGTGATTGGCCAGGCTTACGACGATCTAAATCTACCTGCAAGTCAGCCGTGGTTAACGACAATCCGGGCGGGCAGCCATCGATAACGGCCCCCAGAGCGGCACCATGGCTCTCTCCAAAAGTCGTTACCGTAAATAATTTTCCAAGTGTATTACCTGACATAGCTCAGCCTCCTTGGCGCATTATACCTGTGAAGACCCACTATCCGTGAGATCAATCGAAGCCTTTAGTTCGCTCGCTGAAACCACACATACACCATGCCCACCACTGGCTAATTCGAGCCATGTAAAGGCAATATCTGGATAACTGGCTGTGAGTGCTGGGGCGCTGTTTCCCACTTCTAAAAATAGCACGCCCTCGGGCGATAAAACGTATACAGCTTGTCGTAGGAGTTCGTGTACTAAATCAAGACCATCGCCCCCTGCCGCCAGCGCGATTCGGGGCTCATGATGAAACTCCCGTGGCAGATTAGCCATGTCCTCAGCATCGACATAGGGGGGGTTAGCTAAAATGATGTCCACCGACTCAGGGGCCAGTGTCGCCAGTAGATTTGCCTGCACGCACAGAGTATTTGGCAATGCCTGAGTGCGCCGATTGGCTTCAGCCAACGCTAAGGCTCGATTATCGATATCTAACAATAAAACAGACGTTTCGGGAGAGTGGTAGGCTGCTAACAACCCTAAACTACCCCCACCACAACAAACATCCACAATTCGCTTGGGTACAGGGTGGTAAAACCAGGGGCTATAGCCCTCGTGAATCACTGACATGAGCGGGGACCTGGGCACTAACGCGCGGTCATCGCACCAGAACGTGAGCGCACCCAAAGCCGCGTAACCAATAATGTAGGCAGTGGGAAGTCGATCCTCCAAGCGCTGCCGCAAATATCCTTGCAGTTTTTCTAGCCCTTCTGAAGACACATCCAAGTCAAGAATCTCAGAACCCGTTAGCGGATTCAGGCCCTCTGCCGCGAGCACCAGCGCAACAGCCTCATCATGGGCATCGAGATAGCCATGACCGAAGTGGAGGTCTCCTGCCTCAAGCCGTGACTCCGTAGTAATCAGAATTTCTCGGAAGGTCGCCAACTGACTGCCCTAGTAACATTATGAGCTGCGCATGCTAACATCGCGCCTGAAATTTTGGAGGCCCTATGGAAGCGTATTGGCGAAGTATTATTGAGCACATTGGTGAGAACCCAGAGCGTCCAGGCTTGGTCGATACGCCCAAGCGCGCAGCTAAAGCCTTTGAGTTTTTAACTCAGGGTTACGACCAAGAACTGTCGAATGTCGTAAATGACGCTCTATTTCCCTCTGATTCTAGCGAGATGGTGCTCGTGCAAAACATTGAGCTCTATTCGCTATGTGAACACCACCTACTCCCCTTCATCGGGCGTTGTCATGTAGCGTACCTGCCAGAGGGAAAAGTCTTGGGCCTTTCCAAGGTGGCGCGGGTGGTCGATATGTTCGCCCGAAGGCTTCAGATACAGGAACAACTCACTGTTCAGATCGCAAACAGCATTAAGCAGGTGACAGGCGCTCAGGGAGTTGGAGTTATCATTGAAGCCGAACACATGTGCATGATGATGCGAGGCGTTCAAAAGCAAAATTCGGTGACCAAGACATCCGCGATGCTAGGAACGTTTAGATCCGATGCCCGAACTCGAGAGGAGTTTCTGTCGTTATTGCAACTGCGATCAACGCATCGCTAAAACCGCAAAAGACGGGGGCAGCCAATATACAATGAGTCAATAAGGTCAACGGCAAACGCCAAAATCTTACCTGAAGAGGCCACTACCCCACGAGATCGCGCACATTGACCACGCCAGCAGAAAACGCCGCTCTGATAATGTCACTCTGCCGCCTGAGGCCTAATTTTTGACGAATGGTATTTTTGTGAGCATGGATCGTTTTATCAGAAAGGCCTAACTCAAAACCGATTTCCTTGGGGCTGAAACCCAAGGCGAGACGTTTCAGCACATCGAGCTCACGCACACTGAGCAGGTTCACAGGAATTGCTTCGTCATCAATGTTAACGACTGACGCTCCCAGCTCCGCACCAAAAAAATGATTGCCCTGCATGATTGCGCGCAGAGCATCAACAAGCTGCTCATGGGTCGAGACCTTTGAGAGAAAACCCAGAGCACCAAACGCAATGGCATCATGCACGTAGTTCCGAGAATCCAACAGTGTAAAGACCAAAATGGCCAACTGTGGGTGCCGGTAAGTGAGCTCACGAATTTCGGACGTGACACTCTCATCCCCCAGCTGCAAATCCATTATCAGGACATCAGGCACCGCTACCTCAAACTGAGCGTTTAAGTCTGCAACTGATTGGAAGACGCCCTGAACTTCGAATTCGGGGATCGCATCCACAAGGGCACCGATACCGGCAGCGATAGTGGCATGGTCGTCCAAAATGACAACTTGATGAGTAGAAACAGAAGCGTCCATACCCGTAGTCTAGACTAGTCCGCTCATATGACCAAAGAAACTCTCTCGAGGCTGGGTAAGGCGTTCAATCCATGCCCTTTAACAACTTCTACAGCGACAATTTGGTGGCAACTATGAGAGCGGAGCGCCCTTAAAAAAACTCTAAATTTGGACTTCGCTATTGGCAACTGTGCCTAGCCCTCGCCCGTGACCAGCTATCGCTACCGACGCCCAGCCACCAGGCGCCAAGGGCGCCAAAGCCGTGCTATCGAGCCAATACCACAGGAGTTCAGACACAAAAGGTTGGTGACTGACCAGCAATACATGCTTCTCCTGCCGTTCAAAAACCGCCTCTACGTCAGTCAATACGGCACTTGGGGCGAGCCAAGCTTCTGCTGTGGGGGAAACTGCCAAAGCCTTTCCAACGATGTCTGCAGTTTGAAGCGTGCGTAACCAAGGACTGCTTAAGACGCTCGTGACGCTGGGCAATAATTTATCGTGAGTACGTTCTTCAAAGCGCAATACCGCCTTGCTCAACGCTTGTATACCGAACGTCGTGAGCGCCCGATCACGATCACGGGGAGCACTACCCGCCTCCCCGTGGCGCCAAACAGTCACCAGCACGCTACTGGGCCATCTCCAAAAGCAGCTTGTTTAACCGACTGACGTAGGTGGCGGGATCGTCAAGGGTAGACCCTTCAGCGAGGGTTGCCTGGTCAAACAAAATCTGGGTGAGATCAGCAAAACGCTGCTCATCAGACTCCTGGTCCAGTCGCTGTATCAGTGGGTGCTCGGTATTAAGCTCTAACGTCGGCGGCGCATCTGGCACGGCCTGACCTGCCGCCTCCATGATACGGCGCATTTGCGCGCCCATTTCGTGCTCACCGACGACCAGACACGCCGGTGACTCAGTCAGCCGAAGCGTGGGGCGCACCTCTGCAACCTTACCACCCAGCTCTTCCTTCATGCGCTCGATAAGGCTCTCGTGTGTTTTGCTGGCCGTCTCTAAAGCGGCCTTCTCTTCTTCGTTCTCAGTGTCAAATTCCAGACTCCCGCGAGCCACATCTTTCAGCTCTTTCCCGTCAAATTCCATGAGATGGCTCATCAACCACTCATCAATACGATCGGATAACAGCAGGACCTCGATACCCTTCTTTCGGAACACTTCTAAGTGCGGGCTGTTTTTTGCAGTAGCGTGATTTTCTGCCACGACGTACCAAATCGCATCCTGCCCTTCAGGCAGCCGCTCACAATATTCAGGAAGGCTGACCGTATGCTCGGGTGCATCGCTGTGGGTAGACGCAAAGCGCAGTAATTTTGCAATTTTTTCCTTATTCGCAAAGTCCTCTGCGGGGCCCTCTTTTAACACCTCTCCGAAGGTGTCCCAAAACTGCTGATATTGCTCTGGCTCTGACGTCGCCATTTTTTGCAACATATCCAATATTCTCTTAGACATGGCGCTCTTCATGGACTCGACGTTGCTGTCCTGCTGCAAAATTTCGCGCGAAACGTTTAACGGCAAATCGTTAGAATCGAGCACGCCCTTCACAAACCGCAGGTATAACGGTAGGAACTGCTCAGCATCATCCATAATAAATGTGCGCTGAACATAGAGCTTTAAGCCTCTAGCCCCCTCACGATTCCACAGGTCAAAGGGCGCCTTTGCAGGAATGTACAAGAGCGACGTGTACTCAAGCTTGCCTTCAACCCTGTTGTGGCTCCACGTGGCAGGCTCCTCAAAGTCGTGTGAGATATGCTTGTAAAACGCTTGATACTCCTCATCAGATACGTCGGTGCGACTTCGCGTCCAAAGGGCTTGCGCTTCGTTGACCGCCTCCCACTCAGCTGGGGCCACCTCAGCATCTTCAGCTTCGTCATCACCGGCAGGCACATCAGCGGCCTTCAGCATCATCACGGGCACTGAAATGTGGTCCGAGTATTTCTTAATGACACTGCGAATTCGAAATTCGGAGGCAAATTCATCGGCATCAGATTTAAGGTGCAAAATTACGGTCGTACCTGATGCATCCCGGTCTGACGCGGTCACAGAAAATTCAGCCTCACCCGCAGATTCCCAATGGGTCGCCTCTGAGCTAGGAGTGCCTGCTTTACGGGTAACCACCTCGACTCGGTCAGCGACAATAAATGCCGAATAAAACCCTACGCCAAACTGACCAATCAGTTGGGAGTCTTTTTTGTCATCGCCACTGAGATTATCTAGAAAAGCCGCCGTACCTGACTTCGCAATAGTCCCTAAATGCTCAATGACCTCGTCACGGCTCATGCCAATACCGTTATCGGAGATCGTGACCGTTTTCGCCTCGTCATCGACCCCAACCTGTATTTGATACTCGGAAACCCCCTCCGCTAACTTGCCATTCTCAATCACTGCAAAGCGATGTTTATCTATGGCATCTGATGCATTTGAAATTAACTCTCTGAGGAAGATTTCCCGATTCGAGTACAAAGAATGAATCATTAAATGAAGCAGCTTTTTAGCTTCAGTCTGAAAGCCCATTGTTTCAGTGTTGTTGGTTTCAGTGGCGGCAGTCATTGGCGTTTTTCCTAAGTTTTCGCTGTCACATGGGAGGTGGAGGCAAAGAGTCGAAATTTCAAGGCCGACACCATAACGCAGCGCCTCATTTTTAATTCCTGTCCTCAGCGGGTTTTCACGCATTAGCAGCAACACCGCTGCCCATCAAAAGACGGCAGCCACATGGCAACACTGGTCGCGGGATGTGCTTTACGCCACACTGGCCTGCCATAATAGGCCCAAGGGCAAAGCACTAGATATTATGTTGGAAAAACAAGCAACCGGGGCTATTGATGCATTGCGGCGGGTTATTTTCCTTGTCTGCGCCTCGCTATGCCTTCACGGCACGCCTAGTTCAGCCGAGGATGCACTTGAATTCGATGTTGGGGGCCTCATGTTCGGGGACCTCTATCATCTTCCCAGCCACCACACCCCGGAGGGAGACAACGCAACCGGGGCCGTCCTTCGGCGCATCTTTCTGACCACAGATGTCCGTTATGGCCACGATTGGACGGGACGCCTGCGGTTCGAAGCCTTTCATGAGGGTGCTTTCGAGAATTACGAGCTCTCGCACCGAATACAAGACTTGGGTGTAGGAAAAAAACTGGCGGGACATCAGATATCCGGGGGGCTGATACCGACAATATCCTTTGATCTTATTGAAGCTTTTTGGGGAAAACGCTACCTCATGCGCACGGCGCCAGACATGCAAGGGATTGCTGCGAGAGATCTCGGGATCTCCGCCAAGGGAAAGCTGAACCAATCCGGCAAGTGGTCATACCGAGCGATGTATGGGTCCAGCGAAACTTGGGAGGCTGATAAAAATCCCCACGACAAGTTCATGGGAGCCATGACCTGGCGACCTACGCCAGACGTACTCTTTGACGCCTATGTTGACCATGAAGCCCGCCCCGGTAACTTTGATCGCAGCACTTATCAGTTATTCGCCGCACAGCAGACTGAACCCTACTCGCTAGGGTTGCTCTACACCTATCAGGACCGGCAAGAAGACCCCACGCTCGAATTGGCGGCCCTAATGGGCGTGGTTCACTTTAGTGACAAAATCGATTTAATTACGCAGGTACAGCGGCTGTTTCAGCCCAGTATCAAAGGCAATGATATTGCGTACATTCCCTTCGACCCCAGTGCGACCGCTACAAATATCGTCGCTGGCATTGAATACCAACTGTCCGACCATTTTTTCATCACCCCGAATATTGTGTACACCCACTACGGAGTCAATCCACAGGGGGTGCGACCTGAGGACGATCTTCATCTGCGGCTCACGTTTTTCTTTAATTACGAATAGTTTGTCAGGGGATTAGATTCTTTGAGAGCTAATCGCTGAAATTCCTGCAATCATTGCGCTGGCGGGTTGGCGAGGCCACAAAGCGGGGAAGCAATTAAATAGAATGCGATTGGAAGTCTTGGAGGGGCCAGTCCCCGAAGTTTCTGAGGACTGTAGGAGCGATAACGCTGACAAGGCTACAGGTAGCGCTTGCCAGCGGGCTATTTACCAGCCGGTTAGTTCCGCCATAGCTGCGCCAATATCAGCGAGGGAGCGGACCGTTCGTACACCGGCGTCTTCAAGTGCAGCAAACTTCTCATCCGCGGTGCCTTTGCCACCAGAAATAATGGCACCGGCGTGACCCATACGCTTACCCTTTGGCGCAGTAACACCAGCGATGTAGGACACAACGGGCTTGGAGACGTTGTCCTTAATAAAGGCTGCAGCTTCCTCTTCGGCAGTTCCACCAATCTCACCGATCATGACAATGGCTTCGGTTGAAGCATCTGCCTCAAACAAGGTCAAAATATCAATGAAATTAGATCCTGGTATAGGATCGCCACCAATCCCCACACAGGTTGACTGGCCAAAGCCAGCATCCGTTGTTTGCTTAACGGCCTCATAAGTCAGTGTGCCTGAGCGGGACACAATGCCTACACGCCCTGGCAAATGAATGTGGCCTGGCATGATGCCAATTTTACAGGCTCCGGGTGTGATCACTCCTGGGCAGTTAGGCCCAATCAGCCGCACACCCAACTCGTCACATTTAACTTTGCATTCGAGCATGTCTAATGTGGGGATGCCTTCGGTGATGCAGACAATCAGTTGTACTCCCGCATTTGCAGCCTCGAGGATCGAATCCTTACAAAAGGCAGCCGGCACATAAATCACTGATGCATCAGCGCCTGTTTGATCGACAGCCTCATCAACTGTGTTAAACACAGGCAAATCTAAATGCTTCTGACCGCCCTTGCCGGGAGTGACACCACCGACCATCTTAGTGCCGTAAGCGATGGCTTGTTCTGAATGAAAAGTTCCCTGAGAGCCTGTGAAGCCCTGACAAATAACCTTCGTGTTCTCATCGATTAAAATACTCATTGGGCACCTCCCGCGGCAGCGACGACTTGTTCTGCAGCGTCAGTCAGACTTGAAGCCGCTTTAATATTGAGCCCGCTATCGGCCAACACCTTCTGGCCAAGCTCGGCATTGTTACCCTCGAGCCTGACGACCACTGGAACAGTGACGCCCACTTCCTCGACGGCACCAATAACGCCCTCAGCAATAAGGTCACAACGAACAATTCCGCCAAAGATATTGATTAGAACGGCCTTAACATTTTCGTCCGAAAGGATGATTTTAAATGCTTCCGTGACGCGCTCTTTAGTGGCACCGCCGCCAACGTCTAAAAAGTTTGCCGGTGAACCCCCATGCAGCTTCACAATATCCATGGTTCCCATGGCTAAACCCGCACCGTTAACCATGCAGCCAATGCTGCCATCTAACGCCACGTAGTTGAGATCCCATTCCGCGGCGTGCGCCTCGCGAGCATCTTCCTGTGAAGGGTCATGCATCTCGCGAAGATCAGCGTGCCGATAAAGCGCATTGGAGTCGGCTACAATTTTAGCGTCAAGACAATGCAGGTTACCTTCGTCAGTGATCACCAATGGATTAACTTCGATTAGCGCCAGATCCTTGTCCTGAAACAGCTTTGCCAAACCGACAAAAATAGCGACAAACTGCTTAACCTGCGCTCCTTCCAGACCCAATTTGAAGGCCAGCTCACGGCCTTGATAAGGCTGCGGACCCGTTAGTGGATCAATTTCGGCTCGCAGGATTTTCTCTGGAGTCTCCTCGGCAACCTTTTCAATTTCAACGCCACCTTCAGTCGAAGCCATAAAAACGATGCGACGACTCGCTCTATCGAGAACTGCACCGAGGTAGAGCTCCTGATCAATATCGGTACACGTTTCAACCAGAATCCTCGAAACCGGCTGCCCATCGACATCTGTTTGGTAGGTTACTAAGCGCTTATCTAACCATTGCTCGGCAAAGGCTGCCGCGTCATCAGGGCTATCGACCAGCTTTACCCCTCCGGCCTTACCCCGGCCACCAGCATGTACTTGGGCCTTTACGACCCACTTATCGCCACCTATCTTTTCAGCTGCCGCACGTGCTTCTTCCGGTGTTGAAACCGCATGTCCCACCGATACTGGCAGACCATACTGGGCAAATAATGCCTTTCCTTGATACTCGTGAAGATTCATAAATTATCCCGCTTTTTTCGTTTCGGTGCGGAGTTAACCCAAGGCCACTCCCCCAATGCGCGCTCTTGTGCCTAGCGCTTTTTTCTATTTGCCATGTGAATGGCCTTACCATCGACTGCCAAGGCAGCTTCGTGAACTGCCTCAGATAGTGTGGGATGCCCAAACACCATCATCTGTATGTCCTCAGCACTAGAGCCAAACTCCATCGCTATGAGTAATTGTTGCACCAAATCAGCGGCAGATGGCCCCACGCAGTGAGCACCGAGCAGCTGGTCCGTATTCTCGTCGGCAATAATTTTGATCATGCCATCGCTGTCGCCAGCCGCCAGGGCGCGTCCAATTGCCGCGAAAGGGAAAGTGCCTACCTTAAATTTAACTCCCTCCGCTTTGAGCTCTTGCTCAGTCTTGCCAACGCCAGCAATCTCTGGGTGGGTGTAAATAATTGAGGGGATCAAATCGTAGTTTAGTGGGTGATGATGCCCTGCTATTTGCTCGGCCACCATAACGCCCTCTTCCGAGCCTTTGTGCGCCAGCATGGGGCCTCTAACCATGTCACCAATAGCCCAAACTCCCGGCGCCTCTGTGGAGCAGACATCATTGACAAAAACGCAGCCGCGCTCGTCCATAGTGACGCCTGAGTCCTCGGCAAAAAGTTCGCCTGTCTGTGCTCTGCGACCTACAGAGACAATCAGCCGATCAAAGATTTCAGTGTGCGTCTCGTCGCCCGTTGCGTAGTTCACGTGGACTTTTCCATCAACGACTTCAGAGCCCGTGACGCGGGCACCGAGGCGGATATCTAGGC
Source organism: Luminiphilus sp. nBUS_07 (assembly GCF_051201685.1). Lineage (GTDB taxonomy): Bacteria > Pseudomonadota > Gammaproteobacteria > Pseudomonadales > Halieaceae > Luminiphilus. The sequence goes on along the minus strand of NZ_CP179213.1, from coordinate 1,702,336 downwards.
CCTGCTTTTTGAACAGTTTTTGGCCTTCTTTGGCAATCTGGGCGTCCATCGAAGGCAGAAAGCTATCCATCGCCTCCAACAGTACAACCTCAGCTCCGAGACGCCCCCAAACACTGCCCAACTCGAGTCCGATGACACCGGCACCAATCACACCGAGTCGTTCTGGCACGGCGTCGAAAACAAGCGCACCTGTTGAGTCAACGATATGGACCTGATCAACCGGAGCAACGGGTATGTCGATGGGCAATGACCCGGCTGCCAATACAATGTTTTCTGCCTCATAAACGGCTTCACTGCCATCAGGCGCCTGAACTTCAACCTTACGATTGGCCAGCAATTTTCCTCGTCCCTGAACAACATCAATCTGATTGTGCTTCAGCAAGCCGGCCACACCCCCCGTCAGCTGACCCACAATTTGGTCCTTGCGTTGCATCATTGTTGCGACATTAATTTGGGGGTCACCGAGACCAATTCCGTGGTCTGAAAAATGCTCTTTTGCTTCGAGAAATTTGTGGGAGCTGTCTAGTAGCGCTTTTGAGGGAATACAACCCACGTTTAGGCACGTGCCGCCTAAGACCGGCTTGCCTTTACCGTCTGCCCATTGCTCAACGACGGCCACTTTCTTGCCTAGCTGTGCGCAGCGGATGGCACATACATAGCCGGCAGGACCGGAACCGATAACAATTACGTCGTATGCTGCTGTCATGTTCTTCTTCCTGTGGAGGATGTCGTCAGAGTTGTAAGAGAATGCGCGCTGGGTCTTCGATGAACCCTTTGACCGTCACTAAAAACTGTACGGCTGTCTTGCCGTCTATTAGCCGATGGTCGTAGGACAACGCCAAATACATCATTGGCTGAATAACCACTTCGCCATTCACAGCAACGGGCCGCTCCTGAATGGTATGCATGCCGAGTATGCCGGTCTGCGGTGGATTCAAAATAGGCGTTGACAACAAAGAGCCAAAAACGCCGCCGTTAGACACTGTGAACGTGCCGCCGGTCATCTCTTCTATCGTGAGCTTTTTATCTTGGGCTTTTAACCCTAAATCTCTAATAGCCGCCTCGACGTCGGCAATACTCATGAAGTCAGCATCACGAAGCACCGGCACCACTAACCCGTCATTGGTTGAAACCGCCACGCCAATATCCTGGTAACCGTGATACACCACATCACTACCATCAATAGACGCATTTACCGCTGGATACCGTTTTAAAGCTTCGCAACAGGCTTTCACGAAGAAGCCCATAAACCCTAAGCGGGTTCCATTGTGAGCCTTTTCAAAGCTCTCTTTATACTGACTACGAAGCTTCATGAGCGGCGCCATATTCACTTCATTAAAAGTGGTTAGCATTGCTGTCTGCTGTGTCGCCTCGAGCAACCGCTCGGCAATTCGAGAGCGCATCCGGGTCATAGGTACCCGTTTCTCAATGCGTTCGCCGGATGGTCCATAAGCGGCATCGGATACGCTCGCCTGGGGTGCCGTGACCGAGTCTGCTGGCGCTGCCTTAGTTTGAGGCGCCTCCGATTGAGAAGCGGTTTTGAGATGCTTAGTGACATCTTCCTTGGTGATTCGACCACCCTTGCCGGTACCTTCTATCGCATTAGCATCGAGGCCGTGCTCATCTACCAAAGCACGAGCGGCGGGCCCCATCGTATTGTCGCCACTTTCAGACCGGGCTGACTCAGCGCCTTCCGGGGCAGCCTCAGTGCTGGCCGCGGGCTTTGTGACCTCGCCAACTTCAAGCACCGCAAGCAGCGCCTCACTCTCTATGGTGTCACCCTCTGCAGCGACAATAGATGTGAGAATCCCTGACTCTGGCGCGACAACTTCCATAACGACCTTGTCGGTTTCTATCTCGACCAATAACTCGTCGCGGGCGACGGAATCGCCCTCGGCTTTGTGCCAAGCCGCGACCTCACCATCGGCGACAGACTCGGGAAATGCCGGTGCCTTAATTTCAATTGCCATGATTTTTTTCCTACTTAAATCCTGATCAATTACCCCAGGGCATAGGGCCCAGGGCTTCGTTTATGAAACTTTCCTGCTGTTTTAAGTGCAATGCTGTATAGCCGGCGGCGACCGAGGCTGACGCCTCCCTGCCCGCATAACGCAAATACACATCAACTTTGTGGCGCTGGATAACGCGACGCATATTGTGCTGGCTCGCGTACCAAGCCCCTTGATTCATTGGCTCTTCCTGGCACCAAATCGCGTCTTCAATATTGGTGTATGGGGCCAACACTCTAGCCAGATCATCTTCAGGGAACGGGTAGAGCTGCTCAATACGAATAATCGCAATATTGTCGATTTCTCGCTCGCGACGCGCCGCACGCAAGTCATAAAAAACCTTGCCTGAGCATAAAATGACGCGCTTCACCGAAGTGGGGTCGAGCTGATCTGTTTCATCTAGGACAGTCTCAAATCTTCCATCGGCCAGCTCTTCTAGCGTCGAGGTCGCCTCTTTGTGACGCAGCAAACTTTTTGGCGACATCACGATCAGCGGCTTGCGTAAAGGTCGAATGGCTTGACGACGCAGCATGTGAAAAACCTGCGCCGGCGTAGTTGGCATGCAGACCTGCATATTTTCTTCAGCACACATCTGCAAATAGCGCTCAAGTCGAGCGGATGAATGCTCAGGCCCCTGCCCTTCGTAGCCATGAGGCAGCAACATGGTTAAGCCGCAAACTCGGGACCACTTATGCTCTCCGCTGGCAATAAACTGATCAATAACCACCTGAGCGCCGTTGGCAAAGTCACCAAACTGCGCCTCCCAGACCACCAACCCGGTTGGCGATGTCGTCGCGTAGCCATATTCGAAAGCCAGCACGGCTTCCTCAGATAAGAGCGAATCATAAATCCGGAAATCGGCTTGATTGTCGTCAAGGTGCTGCAACGCAATGTGCCGCCCCACCTCTTTCTGATTGTGGATGACAGCGTGACGGTGCGAAAAGGTGCCGCGGCCGATATCCTGCCCCGTCATACGCACTGGGAACTGTTCCACTAGCAGCGATGCGTAGGCCATAATTTCGGCAAAACCCCAGTTTATCTCCTGACCACCAACACCCATTTTGCGGCGATCTTCCAAAAGCTTGGTGACCTGGCGCTGCACCGCGAACCCCTCCGGGGCACTCGCAATTTTTTCGGAGAGAAGTCTCAGCTGCCCAAGCGGGAAACGGGTATCGCATTCAACAGTCCAGGGATGGCCCAAATAAGGCCCCCAATCGACAAACAACCTGTTGTTGGGCTCCATTACTAAAGAGCTGACCAGAGGTTCTCCACGCTCTAAAGACTCCCGATAACGGGCCATTAAGGCGACGTCCTCTTCCTCCGTTAACATGTTCTCGGCAATGAGTCGCTGAGCGTATAGGTCACGGGTTGTTGGATGCGTTTTAATGGCTGCATACATTTGGGGCTGAGTGACTGCGGGCTCATCCGCCTCATTGTGGCCACGCCTGCGGTAGCAAATGAGATCAATAACCACATCCCGTTTAAAAGTGTTCCTGAAATCAACCGCTAGCTGCGTAACAAAAACGACCGCTTCGGGATCATCTGCATTGACATGAAAGATTGGTGCCTGAACCATCTTGGCAACGTCAGTGCAGTACTCGGTAGAGCGTGCATCAATACGATCGCTGGTGGTAAAGCCCACTTGGTTGTTAAGAACAATGTGCAGCGTCCCGCCGGTTTTATACCCCCGAGTCTGAGACATTTGAAACGTCTCCATCACGACACCCTGCCCAGCAAATGCGGCATCCCCGTGGATCACGATAGGAACAACCGAATCCCCCTCAGGATCATCACGGCGATCCTGTCGTGCTCGAACAGATCCCTCGACAACGGGAGAAACAATTTCTAAATGAGAGGGGTTAAAAGCGAGCGCAAGATGGACTTCACCACCGCTTGTCATCACATTTGAAGAAAATCCTTGGTGGTATTTAACATCACCAGAACCGGTGTATTCAGCGCGTCCTTCAAACTCATCAAACAGTTCGCCAGGGTTTTTCCCCAAAATGTTGATCAGCACGTTTAACCGTCCCCGGTGGGCCATGCCAATCACGATCTCTTTGGCGCCATAACCCCCAATGCGCTCAATCGCCTCAGACATCATGGGGATCAGGCTTTCGCCTCCCTCAAGACCAAAGCGCTTGGTGCCCGGGTACTTCGAACCTAAGGACTTCTCAAGCCCCTCAGCTTTGATTAACCGCCGCAAAACCTGCAGGCGTTGCTCCCGAGAAAACTCGGGGGCCGAACGCACTGACTCCATCCGACTCATGATCCAGTGGCGCTGTTCTGTGTCCACAATATGCATGAATTCAGCGCCAATGGTATGGCAGTAAGTACGCTGCAGCGCATCTACGATGTCGCGCAGTGTGGCGTCGCTCGCACCGTGATAAAGGCTCCCGACCTGAAAAACAGTATCGGCATCTGCCTCGCTGAGCTGATGAAAAGCCAAATCTAAATCGGGAACCGTCGCTCTAGGATACAAGCCAAGAGGATCAAGTGAAGCCTGCTGGTGTCCACGCTGTCGATATGCTGAGATCAATTGAACAACTTGTACTTGCTTCCGCTCATACTCAGTGGCCTGTGAGTCATGAGCCACTGTTGCTTCGGTTCTAACCCGCATCTTGCTTATCGCGGCGAACTGGTCCCTAACCACCGAGTGGGGAACGTCACGCAATGCTGAATTTTCGGTTTTGACCCTTGGGAGGCGATCAAAGTAATCGCGCCATTCCGGGGTAATGGCATTGGGGTCAACAAGGTATTGTTCGTACAGCGACTCAACGTAGGCTGCGTTTGAACCCGAAATGTGGGAAGACCCCCACAACTCCAGCATTCCCTGCAATGCAGAGGATTGTGCCATGTTTGACTCCGTGCTTCTTCGTTACCGCTGATTGAAGGGTCGCGCATGACAAGGCGATCCCCACCCGCGCGTCTCCAAATACCTTCAAATAAGCGCAGCCCCCGATGAGACCCCGCTATTTTAATCGCAACTGATCCACGGGTGTAGGTTTCGCCCCCTGAAATACGGGAAATCCGGGGAGTTTATCTGTTCTTTTGTCACAATATTCTAAAGCGGAATATTAATCATGCTTTCAGGCTATGCGAGCCTTTTATGCACTAAAAAGGGGCGCAAGGCCCCCTCTTCGCTTATTCTTTAGCCGCCAGTCCCAGCGGTAAAGGCACTAGGTGGCGCGATTGAGCAGCATCGTGCGAATGTGGCCAATGGCTTTAGTGGGGTTCAAACCCTTGGGGCAAACGTTGACACAATTCTGGATCCCATGGCACCGGAACACACTGAAGGGGTCATCAAGTTTGGCCAGACGCTCGTCGGTCGCCGTGTCACGACTATCGGCCAAGAAGCGATAGGCTTGAAGCAACCCTGCAGGCCCGATAAACCTATCAGGATTCCACCAGAAAGACGGGCAACTAGTAGAGCAACAGGCGCAAAGAATACACTCATAGAGCCCATCGAGTTGAGAGCGATCTTCAGGCGTTTGCAGCCGCTCAATGGCAGGAGCGGGTGAGTTGTTTTGGAGGAACGGTTGAATCTTCTCGTACTGCGCGTAAAAGAGGCTCATATCAACAACGAGATCCCTTATTACCGGAAGCCCCGGTAAAGGCCGCACCACCAGCTTGTCATTTTTAACGGTTTCAGACAGCGGCGTAATACAAGCTAAACCATTCTTACCATTGATATTGAGTCCATCTGAGCCGCAGACACCCTCTCGGCAGCTTCGTCGGTAAGTGACACTGCTGTCGTGACCGGCTTTAATTGCCTCCAGCACGTCCAAGACCATCAGGTCTTTTCCCTCGGTATCGAATTCGAACTCCTGCATGTGTGGAGCGTTGTCTACCTCAGGGTTGTAGCGATAAATACTGACCTGCAACATACCAATATCTCCCAAGTCAAATAATCAATAAGAACGGATTTGCGGTTCAAAGGTTTCTACAGTGCTGGGGGTGAAGTTAACGCCCCGCTTGCTGACCTTTTTACCTTCACTGTGATACACCGAATGACATAGCCAGTTTTCGTCGTCGCGCTCGGTGAAGTCTTCTCGTGCATGGGCACCGCGACTTTCGTTACGGGCTTCTGCCACGACAGCGGTGGCTTCTGCAACCTCAAACAAATTGTGGAGCTCGAGTGCCTCGATACGCGCAGTGTTGAACGCATCTGATTTGTCCTCCAGCGCGACATTTTCTACGCGGCCACGGAGCTCTGCCAGCTTCGCAATACCCTCTTGCATGAAATCACCGCGACGGAACACGCCAAAGTGATTCTGCATGGTGTTTTGAAGCTCTCTACGCAAATCGGCGACGTTCTCCCCACCTTTACTCTCGTTGAGGTGCCGCAGTCGTTCGCCCGCCGCATCGATGTCACTCTGGGACGATTCGCGCAAATCAATACCGTCGCGCAGTGCACTCTCAATAAATAGCCCGGAAGCACGGCCAAAGACCACAAGATCTAACAGTGAATTGCCACCCAATCGGTTGGCTCCGTGAACCGAAACGCAGGCCACTTCGCCGCAAGCATATAGCCCGGGAATAATGTGATCGTTGCCTTGGTCATCAACAGTAATCGCCTGTCCGTTAACGTTGGTGGGAATACCCCCCATCATGTAGTGACAGGTAGGCACCACGGGAATTGGCTCTTTGACCGGATCAACGTGGGCGAAAGTGCGGCTCAACTCGCAAATACCTGGCAGCCGCGACTCTAAAACGTCCTCACCCAAATGGTCCAGTTTCAGCTTTACGTGATCCCCATGTTCGCCACAGCCCCGGCCCTCGAGAATTTCCAGCACCATAGACCGCGCCACTACGTCTCGACCCGCCAAATCTTTGGCGTTGGGTGCATAGCGCTCCATAAAGCGCTCGCCATCCTTGTTGATCAGATAGCCGCCCTCGCCCCTGCAACCCTCGGTCACAAGGGTGCCCGCGCCGTAGATGCCTGTGGGATGGAACTGCCACATTTCCATATCCTGGACCGGCACACCTGCGCGCAACCCCATCCCGATGCCGTCACCGGTATTGATGTGGGCATTGGTCGTTGAAGCATAGATACGCCCAGCGCCGCCCGTGGCAAATACCGTCGCCTTAGATTTCACAAAAACTGTTTCGCCGGTCTCTATGCAGATGGCGATTACGCCCGTGACAGCGCCGTCTTGGTTTTTCACCAAATCGACAGCGAACCACTCGTTGAAGAATACCGTCTCGTTTTTGACGTTGTTTTGATACAGGGTGTGCAACAGCGCGTGGCCGGTACGGTCAGCGGCTGCACAGGTGCGCGCGGCTTGCCCGCCTTTGCCGTAGTCCTTCGACTGGCCACCAAAGGGCCGCTGGTAAATACGGCCCTCTTCGGTGCGCGAGAAGGGAAGACCCATGTGCTCAAGCTCAAAAATGGCCTCGGGGCCCACAGAACACATGTACTCAATGGCATCTTGGTCGCCAATATAATCAGACCCCTTAACGGTGTCATACATGTGCCAGCGCCAATCGTCGTTGGGATCGGAACTTGCAATAGCGCAGGTTATGCCACCTTGTGCAGAGACCGTGTGCGAGCGCGTTGGAAAGACCTTAGAGATAACGGCCGTTTTGTAGCCAGACTGTGACAGCTGTAACGCCGCGCGCATTCCAGCACCGCCGCCACCTACAATCACTCCATCAAAAGAAATAGTTCGCATTCTCAGCTCCAATCGCTCAGTCAGGCGGGGTTATAGCGCAAATCTCACAGAATCCAAGCGAGAAAGATCATCCCCAAAGAATTTGTATGACCCATAAAAGGTAAATCACCAGCGCAAATACCGTTCCAAGCTGGCAAAACCGACGGATAAAGTGGCCCCGCGGCCCTAGCATCCGTTCGGTAAGATAGTCTGTGTAGACAGCCCAAAGGCCAATCCAAGCATGCGCCGCCAACGACATCGCCGCGAGTAAAGTGAAAATCCGCATGGCAGTGGTATCGTTTATCGCCTTCCATGTGGCGTAATCATCGACCCCGCCCAACAAAATTCCTGCCAAGCACACGAAATAGGCGAGTAGAACCAAACTCGTAACACGCTGGATGAGCCAGTCTGAAAGGCCCGAGCGGCTGAAGCTAGTGACCTGAGTTACCATATCGCAACACCCCACACAGCCGATAAAATTACCGCAAGTGCGATGACGATCCGAGCCCCTGTCACCCCACCCTTCATGGTTTCGCCAATACCGAAATCCATAATGATATGTTTAACGCCTGATAGCGCGTGATAACTCAGCGCAGACGCTATGAGCCACAGAATGGCTTTGCTCAGGGGCATTGTTAGTGTTGACGCGACACTATTGAACCCCTCCTCAGAGCGCAGGCTAGTGTCGAGAGCCCATACCATGAGTCCACTCACCAAGAACAAAAACACACCGGACAGGCGGTGAGTAATTGACACGTAAGCAGTGATAGGCAGCTTCATGGAGCCGAGATCCAGATTAACCGGACGTTTGTCCTTACTGACCGAAGGTTTCACAGGGTGGTTCCTTGCGTTATCTAGTGAGAGGGCTGAAAGGCCGCGCCACATTATATGCTTACGTCACAGCCCTGACAATTTTATGTTTTAAACAACTCAAAATAACTCTACTGTGGGACTTTCTAAATTGACTTTCTCTGAGCGCGGCATATAGTTTGGCGCTCCCCGCAACTGCTGTTCCAGGAATTACTGATGAGCGATAAAAAAGCCACACTGTCAATAGACCACGGAAACGGGTCCGTCGACTCCATCGATTTGCCCGTTTTTCAGGCTGAACTCGGCCCAGATGTCGTTGGCGTCGGCAGCCTTACAAGCAACGGACTCTTTACCTACGACCCGGGTTTTACCTCCACAGCGGCCTGCGAATCGAAAATCACGTTCATTGATGGCGAGAAAGGCATTTTGCTGCACAGAGGCTATCCCATCGAACAACTCGCTGCAGAGAGCAACTACCTAGAAACCTGCTACCTGTTGCTCTACGGAGAGCTACCCTCTGCTGAAGAGCGCGATGAATTCGTCAGTACGATGCATCAGCACACCATGGTCCACGAGCAGATTAGAACTTTTTTCAATGGATTTCGCCGAGATGCGCACCCCATGGCAATTATGTGCGGCGTTGTTGGAGCGCTGTCAGCGTTCTACCATGACTCAACCGATATTTCTGACCCATACCACCGCAAGGTAGCGGCATACCGCCTTATCGCTAAAATGCCCACCATCGCTGCAATGAGCTACAAGTTCAGTATCGGACAGCCGTTTATGTATCCCGATAACAGCATGGACTACGCAACTAACTTCCTGCACATGATGTTTGGCGTTCCCTGCGAACCCAGCAAGATTTCCCCCACTATTGCCCGGGCGATTGATCGTATTTTCTTGCTCCATGCAGATCACGAGCAAAACGCGTCCACTTCCACGGTTAGGCTCGCAGGGTCGTCACAGGCCAACCCGTTTGCTTGTATCGCAGCTGGAATCGCCGCCCTCTGGGGGCCCTCACATGGCGGAGCCAACGAGGCCGTCGTTAAAATGCTTGAGGAAATCGGCACCGTAGATAACATCGATAAATTCATCGCTAAAGCCAAAGACAAAAATGACCCCTTTCGGCTCATGGGGTTTGGTCACCGCGTCTACAAAAACTTTGATCCCCGAGCGAAGGTTATGAAGCAGGCGGCTGATGAAGTTCTTGCTGAACTGGGCATTCACGATGAAATGTTGGAAATTGCCAAGCGACTCGAAGAAATCGCATTGCAGGACCCCTATTTCATTGAGAAGAAGTTGTACCCGAACGTTGACTTTTACTCGGGAATTATTCTGAAAGCCCTGGGAATACCCACATCGATGTTCACCGTCATTTTCGCCATTGGGCGAACCGTAGGTTGGATAGCCCACTGGAATGAGATGATCTCAGGGAGCTACCGAATCGGCCGTCCAAGGCAGCTGTACACCGGGTATCAACAGCGAGACTATGTGTCCCTAGACAAACGCTAAGCTGCGCTCAATCATCAAGCACCGAGGTTGAAATGAAGCCGACCGATGCAGTTATCAGTGGCACGGGGCTCTTCACACCAGAAGAGTCCATCAGCAACGAGGAGCTAGTCACGGCTTTCAACGCCTGGGTTGATCTGTTCAACGATGAGCACAGTGAGGCAATCGCAAAAGGTGAGGTAGAAGCCCGAACGTATTCATCGACAGCGTTTATTGAAAAAGCGTCGGGTATTAAATCCCGCTTCGTGCTGAATAAATCAGGCATTATCGACCCCCACAGAATGGCACCTAAGGTGGCTGAGCGTCCAAACAGCGAGCTGTCAGTCATGGCAGAGATTGGCGTCAAAGCGGCGCGACAGGCGCTTGAGGCTGCAGGCCTAGACGGTTCAGATTTAGACGCGGTCATTGTTGCCGCTTCCAATATGCAGCGCGCCTACCCCGCCATGGCCGTAGAGATACAGGCCGCATTAGGCGCAAAAGGCTTTGCTTTCGACATGAACGTCGCCTGCTCTTCGGCAACCTTTGGTATTCAGCAAGCGCGAGATTCTATTCGCGCGGGTTCGTCCCAGCGAATTCTTATGGTCAACCCCGAAATATGTACCGGACACCTTAATTTTCGAGACCGAGATGCACACTTCATTTTTGGCGATGTTGCGACTGCGGTAGTGATCGAGTCGAAGGCTGTAGTTCAGGCAAAGCCACACTTTGAAATTGTCGATACGCGCTTGCAGACGATTTTCTCAAACAATATCAGAAACAATTTTGGCTTTATGAATCGTGCCGACGAGAGCGGTGTTGGTGCTGTTGATAAGCTCTTTGTTCAAGAGGGCCGCAAAGTTTTTAAAGAAGTCTGCCCCGCCGTTGCCCAGCAAATTACCGAGCAACTGGCTGATCTAGATCTACAGGCAGATCAGCTCAGTCGCCTCTGGCTACATCAAGCCAACCGAAATATGAATGACTTGATCGCCCGTCGGGTGCTTGGGCGTGACCCATCCGACAAAGAGTCGCCAACGATTCTCGATACCTACGCCAATACGTCATCTGCGGGCTCCATCATTGCATTTCACTTAAACCGAGACGACTTAACCCCAGGCGAACTCGGCGTTTTGTGCTCTTTTGGCGCAGGTTACTCCATAGGAAGCGTGGTATTACGTGCAACTTAAGGCGCACACCGCTCTTTAAGACACTGCACTAGCGCTGAGCACTCCTCGTGTGTGCCCACGGTAATCCGTAGAAAGTTGGCTATGGGTTTTTTATCCCAACGTCTTACCAATATGTTTTTTGCTCTGAGATACTCAAACAAGTCCCGCCCCTCATGTTGGGGGTGCTGCACGAAAATAAAGTTCGCCAAACTTGGGCAAACCTCAAAGCCTAAATCACGCAGGTCTTGCGTCAGTCTGTCGCGATTCTCGGTGACTAATGCACTGCTACGACTCAGCCACTGGGTATCTTCGATAGCCGCGGTCGCCACAGACTGTGCACAGGCGTCTAGAGGGTAGCTGTTAAAACTATCCTTCACCCGAGTCAGCCCTTCAATCAATTCAGCGGAACCCAGGGCATAGCCCACCCGTAACCCGGCAAGAGCATGTGACTTTGAAAGGCTCCTGGTAACAATCAAGTTTTCCGCCTCAGTGAGTAAGGAAGACGCTGAATCGGCACCAAATCCGTAGTACGCCTCATCAACTACAACGAGTCGATCCGGGTTGCTGTCAACCAGACGTTTGATCTCCGCCAACGTTAGCGCCCTGCCGGTAGGCGCATTGGGGTTGGCCAACAGAATAGATTCGGGATGCTGTAGCAGACGATTCACATCAATGGTGAAATCAGCCAGCAAAGCTTCCGTTTTAAGTTTCAGCCCATAAAGCGCCGCCCAGACGGGATAAAAACTGTAGGTAATGTCAGGAGCTACTAAACTGTCGTTGCTCGAAAGTAGTCCCTGAAAAATGTGGGCTAAAACTTCATCTGAGCCGTTGCCGACAAACACTTGGCCCTCGGATAAACCCTCAGCATTAGCGATCGCTCTTCGCAACGCAGTGCTCTCGGGATCCGGGTAACGTCGCAGGGCCTCAGAGCTAACATTACCAAGCGCCGCCATAGCCTCAGTCGAGGGTGGTAAACAGTGCTCGTTAGTATTTAACTTTATTAACCCAGGAACTTTTGGCTGTTCCCCGGGAGTGTAGGGCTTCAGGTTATTAACAACCGAACTCCAAAATTTGCTCATAATCCTTTGCCTGTATTACGGACTCGCCAAGGATACTTGAGGATCGCCGTTGCTGTCAGTGGTTGTCACTCAACAACACACAATCTGCGGCATTCGCACAAACATGCAAAAACCCGGGTTTACTGAAGCAGAGAACCAAATTGTCGGCACTTAAGAACATGTGTCACAGCGTATCGGCAGCATCAAAGGGAAAGGCCAAACTAAAACAACTGCCAACGCCCACTGTGGAATCAATTGTGAGGTCCGCCTGATGTGAGTTCGCCACGTGTTTGACGATCGCTAGACCGAGGCCCGTACCACCTCCGGCATTACTGCGACTCTTGTCCACTCTGTAAAATCGCTCCGTCAGTCGGGCTATGTGATGAGGTTCTATGCCAATGCCCGTATCGTTCACCGAAAACGTGGCATTGTTTTCACTCGACCACCAGCGCAACACAACATCACCATCACTGTACTTCAGTGCATTGATAACGAGATTGCTCAGTGCGCTGTGTAACTCTCTTTCGTCCCCGCGAATTGCCGCTTCGCTCTCCTGATTTAGCCTGATGCGTCTCTCAGGGAACGCCGGCTGTAGTTCTGCCACGATTCCCACGATCAGCGTAGGCATATCAATCAGCTCGGTTTTGCGCAGGGTTTCTACCGCCTCAATACGCGATAACCACAATAAGTCCGTGACCAGATTTTCCATGCGCAACGCTTGTTGGCTCATCTGCTCCAGAGGTCGTTGGAACCGCGTTGCACTGAACTCTTCGAGTGATTGCAGCGTTTCGATGTAACCCTTAATGACCGTTAGCGGGGTGCGCAACTCATGGGATACATTTCCCACAAAATCGCGGCGCATCTGCTCCAAGCGAAAGGTCCGTGTCACGTCTCGAGCAAAGACTAAGCGATCACCCATGCCAAATCGGGCAATCTCAAACTGCAAGCAACGTCCCCTATCGCCCTCGGGCAGCACGCGAAGAGGGTCTGAGTAATCGTCCGTCTCAAAATACTCACGAAAATCGATGGAATTGATTAAATTCAGCAGGGGTTGCCCTTGGTCTGAGGGGAAATTAATCCCTAAAAGAAAATCAGCTGAGTCGTTAGCCCAAGCCACATTTGCATGTGGGTCAACAATAACGGCCGCATCTCGCATTGCTGCGAGTGAGTCTTGGAGGTAATCCAAGGTTGATTCCAGCCGCAACTGCGCCTCACGATTACGACGCTGAATGGCATAAATGTTATCTAGAAAAAGGCCCCACACGCCGCCAGCCTTCGGCGGCTCAACCGTCGGATCCAACATCCACCTTTGGACTCGTAACAGTTGATAAGACCAAAGCGAAAGAATGACCCCCATTCCAAACGCAAGCCCCCAGGCAGGTTTATCCAAGAGCAATCCGGCACCCGCTCCCAGCAACAGAATCGCGACGACCGAATGAACCTCCCTGCGAAAGGTTTTTGCTGGAGCCATAGACGCTAAAACCCCTGCTCAGAGAAGCGGTAACCCGTTCCACGTACCGTCTGAACGAGCTGACTATAGTTGCCCTCAGCGGCGTCTAAAGCGGCTCTGAGCCTCCGAATATGCACGTCTACGGTTCGTTCCTCGACGTATATGTTGGCGCCCCAAACTCGGTCTAACAGTTGACTCCGAGTATAGGCACGCTCTGGATGAGACATAAAAAACAGCAGCAGGTTAAATTCGGTGGGGCCAAGTTGCAGCGGCTCCTCGCTGATAAACGCACGGCGACTATCGACATCTATTGTGAGGTTTCTGACGACTAGGAGGTTTCGATCATCCGAACTTTTTGCTCGTCGCAGCAAGGCTTTAATCCTCGCCAACAACTCTCTCAGCGCAAAGGGCTTAGTGATATAGTCGTCGGCACCAACATCAAGCCCTTGAATAACATTGTGTTCAGCCGCTTTTGCCGTGAGCATGATTACAGGTAAGTCCTGAGTCATTTCTGCGCGCTTAATCCGCCGTAAAAGCTCAATCCCACTCCCACCCGGCAGCATCCAATCCAACAAGATAATGTCAGGGCGATCGTCAATTATTTGATGGTAGGCGGAGTCGATTGTCTCTGCCTCTAGGCATTCATAACCAGCTGTTTCAAGCGCCATCCGCAACATATCTCGAATAGCCAATTCGTCATCAACAATCAAAACTTTATGGATGGTCATTGTGGGTATCCATGCTCTTTCCAGAGAAGCATTACACGGCAACAATGTGACGGTAATGTTACAGCCAACAATTATCCAGCTTGGTGAAACCTAGAAAAAGTCCCACCATTTGTCATCTTCAAGGCTTTTCACGCAGCCCTTAAGCTGCGTATTGTAGGTGTTGGCTCGGCCATCCACCTTTCTAGCAACATCAACCAACCACTGTTTGTCACGATAAGTCTTGCGCTTAAAGCCGCCATGACCCTCATGGTAGGCCAGATAGAGCCGAAAGGTATCGTCTTTAGCGATACCGTTCTGGCGGTAACTCATGTCGTTGTACCAACCGATAAAATCAATCGCATCCCCAAAGTCGTCCCGATCCGCACCGTAGCTACCAGAGCTTCGCTGGTACCACTCCCAAGTCGCATCCTTGGCCTGGGAGTAACCATAGGCGTCAGAGGGTCTAGGCCCAGGAATAATGCCCCAAATCTTTTTGCGGGGCGGCTTGGCCGTGGCAACGAACCGCGACTCCTGGTGCATGATGGCCATCATCACAGAAATGGGAGTATCCCATCGCGCTCGAGATTTTTTGGCGTCCTTGTACCAGCCGGACTTCTCCCGGAAAATTTCGCAGACGTTACTGACATCACTGGGGGGAGATGTCGCGCAGGCAGATATGAAAAGTGGCATCCATAACAGAAAAGAAAATCTCAGCAAACTACGCTTCGTCATTTTTCCAACCTTCAACTCGAGCAATGAATTCGAGCTCGTCGATCACGGTGATGTTCAGTGACTGTGCTTTCTTCAGTTTCGAGCCCGCTCCTGGACCTGCAACGACACAGTTTGTCTTGCCACTGACGCTGCTTGATACCTTAGCTCCAAGAGCTCGAAGACTTGCCTCTGCTTGATCACGACTCATCTCCTCCAACTTACCGGTAACCACCCAAATCTGCCCTGATAGTGGTAGATCACCGGCCTTCACCTCGGGGGCAGGCCAATTCACTCCCTGAGCCAAGAACCGGTTTATCATTTCTTGCTTCGTGGCGTCTGCAAAGAACCGTCTCAGGTGCCCGGCGACGATGGGCCCGACATCTTCGACCTCCTGCAGCTGCTCAACGGTAGCCGCGTACAAAGGATCTAGGGCACCAAAATATTCCGCCAGCTGGCGGGCGGTGGTCTCTCCCACCTCGCGGATCCCCAGAGAATAGATAAAGCGCGCCAGCGTTGTTTCTTTGCTGGCTTCGATGGCGGCTTGCAAATTTCGAGCAGACTTTTCGCCCATCCGCTCCAATTCAGCGAGACTCTCCTGAGTTAATGTGTACAGGTCAGCGGCTGTTTCTATCAGCTCTAAATCGACTAACTGATCGATAATTTTCTCTCCACACCCGTCGATATCCATAGCCCGACGCGATACAAAGTGCTCAATCGCTGCCCGACGTTGAGCCGGACAAGAAGAGCCCGCGTCACAGCGCCATGCAGCCTCTCCTGATTCACGCACCAGAGCACTTTGACAAGCTGGACAGCTTTCAGGGAAAACAACGCTGTGGGCGTTCTCGGACCGGCGTTCGGCCACGACAGCGGCGACTTGAGGGATAACATCCCCCGCTCTGCGCACGATTACGGTATCTCCAACCTTGAGGCCAAGCCGCGCGATTTCGTCAGCATTGTGTAGCGTCGCATTTGAGACCGTAACGCCCCCAACGAAGACTGGCTCTAACCTAGCGACCGGGGTAACCGCTCCAGTTCTACCAACTTGAAATTCAACATCCAGAACAACCGTCATTTCTTCCTGAGCGGGAAATTTTCGAGCGATAGCCCAACGCGGTGCCCGAGATACAAAGCCCAGACGTTCTTGCTCGGCAAAGTCATCGACCTTAAAGACAATGCCATCGATGTCGAAACCTAGACTTTCTCGCAACTGCGAAAGCTCCGTGTAATAGCGCTCACAAGCGTCGATACTCTCTACTGAGCGGCTGTGGGAGGATATCGGTATTCCCCATGCACTGAGTTGAAGCATTGCTTCAGAGTGGCTGAGAAGCGTCCTGCTCACACCTTCGGTATACCCTAGGGCATAGGCACAGAAGGCTAACGGGCGGCGCCGGGTGATACTTGAGTCC
Organism: Luminiphilus sp. nBUS_07; assembly: GCF_051201685.1. GTDB lineage: Bacteria > Pseudomonadota > Gammaproteobacteria > Pseudomonadales > Halieaceae > Luminiphilus. Next base: position 1,685,883 of record NZ_CP179213.1, on the reverse strand, counting down.
AGTTGACGCAAACTGCCCGCAGCGGCATTGCGGGGATTGACGAAAGGCTTATCTCCCTCGCGACGCGCCTTGGCGTTAAAGGCCTCAAATCCAGCTCTGGGCATAAAGATCTCGCCTCGAACCTCGAGGTAACGAGGAATACCCTCCCCCGACAAACGCAACGGCACCGAGTCTATAGTGCGCACGTTTTGAGTGATATTTTCTCCAGTACGGCCGTCGCCACGGGTCGCTGCCAACACCATGTCGCCCTCCTGCCACACGATGCTTACGGCTATGCCGTCTAGTTTCGGCTCACAAGCGTAACGAACTTGGGCACCATCCAAACGCGCACTAATGCGCCTATCGAAGTCCACAAGATCATCCGCATCAAAAGCGTTGTCTAGTGAGAGCATGGGCAACCGATGAACAACCTGATCGAAAGCCGCAAGGGGAGCTGCACCCACGCGCTGGGTGGGGGAATCGGCCGTGATTAGCTGGGGGAATTCGTTTTCGAGTTCACGCAGTGCCAGCAACGTTCTATCGAATTCACTGTCACTGACAGTGGGCGCATCATTGCGGTAATACTCGTCACTCCACTGTTGCAAGAGGCCCCGCAACCTTTGCGCTTCATCATCAGGCACAACATCGGACATGTCTTGTCAGCGCCGATTTTGCAAAGCAACGCGGCGCTCTAATTCGCGGATTTGCTGACGCATGTGCTCAATGCTTTGCCGGGTCACCCCGCTGCGAGTTTCATCTAATAAATAACCATCCAAATTCTTCGCCACGGCCTTAGCGGTCTCGTGCATGTAATCAAAAGCCTTTAACATATCCTCAGGTCCGGGCAATGTGATAAAGAACATCAAGCCACGAGTGTAGAGCGAACCCATCTCATCGATATTGAAAACCCCGGGCTTAAGCATGTTGCACACGCTAAATTGGATCGGGCCCCGTCCAGCCCGATGCTCATGCCGGTGGAAAAAATCCATATCACCAAAACGCAAATCGCAGGCAAGAAGCACGCCTAAAATGTCTGAACCGGCAAACCCTGACTCCGATCGCGACATGACGTTAAGAACAAAAACATGGGGATCAAGGTCACGGGGCAACCGGGCTTCAGGCTCCGGCTCGGCCTCAGGCACGTCTAGCCCCTCCAACCAATCCATCGTCTCTACCGCAGAGTCCTCATCTTGTGGCCCGCTCTTAGCCGCCTGCGCCACGGTATTTTCTGGTGCGGCCTCGGGGACAGGGTCTTGTGCTAACTCAGCTTGCTGAGCTGGTGCGAAACTCACAGGCTCATGATCGTCATCAGTGGCTGAAAATGATGGAAGCTCTGGCTCGGATTCTAGCTTTGGCTTGGGTTCTGGCTCGGACTCAACTGCTGGCTCTTGATGCGTGGATAATACCTCGGAGGACTCCGTTGCCGCCTGCGCGGACACCGCACTGGTGCTAGCGTCACTCGACGGCATTGGATTTGTCACAACAGACTCCGCAGCAGCACCCTCAGTCACTGAGGAGGGCTGAAGATCACTACGACTGACAATACGAGCCCCGCCGTTAGGTAGCTCAGTCAACAGATCAAAGGAATCGTCGTCAACCTCTTCAAGGTCGCGCCGAGAGATTTTTGCATTAAGACGCACCTCGTCGCGACGATCTTTGAACACCCGTCTCAGTGCGTCGATCAACACCACCATAATCAGGCAGACGCCTATGATGATCATCCAGTCCCGAATCATATGATCCATCGCCTTTCCCCCTCTCCGGCGTTAACTGGCTGCGAGCTGTGCCGCTTCCTCAATATCCACAGTAACCAGACGTGACACTCCGGGCTCGTGCATCGTGACGCCCATCAAATGATTCGCCGCTTCCATGGTGATTTTATTGTGCGTGATAAAGATAAACTGAACCCGCTCTGACATTTCTTTCACCATACGGGCGTAGCGTCCGACGTTGGCATCATCCAGCGGCGCATCAACCTCATCCAGCATGCAAAACGGCGCCGGATTAAGCTGAAATATTGAAAACACTAAAGCGATAGCTGTCATTGCCTTCTCACCACCCGACAGAAGGTGAATCGTGCTGTTTTTCTTGCCGGGAGGCCTGGCCATGATCGCAACCCCGGTATCCAGCAGATCGTCACCTGTCATCTCAAGGTTAGCGGTTCCACCACCAAAGACCCTCGGAAACAACTCAGCAAACCCTGAATTGATCTGCTCGAATGTCTCTTTAAAGCGACTGCGGGTCTCTTTATCAATTTTACGAATAGCGCCCTCAAGCGTCTGCAGCGCTTCCTGAAGGTCAGCATCTTGAGCATCGAGATAAGTTTTACGCTCTGAGGCCTTAGCGTACTCATCGATAGCCGCTAAATTAATAGGACCCAAACGCGCTATACGAGCCGCCACACGCTCTACTTTCACTTGCCATTCGGGCTCGGAGGCATCCTCCGGGAGACGTTCCACCACCTCTTGAGGGCTCACTTCAAGCTCTCTAAGTAAACCTTCAAGATTCTCAATCCTGACGTTTCTTTCAGCCTGACGTAAGCGACCGGACTCCAGTTCAGAATAGAGCGCCTGTAGCCTGTGCTCCGCAGCAAGCTTAAGTTTTTCCTGCTCTCTCAACGCATGATCGTTATCAGACACCCGTTGTCTAGCGGCGGTTAACGCTGTCTCCGCGTCGACACGTTGAGCCAATAAAGTCTCCAGTTCAGACTGAAGTTCAGCATCAGGGTTATCGCCGACGGGCAGTTGCTCTGCGAGATCGCTTACCCTGCCCTGCAACTGCTCCACTTGTTGTTCGAGGCGCGCAATGGAACTCGCAACCGTCTCAACCTGACTGTCGAGGCTTTGCACGCGGACATCCGTGCGGTGCGCGTTATCACGGGCTTCGCGAGCGCCTTCGCGAGCCGTTTGTAGCTGGCTGTTCAGTTTATCCCGCTCTTGGCCTAAGGCGGAGCGCTGCTCACCGTCGAGGGCCATTTGGTCGATCGCCGTTTGCAATTCTGATCTTGCCGCAGCAAGTGAGGTTTGCTCCGTCTCAAACTGAGATCCTGAGTCGGCTAAATCTGCCTGAAGCTGCTGAGTTCGCTGGCGCATTTGTTCAACGGCAGCAACTCTCGCACCACGCTCAGTAACCTTGGCCGCTTGATCTTGCACCGTGGTTTTAAGTGTTGCTTCCCCGGCTCTGCGCTGGTCTTCGTTGCCGCGTCTTGATTCCTGAAGCTCAGCGAGGGTTTGATTAATCGTTTGTAGCGATGCCTCGAGCTCAGCCAGCTCTGCAGCTACTGCGTCGAGGGACGCTTTGCGCAGTATTATTCCCTGACCAGCATCGCTCTTTGACGGTTTAGAGGCCCACCCGTACCCCAACCAGTCGCCCTCGGGGGTGATAACCGACGCGGTATCTGCCAGCGTCGTCAAAAGTCTCTGAGCATCTACCAGATCTGCAGCGATATGTACGCCTGCCAGCACCGCGAGCACGGACGCAGGCCCTACGACCTTCTCAGCCAGCGTTCCAGGCGCGCCCGTGCCCACTTCGCCGGCCGCCAAAATACTGGCACCCGCAGGCGCGGAACCAAAAGCTGCTTGAACTTGAGTAAAAGACTGGGTACACACACCCGTTAGCCGTGCTGCCAAAACACATTCTACGGCCATCGACCACTGGTCTTGAACCTGCAAGGCCTCGTACACATTGCCACTGCTATCGAGCCCCATATCCGCGAGCCATTGTTGTGTCGCTGAGACATCGCCTTCGGCCAGCGCTGCTTCTTGCAGTGCCTGAAGTGATGCTTCTTGACCCTTTAGCTGCTGCACCCGGGCGCGCACCTGATCTTGCTCATCCCGCAAGCGCTCAATGTTTTCGCGCTGTTGGGTCACTTCGGCATCAAGCTGGAGTAACGCGGCCTCTTGAGCCTTAACCGCCTCCTCGCCATCACGAATTTGCGCTTCCAACTCGGGCAGGTCTTTGTCGACATCCTCCTCGGCCAGCGCTTCAAGCTCCTTGCGCAACTTTCCTCCGCGCTCATGAATTCGCTGAAGCACTTGCTCTAGGTAGACGATGCGACTTTGTTGCACCTCAGAGGCCTGCTTAGGACCAGCAGCACTTTGGTTAAATTCGTCCCAGCGGCTTTGCCATTGCGTCATAGCCTCTTCGGCTGCGGCAGATAATCCCGCAGCAGTGTCAGCGGCTCCTCGCTGCTCAACGAGCAAGGGACGCAAGGATTCGAGCTCGGCTCGCCAAGCACCCAGGCGCTCGGTATCCGCATTTAGGTGCCCTTTTGACTCCTGCAAACCCTCGCGGGTCTGCAACAAATCGGATTCAATAGTGGCACGCCGCTCCTGCTCGTATTTCAAAGCCTGCTCGACCCGGGTGACCTCCCCGCCAACTGAATAGTAATCGGCCTGAACACTGTTAAAGGCATCGGTAGCTTCAGCTAGAGAAACTCTCGTACCTTCAATATCTGCGCCCACCCGCTCGAACGCAGCGCGCTCGGCCTCTTGTTTGATATCAAGATCCGCAAGGGCTTGCTGGCTCTCCTTGCTGCTTTGCTGAAACTCACGCCACTGCAGTCCAAGAAGCTGAGATTTAAGCTCGCGTTCTTCGGCACGAAATTCAGCATACTTTTCTGCGGCTTGAGACTGGCGCAGTAAATGTTGAAGGTTGCGTTCTAACTCTTCACGTAGATCGGCAAGGCGATCCAGGTTTTCAAGTGTTCGCCGCATCCGGCTCTCAGTTTCACGGCGGCGCTCTTTATACTTCGAGATTCCAGCCGCTTCTTCAATAAATATCCTGAGTTCTTCTGGCTTGGACTCAATTAAACGAGAAATCATGCCCTGTTCAATGATGGCATAACTTCTAGGCCCCAAACCGGTGCCCAGAAACAGGTCTGTGATATCTCGGCGACGGCATTTAGCGCCATTTAACCAGTATTCCGATGTGCCCTCGCGACCGACAACTCGACGCACCGATATTTCCGAATAAGCTGCGTACTCTCCCACCAACTTGCCAGAGGTATTGTCAAAGATCAGCTCAATAGACGCCTGCCCAACGGGCTGACGGTGGGTCGTTCCGTTGAAAATTACATCCGTCATGGCCTCGCCACGGAGGTTCTTCGCCGAGCTCTCCCCCAAGACCCATCGCACTGCGTCGATAATATTGGATTTGCCGCAGCCGTTTGGTCCCACGACAGAGCACATGTTGCTTGGAAAGTTGACCGTAGTAGGGTCAACGAAGGATTTGAAGCCAGCCAGCTTTATGGATTTGAGACGCATTTACCTACCTATTGAAAAACGACAGACCGTAACACTGACGACACAACATGTAGTGTATACCCTGAGGCCTCACAACACTATATCTAGCCTTAGGACCAGTTCACGATTTCGTCACTGTGGCTCGACAGCCTCGAGAATCAGCTGGATCGCCGCGTCTGTGCTTGGCTCTACATTAGCCGCGGTCGCCAGCCAGCTGGCATTAGCCCGCCCCGGCTGACCCGTAGCAGACAGCTGCACCTCAATATCGACCCGGTTTAGTGCTGATATCTTCTGTCCGGCCATTGAGGAGGCATCGTCTAGACGTACCGACAGCGGCAGTTCACTGGCACTGCGTCGAACGGCTGCCGTTGGCATACGCTGTGTTGCACCGCTGGGACGCGCAACAATGAAGACTGTCCCACGAGGGGTGCTACCGTCAGGCATTGCAACATTGACGGTGACACCGATGCCCGGGGTTAGCTCGGCTCCAGATTTAGGCATAGCCATAGATGCTGCGGGTTCATTAGACAGCCCTCCCCGCGTCTTTGCTTCGGCAATAATCGTTGTCAACATTTGGAAACCCGGAGTCCCAGGCGCCTCAAACGCTAGCAACCGCTCCCAGTACTGAAGCGCCTGGCTGTAATTACCGGCCTCAAAAGCCGCCATCCCTAGAGTACCCAGAGCACTGCGCTGCTCAGGATTTATCGCTAGGGCGGCCTCAGCCCTGCGCCTGGCCTGATCAGTTAGCAACCGCTCCCCTTTCAAATATTCGGCCTGAGCGGCACGCGCAAGTAGCTCGGCACTCTCGGGAAACTGCTGCAGTAATTGCTCGTAGATCTCCAGCGCCTGCACATGCTCGTTTTGCGCTGTGTAGTATTCTCCAAGCAGCGACAAGTACTCCACGTTGCCGGGTTTAGCGTCCGATCGCAGCTCAATGTCAGCCAGCAGGGTTTGCACTTCCGCCGGGGAAGCGTCCTGCATATTTTCTAAAGCTGCAGTAATGCGCACATCTTCAATCGCACCAAGGTCCCAATAGAGCAGCACGGGAACAATGACGACCACCATAACCAATAGCAGTGCACCTGCTATCCCTCCCGCAAATTTCCCCGTGCTCTCAGTCGCCACTTCGCTGACAGGGTCCGGTGTTTCGTCCAAAATACGCAGCTCTGCATCACGGCTAAGGGTTTGTTGTTCTGCTAGCCCGCTGTCTTGTAGTTCACTTTGCCGCAGCGTAAGCCAGTCTAAATTGGACTCCCCCTGCCAACGACGGCTGTGCCATCGAGGTATCAGAAGAAGCCCAAGGGCGACCAGCGTAAGGGCCGCCGCAGCAACGTAGAAAGTCGTCACGCTTGCCGCTCCCGCTCGCCACTGAGTTTTGTCATTTGAGCGCGAAGCGCCTCCCGCTCTTCCTCCGTGGGCTCCGCAGGAGCTGTGGCCCTATGTCTCCCTCGAAGATGCATTGCTAAGGCTGCCAAAGTCACCAATGTCAGGAGCAATGGGCCATACCAAAGCAACGCCGTGTTGCTGTCTAAACCGGGACGGTAACGCACAAATTCTCCGTAGCGAGCCACCATAAAACTCAATATCTCATCGTCGCTGGCGCCCGACTCTAGCTGCTCATGCAATAAAAATCTTAGGTCTTTTGCGATAGGGGCATTCGAGTCTGCGATGGTTTGATTTTGGCATTTTGGGCACCGCAGCTCATCGCTGAGGCTGTGGTAGCGACGCTCTAAAGTCACATCTGAAAACTCATAGGTCTCGATAACCGCTTGAGCCGCTATTGCTACGGCGCAGAGGCTGCAAGCCAGCAACCAGCGAACCACCAAGTCATAGAACCTCACTGCAAGACACTCGTAATTTTTGGCTGCGGAAACCACGCGGACAATACGCTCTGCCATACTTGCTCATCGACAACACCAACATGCCGATATTGAACGACGCCCTCAGCGTCCACTACGTAGGTTTCAGGTGCGCCGTATACGCCCATGTCCAGCCCCAACATACCCTCGGTGTCAGACAGCGTTAATGCATAGGGATCGCCTAGGTCCTCAAGCCAACCGATTGCCTTGTCGCTGTCGTCTTTGTAATTGAGCCCAATTATTCTGACCCCCTGAGCCGCCAATTCCAGCAAGAAAGGGTGCTCCACTCGGCACGAGTAACACCAAGTCGCCCAAATATTTACCAGCATGGGCTCACCGACAATGCGCTGACGAGAAAGCACTTCCGAAGAGTGTAATTCCTCCAGCTCAAAGTCCGGCAAAGGCTTCCCCACCAACGCAGATGGCAGCGAAGTCGGGTCTAGGGACAACCCCTTGAACAGCAGCAGGCTCAAGAGAATAAAGGCCGCGAGTGGCAGAAATAATCTAAGCCTTGGCATGAGCGGGGCTTGCTAGCGACGACTGATTTTTGGCCGTATCCCTGTGCCGATCGCGCAGGCGGTAGCGGCGATCAAAGGCCGTGGTGATGGCACCAAAACCAATCATCAAAGCTCCAAACCATATCCATCGAATCATAGGCTTATACTGCAGTCGTATAGCCCAAGCGTCTTCTCCAACGGGCTCGCCCATAGCAATAAACAAGTCCCTGAAGACTCCAGGGTCGATAGCTGCCTCTGTCATAATCTGACCGCTCGCGCGATACCGACGTTTTTGAGGCGACAGTTCCGCCACTAACTCATTCCCGTTAAACACTCGAAAATTCGCCTGATCGGCATCGTAATTAGGGCCCGCCACTCTGACGACATTCACGAACTCAAAGCGATAGCCCGCCACCTCTTCGATATCACCCGGCAGCATGCGCAAATCTTTCTCTACATTGTGTTGACTCACCACCGTCACGCCAATGATCATGGCGGCAAAACCAGCATGGGCCATCAGCATGCCCAAGTAGCTCGGCGTAAGCCGCCGCCATTTGCTTGCCAAACCTGAAGCCGAGCGTGTCCGCTCCAAAAAGTCCCGCAGCAGTCCGACTAGCAGCCAACCCGAGAACAAAATAGCCAAAGCCACCCACAGATTGAAGCCCAGAGACACTGCAGGCAGTACAAGTGCGCAGACGGCCACAACAGCGGCAGGAACGAGCAGCTCTTGGCGCCATCGCGAGGGCGTGTCCTGTTTCCACCGGCTCACCGGGCCTATTCCCATAAAAGGCACCAACAGTGCCATTAGTGGCACGAAGACCGCGTTGAAATAGGGAGGGCCTACCGAATACTTTCCCTGACCTAACGCGTCCATCACCAACGGGAAAAGGGTTCCCAGGAGGACGGTGGTTGCTGAGATCACGAAGATGAAATTGTTCGCCAATAGCAAAGCTTCTCTCGAGAACGCTCCATACTGAACTCGACTGGCAACCGTGGGTGCCCGCACTGCGTACAAGACCAATGAGCCGCCAATAACCAGCCCGAGAAAGATCAGTATAAATAACCCTCTATCGGGATCTGCAGCAAAAGCATGAACTGAAGTAAGTACACCGGAGCGAACCAAAAACGTCCCTAGTAACGACAATGAAAAAGCCGCTATCGCCAAAAGCACTGTCCAAGACCTAAACAGCCCCCGCTTCTCTGTCACCGCCAGGGAATGCACGAGTGCAGTGCCCACCAACCAAGGCATAAAAGAAGCATTTTCAACAGGGTCCCAAAACCACCAGCCCCCCCAGCCCAATTCATAGTAGGCCCACCAACTCCCCAACATGATGCCCAAAGAGAGGAAACCCCAGGCCACATTTGTCCAGGGGCGGGACCAACGCGCCCACGCTGCATCTAGACGCCCGCCCATTAATGCCGCGATAGCAAAGGCGAAGGGCACAGAAAATCCTACGTAGCCCATATACAGTAAGGGGGGGTGAATGATTAGCCCCGGATCCTGGAGCAATGGGTTAAGGTCACGGCCCTCGGCGGGAATACCGGGTAACAGCCGCTCGAAAGGATTTGAAGTTAGCAATGAAAACGCGATGAACCCAACCGCGACTAACCCCATGACTCCCAACACTCGCGCCAGCACCACGAGGGGCAAGCCGCGACTAAACTGAGCGACTGCCACCATCCAGCCGGACAGAATCAATACCCAGAGTAAGAGCGACCCTTCATGGTTGCCCCACACCGCAGAGAACTTGTAGATGTCAGGCATAAAACTGTTGGAATTTGACGCAACGACTTTGACCGAAAAGTCATCTTGCAAGAACGTGGTGGTCAATATCCCAAAAGCAATTAACAAAAAAACAAAAACGCCTACCGCAAGGGGCGGCGCCAATAGCATGCTGTCAGAGTGACCACGCCACGCCCCGATCAGAGGAACAATCCCCTGCAGGCATGCGAGCACGAACGCAATGATCAGCGCGAAATGTCCCAGCTCTGCAAGCATTAACCACCCTCCTGCAAATTATAAGCGCTGGCGTTGGGCTTTTTGCCCTCTAGCGCGGCAGCCACTTCCGGTGGCATGTAGTTTTCATCGTGTTTCGCTAAGACTTCCGTAGCCATAAACCGACCGTCCGTGGTCAGCATGCCTGAGGCCACCACGCCCTCACCTTCGGCAAACAGGTCCGGCAAAATTCCGGTGTAGCTGACCTCTACCACCCCGTCGTAGTCTGTGACCGAAAACACGGTGGTTAGATCGGTTTCTGAGCGCTGAATACTGCCTTCAACGACCATACCGCCAACTCTAATCGCACGATCGATGGGGGCGTTACCCGCGGTCACCTCGGCGGGCGGGTAGAAAAGATTGATGTTGCCGCGCAGTGCATAGCTGACCAATCCAATGGCAGTACTGGAAAATATCACGATACCAAGAGCAACAATCAGCCGCTGCTTACGTTTCGGGTGCATGGTTTTCTCCCGAGGCAGTTGAGACGGCGGCTCGGCGCTGCTCGTCATAGCGAATATCCCGGGTCAGTTGCCGACCACGAATCCAGGGGGATACCACCAAAAACAGAATGATCAGAGCAGTGATGCTGTATGCCGCCCAAACGTAGGGTCCGTGCCCCTCCATGTGCCAAACGGCTGACCAGGTTTCAAAGTACATCAGGACAACTCCGATCTCAGCCAAGACGTTTGGCGATGCGTGGTCAGCAGCTCTGTGCGCATCCGCAATAGCACGCATAACGCAAATAGCCCATAAAAAGCCACAATCATCAATAGCAAGGGATAGAGCATTGATGCGTCGATCGCACTCTCTCCGGTAAACTTTATCGACGCCGGCTGGTGCAAGCCGTACCACCAATCTACCGACTTATAAATGATGGGGATATTGACGGTACCAACAAGAGACAAAACCGCGCAGGCTTTGGCGGCAGCAGCTTTATTATCGAAGGCCTCTGACAGCGCCATCACCCCCAGATACAGAAACAACAAAATCAGCATAGAAGTAATACGGGCATCCCACACCCACCACGCTCCCCATGTGGGTTTGCCCCAGATAGATCCCGTCACCAATGCCACAAACGTCAGGGCTGCGCCGACGGGTGCTAACGCTCGCATCGCCGTGTCCGCCATTTTGATTTTCCAGACGATGCTCATTAAGCCGGCGGTTGCCATCACGTAGTACCCCGCAAGAGCAACGACCGCCGCTGGAACGTGAATGAAGATGATGCGATAGCTATTCCCCTGGCGATAATCGGGTGGCGCTACAAGCAAACCCCAAACGCAGCCGACAACGAGCGCCACGAGCACGATAGGTAATAGCCATGCGATAGCGCCGTTAGCGAAACGATAGAACCAGGGGGGCGATCCCATTTTGTGCACAATTGACCACATGCTGTGATTATATCCCGTTCCAGCTCAAAAACCTTGTCCTCAAGCTTCTAATGAAATCCGCAAGCCCGCTGCGATTGCGAATGGCGCCAAAACACACCCACCTGCTGCCAGAGCACCCAGCAGCGCCAGCCATGATGACGGATCGTAGCCCAGGGCGGCCTCGCGTACAGCAGCCGTGCCGAAAATCAGAACAGGCACAGTAAGAGGAATCGACAGCAACGACAAAAGCACCCCGCCACGCCGCAGTGCAACGGTGAGTGAGGCCGCCACGGCGCCAATAAGAGACAAGCATAGAGTGCCCAGCGCTAAGCTTGTCATCAGCACGGGAATAGCTCGAGAGGGCATATTGAGTAAAACGGCAAAAGCCGGTGATGCCAGAGCGAGCAAAACGCCACTGAGTAGCCAGTGACAAAGAACTTCAACCATCGCGGAGATTGCAAGAGGATGTGGCGAAAGCACGAGCTGCTCGAGGGTGCCGTCTTCAAAATCAGCCTGAAACAGGCGGCCACTGACAACCAGGCTTGAGAGCAGTGCCACGACCCATAGTATTCCCGGTGCCAAGGCCGCTAGCACTGTTGGGTCTGGCCCCAAACCAATGGGAAAGAGCGTAATGACCATTAAAAAGAAAATTAAGGGGCCAACAATATCGCTGGGACGCCGCAGCGCGACCTGCAGGTGGCGCCGCCCCTGATAACGCAGGAATGCGCCCGCCTCAGGCAGCATACTTATCGAGGTCCAGAACTTTCAGCTCAGGCAAATGCGTAGGCTGGTGGCTCGTAAACACAACTCCGCCACCGGTGGCACAGTGGTGTTGTATCTGTGCTTCGAGTATCGCCGTTCCGTCCACATCAATGGCTGTAAATGGTTCGTCAAGCAACCACAGTAGCGCCTCCGATAACCACAATCGCGCCAAACCGACTCGACGCTGCTGCCCCGCTGACAACTGGCAGATAACCGTATCTTCATAACCCTCAAGCCCTACCCGAGCCAATGCGGCATCGATCTTTTGCCCATCGCAGGTGACGCGGCCACTGCCATGCCATCGCAAATTCTCGCGACAACTGAGTAACGGCTTCAGCCCCGGAAGATGCCCTTGGTACAGCACGCTATCTGTGCCGCCTCGGTAGCCCTGCACACCCAGACGCGTCAACCCTGCCATAGCCCTCATGAGACTGGTTTTGCCGCTACCGTTACTACCCAGCATTTGCCAGCAGTCCCCCGGACGCACGGTGAGGGACACACCCGTGAGTAACCGCCGCACACCTCGCTCTAGGTCGATGGACTCAAGTCTTAGTAGGTCATCCGCCATCTAAAAGAGATTTCTCATAGCTGCACCACCTTCAACTCAGGGAGGTGAATTTCTTTATCAACTTCGATAGATAGGTCTCTGAAGTTAAACAGGTTTTGATCGGCCAGTTGCGACGGAGAAACGCTGCTTAGTGCTTTAAAAATGGTTTCAATGCGGCCAGGATATTGTCTCTCCCAGCCCTGCAACATCTGCTTAATTTCCTGTCGCTGCAAATTGGTCTGAGACCCGCACAAGTTGCAGGGGATAATCGGAAACGCCTTGGCTACAGCGTATTTTGCAATGTCCGCCTCCTTGCAATAGGCCATGGGCCGAATCACTACATTTTTGCGATCGTCGCTTAACAACTTTGGCGGCATCGCTTTTAGCTTTCCCGCAAAAAAAAGATTCAAAAAAAGTGTCTCAACGATATCGTCGCGGTGATGCCCCAGAGCGATTTTACTGGCCCCTATCTGCTCGGCAAACCCGTAGAGCGTACCCCTGCGCAACCTCGAGCAAAGTCCGCAGGTCGTTTTACCCTCAGGAATGACTGACTTCACCACACTGTAGGTGTCTCGCTCTAAAATATAGTAGGGAACGCCCAGATCCTCCAGATAGTTGGGCAGTACCTCCTCGGGAAAATCAGGCTGCTTTTGATCTAAATTGACCGCAATCAGTTCGAACTCCACCGGGGCACGGTCTCTGAGGCTCAGCAAGATATCGAGCATCGCATAGGAGTCTTTGCCCCCAGACAGGCACACCATAATGCGGTCCCCCTCTTCGATCATCGCAAAATCAGCAATAGCTTTCCCAACATTGCGCCGCAAACGCTTATGCAGCTTGTTCAAGGCATAATCCTGCTTGCGCGTGTCTTTTGAGGAATGACCGCGGCCTAAGCTTGCGTCTTGGATGAAATTGTCTCTGGCAGGTCCTGACATGGCCGTACACCGGTCGAAAGAAGCGTCGATCATATAGAAAGGCAGCTTTTGGGTCCAAATACACACATAAAATTTGTTTAGGTCCTGTTACGACTTGAGTTTTTGTTGTCAGCACCGGAAAATCGCGCCCGCAGCAGGCGTTGTCAGCGGAAAACCCCTTGACCCTGCGCAGCAATCCGCTTCCCACTGAGGATCATGATTATGAAAGCTCCCGTTCGCGTAACGGTTACTGGCGCCGCAGGCCAAATTGGTTACGCCCTTCTATTTCGTATCGCCTCTGGCGCCATGTTGGGCGATGACCAACCCGTAATTCTACAGTTACTAGACATCACTCCAGCCATGACCGCGCTAGAGGGCGTGCGCATGGAATTGGACGACTGCGCTTTTCCTTTATTAGCGGGTGTTGTATGCACTGACGATCCCAACGTGGGCTTCAAAGATACCGATTACGCCTTGCTTGTGGGGGCTAGGCCCCGAGGACCAGGCATGGAGCGAAAAGACTTGCTCGAAGCCAACGCCGCCATCTTTTCAGTACAGGGCAAAGCGCTCAATGATCACGCTTCGCGGAACGCCAAAGTCCTCGTAGTCGGCAACCCCGCCAACACCAATGCTTTGATTACACAACGCAATGCACCCGACCTAGACCCACGCAACTTTACCGCCATGACTCGCCTCGATCACAATCGAGCTGCGACGCAGATTGCGCAAAAAACCGGAACCACCGTTAATGACATCACCTGCATGACGATCTGGGGAAATCACTCCGCAACACAGTACCCCGACCTGTTCAACGCCAAGGTGAAAGATGAGAAAGCGATCGACCTTATTGATCAGGCTTGGTACGAAGACAACTTTATACCGACAGTACAACAACGAGGTGCTGCCATCATTGAAGCGCGGGGAGCATCCTCTGCGGCCTCGGCGGCCAATGCGGCCATCGACCATATGCGCAGTTGGGCTCTTGGCACTGACGGTGACGACTGGGTCTCCATGGGCGTTTACTCAGACGGCTCTTATGGCATACCCCAAGGACTTATCTACTCATTTCCCTGCCGCTGTGCCGATGGCGATTGGTCCATCGTGCAGGGCGTTGATGTCGGTGAGTTCAGTCGGTCAAAGATGGATGCCACGGCTAAAGAACTCTCAGATGAGCGAGATGCCGTCGCGCATCTTTTAGGATAATTCCTCCTAGAGCTCGCGCAAGACAACAAGCGGTGGCGCTGCCACCGCTTTGCGACAGCTCAAAACTCCTAGCCCACCAATGAGACTCACACCAGCAAAAATACTCCAGGGCCACAGCCAAGGGCTCGCCTGATATGTGAGGTCAAGGGCTTGGGTCTGCAGTGCCCAAGCCGCCATTTCAGCGCCCAATACAGCGAGTAACCCTGCAAATGCACCGAGGGTCGCAAACTCTATGAGCAGTGCGCCCAGCAACAGACTCTTTTTAGCTCCCAACGCTCTTAGCAGCGCACTTTCGCGCAGGCGAATATCGACACTGGCCTGAACACCCGCGATTAACACCATGCCACCCGCCAGTAAAATCACCGCCAGTACCAACTCGATGGCTTGGCCCACCCGATCTATGATGGTGCGAATTTCTTCAATGACAATATCAAGCTCAATGATGGTTACCGTAGGAAAAGCGGTTATGAGTTCATTTAACAGCGCCTTTTGCTCCGCAGGCAGATAGAAGCTGGTGAGAAAGGTATTGGGGAAACGCTCCAGAGTGTTCTTGGGGAAAATGACGAAAAAATTGGGCTTCATACTTTGCCAATCAGATTCTCGCAAACTAGAGACCCTAGCCTGGAAGCTCTCCGATGCAATACGCAGTTCTAGGACATCACCGACAGTGGCACCCACACGCTGAGCAAACTCCCTCTCCAGCGACACCTGCGCCTCATTGGTATCGGCATCCCACCATTCGCCGGCGATAATTTCATTGGCCTCGGGCAACGTGTCGGCGTAAGTGAAATTGGCCTCTCGCTGACGTCGTTGCGACTGGGCGCTGTCGGCCGCTGCCAACTTCTCACCGTTAACGGCCATAATCCGGCCTCGAGTCATCGGGAATTGAGGCTGTGACTTGATACCGCGCTCGGCGAGAAAATGGGTCAACGACCCACGCTCGTCGGCCGTAATATTCAGCATAAAATGATTGGGGCTCCCCGGGGGCAACTGGGCCTGCCATTGGTCAATGAGTGCACCCCTGACGATGACGAGTACCAACATCAACATAATCGCAATCGCAAAAATCACCATTTGCAAGGCATTGGCGGTTCCTCGACGCTGCAGATTTGCTAGAGCAAGGCGCCATACGCTACCCGCTGCGCTCCCCAGCGCCCGTCCGCCTCGCAAAAGAATCTGAGCAGCAAAATAGCCTGCCCCGACGGTTAGGGACAAACCCGCTACTACGCTGCCGGTGACTCTTAGGTCCCCCGAGTACCACCACATCAAGCCAAAAATTGAAATCGCGCCCAAAGCATAGTCCATCCAGCGTTGGGCACCACTAGCATCGACATCCCGGCGTAGAACTCGCAACGGGGGTATCTGAGCAAGTCGCTCCAGTGGTGGCCATGCAAAAAACCCGAGGCAAACCAGCGCAGTAGCTCCACCAATTAAATACGGTTCATAACCCACAGCGCCCGGCTGAACGCGCAGTTGCTCGGCAAAAAGCTGGAAGAACAGTGCTTGCAGCGCCCACCCCAGCGCGCAGCCCAATACCGTGGCAATGCCGCCCAACATAAGCAAACTGCCGCCGTAGAGCCTGGCGATTCGCCCACGACTGGCACCCAGGCTTTTCATAATCGCCACATGATCCGTGTGCCGCTCAGAAAATCTTCGGGCTGCCAAGGCTATTGCTGCGGCAGCTAACACCACGCCTAGACTGCCCGCGAGCAATAAAAACCCTTGGGCCCTGTCCAGTGTTCGACTAATGCTGGGCTGACTGTCCTCGACCCCGAGCAAACGTTGACCCTGATTCAACTGCGGCGTTACCCATTGGGTAAAGGCGTCTAGTGCGCTCCCCTCGCCTGCCAGTAACACCCGCCAAGTCACCCGGCTACCGGGCTGGATGACTCCGGTGGCAGGAATGTCAGCCAGGTTCATAAGCAATCTTGGACCATAACCAAAAGCCGCACTGGCCGTGTCGGGCTGCCCACGAACAGCACCAGAAATAACCAGCGCTTTATCTCCAACCCAAACTCGATCCCCAGGCTGGACCTCTAGAAGGGCAAAAAGTCGAGGCGCCAGATAGGCCTCCCCGGGGTTGGGAATACCGGCATCGGTTCGCACCTCACCGTAGGGCGTAGCACTGGACAGAAGCTCCCCTCTCAGTGGATAACCCGAACTGACCGCCATGATTGAAGCGAGATATAAATTGTCACTTTCAGTAACCGCCATAGAGGGAAAGCTCAGGGTCTGAGCCACCGTCAGCCCTTCAAGCTCTGCCTGAGAGGTCCATTCTTCGGAAATGGCCTGACCACTTGTTACCACGCGGTCAGCCGCTAGAAAACGCAAACTTTCGCTAACCAACGCCGACTGGAGACTGCTCACAAATGCACTGATGCCTACCACCACAGAAACCGCCAGCAGAAGTGCTGCAAGTAGCACCCCCAATTCACCCCCACGCCAGTCTCTCAACAAGAGAATAGCCGGATTCATGCCACGACTTCCCGGTCTCAATCGACTGCCTCTAGGTAACCATTTTCCATGACAAACTGCTGATTGCAGCGCTTAGCGAGACGCTCATCGTGAGTGACGAGCACCAGTGTCGTACCTTCCGAGCGGTTTAGGTCAAACAATAATTCAATCACGGTATCGCCGGTGGCCTTGTCTAAATTACCGGTGGGCTCATCCGCAAATAATATTTGTGGTCTGGCAGCAAAGGCTCTCGCGATCGCCACCCGTTGCTGCTCCCCGCCAGACAGCATACTGGGATAATGATTCAAGCGATGGTCTAGGCCCACACGCTCCAAATAGCCAGCAGCACGAGCCAGCGCTGAAGTGTTGCCCGATAACTCCAGCGGCAACATTACGTTCTCTAACGCCGTCAACGCAGGGAGTAGCTGAAAGCTTTGGAAGACAAAACCCACTTTTTCAGCCCGCAGGGCAGCCCGCTGGTCCTCATCGAGCGCTGACAGGGATTGTTCGTCAATAATGACGTCACCTCCGGATGCGACATCTAACCCAGCAAGCAATCCGAGTAGTGTCGACTTTCCAGAGCCGGATACCCCTACAATAGCGGCCGTGTCGCCCTGCTTGATTTCGAAGCTAATGCCCCGCAGGATTTCCAACTCACCGTCCGCTATTGGCACCGACTTCTGGAGATTAATGGTTTTGATCATGCTTACGTACCTCTGGCACAACTTACGTCCCAGACTTGGGCGCGGATTCGCCGTCGTCATTATTGCCGCACAGCTCTGTTCGGCCCCGGCGGCTTTCGGTGCCCCCAAACAACTGTTGGTGCTGGGGGACAGCATCAGTGCCGCCTACGGAATGGACCTCGAACAGGGCTGGGTCGCACTACTGCAGCAGCACTTGAGGGTCAACCGAACAGACTGGACAGTGATCAACGCGAGCATCTCCGGGGATACCACAGGAGGTGGGCTTCAGCGTTTACCCGACCTACTAAAACGCCATACCCCCGACATCGTCGTCATCGAGTTGGGAGGCAATGACGGGCTGCGCGGATTCCCAATAAAAAAACTGAGGGATAATCTCACTGCGCTCACGCTCAATTCTCAAGCAAGCGGCGCTACCGTACTATTACTCAGTATGGAAATCCCACCCAATTTTGGTAACCGGTACACCACGCTATTCCGCGAGAGCTTTTCGATTGTCGCTGCACAAGCCAACGCCAGCGTTGCGCCGTTTATTTTGGCCAACATCGCTCTCAACTCAGAACTCATGCAGGCCGACGGCATTCATCCGACTGCGAACGCTCAGTCTTTGCTACTTGCCAATGTTCTTCCGTACCTGACCCCTCTTCTTCAAGTAACGGAGTCAAAACCTTGACCACTAGACAGCAAAGTGCGCGCCAGCAACAACTCGAAAGCATCATTTTCGGCACAACAACGCCTGCAGGCAAGGCATTTGACCTCAGCCTTTTAGGCATGATTATTGTGAGCGTGGTGGTAGTGATGATGGATTCCGTCGCATCACTACATGAGCAACACGGTCTTACTTTCATGCGTTTGGAGATCGCTTTCACCTTGTTGTTTACCGTGGAGTATTTCACGAGGGTTTGGACCACCGGCAACAGGCTAGCTTACGTCACAAGTTTCTGGGGCATTGTGGATCTGCTCGCGCTACTGCCAACCTACATCGCTTTTCTCATTCCCGAAGCCGCACCGCTGCTCATCATTCGACTCATCCGTGTCATGCGAATATTTCGCGTTTTGAGCCTCTTCGAATTGTTTGCAGAACTCACGGAAATCATCAAAGTTTTGCGCAATACGGCGCGAACCATTCTCGTCTTTTTTGTGCTCGTTATGATCGTGGTCGTTGTTTTTGCCTGCTTGATTTATGTCATTGAGGGCCCTGAACACGGCTTCACGAGCATTCCAGTGAGCGTTTACTGGGCAGTTGTCACCATCACTACGGTGGGTTACGGCGATCTCACGCCTCAAACGGGGCTTGGGAAAAGTCTCGCTGCCTTTGGTATGCTGGTGGGCTACTCCATCTTGGCCGTGCCGACAGCCATTATTACCGCCAAACTGTGGGAGCGCCTCAACAAACGCCGTATCCTGTACGTCAATTGGAACTGTCCGATTTGTTCTGCTGGTGAGCACACCCCTGACGCTGACTTTTGCAAACACTGCGGCGGAAAACTGGATATGCCTGAATCTGTACGAAGTGCCGCATCAGGTCTGGAGAATTCATGACATTGGATCAGACAAAAAAAGGAAGTGCTGTCAGCGGCAAGCAGGACGCTAGCATTACTCCTATTTTTGAGTACCGAAAATTTTGGGCCGAGTGTTTAGGCCCGGCACCGTTTTTGCCGACGTCTCGAGAAGAAATGGATGCACTGGGCTGGGACAGCTGCGATGTCATTGTGGTGACAGGAGACGCCTACGTTGATCATCCTAGCTTTGGTATGGCCGTCATAGGGCGTGTACTCGAGGGTCAGGGCTATCGCGTGGGCATCATTTCGCAACCCAATTGGCACAGCGCAGAGCCCTTCAAAGCGCTGGGCAAGCCAAATCTGTTTATGGGCGTTGCTGCGGGTAACATGGACTCAATGATCAATCATTACACCGCGGATCGAAAACGCCGTAATGACGACGCTTACACGCCGGGCGACCACGCAGGCATGCGTCCTGACAGAGCGGTTACCGTATACAGCCAAAGGGTGCGTGAGGCTTTTAACGACGTGCCAATCGTCATAGGCGGCATTGAAGCCAGCCTGCGCCGAATTGCCCACTACGACTACTGGAGTGAGAAGGTAAGACGATCGGTACTACTCGATTCCAAAGCCGACATTTTGCTGTTTGGCAATGCCGAACGAGCCATAGTGGAACTGACACACCGATTAGCTTCTGGAGAGTCTATTTCAGCGCTACGCAGCATTCGTGGCACCGCCTTTATTACCCGGGGCATCGAGCCGGGTTTTCAAGAGGTGCGCTCTACAGATGTCGATAACCCGGGGCCAATAGATACGCACCCCAACCCCTACGAAGGCATGGAACCTAGCCAGTGTGACACCGATGAGACGTCTGACGACTCGGTGCAACCTTTACGGATTATGCCGGCAAAAAATCCTGCCCACAGCGTGATTCGAATACCCTCTTATGAACAGGTTCGTGACGACCCGGTGCTCTATGCCCATGCTTCTAGAGTGCTGCATAAAGAGACAAACCCCTTCAATGCCCTCCCTCTGATACAAGCGCACGGTGATCGAGACGTATGGATTAACCCCCCACCCATCCCCTTGGAAACCGAAGAACTCGATTGGGTCTTCGAGCTTCCATACGCCCGTCATGCTCATCCCCAGTATGGGGAAGCCAAGGTGCCCGCTTTCGAAATGATCCAGCACTCCGTGAACATAATGCGAGGCTGCTTTGGCGGCTGTACATTTTGTTCAATCACGGAGCACGAGGGCCGCATCATTCAAAATCGCTCGGAAGATTCGATCATTCGTGAAGTCGAACGCATTCGAGATACTAGCCCTGCTTTTACCGGAGTCATCTCGGATCTTGGTGGACCAACCGCCAACATGTGGCGACTGGCCTGCAAGAGCAAGGAAATTGAGGCCAAGTGCCGCAAGCTCTCCTGCGTCTTTCCCGGCATCTGTAAAAACTTAAATACCGATCAAACGCCCTTAATTTCGTTATACCGGCGCGCCAGAGCGGTTCCGGGTATCAAGAAGGTTTTAATTGCCTCGGGGTTGCGCTACGACATTGCGGTGGAGACGCCAGAATACGTCAAAGAGCTCGTAACCCATCACGTTGGCGGCTACCTCAAAATTGCTCCAGAACACACTGAAGACGGGCCTCTGAGCCATATGATGAAGCCGGGCATCGGCACCTATGAGCGCTTCAAGACCCTGTTTGATAAGTATTCGAAAGAGGCGGGGAAAAAACAGTATCTGATCCCCTACTTCATTGCGGCTCATCCCGGAACACGGGATGAAGACATGATGAATTTGGCCCTTTGGTTGAAGCACAATAAATTCAGAGCCGATCAGGTTCAGACGTTCTACCCATCACCAATGGCTACGGCCACCGCGATGTACCACACTCGTCATAACCCGCTAAAACGCATCCGTCGAACAAACAACACCTTGCCGGTAGTCGACAAGCTGAAACAGCGCAGGCTGCACAAAGCCTTTCTCCGCTATCACGACCCGGAAAACTGGCCACTGCTCAGAGACGAACTCAAGCGCATGGGCCGCAGGGATCTGATCGGTAATGGCAAGTTGCATTTGGTTCCCTCCAGAGACCCACCCAAGCGCCACCGTGTGGTCAAAGAAAAGGCACGCCCCTTTGCGACACAGCACACTGGCCTACCAGGGCGTTCAGGAAAACGAAAGAAGTGACGACGAGGGGAATGTTGACGCGCGCGGTTAATGCCCTCCCCAAGTTTTTGTCGGCGCTACTACTCGCCGTTTCTTGGAACGACGTTTTTGCCAGCACTGTGGTTGAGGTAGGAAAAATACTTCCACCAATTTCCATTATCCAAGGTGGTCAGGTCGTGATCGAACGCGATGGGTATCGTGTCGCGCCCTGGTCGGGACCGAGGGACTTAGGCCTGATTCAGGTTATTCAATACGTGCCCGGAACACGCCGAGGCGGCGGTCTTTATGACCCGCTCACAGAGCGGATGAGATTGGAGCTAGAGTTCGCGCGGTATCGAATTACGGCCATTGTCAATCTGGAGGCAGCCGCGACGTTTGCAAAACCCTTCGTTCGCGCCACCGTAGTCGACAAACAACGCGCCTTCAGTTTGGCGACTCTTGTGCTTGATGAAGCTGGCACAGGGCAGGCAGGCTGGGATCTCACCGAGCAGTCGGCGTTCATTGTCACCGACGCTTCGGGCCTAGTGATTGACGCAATCTTCGGTAAGCCTAGCGACAACGACGCGGCACGAATTTTTCAAACTCTGAAAGGCTTATTGAAATCTAATAGTCCTCATTAGGCAGCCACACCACGCTGATTAGCATGTTGGTTTGCACCAGCATGATCTTACTATGTTGTCTTCGGTAGGCACCCGCACCCAAGGCTAGAAAGCAGACGGCGAAGCCTGACCGTGAGTTGGCGTGGTATTTTCAATCGTTAGCGCCGGCTGCCCCTTGAGCACAGGCCTTAATTCGATCTCCTAGCATGCGAAACTCAGCAGCTCTTGGTGTTTTACGCCGCCACATCAAACCGATCTCTCGAGCAATACCGGCGTTCTGAAATGGCGTCACCTCGATATCTGTGCCTGCGGTAATGCCGCTGGCAACCGACATCGCCGGCAATAACGTCACGCCAATACCGTTAGCCACCATCTGAACAATGGTGGCGAGGCTAGTAGCCTGATATGGCACAGAGATCTGCGAGTCCCTGAGTTTACAAGCCTCCAAGGCGTGATCCCGTAAACAATGACCATCCTCAAGTAACAGCAAATCCTCACCCTCAAGGTCGGCTGTTGCCAGTGTTGTGCTTTTAGCCAGGGGATGATGACAGGGACTTGCCAGCAAGAAATCATCTGCCATCAGGGACATCACCTCTACCGAGTCGGCAGGAAATGGGAGCGCCAATAGCAACACGTCTAGCTCGCCTGCGTGCAGGGCCCCCACTAACTGATGACTTAAGTCTTCACGAATATAGAGTTTAAAATCGGGGTACTCCGTGCGCAGGCTACCTAACAGCTGCGGCAGGATAAACGGCGCAATCGTGGGAATCACACCTAAACGCATTCTCCCTGAAAAGGGTTCGCCAGCAGCGGCGCACAGGGAAATCAGCTCTTCAACATCGACCAGCATACTTTGGGCACGAAGCACCACATCATGCCCAAGGCTCGTCAAAAGCACTTTGCGATTATTGCGCTCAATGAGCGATGCCGACAGCGTCTCTTCCAGTTCCTGAATGCCAGCGCTTAGCGTACTTTGGCTGACATAGGATGCCTCTGCCGCGCGGCCAAAATGCTGGTGTTCTGCGACCGCGCACAGGTACTTCAGCTGTTTGAGTGTGGGTTGCCTCGCCATTGAGTTCGCCTATTATCCAAACTGATGCCAATGATCGTAATTTTCGATCATATTTTTTAAAAAATCCATGTAAGCCAAAATCGCTCAGCTTCGGTATATTGAACATCCCCTGTTAGTGACGCAGGGACTCACACGTCACTGCATTTTGATTTCAGGAGAGTAAGCATGGAACTCAAAGGTACCAAAACCGAGAAGAATCTGAAGGATGCCTTCGCAGGCGAATCTCAAGCCAACCGACGTTACCTTTACTTCGCCGCCAAGGCTGATGTCGAGGGTTACAACGATGTTGCCGCTGTTTTTCGATCAACCGCGGAAGGCGAAACAGGCCATGCCCACGGTCATTTGGAGTACTTAGAAGCCGTCGGCGACCCAGCAACGGGATTGCCTATGGGTGACACCCGCAAGAACCTTGAAGCGTCAATCGCCGGAGAGACTCACGAGTACACTGACATGTACCCGGGTATGGCGAGCTCAGCTCGAGAAGAAGGGTTCGACGAAATCGCTGATTGGTTTGAAACTCTTGCCAAGGCCGAGCGCAGTCACGCTAACAAGTTCCAGAAGACTTTGGATACGATGGACGACTAACATCGGGGTAACCCTCGACGATGGGGAGCGCCCAGCGCTCCCTGGTTTATCGCAGCTCAATTACCGCCAAAAATACGGATATTCGCCATGCGAGAAGGAAGCCTAGAAGCGCCGACACGGCACCCTATTGACTGGAAAAATGACGATTTTTGGGTAAAAGAGACCCTCAACGATGAGCTTGAGCGAGTCTTCGATATTTGCCACGGATGTCGCCGTTGCGTCAGCTTGTGCGACTCTTTTCCAACGCTATTTGATCTCATCGACGAGTCAGAGACGTTTGAGGTTGACGGCGTGGACCGCGACGATTACACCAAAGTTGTTGACCAATGCTACCTCTGCGACCTCTGTTTTCTTACCAAATGCCCCTACGTACCACCTCACGAATTCAACCTCGACTTCCCTCACCTTATGCTCCGAGCCAAAGCAATTAAGTTCCGGGAGGAAGGCGGCAAGTTCCGCGATAAGGCGTTAACCAGCACCGACACCGTGTTGGGCATGATGTCTATACCGTTGGTTGACGTTACCGTTAACGCACTCAACCGAAATTCAGGATTCCGAAAAATCGTTGAGAAAACTCTCGATATCCACCACGAGGCTCCTCTTCCCCATATGCACGCAAAAACCCTGCGCAAGCGAGTGGCCCCCCTCATTAAAAACGTGGCGCCAACGCCCGTTGGGGAGACCACAGGGAAGGTTGCGCTCTACGCTACTTGCTACGGGAACTACAACAGCCCTGAGGTGGGCGAGGATTTTGTAAGAGTCTTTCAGCACAACGCTATGCATATTGACGTCGTACCCAAAGAGAAGTGTTGCGGAATGCCCAAGCTAGAGCTTGGCGACCTAGACTCAGTCGATGCTTTGAAACAGGCCAATATTCCTGTCCTTGCCGATTTAGTGGATCGAGGTTATGACCTGATCGCGCCCATTCCCTCCTGTGTCCTGATGTACAAGCAAGAACTCCCGCTAATGTATCCCGACGACCCACAGGTGCAGAAAGTGAAACGGGCATTCTATGACCCCTTCGAATACCTGTGGCTACGACACAAGGGCGGCGCCTTCAATACCGATTTCCCCGAGGCCATTGGCAGCGTCGCTTATCAGGTTGCATGCCACCAACGAGTGCAAAATATCGGCCTCAAGACCCGTGATGTATTGGCTCTGGTAGCCGATAGTGAGGTCGTTGCTTATGAGCGGTGTTCAGGACACGATGGTACTTATGCCGTTAAAAGTGAGACCCGGGCCAAGTCCGTTAAAATCGCACGTCCAACGGTGAAAAAAGTTGACGCTCAAGCGCCTGACCACTTTATCAGCGACTGTCCCATGGCAGGCGCACAAATTGCCGACCTCGCTGAATCAGTAGATTCTGCACTTCACCCCATGACGCTTCTGCGCATGGCGTACGGCCTCTAGCAGAGAACGAAAGGAACCTAACAATGACCCAACTCAGACGTGAGGACCTCTGGTCACTCGAAGAGTACGCGCTGCGTCGCAATGAATTTAGAACTCAAGTCATGGCGCACAAAAAGACCCGGCAGCTGGCTCTGGGACGGCATGCTCGCTTGTATTTTGAAGATGACGTCACTATTCGTTACCAGATCCAAGAAATGTTGAGGATTGAAAAAACCTTCGAGTCTGCTGGCATCGAAGAGGAGCTCAGCGCTTACAACCCCTTGATACCTGATGGCCACAACTGGAAAGCCACCTTCATGATCGAGTTTGGAGACCCAGTAGAGCGGGCAGCACAGCTGGGCAAGATGAAAGGCATTGAAGATCTCGTCTGGTTGCAAGTGGGTGATTTAGACCGCATTACACCCATTGCGGATGAGGACCTCGAACGTGAAAACGCCGAAAAGACTTCCGCGGTGCATTTTCTTCGGTTCGAACTTACCGCTGAACAAATAGCGGCATTGAAGGACGGTTCCCCCCTCTATGCCGGGGTGGATCATGACGCTTATCCCATTGAGAAATTTGCCGTAGAACCTGAAATAAAAGCGTCACTCACTAATGACCTTGTGATCGCAACACACTAATCGTTGCGATCTTCTAACCGCCCACCTAAGGAAAATCCGGCCATGGCGCTAACGCAAGAAGCTCAAGCGTGACTCTCGTTGTCTTCGACATGGACGGCACCTTGCTAAACGCTGGTTCAGAGGTCACGCCTTTCACCGCCGAGACCCTTAGCCTGCTAAGGCAGTCGGGAATTGCCTACACTGTGGCCACCGGACGTACGTTACAGGCGGCCATGGGGCCCCTCAAGGGATTCCAGTTCGAGCTTCCGCATATTCTGAAAAACGGCGCAGTGATTTGGTGCCCGGACCAACGGGACTACAGCCACCGCCACCTCTTGGCGCAACACGAAGTCACCCACGTCTTGCAGGCTATGGACCTACAGGGCATCACACCTTTTCTCTTCACTCTAGACTCCAGCGGCTACCATGCGGTGTATCACGGCGCGCTCAAAAGTGAGGCAGAAAATAGACTGGCCCAACTTTTTGAGGATGAACGGCACCTACCTCTTGAACCTATAGCGGCGATGCCCGGAGACGTGCACGTTATTAACCTGAGCGGCATGGGGCCCGCAGCGGACATCAGGTCGGTAGTCGATTCTGTGGCTGATGAGGAAGGCCTCGTGGCGTACACTGGGACCGCCATTCAATCTCAGGGCCTATCATGGATGGACATACATCATAGCCAAGGCAGCAAGGGTAACGGCATCAACACGCTACGCGAGGAGCTGGGGTTTAGCGATATCATTGTATTTGGCGATGGCGACAACGACCTCAGTATGTTTGCTGTAGCCGACGAGTGCTACGCGACCGCCAATGCCGACGACGAAGTGAAAGCCCTCGCAACGCAGGTCATCGGACATCATGACGAGGACGGTGTGGCGCACTTCCTCCGGAGTCGTTTTAACCTTTGACCGCGGCTATCGTGGCTGCATGCACCTTTGGCGGCCGCGGTTGTATAAGCCAGACTCCGCTCAAAACGAGCAGCAGCGCTGTGTACTGCGGCCACCCCGCTGTCTCACCCAATACGGTGATTCCTACCAAGAAGGCGACGCCGGGTATGAGGTAGTTAATCGTCGACAAAAACCCTGGGCCCACCTCGCCGACAACGATGAAGTAGACCCAAGTGGCGACGCCCGTTGCCATTGTTCCAAGCACGAAGAGTGCGAGCCAGGCGCTGGGTATCTCCAAAGATTGGCTCCAATCCTGAAACCAGAGCGCTGGGCCCAAAAGCAGTATCGAGCCCACCGCTAAGGAGCCTGCAGCTAAAACAACAGGATCTATGGGTGGCAAACGCTTGGCATAAATGCCGTTGGCGGCGTAGCAAAAGGTTGCAAATAATGTGACCAGCTGCCCCGTCAAGCGGAGCTCGCCTCCGTAGACCCACCAGTCATCGCCTAACAGCAGCGCGACACCTGCGAGCCCCAGAAACACACCCATCATTCTTTGCTGAGTAAACCTTTCATGGGTCAAAAAATAATGTCCCATCACCAGTGTAGTGATGGGCATTAATGCCATCAACAAGCCCACTTCCCCACTGGCGACGTGCTGCTCAGCCCAAGCGACAAGGACAAAAGGCAGCACGTTGCCCGTGACTGACAGTATGAGTAGTCTCAGCAACCACACCGGATCCTTGGGCAACGACAGTCGCTTATAGATCAGCACGCCTGCCATAATAATGGCGCCTAGGGTAAGTCTGCCCCACACCAGCGCCACCGGATGAAACACTTCGAGCGCCATTGCAATCAATCCGAAGGCGAACCCCCAAAAGAGAACTAGATAAAATAACAGAGCCCAATGTTTCGGCTTGGGTGGCATCATTACGTCGATCACTAGAATGCTAGAACGCTAGGTGTACGAAGTTCGCATTATTCTGGACTGCAATCTGCTAACCTTCCCACCCTTCTTAGTCACAGAGCGCAAGAACTTTGGCCGACGAAACTCCGCCGCACCTTGAATTAGCCACACATATTGAGCGGGTATTGCAGGTGACAATGCCCTCGGGCCCTGGCATTAGTTTTTCCGCCGCGTTGCTACGGCGATGGTTCAAGCCTTCGTTTTATGGACTCGAGCGACTCCCAGGCAAGCCGGCTTTGTTTGTGGGAAATCACTCGTTATTAGCAGTCGATGCTTTTGTATTTCACATTTTGATGCACAACGACTACCGACGGTTTCTACGCCCGCTAGGGGACAAAACACTGTTTGCCAACCGTCAGTATGCCGATACGGTGATAGAACTAGGAGCTGCGCTGGGCCACGCTGACGTTGTCACCGCGCTAATGGCCGCCGGGCGCGACTTGCTGCTGTATCCCGGAGGTACCTATGAGGCGGTAAAACTGCCCGAGCAGCGCTATGAACTGATGTGGAAAAACCGCTACGGTTTCATCCGACTCGCCGCCAAAATGGGCTACACCATCGTGCCCTTCGCCGCCGTGGGGCCTGACGAATACTTCGATCAGCATCTATCAGGACCAGAAGTTCAAGGGGCCCAATTGACGCAACTATTGATCCAGCTCGGTATGTTACCCCGCGATTTGCGGCCAGATCTCGTGCCACCCATACCCTCCGGTGTTATGGGTACACCGATCCCCAAACCCAAAACCACCTTTTACAGTTTTTGTGCTCCGATTGACCTCAGTGGCTTTGCGGGCCGAAACATAACCCAAAAACAGCAAGAGCGGATTCGTGGCGACGTGGAACATGCCATCGACGTCGAAATTAAAAACCTGCTGCTCAAACGGGAGCAAAGCCGCCACAAAGACGGATTGCTACGACGTATCCTGAGCATTTAACCGAGTTTGAATCAATGCGAGCTTCACTAAAAATCCTTTCCTGGGGCGCGGGCCTCGCCGTTGTGTTGTGGTTGCTGTTCTCTTTTATCTGGGGACCCAAACTGGCTGTACAGATGACCGCCAACCCCGTAACCAGCAGCCCCGCCGATGTCGGCATGGCCTACGAAGACGTGCGTGTCAGTAGCGATGGTCTGGAACTTGAGGGCTGGTGGATGCCCGCTGAAAATCCCAAGGGCGTGGTTTTATTTGCCCATGGAGCCGGATCGAATCGAACCTCATGGTTTCTCCCTTCATTGGAGTTTTATCAAATGCTGGTAGGGCTCGATCTATCAGTAATTTCGATCGATCTGCGCAATCACGGCAACTCCCCTATCACTGATGGCGAGCTCGGTATGGGGGCGAAAGAATGGCCAGACCTTATCGCGGTGTCTCACTGGGTGGACGCCAAAGGGTATTCGCAACTCCCTAAAATTGGTGTCTCGCTGTCTATGGGCGGCGCTACAACGATTTATGCCGTGCAACAGGGCTTGGCGCTGGACGCCATGGTACTCATTGATCCTTTGCTGAATACAACGGACGCGCTCATGCAAGGGGGCTGGATTGCCTTTGGCCTGCCACCGGGATTGTTTGCCCCCATGGCGTGGGCCGCCACGAGAATGGGCGATCTTCCCTATGGTGCTGTAGATGCTGGCACACTGGCTGAATCAGTGACCATACCAACGTTGCTGATCCAAGACCCTGAGGACCCTATTACTCGTCTACCCTTCGCGCAGAAACTCGCATCTGCCAATTCCAACATAGCTTTAGCAATAGCACCTGCGGTCGTGGCTGACCATGCCTGCATTAGCAACAAGGGACGCTGGGGCACCCATGTCGCTGCCTTTAAATGCCATAAATCATGGACCGTAGAGCAACTCAGCGCGTTTCTGATGCAACAACTTTAGTTACAGCAAAACATTTAGCGCCAAGCCCTGAGAGGGTCCACAGCAGGATGCATCGATGCGCACACTCGAGGCATTGGTTGCAGCAAAGCGCCAAGCAAAGGCTTTGTCTATAACTGTCTAAGTTGTTTCCATGCATCCTTACCTTCCACCACATCCAGCCTCGTCGATCCCACGTAATACTTCATCGATACCTATGAATTCACCCAGCTTATCCCGGAGATCTGTTATGAATACATTCAGTCGCCTAACCGTCCTTTTTGCCGCCGCGTTCAGTCTGGCTGCCAACGCCTGCCCGGACTACCTCAATAATGAGATGCGCAAACTTAGCTCCAAAGAAACCGTGAACTTTTGTGACGCCTATGCTGGCAAGGCGATGCTCATCGTCAACACTGCGAGCAACTGTGGCTACACACCCCAATTTGACGGTCTTGAGGCCCTCCATCGCGAGTACGGGGATAAAGGGCTCGTGGTTATTGGCTTTTCCAGCGACGATTTCTTTCAAGAAGAGAACGATGAAGGTGACGTAGCGGCTGTGTGCTACGAAAAATACGACGTCAGCTTTCCTATGATGGCGACCAGCGAGGTCCGCGGCAAAGGGGCTAATCCGGTATTCAGAGGGCTTGGAGAAGCGAAAGGGTATCCCACATGGAACTTCAATAAGTATGTCGTGGATACCCAGGGTAATGTCGTAGAACATTTCGGAAGCAACGTAGGGCCAGACAGCCAAAAATTGCGCGGCAGCCTTGACGCAGCCCTCGCATCGGCAGAGTGATAGCGGGCCACGGCAGCGTGGCTCAGTTTCACCCTGCGCTTGCTGTCAGCGCAGGGTGAGACTCACTTTTCATCACCTAATTCCTAAGAAGGTGCACCGTCGGACGCACTTTCGCCGCCACTTCAAAAAGAGCGATCTCAGCACCGGCATCATGGTCTGTGTGCAATGCCACAGGGGCATTCATCGGCGTTTTGACGAACTAACCCTAGCTAGGACCTACAACACCCTGGCAAAACTGCAAGAAGATCCAGAACTAACACGACACTTCCGATGGGTCAGCAAACAAAAAGAGCGCCTTTAAAACGGCAGTGCGCCCCAAACTTCCGCCGTGGCAACGGCCGTAGAGACCTCTCCACTGACCACCTGATCCGCCCTTTGCTTCGCGCCCTCACCCCAACGCTGAAACTCTGGGAGCACCCGCGTGTTCCAAAACTCATGCACCGAAGCCTCGCTGCGCCCCCGCTCACCACAATCTCTTTGCAATCGTCGCTGGAAACAAACCGACGTCGGTGTATCGACGAAAACCGTGTGATCGACGTTGGAAGACAGATCGGCCCACGCCCCCAGAAGCAAACCATCTACGACAACTAACTGCGCTGGACCAAGCACATCAGTGTGGTCTGCGATTCGCGTGTGTTTAGAAAAGTCGTAACGGGGAACCTCGATTTGCCCGCCTGATCTTAGCTGCAACAAATGTTCGCAAAAAAAAGACAGCTCAATGGCATCTATTCGGTCAAAGTTAACGGCTTCGCGTTCTTGGAGGGATAAGTGACTGAGATCACGATAGTAGGCGTCAAGACTTAAAAGGCAAGCTGTAGGACCACCGGGCAAGCCGCGACTAAATGCAACAAGCGACTGCGCCAAGGTCGATTTACCCGAGCCCGATGCTCCCGTGATAGCCACAATCATCAGGCACTTTCCCCTTATTTTTCGGTGCTTACGCCAATTGCGCTCAGGGTTCAACGCGAATCCTATGCACCCTACGCCACAATACCTCAGGTCAGAACTCCCTCCCCGTGAGCTGGCAATCGAGCTCTAGAGGGGAAATTGACTGAACAAACTATGGCAGTGACGTTGACCCATATTGTTCTAAAAGCGCAGCCTTGATCGCGGCCTTGGCATTGCGCACATTAAAGTCACCACACTCTCCGTTATTCCATCGAGCGTATTCGTCGTATATAGGCTGGCCAATGTTCGTCACCATTTCCCACATTAACAAACAACGCTCGGTGGCATCGAGGCTTGAGGGCGCCTCAATCTCACGGAGTAATTCACCCAAAGTCGGACTCTCCATCACGACCTGACTACTTGAAACGCCGTCAAGAACCATCGTGTGGGGCGCATCAGCTAAAAACGGCGGCCACGGATTACCGACCACAGCCCCGGGCTGGCCTTTACGCGCAAAGTTACCCCAGGCACTCATCATGATGTTTGTCATTTCCCGCGCAGAACTCGTATCGGGATACATATAATCCCCTATTGGCCCAAACATGGGGGCTCCCATAACAAAAGCAATTTCCGCCCCATGAGAGGCACCTAAAAGGCTAGGGAAGGAGATAAACCAACTCTCAGCTTGCTCATCCCAATCAAAGCGATAGGTGTAAAGGCTCTCATACCCTGCTGCGCCCAAGTTGAGCATCGCTTGGTCGACCCCCCTCGCTTTCCAGGCACGAGATCTTAAATCCACCCAGTAGCGATACGTCTCCTCGTTCTTAACTGACATGCGCGGCGGCAGCAGCCCAAAAAGCACCGGGTCACCGTTGACAAAATAACGATTCAACCCCATCCATAATGTGACCTCATCGCGGTTTGAGCCTGACAACACCGGGACCGATTTCGCGTACTGAGGATCGGCAAGCGCCTGCGCCATACCCACAGCCGGTATTACGATCCCGTCTGCCGTAGACAGCGGGCTCAAATGGTCTTTTTCGAGGGAGTAGTAAGCGCCCATAAGGTCGTAAACCTCAATTGATCGCAGGGCGTCACCAGAGGTTGTATCGGGGTCAAGTCCTAGTGCCTGCACTACCTCCCAGCTGCCCCGATCCAACTCAGGAAACTCGCGATCTCGATTGAAGGCCTGCCGCGGTGTAACGGTCGTCGTGTAGGGAGACTGAGCAATGGCGCGATGAAATAAGCCATTGGCCAAGGGTGACGCCAGCAGCGCATACACGTTGTGCCCCCCTGCACTCTCCCCGAAAATGGTGACGTTATTCTGATCGCCGCCAAAACCTTCAATATTCCGCTGCGTCCACTCGAGGGCCGCAATGATGTCCAGCTGGCCAAAGTTGGAGCTTTTGTCTAGGCCCTCCGCTTCACCCTGAATGCTGGGGTGTGTCATCCAGCCCAGGGGGCCTAAGCGGTAGTTGATGGTTACCACGACAACATGCTGATCGTGTGCAAGCGCAGAAAAATCATAGGTATCTTTAGTGCCCGAGGTATTTCCTCCGCCGTGAATCCAAACCATGACCGGTAGCGCCTGATCCCGAACAGATCCGGGTGCGACGATGTCGAGGTACAAGCAATCTTCGGACCCTACGAAAGAGGCGCCCTCGGTACCAGAAATGGCGCCGGATTCTTGCACGCAAATCGTACTTTCCCGAGCTTGAATTTCACCGTTGGCATTGCTGTAGCGTTGTGGCGCCCGCCACCGCAAATTCCCTACGGGTGGCTGCGCAAAGGGGATGTCCTGCCAATGAATGACCTGATCGTTCCCTGCAACACCGATTACGCGACCTGACTCGGTCGCCACCTCCGTTCCCGATACGGGCTTCATGGGCGGCTGAGAACAACCTGTCAGCACCAAAAAGGGTACCGTTAGCAACACAGAGATCTTTGACATTAGGTTCATGACTTACTCGTTTGCACAGAAGTTAGCGAGAGTACGGCTGCCTGAGCTACTTAGTTCAAATCGATTTAACGCTATTCACGGTTTTTGCCAGCCTCTACATCAGTTACGGACTCTGCGTTTGGCCTAGACCACGAGCGCTGAAAGGCATCATGGACAACCGCTGTTATAGACGCCGTGGAAACACCAATCATCAGCACACCATTGATGGCTTGTAAGGGCCCCAGTATTCGCCAACGTTCCGACATGACAATATCGCCGTAGCCCAAGGTCGCAAAATTAACCAAAGAAAAGTAATAAGCCGTTGCCCAGTCGCCAAACTCGCCTAAAAACACAAACAGCAACGCCCAGATGCCACCTTGAACCAGATTCCCAACCACTAACATCAACATAACCTGGGATATCAACAGCATGGTCATCGCACGTGATGCGCTCTTGACCCATGTTAGGTGTCTTACGTAGTAACGCGTCGCGAGGAACAATAGGACTCCCTGCACGAATAAGCACACCACCATCGCGGCAACACCCACTGTGAGTGCGATTATCATATTGCGATTTCCTGTTTTCTTTGACTCAGCCAGCCCAGGCGATTCAGCACTACCATGCTGCCCCAAGCGTAGATAGCCACCAAAAAGAACATACCAAAACGAAAGAGAAAAGCCTGATAAGGATCTTTGCCTGCAGCGCTATCCGCCACCGCAGGACCCAAAAGGATAAGCATCGTCACCGAGGCGTCAATCCAAAACTGCTGCGTAAAACGTGTGGCATTAGGTACGTACAGTTTTCGGGCTAGCCCGATCATGACCAACAGAATGAGCAGCGCAAAAATATCGAGGCGAGGTGACAGCTTCAAGCCAAACCAGAGCAAAGCCGCTAAAACACCACCGAGCACGGTCGCACCCAGTAATTCAACCGCAGCCTGCTTGGCTTCAATGACGGAGGGAGACTGAGCCAGCACAATCGATTTCATCATCACCGGCGTGTGTCCCATTGGATTTATTAACAGGAATAGATAGGCAGGCAAAATAACAACAACTGCGCGCAATGCTGAGGTGTTTTCAGAGGCACTGTCATCGTTATCCTGTGCCAAGGATGAGGCCTCAAGATTGAGGTCTGTCTCGGGAAAAAAAGGATAAACAATCCACTGACTAATCACCGCAATGACGACGGCTGCGACCAGCATTGTCACCAAAGTTTGCGCCAAAGCCAGGCTAAACACACCCAGTGCGGAAATAAGCGTCAGACTCATGGCCAGCAAGGTACCCACGGCGGTCTTGTCTCCCCCCAAACTCATTCGATTGCTCACAAAAAGACCCAGAGCAACGAGGGACAGTCCGATCGGGGCGTACTGCTCTACCAGCGGCGCGATCAACAAACCCACTCCAAGAATCAGTGCGAGGGCGACCGCAAGGCCCAGCAATTTTCCCGCAGCCATTGGCGGCGCTGGTTTTAAGGTAAGAATGAGGGCCAATAGCGGCGCTAAATAGGGAACAGAAATTCCGCTACCGTACGCCAAGACCAAGGCGATGGTTACAGTGAGCGCGAGCCGGAAGGTACGTCGTGCTTCAATAGGCATAGGACAGGTAACTTCGAACTCGGATGCTCAGCCAAGCCAGCGACTTCAGAATCCACGGTGCGTCACCATATGCCACTACCGATGCTTGGCCACCCATTCGAAGGGCCGACCTCAAGTGCGGATCGGACAGATCGGCTATCGCTATTTGAACGGGAAATCGTTGGGCTTGACGCAGCCAATCACGATTATTTTGAATGGATGGTAGTGTACCTGGCTGGGTATTTGTCGAAGCACTCACACCTAAACCGACAGATAGAACATGTCCCTCGTAGACTCGCCCCGGCAACGTATCGAAGAGCAACTCGACCTCAGCGCCCTCAATAAGCGCGCTTAAGTTATTTTCTGTAAAAGCCGCATTGATCCAGAGTTCATCGGTCGCCACCAAGGTCATTACCGGCTTGCCGACACCAGCAAACTGGCCCACCTCGGCACGAAGATCCGTAATCACGCCCGATTTCCCCGCCCGAACATGGGTATTGTCGAGATCAAGTTGCGCTTTGGTCAATGCACTTTGTGCCGATTTCAAATAAGCATTGCTGCTATCGTCATCGCCACCTTTAGCGTCGATTGCCTGTTGTATATTTGCCCGAGCGGCGACGACCTGCGCCGTTGCAGCGACCAAGGAGGCTTCCGACATTTCCAACCTTCGTTCCGATATCGTGCCCGAGTCCTGCTCGAAGAGGCGACTTAAGCGCTCAAAGTCCTTCGCACTCTTCATTTCATTCGCCAAAGCCGCTTCCAGCCCGGCCCGTGCTGCCGCAACTCCGGCATCACCCGCAGCCAACTGCTGACGAGCTTTCTCCAGATCTGACTCAGCGCGCTGCAGTGCAATGAGGTAATCCGACTGATCGAGAGTAAATAACAGATCAGAGGCCTGAACCCGTTGATTATTTGCGACGTGAACCTGCGTGATCAGACCCGCCACTTTTGGCGCCACCCCGACGACGAAGCCCTCAACTCGGGCTTGAGACGTGTAGGGTGTCTGTCGATCCGCCGAAACATACCAGGCCAGCAACACGACCAAGCAAACCACCACCAAGCCTGCACCTTTGTTGATCGTCTTACTGCCAGCTTCCTCTGACGTGTCACTCATTATTTAGACTCCACTTCGGAAGGCACCGATTGAATAGGTGAAGCCTGTTCATCACCCACCTGTAACAACTGTAATTCACCCCAATCGGAGCGCTCCTGCATCTGTCGTAAAACTGATGTCGGCAACATGTCGGCCATTGTGTCGGGACTCCAGCCCCCTCCTAACGCCTTGTACATGGCAACAATGGCCCGAAGGTGCTGGCCATCATTCTGTAGCTTTCTATCGGCTTGAGTGAACACCACGCGCTGCGCATCAAGAACTCGCTGAAAGTCAGCATAACCCTCTCGATAACGCGTACTGGCAATTTCTAATGCCCGCTCTGAGGCCTCGACAGTCTCCGCCAGTAAAACGCGCTGCTGTTCGGTCTTATCTAGGGCTATGGAGGCGTCGTTGATTTCCCGAGCGGCATTGAGCACTGTATTGCGGTAAACCTCTATGGCCTGTTGCAACCGAGCATCCTGAATGCGAACGTTGTTGGCGATTCGTCCCCAATCAAATACCGTCCAGCGTACCGCAGGACCCACACCAAGCAGTCCTGAGCTGTCCTGGGATGTGAGGGAATTACCAGACCAACCAATGCTGCCTCCTATTGCTATCGAGGGGTAGTAATCCGCTTCCGCCAAACCAATTTGGGCAGATTGTGCAGCCACAGCCCATAAACTTGCCCGGACATCTGGCCGCCGCTGAATGAGTGTCGCAGGGAGTTCGGTCAACTCAACGCGATGACTGCTGGGTAGGTTGGTAGGTCCGGTCGGGCGATCTGACAAGCGTGCTTGCATCTCAGCTGGAGCGCGTCCTAGGAGGGCTGAGAGGGCATTAGCAAGCTGCCCTGCTCCTTGCTCCAAAGACGGCAGCACTGCCAGTGTCGCTAAATATTGAGTGCGAGCTTGCTGGAGGTCTAATTCGGACTGTTGTCCAGCATCAAACATCTGTCGCGTAATGTCATAGCTGCGAGACTGCAGCTCGGCGTTTTTATTCAAAATTACAATGCGCCCTTCGGTGACCCGGTATTGCCAGTAAATGTCGGCAACCGTTGCAGCAAGGAGAACTTGAGCGTCTCGCTGGTTTGCCAGTGACGCAAAATAAGCCGCGTCAGCCGACTCAATACCGCGCTGAAATCGACCCCAAAAGTCGAGCTCCCAACCCAGGGTAAAGCCGGCATCCCAACTACTAAAACCACTCTCCCCCGGACCATTGCTGCGCTTGGCATAGGCTGCGTTTACATCCACTGTCTGTGCCTGAGGATAAAGCGCTGAGCCAGCCGCAGCTGCCAGAGCCCGAGCCTCCAGCACCCGAAGTCCAGCAATTCTTAGGCCTGGGTTTTCGGACCTCGCCTCTTCGACAAGAACGTTGAGCACCGGATCGTCAAATTGACGCCACCAAAGCGTAGCCTCAGATTCAGATTCAGACTCAGAGACCACCGTGATCGACTCACCGTAAACAGAAACTTCAAGCGCCTCGAGCCAGCTATCATCCGGCGGCACGTAATCAGGACCAACCGTCGTGCAACTCATTAGGACCAGCACCCAGATGGCAGTAACGCTGAGGCGTTTAGAAAAGGTCATCTCAAGTCAAACTCAAAGCAATTCGGCTTAAACGAGGCGCTAAGACGGTTCGCTGGTTTCGTTGATGGTTACCTGGGTGGTTTCACGATCTACCCAAGCCCAAAGCAACTGGTAACCAATAGCTAGAACAACCGATCCCATGAATAGGCCAATCAACCCCATGCCGACCATTCCCCCCAAGGCACCGATTAAGACAACCGGCATAGGCACATCGACCCCGCGCCCTAACAAAATGGGCTTAAGCACATTGTCAGCAAGTCCAGCAATAATAAGATAGACCGTAATCACAACGTCCATAACTACCGAGCCATCACCCGCCCCGCCGGAGGTCCAGAGCCAAATGAGCACCGGCAGCGTTATCAGCAGCGCCGGTAACTGAATGATGCCAGTTATAAGCGCAAGTACTGCCAAAACCCCTGCAGCGGGCACCTCGGCCCAAAGAAAGCCGACACCCAACAATAGCGACTGAATGACCGCAACCCCAATGACGCCAGTGGCCACCGAGCGCGTAGTTGCGACTGATAAAGCCTGCAGTTCCTCGCCCCGACCATTTCCCACGAGGGTTACCGCAATGCGCCCCATCGCTGCACTCCCCGATTGCCCGAAGGTCATCATGATTCCGGCAACAACTATAGCCCCCAAAAACAGACCGACAGTCGTTAGCATATTGGCGGTACCACCAACAAAACGCTTGAGCAAACCGCGGACTTCTTCGCCATGGGCCGCCAATAACTCTGCGAGGTTGTCGGAAGCTTCCAACCAAATTACGTACACGCGCTCCCCAACCATTGGCCAGTCTTTGACAGACTCATCCGGGGGCGCGATATCAAGGCTGCCTTGCTGCCACTGGCTAATGATCGAGGTAACGTGGTCGACAAGAGACATACCCAACAATACGGTCGGGACGCCCAGCAACAGCAAACCCGTGCCGGCAATTACCGTCGCTGTTCGTGCATCGCTCCAGCCCAAAGAACCTTTGATACGCAAATGAAGGGGATAGAGCGTGATGGCAACAATCAACGCCCAGGACATAAGAGCCGCAAATGGCGCAAATATCTTGGCGCAAACCCACAACAATAAGAGCGCAAAGACCAACCGCAGCGCCACTTGCATCAGGTCATGTGAAATACGGGTCTTGACCGCCTGATATTGCTCTTCCAATGGGAACTCCTGTGGGAAACCGGGTTAGCTCATAGTATGCATGGAAAGCGCCACAATCACGACTCCCCCCAGCGACCTCTACTGCAACTCCTGCAGCGACAAGGGTCAGTGTACGCGGCGGCATTAATGTACTACCCTGCGCCCCGCTTAAGTGCCGTGGCTGGGTCATTGATCCGTGACTGATCCAGACATGACGCTCAATACGAATAGTCCTCGCCCTCTTCAGTCAACCCGGTTATCTCCATGCTCACAACGCTCAAGGAAGAATGGTTCGGCAATATCCGCGCCGACTTACTCGCGGGGCTCGTCGTCGCCCTTGCTTTGATCCCGGAGGCCATTGCTTTTTCCATTATCGCGGGAGTTGACCCTCGGGTGGGCCTCTATGCCTCCTTTTGCATAGCGGTCGTTATCGCTTTCGTCGGCGGTCGCCCTGGCATGATCTCGGCTGCCACCGGCGCAATGGCCCTGGTTATGGTGACACTGGTCAAAGAACATGGGCTTGAGTATTTGCTGGCGGCGACCATGCTCACCGGCGTATTGCAGGTCATTGCAGGTTTTCTAAAGCTCGGCGAGCTTATGCGCTTCGTCTCACGATCCGTTGTCACCGGGTTTGTGAATGCACTGGCAATACTAATTTTCATGGCGCAGTTGCCTGAACTGACTCAGGTCACCTGGCACGTCTATGCCATGACGGCGAGTGGCTTGGGCATCATTTATCTGTTTCCCCGACTACCGGTGATTGGCAAAGCCATCCCCTCACCCTTGGTCTGCATCATATGCCTGACAGCGATTAGTATTTTCTTGGGTCTCGACATCAGAACGGTGGGCGATATGGGGGACTTACCCGACACCCTGCCTATATTCTTGCTGCCCAATATTCCTTTTAATCTAGACACACTGATGATTATCTTGCCCTACTCAGTGGGGCTGGCGGTTGTCGGTCTCCTAGAATCGCTTATGACGGCGACCATCGTCGATGACCTAACTGACACCCCCAGTGATCGCAATAAAGAGTGCAAGGGACAAGGCATCGCTAATGTAATGT
Source organism: Luminiphilus sp. nBUS_07 (assembly GCF_051201685.1). Lineage (GTDB taxonomy): Bacteria > Pseudomonadota > Gammaproteobacteria > Pseudomonadales > Halieaceae > Luminiphilus. The sequence goes on along the minus strand of NZ_CP179213.1, from coordinate 1,646,629 downwards.
CGGGCTGTTTTGGCGGTATGGCAGGTTGTGCCATGATCGGCCAGTCTATTATTAACGTGAAGTCAGGTGGCCGAGGACGGCTCTCTACTCTGACCGCTGGCAGTGTTCTCATTATTATGGTGGTCTTCCTCGACAGTTGGCTGCAGCAAATCCCCATGGCCGCCTTGGTGGCCGTGATGATCATGGTGTCGATTGGTACGTTTTCCTGGGTATCAATCCGTGATTTGCGGCGCAACCCGATGTCCAGCAACATTGTCATGATCACAACGGTCATTGTTGTGGTTGCGACCCACAACCTCGCGATCGGCGTTTTTGTCGGAGTCTTGCTGGCGTCGCTCTTTTTTGCCCACAAGATTGGGCGCTTCATGGTGGTCAAGTCTGACCCAGACCCTGAGCTTGGTGCTCAAACCTATCAAGTCATTGGACAGGTATTTTTCGCCTCGAGTGAACAGTTCATAGCTGCTTTCGACTTTAAAGAGGCTGTAGAGCAGGTAGTAATCGATTTATCCCTCGCGCATTTTTGGGATGTCACGTCCGTAGCAGCCCTCGACAAGGTCGTAATTAAATTTCGCCGCGAGGGCGCAGAAGTGACGATCCATGGTATGAATGAAGCCACGGAAACTGTGGTCGATAAGTTCGGAATTCATAACGACCCAGCAGAAGTCGAAAAACTAATGGGGGGACACTAGACCGTGGAAAAGCAAGAAGATCAAGTTATCGCGAGTGTTGATGGCTCGGTGGGATCCTTAGCGGTCTGTGAAGCCGCCGCTTGGGTAGCGTCTCGGCTTAATCGAGACTTATTGCTGCTACACACGCTAGAACGACGGCAACAGCACGGCGCCGATGATTGGAGCGGTGCTATCGGTCTGGGGGCGCAATCTGAACTACTCGAACGCATGGCGCAGCTCGATCAGGAACGGGGGCGTTTGGCGATGCAGTACGGCAAGACCTTACTGCAGGAAGCTGAGAGTCGCGCGCTGGCCCATGGTGCCGGCCAAGTCGAAACCTTACTCCGACACGGCGACTTCGTGGAAGCCCTTGTGGAACTCGAAGCCCAGGCCCGATTAATGGTTGTCGGCAAGGTGGGCACCGACCATGCGGGAGAATTTACCGCCTTGGGCTCTCATATTGAATCACTGATTCGCCAGGTGCACACCTCAATTCTCATAACAGGTGCGCAGTTCACCGCGCCCCAGAGTTTCATGTTGGCTTACGACGGCAGAGACACCGCAGAACGCTCCCTTGATCGAATTATAAAAGGCGGATTGTTGACTGGCCTGCCCTGCCATTTGGTGATGGTTGGTCATCATGACGATGCTCATACCGATAAGTTTGAGGCGGCAGCGTCACGGCTTAGCAACGAGGGTTATCACGTGACATCCAGCCTCGTTGACGGTGGCGTCACAGATTCACTGCTCAACTACCAACGGGAGCATGACATTGGTTTGCTGATTATGGGAGCCTTTGCACACTCAAAAGTCCGGCATTTATTTTTAGGCAGCAATACCATACGAATGATTCAAAGCAGCTTGTCTCCGCTTATCGTTCTGCGTTAGTGCCGTTTACTAAGCGCCCCTACAAAGATTTAAAAACTCAGTCACCTCAGGCCTATGATGCCGCTGTCGCCGCTGACAGAAGTAAAACTTACGTCTAAGGCGCAGTTTTTTTGGCAGCGCCAAGGCCACAAGAGCCCTTTGCTCAAGGTGGGGCGCCAGAACCTTCTCCGAGAGACAACCTACCCCCAACTCTTGCTCTACCGCTCTCAGAATGGGCTCGTTATGACGCAGCTCAAGGCGCACTCGCAGTTGAGGTACCAACGAGGCAAACACCTGATCAAATAATGAGCGAGCACCGGAATTGGGCTCGCGCAAAATCCAATCCACGCGAAGAATGTCCGCTTCTGTCAAACGCCCTTTCTGCGCTAGTGGATGGCTAGGCGCGCAAAAAGCAAACAACTCATCCTCCACCCAAGGGATTAAATCGACGCCCTTGGCGTTGGTTTCATTTTCGATCAGCCCTAGCTCACTTTCTCTGTTGAGTATTTTAGTCACTACATCGGGAGTGTTCCCCGGAGTGATATCCACTTTTGCCATTGGATAACGGCTCAACCACGTTGCGAGGTAATCAACCATAAGGTGGTTGGCAATAGTAAAGCTTGCGCTGATGTTGAGATCACCCGATGGCGACGCCGATAGCAACTCAGCTTGCACCTGACGGGCCTCCTCGAGCAACACGCGCGCCCGCACCTCCAACTGACGCCCCGTCGGATTGAGCACCAGACGGTTGGCAATGCGGTCAAACAGCTCGGCGTTGTGGTTAGTCTCTAAGGCCTTTAGGGCAGCACTTACCGCTGACTGTGACATCGCAAGCACCTGCCCTGCCTCAGCGGTTGTTCCCGTGCTCGCAACGGCGATGAAAATTTCCAACTGTCGCAGGGAAAACCTGAGAGACTCGTTTCGTACGGCGCTCATCGACGACACCCTAGTATTTGCCAAATAGGTAGTTTGTACCTAATAAAACTATTTAACAAATACCCAATATAAATCTACACTCCGCGACCATCAAACAGGAGACCTCCAATGACCGAGCAAAAAGCCACTAACGTACACTGGCATGATGGTGAAATTACACGCGCTGATCGCGATCGTATGATGAAACAACAAGGCGCCACCCTTTGGTTCACCGGATTGTCCGGCAGTGGCAAAAGTACAATTGCTGTCGCATTGGAAGCCAAGCTGTTTGAGCGTGGGCACCTCAGCTACCGCCTCGATGGCGACAACATCCGGTTCGGGATTAACAAAAACCTCGGTTTTTCAGCGGAAGACCGCACTGAAAATATCCGTCGTATTGGTGAAATTGCAAAATTATTTGTGGACTCCAGCGTCATCGCACTCAGCAGCTTTATCAGCCCCTATCGCGCGGATCGCGACCAGGTACGAGCACTCCACGCTGAATCTGGTATGACGTTCATTGAAGTTTTTGTAGATTGCGCCCTCGAGGAAGCCGAAAAACGTGACCCGAAAGGCCTTTATAAGAAAGCCCGTGCCGGAGAAATCAAAAACTTTACCGGCATTGACGATCCATACGAAGCACCCGAGTCCCCTGAGATCCATCTGCACACGGATCAGATGACCCTTGAGGCTGAGGTTGAGCTACTGATTGAATACTTGGAACAGCGCGGCATTTTGGCCGCTTAAAGAGAGACTTAATGATGATCAAGCCCCACGGTTCGGATGTTTTATACCCCCTGTACGTGTCTGACGATGCCGCAAGAGAACAACTGCTCAAAGAAGCCGAGACGCTGCCATCACTACTGCTGAACTCGGCAGCTGCGGCCAACGCCGTAATGCTAGGCGCGGGATACTTTAACCCACTGCAAGGTTATATGAATTTAGCAGATGCCCTTGCAGTCGCAGAAAATATGCACACGACTGATGGGTTATTCTGGCCGGTTCCAGTCGTTAACTTGACTCAGGACACCAGCATCGCAAACGGCGCTCGCGTTGCTTTGCGAGATCCCAACGTAGAGGGCCATCCAATACTGGGCATCATGGATGTCACCAACGTTGAGGCCGTTACCGACTCACAGATTGCCACCATGGCTAGCCAGATTTTTGGTACTGACAACAACAGCCACCCTGGCGTGAGCACGTTCACTCAGTTGGGCAATCAGCTCCTGTCAGGGCCCATTCAGGTTCTAAACTTCAGTTATTTTAGGGACGAGTTTGCAGGCACCTTTCAAACCGCCGTTGAAATACGCGCTGACATTGAAAAGCGAGGCTGGAACAAGGTGGTCGCCTTTCAAACCCGTAACCCAATGCATCTGGCCCACGAAGAGCTATGCCGTATGGCCATGGAACGCCTCGAAGCTGATGGTTGCATCGTGCATATGTTATTGGGCAAGTTAAAGGCCGGAGACATCCCCGCCGACGTGCGTGACGCTTGTATTCGCAAGATGGTAGACGTCTATTTCCCACCCAATTCGGTCATGGTGAGCGGCTACGGATTTGACATGCTTTACGCTGGCCCCAGAGAGGCCGTATTGCACGCGGTCTTTCGCCAAAATATGGGCGCCACGCACCTCATAGTGGGCAGAGACCATGCGGGTGTTGGCGACTATTATGGTCCTTTTGATGCCCAAACCATCTTTACTGAGTCGGTTCCTGAAGGTGCATTAGACATTGAAATCTTCAGTGCCGACCATACGGCTTGGTCTAAAAAGCTCAACAAGGTTGTCATGATGCGTGAGGCTCCCGATCACGACAAAGACGACTTTGTTCTGCTTTCAGGCACCAAAGTTCGGGAGATGCTGAGTGAAGGTGTTGCACCACCCCCTGAATTCTCACGACCCGAAGTCGCCGAAATCCTTATGGCTTACTACCAGTCTGAGATTGCATAAAGCGGCCCTGACGAGACGGGCGTCAACAGGACGCCCCCACTACCCCGCCGGCTGACCCCTGAGCATTGACCACAATTTTTTCGCACGACCACTGTCGACACTGCGCTGCACCTCATAGCTAACGTGCTGATCGGGCCCGGCGCGGGGGTCGAATTTTATGCCCCACAAACCCTTTATTTCGTTGGGCATGAGCGAATAACGCATATCAACGATCAGTAGCGGATCTTGCAGGTCCACAGCCAGATAGTCGTTAGAGAACCAACGAAAGCGCGCGAGGTCTCGACGCTGCTGCACATCCTGAGGCAGCCAAGTGAGATGCACCTCTGGATCAAAGGCAGCGACAGATCCTCCTGGATAAACCTGCACGTCGGAACCTACACGAACGGCATCGACCCAAAATCGTCCTTGATGGCGGTAAATCACCTTCCACAACACCAAGTTGCCCAGCGTAGGCTTCGCCGACACTGACACACCGGCATGCCCTCTGCCCTGCGCCAGATTCTCCCCAATAGCCACCGCACGATCGTGTTGCAGCGAACCTGCTGTGAGATAAAGCAGCGCCCAACATAGTGCCAACCGGGGTATCCACACAGACTGTCGGGCAAGCCCCCAGAGTACGCCAACCAGCAGCGGCAGCGTAAATAAGGGGTCTATAACGGCAATATTATTCCAGGCAATGCGCGCGTCAGAGAACGGCCAGAACAGTAAAGTGCCATATGTGGTGCAAGCGTCGAGGAGGCCATGGGTCATGTAGCCGAGAAACGCTGCCATCCAAACTGTCCATAGGTTCAGGCCTCGGCCAATCGTCTTCCAGAAAACCAGCGCGCACAGCAATGATCCTATAGGGACAAAAAGGAGGGAGTGGGTAAATTGACGGTGGTACTCAAGAAATAACAGCGGATCGCTGGTCGAGCGAATTAGCACATCGAGGTCGGGGGCCATGCCGGCGAGTGCGCCGATAAGCGTTAAACGTGCGAGGTTGCGATGGCGCATTGCTACTTGAGGCACAACCGCGCCTAAAACAGCCTGACTCAAAGGGTCCAATGTGTATGACTCCCACAAAACAAGAATTCGATGTCGCCAGTACCCTTACGGAACGGACGGCCAACACAATGCCAGCTAGTAGCCTCTGAGTCTACGAACAAACATGGGACTCCATAGGCCAATAAAACCTATAAAATAGTGTAGCTAAGCCGTAAGTCGATACTGTAAACAAAGAGCTACAAGCCACGTGCAAGGGAGATACCTATGACCGAGACGCTCAAAACGCTGGGCGCCATTCTTGACGAGTTGGCTGCTGATCTACCTGAGGAAACTCTGCTGACTACAGCAATGAACTCAGGGCCCACTGAAACTGTCTCGCGGCGTGAACTAAAAAATTGGACTGACAATATTGCACGGGCGTTACTGGACTTGGGGGTAGTGACCGGGGATCTTGTGCCTATCCACCTGCCCACCTGCAATCAGTTTCTCGTCGCAGCGGTGGCTATATTCAAGGCAGGTGGCACCCCGATGCCGGTCAGCAGCAAACTGCCACCAACAGAGCTTATGGGCCTTATTGATCTTGCCCAGCCTCGAGTCATTATTTCTCGCCAAGCCTTTGATCAAACGACGGTTAACCCCGATGACTATAGCGATAAAAGCTCGGGCAGCGCCGCTTTACCGTATCGAGTCAGCAACCCCATCAAGGCTTTAGCCTCGGGCGGGTCAACGGGAAAGCCGAAGCTCATTCTCACCACTGGGGACGCGCTTTTCGATCCGGAGAATCCTATCATCCCTCAACTCATGCGCTTCGAACCTGGTGATCTCAAATACTCACCGGGCCCGCTTTACCACAACGGCCCCTTTTGGTTTTCCCTGAACATGCTAATCCGGGGTGGCCGGGTGCTGCTCAATGAACGCTTCAATGCCGCACGTTGCCTTGACTTAATTGAAGCCTATCAGCCAACGGTACTCAATTTGGTGCCCACCATGATGCAGCGCATGCTGCGCGAGCCCGATTGGCAGCAAAGAAACTTGGATTCTGTCCGTGTTACGTGGCACTTAGCGGCCCCCTGCCCAAGCTGGGCAAAAGAAGGGTTTATCGAAAAACTTGGCGGTGAGCGTGTGCTTGAGCTTTGGGCCGCGACCGAAGCCAACGGGCTTACTATTATCGATGGCAATGAATGGCTCCAGCATAAAGGTAGCGTGGGTAAAGGCATCGGCACGGAAATTTTAATTTTAGATGAAAATCGCGAGCCACTTCCAAACGGCGTGGTTGGCGAAATCTTTACCCGCATTGCCGGTGGCCCACCACCCTGCGAATACCTTGGATCACAACCTCTGGAAAACCTGCTCGAAGGCTTCACCAGTGTGGGCGATCTTGGATGGTTAGATGACGACGGCTATCTTTACCTCGCTGACCGACGAACTGATTTAATCATTTCTGGCGGCTCCAACATTTTTCCTGCAGAAGTTGAAGCTGTTATTACCCAGCATCCACAGGTTCGCGATGCGGCCGTCGTGGGCCTTCAGGATGACGATCTGGGGCGTCGCGTTCATGCTGTTGTTGAACCGCTCGCAGCACTGGACCCAGACACGCTGATGCTAGAGCTTTTGGATCTTTGTCGAGAACAGTTGCTCAGTTATAAAGTGCCCAGAACGATTGAATTGGTAGAGACTTTGCCTCGCAATGAGGCCGGTAAAATCCGCCGCACCTTGTTACGTGACCAACGCGATGCGCAATAAATCCTGCCGCCGAGGCACAGCAAGTTCACGGCCCTGGCTCGGTTCCAAGGGCCTCTTTCCCGCTGTGCATCAAGCTGGCGGAAAAGCGCATTCGGGACAAGGCGCCCGGGGAAACGTGTCAGGCACATATGAGTTCATAGCGGGGGCACAGTATGAAGAATCCTACGCTGGCAAACTTTCAGGTCGATGCAAATGCATGAGGGTTTGGGACAATCCGCGGGTCGCTGCCGACGTCTGCGATTACGGTGCTTGCCTTGGTGATTGTGGTTTTGCGATTATCTGGTCTCTAACCCTTCTAAAAGAGCAGCCCTACAAGCTTTCCCTATGAATCCAATTCATCCCAAAAAGTTATTGAACAGCAAATGGACTGCGGTGCGCCCCATCAATAAGGAAAAACACTTTGTGGTGAGTCGCGTGGAATATGACGAAGAGGGGCTTGTTATTGAGTGTGAGTTAAACGCTGTCATGTCTAATCGCTTTATTCAGATTGAGTGGTCGACATTAAAAGAGCGGGAGGTTTGGCTTCAGGGATGGCAGTAAATTTTTTGAATTTATTAGTCTCAGAAGCACACTGACTCGCTGGGCTGACGACTCGTTTGGCGCAACAGCCATGGGCACGCTCTGTGGCAAACACTTGGCACAGCAGCCTTGAACAGCATACAGCTGCGTTGCCCAAAGCGCTCAATAATGTTGGCGTCTGATTGACAAATGGAGGCCCGTGTTGCTTGCTATGCCCTTGCAGAAAACAGCTGTCCAAACCCATACTTTCAAAAACAACTCAACACTGGTCTTAAAGGAACAACCTATGGAACTTCCCAACATGAGTCTTTTGTCCATCACTCCAATTTACATTGCCTTGCTGGGCATACTCTTTGTTCCCATCACCATGCGGGTCGGCTTGTATCGAGTTAAGAACAAGATCGACCTCGGCGACGGCAATGACGATGCGCTGTTTAAGCTTAATCGCGGTCAAGGTAACTTCGTTGAGACCGTGCCACTCGCGGTGGTTTTATTACTTTTGATGGAACTGCTGGGTGCCGGTACGACCTGGTTGCACACCCTTGGCGCCTTGCTGGTGGTCGGCCGTTTCCTGCACTACGTTGGCATTACCGAAGTCGGACCCGGTATTGGTCGCCCTATTGGCATGTTTGCTACCTTTGGGGTCTATGCCACTGCTTCGTTTTGGATCCTGTTCGACGTGTTGGGCTAAACACTCGCGGCGCTGTTGCCAGTTGGCCGGCGCCATGCAACCGCGGCTCGGGACACCGACCCGTGCCGCGGCATAACACTCGCAATACTTGCTCCTTTCTCTAGGCTGTTTTTATCGAACAGCGCTTAACGCATTGAGCTATTTGGCTCAAGCGAACCTAGGGGAACGCCAGATTCGTAAACCCCTCCAAATGTGAGATTGTAAGAAGACTCACGGAAGTATGAGGTGTGTGGAGAAACGGTTTACCGGCAATCACCCCTGCAAGGCCCGTCTTATCATGGTGGTGCCCAACGCTTACTCACCGGTGCGTCTGTTACTTTAACAATCCCGTAAACCTCATATAAGACTCCTCATTTACCTCTCTCACTGAGATTGTGCTCAAGGTTGCGTGTATCTCGTAGTACAAGCGCCCTACCGTTTATAGGTATATAGGCCGTTGTCGCTCGCCGACAATGCTACAAAGATTTTTGTGCAACAAAGCGGCGTTGGCTGGGCACAAAAATTTTGGGGTGATCTGTCATTCCTCGGCTTTTTTAGGCAAAAAAAAGCCCGCCAATTTGGCGGGCTTTGCATTACGTCGTATTTAGAAGCGCAGCGTACCTCGCACACCGAAGACCGCACCCTCATCCATGTACCAGGTGTGACTTCCGGCAAGAACCGGCGTATCGAAGCTCTGCTGCAGAGCCGCTTCATCAAAGATGTTTCGGCCATAAGCCATAACTTCCCAACGCTCACCGCCTAGGCCAATACGTGCGTTGACCTTCGTATAGCTGTCAATATCGTCGTTAACGTCATCATCACCCGCGGATGAAAATTTACTACGATAGTTCGCATCAACACCTGCAAAGAGCTCCATTCCACCTAGCTGGGTCCGGAAATCGACAAACGCATTTCCGCTCCAGTCAGAGGCATACAGCGTGCTTACGCCCGTCAAGTCATTACTGGAGCCCGCTGCAATACCCGCTGGCGTTCCACACGCGGAATTTTGATCGAGCTGAATCGCATTGCACGGCCCATCTTTAAAGTCACCATAGGAAGCATCAAGATAGGCCGCGTTCACACCGACACGCAGGCTATCGGTAACCTGCAGCAGCCAATCAACTTCGACCCCCTGCACTTCCGACGAGGCCGCATTCTTCACAGCAAAGCCTACACCTTTAAAAATGGTCGTCTGCAGATCATCGTACTCAGAGTAAAACGCCGCCCAGTTCAATCGCATCGCACCGTCTAAGAACTCGTGCTTTCCGCCAATCTCAATAGACTCAACAGACTCGTCGTCGAATTCGAAGTCTTCGTTGGGAACATTAGACACATAGCTGTTGGCCTGAAAACCATTATTTACAGCGGGCGGAATGGGTGGCACGCCGACAGGAAGGTCGCCGGGGTTGCCATCATCCGCCGCACTGAAACCACCAGACTTAAAGCCCTGCGAGTAGCTTATGTAGAGCATAGCGCTGTCGCTCATATCCCACTGGAAGTTGACTGATGGCGATAGATCATCGGTCTTTCGCTGGCCTACCCAGTACTTGTTGTAAGTGTTGAAACTGCTGGCCTGAACGACACCTAGCCAGTTGTTATAAGCGCCACACTGTCCTTGGGTGCCGCCTTCCAAATTGCCGGTTATGCCGCAAAGACTGTCACCCAACTTTTGGTCGCTCACCGCGTCTTTTTCTTCCTCGGTATAGCGAAGCCCCAGAGTTACCCGCAGCGTATCGCTCAAGTCAAAGGTACCCTGAGCGAACACGGCCCAGGATTCCGTCTCCTGATTGAAGCTGTGGTTACGAGCCACCTGGTTCGCGCTGTAAACACCGTAACCAGGAATGCCATTGAGTGGGCTATCGCCAGTCAAAACGGCCAGCAGGTTTTGGGGCATTAAAGGTGCTGCCGCTGCGGGCAAGCCGTTAGCTAAGGCGACAAACTCAGGGAACAAGCCATCGAAGTTCGTATCAATAACGACCTGACCCAGCATATCGAGCTCGTTCTCATCGTAGTATGCCCCCACGGTATAGCTAAAGCGGTCGCCGATTTGAGAAGCCCAGCGTAACTCCTGACTGAACTGATCGTATTCGTGCTGATCACTTCGGTCGATAAACTGCAAAGGTAACCAATCTACGTCGACGTCGTCGAAATATTCATAGGATGCAAAGCCCGTCACCGAAGTTAAAGTGCCGTTACCAATGTCCCAAGACATATTCAGCGAAATGTTTTCGATTTCATCATCAGAATTTTCAGGCTTTAACCCAATGCCGATGCCGTCATCTTGGCTACGGCCGTAGCCGTTATCTTTGTAGGTGGTAAAGTCCTGACCCGCAATTCCCGGAAAGTCAGGGAAAAATACGTCCATAATTTGATAGGCCGTATTCGCAAAATCACTGCGGTTTGGCACGTCGGCGTTTCGCTCAGAAGGGCTCAAATACTTCCAGGTTGCACTGGCAGCACCGTCGCGATCACGCTGCATATTGGTATATTTTAGGTTCGCTGAGAAAGAGTCTGAAGGCTCCCAAACAACGGTAATTCGTGCACCTTGCTCTTCAGTGGCACCCTCATCTTGATCGAGGTAGGCGTTGTAAACATAACCGTCTGTTTCGCGATAACGAAAAGCTGCTCTCACGGCTAGTGTGTCGGTACCGCCTTGAATGAAGCCCTCATAAATCTGACCACCGTTTTCCTCGATGGACGCGTTAATTTCGCCTGTCATATCGTCGCCGGGTACCGGCGAGGCACTGGAAATGTTAATCGCGCCTGCAACGGTGTTCTTTCCAAACAGAGTCCCCTGCGGGCCACGCAATACCTCAATTCGCTCGACGTCCATTAACGCTGAACGGTACTGACGCCCACGCCCCAGATAAACGCCATCAAGGTACATACCAACAGACTGCTCGAAGCCTCGGTTGTTACCCGAACCAATACCGCGCATGTAGATATTGGTATTTACTGGCGCGTCGGCAATATGCAGGCTTGGCACAAAGTCGGCCAAGGCAGCGAAGTTGAGAATGGTGTTGTCAGCAATTTTCTCGGCACTCACCGTGCTCACGGAAATTGGAACGTCCTGAAGGTTCTCCGCCCGCTTTTGCGCGGTCACGATTACTTCTTCAAGTTGTTGTGCAGCCACAGGCGCCGCTGCCACAAAGGCAGTGACGGCTACCGCTAAGGGCAGTCGTTTTTGGGAAAACAGCATTGGTAACACCTCATTATGATTTTTTTTGAGATTCAAGCTGCGCCGTTGGCTCCAACAACGCAGCGGAAACGCGAGTGGTCGGTCATTCTTTTACTTGGAGAACCATATATACTCTTGGCCCCTCGCTCAAGTAGAAAATGGCCACATATGGCGGATGCAAACAAACCCATTACTATCGAAAGGCACGACGCAGTTGCTCTGGTTACTCTCGAACGGCCTGACGCCTACAACGCACTCAATCGAGCGCTGAGCCAAAGTCTGGTTGAGGCTTTTGATGAGCTCGCCAGCAACTCTGAAGTGCACGCTGTGGTTCTAACCGGTGCCGGCAAGGCTTTTTGCGCCGGTGTTGACCTTAAAGAACTCACCGCCAACCCCGGAGTGCTTAAGGATGGCGGTATGGGCACTAGCTCGCCCATGGTAAGAGCACTTAGAGACTGCGGAAAGCCCGTGATTGGGGCCATCAATGGCCCTGCTGTCACCGGAGGCTTTGAACTGGCTCTAGCCTGCGACTTTCTGTACGCCTCTCCCCATGCAAGATTCGCCGACACCCATGCGCGGGTGGGCCTTCTGCCAGGCTGGGGTTTATCCCAAAAACTCGGCCGTCTCATCGGCATCAATCGTGCCCGAGAAGCTAGTTTAACGGGCAACTTCATCAGCGCCGAGCAAGCCGAAGCTTGGGGGCTCGTCAACAAGATTTGCACACCAGACTCCCTAATTCAGGAAGCGGTAGACGCAGCACAACAAATAGCTGAATCCAATCCTGACACCATCAAAGCGATGCGCAGCCTCATGAATGACGGCGATTTACTCAGCCTGGGGGAAGCGCTCGAGCTTGAGGGTTCACGGGGCATCGCTTACCTGGAGCATGCGGACTTCAGTCAAATGGAGAACCGACTTCAGGCCTTGAGGTCTCGTTCGCAAAAGCGCTAGATTCGTTATGCCGCGACTCCAATCTGTAAACCCAGGCAAGGCCAAAGCTTTTTGGTTTAGTGAAACTATTCTTTTAGCCGCGCTACTGAAATCAGCCGGCGCATAACTTCACATCGGGCGCATCGGAAACAACAGCAAAATAAGACATAACTCATAAGGGCTGCGTGGCACACAGTCAGACATCAACAGAGGCAGTGTTTATAGTGTGCGAGCCATAGAGACGCTTAGAGGGGGCCCGCCCCTGCCCCTTTCACACCTCAAAGACGATGCAAGGAATACTATGCGTATAGTTTCAACAACCGTTGGACTAGGAGCGGCACGACAGTGAATGCGGAAACCTTTGATGAGGCCAAGTGGATTGATTGGACACTAGAGCAGACCCGCAGAATCGCAGTTGTGGGCTTATCTAGCCGCGAAGACAGAGACAGTTACAGGGCCAGCTTTTATCTCCATGAGCGAGGTTATGAGATTGTTCCCGTCAACCCTAATTATCCCTCAGTCATGGAGCTCAAGTGCTACCCAAGCCTTGACCAAATCCCGGGCACCGTCGACATTGTTAACCTATTCCAACGTCCCGATCGCGTACCTGCGAGTGTCGACGCCGCTATTATCCTTCAGCCAAAACTAATTTGGATGCAGTTAGGTGTTGTGCATAGCGAGGCCGCGCAGCGGGCGAGAGCAGCAGGCATCGGCGTAATCATGGATCGATGTATCAAAATCGAACACCAAACTAGATTCACAACCTGACCGGTCAATAATTTCTACCTGCATCGTTAAGCATGGTTGCCCCGCGCATTGCTCTGTGCAAACACTATTGGCTCACAACATAGTTTAGACTGCGACACTCATTCGAGTCCTTTTCACTGATAGACAGGAACCTTCCCATGAACACGCCCTACCCCACACTCAATCATGGCCTCAGTGAAGAGCTCAATATGCTGCGGGATACGGTTTATCAATTTTGCCAAAAAGAACTGGCTCCACGAGCTGGTGAGATTGATAAAAATAATGAATTCCCCATGGACCTGTGGCCAAAGCTCGGAGCTTTGGGTGTCTTGGGCATGACGGTCGACGAAGCCTACGGCGGCACCAACATGGGATACCTGGCACATGCCATTGTCATGGAAGAAATCTCCCGAGCATCGGCAGCCGTGGGCCTGTCCTACGGCGCACACTCCAATCTATGCCTCAATCAAATTCAAAAAAATGGAACCCCGGGGCAGCGCGAGCAATATCTCCCAAAATTATGCACCGGAGAGCATATCGGCGCACTTGCCATGTCTGAACCCAATGCCGGATCAGACGTCGTCAGCATGCGTTTGCGCGCTGATAAAAAAGGCGATCGCTATGTGCTTAATGGCAACAAGTTTTGGATTACTAATGGGCCTGACGCTGATGTCTATGTCATTTACGCCAAAACTGAACCCGATGCAGGCAGTCGAGGAATTACCGCTTTTATTGTCGAACGCGATAGCCCCGGATTCTCTCGGGCTCAAAAACTCGACAAACTGGGTATGCGGGGTTCAAATACTTGCGAGTTAGTATTTGAAGATTGCGAAATACCCGCCGAAAATATTTTAGGATCACTGAATCAAGGCGTCGCGGTGCTTATGTCCGGATTGGACTACGAGCGCGCGGTTTTATCTGGTGGACCTGTTGGGCTCATGCAGGCCTGCCTAGACGTTTGCGTGCCTTACGTACATGAGCGCAAACAATTTGACCAACCCATTGGTGAATTTCAGCTGGTTCAGGGCAAGCTCGCAGATATGTATAGCTTAACCGCCGCAAGCCGCTCATTTTTGTACGCCGTTTGTCGAGCGCTTGATCGCGGCGAGGACAGCCGAAAAGATGCCGCAGCGGTTATTTTGTATACCGCCGAAATGGCCACCAAATGCGCACTCGATGCCATACAACTATTAGGTGGCAATGGCTACATCAACGACTACCCAACCGGCAGACTATTACGAGATGCCAAGCTCTATGAAATTGGTGCGGGCACCTCGGAGATCCGCCGAATGTTGATTGGCAGGGAACTGTTTCGAGAATCCGACTAAGGCAGGTAATCCTAAAAAAGGTTGCTGACGTAATGCAGTCTATCGGTGATACTCCGCAGCGCAGATGAGCCGCAATGTTTAAGCAAACTAAGCAGACAAGAAAGTGGGGCCACGAGCCCCACGAGTTGCAGAGCGTCGCGTTTAACTATTGCAGTAAAAAGGAAAGCGCGCTGACGCGCTTAATGCTACATGGCTGCCCATGAACGGCGGTCCTAATGACAACAAGGCGTCCAACCTCGGTGACTTTCTAGTCCACTAGAGGCATGACGCCCGACAGCAATCGGGTAACAATCGCGGCTGTCTATAACCAATCAAACAGGAGTCACTATGGCACGCTGGGAATGTATCGTTTGCGGCCTCATATACGATGAGAAAGAAGGCTGGCCTGATGATGGCATCCCAGCGGGAACTAAGTGGTCCGACGTGCCAGATGACTGGTTATGTCCAGATTGCGGTGTTGGCAAAGACGATTTTGAACTCATACCCGGTTCAGAGGGCGAGTCGGTAGGTGAGGCCGAACCTGACGCAGGTGCCAGTGAAGCGAATGCTACGAGTAACAATCGCCACATCGTTATTGTCGGCAGTGGTCTAGCGGGCTACGGGCTCGTCAGCGGGCTACGTAAACTTGATCCCGAAGTGGCCATTACTTTGATCACCCGGGATGGCGGTGAGAGTTATTCGAAGCCCATGATTTCCACGGGCTACACGAAAAACCTGTCTGCAGAGAAACTGGCTGCCCAAAGCCCAGAGGCCATGGCTGAGCAACTCAATGTGACCATGCTCACACGTAAAACGGTTGTCAGTATCGACCCAAGCAGCAAACGGTTAAACCTCGACGACGAAACAGTCATTACCTATTCAGAGCTTGTTCTGACGCTGGGCGCCGAGTTAATTCGCCCGCCAATGGGTGGCGATGCCGCCGATGACGTCATGGGGGTCAATGATCTCGACGACTATCGAAGTTTCCGTGACACGTTGGAAGCAAAGGGGGTGCGCAAAGTTGCCGTTATTGGTGCGGGCTTGATTGGCTGCGAATTCAGCAACGACTTGTTAAACGGCGGGTTTGAAGTCGAGGCCGTAGACCCTATGAGCTGGTGTATTCCTACACTTCTCCCAGAGCCTGCGGGACGCGCTGTTCAAGCCGCCCTCGAAGCCAAGGGGGCCCGCTTCCATTTTGGCCCATTGGCAACAGAAGTGAATCGCTCAGCCACCGGGTATCAGGTGCAGTTAAATAACGGTGAGCACATTGACGCAGATGCCGTATTGTCTGCGGTTGGCGTTCGACCTCGAACACAGCTTGCCTCTTCAGCTGGCCTCGACGTAGGTCGAGGAATAAAAACAAACCGCTTGCTAGAGACCAGCAGCCCTGGCATTTATGCCCTTGGAGATTGTGCCGAGGTTGCAGGCCACGTACTTGTTTATGTTGCCCCCCTGCTCGCCGCAGGCCGCGCGTTGGCGGCGACGCTCACGGGCAATCCAACTGAAGTTAGCTACCCCGCCATGCCTGTAACCATCAAAACACCAGCATGCCCCGTTTGTGTCTCACCAGTGGCCAAAGACGCAGAGGGCAGTTGGACGCTGACCGGCGAGGGATCTGACATTAAGGGTCTATTTCACAGCCCCGACGGGCAGTTACTGGGCTTTGCGTTAACAGGCGCTGCAGTAAAAGAGCGTATGGCCCTGACCAAAGAGCTGCCGCCAATCCTAGATTAGCGGCACCGGCGATGGTGTTTGGATGTCAGAAGCTTATTCTGGCATCCAAACCGTAAGTGGCGGGCTCGCCCCAATAACTAATCGTCCAAAGGCCGAAAGGTATTGTGTTCTCTCTGTATTCTTCATCGAATACATTTTTACCCCACAGAGAAACCTCCAAGACCGAACTACCAACGGCCACATCGCCCAAAGTAAGACGGGCATTTACAACATCGTAAGCCTCAATCTGGCTTGTGAAGTTTTGGTCCTTGTTAGTGTAGGGCACGAAGTTATCTTTGTAGCTCCAATCTACATGCAGGGAGAGTTGTCCCCAGGCTCGTTGCATCACCGACCAATCTAGATCAAGACTTGCCGTACTCTCTGGCGCGTACGGAAAATCCTTCTGATTTCTGACATCCTGCCCTAGCTCGACAAACTCGTCGTACTCGGTATCTAGATAACCGTAATTCAGTCCAAGCCTCAAACGCTCACTTACCTGCGCTGCCAACTCTAACTCCAAGCCTTTAACCGTAGCAGCACCCGCGTTTGCTACAGTAGAAGCTGCACCGCCACTACCCTCAAGGAAAACACTAAACTGCATGTCGGAGATATCGTTGATAAAGGCAGCGGCGTTCAACTGAATGCGATCATCAAGGAACCGTGACTTTAAGCCTAGCTCGTAGGAGTCGACCTCTTCCGGTTCGTAACTCTCAAGAAATGCCTCAGCAGACGGCGCTTCACCATTAAATCCGCCCGCTTTCCAACCCTGAGCCGCCTTTGCGTAGACAGAGGTGTTTTCGCCCAAGCGATAGGACAAAACCGCGGTGGCCGTTGTATTACTCCAGCTATCCTCGGCTGAAAGTCCAAAAGCGCCAACGCCGCCTGTCGAAGCGTTTGGATGCAGTATGTACTGCTCTTTTTCTTCGTCGGTGTAGCGAACGCCAACTGTGAGGGTTAATGATGACGTTAGATCCCAATCAGCCTGTCCGTAAACGGCCCAGGAGCTATTGTCCAAACCGTATTCGTTATTATCTGCAGGCGATCCGAACAACCCGAAAAACTCAATGGGATTGTAGACGTCCCCCTCTTCACTGAAGTAATAAAGACCCGCGACCCAGTTTAAAGCGTCATTGCCACCTGATAGCTGAAACTCCTGTGAAAATTGCTCGTAATCCACCTCCCGAGTTGAGGTAAATAAATTCATGGGCGTACCGTCAATATCAAGCTTGTCTGACCACTCAAGCTCTCTGTTTGCGGTAATCGATTTCAGCGTGATGTCATTCCAGTTGAAGGTGACCGTCAATGCATGACCACTCACATCGGAGCGCTCATACCCCACCTCATCATTGCTGATGGCCTTAGCGCGATCAGTGCCGGGCGTGACGTAAAGTGCCTGAAGGTCGCCGAGGAATCCCAGACCAAACGCCTCGAACGCCGGGCCGCTGACGTCGGTCAACTGCCCCATATTCGGCCGCTTATCCATACTAGAGTCATCGTAGCTGTAGCGCAGTTCCAAGGACTCACTCACCGCCAATGACAAGTCGAGTCGCAGCGCATCGCTCTCCATATCTTGGAACGTGTCGCTGGACACGGAGTTTACGAAAGGGTTGAAGCCCCCCGTAGGATCTAAATCTATGTTGTCGTAGAAACCATCACGAGACCGACTAGCGTAAGCGAAACTAGCTCGAAACTCGCCCATGCCCTGACCCACAGTGCCAAAAGCACCCGTGTCAAAACGCCCTCTCAATCCTGTGTAGCCTTCATTACCTAGGCTACCCTCGACATAACCGCCCAACTCAGCGGCCGGTGTTTTGGTAATGAGGTTGATTGCGCCGCCCAGTGTGTTTTTGCCGTAGAGCGTGCCCTGAGGCCCTCGCAGCACCTCTACCCTTGCCAGCTCGGCGACATCAAAAATACCGCCCAAATTTTTACCCAGAAAAACACCGTCGAGGTACAGACCTACCGTAGGCTCCCAAGTGAGTGCCGGATTGATAGTGGTTGAGCCACGAATAGCGACCGTGGCGCCAGTGCTGATACCCGGCGAGGGTGCTATTTGCACATTGGGCACGAACAAGCCGATATCTTTAACGTCGCGAATGCCGCGGGTAGCAATATCAGACTCAGAAAAAGCAGTAATTGCCACTGGGATATCTTGCAGTGACTGTTCTCGCTTCTGGGCTGTGACGATGACTTCTTCCAACGCATTTTGCGCAGAGAGACTGCCCGCAGCAAGGATGAGTCCAGCGGTGATTAAAGAACCAGAAAAACGTTTCATGTGTATGCCCCCGGGCTAAATTTTTAGCATTGAGTCATCATCACTTTCTAAGGGCCGCTTTTCGTCGTCTGATTGGCCGATGTCCAAACGGACGTATCAAACGTGCACCACATTTTTTTTAGTTGGTGATAAGGATGAAGTGCTACGCGAAAGACACATTAGCGCGCCGAGAAACACAAGGATGGCACCAGAGTCTTTATCATCAACACCCCAACCCTACGGGCCTACCAAATACTCACAGCATGGCGCCGCGCCCGTTGCATGAAGCCCCAAAACAGCGGGCGCATTGCAAAGAACCCTTGGGCGTAAGTTATTCGTTGAAGGTGGGCTTCACCCTAAGTTTTACCTGCTCACCTCGGGTGTGGTGCTCCTCCCAAAGACGAACATAGCCTGTGGTAGCAATCCGCCAGACCCCGCCCTCTAGACGATATTCGTCTTCATAGAGGGCGCTACCCATTACGGTAATGTCGTGCTTTAACTGCACAAAGATGTCCTGCAGATACCAAATTCCCGTGGCGCGATCACCCATTACCTCTATTTCGGGATGATGGCCATTGTGCATACCAAAGGCGTCGGCACTAAACGACTTGCGATAGAAGGCCTCCAACGCGGGCCATCCGGTTAAATCGAAATCGTAATCAGCCCCCTTAAACTTTGCCGTTGCATCCTCGGTAAAAACGCTCTGCAGTCCCCCAATATTGCGGGTGTCCAAAAAACGAAAATACCGTGCTTTTAGCTGCTTGATTAGCTCAATAGCTTCTAGGTCCAACGCCATCGCTTTAGCCCTCAATACCGTTAATTAGCTTCGCGCTTTGGTAGGCCATAGTCATAGCCGGTCCCAGAGTTGCGCCGGGACCCGGGTAAGTCGGCAATATGGCTGCCGAGCAATTACCGACCGCAAACAGCCCTTCAAACACACCACCAGCCTCTAGCTTGACGCGTCCGTGCACATCAGTGTCCAGACCCCCTAGTGTGCCGAAATCTCCCGCTTCAATGCGCATGGCGTAAAACGGCCCCTCATCGATGCTGGCAAGGCATGGGTTGGGCTTTATATTTGGGTCCGCATAATACCGATCGTAGGCTGATTCCCCGCGGTGAAAGTCTTCATCGATACCCGTTTCCGCGTAATGGTTCATTTTTGAGATCGTCGCCACAAGACCCGTTGGATCAATGCCCACTTGCTCTGCGAGCTCGTGAATGGAATTTGCTTTCGCCACGAATCCTGTTTCAAACCAAGATTTTGGGATCTGCCAGTCGGGTTTCATCGCAGCGGTCATTAGAGGGCCTACCATGAAATTTCGCCGAAACCGGGCATCAAAAATTTGCCAAGCTGGAGCATTGGGGCTTGCTTCACTGTGAGTCGCAAATAAATCTTTTTGAAAGGCCATATAATTTTGCGACTCATTGGCAAAACGCTCGCCGGCGCGATTAACCACGCAAGAACCGGGAAAGGATTTTTCCATAATCGCAAGCCGCGGCGTGGGCTCATCGGGCACGCAAAGCGTCGTCGTCCACCATGCATCTTTCATCAGTCGAGTTTTGGCGCCCAGGGAGAGTCCTGCCAGTAATGCATCACCTTCATTCGCAGGGTTACCCGCACTCCACTGTGTGTTAGTCGGCGCTGGTAGATATTGCTCTCGCAGTGCCTGATTTTTTTCAAAGCCCCCCGCACCTAAAACAACGCCTTTACGCGCTCTAATACGCAGGGACTGACCGCCTTGCTCTACGATCACACCAGTCACACGCCCTGCTTCTTCGACAACGGAGGTCATTCGCGTGTTAAATAGCAGCGGAATGGAGCGCTTTTTTACTGACAGGTAAAGCCGGGCAATTCCTGCAGAACCGGTACATAAACGACGATCTATTGAGGTCCGGAAACGCCAAGCGATATCGCCAACGTAGCCTACTATCATTTTTGCCAGCAACGACTTCCAGCCTGAGGCTTGGGTCATGATGGTGTGGGCTTCAACCTGCGTGAAGTGAATACGACTGAACATGCGCATCATGTGGTGAGTCCAGCGCAAATTTTTCCAGTCATCACCCAATTCGGACATATTAATTGGCTTCGGTTCCAGAGAGCGATGGCCTGATTTGGCGCCCTCATAGTTGGTGTAATAATCGGGGTAATGCTCCAGTGATTCATAAATCACATCAGTGCGATCTGCCAAAAACTTGAGCATCTTAGGTGACTGATCGATGTAGATGTCGATCATTTCCTCGGGGACATCCTCGCCGAATAACGTCCCCATCAAATATTTTTTTGCATCCTCTGCACTGTCATCTGCACCACAAGCCTTTGCATAGTGATTGGCGGGAATCCAAATACCCCCACCAGACGTCGCGCTGGTGCCGCCTACCTTATCGGTCTTTTCAATGATCAAGACATCTTGGGTGCCCATTTCCCAATTGCACAGTGCTGCCGTCAGCGCACCATTACCAGTGCCCACAACGAGAACATCGACCTCTCGATCCCATTTGGTTTCACTCATCGCTACTCTCCCCCAATGTTCTTGCTTGCAACCACTACACTCAGCTCCGTAGCGTCAGGCATGCTGACTGGATACGGAAACGACTTCGCCCGTCATGTAGCTGGCGTAATCAGACGCCAAAAACATCATCACGTTGGCAACCTCCCAAACTTCGGCGGCCCTTCCAAATGCTTCTTTAGACGCCAACTCCTGCAATAGCTCTGGCGGTGTGGTTTTGCGCAAAAAGTCGTGCATAGCAATACTGGGCGACACCGCATTTATGCGCACACCGAACTCTGCGGCTTCCATGGCAGCACATCGGGTAAGGGCCATGACACCGGCTTTCGCAGCGGCGTAATGACACTGTTCCTTCTGAGCACGCCATCCCAATACCGAGGCGTTATTGACGATCACCCCAGCTTGGCGGGGTTGCATAACGCGCAACATGGCTCGAGTCATTCGCATGGTTCCTGTCAACGTAATATCGATAACGCGATGCCATTCCTCATCGCTCATATCAACCAAGTTCTTTGTGCCGCCCAGACCCGCGTTATTTATCAGAATATCAACACCGCTAGTCGCTTTTTCTGCCGACGTTACGAGGTGCTGCACCGCGTCTTCATCGGTGACATCTGCCAAAAAACCGTAAATACCAGCCTCTGAATTCAGGGCCTGTAGGCGCTCAGCCGCCTCTGCGAGGCGCCCTTCATGCACATCACTGATGACAACGGCTCTTGCGCCTTCCTCGACTGCTCGCTGAGCGGCGGAAAAACCAATGCCAGCGCCTGCTGCTGCAGTGATTAAAACCGCTTTACCAGCCAACAGTTGATGCCCTGGTACATAGGCTGGAATCGTTGCGCTCATAGGTACTCTCCTAGGACTCGCCGCGGGGCTCTCTGGGCATACCCAGAGCGCGCTCGGCAATAATGTTGCGCTGAATTTGATTAGTCCCACCGTAAATGGTGTCGGCTCGGGTAAAGAGAAACAATGACTGAAGTCGGCCCAAGCTGTAGGGAGCAGCCTCCAAAATTTCGGCCTCAGGGCCCAACACATCCATCGCTAGCTTGCCCAAATTTCGGTGCCAACTTGACCAGCACAATTTGTAGATCATAGCTTCTCTATTCAAACTGCCATCATCACCGCCCGATAACATACGTAAGCTGTTATAGCGCAATGTTCGCAGGCCAATATGAGCCTCTGCAATGCGTTGACGGATTGCAGGGTTTTTACCCGTACCATTCTCTCGGGCAATACGGATGATCTCGTCCAATTCGGTCTGAAATAACATTTGCTGACCCAAGGTGGAGACACCTCGCTCAAAACCCAACAGCCCCATCGCTATCTTCCAGCCCTGTCCAGGCTCTCCAACGATGTCATCACTGCTGCATAGCGCGTCGTCAAAAAACACCTCGTTAAACTCTGCCGTGCCCGTGAGCTGGGTAATAGGCCGAATCGTGACACCGGGCTGATTCATAGGGACAAGAAAAAAGCCCAACCCCTTATGGCCCTTTTCAGCAAGGTCGGTTCTGGCAAGAACAAAAACAAAATCAGACTCGTGGGCGAGAGACGTCCATACCTTCTGGCCGGTGATTCGCCAGCTCTGGGTACTCTCGTCTAATACCGCCCGGGTGCGCACTGCGGACAAATCAGATCCAGCACCGGGCTCTGAATAACCCTGACACCAGAGCTCTTTTCCCGCTCTAATGCCGGGAAGATAGCGTTGCTTTTGCGACTCTGAACCAAACGCTAATAGGGTTGGCCCAGTGAGGGTTTCGCCAATATGACCAACACGACCGGGGCCACCGGCCCTCGCATATTCTTCGTTAAAAATAACTTGCTGCTCGATGGTTGCGCCCTTGCCTCCCCAGTCCTCTGGCCAGCCTATACACGTCCATCCACCCTCCGCTAAGCGCGCCTCCCAAGCTTTACGCTCTTCGACGTAAACATGCTCATCACCCGGGCCACCGCGGTGGCGAATCGAAGAAAAATCCCCCGCCAAATTGTCTGTCAGCCAGTCCGAAACCTCGCCGCGAAATTGCTCGTCTGCCTCTGTAAACCTAAGCTGCATGGCAATCGTCTCCATCAAGCAGCATAGCCGCAAGCACCTCTCGCTGCTCATCGGGACGCCCTAAATAGGCTTCCATGGAGCGGGCTCGCTTAAAATAGAGCTGGATGTCGTACTCTTCGGTGATACCCACACCACCGTGCAACTGAATACCCGTTCCGGCGCAGAAAAAAGCGGCATCACCCGCTGAGGATGCGAGCATTGCCGCCGCTTCCCGGAGATCCGCCGAGGGCGCAGTCGCCATTAACGTCTCATCGCCCACGCAGGCAGCGTAATAAAGCAGTGATCTTGCGGATTCGACTTTAAGCATCATATCCGCAGCTTTATGTTTTATCGCCTGATAGGACGCAATGGTTCTGCCAAATTGCACCCGCTCACTGACGTAAGACACGCTTTGGTCAAGACTCGCCTGGGCGCAGCCCACTTGCTCAGCCCCCACCATGATACGGCTGAGATCCAGCACTGCCTCCAGATGTTGCCCCCAGTCGGTTGCCAGGCAGTCCTCACCATTAACAGCAACACCTGAGAGTTGCAGAATACCCATGGGGCGGGTTTGATCCATAGTGGGCATCCTCGAGAACGCAACCCCAGCCTGATTAGCCGCGACCCGAAACAAACCCAATTTGTTGTCGATTTGCGCGACCACCAGCAGTGCATCGGCTGAATTTCCCGAGGCAATAAAGCGAGCTTCTCCCTGTAGCGTCCACCCACTAGGGACCTCGGTCGCGACAATTTCTACCCCTTGGCCATCCCAATGAGGGCGCACCGCTGTATGGGCAAAAGCCACCAACTGACCCCGCGCAAGGTCGTCCAACATCGTTTTTGCCAGAGGCTGATCGACTACGGTGCGCAGTGCCAGCGCGCTTTGCGTTCCTGCAGCCAAAGGTGCCGGCGTTAAGAAACGCCCCATTTGTTCGAGCACTATCACAACCTCGAGCAGGCCCAAGCCTAGGCCTCCAAACTCTTCAGGAACCAAGATTGCCTGCCAGTACATATCGGTACAAATCTTCTCCCACAGGCGCTCATCAATGCCTGAGTTCGAAGCCATAGCCGCCCTGACCGCAGGACTGTCCGAATGCTCAGAGAGAAACCCCTCAACAGAGTCTCTCAGCATGAGCTGCTCGTCTGTAAAACTGAATCTCACCGATCGATCCTCAAGTTCCCCAAACCGTTTGCGCTGGCACTTCGGCTTCCAACAGGGCATCAAACGCCGTACCCACATCTTGAGGTGCCCAGCGCGCTTTGCGATCAACGCCCTCGGTACTGCGCCAGCCGTCTGCGATAGCAATGCGCCCCCCCTCAGCTTCTATAATTCTGCCGGAGACATGTTCGCTCATGGGTGAACACAACCAGGCAACAACCGAGGAGACATTTTCTGGCGCGAAATGATCAAACCCGCCGTCTTCTGGCGCTGCCATACGCGTGGCCATTTCAGGCACTGCCGTTGTCATGCCCGTTCGGGCAACAGGACATATCGCATTTGCCGTCACTCCATACCGGCCAAGTTCAGCCGCCTGATTGAGGGTCAATGCGGCGATGCCGGCTTTCGCCGCTGCGTAATTTGACTGTCCAATGGAGCCCTGAAGCCCCGCACCGGATGTCGTGTTCACAATGCGACCGCTGACAGTATGGCCCGCTTTAATTTGATGGCGCCAATATTGAACTGCATGGCTTGCGAGGCAAAAATGCCCTTTCAAATGAACTGCCATTACTGCGTCCCAGTCGGCTTCGCTCATCGATGCAAACATGCGATCGCGATTATTTCCCGCGTTGTTGACCACCCCATGAAGGTCACCAAATGTTGCAAGCGCCTGCTCAATCGCCTTACCCGAACTTTCATAATTAGTAATATCCGACGCGTTGGTGACCGCCTGTCCGCCGGCGGCAATAATTTCCGCTACCACAGCATTAGCAGCGTCCAGATTGATGTCATTCACCAATACCGCGGCACCCTCTGCTGCTAAGGTGCGTGCATGGGCTGCACCTAAGCCTCCACCCGCACCCGTAACGATCACCACGCGCCCCGAACATATTCCTGACATAACGTTTATCCCTAGACTCTTTCGAGGATGGTGACGTTGGCTTGACCACCGCCTTCGCACATCGTTTGCAGTCCGTATTGAACCTGTCGACGCTCCATTTCATGCAGCAGTGTGGTCATAAGTTTTGTCCCCGTGGCACCCAGTGGGTGACCAAGCGCAATTGCACCACCATTCACGTTTGTTTGAGCATGGGGATAATCGGTCTCTGCCAGCCAAGCCATCGGCACTGGCGCGAAAGCTTCGTTAATCTCGACTAAATCAATGGCGTGTAAAGGAATGCCCGAGCGCTCAACGGCACGCGCCGTTGCCGGAATGGGCGCCGTCAGCATCCAGATAGGATCATCGCCGCGCACGGTCATGTGCGCGATACGCGCTCTGGGGGTTAGGTTGTACCGTTTTAGAGCAGCCTCTGAGACAATCAACACTGCAGAAGCGCCGTCACAAGTTTGGCTCGAGACCGCAGCCGTAATAGAGCCTCCCTCCTGCAGCGGCTGCAGCTGCGCCATAGCATCAAGGGAGGTATCACGAATCGTTTCGTCTGCAACGAGACCCTGATACGGGAGGATCTCGCGATCAAAATATCCGGCATCCGTCGCGGCGCGAGCACGACGATGAGACTCCAAAGAAAATATCTCCATCGCCTCGCGGGACAGCTGCCATTTATCGGCAATCATCTGAGCAGAGCGAAACTGTGTGACCAAGCCATCACCATAGCGGGAAACCCACCCTTCGCTACCGCTGAAAGGGTCGTTGAAACCCAACGCTTGTCCCGCCAACATCGCTGAGGAAATCGGAATGGCGCTCATCGTCTGCACACCCCCGGCGATAATCACGTCCATGGTCCCCGACATGACTGCCTGAGCCGCAAAGTGCACCGATTGCTGAGAAGATCCGCACTGACGGTCAATAGTTGTTCCCGGCACCTCGTCGCTGAGTCCCGCTGCGAGCCAACAAGTTCTGGCAATATCACCCGCGAGTGGGCCGACAGTGTCGACGCAGCCGAATATCACGTCATCATAATCAACATCGGGGATGCCATTTCTCTCGACCAGCGCTTTAAGGACTACGGCGCCTAAGTCAGCACCGTGAATTTGCGCCAAGGATCCGCGTCTTCTTCCCGTCGGTGTTCTGACGGCATCGACAATGTAGGCTTCGGCAACTTGCTTCATAACTAATCTCCTCAGGCGGCCACTGAATCGGTGATGGAACCTCGGCCGAAGGTCAAGTCAGGGCCCAACAAGGCGTTGGGTCGCAACAGCCACTCGTGAATACGATTTTTATGAAAGCCCTCATCGCCCCATTCCCGCGCTAACGCCCATGCGCGCTTGACCCAAATTTGCAGATCACACTCCCAGGTGTAGCCCATAGCACCATGGGCCTGTATGCAGTGCCTGGTCGCAAGAAGTGCTGCCCGTGCGGCCGCCACCTTGGCGTGTGACACCGCCAAATCGGCACGTGAGGGTGATATCTCTGCGGTGTAGGCAGCGCGATAAATAACGGGCTTTGCGTATTCGATCTGTACCGCAACATCGGCTAATAAATGCTTGACTGCTTGATTCACGCCGACCGGCTTTCCGAACTGCTCGCGATCGGTCGTGTACTGCACGCTTTGATCGATCATTGCCTGAGCAAGCCCAACAAGCTGGGCTGCCGAACTAAGAGCCCCTCGGTTTAGGGTGGCTCGCCAAAGCGCAGCCCCTGACTCGCCCTTGGCTAAACAGTGGGCGTCATTGGCCTCAAAGCTCACCTCAGCAATCCGCCGCGATGGGTCGACGCTTTTACAGGGTTTAATCGTGACCTCATCGGCGGGCAACAGGTAAAGGCCTTCACCGTGACCTAACAGAAACCACTCGGCATGCTCGGCAAAGTTAATAAACGGGTTGATCGGGTGACCCGTTGCAATCAGTGCACCTCCCTGCAGCGCATCCAACGCCTTCTGCACAGAACCATGCCCCAGACCTTTATCTAGGACATCGACCAACAGTGGCGCCGTTACCATCGCTTGTTCGGCAATCGGTTCTGGGCAAGCGACGTAGCCACATGTTTGGGCCATCATGACAAAATCTTCCTGCCCCAGTCCCAGGCCTCCCAAAGCCTCTGGAACCAGCATGCCTAGCAACCCCAGCTCCTGAATTTGCTGAAGCAAAGGATTATCAAGACCGGATGCCGTCGACCACCGATCGCGAATACGATCAGCCGTCACCTCCGCAGTAAGAACGGATCGCGCGGCTTCGGCAAACAGCTGCTGGTCTTCAGTAAACGTAAAATCCATGATAATTGAATCCTATTTTCTGGGCATACCCAACATGCGCTCAGCAATAATATTGCGCTGTATCTCGTTCGTTCCCGCGTAAATCGGCCCTGATTGAGCAAACATGAAGCCGTCTAGCCAACCGCCCAAATCCGTAAGCTCCTGAGCCGTTTGAGGCTCTAGCTCAGCGCGAGCACCCAATAATTTCATCGCCGTTTCGTGGATCAGAAGATCCAACTCTGACCAGAATATCTTGTTGCAACTGGCCTCCGGACCAATGCTTCCGCCACCACACAACAGAGATGCCGTCTGATACGTTGAGAGTGCATAAGCCTCAGCATCCATGTAGCAGCGCAGGACCGCATCTTCTATCGTCGGATCCAGCACTTCGTTTCTGCGAGCGCGATAAAGTTCTATCAGTCGTTTTGCCGCCTGCTGAAAGCGCGCGGGGCTACGCAACATAAGGCCACGCTCAAAACCCGCAGTTGCCATGGCGATGCGCCAACCCTCGCCTTCGCCGCCAAGAAGGTTAAACGCAGGGACTCGAACCTCATCGAAAAAGATTTCGGCAAATCCAGGCAATCCGTTGAGCTGGGGAATCGGTCTTACCGTGATCCCCTCGGCATCAAGGGGCACCAAGATTTTAGAAAGGCCGTGATGGCGTTCTGAATCAGGATCGGTGCGGAACAGGCCAAAAACCCAGTCTGCGTACACAGCCCGGGTCGACCAAATTTTCTGCCCGCTAATGACAAAATCATCCCCATCCCTCACGGCCCGACAACGAATGGCCGCCATATCTGACCCAGCATTCGGCTCTGACCAACCCTGAGCCCAAATCTCATCACCCTTTGCCATGGCCGGAATAAACCGGGCCTTCTGTGCCTCAGTGCCATACTCCATCAAGGTTGGACCGAGCAAAAATATGCCATTTTGGTTAACTCTTAGAGGTGCGCCCGCTCGGTAGTATTCCTCTTCAAAAATTAACCACTGAAGCAAATCACAGCCTCGCCCACCAAACGCCTCTGGCCAGGTCACCATGCCCCAGTTTCCCTGAGCCAAAGTTCGCTCCCATTCGCGGTGCGCTTCAAAGCCCTCAGCGGTATCAAAAGAAGGTAGCGGTGTCTTGGGCACGTTCGCTGCCAACCACTTCCTCACTTCGTCCCGGAAAACAATTTGTTCCTCGGTGTAGCGTAAATCCATAGTCAGCTCTTATCCTGCTCTTTGTTTGCAGCCGCCATTGCCTTGGCATCAAAGCCACCCAGCTTGTCGCCTGACACGAGGTCGTTATGGGCATGGGAAAAATGATGCCAGGCAAACGCCGCTTCCATTCCCGAGCGCTTTCCCTGCAAGTCTTCTACATGGTTAATAGCCTGCTTGGTCAAGGCGAGCCCCAGGCGCGGCATGCCAGCGATTTTTTCAGCGAGCGCTGTGACATCTTCAATCAGTGCTTCTCGACTGCTGATCTGATTGACCATACCCATTTGCCAAGCCCGCTCAGCACCCATTTTGTTGCCGGTAAACAAGAACTCTTTTGCAATACGGGGGTTCAACTCATAGGGGTGCGCGAAATATTCCACGCCGGGAATACCCATTCGCACAACCGGATCTGAAAAATATGCGTCATCGGTTGCAACAATCAGATCGCAAATCCAAGCCAACATTAGCCCGCCAGCGATACAAGCGCCCTGCACTGCCGCAATGGTTGGCTTCGGTATATCCCGCCAGCGCCGGCACATTCCCAAGTAAGCCTCTGCCTCACGCACGTACAAAAACTCCCCGCCTTCCTTGTTGGCGTGGTCGTACCACATGGAAACGCGATCCTGGCTGAGATGCACATCCCTACCGGGAGTCCCAATATCATGCCCCGCCGAAAAATGCTTTCCCTCACCGCGCAGGACAATGACTTTAACCGCGTCATCGGCAACCGCCCGCTTAAAGGCATCGTCGAGTTCATAGGTCATGCGGCCATTTTGGGCGTTGTTGTACTTTGGACGATTCATGGCTATCCAAGCAATGCCGTTTTCAGCCGAGTAGGTCACGATATCGTGCTCTTCGACACTCGACGTGTTGTCTTCAGTCATGATTGTGTCTCCTCTGTCTGACGGATACCTGCAGGATTATTTTTGAGCTGTCGCGCCCGCGCATTGAGTGGATCTAATTGGCTCAACAGATCAAGCTGCTCATCAGAGGGCATCGTTGTTTCGCCAATATCGTCAGCCACGGCCAACTCAAAGCCCGTGTTGTCTTGCACCTCATCCAACCCCACGCCCGGATGCAACGTCACCACACGCATTTGTTTATTGGGGCCGTTAAAATCGAGAACACAAAGATTTGTGACGACTGTTCGGACATCAATATCAGAAAAGCTATATCCCCTTGGCAAACGGCCGTTGTTGTAGCCCACGGAACACACTACGTCGCACTCGCCCTCGACAAACACCCGGCGACTGTGGCTGGGCACAAAGAAGGAGTTGGCATGGGATATTGAGTTACCGGGAAAGCCTCTGACTCCAAGCAGCTGCACTTTTGGTGCTTGGTGGGTGCCTCCGAGGGCGGAAATATTGCTTTGGCCAAACCGATCAATCTGCGACGGACCCACCAAGGCATGTCGACGCCCACTCCAGACGTTGTCAAAAATCCGCGCAAATCCCATCCAGTTTTCATTAGCCTGTCCTTCATGGCTTTTAAGACCGCTGACGGCATTAGGCTGGGACAACACGTAAGACTGGCTGTCAGTCATCAATAGATCAGGATTTGAGGAGCGCATTGCCAAGCTCGCCGCCAACCTTGGCAGCAAACCTATTCCGGTAACGAGCACTTCACCCTCATCATCAAAAATACGGCTGGCGGCACACACCATTAATTCAGCTAGAGTAAATTGCATAAAATCGAACCTCAGTAGACTGGCAGTGGCAGCGACTGGATGGCCTCTAAACCGCCCACAGCACTTTGGTAGGACACCTCACTGTCACCCAGAAAAGCGTCGGCCCAAGCGCTGTAACCCCCCTCGTTTAGCAGCTCGCCATAACGCTTGAAGTGTCCAACGTCAAAGCCGTAGAGAGGATCACTCGAACTCGGATGCGCGCCACCGGGAGCATGAACGACGGCCTGAGTGCAATTGCGCTCCCAAAAGACGCGCCTCGCAATCTCGGGGTCGTGAAAATGCTGTGAAGGCACCACTTCGTCAACAGCGACAATAGTGTGTTTAGCAGCTCGTACAAATAAATCGTCCATGTAGTGATCGGGGCTGGCAATCTCACAAACGCCTCGGGCATCTGCTCTTGTCGCATGCACTAAAGCCACATCGGGCGTGAGGGCTGGCATCGCCACCCATTCCTTCTCATCGTAGGGGCTGTCAACCAGGGTCAGATCTGGGGCGTTCTTGAGCACATCTGTTCCCAAACCAATACGCGTCGGGATAAAAGGGCAACCCCAAGCACCGGCTCGCAACCCTAACAACAGCATACCCTCATCGATTTCCATGACCTCTATCGCACCGGATTCTCGGGCTTTACGAAAAGCCGGTTCCAAGGGCATAAAATCGAGGGATACGAAGGCATAGATGACCTTGCGTACCTTACCCGCCGCACACAGGAGCCCCACATCGGCACCCCCATAAGCAATCACCGTTAAATTTTTGACTGGCGATCGAAGCAGTTCACGGATTAGCGCCATGGGCTTGCGGCGCGGGCCCCAACCTCCAATTCCAATCGTCATACCATCTTCGATCACAGACACGGCTGCGCTGGCTGACACCAGTTTGTCCATGACAAGCTTCCTGTAAGAGAAAAACACTGAGAATTTAGTATCAAATTCGCCTCAATGAGTATCATCCCCCATTGAGACTATGACAGGGGTTAATCAGCCCTTTAGCGTGTCAGCTGTAAACTGCGTTCACGTAATTGGAGCCATCGATGACCACTGCACCCACTCAATTGCCCGGTACCATCCCCGCGCTTTTGTCGAGTCGGGCCGCCGCGACACCCGATAAACCCTTCAT
Organism: Luminiphilus sp. nBUS_07; assembly: GCF_051201685.1. Classification (GTDB taxonomy): domain Bacteria; phylum Pseudomonadota; class Gammaproteobacteria; order Pseudomonadales; family Halieaceae; genus Luminiphilus. The sequence continues at coordinate 1,615,338 of NZ_CP179213.1, read as the reverse complement.
CGTCGACGGCACTGTGACACTCACCTACAGAGAAACCCAAGAACAAGCCAAAGCATTGGCCGCCTGGCTGCTAAACATGGGCTGCCAACTCGAAGATCGCGTCGCTATATGGGCGCCCAATTGCCAGCAATGGATCGTGGCAGCTTTGGGAGCACAGATGGTAGGCGCAACCGTCGTAACCCTGAACACACGCTACAAAGGCGGAGAAGCTGCCGACGTTTTGCAACGCAGCGGAGCACGATTTCTGTTTTCAGTAGAGCAGTTTTTGGACGTGAATTACCCTGCTTTACTGCAACCTTTTGAACTGACGGACTTAGTCACCACCGTGACTCTGCGGGTACATTCCCAATCGGACCACTTCGCTAATGTCCTCGAGGAAGGTCGAAATATCTTGAGCTCTCAACAGGGCGAGGCCGCACTCGCAGCCGCTGCTGCGCAGGTCACAGGCAACACCACTTCAGACATATTATTCACCTCAGGAACCACGGGGCAAGCCAAAGGCGTTGTCACGGATCACGGGCAAAACTTGCAGGCGTTTGCTGCCTTTGTTGATATTTTGGGGCTAGATACCGACGACCATTACTTGATCATTAACCCCTTCTTTCACAGCTTTGGCTATAAAGCGGGGTGGCTCGCGACAATGATCGCCGGAGCAACAGCTTATCCCCTTGCCGTGTTCGATGTGCCGTCAGTTATCGAACAGATTGAACAGCATTCCATCAACGTTATGCCGGGCCCACCCACATTGTTTCAATCATTAATGGCTCACAAAGATTTTGATCGCGACAAACTGAAAACCCTGACAAAAGCCACTACCGGTGCCGCCGTTATTCCCATGCAGCTCATTGAGGACATGTGGGAAAAACTTGGCTTAGAGACGGTTATCACCGCTTACGGGCTGTCTGAGACCTGCGGGTTGGTAACTATGTGTCGGCGGGGCGATGATGCCCACACGATCGCAACAACGTCGGGCCGCAGCATACCCAATATCGACGTCGCTATTTTCGATAACCAAGGCCATGCACTCGCTCCCATGGAGACCGGAGAGATCGTGGTGAAAGGCTTCAACGTCATGCGCGGTTATTTTGAAAATCCTCAGGCCACGGCAGAGACCATTGACCGCGAAGGCTGGCTGCATACAGGGGACATCGGGTTTCTGGACCCCGACGGAAATTTGCACATCACCGATCGACTAAAAGACATGTATATCTCTGGGGGGTTCAATTGCTACCCAGCTGAGATTGAGCAGCAACTTTGCCAACACCCTGCGATCGCACAAGCTGCCGTGGTTGGCGCCCCCGATCCGCGCATGGGTGAGGTAGGCGCCGCATTTGTTATAGCCAGTAGCCCAGGACCGATTGACGACCAAGAGCTTATCGCTTGGTGTCGTGACGTTATGGCCAATTATAAAGTTCCCCGGCATTTTTTTTGGATTGACACCCTCCCCCTCAATGCCACGGGGAAAGTTTTGAAAACTGAACTCAGAAAACAACTACATCTCAATAACGCATGACAGGAGCCTATCGATATGGCGATCAAAAGTTTGGGTTACATCGGGGTTAGCAGCCAGCTAACAGAGGCTTGGCGAGAATTTGCTTGTGACGTTATGGGTCTTGAGGACGTGAGCGCACGTTGCGACGCCCAAGCCGGTGAACTGTATTTCAAGATGGATGACCACCCCTATCGCCTGTTTATCTCCCCCGGGGACTCTGAAACCTTACAAGTTTGCGGTTGGGAGACGAATTCTGCACAGGGGTTACAAGAGGTAGCCGATGCGCTCACTCACGCCGGGGTTGATTTTACCTGGGGTGACGAGGCCCTCATCACACAAAGACGCGTGCAAAATTTATTGTGCTTTCAGGACCCATCAGGAAACCACCACGAAGCATTCTGGGGCGTGGTCTCTGATTTCAGACAATTTAACTCAGCTGCAGGGGTTCGTAACTTTGTCACGGGCAATCAAGGCATGGGACACATCGTGCTTCCCGCCCCTAACTTCGATGAGACAGCCGCTTTTTTAACTGATGTTTTGGGTTTCGGGCTCTCTGATCTCATGAAGCTGCGCTTCACCCCTGACCCCGATGAGCCGGTAACACGACTTTGGTTCATGCATTGTAATCAACGCCACCACAGCCTTGGCCTTTTTGAGATGCCCATGCCCGCGGGCTGCGTGCACATGATGCTAGAGGTTAATGACGTCGATGAAGTCGGGCGTTGCAACGATCGCCGGATCGCAGCTAATGTCAAACTAACAGGCACATTGGGTCGCCATGCCAACGACCACATGGTGTCTTTTTATATGCGCAGCCCCACGGGGTTTGATATTGAGATTGGTGCTGAGGGCCGCACGGTGGGAGATTGGAGCGCCTATCAAGTATTTGAGAGTACGGTGCCCAGCTTTTGGGGACACGATTTCAGCGTTGCCCAGCAGGACTGACCCTCCATACGGACTATCCATACGGACTAACCCTCCGTTTGGATAATCGGTTACCACATACGGGTGATGTAGGTTCGTGGCGCCTTTGTAAGGATGCCATATCGAACTACCCGCTGGGCCGGCCCAATGTGGTCAAACAATTAAAAATAGGGGAAACGCATGAGCAGCCATCAACCCGTCGTAACCGATCAAATTCTTGACCTTATCGAGAGTCGATCAGACGAACAGCGCGGCAACCGCAGGATGAGTAAAGAGGTCGTACAGGCGCTCAAGGACTGCGGCTTTTACACAATGATGCTGCCAAAAAAATGGGGCGGCCAAGAACAGCGACCGCAAGAATTTTTCCGCGAACAAATCCGAATTGCCGAAGCCGACATGAGTACGGCCTGGGCAAGCGGCATTATTGCGGTACACGCTTTCCAAATCGCGCTGATGTCTGAAGAAGCCCAGCGCGAAGTTTACGAGGCCGACCCCAACACACTGGTCAGTAGCTCTTACAACCCGGTGGGTGCCAAAGCGGCCAGCTGCGACGGCGGGTTCATGCTCAGCGGTCGATGGGGCTGGAGCTCCGGCTCCGAGCACTGCAGCTGGGCCCTACTGGGAGGGGTAATTCCCGGTGATGGCTATCGCACTTTTCTAGTACCTCGCGACCAGTACGACATCGAAGACACATGGAATGTGATGGGGCTTCAAGGTACGGGCTCCAACGACGTGGTCATTGACACTCCAATCTTCGTTCCTGACCACCGAACTCACAAACAGATGGACGGGTTCAATTGCGTCAATGACCAGGAAAATCCCGTTTACAACCTATCATGGGCGCAAACTTTTGTGAGGGTCGTGAACTCCTCCGCCATTGGGGCTCTGAAGAAGGCCCTGAAGATTTTTATCGAAACCCGAACCGCCTCCGCGACAAGCGATCCAACAAAGTTAGCCGGGGACGTGGAAACACAGACCCGTATCGCTCAAGTCATGAACACCATTGCAGAGCTCGAAGCGGTCATGTTTCATAACTTCGACAAAATGGAGAGCAGTGACTGGAAGCCATCAATCGAGGAACGCGTACTCTTTCGCTATCAGGCTTCCCTCGTCATCGACAAAGCCATTGACGCGATCGACACACTTTTTGACGTGGCGGGAGGACGCGCGGTATTTAACGGGCATCCACTGCAAAATCTTTGGCATGACATTCATATCGCGCGCTGTCATGTCGCAAACAACCCGACGGGATTTGCGCGCAATCTGGGTGCTATGCAACTCGGCATTGAAAATAAGGATGTCTTCGTTTAATGCCATCTAATCCCGCAAAGCCTCAATTCCTGGAGACTTCTCAGGGGTTATCGATCCATTACACGGATCATCACGCTACGGGCAGTGAACAGGGCACGCTGGTATTTATTCACGGCAGTGGCCCCGGGGCTAGCGGCTGGAGTAACTTCAAACACAATATCGCTGCCTTCCAAACCGCGGGCTACCGCTGTGTTGTTTATGACCAGTGGGGCTATGGCCAAACTGACAAGCCCACCGACATCGATCACACACTGGAATTTTTTGTCGATGGATTAGTTGCATTGCTCGATGCCCTCCGGCTGCATGGCATCACGTTAGTGGGCAATTCATTAGGTGGCGCTGTGGCATTGGGGCTGGCGCTGAAACACCCCGAACGGGTGCAAAAGCTGATACTCATGGCACCCGGTGGCATTGAGTCCAGAGAAGATTATTTCGCTATGGAAGGGATACAAACCATGGTGAAACACCCAATGGGTTCTCCGGAATTTACACGAGATGTCTTAGCTAAACTACTGACTTTATTGGTTTATGATGCAGATATTGTCGACGAGGAGCTGATTGACGAACGCTGGACTACACTCCAAACCCAAAACAGTCACGTGCTGGCCACAATGGCCATTCCTGACCTTAGTGGTCAGGTGAGCCAGCTAAACCACCCCATACTGGTATTTTGGGGTACCGAGGACAAATTCTGTCCCGCAAGTGGTGTCTGGAAAATGCTCAAAGGCGGCGGTCAGGTACAGGCGGAGTTGCTGAACCATTGCGGCCACTGGGTAATGACCGAATACCCTGAATTGTTTAATACCCGAAGCCTAGAGTTTCTGGCGACAACAACCCGTTACTAATACTCGGGCCCTGCCCTCACCAATACTAAAAGCGGTTGCAGAGTGCCACAGGTTTTCATTGACCTTTCTTTTCTCTGCGCTATCTTGAAGCGAGCGATGTTTAAGGCAGTTTTGACTCGATGACTCAAGCAAATCTAGAAGAATTGTCTCGCCTGCTAGGGCTGCTCTACGATGGTCACATCGAAGAGGACCCTTACAACGGCTTTTTGGCTGAAACACGGCGCTTAATAGGCAGTAACTTTGGCTCAATTACGATGCGTGAGCCCCATGGCGATGATGGTGGCCTGCTCTTCGTTTCCTCCGATGTTTTGCAAAAAACTTTTGTTGATGATCACGACAACCCCTACACCGATCGTCACTACACCTCCAACCTGATGACCAACCTCCCCTGGGGTCAGGTCGTGTGTCTCGATGAGTGCATTTCCTACAGCCAACTTGAGAACACCGACCTCTACCGCTTTTGCATGGCGCCGGTTGATATCCACCATATGGTGGGAGTAGATCTGCGAAACGCCAATGGCCAACGCTTCAGCGTGCGCTTTTGTCGACCGAAGGCTTCCGATAATTTCGGCGCAGAAGAGCGAGAATTTCTGGCGCTGCTCGCGCCCCATATTCAACGGGCTGTCGCCAACGGCATGCAACTGATTCAGTTGGACAAGGAGCGTCGCCTCTACAGCTCCACGATTACGCGACAGTCTGTCGGCGTGGTGACTCTCGATGAACGTGGCAAAGTCGTCACCCGGAACGTCGTCGCTGACAACATCATTCGCGAAAAAGATGGCCTGACTATCGTCAACGAACAAATTTACCTAGAGAGCTCTAGTGCCCGGGGAAAATTTAACGAGTTTATTGATGCCATCGTTAGTGCCCAACGCAATCAGGATACGGCGCCGACCAATGCCCTTGCCGTGGAGCGGCCCTCGGGGCGTCCAGACCTGGAAATACTGGTTAAGCCCATGATGATCGACAAAACGGTAGAGCCTGGGCACACCGCTCACATGACCGTATTCATTAACGAACCCGAGCGCAGCTACGAGATCGATACACGCATATTGATGTCGCTGTACAACCTCACAAAAGCGGAGGTGAATTTGGCCAAGCTACTTGCTGAGGGCGACAACCTAGATCAGGCCTCCGCGGAACTCGGCATTGCCAGAAATACGGCCCGAGCTCAGTTGCGTTCGATCTTCGCGAAAACCGGCGTTTCTCGCCAATCCATGCTGGTAAGTCTCATGCTAAAAAGCGTGGTCACCTACTCCTAACGCCCGAGGGCCGCTTGCTAGGCTCGGGCTAGCCCATGACACCCCGCGTCTCCAGCTGCTTTAAGTCGAGGATATGACCAGCGAAGGCTGCACTAGGCCCATTTAAAAAACGCAATTGCTGAGAGCAGCACAGCCACAACATAGCCCAAAAACCATCTACCTGTGGCCTTTGCGTGTCGTTCGCAAGCGAGCACCCTCGGATTATCAACAGTCGCCAGCAGGCGCTTGCGAGAGGGAGAGACCCAAAATAGAAAAGGAGCGAGGGAATGGTTTGAGACATCTAACTTCGCCCAAGTTTCGGGCTCGTGAATGGCCACGGCCCGGTAATAACGATACTCCGCGATGCTTGCTCGCAGCATCAGCAATAACCAGCCGATCAGTAGTACAACACTCAATATCGAATATATCGACATCTGTCACCGACTCCACTTGCCCTTCGTAATTTACGGTAAGCATCTTCCACGACGCAACGTAGTAAATCGTAATGCCTGCAAGCCTAGGCCTTGGCACCCACATTATCGGAACCCCAAAAAGCCCGCATCAAATCGACTTTGCCCTCTTCATTGAAACGGAAAACATCGATGATGTTAATTTGGATTTCCTCACCCGGTTGCCCCGCGATCACCTGAAACGGGAACGCCACTTCATTGCCCGCGAGTCTTGGTGCCCCGGTGAGAGTCGCCGCAACCACGCCGGTGACAGCGCCCGTATAAAATGACCGTAGCGCGTCTTGGCCGGTGCGCGCCTCCGTACCTACCGGATCCTCAACTGTCGCATCAGCGGCATATAAATCAAGAATCGCATCAACGTCATTGGTTACCAACGACTGAATATAAGTTTCACACACTCGCAGTGCTTGATCGTAAGTCATCTTGGAAACCCTCTGTTGTCTCTGTCTGTCGAATAAGCCCGCAACAAACGGGCCGTTACTATTGGATGGATGCACCTTTCGGGTACCTAGGGTGCCGTCGAACTGCCACCTGTTAGCAGACTGCTCAGACCTGCCATGAGAGGCTCGGGCTCATCCCTCAGGCTTAAAGCTCACGTCACGCTTTTCATTAAACGCGTCCCGAGCCTCTTGAGAATCTTTATAACTATAGGCTTCCAAAGTCATACCCTGCTCGCGACGATACTTAGCTTCAAGATCACCATCTTCAATACCGTTGAGTGCCTCCTTCGCAAGCTGCACCATAATGCTGCTCTTCGCTGCAATTTTCTCTGCGATTGCAGTGGCCTCAGCTAACAGGTCCCCCCGAGGGACGACCTTTTCCACAGCGCCCAACCGCCAAGCTTCCTGAGCATCGATGAGCTCACCTGTGAAATACATGTGACGTACCTTTTGCACGGGAAACATGCGCTGCAGATGAGCACCCCCACCCATAGCCCCACGGTCTACCTCAGGGACCCCAAAAGTGGCGCATTCAGAAGCTACAATAATATCGGCGGCGCCAGCAATTCCGATGCCACCACCAAGCACAAAGCCATGCAGGGCCACGATGACGGGCTTTGGATTTTTGTGAATGGCCTCAAAGGTATCGTAGTTACCCTTGTTGACCGGCACTATCATATCAGGGTGGGCACCTAACTCTTTGATGTCGACCCCCGCACAGAAGCCCCTACCCTCAGCACTTATAACAATGACATGCACATCGCCACGAAGTCCTAGCGCGCAAATTTCTGCCGCAATAGCCGCCCATTCACTGCTATCAAAAGCATTCACTGGCGGTTTGCTAAAAATGATATGTCCGATATTTGCCGCTACATGACTGGTAAATGCCGCCATTGAGCACCGTCCTCATTTAATCTGGGTGATTGCCACCGTTACGGTGTTGGTAAAGGGTTTGCAGCGTGCTGTCTGCCTCGGCCATGATGCCGCTGATCAACGCATCAACCGTGGGCAGATCGTCAATTAACCCCGCGACCTGCCCCGAGGGTAAGATGCCCTCCTCCGGGCGCCCATGCACCATCGCCTCTTGAATCATCATGGGCGCATTCGCCGCCATCAACGTTTGTCCTAACGATAATTCGCCACCACGACGCATGCGCCACGCAGACTTCAGCATGTCCCACAGTGAGCTGCCTGTCATTTTTGTAAAGGCCAGCCCGTTGCGCAATGCTCGCATCAGCAAGCCGATCTGACTCGCATCTATGAGCCGTGCCAAGTAACTGTTTGCAATCATTCGCTGGGGCAAGCCATCGAGGCGTGTACTCACCACAATCTGCTCGGGCGGTGTTTTTAGATAGACCGCCTTGGTCGCATCCGGAACGGGAGATTCTTGGGTTAACAAAAACCGGGTGCCCATGGCTACGCCCTGCGCCCCCATAGCCAGAGCAGCGATCAGCCCACCACCGTCGCGAAAACCGCCCGCCGCCGCAATCGGGACAGAGACTGCACCCCGCACCTGTCCCAGCAAAATACTGGTCGCGACAGATCCCGTATGACCACCGCCCTCACCGCCTTGGATAACCAAGGCATCGGCACCAAGCTCTACCGCCTTGACCGCATGCTTAAAAGCGCCCACGGTCGGAATGCAAACCACCCCCGCACGCTTGAGCTTTTCGACACTGGCAGCAGAAGGTGACCGGCTGTAACTGACAGCGCGAATTTGGTGCTCGATACAAAGATCAACAATGTCCTCGGCAAAGGGCACATACATATGAAAATTGACCCCAAAAGGCGCATCGGTTTGTGATTTTATCGTCAGGATGCCCTTTTCAATCTCGTCCAGAGTCATTACCGCACCTGCCAGAAATCCAAAGCCGCCAGCATTAGCCGTCGCGGCCACGAGGGTAGGATCCGCGACCCACCCCATGGCAGTCTGAATGATGGGATATCGGCAACCCAAAAGTTCTGTGAGCGGCGTTTGCATGAATCGTGTTGCGCTACTGTTAATTGGCGAGCACCTACCTTACTGGCGAGCTGGAAGGCAGGTCAACGGATGGCAAGGCCCTTTGATAGGCTAAAAAGACCATGACGAAGTCTCAATGACCCCCCAACATACAAGCGTTGCTAACCCTCAACCCTGCACTGGGACTCACCCTATGAGCCTATTCACACAACCCTACCACGACGCCGTTGCACAACTCACCGGCCCGGGGGCGCCGTTTGAAGTGGCATCTCAAAGCATAAATGGCCAGCCTTTGACGGCGTTTTTGCAGGCCCATAGGCTGCTGGGTGATTACTTGAACAAGGGACGCCAGCACACCGACAAACCCTTGTTGCAATACCAAGGTGAAACGTGGAGTTTTGACGATTTTTTCACCGCGGTTGATCGACTCAGTTCATGGATGATGACTGACATGGGTGTCACCGCCGGCACACCCATTGCCATAGCAATGCGTAATCGTCCGGAGTGGCTGATCGCTTTCGTCGCCATTATTAACGTCGGCGGTGTAGCCGTACCGCTAAACAGCTGGGGCAAACGGGCAGAGCTTGAACAAGGGCTTGAGGACAGTGCGGCTCAACTGCTAATTTGTGACTCCCCGAGATGGCAGTTTGTTCAGGAGAGTAATCGGGAAGTCCCAGCCCTCATTGTCGAGGGAGATGTACTGACAAACAACCAGCTCGACTTTCAAACTGTCATCGATACAAACCATCCTGACCCTATAACCCCACCCGTCGTTGATGCTCAGGATCCCGCTATTCTTTTGTTTACGTCGGGTACTTCTGGCCGCCCCAAGGGCGTCATGCTGTCGCACTTCAATTGCTGCCAAGCATTGATGAATTTGGAATTTATCGGTGCTGCGACCTACATGACAAATCAGGATGCTATGAACGCGCAACTCGCATCTTCGACGCCGCCTAAAACATTACTAGCGGTCCCCTTATTCCACATCAGCGGACTGTTCTCTCAGTTTATCGTCAATCTGCACCATGGTCGCAGCCTCTATCTGATGTACAAATGGGATGCGACCGAGGCATTGCAGCTAGTGCGGCGTGAGGGGATCACCGTTCTGATGGGCGCTCCGGTCATGATGATGGAGCTCCTTGGCAATCCTCAATTTACCAATAGCGATGCAAAACAGCTCACCAATATCAGCTCAGGAGGCGCAGCGACCCCCGAGGTGTTGTCGGAGCTCTATGCGACCAAGACGGCCACTGCCTTCCCTGGAGGTGGCTGGGGCATGACCGAGACACTAGGCACAGGGGCAGCTTTCACCGGCCATTTCTGCAGTCACCGCCCCAATGCGTCTGGATTCCCCTCTCCCATTATGGAATTTAGTTTTATTGATGAGGACGGTAAACCGGCAGCGCCGGGAGTGCCCGGGGAAATCAATGTTCGCTCGAGTGCTGCTATTCAGGGTTACCACACGGGGAGCAGCGAGGAATTCCATGAAGGCTGGCTCGCGACGGGTGACGTCGGCTACATCAGTGAAGAGGGCCTGCTCTATATCTGCGGGCGCGTCAAAGACATGATTATCCGCGGCGGTGAAAACATTTACCCCAGCGAAATCGAAGCCTGTCTCATGACACTTCCCTGCTGTGTTGATGCCGCGGTCGTTGGCAAGCCAGACCCCAAATGGGGGGAGCAAGTCGCCGCGGTTGTGCAGGTGCTGCCGGGCAGTGAAGCAGACAGCGAAACCGTTATTGAACATTGTCAGCAACAACTGGCAGCTTTCAAGGTGCCTGTGCAGGTTATCTTTACCGAAAAACCTCTACCCCGAAACGCATTACGCAAGCTGCTCAAAAATAAGATTATTGAAGAGTACTATCCCCAATGAGTGCACACGATGGCAGGCTACTCATCATATTTTACGATGAGGTACCGACGACCGAGGCAGTAAGCCTCGCACTCCTAGACCACACTGGGATCTCTTTTGCGGCGTTTGCCAAGAGGGATGACCACAGCGAGAAGGCCGCCATGTGGACACGCGACCCCTTGGGGTTCCTGCCCAGCGGGCGACTGGCCATTGACGCTGACCGCGAAACTATAGATGCGTTACTAACCTCGCCCCTCGCTACAAATTTGGGAGGGGTGGCTTACTTGTGTGAGGGAATCACCCCCCTAATGCCCGATCTGAACGTCGGCGAGCGATTCTCTGGAACTCTTCAGCTGTGCTGCTTTCAGCGTCGCGCAGACATCAACGCCGCGCAGCTACAACAATACTGGCTAGAGGAACATACCGGCGTAGCCTTGAGCACACAAAATACACTGGGCTACCGTCAGAACCGTGTGAGCCGCAGTGGAGAACCGCATTTCGACGGCATCGTTGAAGAATATTTTCCACCCGAGGCTAGCCATTCTATGGAGGCTTTTTTTGCCGACGGCGATAATGAAACTCGAATGTGGGAACACATCGAGAATCTCACAAAAAGCAGTGAGCGATTCCTGGACTTAGATCGCTCTGAGGTGATTCACCTCTCCGACACACGCATTATTTAAGGAGTGACCATGGACAAGCCACTTAACGAGCAAGTCGCTTTAATCACTGGAGCCGGCCAGGGTGTTGGACAGGGTATTGCCTTTGCTCTCGCCAAGAGAGGGGTGCGCATCATTGCGGTAGGACGCACCCTCGAGAAGTGTGAGGCTACGATTAGCACAATCAAAGATCGGTTTGGAACTGAGGGCGCCGCAATAGCGTGCGATATTGGTGTGATTGCAGATCTTGATGACTTGGTAACCGCAGCCGTGGAGAAATTTTATCGACTGGATATTCTGGTCAACAACGCCGTATCCGCACAGATCACATCGCTTATGGATGCCTCTATTGAAGGGTTTGAACTAGGGTTACGCGTTGGTCCCGTGGCTTCACTACGCCTTATGCAGTTGGTTCAGCCCCACTTGGTGTCAGCTGGTGGCGGCAATATTATTAACTTGGCATCCTCTGCCGCCATGCGTTGGGACAGCAGCAATTACGGTGTTTACGCCGCCGAGAAAGAAGCTATTAGAGCCCTTACCAGAGCTGCCGCGAATGAATGGGGTGGTCTGGGCATTCGCAGCAATACGATTCTACCCCTCGCGCAATCTCCAGCACTGGCCGCCTGGGCAAAATATCGTCCCGAAGAAGCCGAGGCATTTATGAAAACAGTGCCACAGCAGCGCATAGGTGACTGCGAGCAGGATATCGGTGAATTTGTCGCCACGTTGTGCAGCTCCGAGTCGCGTTTCGTCAACGGCCAGTCAATCGCCTTAGATGGCGGCCAGGTGAATTTGGGCTAAGCCCTCACTTAACCGCGGCGCCACCGTCAACGCTCAACAACTGTCCCGTAATAAAAGACGCCCGTTCTGAAGCCAAAAAGCAAACCGCCTCTGCAATCTCTTCGGGCTCACCGAGGCGACGCATTGCTGCCGCCTGTTTCAATCCCTCGGCAATCTTTGGCTGCTCCTCAAAATACCGTTCTACACCGGGGGTTCTGATAACCCCGGGAGACACGGCGTTAATACGAATGCCTTTATGGCCGTATTCGGAAGCACTGCTTTTGGTCAGTAGGTTGACACCACTTTTAGCCGCCGCATAAGCCGTATTGTAAGGCTGACCACGCAGCGACGCGTTGGAGGATATATTGATGATACTGCCTCCCCCGTGCTCTAGCATGTGCGCAATTTCATGCTTCATGCATAGAAATGTATTGGTAAGACAAAGTGTCAATGTTTGGTCAAAGACCTCGCGGGTAAAGCCATGAATGGGGCCTGATCCCCGGCTAACCGCTGCACTGTTGCACGCTACCTGCAAACCACCGTGGACAGTAACTGCAGCCTCCACCATATGAGCGACTCGAGCTTCATCACTCACGTCGGCAACGTGCGCAGCAGCCGTACCTCCAGCAGCTCGAATCAGCGACGCTGTTTCCTCTGCGGTATCACCATTAAAGTCGACCACAAGCACCTTTGCGCCCTCTCGGGCCAACACACAAGCAATTGCTCGGCCAATCCCAACCCCTGCACCGGTGACCAGTGCTGACTTTCCTGCTAACTCTGCCATACCTCAATCCATCATCAATTCAGACTAGCCCCGAAAGACTCTTGTTATTCCCCTTAGTAGGGACTTCGTTCTATCGTGGAGCCCCTGCTGGCCACAAGCCCAAATGGACTAAGGCCTCTTAAAAAATTTGAGAACTTAATATCATGCTTACAGATTTTTTTCGTCTCGATGGTAAAACCGCTCTGGTGACCGGCGCCGGAAAAGGCATTGGTGCCCGCATTGCCACTGCTTACGCCGAAATGGGTGCCGACCTTATCTTACTCGCTCGCACTGAGACTGATTTGGAGGCCGTCGCTAATGAGGTCAGAGCTCTGGGCCAGCAAGCTCGAATATTCTCCTGTGATATCACCGACGAGACCGCCATGGCTGCCACCTTCGAAACCCTGCATAACGAATTTTCGCAGCTTGATGTCGTGGTTAACAATGCGGGCGCTCCCGGCAAAGGATTTGGTTCATTGGCCAAGGTCAATAAGAAACGCTTCGAACACACCCTCGATATTAACCTCAGTGCAGCCTACGGCCTGATTCATGAGGCGTTGCCATTACTGCAGGCCGCACCGAACGCAGCGATTATTAACATTTCCTCGGCGATGAGCTGGATGGTCGATCGCCACATGGCCGCCTACGCCGCAGCAAAGGCCGGTCTTGATCAAATGACCCGCGTGCTAGCCTACGAACTAGCGCCAAAAATTCGTGTAAACGGTATTGCACCGGGCGCCATCGAAACCCCTGCAACGGCATTTATTACGCAGGACCCAGGCCGGCTGGAAGAAACGGTGCGATGGATCCCCCAAGGCCGCTTGGGACAACCGACTGATATCGCGCTGGCCGCACTTTACCTCGCCTCCAGTGCGAGCGGGTTTATGTCAGGGAAAATTTTAGAGGTTGATGGTGGGATGGCCGCCCTACCCGGCAGCGCCATCCAATCGCAAATACCGCAAACGAAACCCTAAGCGAGACTTAACAATGGCAACCTACATCATGACCGGAGGCGCCTCAGGTATTGGCGCAGCAACTCGTCAACTTTTGACTGATCAGGGCGATAAAGTCGTCACTCTCGACATTAGAAATGCCGATATCTTGGCCGATCTCAGCGATGAATCAGCGCGGGAAGCGGCCATCGCTAAAGTCCGCCATGACTTTCCATCGGTCGATGGCCTAATCACCAGCGCGGGGGTCGCCTCCCATTTTCCCGAGCCAGACAAGATACTGACGATAAACTACTTTGGCACCCGCGCCCTAGTTGAAGGGCTGGTAGATACGATCAAGCCCGGGGGGCGAATTATTGCCATCAGCTCTAATTCAGCCCCAATGTGCCACAACGAATCACTCGTAACAGCGTTGCTAGATAACGACCTGAACAGGGCTAGGGAGCTGGCCAAAACCAGTAATGGCCATGAATGCTACGCCGGAAGCAAACAGGCTGTTGCACGGTGGATGCGGCGGATTGCCCCCGATTATGCCCGCAGGGGGATCAGTTTTAACGCCATCGCGCCCGGTTACATCGAAACACCGATGACCGAAGCCGTGGCAAAAAGTGAAGCCTACGGATCCGCGATTCAAGAATTTGTGGCCTCCATTCCCATCGGCCGAGCGGGCCAACCCAACGACGTCGCCCAGCTCATCCGTTTTTTACTGTCACCCGAGGCCGCTTTTATCGCCGGGTCCTTGATTTATTGTGACGGCGCTCACGACGCCATGATGCGAGCTGAGGGGCTTTTCTAAAATTTTACGCCCGCAGCTGTTGCGCCAAATCGTTTTGCAAGCCCCCACCACCTAAGGAGTGTTCTGTGCAAACCCCACTAGATGCCAAAGGTTGGCGGCAACATATCTGGCGAAATACTGCGGTCAACGGTGCAACTAACGCTGTAGCTAATGGCCTGATTTGCTGGCTGTTGTCTCGCAATAAACCCTCTCTCGAACTTTTCAGTCCCTCGGGAGGGATCTCTGCTGATCTACTGGCGACGGGATTTTTGCTTGCGATGATCGTGACGCTGATACTAATACCCATTCAACGCAGGCAGCTCACCAAAGACGCCCTGAGCCCCGAGGTTCTCGCTGCGCCTTCACCACTTACGCTGCGTCTGGTGGCCGTGACCGAGCGTTACATTATGGCGGTTGCTTTAAGCGCCATCCTTGGCTTAATTGCGGCAGCCGCAACTTTATTGGCACTTAACACCCTTGCTCAGGACAGCTTCACACCGTTTGGTTACAGCGTTTTTAAGGGACTGTGGGCGGGAATTTTTGCTGGAGCGCTCGCTTATCTCATCATTTATCTAACGGGTCACAGAGCTTACGAGACGTCGTGAATGATGGACTGTTAACCGTGCTAGGAATCCAATTATGACTCGGCAAAAACCGCACAACCTCAAGGTTCCAGTCTTTATTGCCGCCCTTATGGCCCTGATCGCACACTCAAGCCTTGCCGCTGGGCCCTGCAAACACTTCGCCGCTGAAAGACAGCCTTTTTTTGGCGACCTACACATCCATACCCGGTATTCCTTCGACGCATTCCTGTCGAACCAAAAAAATGACCCTGACGGCGCCTATCGGTATGCCAAGGGCGAGATGATTACCCTGCCAGACCCTTTTGGCGACCAAACCATAGAAGCAAAAATTGATCGCGCCATTGATTTTGCTGCCGTCACGGATCACGGCCAGTTCTTAGGCGAGGTCGCCCTCTGCGACAGCGATTGGGGAACGTTGGCTTGGTGGGCACCAACATGCATCATGTCGCGCACAAAAAACCTCTGGGTGCAGCTATATGCGGCCTCTCAGTGGACGCTATCAGGGGGCATGGACGGCGTTGCTCCCCAGCGTTCACTCATTTGCGATCTGGGCGATTGTACTGCCGCTGCGACCACCATCTGGGCAGACATTCAAGCAGCTGCTGAGCGCCACAACGATCCATCTGACAACTGTGAATTCAGCGCATTTGTGGGCTACGAATACACACAAGGGCAGGAGGCTGCGAATTTGCACCGCAATGTAATATTCAAAAACGCAAACGTCACCGAACGCCCAATCTCGGTGTTTGACAGCAACAACCAAGTCCCGGAACTTTGGCGACAGTTAAAAAAACAGTGCCTTGATGCCAGCAATGGCTGTGATGTCATGGCCATACCTCATAATAGTAATCTTGGTGGCGGGCTTATGTTTCCTGACCCCGCCACCATTGAAGAAGCACACAATCGGCGCGCACTCGAGCCCCTCGTGGAGCTGATTCAACACAAAGGCGCCTCGGAATGTCGCTTCGATCGATTGCAAGGGATTGGCGTAGATACCGAGGATGAGCTCTGTGACTTTGAACAAATTCCCTCGGACAACTTACATATGCTGGGTTCCGTCGAGGGCAAGATGCGTTCTGAAAAGGGCCAGGCCGTCAACCTAAGCTCTTTCCATCGTCGAAACTTGATGCGCAATGTCCTTAAAGACGGGCTGGCACTGGAGCAGGCCAACGGACTAAATCCTTTTATGCCCGGCTTTATCGGTAGCACCGACACACACACGGCAACCGCAGGAGGGGCACAAGAGCGCCAATATGTCGGCCACTTAGGCTCCAGAGACGCCGGGTTTAGAAATATCCAAGACCATTTTGTCTCAAACCCCGGGGGTCTCGCCGTAGTTTGGGCAGAGGAAAATAGACGAGATGCACTCTTTGACGCCATGCGCCGACGAGAAGCCTATGCAACCTCAGGGACGCGCCCTCTCGTCCGCTTTTTCGCAGGTGATTACCCAGAGAATCTCTGCGAGGACCCTACAGCCATTAAGCTCGCCTATGACAAAGGCGTACCGATGGGCGGTATTCTTACAGAGCAGCCGGGTGACATGCCGCCCCGGTTTTATATCTCGGCCCAGCGCGACTCAGGAACTGCGCTATTTCCAAGCAATCCCTTAGAACGATTACAAATTATTAAAGGATGGGTTGATAGCAATGGCAACACACATGAACGCGTCTACGACGTTGCCGGTTCACCCGTCAACGAACTTGGGGTCGACCCCCTAACTTGTGCTGCCACAGCGCCTGGCAGCGCTAGTCTGTGCACAGTCTGGCAAGATCCCGATCCAACGCCCGATCAGTCCGCTTTTTACTACGCCCGGGTACTGGAAACACCCAGTTGCCGTTGGAGCACACTGCAGTGCCAAAACATGGGGGTAAATCCACTTTCTGACGCCTGCCCAGACCAGCTGGCCGCCTCAACAAGGCGAGCCAAGGCATTAGGCGCCAGTGAGGATGCTTTCAAAAATTGCTGTCGCGTTGCTGAAGACGAGGCGTTTTACACACCCACAATTCGTGAGCGCGCCTGGACGTCGCCTATTTGGTTGCAGCCGCCTCCCTAGCCAAATGTAAAAACACGGGCACTTCACCGCCCCCATCGACCTCTAGGGCGGCACCTGAGATATAGGCAGCCTTGTCGTCGCACAGCATAAGGACCGCATTGGCAACGTCCACAGGCGCCGCCATGCGCTTGAGGGGTAGCATATCTGCAACCCGCTGAAACCCTTCAGCACCACCGTAGTGCTCAATACCCGCTTCGTTATGAACCAATCCGACGACAATG
This sequence comes from Luminiphilus sp. nBUS_07, assembly GCF_051201685.1. Lineage (GTDB taxonomy): Bacteria > Pseudomonadota > Gammaproteobacteria > Pseudomonadales > Halieaceae > Luminiphilus. Next base: position 1,598,018 of record NZ_CP179213.1, on the reverse strand, counting down.
GCATTGACGCGGATGTGTGGCCCCCACTCCATCGCTAATGAACGGGTGCTGCTCAGCAGTCCGGCTTTGGCGGCGCCATAGGCCGCCGTGCCTGGTGACGGGCGAGCTCCACTGACGCTCGCAATATTGACGATGCACCCCGGGACGTCATTAGCTGACAAAGCCCCATAGGCTTGCTGCGATAACACCAATGGCGCAACGAGATTAAGCGCAACAATTTTTTCAGTCAGGCGGGGACTGGCTGCGGCAGCCTCAACAGGAGGACTGCCTCCGGCATTGTTGACGAGGATATCGATACGACCAAACCGTTCCAGCGTGAAGTCCACTAAGGACTGGGAGCCCTCAGAGTCACGCAGATCTGCCGCAAAAAAAACAGCTTTCTCCGGGCCATCACCCACAGGCGTTTCGGGGGGACGCCGCCCACAGGCAACGACCTGCGCACCCTCATTCAAGAACCCCTGACAAATCGCGCGCCCAATATGGCCTGCGCCTCCTGTAACTACCACTACCGTACCGTCGTATTGCCGCATCTGAGTGTCCCTTGCTATCAAACGCCACCCTTTCAATAAAACCCCCGCATAACATCGTCTGAATACGTGATGCGGGTATTTGCGCTTGAAGAAATCTCACGCCAGTATCAGGCTCCTTAGATAACGCATCAACCCCAGCAAGCTATCCATCGAACGGTGACTTGCCTTTAAACCTTAGGAGCACCCTCTATGCCTACCACCCAAGTTGCCCACCCAAAAGATTTGATGACCATGACCGGTACCGCATTAGGTCCCACAGAGAGCCTGCAAATCACTCAGGAAAGGATTGACCAATTTGCAGAGGCGACGGGTGATCATCAATGGATTCATGTTGACCCAGAGAGAGCGGCACAGGGTCCTTTTGGCAAAACCATTGCACACGGTTACCTGACGCTGTCGTTAGCCAACTGTTTTCTTCCCGAGCTCATTCAAGTGGAAAATGTATCGATGGGGGTGAATTACGGGACTGAAAAGATTCGCTTTCCAGCGCCCGTACCCGTGGATTCACACATTACAGCTACAGGTGAAATTATTGCGGTCGAGGAGAACAAGGGCGGTTACAAGGCGACCATCCGCGTGACCATTACAGCCAAAGATGCTGACCGCCCCGCCTGCATCGTTGACACGATATCTATTTTCTACCCGTAGCGGGAAGGTCAAAGGCCGGCGTGGTGACGCTCGCGGCTCAGCGCACTATCCGCTTCTAAAAAAAGGTTAGACGCTATAGCTTGAATACCCGACGCGCATTTTCATGCAAAAACTTAGGCCACACGTCGTCTTTAAACGGGACGTTGGGCATGTCGCCGAAGATCCTTTCCAAGGATAAACCCATGGGGAAGTAACCCGCATACATGATTTTGTCAGCCCCTCGGGTATTGGCGAAATTTATAATGTCTTTAGGGTAATGCTTGGGGGCAAAAGCGCTGGTCATATAAAACAAGTTCTCGTACTTCAGCATCAGCTTCCATGCAAGATCTGTCCAGGGTTCGGCTCCGTGTTTCATGACCACTTTCAATTCAGGAAAAAACCAGCAAATCTCATCGAGGTGCTCAACTTTTTGCGGCTCCATTGGAATCCGCGGACCCGGCACACCTACACAGGGACAAAAGGGTATATCTAGGTCAATGCAGGTGACAAAGATCGGATACCACTTCTTATCGGCAAGGGAGACTTGAGGGCACAGTCCAGCGGGAAAAGCGTTCACCGACTTAATGTCATACTCTTCCTTGAGCCGGCGAATCTTTCGAACCTCTTCCATACCGTTATTAGGGTTGCAGTCGTAGGAGGCGAAAAATCGGTCGGGATGTTTTTTTACCGCCTCGTTTTGCGTCTCATACTGACCCTCGTCCACACCCAACATGGCCTTCTCAATATTGAACTCATCCATCTTCTCCAATGTGTAGGCAATGTAATCATCGCGCTTGCCCACCTTTGGAAGGTCTTTAAACATGTATTGAGCTGGCATTTTGAACATCTGGCGACTCTGCTCATCCATCAACAACGGACGAATAAAATCATAAAAATTTGAGGTGTCGTCATTCGGGACCGCAAGCATCAGGTCAATGATAGGCACGTCAGTGGGCATTGGCATGGGTTTTGTCCTCTAGCCATCTTGGCAATCGATAAAGGGGTTAGCGATGACTAAACATCGCCACCCCATTGTGTCAGTGGCCATCATGGGCGGCCGAACATTTTTTATACAGGTTTTTCACCTGTATCTATACGACCTCTAAGTAAGACCTACAATTGAGGCAAGTCACTCAGGGGGCGTTGTGATAAATCCTAAGCGGACAAACTGGGGTAGTCGGTATAGCCCCCCGCGCCCTCACCCGCATAAATGGTTCGTTTATCAAGGGTGTTTAACGGGGCATCAAGGGCAAACCTAGTCACTAGGTCAGGATTTGCAATGTAGGCACGCCCGAAAGACACCGCGTCTACACGATGCTCAGCGATAAATTGGTCAGCCTCCGCGGCATTGAAGCTGTCACTGCCGATCAGCGCGCCCGAAAAATATTCGCGGCTTAATGCCAAGCTATCAATACCCGTGGATGCCATCCGAATGGCATGCACCCAGGCCAGCCCTAAGCGGTCCGCTAATTGAAGGAGCGCAGCATAAGTTTCAGTCGGATTGTCATCAACGTGATCGTTGTAAGGGTTTCCGGGGGAGATTCTCAGCCCTATTCGCCCAGCGCCGGTTTCAACTTTGATCCCGTGCAGAACTTCCTCTACGAAACGCAAGCGATTCTCCAAACTGCCACCGTATTGGTCATCACGAAGGTTGCTGCCCGTCGCCAAAAATTGAGCTGGCAAGTAACCCGATGCACAGTGAAGTTCGACAGCATCGAACCCAGCTTGCAGTGCCCGGGCGGCGGCGGCTTGATAATCTGCCACGACTGATCTGATCTCAGCAAGAGTCATCGCCTCGGGCGTCGGCATGGACATCATTCCTGACTCGGTAAAAATCTCGGCGTTAGCCGGTAGCGCTGATGGGGCCAAAAATCGCGTGTTTCGCCCCTTATTGAGTGCATGGCCTACCCGACCACAATGCATCAGCTGACAGGCAATGAGCCCGCCTCGGTCATGGACTCGGTCGGTCACTGATGACCAGGCCTTGGTGTGTGCGTCATTGTAAATCCCCGGGGTGCGGTTGTAGCCCTTGCCGTCGGCAGAGGGATGCACGCCCTCGGTCACAATCAGTCCAGCGTCGCCGCGCTGACCATAGTAGTTGGCCTGTAATTCTGAAACCGCATCGTCATCTTGCCGAGCTCGGCTACGGGTCATAGGCGCCATCACAATGCGATTACGAAGTCGCAGGTCACCCATTTCAAGGGAGCTGTACAAGTGCGCATACTTCATTTTCTGGTCCTCATATTGGGGGCCGACCCCACCGTTATCGAGTTTTTATAGACGGGTCTAAGCTGCCATCACGCATCGTTGCCAAAAATTTCTCGAGTGGCGCAGGTGCAGCAACGCTCGGCAAATGTTCAGAGGGCGGTTCCGCCCAGAACCTCTGCCAACTGGGAAACAAGCTGTGAAACGCCCCTTCGTATTCATCCCGATCGGGCCACCGCATTTTATTCTCACCACAGGGCGGCTTGTTGAGATCGCTGGCATACCAGTAGCATGGCAAGCGTCGTCGAAAATACCAACGGCCGTTCATGCGCTCGTAATGATCCCAATAGAGCATCTGCATAATCACCCATTCGCAGCCACCCTGCTCCGTGGGGGTCTCATGCTCGTTTTTACTGTAGACAACGCCTACCGCTCGATCGGGGTCTTCAAATTCGATAATGTGATTGCCAATGTGATGCGCGGTGCCCGTAAACTGAACCCGCAAAGTTTCATCCATCCACTGCTTAAAATGTGCGCGGCCAACCTTGTCTCGACCGATCCGAATATCCTCGGCAAAAAGATTCACCAAAGCGTCGATATCTCGCATATCCAGCGCAAGCGAATACTTTGCAGCAAGCTGTCTAATCGCGTCCAGAGACTCCAAACGATCAACCCTTGCGACAACATCACTCTGACTCATATGCACTCCTCAGCTGCGACACGGCGCCCAGCCATGCGCCCAGAAAAAGTAGCGTCCCCAACAGAGCTTCCTGATGCATAACCATCACCCCGCCTGGGCACACCGCAAGCTGTTCTTCCTGCTGCATATAACCCGGGAATAACACCCTCATGGACAGAACATACGGCGCCGTCGACCGTGGTATCAAGGCCACCTAAGGTAAAGCAGGGGAAAAACGCACCCGCCCCCGGCGTGCAATCGAGCGCTACGAAGGGCGCCTCAATTGTCTTCAACCAACTGACATCTTTGTGAAATAAACGGTCCACACCTTCAGCAACGTCCTCATTGAAGCGCGCAAGCGTCCGCTCAAGTTGGCCCTTGGGAAGTTTCAACTCAGACACCAGCTCATCGAGGGTTTCACCGGTTGCTACCACCGGAGCCTGCAACCAGCTCTCAGTCTCATAATTGCCGTAATCCGCCACATTAAGAATGAGGTACACCGGATAACTCTGGTTCACCAAAAAGCTGCCAATGCGGCCGTGATAAGCGTCCTCATTGATAAAGCGCTGACCCTGACCGTTCACAAAGATGCCAAAGGTTAGCGTCGCTGGAGGATAAAAAGGCAGACTTAAAAATCCTTCGTGCATGTTAATGGCACGACCACCGACACTCAGCCCCATTTGAATGCCACTGCCCGTATCATTGGGATTGCCGATTTGGGTCTTGTTATCGAGAAACTGAGGGCAGTACTCACGCACCATATCCTCGTTCATAATAAAACCACCGGCGCACAACACCACACCTTTGCTGGCGCGAAAATAGTGTTCCTGCATATTCTGCCGAACCGCAAGACCAACGATCCGTTGTTGAGGTCCGAAGCAACTCACGATCAGTCGTAAGGCCCGGGTCTCATAGTGAATATCAATGCCTCGCTGCTCGACTTGCTGCAAAAGAATTTTGGTGAGCAAGGGTCCGCCATTATCACCCTCGACTTCGAGGTTATGACCGCGCGGCGCAGGCTTGTAATGCTCGCTATAGGGCCACGCTTTCTCACTGCCCGTGTAAAGCAAGCAGTCGTCTGTCAGGGCCATCATGGCACGCTCTTTGAGCTCAGAGGCTTTAAAAGGCACACCCAGAGACATCAACCAATCGAGGTGCTCCGCCCCGCCTTCCGAATAAGCTCGCACTTTATTGGCATCGGCCTGAGGCCCATTACTCGCCATCAAATAACCAAAAACATCCTCAACACTATCTTCGTAACCCACAGCTTTTTGAATTTTCGTGCCACCGCCCAAATAAATTTCTGCGGAGGACAAGGCGGTCGAGCCACCAGAGGCCGATGCGGCTTCCACGATCATCACCGATGCCCCCTCATCAGCCGCCGCGATCGCCGCACAAGCGCCAGCGCCACCAAAGCCGACAACAACGACATCACTTTCACCAGACCAGGAGGTCACGTCAGATTCAAGCATGGGGGCAAAAGACATAGGCAAAGGCTCGCCAAATCAACTGGAGGTGCTTCACATTAGCGGCTTGATGAACGGCGATCAGCCTCCATTTGGACGATGGAGCAAGGTTGCGCACTGGCCAATCACACGCCACTCTGCGGGCCATCCAAACTCCTAGAGACATCATCATGGCCTGGTACACCGGTAATGCCCTTTACGACACATTACTCCTTGTAGGTTTTGCCTACGCGCTGCTGGTATTTGCCGCGAGCTTTGTGGGTACCGCTGCCTATGGCGGCCGATTCGGACTGAAAGGTAAAAAACAGGGTATTAAGCTCGGTTCTCGTATGGGCTGGATTATTATGGAGCTGCCCGGCTTGCTGGTTTTTCCGGTCGTCTACTTCATGGGGACTAACGCCTACGAAGCCGTGCCTTTGTTTTTTCTTGCCGTATGGATGATGCACTACAGTAACCGCGCGCTCATTACTCCCATGTTGATGCGGGTACAGCCCGGCACACCCGCGAGCTTTTCTTTCAACGTAATAATCGCAGGCTGGATTACCCTGTTTCTGCACGGTTATTTCAACGCGGCGTACTTGACCGAGTATGGCGATCAGTACACGCTCGACTGGTTCAGTGATCCTCGATTTGTGTTGGGCTTGTTTGTCTATGCGACGGGTTTTGGGCTGAACATTCACTCAGACCATATCCTGCGTAACCTGCGTTCAAAAACGCCCACGCCCAATGAGCCGCGCTACAAAATTCCTTTTGGCGGTGCCTTTCGCTGGGTTACCTGCCCACAGTACCTTGGGGAAATTCTGTCTTTCACAGGTTTTGCCATCATGACCTGGAATTTGGGCGCGGTCTTTGTGCTCGCTATGACCGCCGGCAACCTAATTCCTCGCGCGCTTTATACCCATCGTTGGTTTCGTAAAAATTTCGATGAATATCCACCAGAGCGTAAAGCCATCTTCCCAAGGCTGCTGTAAATCTTTATGCCTTAGTTTGGCCTGCAAGCCCAGGTATCCTCTGTGGCATGCCCCACAGATGTTTAATGTAGATCAAGGCTCGAACCAGATAGCAGAGCCAATGGCCCGCTCTTGTATCGCGACAGGGACCATCGGCTCTACACCCAAATCTCGGGCGTCGTAGGTGGACCAGCGCGGTGTTGGAATCTCAAGAACCCTTGGGTAGTAAAAGGCAGGGCGATCAGGATCAAAGTCGTCATCCTGCCACCAAGCTGCCAACGAGGGCGAACCGATGGTATTTTCGTAGGTGCTTGCCCCTGTATTTACCGTGCTACCTACGGGGTCCAACCGACCGGTAGCGAGATCAATGCTTCGTTTCCCAGACCATGCCACGTCGATAACCTTCTCGTGGGTAACACCCTCTTCGTCAACCCAGCCTTTAATAATTTGAATACGATCAAGGTGGGCACCCAAAGGGTCCTGGGCAGCAAAGACTACAAACTGAGGGGCCCCTGAACCAGACTGCAAAGGTAATGCAGAGCCCATAGGCACCCCGGCAGCGTCAGACTTCGCGACACCATCAGCTGCCACAGCCAACGCCGGCTCAAGTTGCCAGCCACCAAACATGCGCAGGGAGATCCGAGGTCCTGAAGTGGCAAAGGTCTCACGCCGCTGCAGCGCAGAAAAAAGTGCCTCGCGGGTATTTTCCTCAGCCCAAACTCCGGCGAGCCCACCCGAGCCCCAACTTGGCGCAGGGGTCATGTAAGCTAATCCCAGACCTGCCTCACCCGTTCGTAAGCCCGCACTTCCATCCATCATCGGCAGCTTACCCGTATAATTATCCTCATCGGTGACAGAACTGGCGTTGTGGCTATCGCTGGCACCAATCACACCAAAGACAAAGGGGTTGAAGCCCTCGCTGTGAGCCAGTGAAATTCCACGTCGCAAGGCATCGCGTGCATAGGACCCTTTGACCGTCTCCAAGGTGCCCTTCTGACCGGGAACTGCGCTAGCAATCTCAAATCCTGCGAACTCGTCAAGACTTGATAATAACGGGTGTGTTTCAGAGGCACCCTTTACCTGAAGAATTTCACTAATCGGTTCGAGATCGGACCGGTCCTGGGGTACGGCCTCAACCAACAGACGACCCTCGCTGTCCTCGGTTCGATACATGAGTCCCTGAGATAGGTTGGCGTTGTGTGGAATAGCAATGACTGACCGCCCCTGTGCCCGCTCACCGCGCAAAAAGCGCCAAAGGTCTGTTGCGTCAGGTCCGTCGATAGCGCTGAAGGGACGACCAGGTACCGCACCACTTCCGTAAATAACATTTCGGTGTAAGTGCGTCGTAACATCGCCACCGTCAGCTGACCACTCCCAGCCGATGAATGCTGTGAATTTGCCGGGATCGTTAAAGGTGTTGGCCGCCTCTACAGTGGTCCTCCACGCTGCAGCGTTTATGGCGGTATCGACGCCGCCAAGGGTTAACTGAAATCCATTTTCGTGCATCAGTGCCATCGTCTCGACCCAAGCCCGGGTCACTGCCAACCGACTGCCTTCTGCTAAAAGATCAGCGAGGGGCTGGCGTGTCGTTGGAATATCGAGATCGGCCAATCTCGCCTGACCCATATATTCGGCATGATCTGTCACCGCAGCAAAATCTAATGGCCGACGAATTGTGAGGGGATAACCTGCACCATGATCGATGGTCAGACCTCGGGAAAAACGATAAACATCCGAGGGTAACGCGCGCACGCCCATGGCAAACGCATCACTCGATAAGGCGGTGTGAATGTGCAAATCACCCCAGTAAAGGTTACGCAGTGAACTGGGCAGCAACGGAGTGACTTCAGGCATTTCAGTGACGGGGGACACTGTCATTGGCGTAAGAGTGGGGTCTGCTATCGGGTCACAGGCCGTGAGAAGTGCCACCAACATCACGGTTACCGTAAACAGTAACAGCTCCGGCCTCCGCCGACACACAAAGGCATCCGCAGCCACACCGTGAACGTTATGCTGAAGCTGTTGCATCAGTAAATAACAGCCTTCGAGCGCTCGGGAGGCCCCCCCAACATGTCTCTGTGTGAGGGTGGATAAACGCCAGCATCAGAAATTTTTAAAGCCACACCCAGTTCTGCGCCCACCACAGTTTGCCCGCCATAAGAGGATCCCTCGGGGCTACTGCGCAAGGCGTGAATAAGATGGCCGGTGTACTCTGGTGACTCTGCCACCTGCATAATCTCCTCATACTGTTCAGGGTGGACCTCAGCGGCTTTCATCGCGCGCTCGGTCTTTAACGGGCCCATCCAGATCGATAAGCTGTTAACACCGGTGCCCTCTAGGTCGTGCTGCATATCCGCGGCAAACTTATCAAGGCCCGCTTTCTGCGCCCCATAAGCAGGGCCATGCATGTAGCAATTAGCGCCAAAAGACGAGCCGAAAATAATCCACCCTGTACCGGCCGACACCATCATGCCTGCAGCGTGCCAACTCGCCACGTAGGCGGAGCGTAATCCCACGTCTAAAATGGCGGCTGCTTCTAAACTTTTTTCCCAAAAAGGTTTCGGCGTAATGAGCTCAGGATGCATGTATGTCGCATTATTAAAGAGGACATCTAGGCGGCCGTCATCGCCCTTAATCTGCGCGAACACCTCCGCCACAGCGGCGTCATCGGCGTGATCGCAACAAAGGGCAACGCCCCGCCCTCCTGCATCGGTAACGGCTCGCGCCGTATCGTGAATGGTTCCGGGAAGTACTGAGCCATCCCATGCTTTTGCCGCACCCACTACCTCAGAGCGACCCGTAATGTAGACCGTGTAACCGTGCTGGCCCAACGCTCGAGCCACTCCAGCACCTGCGCCTCGACTCGCGCCAGTCACTAGTGCCACTGGTGCATTACTTTTCATAGCATTCTCCCCAAATCGCCAATGCCCAAGACCGTGGGTTCACTCAACTGACCCAATCGTCTCTATCGCCTCGGTGGAGGCGACCCTTTGCGGACTGCACTGTGCAGTCTGCCAAGCAATGCCTTGACCAGTGCGCACTGTCAACAACGTGCCCCTTATCGGCGAAAAAAACATCTTGCCCTTATTCGAGCCTAGTTGCCCAAACATCCTAAAACCTCAGGGGGCCAGTGCCTCCGCTCGAGTTTTCACCGCGTTCGTCATCCGCCGAAAACCCCGCCACAGAAAGAACCCCATTAGAAGCGTGACAATGGGCGATAACCAGCCACGAAGTTCAAAATAGGAGGTATAACGAATCTCTCTTGTACCGACAGCTTCCAGCCGATGCTGCCGCTTGCTGTACAGCCAGCGGCCTACCGGTCGCATGCGGTACTCAAACAGTTTCTCATGCTCGACTTGCGTCACCTGCTCGGTCTGCTCAAGCTCAAATGGACCCATGTTTACCTGCATAACAATGGGGGTTCCGGGTTGCAGCTCAGCCGAACACCGTGTCACAAAGGGGTTCCATTCTTTATAAGCAGGAAAATCGACGATAACCTGCCAAGCCGTTGGGAGATCCGCTTTAATACTGCGCACAAACTTGAGCGTCAGCATTTTTCAGCTTCCACCTGAAGAGGCAAGAAGCTGATTATCTTCCAGTACATTTGCAGGCCGGTGTATGCACCACGTCCCGCCCGGGTGGTAGATGTACGCCACACAACTGTTGCAGTTGTCACATAGCGATGGTTCCTCGGGACGCACCTCCCACTTGTTGACCAGGTCAGGCTCTCTGAGCAGCGCCCGTGCGAGTGCCACCGCCTCAAAATCGGCCGCCATACACTGCGCCACATTATCGGCTGACTTCACACCCCCAAGATATGCCAAGGGAAGAGACACTTGTTCGCGAATCTTTTTCGAATACTCCCAAAAATAGAGCTCCCGGAAATCTATAGAGGGCGCAGACTTCGCGGTGGCGCCGATCGCCATACCGCTGAGCGACCACTTACCCAAAACGCGATACATAGCTTCAAGATTCATATTGCTGCCAAACATGAACCAGCCCGACTCCACATTACGACCGCCTGATAATACGAGCATGTCAGCACCCGCTGCCTCAAGCAGTTTGGCCGTAATGATTGCATCTTCAACGTTGGCCCCCCGACGTCTGCCGTCAGCAACATTGATTTTAGCCAACACCGCAATATCCTGACCCACACGCTGCTTTACCGCTGCGAGAACTCTTGTTGGAAAGCGTGCGCGGTTCTCGGCACTGCCGCCATAGGCATCTTTGCGGTTGTTGTCCATGGGCGACAAAAACTGGTTCAACAGGTAGCCGTGCCCCATATGAATCTCGACCGCATCGAACCCCGCACTCACACAGTGTTCAGCCGCAGTGACAAAAGCTTCAACCATGTGCTCCATGTCGACTTCGGTCATTCCGCGACGAAAGATATTGCCTCGGAGAAGGCCTGCAGGATTGAAGCCCGATACAGAGCTTTGAAGACGCCCGGGCACAAAGACCCCCGTCACGAAAGAACCACCGTGGGTTAATTGAGCGGCAATCTTGCCGCCCTTGGCGTGCACAGCATCAGTTACCGCTCGCAGCTCACCAATCACTCCGTCGTGCAACCAAATTTGATCCGGCAGCGTTCGCCCTACCTTATTCACTGACAGATACGCCATGGTCGTCATACCCACGCCCCCTGCCGCCATACTCTCGTGATGTTTCAGCATGGCGCGGGTCGGCATGCCCCGCAGTGACATATTTTCATTGGCTCCGGCTTTGATAAAACGATTGGGCAAAGTCACCGGACCTAACCGCAGCGGTGTATAGGCTCTCGCGAGCATGGCCTGTTCCACGGTCTCTCCTGCATTGTTAAAGTGGCTCTAGTATAGCCACACGATGACATCGGACTATCGTCCCTTTGCAGGTAATCAACGGCTATTGTGACTAGCAACACCGCAACTGCCGAGTACAGCCGCTGACTACTGTTGATGCTCAAGGAAGATCGTTTAGATCCCAGAGTGAGTCAACAGAGCCTTGAGCCGTGCCTGCTTATCGGCATCAAAACCCAAAGCTCGACTCATGTAGTCACTCGCGTCCAAGTAGCCCGTATCAATCTCAGTGAAGGCCGCAGTGAGGTAGCGCTCTTCAACCTGCATCAACACATTGAGTGCCTGACGGGTTGTCTCCACCCCTGCGCTTTCTGGCAGCCCAGCCATGAGAGCGCGGCGATGCGCCTGGTTGCAAAGATTGGTTGCCAAATAGTCTGCCATTACGTGGTGCTTCGAGGCGCCGGCAACAAGCAGCGTCAGTGCAGCGGCATAGCCGGCGCGGTCTTTCCCAGCAGAGCAGTGGAATACCAGAGGTAAACTTTGAGGCTGCAGGAGCAGGTGTAGGAACTCGCTATAAACCCGGGCAAAACGGGTCACGAATAACCGATTGGCTTCAATGAGAAATTCACTCGCTGCCTGTGCGTCAACCCTACCCGCTTCAACCTCACGGCGAATATTAATGACATCTGCACCCTCAGCCTCCACCGGCAACCAAATTTCGTTGATGCCGGTACCCATAAGGAGATCGGGGTTTTCCGCCCGTTCACTAGCTCTGCGCAGATCGACCACGGTTGCTATTCCCAAAGCGGACAATCTTTGTCGGTCAGCATCGGTCAAACGGCCCAAGTGATCAGACCGGTATATCCGTCCCGGTGTAAAGGAACCGCCACAACCGAGTGGGTACCCGCCGAGATCTCTAAAATTGTGCGCTCCGTCAAATCGAATTTGACGAGGCAGGCTTTCGGTGGACGACAACAAACGGTAACTCCCTCTATCAATCAGCGCCTTAACATGAACTATAACCAGCAATCAAAATTTTTCAGCATCCTGGGAATTCCGCCAGGTTTAGCTGAAGAAACAATCGCCGCATAAGCACGCCCGGTTGCGTTTGATTGCCGAGCTAAGCGAACAGTTTTCAATTGTCGAGGCAGCGCTGAGTATCATCAAAAACTGCGTCAAGCATCAGGTTTTCCACTTTTACAGGCGTTGGGCGAACAACCGTTACCTCAGCCCTTTGCTGTGAAAATGCCCCGTCATAGAACACAACGATAATGTCTTTTGCAACGAATCTTCGCTGCATAGCACCACCCTTCCAGACAGCCATCGCGAGCGTCATCGCAGCAGCTATAGCGAGCGCAATAAACCCCGATTGCCTGACCCCGGCGGTTAAAAGTGCCGAGCGCCCCTTCGCACATAATGTTCAAATGTGTCGCAAAATGTCACCTTTGAATAAAAGCTGCATAGATCTGCAGCGTCGCCTGCGGGCAGCATTTGCAGCACCCACGGATTCTAGAGACTAAACTGTATTAGCAATCAGCTAAAATTCCGCAAATTAGGCCAAAGCAGGGCGGAAAAAGATATTTTTTGGGCGACAATGTATGAGTTGGCGCGCTTTGTGCAGCGGCACGTTGACACCCCGTACTTCAGTGGCGGGCGAGGCTTCTAGCAGTACAAGGGCCGCACATAAAACCAAACAAGGAGTTACACCAATGAACAAGTCCACCCAACAAGGTTTTACACTTATCGAACTGATGATCGTGATTGCGATCATTGGCATATTGGCGGCTGTCGCCCTGCCCGCTTACCAAACTTACACCAAAAAAGCCAAGTTCTCTGAGGTTGTGGCTGCAGTGACACCGGTAAGAACGGCGGTCGATCTGTGCTTTCAAACCAAAGGTGGAGACTTGGATAATTGCGATGCAATAGATGGAAGTCAAATAGGGACCGCTGTTCTTACTGATGCTGCCACGGGGTCACTTGTCACTAGCGTCACTATAGCTGCTGACGCAGTAATTACCGCTACGGCCGTTTCGACAGGCGGGTTTAACGGCGAAACCTACATACTGACACCAACAGTGAGCGGTAACTCCCTAACATGGGCAGCATCGGGCTCCTGCAGCGCTGCCGGTTACTGTTAAAAGATCAAAACCCCGCTGCGGGATACCCAGCGGGGTTGTTTCCAACACGTAAGGCCCTGCCAAACTGACAAGATAATCGCCCACATCGCTCACTCTGAGCACCCCCTTTAATCGACTGGGCGACATAAGAATTTATAGGGTAAGCAACACACGGCAGCTCCCGCTGACAATCAGAATTCAAACATCGACTGTAAATCGTGGTTAAAAACCCTCGGCGTCGTGGGACACTCGCCAAATCAGCTGGGGAAACAATCGCCGCATGACCACGCCTAGCTGTGTTTGCTTACCGGGATAGGCAAAAAGCTTCCCCTTATCGAGACAGCGTTCGATGTCATCGATTACCACATCTGGCGTCAGGGTCTCGCCCTTAGAGGGCAGCTTTGGAACAACGGTTGCCTCGGCTTGCTGCCACAGGGCCGTCTTCACCGCCGGCGGGCAGACGCAACAAAAGCGCAGTCCGCTGTTACGATTTTCGTGATAGAGGATTTCAGTATAAAACTGCACTGCCGCTTTGCTTGAAGCATAAGCACCCATAAGCAGTCCCGGAACGATACCGGTCATGGAGGAAAAGCTCACAAAATCGCCGCGCCCTCGCTCGATCATTCTGGGTAAAGCCGCCGTCGCCACATTCACGAGACCGCCATAGTTAATTGTCATAACTCGCGTTGTTAGCTTGGGATCTTCCTCAAGTAAACGACCAAATGGCATGATTGCCGCCGCATTAGCTACTCGATCTACAGGCCCAAGACTGCCCTCAATGTCGGCAAATACACCGGCAACTGCATCGGCATCTGTAATGTCTACTGCATAGGGTTTGATGTTGGGAGCAGACGCCGCGGTTTCAGCCATACCGGCTTCGTTGACGTCTAAAATGGCAACCGTTGCACCCGCTGTAGCAAGGCGACGCGCCCATGCCTGCCCCATGCCACTACCGCCACCGGTAATTACTGCAACCTGACCCGAAAAAGACATTGGAACTCCCTTAGACCGCAAGATCGCGGTATTCAGCCCTCAGAGACCTCTGGGGTGAAAATCACTGGCATTGACTTGATGGTGCTAATCATAAAAGAACGCATATAAGTGACCTCGCCGTTAAAGGTGATATCACGAAGTCGGGGGATCACTTCCTCAAACATGATGCGCATCTCGAGCCGCGCTAAATTCATCCCGAGGCAAAAATGCTCACCGATACCAAAGGACCTAAGTTCTCGGTTAAGTGACGGCATGCGCTTTTTCCGGTGGATATCAAAACGCATAGCGTCGTCGCCGAAAACATCCTCATCGTGGTTTACGGCATGGTAGTGCATCACAATTTTTTCCCCGCGCTTAAATGAGTAGCCGTTCCATTCAACATCCTGCGTTGCCGTTCGACGCATCGCGATAAACGCCGTGTTGTAACGCAACATTTCTTCAATAGCGTCAGGTATATCCTCAGGATGATCAACAAGGTGCTGCAGCTGATCCGGGTTCTCCATTAACAGCCGCATGCCGTGAGCGGTAGCAGTGCGAGTACTTTCGTTGCCACCCACCATGATTAAAATAAAAACCCAGGCAAACATTTCATCACTGATGGGCTCGCCATCGACCTCACCCTCCAAAAGGGCTTGAATTACCGGGCCAGTGAAACCTTCGCGCTGCTTCTTTGCCAATTCCATGGCATACAAAATGACCTCAAAGGAGACCGCATTGGCCTCATCAGGGCCAGTGGCAATATCAGGGTCATCACCGAACGCCATGATGTTGGTCCACTCAAAAAACTGTTTTCGATCCTCTTGCGGTACTCCCATCAATTCTAAAACTGCGATCAGGGGCAGTTCCGCCGCAACCTCTTCAACGAATTCACAGGACCCTGCAGCTGCCACCCGGTCGACAATAGCCTTCGCTTGCTGCCGCAGCCAAGGCTCCATAGCAGCCACTGCTTTGGGGGTGAAAGCGTCCCGAACGACTCTGCGGTGCGCCATATGCTTTGGCGGATCCATGGCTATGAACGCGTTATCCAACATCACCTGCATGGTCTCCCGCTGCATCTCAGATTCGGGTTCCATAGGAAACGGGCCTTCAATTTGAGATGAGAAAAGGCTGGGGTTTTGAGAGACAAAATCAAGGGCGTCGCGTTTGACCGCCGCCCAGTAAGGGACGCCTGTCGTGGGATCATCAAAGTGCACAAAGCTCCCCTGCTCGCGAATATCAGCAAGGACCTGATAGGGCATGCCCTCTCGGTAGGCATCTAGATCGAGCAGGTGAGTGAAGGGACAGCGCGCTTGTGTGTTTTCCATACCGGTCATTAACTCCCTGTGGCAAGCCGACACCTGCCCAATTTGTTGGTAAAGCTCTGGGGCGGGTGTCATTTGATTAAGTTGTACGCGCCAAACGTCGGCTGGAGCCAAAGATGTCGCGTTTTTTTACCGTTGCATATCGTCCGAATGAGAATAGGAAAACATTGTTTTTTTAAAACGTCCAGTATTACTATGTGCGTTGGCCCCATTATTCACCGTAAAATTTTTAGGAGCTCAACGACAGATCATGCCTCGCCCGTTGGTTGATACAGAGACGATTATTACTGTCGCCCTCGACGCCATGGAGGAATCCGGCGCGGGACCTTTGACAGCTAGGCGGCTGGCAACTCGGTTAAAGTGCTCCACGCGAACGCTATATCAGCAGATGGGCAAGCAAGAAGCGCTGATCTCAGCGCTACTGAACCATTATTTTGTCAAGGAAACCCCTCAGCTCGACCCCAGCTTGGATTGGAAAGAGGCCATTGGCACATGGGCGAGAGCGCTTAGATTAGCGATTTTAGACCGCCCCAATCTCTCCCGTCATTTGAGCACGGAAAACCGACCTGCCCTCATCGAATTTACCCGCCCCCTTCTTGTTGCACTGATCGCCGCAGGGTTGACTGAGGCAACGGCGGTGGCGGTTTGTCGATCTCTCGTCCACGTTATCGTGAGCCTGACATTGGGAGAGCTTGAAATGCAGTCTCACCGCTACGATGAAACCGAAATCGCGAAGGATCACCCAACCAGCTTGCTATCCACCGATGCCAACGCTTACGAGCGTTCACCCGACGGTAAAATTCCACCTCCAGTTTTCGTGCAGAGTATTCACTGGCTGATCGGTGGCATTGAATTGCAACAACAAACCCAAGCAGAGCTCCCATGATCCGGTTGAGCTCCTACCGAGTACTGCATTTTATTAAGTCAAATACAACGGAGGCGTCAGTCTTGGGGTGGCTCAATCAGCCCCTTTGCCTAGACTCCCCTCAGGCAAGGATAGACCGATCGTCGATGACCCAGTTGTCGCGTGTGGTCCAGAGCATTATGTTTTCTTCACTTTTGTCATTACCTATCAGGAAGAGATTACGATGAGCGAACGATTACTGGTTGTTTCTACCGACTGTCATGCTGGTCTACCGATCAGCGAGTACAAACCCTACGTCGAAACTAAATACCATGACTTCATCGACATGGCGGTGGATGTTCAGGTCGATATGATGGATAAGGCTGAGGCGCAGTTTCTTATCAAAGATATCAATGACGCATGGCGCGCCCCCATAAAACAGGCGCTGACCGGCGCTTGGGATTATAAAGAGCGCAGCAAAATGCTCGCAGATGACGGCATCGCGGCTGAGGTCATTTTCCCCGACGGCATTACTGAGCAGAACACGCCGCCCTTCGGTGCAGGCCTGGGCCTATCGCCCAAAGACGCCGTGCCGGAACTGCAGTGGGCAGGTGCAATGGCACACAACCGTTGGCTCTCAGAGCTCGTTGCTAATGATCCAAAGCGTCACTTTGGAGTGGCATCCATCCCGCTGCTTTTCGATGTTGATCAAGCGGTAGAAGCGGCACGATGGTGTCATGAGAACGGCCTCAAGGGTGTGATGTTGCCAACGATGTGGGGTGAGCATGCCGCCTATCATGACCGTAAATACGACCCTTTCTGGGCTGTCTGCGAAGATTTGGGCATTGTGGTGCACTTCCACTCCGGACCCGCCCCGCTCAACGAATACTTTGGCGCTGAATTCCCCATGGTCGATTCCAGCGAAACGCTTCCGGGTGCCATGGGATGTTATGTGTCAGAGGTCATGTTCTGGCTATTCAGGCCCTTAACCTTCATGCTTTGGGGCGGCGTTTTTGAGCGTTTTCCAAAGCTACAAGCAATGGTTGTCGAAGGCGGCACCATGTTCATGGTTCCCTCCTGGCTGCGCCTACTTGACCATAACTACACCGACATACACTTCTCGGCCAAGCTGGGCGACTTCCGGTCACATCTCTCTATGGCACCGAGTGAGTATTTTGCGCGCAACTGCGGTATCGGCGCTTCTTGCGTGCCCAGACGCGACCTCGATCTGAAGGAGCAAATTGGCTTGAAACAGATTATGTGGGGCAGCGATTTCCCTCACCCGGAGGGCACTTGGCCCAATACTGCCGACTACTTTTCCAAGACCTTTGCCGGATTCCCGGTTGACGACGGCAAAGCAATTCTTGGCGGTAACGCCACAGAGTTCTACGGCATGGACGAAGGCTATCTACGCTCAATTGCAGATGAAATTGGTCCTCAGGTCAGCATTTTTAACAAATAATAAATCGACACAACAACGCGCGAGGGAACCACATCATGGAGTTGATTGCAGTTTGTGACTCAAAGACTAATACAGCACCCGACTTTCCAATGGGTTGGTGGTCCCTAGCCCGCAGTCACGAGCTGCAGGTTGGGGAAGTGAAATCGGTATCGGCTTTAGACAGGGAATTGGTTCTTTACAGGACAAGATCCGGTGCCGTGCGCGTTCACGATGCCTACTGTCCGCACTTGGGGGCGAACCTAGGCATTAACGGCCGCGTGGTTGGAGAATCTATTCAATGCCCCTTCCATGGGTGGCAGTTCGGTGGCGACGGCGCCTGCGAGCACATTCCCTACTGCGAGGACATTCCATCCCGTGCCAAGGTCAATAATTGGCCGGCTACAGAGATCAATGGCGAAATCTACATGTGGTTTCACCCCACCGGGGAAGAACCTCAATGGCAGGTGCCAAAGGTAGATCAGCTCGATGATGAAAATTGGACGGCGCCACGGCAAGTCGAATTCCTAGTTCCTACTCACGTACAGGACATTGCCGAGAATTCTTGCGATCCGGAGCACTTTCAGTACGTGCACAAGCAAAGCGAAACGCCGCCCTCGTCAGTCACCGTTGAAGAAGACGGTGCCGTACACCTGCGCGCCGAGATGAACGCGAGTGGCATGCCCGGGCAGCTCCACGCGACGATGTTTCAGCCGGGGCTCGCCACCGTGCTGACCAGTTACGGCCCGGGTGCTGAGATGATTGTGTACAACTCAGCCCAACCCTATAGCCGAGAAGAGACCCTATTACGCTGGACCCTAACCGTGCGCAAGGAGATTGCAGACCTTGCAGGCGACCAGGTCATGAATGGCATTATTGACGGTCTGCAGGATGATTATCCCATTTGGAAAAATAAGGTACACCGCAAGCAGCCCATTTTTTGTAAGGGCGATGAAACCCTCGTTCTATTCAGAAAATGGGTGCGCAAGTTTTATCTACCCACCAGTGAACGGGGTGTCCAATGACGGCTAATTACTTTACCGGCAAGACTGCGATTATCACGGGTGGAGCCAGCGGCGTGGGACGCTCTCTCGCTATGGCCCTAGGCGCTGCAGGCAGCAACGTCGTTGTTGGCGACGTCGATAAGAACGCCATGGCAATTATTGACACTGACCTTGAGACTGCGGGGGTGCCCCATCGCGTTGACCACTGTGACGTCACGCAAACCAGTAGCTTGCAAGCGGTCCTCGATAGCGCTGTTGAAACTTTTGGCCAAGTTGATTTCGTGTTTGCTAACGCTGGAATTGGCGCGGGTGAAGCCGGCCCCATTTGGGGTTACTCCGAAAAAGATTGGCAGTGGTGCTTTAACGTAAACGTGTGGGGCGTAGTTAACAGCATTAACGTTTTCATGCCCTATCTGGCAAGCCGTGCAGAGAGAACGCACTTGGTCATTACCGGATCTGGGAACGGCGCTTACGCGGTACTACCTGATGTGCCTATTTACACAGCCAGCAAAGCCGCGGTGCATACCATTACCGAGAATCTGCACTATCAGGTGCAAGCCGGCGGTCTCCCTGTGGTGGTAAGCGCGCTTTTCCCTGGCCCCCACGTCGTAGAAACCGGTCTATTCAACTCAGGCCGCGTACGTCCAGAAGAATTTGATAAAGGCGTTGTCGGTAATGAAACCGGTATTAACTCTGTTGAGGACATGAAGCGAATGGCCGAAGAGTACGGAATCAACCTGCAGACGACCCATCCTGACGAGGTCGCTGAAATGGCACTGCAAGGTTTACCTGAGGGTAACTTCTGGCTCCTTGAATTAACTGAAGAAAATGAAGCGAAGATTCGGCGGCGCGCCGATATGATTATTGGCAAAACCACGCCGATACCCGAATCCGTAGGCTAACGAATAATAGTAATAGAGGACTGACCATGACCGACACTCCCCAAGCACCTCAGGGCAACCCTGGTGACATCATTAACTGGCCCATGCTCAAAGTACACTACCGCACTGATCCCGAGGCTATTGCAGCACTGCTTCCTCCGGGTATAACCGTAGGCAGTGAGCCCAACGTCAACTTGACGGTTTACAACTTCCCTGTGCCGGATGTACCCGAGTACGGAATCGTCACTACCGTCAATGCAGACTTCAACGGAGTTCAGGGCGAATATACGTTGGGCTACGGTATCGATCAGGAAAGCGCGATATTTATCAGCCAGGAAACCAACGGGCAGCCTAAATATCCCGCGGAAATCGATTACCACCGCATTGGGCCCATGGTTCGAGCACGCTGCACCCACCAAGGCTATACCTTTTTGGAATTTGAGGGTGTGAGTGAGGGATCTTCAGGGCCCCAACCCGAGTGGGAGCAAAACGAGTGGTGGATCAAAGTGTCCCGTGCAGTCAGTATTGGCGGCCCTGCCACCGGCTATGACTTCCCACCCCATGTCGTTCATGTAAAGAGCAAATATGGCACTGCTTGGCAGGAATCAGTGCAGGGTAAGCTCACCTTACGAGACAGCCCTTGGGATCCTCTCAGTACTAAGCTGCCTATGCGCGAACAGCTGTCCGCTTATCTCTGGTGGCCTATTTTCCTCGATAGATCGGTCACTTTGTCGGCACCACTAGACCCCGAAGCCTTTCTACCCTTTGCCGATACAATTTCTGGTTCTCGATGGCCAGGAGTCAACGGGGCGCCACCGCCTCAGCAGTAGCGGAGGTCACCGGGTTTGGAATTAGAGCAGCGCATTCAATGCCTCGAGGACATCGAGGCTATCAAGCAGTTGAAGGCACGCTGGTGGTTTTGCTGTGACACGCGGGACACAGCGGGCATGCGCGCCTGCTTTGATGAAGACAACTTTGAAATCGACTTTGGCTTTATTGGCCGCTTTACAGATATGACCGCTTTTATAGGCGTTTTTGAATCTCTAGCCTGCCATCCCACCCACATTGACATGCATCATGGCTTAGCTCCCGAGATCACGATCAAAGATGCCAACACTGCCGAGGGTCGGTGGCGAATGCGCTTTCAATTACTGGAGACTCACCTGAAGCAGGTGCAGCTCATGAGCGGCTATTATGAAGACCAATACGTCAAACTAGAGACTGGCTGGAAAATGCGTCGGTCGAAATACACCCTAATGTCCAATCTTCACCTACAAAATTCTGATGCTGGCCTCAGCGTTGCCCAGATTGGTGCAGGGCCAGGACTTGTTGGTGAAGGCAACGCCGCCAGATGAGCATCGACGCCAGCACTGAATCGAGAACTCGCGCAACTTGGCACCAATTTTGTGATGCGCTGAAAGAGGCCGGTGACCTTCTGATTGAACCCGGCGTGCCACAAGATGAGCAAACCCAGGCCGACGGCCTTCGCTATTTATCGCGGATGGCACGTGCCGCTTTGGAGTGGTACGTAGAGTTCAATGACCCCGCGTTCCCCGTGCTCTATCGCCCCGCCCATGAAACCATCAAGCTGGGCGCAGACAATCCCGACAATCTTTATCAGAAGGCTGTCATCGATGGCCGCTACGAATATCGCCTGAGAGGCACACGCGGCACCGTTGACTACATCAGCATGGCTACCAGCCGAGGTAGTTATGCTGAAAATTTCACACAGGTAGAAACAGGCTTCCTCGACGGCAACACCCTGACGGTTGAAGCTGATGGCACATTTGAGATCATCATCAGCCAGACGCAGCAGGCGGGCAACTGGCTGACTGTCAGTGAAGACAGTGAATCTTTGCTCATACGACAAACATTTCGACACCGGGACCAAGAAAGGCCAGCGGAAATTACCATCGAGCGACTCGACCGCCATGCAACACCCGAGGCCCTAGAGCTTATGACGGCTATCGCGCACTTCGAGAAGGCCACAGCCTTCTATCGCAACACCACGCGAATGTTTGCCGATTGGAGCCAGAAAATCTCACAGCAGCCCAACACGCTGCCGCTGTGGGATCAGGCCTTTTGCCAAATGGTCGGGGGTGACCCCAACATTTTGTATTATCACGGGCACTTTAAACTGCACAATGAAGAAGCCATGGTTATCACCCTCCCGTCAATTCCGGCGTGTCAGACTTGGAATATTCAAGTCGATAACTACTGGATGGAATCCCTTGATTACCGCTACCACTGGGTGTCCTTGAATCAGGCTCAAGCCAGCGTGAATGACAACGGAAGCGTCACACTTATACTGTCGGCCACTGATCCGGGTTGCGCCAACTGGCTATCTACCGCCGGCCATAGCGAAGGAACATTGTGCTTTCGCTGGGTGGGGGCTGAAGTTAGTGTCAACCCGCAAGTGACGGTCCTGCCTGTGGGCGATATTGAAAAACTCGAAGCACTCGAGACGCCCTCGATCTAATGTTAAGTGTCGACGAGCTACTAGCGCAGGGGCTGAAGCTGTCCCCAAGCACCGGCTATGAGGACACGGAGTTCATAAGGCCGCTCACTGCACTGGTCGGCGCACTCAACACAGAAGCCAATCTCAATACGGCAGGCGTGGCGTTTCACCAGTCACGCTTACAAGGCCTATTACAAAACCGCAAAGCCCTTGAAGACTGGACAGAAAAGCATCCAGAAATTGCGGAGGAGTCCCTCGTCGCACCTATCGTTATCGTAGGATTGCCGCGCACCGGTACGACGCTGCTTCACAGAACCATTGCCACGGACAACAGCCTAATGGCACCTCTTTGGTATGAAGTTCGGCAGCCGGCGCCTATGAATTCCAGTTTCGTATCGGACGATGCCCGCATTGCGATAGCCAAGGCCGAAGTAGACGCTATGCTCGCTGCCATGCCCGGGCTTGCTGCGATTCACCCTATTGATGCGGTTGCTCCCGATGAGGAGATCATGTTGCTGGAACACTCATTCACCAGTACGGTACCCGAATGCTACGCCTGCATCCCCGAGTATGGTGAAGCGTTGTACACGCAGGATCCCGCGGCGAGCTATAACTACCTGCATAAAATGCTGCAGTTTTTGCAGTGGCAAAAGCGGCAAAAAGGCAATCAAGGCCTTCGCTGGCTGCTTAAAACGCCCCACCATTTGCATTATCCACAACAACTCTTCCAAACCTTTCCCGATGCTGTGGTCATTCAAACCCACCGGCATCCCTGCGAGGTCATGCCTTCTTATGCCAGCATGATGTGTGAGCTAGCCGCCCCCTTTACCGACAGCCTAAACAAACAAACTATGGCAGCTCACTGGGTCAAAAAATGGCAGCAGGGCCTTGCCGCAACGCAGCACTATCGCGACCTGCACCCTGAGGCCCCCTATTTGGATCTCCAGTTTCAAGACTCGATCCGCGAACCAGAAGCCGTCTTGAGCACGCTCTATGCTTTTGCCGGATTAGAGCTGAACGAACAGACACGCCAATCGATGCAACGCTGGCGGACTTTCAATCAGCGAGAGGCACGACCCGAGCACCATTACACCGCCGAAGAATTTGGCTTAGACAACGAGCGCTTGAACGCGCAGTTTGCTCCCTATATCACTCGCCATATTGATTGCTAAAACATCAAGCGCAGACAGACAGAGTGGCGAACCGTTTAGTCCAACCCTTCAACAAAGGCCTTCAGCGCATAGGCGGTATCGTCAAATGCCCGCTTAACCCATGGTCCAGCGAAACGCATCACGTGGATACCATAGGGGCCCAAGAAGGCGTCTGTTGAGTGATAAACACAACCTCCATGCTCGTCCGCTTCGATAATTTGATCGCGCCGGGCTGGGTAAGGCCATGCATCAAGCCATGGGGCAGACCAGGCGATGCAGTGCGGCGGGCTGACCTCGCAGATCGTTTCCACGTTATCGAAGTAATCGCCCGGTATTAGATAGTTCTTGAGCTTCATTGTTAGCGGCTCTCCCACTGCCAAGATCCCCTTTGCTTCAACGCAAAAAGGATTCCACTCGCGGTAGCAGTCGAAATTTACCAGCACGTCCCAAACCTTCTCCGGTGGCGCAGCAATGTGCACTTTTTCAGAGCAAACAACGGCCTCAGGGTCAAAAGCTAATCTCGCGTCGTCAGACATTGCGAACCTCCTTAAGGTGCCATGTATTCGCCACCGTTGACGTCTACCGACGCCCCCGAGACAACCCGTGAATAATCTGAAAGAAACATGATGACGGCACGGGCACAATCGACTTCTGGGGGAATTTCACGCAGCGGAATTCGGTCAGTAATACTCGCCATAACCACTTCACGATCAGCCCCTGCAGCCACCTGCTGATCAATATAGCCATACACTGGCGCTCCGCCGATCCAGCCCATACGCAAGGCATTGACTCGGATACCCATTGGCCCGAAGTCGTTGGCCATATGCCGCGTCGCCGCATTGAGGGCGCCTTTAGCCGCTGCATACATCGCCTCTCCAGAAAACGGCTTGACCGTGGACAGTGTCGATATATTGACAATAGAACCGCCGCCAGCCGCACGCATAGGGTCCAAGCACGCTTGCGCCATTCGAATCGCTCCCTGGCAGACGACATCAAACACATCGCCAAATTTTTCAGAGTCAGCGGCGTCCATCCCTGCCCAATCACCGTGGACGTAAGCGCTGTTCACCAAACCATCGACTTTGCCGAAAGTTTCGACAGCCAGTGTCACCAGCGCCTGACATTGCTCCTTACAAGTCACGTCAGTTTTTTGCGCCAGAGCAGCACCCCCACTCGCTTCAACATCCGACACAACGGACGCTAGAAACTCTTGATTTCGCGCGCCTAAAACAACCTTCGCTCCCGCGGCCGCAGCCTCCAGAGCGAGAGTTCTCCCGAGCCCTGGTCCTACCCCGCTAATAACGATCACTTTATCTGCCAACAACATTGTAAAAATCCCCTACCCAACCCAATGCGCTACGCGCAAACTGATTAGCAACCATCTCACAAATTAGCAAGCCTAGACCATCAGCCATTAGGAGATAGACAGAATAATACGGCCCTGCCATGCTGGAATTCAGCGAATGGAGTGATCACAGGATATGGAAACGAAACAACGGGTTGCGTTAGTTACTGGTGCTGCGGGTGGTGTTGGCCAATCCACGGTGGAAAAACTCGCGGCTGAAGGCTGCATTGTTATTGGCACCGATATTCGGGCTATTGAAGGCACCCCTCCAGAGGGCGTTATTTATCGACAGCACGACGTGGCAAGCGAAGCGGACTGGCAGTCTCTAGCGAGCTGGCTCGAAGAGGAATATGGCCACCTCGATATACTGGTCAATAATGCCGCCATTCTTATGGCATACCACATCGAAGAGCAGTCCCTAGAAGACTTCAATACCATCATGCAGGTTAACTGCACCTCGATATTTCTCGGCATGAAAACGCTGCTTCCAGTGATGAAAAAAAGCGAGGCCGCGGCCATTGTTAACATGTCGTCAACATCTGCCGTAGGCGGATACCCACACTTTGCAGCTTACGGTGCCACCAAAGCCGCGGTGCGAAATCTCACCGTCAGCACGGCAGTTTACTGCCAGACTAATGGCTTCCCCATCAGGTGTAACTCAGTGCATCCCGACGGCATCTTCACCGACATGATTACTCGCATGCAGGGGAATTTCCCTGAAATGGATCCCGACAAGGGCGCCCGAGCCATGGAGTTCGCCTGCGAACCTGCAGCCGTCGCCGACGTCATCTGCTTTTTGACCTCTCACGGCGCGCGACATATCAATGGCGCAGAAATCAGGGTCGACAACTCATCCACCGTTCAGGTGCCCTACTTCTAATTTATTGAAAAACCGCAGCAAAACCGTCGCCATTGCTGTGAAAAGCGTCAAATTGAGTCAAATAGACGCATTGGGGGCGAGCAAATAGGACTAAACGCCTGATAGTCCATTTGCTGTATGTCATTTAAAGCAGTTCCGCGACACAATTAGGACATCGATAGTGTAAATTGCCGATGTCCCGCAAAAAACTAAAAATAGAGGTCGATTTCATGAAGCCATCCATCCAGAAGTCCCTACTCGCCACGGCGGTCGTCTGTGCCCTCTCTACAGAGAGTGCTTTCGCTCAGCTTGAGGAAGTCATTGTTACTGCAGAACGTCGCGAGGCAAATTTGCAGGAGACACCCATATCGATTCAGGTGCTCAGCTCTGAGGAGATACAGTCAAGAGGTATCAAGAGCGCCATGGACCTAGTAGATCAGGTCGCTGGCGTGCAGGGTTATGCGCCTCCTGGCACTACATCTGATGTTGGCCTCAACATCAGGGGTATCGGCGATGGTTCGCCTAACCTCTCAGTAGATCCTGGAACCGCTCGTTACATCGATGGTGTCTACATTGGCAAGGTGGTCGGCTCGGGCATGGACATCACCGACCTCCAGCGTATTGAAATACTGAAAGGCCCTCAGGGCACGCTGTACGGTCGAAACACTATTGCAGGTGCTATCAACTTCGTTTCAAAGGCTCCCAGCGATGAACTGGCGGTAGATTTACGAGCGACGGCGGGAAACTACAATCAACGTGACTTATCGGGTCGAATTGACGTCCCGCTCACTGATAGTCTCCGCGTTGCTGCTTCTTATTACCAGCGCGACCGCGATGCCTTCTGGGACAACACGAATCCATTCCAAGACGGCTTCAACAGCACTGATCGAAGCGGTTATCGCATGGCCCTTCAGTGGGACATTACAGACCGGCTGTCGGTTGACTACATCTACACCAATGATGACGTCTCAGATGAGCGTGACAACCACAGTGTTGTTAGCGGCTTGAACCCCACGTACGCAGGGGTGGCGGGTTATGCCGGTGCAGGCGGAGACCTCACGGCGGTCCCCATTCAAAGCGACTCACGTTTGCAAACCGTGGGCGGGATCGCCAGCTTTGTTCAAGCCTTTGTGCTGCCCAACCTACCCGCACCACAGGTTGGCCAATACCTCCAATGGAGTGCTGACTATGCTGCATGGGGCCAAGGGGTTCTTGATGGTGTGAACCAAAACCCAGAAACCGGGTCCAGTGACTTCGACAGCTTTAACAGCCAGAGCACTGAGGCTCATACGTTTAAGGCTCAGTTTGAACTGACAGATAACATCGACATTAAGTACATCTACGGTCATCGCGAAGTCTCCGCCTACACCTCTCAAGACTTGGATGGCATGAACAACAGCACCAACGGTGGCGTTATGCACGACTTGGTACTACAGACCATCGGCGGATCCTTTTTGGGGGGCGTAGTACCCTCGCAAATTGAGCTGGCACCCGGGTTTGTACTCCCGATCGCAGATGCCGCTACGGAGAATGTTCTGCTGGGCTTGCTGATGGTCGACACCATTAACGAATTCGGCAGCGCTCCAGTGTTCTCAACTTATGCCCTAAATGAGTATGAACAGGACAGTCATGAACTTCAGATCGTGGGCTCTAGTGGCAACCTCGACTGGGCAGGGGGCTTCTTCTACTGGGAAGACGAGGGCAGCTTCCGCAACGTCCAAAATGCCACATTCCCGCTAGCCAATGGCTCTCAGGGACGCTCCTTCGATAACGGCGGTGACGCCTGGTCCGTTTTTGGCGAGGCCACCTGGCGACCCGCTGACGGCAACTTCGCTTTGACCGCGGGCCTACGCTACACCGAAGAAAACAAAGACATGACCTGGCTGTGGCGTGACGCCGCACTGGGAGGCGTTGGTGGTTACGTTTCTGCCGCCATTCAAGAGGCTGCCGCCTTAGCGCTGCAGGGTGTTGTCATCAACATACCTCGAGATCTGGGCGCGGGCTACGTTTGGTCTCTCGATGACCTCGACACAATCCCTGAAACTGCGGGCGTCTACGGTCAGTCGGAAAAGCAGAGATTCGATAACACCAGTGGACGCCTCGTAGCGCAGTATAATTTCACTGACAACGTTAATGTCTATGCAAGTTACACCACGGGCTACCGCGCAGGCGGCTTCAATGGTGGTAGCTACAACAGAGTAACCAGCACGGGTGACGCCTTCGACGAGGAAACGATTGAAAGCATGGAAATTGGCTTTAAATCGGTGCTGGCCGATGGTCGAATCCGCCTAAATGCGTCGCTGTACAGCTACGACTATGATGATGTTCAGGTCAGTACGGTGAAAAGTGATGCCAATGGCTTATCAACCGAGATTGATAACGCCGCCAAACTGAGTCGTGAGGGCCTCGAGATCGAGGCAGCCTGGTTGATCACCGATCGACTACAGCTTACGGGTAACTATAGCTACATCGATGGCAGCTATGACGCGTTTCCTCCCTACCTGGGCCTGACTATTACACCGACTGAAGGCCTAGCCCCAGAGAACTCGGCATACCTCGCTTTGGACTGGGATGTTCTGCGCAGGGGTAAACATGTCGTAAGCTTTAATCTATCCGGCAACTATCAGGATGCGACCCAAAGCATTGGGGCGTCGACTTCACTCTATTCAGCAGCAGGGCAGCCTCAGATACCGGTCAACTTCCAGCAGCCCGTTAACCAGTCTCGAACCCTGGTTAACACTCGACTGACTTGGGCCTATGAAGCAGACGGCGGCACTGAGGTCAGAGTTTCAGCATGGGGTCAAAACATCACCGATGAAGACTACCGCACCTTCGGCTACAACTTGGGCGCAGATCTGGGATTACCCGTGCACCAGTGGGGTAACCCAGCCACCTACGGGGTTGATATCTCGGTCTCTATGTAACACTGAGCACAGCTTAAAAACCGCCCTAGGGCGGTTTTTTTTGCGCTAAAACTTGACGATGTAAGGGCCTGAAATGACTTTAACACTTTAAATATAGAAGGCCGCTTAAACTACTGTTTATAAACGATAAAAGGTAAAGCCAATGTCTACAGAAAACCTGAATTTCCCAGAGGGAACAGCACTGGTCTTGGGCGGAAGCGGTGGTGTAGGCAGCGCGATCGTAGCGGAAGTGGCGGGCCGGAAAATTCCGGTTTGCATGACCTATCAAAGCAATCGTGAAAGAGCCGAGGAGATCGCAGACGGTATTCGTAACAGCGGCGGAATCGTCAGTACGGCGCAAGTCTCATTACAAGACGTGGAGAGCCTTAATCGCTGCGTCAATGACATTGTAGATCGCGGGCGATTGCACTCAGTTTTCATTGCCACAGGGTATGACATCCCCCAAGTGAGCATTGCCGATTTGACCCCTGAGTTATGGCAACGTGTTCTGCGAGCCGACGCAGAGGGCGTGTTCAATGCGATCTACACCACGCTGCCCCATCTTCGAGCTGGCGGTGGCGGAAGCTATGTTCACATCAGTTCGGCGGGCCTACTTCGCTACCCTCCCCTAGATATTCTTTCAGTGGCTCCAAAAGCCGCCATCGAGGAGCTCATTAAAGGCGTCGCTAAAGAAGAAGGTCAGCATAATATAAGAGCCAACAGTATCGCGATCGGTGTGATTGAAACCGGCATATTCTTACGTCTGCGGGAGCAAGGCGTTTTTGATGATCAATGGGTAGCTCAGGTCAAACAAAATTTACCCTTGCAGCGCTTTGGCAGCCCCAAAGAGGTTGCAAAAATGGCACTCTTTTTGGCCTCGTCTGCCTCGGGCTATACCACCGGACAATTGATCCCCGTTGATGGCGGCTATGGGCTCTAAAGAAGCGATTGTTGCTGGGCCGGAAACGGCACAACCGCCCCATTTATCCGCTGATGAATCAAAGTTGGCCCTTTAAAAACTGACTACGAATTGCACGCTTATCAAATTTCTCCGTCGCCCCTCGGAGCAGAGGCTGATGCTGGATATTGATGTACCGGGGAATTTTGTAACCCGCCAGAAGCTGCTGCAGGCCAGTTCGCACTTGATCCGAAGAAAGAGCTTGGTTTGGCCCCGGATAAATGACCATCGCTAATTCCTCCCCGAGTCGTTCGTCTGGCACGCCAAAAACTACACATTCTGCGATATTTTTTAGGGAGTAACAGGCCTGCTCTGTTTCACCGGGATATACATTCTCGCCACCTCGGATAACAATATCCTTTATTCGCCCCGTTATAAAAACGTAGCCGTCCTCGTCGACATAACCAACATCACCTGAACGCAACCAACCGTCATTGGTAAAAAGCACCGCATCGGCATCAACGTTCCGCCAATAACCCAAAGTGCAGCTTACTCCTCGCATTTCTATCTCGCCCGTATCACCAACAGCCAAAACCTCACCCAATTCTGAGACCGTTCTAAAGGCCATGATCGGTGACTGTACGCCCGCCGATTTTGGCTGGGCATCAAAGACCGCCCCAGCGCCCTGACTTCCAACGGTCAGAGTTTCCGTCATGCCGTATCCCGCTGACGGGCTGGGATTACTGACATGCTGTGCAATTAGGTCGGGTAAATCCGCTGGCATCGCAGCCCCGCCCGAGGCGACGCGCTGCAAGCTACCAATATCAAAATCGCCAAGATTGGGTTGGCTCAAAAGCTCTTTCACCAACGCGGGGACGCTACTGAATAAGGTAATCCGCTCCTCTTCGATAAGCTTTAACGCAGCTTGCGGATCCCATTTTTCTAACATCACAATTGTCTGTGCGGTCACACAGGGCAACAAAAATGACCCCAGTAGCCCAGTTGCATGAAACAGCGGCACTGTAAGCAGCGTTTTTTCCTGCACTGCCCCACCCTGCAAACCTCGCGGCCCCTCAACTGACAACGACAACATACCGGTAAACATCATGTTAAAAATCGCTTGAGTAGCAGCCCGGTGGCTATGCATGGCACCCTTCGGAGCGCCCGTGCTGCCTGAGGTATAAAGAATCAGGGCGAGCTCATCGGGTTGGGGGGTGGCAATGCTTCGCGGCCCGGCGTGGCATAACGCCGTTGCAAAATCGGTATGGTGACAGCCCTCGGCGCGAAGACTGTCTGAATCGGGCTCAGCGACGATAAAATGCACTGTAGGCAAAGCATCCTTGAGCAGCGCCGCCCGTGGGCTATCGCACACTAAAGTGTGGGGGTCACAATCTTCCAAAGCATGAAGCAGCTCACCACGCTTCCCCCAGCTATTAATGGGCACAACCACCGCGCCCGAAACGATACCTGCAGCAAATGCGATCAGCCACTCGGGGTTATTCCGCATGGCAATAGCCAAACGAAAGCCCGGCTTTAGCCCCTTAAATTGTAAATAAGCGACCAACTTATCGACGGCTGCAAAGAATTGCGTAAAAGAAATGCGCCGCTTGCCATAAACGAGAAATTCTTGATCTTCATGAGCTCTGGCGGCTTCTATGATGTCA
Organism: Luminiphilus sp. nBUS_07; assembly: GCF_051201685.1. Classification (GTDB taxonomy): domain Bacteria; phylum Pseudomonadota; class Gammaproteobacteria; order Pseudomonadales; family Halieaceae; genus Luminiphilus. The sequence continues at coordinate 1,566,930 of NZ_CP179213.1, read as the reverse complement.
AGTAACGTTTCCGGCGCGTTGCGGTAAACCATCATAGGGTCGGCATTAGTCTCAGCAGAGTCCATAGCCACCGTCTCGAAGAATTCGCCCTTTTTGGAGAGCTCCCTCATCAAATGTTTCACGCGAACCTCCGATTAATTTTTGAATGTAGCAACACGTTGAGCCTGCTCATCGATTTTTCCAACAGTGATCTCATGGCTGAAGCACAATCCATTCTTATAAGAGGCCCAAGACCTATCGCCAGAAAATTACCTTCGACGGTGCTCGGAGTGTACTGATCAGACACTCAAACTGCCTCAGAATCTTGCTCAAGCTGTCTAGACCATCTGAGGTAATCTTTAAAAACCGAGCTCTAGTAGACTGAAGTCACAAGCCTACAAAATTGAGTGCTTTGAATGATGATTGCGAGCGACGCACAAAGATGCCCTCTACCCATGCCTGTGGGGTGGTTTCAAGTTTTATACTCTAGCGATCTTGAGATCGGTGACGCGGTGCCCCTGCGCTACTTTGAACAAGAGCTAGTCGCTTTTCGAACAGAGAGCGGTGTGGCCCGTGTAGTTGATGCCTACTGCCCCCATATGGGCGCCCACTTGGGGTACGGAATTCGTGACAACGCGGGCAAAGGCCCCCGAGTTGTGGGTGAAAGTCTAGAATGCCCATTTCATGGCTGGCAGTGGAATGGCGAGGGCCAATGCACTCACATCCCCTATGCCAAGAACCTGCCTCCAAGGGTCGCCAAGGGCGAAAATATTCTGGGGGCATGGGAAGTTAGGGAAATTAACCAACAGATACTTGTCTGGTATCACCCCGATAAAGAGGCGCCCACCTGGGAGCCTGAACCTATCGAAGAAACTCTGGCTAATAACGCAGACTGGACCGGATTCGATCGCCATGAATGGGAGATTCACTCTCACATGCAGGAGATCGGTGAGAACGGTGTCGATGGCGCTCACTTTCACTACGTACACGGCACATCAGAGCTACCGGAGGCTGAAATTCAGTCCTTTGATGGCTACAAGCGACATGCAAAATTTATCACTCGCCAGCCGACTCCCCGAGGGGTCGTTGATGGTGCAATCGAAACTCGAAGTTACGGGGCGGGGTTATCAATCGTTCGCTTCAGCGGTATTTACGACACGATTTTGCTCGCCAATATTACGCCAGTAGAGCGTGAAATTAGTCATGCCATGTACGCGTTCATCCAGCCCAAGGCCACTGCCGAAACTCTGGGTAACAGCGTGGGAAAAGCCATAATCGCCAATATCTGTCAGCAGATGGAGGAGGATCAAATTATTTGGCAACGTAAGCTATATTTTGAACGCCCCTTGCTTTGTGACGGCGATGGGCCCTTTGCCAAATATCGGCGTTGGTACAGTCAGTTTCTTGTGGAGGCGCAGTAAAAAGCCCCACAGGCTACTGCCCACTGCCAATACAGCTGCACCGGACACCTCACGGCTTACGTGCCCACAGTATGGACATTAAAACCCTAAGCGGTTGGCGTAACGAAGGTGGTGCCAGTGGGTGTCTCCAAGCAACTGATTGCAGACTCGAGAACGCTTTAAAAACAGCCCAATATCAAGCTCATCAGTGACCCCCATGCCGCCATGCATTTGCACAGATTCATCACTGATTAACTGAAAACAATCGTTAGCAAGTGCTTTAGCCGCGCTGGCCATTGCACATTGATCTACCCCTTCCGAATCAAAAGCAACGAGTGCCGCATCGACAGCAGCTTGGCTTAATTCCAATTCGCTATACATATGAGCGGCTCGATGTTGCAAAGCTTGAAAGCTTCCTATTTTGACATCGAACTGCTCACGTTCCTTTAAGTGCTCGATCGTCCGCTCACACAATTCTCTTGCGCTCCCCAGCATTTCAGCCGCTAAAATTGCCATCGCTTGATTCAGCACACGAGCCCAACCACTCTCAGACGCAGGTCCAGCAACCCACTCACAGGCCGACTCAGAAACCTCAGAAAACTCAAAAGCAACGTACTGGCGGCCGTCCATAAGTCGGGATGCCTGCTGGTTGATACCAGGAGTATCGGAATCAACCAGTAGTAGACCCCACTGCCCACTCTCATTAAGCGCAGTAACCAGCAGCCGATCTGCCGCGGCCCCATCGAGAACCATACCCTTACTGCCGCAGAGCCCCTGAGGCGTCATGGCGGTTTGTAGACGGTCAGGCGAAAAATGCGCTTCCTCTTCGAAGGCCACAGCCCAGACCTCATCGCCATTGAGTAGTGCCGGCAAATACCGCGCAACTTGGGCGGGGCTTGCACATTGAATCAAAGCACCTTGAGCAAGTACCACACTAGAAAGCAGCGGTGTAGGGGATAATCGCCGCCCTATCTCCTGTGCGACGGCTCCCAATGCCAGCCAACCAAACTCAGCGCCTCCCGAGGCAGCCGGCACTGTTATGCTGCTTACGCCCAACATTGCTAACTGTCCCCAGAGGTCGCGGTCATAAGCCGTCGCTACAGGCTTACCCCGAAGGGTTCGCAGTGCCGAGATCGGCAATTTGGCAGCGAGAAAACTGCCAACGCTGGCCCTGAAGGATTCTTGCTCTGAGTTCAAAATCATTCTGAAGACCCACCCGAAGGCAGCCCGAGCCCGCGTTTGGCAATGATATTGAGCTGTATCTCTGAAGTACCACCGGCGATGGTCAACGCCTTATCAAACGCCCATTGCTTGACCATCGAATCGCAGCCGTCCGGGTCATCCGGCGCGCTAAGAGACAACCCCCGATAACCCAAGATTTTCAATTTTATTTCATTCTTTTGTTGAATCTCTCGGGTGCTCAAATATTTCATAAGAAGTGGCAAGCCGGGGTCGCCACAGCGTGCTCTCCCCTGTTGTTCTATCCGCTCTCCTAGCTGTTTCACCGCGCGATCACGCATCAGGTGACGGGCTAAGCTAACCCGCACATCTAAGTTAGAAATAGCACCATCATCTTGTCTTTTCATGCGCTGAGTCGCCAGCTCAACAATATTCACTTTGGGTTTTTCCGCCATACTTTCGAAGGAAGACATCAGCTGCCTTTCGTGACGAAGCACCTCCTTGGCAACAGCCCAGCCACCGTGTAGCTCACCGACAAGATTGGCTTTTGGGACAAGCACATCATCAAAAAATGTCTGACAAAAATCTGATTCACCACTGATTAACGGTATCGGGGAAACCGAGACACCGGGGGTTGCAAGGTCAATGAGAAGAAAGCTTATGCCCTGCTGCTTGGGGCCTGAGTCGTCTGTTCGCACAAGGCAAAAGATCCAATCCGCCTCGTCAGCCTTTGTTGTCCAAATCTTTGAGCCATTAACCCTAAAAAAGTCGCCATCATCCTCTGCTTTCGTCTGCAGGTTAGCCAGGTCTGAACCCGCGGCGGGCTCTGAGTACCCCTGAGCCCAGCGAATCTCACCACGGCAGATTGCGGGCAAATGCTGTTGTTTTTGGGCCTCGCTCCCAAACACTAACAATGTAGGACCCAGCATCCAGAGGCCTTGGTCATACAGTGGCGGACGGCAGCCCAAAGCCTGCATTTCTTCCCGCAATATTGAGGCCTCAGTAACACTTAAACCTGCTCCGCCGTAACGCACCGGCCATTCGGGTGCCGTAAAACCACGATCTCTGGCCGCTTCAAACCAGATGCGTGCATCATCGCTATGAAAGTACCGCTGTCGACCACCCCATATCTGCTCCTTCTGAACAATTGGCCGCCGCTGAGAGAGAGGACAACAGAGTTTCAGCCAGGCGTTCACCTCTTCTCGAAAAGCAATCAGTGCATCTGAACCTTCCATAAAGTCTGTTAGCTCCTGAGGAAATTTCGGCGCCCCCCTAAGGGGAATGACAGCACATGCTTACCTCACAATCACATGATGTCATCGTCCTTTTTGTTTAGAACCCTTAGTCGGCAAATTTTGACCCAGCCTGCGCTTTGCATTTACCTTACTTGAGTGAGAATGCAATCCTGGTCACACCTGCTAGAAACTCAGGCTTAGCTTGGAAAGAAAGGAGAATTAAAGTGGCAAAAGCAGCTGAATATGGTTTAGGCCCCAACACCTTCCCCAGGGCTGGTTTGTCGTAGCAGAGAGCCGAGAAATAGACGGCGGCCCGATTGGCGTTACTTTTTTTGACCGAGACTTTGTCATTTACCGCGGCGAAAGTGGCAAGCCCGTCATGCTCGACGCCTACTGTAAACACATGGGAACGCACCTCGGCAAAAACAGCAGCGCGATGTTAATCGTTGCAGATGTCGGCGGTAAACGCATCGAAGGCGATGCGATTCGTTGCCCTTACCATGGGTGGCGTTATAACGCTGAGGGCGATGTCGATGACATTCCCTACCACGATGGGCCCTGCCCAAAGTCAGCCTCAATCAGGTCCTACCCCGTAGTCGATAATATGGGCTGCATCATGATGTGGTTTGATGAACAAGGCGAGGCTCCCCTATACCCGGCTCCGTACCTTCAGCAATGGGATGAAGCCGGATGGGTGCATTGGAACCTAGATCATCTTCCCGAGCTGGACATCCACCCTCAGGAGGTTCTCGATAACATGGCGGACAATCGTCACTTGGGGCCAACCCACGGCGCGCCCTGCGAGTATTTTGAAAACGAAATAAAAGGACACGTGCTCATTCAACGTCAGGGTGGAGCCATGGCCCTCTATGGCGGTGTGATGCTCTACACCACCACGTGGTACACCGGGCCTGGCGTACTTCTCAGCAAGCAGGTTTGGGGGGACACGACGCAGTTTGAAATGATCGCTAACACTCCGGTAGGAGATGGTCGAATAAAAGCGTGGCATGGTTGTTTGGTAAAGGCTCAGGGCGAAACTGTAGGTCCCGAGGATTACGATATGGCACGGCAGGTTCAGGCAGGCGCTCTAGAGGCGTTCTCAAAAGATTTTGAAATTTGGCAGCACAAAGCGCCCGCGCTCAAGCCCATGGCCATGAAAACCGAAGGCCCGTTCCTGAACAACCGGAAGTGGTACGGGACTTTTTATGGCGACTCAGGCAATGAACTTACAGGTCAGTCGGCGTTAAATGGTTTTTATCATGTGCCCGGGGTGGCAACACCTGCCGAGCGAGAGCACGCTATTGATGACGGCATACCCATTTGAGAGTAACGGTATAAAGATTCAGAGGCCAGAAAAGTCCGGGAGTTAGTGCTAAACTGGCCCCGCGAAGGGCACTGCCAACCGGCCCAATCCTAAACGTAAAGCACGCACCAAAAACCTAGGACAAACATGAGTACTGAGGACATTAGAGGGCCCTCGAAGGAATGGCTGCGTCGTCGCGTTGTCTACCCTCTGGCTTTCATCGCCGTGGCTGCGATTATTACCGCGATATTACTTGATTCAAAACCTCAGATTGATACGACAACGGGCGAAAGCAATGCAATCGCTGTGCGCAGTCTAGAGATAAAGCTTGAAGCCTTCCCGCTAAGCGTGCGCTCGGAGGGAACTGTACAACCCAGCATACAGACTAACCTCGTCGCACAGGTATCGGGGGAAGTCATTAACGTCAGTGATGCACTGCGAAGCGGCGGACGCTTTTACAGTAATGATCTACTGCTAAGCATTGATCCCCAAGACTACAAAAATTCTCATTTACAGGCGGTAGCAAACCTACAGCGCGCCGAGGTTGAGGCAGACTACTTCGTAGCAGAAAACCGGCGCCTCATCGCCCTGTCGCAACAAGATATGGTGAGTGAATCACAGCTGCGAGCTGCTGGCCGCTCAGCGGGTGTCGCCCAAGCGGCATTGGCAGATGCCAAAGTACAGCTTTCAACTGCACAGCTAAATCTTGATAGAACCGCAATCAGAGCGCCCTATGACGGCCGTGTTGCAGCAGAAAGCGTCGACATCGGCCAGTTTGTACAGCGTGGGGGTACGATTGCTGAGCTCTACGCAACTGAGCAACTTGAAGTTCGCCTCCCGCTGGCCGACCGCCAACTTGGTTTTTTGGACTCTACGATTCTTGAGAGCGGAATTTATACCCACAGCGCTGCGCCCAAGGTCACCCTAACCGCGGACTACGCGGGTAAGCAGCACCGGTGGAATGCCACACTAGTTCGCTCAGAGGGTCAAATAGACCAGCTGAGCCGCGTCGTTTATGTCGTCGCTCAAGTGAACAATCCAATAAGCCAGTACGAAGTCGACCTCCCCGTAGGCCTCTTTGTCAAAGCCGAGATCGTAGGAGTTACCGTAGACAACGCTGCGATCATACCGAGCTCCGCGGTCCGCGAAGGGAACCAGGTGCTAGTCGTATCCCCTGAAAACACGCTGCACGCTAGGACAATAGAGGTACTGCGTTATGAAAATGAACGCGCGATAGTGACCTCTGGCCTTCTAGCCGGAGAAAAAATCTGCCTTTCTCCCCTGCAGTACGTGGTCGATGGCATGCCCGTGACATTAGTCGACTGAGCGGCAGGTTGTGAAAGCCCTCATCAGTTGGTTCGTAAGGAACCCTATCGCAGCTAACCTACTGATGTTTTCATTGGTTGTTGGCGGATTGCTGGGTTTAATCGAGGTCAGAAAGGAAGAATTTCCTAACATTGACGTTCCCACTATCACGGTAAGCGTCCCCTACTTAGGCGCAGCACCCTCAGAGGTTGAAACCGGTGTGTGTATTCGCATTGAAGAGGCGGTGCAGGGAATTGAAGGTATCGACAAGGTGAAGACCACCGCAGCAGAAAATCGCTGTGTTGTCGCTCTAGAACTCACCAATGCATCCTTTCAAGACCGTGTCCTCGATGATGTAAAAGCTCAAGTCAATGCGATATCGACCTTTCCTGCCAATACCGAAAAACCGGTAGTTGCTTCAGTCAGTTTACGCTCGGTGGTGATGTATCTCGCCATCTCAGGAGACACTGACGAACGATCATTGAAAAACCTCACCGAATCTCTGCGGGAAGAAATTCTTGAAATTTCGTCAGTCAGTTTAGTCGACACCATGTATGTTCGACCCGACGAAATTTCCGTTGAAATCCCAGAACTCACCCTGCGGCGCCACGGATTAACGCTGGAGGCTGTAGCCAAGGCGATTCGGCAAAGTAGCATTGATATTCCCGGAGGGTCGATCAAAAGTGATGCGGGAGAGATTCGATTACGCAGTACCGCACAGCGGTATACCGGGCGCGAACTCGAAGACGTACCCGTGATCACAAACTCAAATGGCACGCGCATACTGTTACGAGACATCGCCGTCATCCGTGATGGATTCGAAGAGCAGGAGCTGTCTGCGATGTTTGATGGTCGCCCTACACAGCTCCTCAAGGTATGGCGTTTAGGGAAAGACAACACCCTAGCCATGGCTAGGGATCTCACTGACTTCGTTGAGGTAAAGCAGCGTAGCCTCCCCTCCGGTCTCGAGTTACGCATATGGAGTAACGAGGCCGATGATTTAGTTGACCGATTGTCGACGCTGATAAATAACGCCACCGGCGGCCTGTTACTGGTGATCCTCACCCTCGCTCTATTTTTACGACTGCGCTTGGCACTTTGGGTGACCGCCGGTATCCCGGTTTCTATCCTCGGCGCTATCGCATTCTTTCCCTCTGCTGACTTGGGCATCAGCACGCTGTCGCTTATGGGGTTTTTACTGTCACTGGGGATTTTAGTCGATGACGCCATCGTGGTCGGGGAACGAATACACACCCATGAGGGTTTTACTCAGGATTCTCAGGAAGCCGCCGTCAATGGCACCACAGAGGTGGCAATCCCCGTATTTTTTGGCGTGCTGACAACCATGGCGGCATTCATCCCTATAGTAACCGTCGATAGCATGTTGGGCAGTTTTTTTGGCGCTATCGGATGGACCGTGCTCTTATGTTTGGTCTTTAGCCTTGTTGAGTCGCAGCTGGTACTGCCCGCGCACCTGGCTCACCGAAGCAAGGAGCGTGGCACATCAGCTATTGGGCGGCGCTGGGAATCTTTCCAAGAAAAAGTGTCAGACGGTTTGGAGCGTTTCGCTCAGCGTCAGTATCAACAGGCACTGTCCTATGTACTGAAATACCGTTACGCCACCCTAGGCGCCGCACTGGCAGCGCTGATCATCATCCTTGGGCTTTTGGCTAGTGGGCGGGTTATCTTTCAATTTTTCCCGACCGTGTCGGGCAATGAAATCTATGCCAGCCTGGAGTTGCCAGAGGGCTACCCGGTTGAGAGAACAACAAAGGCTCTGGAGCTCGTTCAAACCTCTGCAGACCAACTCATAGCAGAACTAAACCAAGACCTGCCGAAGGGTGCTTCCGCCGTCATCAACCAATTTAAAACTATTGGTCTGCCCATCAGTAAGAGCGAAATCTCAGGAAGTTCCGAATCTGGTAGCCACATTGCCGAGATGTCGATCACCTTGCTTCCCCATGGCGAGCGCGGAGGTATGACACCCAAAGAAGCAGCGAGACGCTGGCGAGAACTTACGCCAGATATTCCCGACGTCATTGAGAAAAGCTTTACTGCGTCAGCTGTGTCCCTTGGAGAAGACATCAATATTCAAATTCGCGGCAAAGATCTTGAGGTGATGAGTGAGGCTGCTGCAGCTCTGACCGAGGTTCTCTCAAGCTTTGATGCCATTTACGACATCAGCGATAGTTACCGGGCAGGAAAGCAGGAATTAGTCGTAAGAGTAAGACCAGAGGCTGAATCATTGGGCTTAACCCAAGCTGATTTAGGCACTCAGGTCAGGCATGCATTTTACGGCGCAGAGGCTCAACGCGTGCAGCGTGGACGAGACGACATGCGCATTATGGTCCGATATCCTGAATCAGATCGTCGTTCACTCGATAACTACAACCAACTGTACATTCGACTCCCCAATGGTGCAGAGGTACCGATTGAAACAGTGGCCAGCGCCCAACTCAGTGCTGGCAACGCCACCATTCGCCGGGTGGATGGGCAGCGGACGATCAACGTAACGGCCTATGCAGACCGCACGCGAATCGCACCTGAATCCGTACTACGACTGATTGAAAGTCAGCACATCCCCCGGCTTGAATCCGAGTATCCCGGGACAACGTTTTCCCTGGCAGGTGAGGCTGAGGAGCGGGCTAGCGCGTTGTCGGGACTAGCGCGTACAAGCTTGCTGGCACTCATCATCATTTACACCCTGCTGGCAGTTCCGTTGAAATCCTATCTGCAACCTTTGGTGGTCATGGCCAGCATCCCCTTTGGCTTTATTGGCGCTGTGCTGGGGCACTTTATACTTGGCTACGACTTGGTCTTCTTTTCAATACTTGGCATCGTCGCGCTCTCGGGCGTCGTTATCAACGCCAGCCTGGTTCTTGTAGACTTTATTAACAAGCGTCGCCTAGACGTGAGGCTCAGTGTTACAGAGGCAGTCACTCTCGCCGGTGTCTCGCGCTTTAGACCTATTTTTCTGACTTCAGTCACAACCTTTGTGGGCCTACTGCCACTCATGCTTAACGCCGACCTCGCCACCGCTCCGTTCGTGCCTTTAGCGGTATCGCTGGGGTTTGGTGTTATTTTCGCTACCTCAGTGACACTGCTCCTCATCCCCGCGCTTTACCTTATCTTGCACGATCTGAGCGGTTCACCAAAAAACACAAACAAGATTGACAGCACCGCTGAGCGTTAGCAGGGGAGCTTACGCAAACCGCCAGAACCGCCTCACTTCAGTTTGAGGGTTAAATATGTCATCTTTTCAGGCTCGCGCAGCTTTTGTGGGTTAGCCCTGATGCATTTAAGAAATAACAAAACGATCTGCGCCCTGCAGCGACCGGTAAGTTTTCCCGGAAGGACCGAACCCAGGTCAGGGGGGGGATCGTGTCGACAGCACTCTTAACCCTAGGAAGACTCCCTAAGGCGCTATCTGTTGCAAGAGCGTTACGAACGCAGGGTTATCGCGTCATCGTCGCCGAGCCATTTGCATGGCACGTGAGCCGCGTGTCTAAAGATGTCGCTCAAACCTTTAGACTCCCGGCCCCCAATAGCAACCCTGAAGCCTACCAAGCAGCACTACTCGCATTAATCGCAAGGGAAGGCGTCGACCTTGTTGTCCCCGTATCAGAAGAGGCACATTACGTACTGGCCATTCGCGAGCACTTGCCCCCTCAGGTTGCTCTGTTGGGTCCCAAGGTAGATCTCTATCGCACCTTGGCCGATAAGGCCGCATTTATAAATTGCGCTGTGCAAAAATCTCTGGCAGCTCCCCGCTCGGCACTTGCTAACTCTCCCTTAGCGGCCACCTTGACTGAAACCTTCGATTACGTCACGAAGCCGATCAATGGCTGCTCTGGCATTGACGTAGAGTTTCATTGCGCCGGCGATGTATTAAAAAGCAACAGCGCCGATGTGCTAGTGCAGCAGGCGGTTATCGGCGATGTTGTTAGTAGCCTCAGCATGGTGAAGGCCGGAGAAGTTCAAGCGACCAATGTCTATAAAGGATCCATCTTCGCCGGCACCGTGGCGATTTGTTTTGAACGCGTTACGGGCGATATTGCGGAAAGAGTGCAGCAGTGGATACACCAATTTACCCAAGACATGGATTACAGTGGCTTCATTGCTTTCGATTTTATCGTTGATACTTCGGGGGTTCCCCAAGCCATAGAATGCAACCCTCGCCTCACAAGTGGCATCCATTTTTTTGATTCAGAAAGCCTCGGTGCCGCGCTCATCACAGACCGGAAGATAGCCATTAAGCGCCACAAAAATGAGGCATGGCAGTGGCGTTACAGCACGCTGACAGAAGCTTACGCCGCGCTGTTCAAGGGCAATTTGAAAGAATTTTGGCGACGACTAAAATTGTGTTGGAGCGTAGCCGATGTTGTCTGGTCGTGGCGAGACCCCCTCCCCTTCTTGTTAATGACGCCACTATCTTGGCCTATTTTGAAACCGGCGCTTATCGAAGGGATATCACTTGGGGAGGCGTGTCAGCGAGACATCGCACCCCTATGGTCGCAGCCTTCGACTGAAGCCATTACAGGCGGCGACAATGCAGCCTGATTTGTTCAGCAGGCCGCGTCGTCAAACGCGCAGCTGGCCTCACGGGCCTCGTATCTGCACGGCGAAAGTCAAAGCGGCGCACCAGTTCAGCAATGATCAAAATCGCCTCTGCCTGCGCAAACCCTGCCCCAATGCAAGTATGCGGCCCAACGCCAAATGGAATATAGGCCCCCTCTTGAATCGAGCCCTCACCTTCAGCAAGGAAGCGATCGGGGATGAAGGCATTAGGGTTCTCCCAGTACTCCTGATGCCGATGAAGGGTCCATGGAGACACCATGACCAAAGCCCCGCGGCGCAACTTTCTCGGACCAACATGACAATTTTCAAGGGCGACCCGAGGAATGAAGGTAATGGGTGGATAGAGCCGAAGCGTCTCCTTAAAAACGGCTCGGACCAGTGGCAGTTGTTTGACGTGGCTAAAATCAATCGCCCCCGCCCCAACGACGTTGTCGAGTTCAGTGCGCAACCGAGCAACGAGGGTGGGCTGCTCAGCCAGCACATAGAAAACCCAAGTCAGCGCGCTGGCGGAAGTTTCATGCCCTGCCAAAAAAAACACGCCCAACTGGTCGATCAACTCTTCACGTGTGAACGCAGCTCCGGTGACGCTGTCTTTGGCCGCAATGACCTCACTGGCTATGTCATTAAAGGCGGCGGGGTTTTGCAAGTGGGGATCCAGCAAATCACCAAGGTGCCCACGGATACGCTGACAAGCGGCCAACACCCTCGGCAGCTGCGGCACTTTTGCCCAAGCCTTTTGAAAAATGAGGCGAAAAATATCGACCTGTGCAACCGACTGCTCGAACTCGGTGAAGTCTTCAAAAACATCGCTGGAAACACCTGTGGCCAGCGGCGTCGAAAAGATCGTTCGGCAAATGACATCCGCAGTCAGATGACTCATGGCCATATCGAGGGAAAAGCTCTCGCCACTCTCAGCATGACCGTCCAGAATTTCCAAATGGTCATGAACTGCAGACTGCATCGCCTCGAATGCGTGACTGACACGGAGCTGAGAAAATGCCGGATCTATCATGCCTCGCTGGCGCTTCCAGCGCGCCCCGTCAGTGACAAAAATAGACTGCCCAATCAGAGGCTCAAGGGCGTTGACCATCAAGTCACTCTTGGGGAACCGGCTGCCGTCATCGCGCAAAATTTCTCGCACCAACCCCGGCTGATTGAACAGAACCGTCGAGCGCCGGGAATAACCCAAATTGCCAAAATCAAACCTGTAAGCCGCGCCGGGCAGCAATTCCAGAAGGTTGCCATCTCCGTGCCACAAAACCCGCGCGAGGGCAGGCAGCGCAGGCAACGGTTGAGGGTGGGGAGGGACAAAAGGCTTGCTATGAGACATAGTGGTACGCCACGACAACAGATCCAACAGTATGAGAGGGCTATTTGATGGTGTCGACCCATGACATCTTTATGACTTTGGTCACTATCCATATCGCCACGGGGACAGTTGGCCTTGTTACGTTTTGGATACCCGTTGGCGGGCGCAAAGGGGGTGCCAATCACCGCCGCTTTGGCCGCATATTCATCAACACCCTTTTAGCCACTGGGATTACTGCAGTGGGCATCGCAACCACAACACTGCTAGATCCTCTCGCCACCCATCCACATCTGGTGGAACACGCGGTTTTTTCTGACCCTCTAATGGTGCGTGCTATTTTTGGTTGGTTAATGCTTTATTTGGCTACGCTCACAGTGAATCTAGCGTGGCATGGGCGCCTCGCCCTGCGCCATAGGAAAAACCATCGCGCGACTGGGACACGGACCAACAACCTATTGCAGATTGCACTGTTAGTGGCCTCAACAACCTGCCTCATGCAGGGGTACTGGGTGCAACAGCCGATGATGATGGGGCTGTCCGTGGTGGGCTTTGCCACTGTTGCAACGAATTATTGGTTCATTTTTAAGCCCGAGCCCAACCCCTATGATTTTATCAAAGAGCACATCAAGAGCCTCGTTGGTGCTGGCATATCAGTGTATACCGCGTTTTTTGCCTTCGGTGCCGTGCGGCTGATGCCCGAACTGGCGCTAACCCCCGGGCTCTGGGCGGTACCCTTGATCACCGGCCTGACCTTAATCATCTACCATCAATACGCCGTAACCCGTAAATACCAAATGCGCAGCGTGGTGGCGAAATGAGCAAGCAACACGTCATTGTGATTGGCGCCGGCGCAGGTGGGCTGGCCGCTGCAGTGGAGCTTGCAGCTGCGGGTCGCGCTGTCACCGTTTTGGAAGCCGCACCTACAGTCGGCGGAAAAATGCATCAGGTACGATCGGGTGAACATTGGATTGATGCCGGGCCCACGGTATTTACCATGCGCTGGGTCTTCGATGAACTGTTTGCTAATGCGGGAGCCCAATTTTCCAATCGACTCCCATTCAAACCCCTCACCACTCTCGCCCGCCATTGGTGGACGAGTGGCGCTTCAATCGACTTACATGCAGACCCACAGGTGACCGCAGCAGATATCGCCGCATTAGCGGGCAGCGCCGACGCCGAGGGTTACCTGCAACTTTGCCGAGATTCGGGCCAAATATTCGAACTGCTGAAAGACAGTTTTATGGCCGCTCCCCAACCCAACCCACTAACTCTCGCGCTGCGAATAGGACTGACTAAATTCAGTGAAATGCTCGCATTGAGGCCTCACCAAACCTTGTGGCGTGCCTTGGGGGGTTATTTAAAAGACCCACGCCTACGCCAGCTGTTTGGGCGCTACGCCACTTATGTTGGGTCCTCACCACTCAAGGCCCCAGCGACGTTACTGCTGATTACGCACGCAGAGCAACAGGGTGTATGGGTACTACCCGGCGGCATGACTTCTTTGGCGCGAGCCATGCAAAATTTAGCGGAAGAACGCGGCGCTCAATTTAAGTTGAGTAGCAGAGTCACGAAGATCAATACCGAGAACGGCCACGTGACCGGCGTTACTCTGGAAAGCGGTGAATCACTGCACGCCGATGACGTCATTTTCAACGGTGACCGCAGCGCATTAGCAACCGGCTGCCTGGGTCCTGATGTTGTTCTGGCCACCCGGGGCACACCCGTGGAGCAACGAGGTTTATCCGCCGTCACCTGGTGTTTGAGGGCAGATGCTGCTGGATTTCCTTTGAGTTATCACAACGTATTTTTTGATGAGGACTATCCCAAAGAATTCAGCACGCTGTTTGAAGACAAAAGCGTAGCCGAACGCCCCACTGTCTACGTTTGCGCTCAAGACCGGTTGATGGCCGGCCACCACGAGGGCTACGAGCGCTTACTCGTACTCGTGAACGCACCCGCCACCGGAGATCTGAGCACTTGGACCCGAGAGCAAATGTCCGAGATAACCGCGCGGACCGAGGCAGTGCTCGCGGAGTGTGGGCTGAAATTATCTCTTAACTCCGCCACCTGTCGCATGGCCAACCCACAGGATTTTGCAACTCGATTCCCCGGTAGTGGCGGCTCCCTTTATGGACAGGCCACTCATGGGCCGCTCTCTAGCTTCACGCGCCCCAATTCAAGAACTAAAGTTTCAGGGTTGTATCTTGCCGGGGGCTCGGTCCATCCGGGGCCTGGCGTTCCAATGGCCACCTTATCGGGCAGACTCGCCGCACAAGCGCTCCTCGAGGACGCCCATGGCGCGAATTGGCTGGCGTCGCAGCTACGCCGATTCGCCCCAAAATCGAATTAGCGCCTCAACGGTTTCTTCCGGCCGCTCCCATTGCGGCAGGCCGCAGGTAGGGACTATCTTCTGCACACTAACTAGATCGTTACTTTCGAGCAGTTCTGGTACGCACTCAAAACCGATATTGGGATCCTGGTCATATAACAAAAGTGTCGGCACCCTCAACGGCTGATACAACAACGTCAACGCATCGGTGGTGAACAACTGCATGGTCAAAAAAGCAAACGGCGCGCGGGCTGCTTCGGGTTCTCGTGTGGTTGCTACCGCATAGTCAACCAGAGCTTTGGGCACTGGACCATAGAACGCTTTATTTAAAAAATACTGAATACTGCGACGGGAGACCAAAGCTCGCCACAGCCCTCGGCTCAACCATCCAATATTGAGAATACGGTTGATACGCGCACCCGCCTCCGCAGAAGGCGGCTGATTGCGCCCCAGTCCGGTTGGCGAAATCAAAGTCAGCGAGTGAATCTCCGGGCTGTTGTCCCGCAACGCCCGGGCTGTGAACTCTCCTGTCAGCGACAGCGCCACCACATCGGGCGCAGGGCCATCAATTTGGCCCAAGAAGTCACTGATTACCTCAGCATAAAAATCTGGAGAGTACGGCAAATCACCGCGCTGAGACTGACCAAACCCTGGCAGATCCGGTGCATAAACCACTCGGGAACCGGCAAAGTGGTCAAATAACGGCTTCATTTCAATAGCACTTGGAGCCGCATTAATGCTGTGGAGCAAAACCAGCGGGCGGGCATCAGGGTCTAAGTGCTCGGGCTGTGAGCGATAGCAACTCAATTGCGCGCCGCCCGCCACCGTAAAACAATGAATGTCGGCAGCGATCGCCTTCTCTAAACTCATAAACTTTCCCTACACAGCCACAATATTGTTCGTCTATTGTTACACTTTTTATGTTAATTGTGGTTTACACTTATAAGCCTCAGTTTCACAACGGAAATTTCGGATGGCAGCACCCTACCCTTTCACCGCTATTGTCGCTCAGCAAGACATGAAACTGGCACTACTCATCGCCGCCGTTGATCAAGGCGTGGGTGGGGTACTCATCATGGGTGACCGTGGAACGGGCAAGTCTACGGCAATCAGAGCACTCGCATCACTACTGCCAAAGATTCCTGTCATCGCCAACTGCGCATATAACTGTGACCCCGAGCGCCCACCCGCGGGTCACTGTGAGAGCTGCCAACACGATAAAAAATCGGCGCCAAAAAAAACCGCTACCGTAGGCATCCCGGTAGTCGACCTGCCGTTGGGCGCGACGGAAGATCGCGTCATCGGAGCTCTTGATATTGAGCGCGCATTACATGCCGGCGAGAAGGCTTTTGAGCCCGGACTATTAGCCCGCGCCCATCGTGGTTTTTTGTACATTGATGAAGTCAATCTGCTGGAAGATCATATCGTTGATGCGCTGCTTGATGTCGCAGCTTCTGGTGAAAACGTGGTTGAACGCGAAGGTCTCAGTATTCGCCACCCGGCTCGCTTTGTTTTGGTCGGAAGTGGTAACCCCGAAGAAGGAGAACTCCGTCCCCAGCTGCTGGATCGATTTGGACTGTCAGTCGATGTATCGACGCCGCAGGATGTGAAATCCAGAGTTGAAATTATTCGCCAGCGTGATCGTTACGAGCAAGACCCCGAAAGTTTTATTAAACAATGGCGGCGCAAAGAGTCTGCGCAACGACGCCGAATAGAACAAGCACGGGATCGAGTCGGATTGGTCAGCACGCCAGATGAGGTTCTCGAATTTGCCGCCTCCCTGTGCCTGCAGCTGGGCACTGACGGCCTGCGCGGTGAGTTAACGCTATTGCGGGCGGGACGCGCCCTCGCCGCACTCAACAAAAAAGATCTTCTAACCTGCGCGGACATTCGCAGTGTGGCACCCATGGTATTGCGCCACCGACTGCGCCGCGACCCGCTGGACGAAGCCGGCAGTGATAGCCGTATTGCCCGCGTGCTGGAGTCCATGGAAGCCTCATGATGCCAACGTCGGCGTCGAGTCACTGGGCACTTGCCGAGGAAGCTCTAGCCGCATTTTCGATAGCGCCCCACGCGCTGGGTGGGATATGGGTTCGCAGCTCACCAGGGCCAGTGCGAACCCTTTTTCTTGAACTGGCTGAAGATTGGCAGCTCAACAGGATCGCCAAGCGCATTCCTCTGCATGCCCAAGAAGCCCGCTTGCTGGGTGGTATCGAACTTACACAGACCCTCGCCACCGGCAAGTTACATTGGGAGACAGGACTTCTGGCCCAGAGCCATGGCGGCGTCATCACGTTAACCATGGCTGAGCGTGTTCAGCGTCAGACCATTGCGCACCTTTGTAGCGCCCTAGACACAGGAAACCTGCGATTGGCTCGAGAGGGGCTCAGTCAGACTGTGCCCGCGGCTTTTGGGGTTATTGCTCTCGATGAGGGTCTTGAGGGCGAACAACCTCAGACCGCTCTTACAGAGCGGTTGGGACTGCGAGTAGACCTCAGTAGCCTAAGCGTTCACGACGCCTTACCCAGCGATATCGACAGTGCACGTTTACTCAACGCCCAAGCCAACTGGACGTCAGTGACCCTTTCAGACGATCTGACCGAGGCGCTAGCGGTCACGACGTTAGCCTTGGGAATTGAATCCCCACGCGCTATGGTTATTGCTTCTCGATTGATGAAAATTCTTGCGGCGATTAACGACCGCAGTGCCGCCACAGAAGCCGATTTAGAGCGCGCGGTCATTATGTCATTGGCACATCGAGCAACACGATTACCCGAACTCCCTCCCGAGGATGATGACAACGAGGCAAGCGAGCCTGAGCCTCAGGAAGCGCAGTCAGAGGAGCCGGAATCTCCCAGCAACAACGAACAATCCGAAGTAACACCTCCTCTAGACGCCGTCATTGAATCGGCCATTGCCCACATACCCGCCGGATTGCTCGCGTCGCTTCGTCAGGGCCACCAGCCCCGAGGAAAAAGTTCCGCCGGTGGTAAGTCAGGGTCACAGCAACGGCACAAACAGCGCGGGCGCCCAGTGGGTACTGAGCCCGGAGATCCCCGCAGAGGGTCCCGACTCAACTTAATGGCAACACTGAGAGCCGCCGCTCCTTGGCAGACACTACGTCGACGACAAGCCAATCCCGGGCAGCAGGGACAGCTGCTCATTAAACCGTCAGACTTTAGGACAACGCGTTTTCGACACCAGCGCGAGAGCACCACGCTGTTTGTAGTCGACGCGTCGGGATCCGCCGCCATGCATCGAATGGCTGAGGCTAAGGGAGCGGTAGAACTGTTACTGGCTGATTGCTACAGCCGACGTGATAGCGTTGCCCTCATTGCATTTCGAGGCGACAAAGCCGAGCTTTTACTACCGCCTACGCGCTCTCTGGTCCGCGCAAAAAAGGCTTTGGCAGCCCTCCCCGGCGGCGGCGGTACGCCCCTCGCCCACGCAGTAGAACTCACCACAGTGCTGTCAGAGCAAATCATGCGCGATGGCGCCACTCCCACTGCAGTTTTTCTGACCGACGGTGTGGCTAACATTGCTCGAGATGGCACGCCAGGTAGACAGCGTGCAAAAGAAGAGGCCATGGCCGCTGCGAAACAGTTTCGCGCGTTGAATAGTCGAGCCCTAGTAATAGACGCATCACCCCGAGCCCAAGAAAAAGCGCGAGAACTTGCCGCAGCTTTGGGGGGACGCTATCTAGCCATGCCACAGGCTGATGCTCAGGGGCTACGCAACATGGTTCGATCTGCCGAGGCTGTAAATTGAACGCCCTTGACCTCCCCAAATTTTGGCCCAATCGTCAGTACAGTCAGTTTATATCGGTGGACGGTGTCGAATGGCACGTTCAAACCCGGGGGGTGGGACCTGCGGTGCTGATGATCCACGGCACAGGTGCCTCCTCACACAGCTGGGCGGCACTCGCAGACAAACTGGCCGATCGATTTACCCTAGTCATGCCTGATCTGCCCGGCCAGGGGTTTAGCAGTGCGTTGCCCCCTGAGGAGGTCTGTATAGAGGGCTTCGCTCGCCGACTGCAGGGCTTGCTTCAGGCCTTAGGCATTCGGCCCAAACTTTTGGTAGGCCACTCAGCAGGCGCTGTTATTGCGACCCACCTGACCCTCCATGCACAGTTTTCACCAGCCGCTATCATTTCGATAAACGGCGCTTTTCTCCCCTTTGGGTCTGCGGCGGCGCCCGTATTTAACCGTTTGGCGCAGTGGCTGTCTAAATCTCGGTTGTTAGCTTATGTCACCGCCGCTCACGGCCTGTTTAATCGCCCTGTTAGGAACATGCTCGTCGAAACAGGCTCCAACCCCAGCGCTCAAATGATGCAGTGTTACCGAGAGCTGATCTCGAGACCAGACCATGTGACCGGAACGTTAAAAATGATGGCAGGCTGGGACTTAGGCAATCAGCGCCAACTTCTACCTAGCCTTCGCACTCCACTTCACCTCATTGCCTGCAGCAATGATCGCACCGTATCCCCCTGGCAATCTGAGCGCCTTTCAGAATTTGTCGCCTGCTCAAAACTGTACAAAATTCCTGACCTCGGTCACTTAGGGCATGAAGAAGACCCGGCTCCTTTTGCCGACATTATTCAAGCGACTTTATAGGCGCTATACCGGCGCTATTCACTGGCGCTTTGGACTGATAGACTGTCAGTGCTGCTTGACACAAAAGAGCGTCAAAAATAATGAACAACCAGCTTGATCTGACTAAGCTTGGCACCCAAAATCTCGGACCGCTTGATGAGCGCCCCCATGCCATTGTCATCGGAAGCGGCTTCGGCGGATTGGCCGCTGCAGTAAGACTGGGCGCAAGAGGCTACCGCGTCACCATTCTTGAGAAGCTCGATGCCGCCGGAGGCCGAGCCTATGTTTATCATCAAGATGGCTTTACCTTCGACGCGGGCCCAACGATTATTACAGCACCCTTCTTGCTCGAAGAGTTGTGGGAGCTCTGCGGTCGCAACCTAAGTGATGACGTTGACTTACGCCCCATGGATCCCTTCTTCAGAATTCGCTTCGACGACGGCCGAAGTTTCGACTACTCGGGTGACCGTGACAGCAACATTAAGCAAATTAAAACCTTCAATGAAGCCGACGCAGAGGGCTACCTTAAGTATCTAGACGCCAGCGAACAGCGCTACCGCGTGGGTTTCGAGCGACTTGGATTCAAATCTTTTGACAGCCTTTGGCAACTCATTCGGTTTTTGCCGCAGCTCATTCGATTACGCAGCGACCGAAGCGTTTACAGCCTTGTATCTAGCTATATTAAGGACCCTTATTTACGTCAGGTGATGAGCTTTCACCCCCTGCTAATCGGCGGCAACCCCTTTTCGGTGACCGGCATTTATTCGCTCATTTCCCACCTCGAACAAAGCTTCGGGGTGTGGTCTGCGATGGGTGGCACAGGGCGCTTGGTCGATGGCTTTGTATCGTTGATTGAGGGACAAGGGAATCATATTTTCTACAACACCGAAGTTGCTCAGATTAATACCGAGGGGCGACAGGTAACGGGCGTGACTCTGAAAAACGGTAGCGAATTAGCCGCCGATATTGTGGTGTCCAATGCCGACTCCGCGTGGACATATAGACATCTGCTGCCTGAGAGCAAGCGCAAACGCTGGACCAATAAAAGGCTGGACAAAGCTGCCTACTCCAATGGCCTCTTTGTCTGGTATTTCGGCACTCAAGGTCGTTACGAAGATGTGCCGCACCACTCGGTCTTGCTGGGACCTCGCTATGAAGGTCTGCTCAAAGATATTTTCAAGCACAAAATATTGAGCGAAGACTTCAGCTTGTATTTACACCGACCGACTGCCACAGACAGCTCCATGGCTCCTGAAGGTTGCGATACATTTTATGCCCTCGTTCCCGTACCTCACCTTGATGCAGGCGTCGACTGGCAAGAGCACGCCGAAACATTTCGCCAAGCAATCGAAACACGCTTAGCCGAGACCGTGTTACCCGACATTTCGAACCGTATTATGACCTCTAGGCTGCTGACGCCTTTGGATTTTCAGAATCGCTTGAACTCCTTTAAAGGCGCTGGATTTAGCTTCGAACCCCGGATCAGTCAAAGCGCCTGGTTTAGACCCCATAACCAAAGTGAAGACTTTGATGGCCTCTACCTCGTGGGTGCCGGAACCCATCCCGGAGCCGGCATACCCGGTGTTATTTCCTCCGCCAAAGTACTCGATGAAGTCGTGCCTCATGCCGCTACACTCAAAACTCGCTGAACTACCTACCCCGCACACCGATCTGGCGCATTGTCGTCAGACGCTGTCTGGAGGAAGTCGATCATTTTGGGTGGCGTCCCAACTGCTTCCACCCACACTGCGCAATGATGCCTGTGGGCTTTATGCCTTTTGCCGCGAGGCTGACGACCTCATTGATGAAGGCGATGATGCTGACGCCGCCTTAGTGGAGTTGCACAGGCGTCTCGACGGGATTTACGGAGGGGAACCTCAGGAACGCACAGTTGATCGCGTGCTCCAGCGCATTGTCACGCAACATCAACTTCCAAGAACTTTGCTAGAAGCGCTGCTCGAGGGCTTTGCTTGGGACGCCAGTGGCCGTGAGTATCAGACTTTGTCTGATGTATTTGCTTACGGCGCGCGAGTAGCCGGAGTTGTGGGCGTGATGATGGCGGTTTTAATGGGCGTTCGCGAGCCCAAAGCTTTAGCCCGCGCAGCTGATCTTGGGGTTGCCATGCAACTCACGAATATAGCCCGAGATGTGGGCGAGGATGCCCGTGCCGGTCGCCTGTACCTGCCTCGTCAACTGCTCAAAGATGCAGGAATCGACGCTGAAGCATTTTTACAATCGCCCGCATTCTCACCTGAGTTATTCAGTGTGATTGAACGGCTGCTGATTGAAGCTGACAGGCTCTACAAACGCAGCGAGAGCGGAATTGCGCTGTTACCTGTGGGTGCAAGACCTGGAATTTATGCGGCTAGATTGCTCTACGCCGAAATCGGACATGCGCTGCTCAAATGCGGCGGCAACTCAGTAGACAAACGCGCCTACATTGGCATGGCCGGAAAAGCCCGACTGGTTTTAAGCACGCCAAAATGGGTCACTCTCAATAAAGTCGGCTTGAATGAACCCGCCCTTTCCGAGTGCCAGTACTTGCTTGATGCCGTTAAACAGGCTCAAACGGAACAATCGACAGAGCTGCATCACAACTCGCTTTTTCGCCGCATTTATCGGCGAATGGTATGGACCCTGGATCTGTTTGCAGCCCTTGAGGCAAGACAGCAAGCCGCAGCCGCGGGTCACGGGTCCGCCCTCAGCGAAGGGCACTCTTAAGTCTAACGAGGCCTACCTAAATCGTTAACAACACTCCTGCAATGTTCTCCCGTGCCCTGAGTCACCGGCTTTAAATACCCCCAGCCGCACCTCGCTCTAACCAGCCCTGTCGCCAGACGCCGTCATAAATGCGCAATGATCAGTGCGCCATTTAGGGGCGATGCAGAGGGCGACGAGGCATTCGAACAGGTAACATCATCTGCATCCACGGCCGCGTAAAACGGTCGAGGTGCAGGCTTTCGTGCATGACTTTTCGAGGCCCTAAACCGGTATCGAGCTCCACTACCGAGCGGGCATAAAAGGGCGACTCTTCAAGGGTCTGTTTGACGCGTGCTTGTCCAGTAACAGTGCGACAACGTCGCTGCGCCCGCCACAAAGGCGTCGCAACCATCGCTGTATCCTCCCCGGGGTTGGAAAGCTCAGAGCACGACATATCCGGGCCATACCCAAGACTCAGGAACCGTCGGTCACCGTTTAGCAGAGTCGCATCGTAGTGAATATGTCCTTCACCTGCCTCCGCGGCACTGCGCTGCCAGTGCCAGTTACGAAAGGTTTGCTCCAGCGGCACCACACCCGCATTGCAGTCTAGGTAGGCGGCGCCCTCCCAGCTAATATCTGGCCGCTGCATAGTGACGGTTACCCGGCCAGCGGGGGCCGCTGGCCACCACCGATGAAGCCCGCCCGGATCAAGTGCAAAGGATTTTTGCCCAAGTGCCGGCACGCTCAGCTCGATTTGCCCCTTAATGCGCGAGGGCCAGGGATTACACATCTCATTTATTTGGAAGACAAACCGGCTCTCATCCTTTTGATCAACACGACTAGGCCCGATAACAATGCGGTCCTGGCCACGCTGGAGATCACCAGCCCCTCTCTCTGTTAAGGCCCACCTTCGGCGATCGGGACCATAAAGTATGGCGTTTACACTGCAAAAATTTTCGGGATTACCCTTGCTACGCCGCCTCGCGCTGAAGTAGTACGGCGAAAATACGCTGCCAATGAAAACGATAATAGTCAGGGCAGCCTTACCATCATCGCTAAACGCGTCCAGATACCACCACCGGTACCCATTATTGGGAACCCTCGCGTCAAACCCCAGTTTCTGGCCGGCAATTTCTGGTTGCGGCTCACTCTCCGGCAAAACACCCATGACACGTTTCCCGCACTCAAAGTGTAAAATATCTTGAACATCTTATATGTCTTGTTTACTTTACAGCAAACCTTCCCATTAATGGAGGCAGTTACCATGGGGAAAGAGTCGCTGGATTGTGAACACACCCTTGGGCTTGCCATACGCGAGGCAACAGGGCCGACCTGCCCGCCGCTATTAGCTAGAGCGCTGGACTATGCCGTTTTCCCTGGAGGCGCCAGGGTGCGACCTCGCCTTTGTTTGGCCGTGGCACTCGCTAACGGCAACTCAGAACCTCGATTGGCCTCTGCAGCCGCAGCGGCTATCGAACTACTGCACTGCGCATCGCTGGTCCACGACGACCTCCCCTGCTTTGATGACGCGATTGAACGGCGTGGCAAGCCCTCCCTTCACGCTAAGTTTGGTCAGCGCATCGCAGTGCTCTCGGGAGACGCTCTCATCGTTGCCGCATTCCAGCAGCTGGCACAACTGGGCTCCAGCGTTACGCATCCAGTCCGAATGGCGCAAGTCACAGCCATTGTCGCAGCAGGCGTCGGCGGACCAATGGGTATCTGCGCAGGGCAGGCTTGGGAGTGTGAACCTCGGGTCGATCTCAAGCACTACCATCAGGCGAAAACAGGCGCTCTATTCGTCGCTGCAACTTGCGCTGGTGCGGCTGCAGCAGGAGTCGCAGCAGAACCTTGGCGAGAGCTTGGCAATAGTATCGGCGAGGCCTATCAGGTCGCTGACGATATACAGGATGCCATCGCTGATACCGCCACAATAGGCAAGCCAACGGGCATTGATGTTGCACTTGATAGACCCAGTGCAGTGCGTCAGTTAGGCCTAGACGGCGCAGTAAAACGTCTGGAGCGTTGTATCGAAAAGGGGCTCGACTCCATTCCTGAATGCAAGGGCCGCGCGCTATTGCACGAAGTCGTGCAACAACAATCAAACCGCTTTTTCCCTCAAGGTATTAAGCATACGGCGGCCTAAACTATGTCGGCACAGGGTCAGTTATTGAGCAATGAGGCACCGAGACACTTAACGTCATGGCGAATGCGTTGGCATCAATACCGCAATAAATTAATTGCCAATCCCCGCTTTCAAAAATGGGCAGCGCGCAATCCCATCACCCGAGTCATTGCCAATCGGCGGGCGACCCAGCTCCACCACATTACCGCCGGGTTTGTGTACTCCCAAACTTTGGCCGCTTTTGTTGAACTTGATATTCCAAACCTGCTAGCCGAGGGGCCCGTCCAAACCGCAAGGCTCGCTTCAGCAACTGGAATTGCCGAGCCTGGTCTGCTGACCCTGCTTAAAGCCGCGCACGGACTGGGCTTGCTTGAATCCTACCAAGGCAATGTATGGGGCTTGGGTGAGTTAGGGGCGGCGATGCTCGCTAACCCCGGAATTGCTGCAATGGTCCACCATCACCGGCACCTGTATGCCGACCTCGCCGATCCTACCGCCCTCCTTCGCCAGCGTGACAATACCGCACTGGCCAATTACTGGGCGTATGGGGACGTTAAGACGGGTGACATTAGCCCCGCCGCCTACAGCGAACTAATGGCAACCTCTCAAGGAATGATCGCTGACTACGTGCTAGACGCCGTGAATTTCGGCGCGCGCAAGCAGCTTGTCGACATTGCCGGTGGCACCGGGGCCTTTGCCCGACGCGCTGTTGCTAGATTCCCCAACCTACAAGCCACTGTCTTCGATTTGCCAGCCGTCGCTGAGCAAGCAGCCGCCTCCACCAATGGTGATGATGAGACAGTTCATTCTGTGCAGTACCGGGGTGGCGACATGTTTGAGGATTCACTGCCCCAACATGCCGACTTTATGAGCTTAGTGCGCGTCCTGCACGATCATGACGATCAGCCCGCTCAGCTTTTACTCAACAAGACCTATGAAGCGCTCCCCGCCGGAGGCCAGCTCATCGTTGCCGAGCCGATGGCAAATACTCGCGGATCAGAGTCGATAGGCCACACCTATTTTGGTTTTTACCTTTGGGCAATGGGGAGTGGCCGCCCCCGCAGCGCCGAAGAGATCACATCAATGATGACCAATGCAGGGTTTAACCGTATTCGAGAGGCAAAAAGCCCTATGCCCAGCCTTGTGAGGGTACTTGTGGCAGAAAAAATCAATACGTAATCTTTTGTTGACAGTTTGAATTGTCTCTTTAAACTGACACCTATTGAAAACAGAAATTTTCTGTCTTCAATGAGGCAGATAACAAGAAGCCAGGGGAGCTTAAAGCTCCGGAGCCTTTGAATGAGCCAGGTAGCAACAGCTGTAGTTTTTGAGTCACCCGGGAACCTCTCGCTACGCGAGGTTGGGCTTCCTAACTGTGACGCCGCTGACTGCCTCGTCGAAATAGATTGGTCAGGCATTAGCACTGGCACTGAACGCCTGCTCTGGGACGGACGCATGCCACAGTTTCCCGGGCTCAACTACCCCCTCGTCCCCGGTTACGAAAGTGTGGGTCGAGTCATCGATGCGGGTAGTGAATCAAAAATAGCCCCCGGTAGTGTTGTATTCGTCCCCGGAAGTCGAGGCTTCGAGGATGTCGCTGGGCTCTTCGGGGGTGCTGCAAAGACCTTGGTTGTCGACTCAGCGCGGCTCATTCCGCTGACACCCGACACCGGATCTGAAGGGGTACTCCTTGCGCTCATCGCAACGGCAGTACACGCGATTAGACGTTTTGAAAATGATGAGCTACCTCAACTCATTATTGGTCACGGTGTATTGGGGCGTCTCGTCGCCAGAATTTGCCAATCCATGGGCGCTAAAGATTTGCGTGTATGGGAGCAAAATCCAGCCCGCCGAGAAGGGAATACGCCCTACTCCGTTATCGATCCCAAGGACGATGCAAACAATCGCTATGAGCGAATTTGTGACGTATCCGGTGACGCTTCAATCTTAGAAGCACTGCTGCCATGCCTCAGCAAAGGCGGATGGATTGTTTTGGCAGGGTTTTATCACAAGCCCATTCAGTTTGATTTCCCCGTTGCATTTATGGCCGAGGCGACGTTGCGCATCGCTGCAGAGTGGCAACCTGCGGACCTCGAATTTGCCCGGAGCCTGCTCACTGAAAATCGGATTGAGGTCCTGGATCTCATCACGCATCAATACACCGCACAAAACGCTGCACCCGCCTATGACAAAGCGTTTTCTGACCCCCATTGCTTAAAAATGATTCTTGACTGGAGGGCCGTATGAGTCCCAGCGAAGCACAAGTCTATGACCCAGGCCTAGAGGCTAGCGGCGAACGCGCTGACATGATTGCCAGCTCTACCGCAGAAGCCCCGAAAACCCAAATTATTGCAATTTATGGGAAAGGTGGCATTGGCAAGAGTTTTACGCTTTCTAACCTGTCTTACATGATGGCGCAGCAAGGCAAAAAGGTGTTGCTGATAGGCTGCGATCCAAAAAGTGACACCACATCACTGCTCTTTGGTGGCAAAGCCTGTCCAACCATTATTGAGACCGCGGCTGCCAAAAAAGCGGCGGGAGACGAAGTCAGAGTAGAAGACGTTTGTTTTAAGCGCGACGGCGTTTATGCCATGGAACTTGGTGGTCCTGAAGTCGGACGAGGCTGTGGTGGCCGAGGCATCATCCACGGCTTTGAAACCCTCGAAAAACTGGGCTTTCATGATTGGGATTTCGACTATGTTTTGCTCGACTTTTTAGGCGACGTGGTTTGCGGCGGCTTTGGCCTTCCGATCGCGAGAGACATGTGCCAAAAAGTGATTGTGGTCGCCTCCAACGACCTTCAATCCTTGTACGTGGCAAACAACGTCTGCTCTGCGGTCGAGTATTTCCGAAAATTGGGCGGGAACGTCGGTGTCGCAGGCATGGTCACCAACAAAGACGACGGTAGCGGTGAAGCTCAAGCGTTCTGCGAGGCAGTAGGCATTCCCGAATTAGCCTCGATACCGGCCAATGACGATATTCGACGCAAAAGCGCCAACTACGAAATCATAGGTACACCAGAAAGTGAGTGGGGATCCCTCTTTGCAGGTTTGGCCAGCAACGTGGCCGAAGCACCACCAGCCCAACCGGCTCCACTGACACAAGACGGCCTTCTAGAACTTTTCGATGGCGATACGGTTGGACGCAATGTGGTGTTGCAACCGGCAACCCTCGCAGACCTCTGCGATGTAACAAAGCTTGAGCAGCCTTCCCTTGAGGTCGTCTACGACAATGTCTGATCACGCATCAAATAGTCCGGAAACTATTCCACTGGTGACAGAGGATGCGACCGATGCACCAGGCTGTGCTGGAAGCTCCCGAACCCTGCGTGATCAAGCGGCAGGTCAGGCCAATCAAGAAACACTCGATCAGTACGCTAAAGACTACCCCGTAGGACCTCACGACCAGCCTCAAAGCATGTGTCCCGCATTTGGATCCTTAAGGGTTGGCCTGAGAATGCAGCGCACGGCAACAGTCCTGAGTGGCTCAGCCTGCTGTGTCTACGGATTGACGTTTACCTCACACTTTTATGGCGCACGTCGAACCGTAGGGTACGTACCCTTTGATTCTGAGTCCCTCGTTACCGGAAAACTCTTTGAAGATATTAGAGAGTCAGTCCATACCTTAGCTGACCCTGCCAAATATGATGCAGTGGTCGTGATCAATCTTTGCGTGCCTACCGCATCAGGCGTTCCATTAGATCTGCTACCAAAATCCATTAACGGCGTACGGATTATTGGCATTGATGTCCCAGGCTTTGGCGTCCCCACTCATGCTGAAGCGAAAGATGTATTGGCTGCAGCTATGCTTAAGTATGCGCGTTCCGAGGTGTCCGCTGGCCCTGTGGCTCGCCCCACGAGCCTTGAGTCCCGGGACAGCAAGCCTTCAATTGCACTGTTGGGCGAAATCTTTCCTGTCGACGCAATTGTGATCGATAGATTACTGGCGCCACTGGGCGCAAGCGCTGGTCCTGTTGTTCCCACGCGGGAATGGCGAGAGCTTTACGCCGCGTTAGACAGCAGCTTAGTCGCCATGCTCCACCCTTTCTACAGCGCCTGTAATCGAGAGTTCGTCGCAGCGGGTAAACCCGTTATTGGCTCCGCCCCTGTCGGTGCTGAAGGCACTGCCGAATGGCTTACCGCCATAGGCACCGCTCTAGGCACGCCTGCCGATGTGATGACTAAGCATCGCGACACGCTGCGGAAATCGATTACCGAGGCCATTGCTGCAAACCCAATCAAAGCGCGCATGACGCTCTCGGGTTATGAGGGCTCTGAATTACTCGTCGGCCGCTTACTTGTCGAGAGTGGCGCGGACCTGCGTTATGTCGGCAGTGCCTGTCCCGGCACACAATGGAATGCGCACGATAAAGAATGGCTTGAGGCACATGGCGTCACCGTTAAATTTCGAGCTTCGCTCGAAGACGATACCTGTGCTGTAGACGCATTTGAACCAGACCTTGCCATCGGCACCACGCCGGTCGTGCAACACGCAAAGCAGAAAGGCGTGCCTTCACTGTATTTCACGAACTTAATTTCTGCTCGACCGCTTATGGGTCCTGCTGGAGCGGGTTCGCTCAGTCAGGTGATTAACACAGCGGTGAACAACAAAGCGCGCTTTGATGCCATGGACTCATTCTTTGAGGGCGTTGGCTCAGGCGATGCTGCCGGTGTTTGGACTGAAGACACCATCAACCGGTCGGGCCTGATCAAAACGAGGGAGGTTGCCTGATGCTCGTCTTTGATCATGACAGAGCGGGCGGCTACTGGGGCTCGGTATATGTGTTCACTGCGGTAAAAGGACTGCAGGTAATTATTGACGGCCCAGTGGGCTGCGAAAACCTGCCCGTTACCTCGGTGCTTCACTACACCGATGGTTTGCCACCCCACGAGCTCCCTATCGTTGTTACTGGGCTTGCTGAGGAAGAGCTTGGACAGAAAGGAACCGAAGGCGCGCTGCGCCGTGCCCATCAGACTCTAGATGCAGAGCGCCCAAGCGTCGTTGTAACCGGATCCATTGCAGAAATGATTGGCGGAGGTGTTACCCCGGCAGATACCAACATAAAGCGTTTTTTGCCCAGAACCATCGACGAGGATCAATGGCAAAGTGCAGATCGCGCCCTGGTCTGGCTGTGGGATCAGTACGGCGGGAAAAAGAAGAAACGTAAAGCTACCAAGGAAAATGCCGTACCTTTGGTCAATATCATCGGACCCGCTTACGGTTATTTCAACACCGCATCCGACCAAGCCGAAATTGTCAGATTAGTCGAGGGAATGGGCGCGCGGGTCAACCGTGTTTTTCCTCTGGGCTGCCACCTCGATGACATACCTTCGCTAGGCGACGCTGACGCCAACGTGTGTATGTACCGGGAATTTGGCTCAAAGCTCTGTCAGGCCCTAGAAAAGCCCTGGTTTCAGGCGCCCTTCGGGCTGCACAGCACCACCAAATTTTTACGTGCACTCGGCGAAGAGCTCGGTTTAGACCCCGAACCCTTCATCGAACAAGAACGCCACACTACGTTGAAGCCCGTCTGGGATTTATGGCGCTCTGTAACCCAAGATTTCTTTGGGACTGCCAACTTTGGTATCGCCGCCACGGAAACATATACCCGAGGCGTGAGACATTTTTTAGAGGATGAGCTAGGCCTTCCCTGCGCTTTTCACTTTTCACGCAAACCCGGTGTAAAACCTGACAACGAAACGATTCGTCAGACAATTGCAGAGACCTCACCCCTTATCCTGTTTGGTAGCTATAACGAACGCATGTACCTCGCAGAATTAGGCGGAAAGAGCATTTACATTCCAGCCTCCCTACCGGGCACGATTATTCGACGCCATACGGGAACCCCCTTCATGGGTTACAGCGGAGCCACCTATTTACTACAGGAAGTTTGTAACGCTCTATTCGACGCCTTGTTCCACATTCTACCGCTTGGCACCGAAATGGATGCCGTTGAGGCGACACCTGCACGTATGGCACTGCGCTGGGCGGATGATGCAGAAAAAACATTAGAAACGTTGGTTGCCAGGCAGCCGATATTGGTACGAATTTCCGCAGGAAAACGAATCCGTGATGCTGCGGAACACTCAGCTAGGCACCAAGGTGCAGATGCTGTGAGCAAAGAACATGTGCTGCGTGCGGGTCTTGAGGTTAAGACCGGTAATGCAGCCTGACCGCGAGGGAGAAATATGATGAATCATTCATCAGGGCAAAAAGGACATCAGCAATCGTTCGGGGAGCAACTGCAATTTCGACTGTTGCTAAGCGTAGCTTTTTGTTGGTTTTTCATAGGTGCAGTGATGTGTCGATTGACTTTTCAGTCAGTTGCCCACGCTTCACCCGGTGAAAGCTGCTTTCAGGCAGCAAAAAAGGCGGCTTACGGCGTGGTTCCCTACGCCTTTATGCACGTCTGAACAACAGGCACGACCGAGAGTCGTACCTACCGAGAAGTAATAACCCGCGGCACGCTATTGATAGCGACGCACAGGGATTGAGGGACATAACATGTCATTACTGAGTTTTGAGAGGAAGTACCGTGTCAGGGGTGGCACGTTGGTTGGAGGAGACCTCTTTGACTTCTGGGTGGGGCCATTTTACGTCGGCTTCTTCGGGGTCAGCACAGCCTTCTTCGCCCTGCTTGGAACTGCGCTTATTTTGGTTGGCGCATCCATGGGTGACACCTGGAACATTTGGCGCATCAACATCGCACCGCCAGATTTATCCTATGGATTGGGGGTTGCACCCTTCGCGGAAGGGGGCGCCTGGCAACTAATCACCATTTGTGCCATTGGTGCCTTTGTCTCTTGGATACTCAGACAGGTAGAAATCGCACGGAAACTAGGCATGGGACTGCACATTCCCTTTGCCTTTAGCTACGCTGTTCTCGCCTACGTTACTTTGGTTGTGATTCGCCCCATGCTTCTCGGTGCATGGGGTCACGGCTTCCCCTACGGCATTCTTAGCCATCTCGATTGGGTATCAAACGTCGGCTACCAGTTTTTGCATTTTCACTACAACCCTGCACACATGATCGCCATTACGTTCTTCTTCACTACGGCAATGGCGCTATCAATGCACGGATCACTGATCCTTATGGCCACCGACCCTCGGGATGGCGAGAAGGTTAAGACCGGCGAGCATGAAAATACATTTTTCCGCGATGACATTGGCTACTCGATCGGAGCCCTTGGCATTCACCGTTTAGGCCTGTTCGTAGCACTGGGCGCAGCATTCTGGAGCGCTGTGTGCATTGTAATCAGTGGCCCATTCTGGACCAGAGGATGGCCGGAATGGTGGAACTGGTGGCTTGAACTGCCCATCTGGAATTGAGGAGAGACTGAATCATGATTGAATATCAGAATATTTTCACACAGGTTCAGGCCGACGCTCCGGATTATCCTGGAGTACCCATCGGCAAGGATGAAGAGCACCGAATGGGCGGACCCATTCACAGCTGGATTGCCGGTAAGCTCGGTGATGCACAAATTGGGCCTATTTATTTAGGACCATCAGGCTTTCTCGCCTTCCTGTGCGGCTTCATAGCCTTTGAGATCATTGGTCTAAACATGTGGGCCTCAGTCAACTGGGACCCCATCGAATTTATTCGTCAATTACCCTGGCTCGCATTAGAGCCACCACCCCCGGAGTATGGCCTGGGTATTCCTCCGCTAAATGATGGTGGCTGGTGGTTGATGGCCGGATTTTTCCTGACCGCGTCAATTCTGCTCTGGTGGTGGCGAACATTCACCATTTCCAGAAACTTAGGCATGAGCAACTATCTTGCTTGGGCATTTGCTGCGGCTATTTGGTTATACCTGGTACTCGGTTTTATCCGACCCATCCTCATGGGTAGCTGGAGCGAGGCTGTGCCCTTTGGCATCTTCCCGCACTTAGACTGGACCGCTGCTTTCTCGATGCGCTACGGCAACTTGTTCTACAACCCCTTCCACATGCTTTCAATCGCTTTCCTTTACGGGTCAGCTATTTTGTTCGCCATGCACGGGGCAACCATTTTGGCGGTCAGTCGTTATGGCGGCGATCGCGAGATCGACCAAGTCACCGATATCGGTACAGCGGGCGAACGGTCAATGCTTTACTGGCGCTGGTGCATGGGGTTTAACGCCTCAATGGAATCCATTCACCGCTGGGCATGGTGGTTTGCAGTACTGACCGTGATAACCGGTGGCATAGGCATTCTGCTAACTGGAACAGTTGTAGAAAACTGGTATCTCTGGGGTGTGAAACACGGTATTGCGCCGGCCTACCCTGTTATCGACGCGGTACCTGTCGTTGATCCTATGATGGAGGCGAACCAATGAAATTACCTCAGTTTATTCGCGCCACTGTAGTAGTTATTGCTGGCAGCTTGTTGCTGACCGGCTGTGAAATGCCACCACCAGAAACTGTGCAGCTAGGCAATCGTGGGCTGGGTCAGGAGTTGGTTGTCAACCCCAAGACACTTGCCGCCACCGTTGCGGCGAATCAGGTCCCTACGCCACAGCCCGCGGTCCCTTCGGTTGGACCGAAAGCCGGGGATATCTACCAAAACGTGCAGGTTCTAGGTGACCTCAGTGTCGGGGAATTCACCCGCCTGATGGCTGCCATGACCGAGTGGATCTCTCCTGAAGAGGGATGCAACTACTGCCACGTGGCCGAAGGCTTTCAGTACGACACAAAGTACACTAAGCGTGTTGCCAGGGTCATGACTTTGATGACCCAGCAAGCCAACGTTGAGTGGGGTGATCACGTCGGCGGAGCCGGTGTGACTTGTTACACCTGCCACCGTGGAAAGAATATTCCGGAGTACGTGTGGGCAACCGATCCAGGCCAACCGCACGCCGCAGGCGTCATGACCGCAGGCCAGAATATTGCCTCTGTTACAGCGGCCTATAGCTCTCTGCCAAATGATCCATTAACGCCCTACCTTGAAGGCGATGAGGAAGAGGCAGCCACCCTGCCCTGGCGAGTTGCTGGACAAACGGCCCTACCCAATGGCAACAGGTCATCGGTCAAGCAAACCGAATACATCTACAGCTTAATGATGCATTTTTCTGACTCCCTAGGCGTGAACTGCACGCACTGTCACAACACTCGCGCCTTTTACGACTGGGAGCAAAGCTCGCCTGCACGGGTACGGGCATGGCACGGGATCCGCATGGTAAGGGAGATGAACACGAAGTACGTCAACCAGACCACCGACTGGCTACCCGATCACCGTAAAGGTCCTATGGGTGATCCCCTGAAGGTGAACTGCGCCACCTGCCACCAAGGGGCCTACAAACCCATGCTGGGCGCCAATATGGTGAAAGATTATCCCAACCTCGCCCGCTCTACGCTGCTATCGGTTGAACCCGAAGCAACGCCAGAAGCTGAATTAGAGGCGACCGTGGATGAGGCAACTGAAGAAGCACCTGCACAAGCCAGTACAGGTGTTAACGATCACGGGATGACTGCTGGAAGTTAGACATCTCACGCCGGCCTTAAGGTCGGCACCTATCTTTGCACCGGGAGGTTTCTCCTAGTGCAGGGGGCTGAGAGAAGGCGCCACCTAGTGGCAATAGCTCTCAAACAAACGTCGCACCGACGCCTTCTTGGCATCTACGCGGCATCTGCTTGACAAAACATGGGAGGTAAAACCATGAGCGAGCAAGGCGGTAGCCCATCAGGGCTAACCAGCAATGAGGCCAAGGAGTTCCATAGTGCTTATGTACAGGGATGGGTTGGTTTCGTTGCTATCGCGGTGACAGCACATGTACTGATGTTCATGTGGAAACCCTGGTTCTATTGATCAGGAAGTCAACGTAAACCCTGTGGTCACACCCCTTTGGGGGTTTAACCACTAAATAAACGGAGAAAGACTATGCACAGAGTATGGATGCTATTTGATCCACGTCGGGTGCTCGTAGCAAATGCTGCGTTCCTGTTTGTTCTCGCATTGTTCATTCACTTCGTTCTTTTGAGCTCTGGTAAGTACAACTGGCTCGACGGCGAAGTAATGGCAGCAGCGAGCCACATGGAAGCCCTACCCGCAGAACGGAAGTGACGCGGTAGTTACCCTGGCCTCTAGGGGCCAGGACTTTTTTGACCCGGAGAGCGGACACCGATCTACTCTTAGACCACAGAGAACGAGTTAACATGCGCTTCCCCCAGTGCCAACTCGCTCACCCTAGCGTGAAATCTCTGAGGCACCCTTCGGGGCGGGTCACTTTACCTCTCTTTTTTTAGGAATTCGTTATGAACGAAGTGCTCGGTCAAGTCTCTTTTGACTCCGAGGACCTAATTTTGGTCGATTCATTGGATCAGGTGATCGGCAACGCCTCAAAGAGAGCAGTACATCTTCCCGGGGGGCAGCTTCACCGCGCATTCTCTATTTTCGTCTACACAAAAAATAATCAGGTTCTGCTGCACAAACGCAGCCAGGACAAACCACTTTGGCCCAATTTTTGGACTAACAGTTGCTGTAGCCATCCTAGAAACGGAGAATCCTACGACAGCGCAGTCCATCGTCGCCTGCAGGAAGAATTAGGACTACAAACCCCTCTCACCCGCGTCTATCAATTTGAGTATCTTGCACACTTTGGTTCGGTGGGAACAGAGCACGAGCTCTGTGCCGTCTACATCGGACACCTTGATGATCCCGTCAATATCACGCCCCATCCCAATGAAATTTCAGAGTGGGGTTGGTTTGATTTGGACCATGTAGATGCGTGGGTGGCGGCAGCACCCGATGAATTTACGCCCTGGTTTTTACTAGAGTGGCGAGCGATGAGAGAGGTACATGCAGATAGTGTGACGTCAAAGATGCTCGCCCCCGGTCAAACCTCGAAAACGGACAAGCCTGAGCACTAGCGCTGTCCCCCGGTTTTTTGGATGCGAGGCTACTGCCCCAAAGGTGTGTAGAGAACTACCGTTATCAGCGATCGCTAGGCAGAATTAGCGATGCGTAAATCCCCAGATTCTGGGTCCCACAACTGCAGCAATTTAAACCTACCTGAGTCAGTTACCCGGACCCAATCGGCTTCCGCTTTTACCAAGCCTTCTTTCTGCAGCTTGTTTAACAGTTCCTGCTGCTCAGCGGACTCAAATTCAGCAAGGGGAGCACGCAGCGACTCGCTCAACCGGTGAACGAGTCGACGTTTCTTTGCCTCGGTGGCCGTGAACTGAATGCCTGCGCAGGATGGGTGCTCATTCCCCTCAAGGGTACCGTGCCACGCATCTAAACTGACTTCATTTCTTGACAACAGGTTGGGCATCTCGGAGACGGCACCCAGCCCCACACCCAAAACGATACGAGTAGGTTTATTCGAGTAGCCCAAACGATTACGCACCAAGTGTCCCTCTGCCTGCGCAACGCTGAGGGGGTGATCAGGCTTTACAAAGCTGTTGATCCCTACCCATTGGTAACCGGAGTCCTCCAATCGATCTACAATCGCGACGAACATCGCCATTTTTTCAGCGACGGATGGCATCAGGTAGGACTCAATGCCGCGCTGGTGCACAAAACGCTGCTCGTCACGGACAAAAGGCCTGCACAGCAGCTGGGAAGGATTCATCTCAGTGATTATGCGCAGGCTATCTCGCACAGCTTTTACGCTCTGCCCGGGCAGTCCATAGACGAGATCGAAGGTTATCGATTCGAAGTTTACTTGCCGGGCGTTGCTCAGCATGTCGTGCAATAGCTCAGGGGAATAACTTCTGCCTAACCCCTGCTGTGCACTTGCATCAACCTCACGCAGCTCTAAGCGTAAGTTGCGAAAGCCTAACCCTTTGATAAGTTCCAATTGTGTCCAAGAGGTTCTGTCTGGGCTGATTTCAAAAACTGTCTCGCAGTCATCACCGACCGAAAAATGCTGGTCTATAACCGCTGAGAGCCGCGCCAGCTGAGAGCCGCTTAGCATGCTGGGAGTGCCTCCCCCAACCTGCAACTGAGCCAGCGGACGCCCTCTGCCTATTCGATCGGTAATTAACGACAGCTCGACGCCCAGCCCAATGAGGTAGCGGTCTATTGCCGAGGGATCAAATGCAACCTCGGCGACCCTGTCGCAGCTAACGCAGCGGGTCGCGCAGAACGGAAGATGAACTTGCAGGGCGACACCCTTGTCAAAATCACCCCGCATTGCGGCGGTATCGAGTGCGTTGGAAAAATCTGCATGGCCAATAGCGAGTTCTCGTTCGCCAAGAATGGGGGTAGTTGTGGCCCGAGACGACGCCAATGGGGGGACTGTTCTGGCTAGGCTTCCCTTTTGGTTCATCAACAGCCTCCACCTGCACGTATGCAGCATCGGTAAGCCTCAATACTGTCTAAGTCTCTAAGTCGTCTCAAAGTACTTAGCAGCGCCCCAGGGCTAGGCTCTTGAGCACTTGCCTCATCCTGAGTGGCCCGAAGAAACCACAGTAGACCTCAGGCTTGTTGGCGTCAAGTTTGTTTATCACTGTTTTTGTGCCAAACCTTATAATTACTTAAGTTTACTGCGACTGGGATCTCGTTTTGGTGACCGAGGGCGTCGGGGTGGGTGCAGCCCAGATCCAAAGCGCGGCTTCTTTTAAAGGTGCCATCAAAAACAGGTGCTCGAGGGTACCCAGGGCAGCAATTGCCCCCGCGAGGGTCAAAGCGATCATTAGACCCAAATCAGTCGCTTGAATCGCAGAATTTATAAGGTAGAAACTCACGATAACTCCGCAAGTGACGGAAAATGGAAACAAAGGATTGAGCAGCCGCCTTGGAATGTAGGAGTGAACATAAGCCAATCGCTCCGGCAACCAGCTCTGATTGTAATTACGCACACCGAGCACTAAGTTCAGCTTGCTGCTCCATCGCATTAGCCACAACACGGTAAATGCCCACAATGCAGTTTGATTGGCCTGCCGCCAACTTAGCCAAGCCAGCACAGCGACCATGACCAACAACGTCAACTCATGCCAGATGCACGTCCTCAGCCCGAGTCGCATTCTTGCCACTGCGGTGGCCCCGTCGGGGCAAGCCTCTTTCCGCGGCCCAGTAACGAACCCCATGAGATACCCCATCTCCAACCATCCCCACAACAGTAGTGCCAGGCAAAAAGCCGTGACAACGCTCTGGGGGGTCGATTCGGTTACTGTGGTTTGAACACCATAAAACGCCACAAGCATGGTTATGGTGGCTAATCCGAAGATGTTCCGATGATATCGCTCTGGGCGATGCACGAGCCATAAGATGACCCCGGTAGAAAACCACCAGCCGGTCAACGCTACGAATAACGCCAGAACGAATTCGTTCATGTACTGCCAGCGACCAAAGGTGCGCTTGGTGCCGGTGTGAGTAAGCCGGCAAATTCGGCCATGTTGGTGGGACCAAAGGCGACAAGGTCAATCACTTGATGCGTTAGGGGATCGACTAACTGCAAGCGACCGTCCTCATACAGATTCAAATTGAATCCAGTCTGTGCGAAGAGCCCTTGCTGGTGACGGGTACGTACCAAACTTCGCACGACACCACGGATGAAACTACCCTCTCCAGCATACAGTGTACGAACAACCACTCCGCTAGCGGCATCCGATATCTGCACCTCTCCCTTCGGTCCATCATTGAACAGCAACGTTCTCCCTTCAATGACGGCACCAATAGGGGGGTCGGCCAACACAATGTTGTCTGTTGTGCGGGCCAGCAAAACCGCCGCCACAACAAAGAGTAGGCCAAGAGCAATTAGCCCCATAAGCCGATCACTCACTCGGCGAATGTGTCTAATCTCTCCGGACATTTCAGCTTGCGGCAACGGGTTGGCCACTTGAAAAATCCTCTTCTCGTGTTGTCTGCATAGTTTCGCCTTGAGCTAACTCCCCCTCTAAGGGTGTCATGCCTTCTGACCGAACCGTTTTAGCGAGCAGACGAGCCACGTTTTGTGCATCCGGTATACCCCGAAACAGCGGCTGAATGTTACGAAATCCCAATAAGCGCACATGGGGCCACAGCAGCAGGTAGTACAACTTTGTGTCTGTCGTGGGGGTGAACAACATATCACCGGTACCGTCGCTGCAAAGACGTAAGCCCGCGCTTTTCACTTTTTCCAAAGGCAGGTTCACCATCATCGGTGTCGCAACACCCGAACGCAGCACAAGCCTTTTATTAGTGAGGGTGTAAACGGTACTTCTGGCATATAGCCATGCAGCCCCAGTCAACAGACCAAGCGAGACCGCCGCTAAGGTCAACTGCCAAGTCACACCAGCCCAGATGTGACTACTGCTGGCTCCATCCATGAGTTTGTAAATAACATGAATACCAATCAGGGCGGCAAAGTAGAACGCAAGAGTTCTAACCTGAAACACGCGATTTGCCAGAGCTGTCCACTGAGGGGCGCCCTGCCAAACAATCGCTTCGCCTTCGGGCAACTCCTCAGGGAGCCCATTTATGGGCTCGTATTCATATTCCCTCACAGCCAAGGCTCCTTTCTTTCAGGTGTCGCATACAGCGTACCGCCACCGTAAAAAGCCGTGATCTTGTCTTCTTCTTGCAGTGTGACTTGATCGGGGTTCGCCAACTTGGGGACCTGAACAAACTGATCGCTGCGAATCGATTTAACCTGCACGGTGCCATCTTTCGACACACGCGCCATCGTCATCGGCAGCAGGCGAGTCCCCTCTCCGACATCGACTTCGGCGTAGCGGAACAGGGGCTCAGCTCGATCAACCCAAAGGTCAAAGACCGTACCACCCTGCTTGCCATCACAGGCCATGACCGCACAACCTCTTGGATCGGGATCGCGGCTATTGACCTTGTGATCTGTATCGACTCTGAGCGGGACGATTCTCGGCTCACCATCGATGGTTAAATCTGGCTTTTCAGGGCGAGTAGCCCATGCTGCAGGCCCTACCCCATCGACCATCGGATCGCCTGTGGGCTCGACAGGAAAGCCCGTCGACGGCCCCGTTGGCTGGGCCTTTAACTCATAGCTCGCGGGCGCGGGACCCGGTAGCGTTCTACTACCCTGACCATTGGCTAACTCATAGGTTTTTGGAATGGGCATACCGCCCACCCCCTCGACTAAGGTATCCCCTTTTCCGTCAAGTTTGAGGGGCCAGCCCTCGCGCTTGCCCTCACGGTGCAAATGGAACACCAGTATGAAAAAGAAAATCCAAAAGGCGTATAACGCCACCTGTGCGACATCAATGTAACCGGTTATGGCTCCAGTACCCATTGTATTGCTCCTCTGTTGTGACTTGTTATCCGGGAAAATCTGCGAGGCGCAGATCCCGTGGTTGCTGTGACTGCTCACCGGGCTGACGCACTAGTGGTCCCAGTGCGATTAAAGCGGCAAACAGAACGAAAACTTCTATGTGATACACAACGGCATAAGCCGTTGTAGGCATATTAAGTGCGGTACCCATTAGGCCCATGCTGACCCAGCCCTCAACCACATCGCGAATAGCGCCACCGGCAAAAATAGCGACGCCTGTAGCCGTTACCTGCACCGCGCCCCAAACACCCAGTGTCAGGCCAGTAAGTTGATCTGTTCGATCCAAATTCATAATGGCGGTCAGGGTCCCTACGGCAAATAAACCGTTGCCGACACCGATGGCCAAAGTTCCAACCCTAAATAATGTTTCCGAAATCAGGGGTGCCGCAAACACGACCGCAGAAAACGCAAATACACCCACCATCGCGCCTACCGCTGAGATGCGGATAGGATCGACACCACGCGCTAGTAGTCGGGCCGCGACAAAAAATGCCAGCAACATGCCAATACCCAAAATAGCCGTCAGCTGCGTAGTTTCACTCACAGACATATTGAGAATTTGCGCGCCGTAGGGCTCCAACAAAATATCCTGCATGGTGAATCCCATGGTGCCTAAAGCCACCGCAACTAAAAGTCGTCGCGCTTTTGGCTGCCCATCGAACTGGCGCCAAACATCCATAAAACGCGGGCGCACTTGATCATGACGAGTAAGGTGAGGCTGCCTTGCTTCTTGCTTCCACAGCGCAACAAAGTTCAGCAACACGGTGAGAATTGCGACGCCTTGTAGCACCTGAATCAATCGAAGGTAGGTGAAGTCTACTAACAGTTGAGCAAACCCAAGGCTAGCAACAACTGTCCCGGCCAAAAGCATAACGTAGAGCAGAGCCACCACACGAGGACGAGACTCTTCGCTCGCCAGGTCGGTTGCTAAGGCGAGGCCAGCGGTTTGAGTAGTATGCATACCGGTGCCAACGAGAATGAATGCGAGCATAGCCGCTGCGGGACCGAGCATCGCCGGACCGTTATGAGGCTCAGTTAGCACTATTAGTGCAAAAGGCATGATGGCAAAACCACCAAACTGGATCAGCGTACCCATCCAGAGGTAGGGCACACGACGCCACCCCAAATAGGAGCGATGGAAATCAGAACGAAATCCAACCAGCGCTCGAGCTGGAGCGAGCAATAGTGGAATCGCAACCATTAGCGCAACTAACCAGGCCGGCTGCCCTAACTCAACCACCATAATGCGGTTGAGTGTGCCTGTGAGCATCACAGCCGCCATGCCCACAGAGACTTGAAATAGCGCCAAACGCAGCAGCCGACTCAAGGCCAAATTTTCGCTGACTGCATCCGCAAAAGGTAGCCAACGAGTGCCTACCCCCTGAATGAATTCACCGAAATTTTGGCGGGAGATCATCATCTACGCGTCAATTCCATGGCATGAGAAATGTAAAATCCTCGAGAAACCCGAAAGTCTCGCGACATTTGCCACTGGGCAAACTCAGGCTGGGAGCTTACCGCGCGTTGCAGCTGCGACACCGCCATGGGCGCTATAGCCGGGGATCGATTACCTCTAGGAAACCACTGACCCACACTATGCATAGCCGCCAGCAGCGGAGTTTTGGGGGCAAAGGTAAAAACAATACTGGTCGTTACCGTTTCGGCCATTGCCGCCAAAGTTCGCAGACCGTCTTCTGATTCGTAGTGAATTAACGAATCCATGGCAACGATGTGGTCAAAGGTCCCAAGGTTCAAATCACCCATATCCCCCACACGAAAATCAATGCTGCCACGCAAAGCCGTGCTACCCACTCGCTCCCTAGCAAGAGCTATGAGCGTTGGCGATAAGTCTACCGCCACCACCTCTGCGCCTCTACGGCTGGCCTCCACCGAGAACGCACCCGTGCCGCAGCCCGCGTCTAAAATGCGCTTCCCGGCCAGATCATCAGGAAGCCAGCCTAGTAACTGTGCCCGCATGGTATCTCGACCCTCACGCACAGTCTGGCGGATGCGGCTTACTGGGGCATCAGATGTCAACTTCGCCCAAGTGTCAGCCGCAGTACGGTCAAAGTAATGCTCGATTTCCTGCCGGCGCTGTTCATAACTCACCACGTTTAATCCACCGTCCCTAATCAATCAAATCCAAGAAAATCAAATAGCTCGCGATCTTTCATAGGCGTTACCGGAAGTGCTTCGGTACCATTCCACAACCGCTCAGCCAAATTCATATACTCGCGCTGCACAAGATCGAGACCCTCTGCATCCCCCATCTCAAAGATCGTCGATTTCTTTAAACGACTTCGCCTGATGACATCAAGATCCGGGAAGTGTGCAAGCCGCTTCATACCAGTCGCTTCATTGAACCGATCAATCTCATCGGTGGCTGAGCTTCGATTGGCAATAACACCACCTAGCCTCACGCCATAATTTTTTGCTTTTGCATTAATTGCTGTAGCAATACGATTCATGGCAAAGATGGAATCAAAGTCATTTGCGGTCACGACTACGGCACGCTCTGCATGCTGAAGTGGTGAGGCAAAGCCGCCACACACAACATCTCCCAAGACGTCGAAAATAACCACGTCCGCATCGTCTAGCAGATGGTGCTGCTTTAGCAATTTGACCGTTTGCCCAACGACGTAGCCACCACAACCAGTGCCCGCAGGCGGACCTCCAGCCTCGACACATTGCACACCGTTATAGCCCTCGAAGACATAATCCTCTGGGCGCAGCTCCTCAGAGTGAAACTCTACTGACTCGAGGACATCGATAACCGTGGGCATAAGTGCCTTCGTCAAAGTGAATGTCGAATCATGCTTCGGGTCACAACCTATCTGAATGACACGCTTACCCAGCTTTGAAAACGCCGCGCTCAGATTGGATGAGGTCGTGCTCTTGCCAATCCCACCTTTGCCGTAGACAGCAAATACTTTGGCTTTGTCTATTTGAATCTGCGGATCCAAGTGGACTTGAACACTGCCGTCACCATCAGGTGACTTGCCGCCAGCGTCGATAGCTTTTATGGGAATATGGTTATTACGTACATTCATGCGACCGCCTCAGGTGATATTCCTTCCATCCAATCTTCCAAATCCTCACCCGCTTCGCGCAATGCGCTTAGAGAAGCTTCGTCAGGATCCCAATATTGACGCTCATGCGCCTCGAGTAATCTGTTAGCAACGCGTGACGCGGCCTTAGGATTGAGCAGCGCGAGCCGTTGACGCATGTCGGCATCAAGAATGAAGGTCTCCGACAGCTGCTGATATACCCAGGGGCAACTTGCCCCGTTGTGGCAGACCAACCCATGGTGTTTGTCACGTGGGTCTCGATTGCACGAACTCCCTCGTAACCATGGTCGAGCATTGATTCATACCACTTGGGGTTCAGTACCCGGGTGCGAGTCTCT
Source organism: Luminiphilus sp. nBUS_07 (assembly GCF_051201685.1). Lineage (GTDB taxonomy): Bacteria > Pseudomonadota > Gammaproteobacteria > Pseudomonadales > Halieaceae > Luminiphilus. Next base: position 1,524,281 of record NZ_CP179213.1, on the reverse strand, counting down.
AACGCCACCTGCTCAGCCAAAGTTCTAATCTTTTCATTGCCAGTGGTGTGATCAGCAATATAAACAGGGACGCTGTCACTTCCGGTTCGCCGAATAGCCCGACTGATACCGCCCAACGTGTCGAAGTAGTGATCGACCGTAGTAACACCGATTTCTACCGAATCTAGATTTTGGTACGCAAGATCTACCCGCGAAAGCATCTCTGTTAGCAGCTCAGTATTTTGAGACACGGCGCCATGACGGCCGTAGGCATGACCCTTTCGCGCCGTAAAGGTCTCGGCTAATTCGTCTTCATTCTCCCAGGCGCCGCTATCAATTAGCATATTGACGTTAGACCCATAAGTGCCCTCGGCGTTACTGAAGACTCGAAGCGCTGCGGTTTCGAGATCACAGTCATGCTCTGCCTGATAGGCCAATGCGTTAGCGCGAATTGCATTTTTCGTGATGGGCTCATCCGCCATCGCTGCGAGATAGGCCGCCTCGGCTAGCAGCCTTGTTTGTAACGGTAAAAGATCTCGGAAAATCCCTGAAAGCGTCATCACAACATCAATACGCGGACGGCCTAATGTCTCGAGATCAATAAGCTCAGCACCACAAACACGACCGTAGCTATCTAACCGCGGTTGGGCTCCCATCAATGCCAAAGCCTGAGCAATAGCAATGCCCTCAGACTTGAGGTTGTCCGTGCCCCACAAAACCAGCGCGATTGATGTTGGCACTTCGTCGCTGTCATGTTGGTGCCGTTCCAGCAGTTGCCGCGCTTGGCGATCGCCCTCTTTTACCGCGTACTGACTTGGCAAACGGAAAGGATCAAAGCCATGTAAATTTCGCCCGGTAGGAAGCATATCCGGGGAGCGTAGAAGGTCGCCACCACCTACGGGTGGAATGAATCGCCCATCTAGCGCCCTGAGAAGTGCAGGCATTTCAGTGTCTTGCCCCAAAGCAGTTTTAGCCGATACCAATAATTCAAGGTAAGCGAGCCGCTCTGCTTCTGGGTGGGCGGCGAGCTCTGGAAACGCGGTGAGCTCTGCAAGGTCTGCATCATCAAGCAACCGGTTTAGAAGCGTTTCACTGGGTTTGAATTGCCCTTGCGCCGCTGCGATGGACTGCAGCAGAGACAACCGATCCTCCCGCGACATGACTTCACCAACGACATGCAATCCGTAAGGGATGAGCGAATCTTCAATCTCGTTAAGCTGGGCGCGCAAATCCTCGATCGCGGCTTCTACATCTTGGTCCCAGTTGACTAAATTTAGGTCGCAGGTCTCTGCCTGTTCTCGAATGAGTCTTATCAGTTCAGCGAGTGTGTCGGCATCTTGATCCCGATCCCGTCGGCGCCATCGATCAATGGAGTCCCCCAGAGTTTTCAACTCTTGATAAAGATCCGCATTGGCCACCGGGGGCGTTAAATAACTTACTAAGGTCGCCGCAGATCGGCGCTTAGCAATCAAACCCTCTGATGGGTTGTTCGAGGCATAGAGGTAAAAATTGGGCAGGGAGCCAATCAGGCGATCTGGCCAGCAATTAGCCGATAAACCCACCTGCTTACCCGGCATAAATTCCAATGCGCCATGGGTACCAAAGTGCAGCACAGCGTCGGCCTGCCAGGTTTCTCGCAAATACCTGTAAAAAGCCGCGAAAGCGTGGGTCGGCGCGTGCCCTCCTTCAAACAGGAGGCGCATTGGATCGCCTTCATAGCCCATGGGCGGCTGCACTGTCACTAGCACATTGCCAAATTCCTCACCCAGAACAAACAGAGATCGGCCGTCGGTCAATTGCTTACCCGGTGCCGGCCCCCACTGTGATTCAATCTCATCCAACCAAGGCTCGTTGCGGACATGATCATCAACACTTATCGTCGCGCAAACATTGGCATCGGTGCCTCGCTGCGCCGCGTTACCGATTAAGATCCGGTCCCTAAGTGCGTCAACCGAATCGGGCAAGTCTACCTGGTAGCCATCTGCCTTTAGGGCTCTTAGCGTGTTGAAGAGCGACTCAAACACTGCCAAATGTGCCGCAGTTCCAGTGCCCCCGGAGTTCGGCGGAAAATTAAAGAGCACCACAGCGACTTTGCGGTCACGCTGCTCTCGCCGCCGCAATTTCACGAGACAACTGACACGGTCAGCCAACATGCCAATGCGTTCATTATGCGCCTGCATGGCATTGGGCATCTCTGAAGATTGGTCGCTGCGGCCACCGAAAACCATTGGACCTGTTGCACCATCAAGCTCTGGGATAGAAACCATCATGGTTGCTTCAATCGGCATGAGACCTAAAGCGGAATCCGACCACGTTTCAAGGCTCTGAAACTCAAGAGCCTGTACTGCCAAATAAGGCACATCGAGCGTCTTTAGCAACTCCTGCGCCGCATCGGTGTCGTTGTAGGCTGGGCCTCCGACCAGAGAGAACCCTGTTAACGAAACAACCGCATCAACGATTGGGGCTTCGTTCTCCATGAAAAATCGGTGCACGGCGGGACGAGCATCTAAGCCGCTTGCAAAAGCTGGGATAACGCGCAGACCGCGCTCCTCTAACGCCCTAATCACTGCGTCGTAATGACTACTGTTCCCCGCCAAGGCGTAAGACCGCATGAGTAATAAGCCCACCGTTCCCACTGGGCTTTTACTGGATGGCACCTTCCGGGGTAACGCTGCTAGGTCACCACTGATTCCCGATTTAATTGTGGGGTGATAAACACCAACTTCCGGGTAATCAATGGGGGCACCGGGCTCGGGTAGCTTACGCAGCTCCTCTCTAGGGCCGGCAGCATAACGACGCACCACCAGCTGAATCATCCGCGAGAGATTCTCTTCGGATCCCGCTAACCAGTACTGCAAAATCAAAAAGTAAATGCGCAGGTCTTGAGCCGTGCCTGGAATAAAACGCAAAATTCGGGGCAACCGACGCAATACCGACAACTGCTGTGCACCCACATTTTTTGGCTTGCCACCCGTCGTACTTTTTCCGCGCAGTCGCTTTAATAACGACATTGCGCCACCCTGCTCACCGTCCATGGAGAATCGGCCCATTCGAGTGAGCTTCATCACCTCACCAGCAGACATGCAGCAGATCATTGCGTCGCAATGATCACGCCGTGCCGTCAAGGCATCAATAACCCCAGCGATATGGGGCTCCATGAACATCATTGTGGCAATAATAATATCGCCCTGAGCAATATCGGCCTTACAAGCCTCAAGCTTCTCTGGCCGCGCCTCCCAGTCAGCAGCGGCATGAATCGCTAACTGCAGGCCTGGCATGACGCCCTTTAACTTTATAAAAGCTGACTCTAGAGCCGCACTGACATGGTTATCCAGCGTGAGTAGCACCACGCGGATTGAGACGTCCATGCCCACTTCAGCGGCTGTAGTGTGCTTTCGCTTCATACAAGGTCTCAATGTCGATTGCGGTCAATCCGCGCTCTTCAGCGTAACGTTCCGTATTGCGCTTGGCCTTGCCACGCACAAAGAACGGAATTTTCTTGAGCTCTTTCTCGGCACCGTCTTCCCAATGCACTCCCACTATGGGAACAACATTATTATCTTCAACCGCCATCAGCGTGCCTTCGCCGTGGCTCAAATGTGAAGGCGCTGCATGATCATTGAATTCAAAATCATCTCGAAACATGTGTAGGAGGTGCTCTTCCAAACCCATAATTAATGGGTGCACCCAGGTATCAAATAAGACATTCGCGCCCTCAACCCCCATTTGGGGTGAGAACCTTGCAGGGTAGTCCTGCACATGGGCGGGGGTCGAAATAACAGCGCATCCTATGCCCAAGCGCTTGGCAATATGACGCTCCATCTGAGTGCCTAACACCAATTCAGGTCTGAGTTCGCTGACCGCCTGCTCGACAACCATGTGATCGTCGGTGATAAGCGCGTCAAGACCCAGCTCTTTAGCCATCGCACGAACTTCTCGTGCCATTTCACGAGAGTAAGTACCCAAGCCAACAACCTCAAAACCCATTTCTTGCTGTGCCACACGTGCACAAGTCATCGCATGCATGCCGTCACCAAAAACAAAGACTCGCTTACCAGTCAGATAAGTCGAATCAACGGAACGGCTATACCAAGGCAGCCGGCAATCAGCTACCGCTTCCGCGCTGATGTCGACTTGCAACACGCCTGCCAGCTCAGCGAGAAAATCCTGAGTGGCGCCAAAGCCGAGGGGCACAGTGCGAATAACAGGCTGCCCAAAATTCCGCTCGAGCCAGGTGCAGGTCGTTAGTGCAACCTCGGGGTATAAACAAACGTTAGCATCAGCTTCTGGTATGCGACTGATATCGTTGATGTCAGCATCCAAGGGCGCAACCACATTGACCCCGATACCCACAGACTGCAAAAGCCGCTGGATTTCTTGAATATCGTCGCGGCAACGAAAGCCTAACTTGGTGGGTCCCAATAAATTTACAGTGCGACGCCGATTACTTGAACCCTGATCCGCGGGTTTTTCTTCAGAGTTCCGCTGTGCAGACAGTACCGCACGAACAAGATGATAGAACGTCTCACTAGCGCCCCAATTTTCCTTCCGGGAATAGGCTGCCATTTCCAAAGGCACCACTGGCACTGGCAGACCCGCGGTTTCAGCGAGAGTGCCGGGCTGATCTTGTAACAACTCAGCGGTGCAGGAATCAGCAACCAACAGGAGGCTAGGTTTGTGATGGTCATAAGCAGCTTGCAGAGTATTCAAGAATTTCTCAGCGGTGCTAGCACCGAGATCACGAGCCTGAAATGTTGTGTAGGTCACCGGCGGCCGCTTGCCGTCCCGCTCGATCATTGTGAACAACAAATCAGCGTAAGTGTCACCTTGAGGTGCATGGAGCACCAGGTGTACGCCACGCATAGAGGCCGCGACTCGTATGGCGCCGACATGTGGGGGGCCCTCATAGGTCCAAAGTGTCAGCTCCACGATCCCACCTCCAATGCCCTCTCTCGGCGCAATGGCCTTGCGAATAACTCCGCTAGATCCCCCGCCTGCTCAAAGCCCTGTATCGGCGTAAAAAGAAGCTCAATGGACCACTTTGTTCTGAGACCCTCGGCCTCGAGCGGGTTGGCTATACCGAGCCCGCAAACCGTTAAATCGGGCTTTGCAGCTCGCACGCGGTCAAGGGCTGGATCAAGGTCTTGCCCTTCAACCCAATCCACTCCAGAAGGCAGTAATGGCACCTCTTCCGCCATAACTCTTGCATCAAAATAAGGCGTTCCCACCTCCTTTGGCGTCATGCCGCACTCACGGGCCAAAAAGCGCGCCAAAGGAATTTCCAGCTGAGAGTCTGGCAGCATACTGAATGACTTCCCGGACAATTCAGTGCGGTATTTTCCCAACGCCGCCCTAGCTCGCTGCAACGGGGGCTGCAATACCTCTGCTTGCTTTTCCTCAGCCACCCCATATGCGTTAGCCGCTGCGCGGAACCATGCTTCACTGCCCTCTGCCCCCAAGGGAAAGGGCGCTGGCAGCAGCGTCGCTCCACGAGACTCTAATGCCCGCAGCGTCTCACCCAAGAAGGGCTGTGCAAGCAACATTTTGGTGTTCTTGCCAACAGCTGGTAAATCCGTCGACTGACTGCCTGGGAAAAAATCGACCTGACCGATTCCCAACTGGGTAAATAAGCGTCGAAACTGATCCTCCACAATGTCAGGGACCGTTCCCACCACCAGCAACCGGTCCTCGGCTCTGGTGTCAGTGGGTAAGTCAGACGCCAAGCTGGCCAAACAGTTGTCTTCCCCCTGAGTAAAAGTCGTCTCGATACCAGAACCTGAAAACGAAACGAATCGAACCTGACCCTCGTATACCCGGCCTAAACGGCCTGCTGCGTTATCGAGGTCTAGCTTAATCACTTCCGAGGGGCATGAGCCGACCAGAAAAATACTCTTCAGTTCAGGTCGACGAGCGAGCACCTGGGCCACAACCCTATCTAGTTCATCGTGACAATCTGCCATACCCGCCAGATCGCGATCTCCTAAGACAGCGGTCCCAAATCTCGGCTCAGCAAAAATCATGACGCCAGCGGCGGACTGAATTAGGTGTGCACAGGTCCTTGAGCCAACCACCAGAAAGAATGCATCTTGGATTTTCCGGTGCAGCCAGATTATTGAGGTCAAACCGCAAAAAACTGCACGCTGGCCCCGCTCCTGAACTGGCTGGAACCGCTCTGGTGCAACCCCAGAATCAGAAACTGCAATCACCTCAGCAGTCATCTAGACACCTCTACAGCAAACTCTGAACCCAACTCAGCATCACCTCGCGTTGACCCTACCCTCGCAGCGCGTAGCTTCAACAAAAACTGAGCGGCATTGACGACATACACCGAGTAGGCCGCGATCGCCAGCCACATTTGCTCACGAGGCGCCTGCAAGTCGAACAACCAAGACACCACATAGGCGACGTGTAGAAAAATGACCAGCATGCTGACCACGTCTTCCCAAAAAAAAGCGGGGGCAAACAGGTAGCGCCCAAAAACAACCTTCTCCCAAATGGCTCCGGTGACCATAATGGTGAGTAGAAACAACGTTTTGATGAATATTGAAATCACGGCCGCTGCATAGCCCGTACCGTTTGCCAGAAAATTAATGACAAACACCAGACTCAGCGCGAAAGCAAGAAACTGCAGCGGCGCCAAAACCCCCTGAACCATCGTCCAAATGGTCGAATCTCTTCTTAAACGCTGCTCCGGGGTGTAAAGATCGGAGCCCCTCTTTGGGGGTTTTCTCGGTTCACCCACGATGACCTCCAGCGCGATGTGCGCTCCACGGGTACTTTTAACGAAGATTATCCCTCCCGCTTGTTGGGTGTCAACTTGTTATTACACACAGGAAAGGCTAAAAAAAATGACGCTTTAGGGGTTATAGGGCCTAAATAGGAGAAATATGTCCATTATGGGTGCGTTTTCTCGCCGGCTAGTGTAAACCTCGGTTCAATTTAACTGTGACCTAGCGCAAAATAGCGCAAAGACCATTCGACAAATGCCCACAAAGGATCAGGTGTTGCTTAAAGAACTCGACCCCGCCGCTGTCGCCTCAGTGCTGGAAGCGGTAGCAGACGTGCAATTACAGCTGGACGCAGAAGGCTTTTGCCTTGATGTCGCTGTCACCAACGCCGAGCTGACTGACCTCATGAGAATTCCTTGGCGCGGGCGCAGCTGGCATGAGCTCTGTATCGAAGAGCACACCGAACGCGCAAAGAGCGCATTAACTGCCGCCACTCGCACACCCAACACACCTAATCGGGTCGACCTCAACATTCGTGCGACTGAAACAAATGATGAGCTACCCATGAGTTTCAGGCTTATTCAACCTCTCGACGGTGAGGGCGTTATTGCCGTCGGGCGTGATCTGAGGGTTGTAAGCGACCTTCGGCAGCAAGTTCTCAACGCACAGCATGCTATGGAGCAAGACTATTGGGCACTGCGCCAAATGGAAAATCGCTATCGCCGCCTGCTAGAGCTCACAAGCGACGGAATTCTTGTTGTTGATGAAGGTACTGGCAGGGTCTTAGAGGCTAACTCACAGGCAAACGCGATGCTAAATACAGAAGGTCAGAGCATTATCGGGCGCCCCCTACCGCTAAACTCGGCCGAGATTCAGACGCTCTTAGATGCCGCGCGGGAAACAGGCGCCACCAGCTTGCGACGTATTGTGCTGCCCAATGTCCCCCACGGCAGCGACGTCTTGGTAAGTTTTCAACGTCAGGGACCTGAGTCTCGCTATTTGATTAGGCTCTCTAGCACCGGTGAAGACAGCAACTTGCAGGATATGCACCTAGCAGATACTTTCCAGCTGGCTCCCGACGCTATTGTTCAGGTTGATAGCGAAGGTCGCATCGAATACGTAAATTCTATCTTTCTCGAGTGGATCAGCGTGCCCGCCCCGGATCAGGTCATGGGGAGGACTCTCGATACTTGGGTGGGGCGGACAACCGTCGACCTTTCCGTAATGCTCAGCAATCTTAAGCAAGGGCGCTCAATAAAGCTCTATGCCTCTGTGCTCAAGAATAGCGTGGGGACCACATCAGAGATCGAAATCTCTGCCGCAACAGTTCAACGGGGCGACAACCCAAAGATTGTGTTCTTTATCAGGGACATCAGCCGGCGCCTAACGACAGATCATCCACTCACAGAGCGCCTGCCACGATCCATCGAACAAATTACAGAGCGCGTGGGTCGCCACCCCTTGAAAGAGCTGGTGCGCGAATCCACCGAAGTCATTGAGGCACTCTGTATTGAGGCTGCATTGAAACTCACTCGGGATAATCGCGCCTCAGCCGCCGAGATCTTGGGCCTGAGTCGACAAAGCCTCTACACCAAGTTACGGCGTTATGGCATAGGGGATTCAGCTTCTGACCCCGCGGAATGACTATTTTTATTTACGTATGATATGTAAATAACATTTGACGTTGGTTGGAGGGCCTGTTTACCCTCCAACTATGCAAAGAGCTCCCTCTTTTGAAGTTCGTACTCATCGCCCTCAGGCGAGCGCCCTGCTTGAATTACTCAAACCCATCACTTGGTTCCCCCCCATGTGGGCGTTTCTTTGCGGGGCGGTGTCAAGCGGCTCGGGCTTGCTGGAAAATCCTGTGCTACTTATTGCCGGCATCCTGCTCGCGGGCCCAATGGTTTGTGGCGCCAGTCAAATCGTCAACGACTGGTTTGATCGCGAAGTGGACGCCATCAATGAACCCCAACGCGCGATACCCTCAGGCAGAGTGCCGGGTAATTGGGGACTGATTTTTGCAGTTGTATGGACCGCTCTAGCGGGCGCTTGGGGCGCCGCCCTTGGCTTTTGGGTGGGTATTGCAACACTGGTCGGTCTCACCCTCGCATGGATGTACAGTGCCCCACCCTTTCGATTAAAGCGCAATGGCTGGTGGGGTGCCGCTGCTGTCGGCCTAAGTTATGAGGGCTTGGCGTGGCTGACAGGGGCGGCAGTTTTTCTGGGAGGTATGCTCCCAGCTTGGCAGGTACTTGCAGTTGCAGGCCTGTACAGTTTAGGCGCACACGGCATTATGACCCTCAATGACTTCAAATCTGTCGCGGGCGACCGTGCGTTGGGTCTGCGCTCGCTGCCCGCAGTTTATGGGCTCCGCAAGGCGGCCATTATCGCCTGCTGGTTTATGGCGGTACCTCAATTTTTCGTGGTTGCCCTACTCGTCAACGAAGCCGCTCACTGGCAAGCAGCCGTAGTTGCCCTGCTGATTGCTGGGCAACTCATCGCCATGTCTAAGCTGGTTAAAAACCCTGAAGAGTTGGCGCCGTGGTACAACGGTACCGGTGTGATGGCCTATGTAAGCGGCATGATGGTCACTGCAACTGCACTCTCGGGTCTTGCGTCATGACAGGTCTGCAAAATCTCACCTGGCTGGGTATTGCGCGCCTTGGGCTTATTCAGACGTCACTGGGTGCCATCATCGTACTCACGACATCTACTTTAAATCGCGTGATGGTTGTGGAAATGGCCTTACCCGCCATGCTGCCCGGCTTTCTGGTCGCGGTGCATCACTTTGTTCAGCTTGCCCGTCCACGCATTGGCTATGGCTCGGACATCGGAGGGCGTCGCACACCCTGGATTTTAGGTGGCATGGCGCTCCTCGCCACTAGCGGTGTTATCGCAGCTTTTGGCACTGTACTAATGGCTAGCAGCGTCATCACCGGCTCAATAGTCTCGTTTATTGGCTTTTTTGGCATTGGTTTAGGCTCAGGAGCAACCGGTACCTCGCTGCTAGTGCTCTTGGCCAAGGTCGTTGCACCCGAGCGAAAACCCGCCGCTGCAACTCTGGTGTGGTTTATGATGATCGCGGGATTCGCCGTCACAGCAGGGGTTGCTGGCCATTTTCTAGACCCTTTTTCCCCCAGTCGCCTGCTAAGTGTAACTGCGACCGTGTCGGTACTCGCGATGACGGTTACCGTGCTGGCCATACGCAACGTTGAACCCACCTCCTACACCGTACAACCCGCAGCGGCTGCAGAAAAACCTGCGTTCAGCGAAGCGCTCAAGAAAATTTGGCAGGAGCGGCAGGCTCGCCAGTTCACTTTGTTTGTGTTTGTCTCAATGCTGGCGTACTCCTTTCAGGACCTGATACTTGAGCCTTACGCGGGGCTGGTTTTTGGCTTATCACCGGGGGCCTCAACTCAGCTAGCAGGCACTCAACATGCGGGGGTTCTGGTGGGCATGATCGCCGTTGCTGCGAGCGGCTCGCTGTTCAGTAAGCACGGCGTACGCCTGCTTCGCGCCTGAACCGTTGGCGGCTGTATTGCATCTGGGATGGTACTGCTGACACTCGCGAGCGGCGGACTCCACCCCGAGACCTGGCATCTCTCTGGCAACGTATTTCTCCTCGGGTTTGCCAACGGCGCATTCGCGGTGGCCGCGATTGCGACCATGATGACCTTAGCAAGCGCCGGACAATCGGGCCGTGAAGGTTTGCGTATGGGGCTCTGGGGAGCCGCGCAAGCTATCGCATTTGCCCTAGGCGGCTTTTTAGGCACCGTCGCTGTTGATGTGTGTCAAATTTGGATTGAAGTGCCTGCACATGCTTACGGACTGGTATTTAGCTTCGAGGCTCTCATGTTCCTCGTAGCTGCTTGGCTGGGCCTGGGTATTGGCAAAAACGAACAACAAAACGAACAACAAAACGAAGAAAAATCAGCTCCAAGCTTTGGAGAAATCGCCATGCAAGAAGTGATGGCGGGTCGCAACTAACGGGGGACTCGAATCGTGTCCAATACAGATTATGACGTGGTAATTATCGGCGGCGGTCCATCGGGTGCAAGCGCCGCCGAGCACCTAGCAAAACAAAACTACCGGGTGCTATTGCTTGAACGCGCTTTTCGAATCAAGCCTTGTGGCGGTGCCATTCCACCCTGCTTGATCGATGAATTTGAAATTCCCGAAGAGCTATTAGTCGCCAGAATCCGGTCAGCTCGAATGATATCGCCCACAGAAAAAAAGGTGGATATGCCGGTCGGTGAAACCTTTGTTGGCATGGTTGATCGCGATGTCTTTGACCCTTGGCTGCGAGAGCGCGCCGTTTCAGCCGGAGCGGAACTGCGTATCGGTGCCTTCAAGGCGCTGCACTATGATGAAGAAGGTGTTTTGCATATCGACTTTCAAAGCAAAGAAGCCGGTCTCGAGAACATCAGTGTGACTAGCCGCAGCGTGATCGGTGCTGATGGTGCGCGGTCAAACGTGGCTCGACAGGCGATTCCCTGTAGCAAGAACGCACGGTGGGTGCTGGCTTACCACGAAATCGTGGAGGCCCCAGCTGCCAATGATGAGCTTTACGACGGTGATCGCTGCGATGTTTGGTATCAGGGCGAATTATCACCCGACTTTTATGCTTGGGTATTCCCCCATGGAAGGCATGCCAGCATTGGTGTCGGCAGTGAGACTGATGGCTTCTCTGCGCGAAATGCGGTGGCAACTCTCAGAGCCAAAACAGGGTTAGACAGCTGTCAAACAGTTCGCCGAGAAGGTGCCCCTATACCCATGAAGCCCCTAAAAAGGTGGGACGATGGCAGAGGCGTGTTGCTCTCTGGCGATGCCGCTGGAGTCGTTGCGCCGGCATCCGGTGAAGGGATTTATTACGCCATGCTTTGTGGCAAGCTTGCCGCACAAACCATGGATGAGTTTTTACAGGTGGGCGATGCCCGAATCCTTGGCAAGGCACGCCGCCAGTTTATGAAGCTGCACGGAAAAACGTTCTGGGCACTGGGTCTACTGCAACGTATTTGGTACCGATCGGACAAACGTCGTGAGAAGTTTGTGAGCATGTGTCAGGACAAAGATGTCCAAGAGCTAACTTGGCAGGCCTACACCCAAAAACAGCTGGTCAAGCGACGCAAAACTGCGCACCTACGGGTTGCCCTAAAAGATATTGGAAACCTAATAGGTCTTACGCGAGCTTCCTAGGCGATGGCAGCTTTGCTCCTATCGTGGATGGAGTCTTCGTTGATATCCGGAAGGCTTCTCGACGCCATCCTCGGCCTGATCGTCATTGAGGGCATCGTTATCATCGTTGCCCATCGTTACAACACGGCTTGTCCTAGCCCCCGAACGCTAATTCCCAATCTCGTGTCTGGGGCTGCTCTGATGCTAGGCATTCGCCTCGCCTTATCACAGGCCGAGTGGTACTGGTTAACGCTGTGTTTAAGCGTCTCACTGCTCGCCCATCTCACTGATCTCGTCCTGCGATACCGCCCACCAGGACGCACCTCCAGTCAGAGTTAGGGGCGTCTTATTACCCTCAAGAACAGGCTAACGACATCAATATCAAGGTCTCTGGCCGTTGTAGAGGCCCAGTCAGGATCATCGTTTGCATTGAGCACCAAGAGACCTTCGAATTAAACTCGGCCACCAAAACGATTAGGCGCTGATCACCTCTTAGCTACGGCCAATGACATCGTCGGTGTCGACTGAGACGTTGCCGCTTTTTACTGGCAATGGCTCAAGCTCAGCCACGCGCAATCAGCAAGGGGGCCACTGAAGACTTCGTCGGTGTCGCGTTGCTCGCCTGAGATTTTGCATGTTGCAAAAAAAATGATCTGCGGGCCTTGCAGTGAAGGCACTGACCCCAGGTTCTAACCACAAATATTGTGCGAGCCCGCATGAAACGCTCAGGTTCCATGACCATTTTCTGGACGATTAATCGCTCTCGACACTCCCTTTAGACTTCTTATACTGAGGCACCCTTTTTATCGGCTCACATTGGATTATTGCCTATGCAAGACAACATCATTGACGCCATCGGCATGCTCGGCACAATCATGGTCATACTGGCCTATTACCTGCTGCAGCTCGAACGAATCGACCCTAAAAGCCTTGGCTACAACGTCATGAATTTAGTGGGCGCGGTTTTTCTTTTTTTCAGTCTATGCTTCAACTTTAATCTTGCCAGCGTGGTGATTGAGGTGTTCTGGATAGGGGCTTCAATAATCGGCCTATGGAAATACTGGCGCCGAAACGCTGCGAGCGCGACTCAGTAGGCTCTATCGCCGCACAAGCCGCACAAGCCGCACATAGCGTTTAGTGGGATGCGCCCAAAATCACATTACAATTTTAATTTTTGGTGACTTTACGCCGCCGACAAATTCAATTGCAGTCGGTTGCCAGCAAAAATTCGTCAAAGAAAGCCGCGAGCTCCGCATGGGCAGTGAGCGGTAGAATTGTGGCAATGTGCTGGTCCGGGCGCACCACCACCATGCAGCCTCGGGAACGGTCTATGCCGCGCAGATCGAACACATCATTGTTCTTCTCACCGTAGAACACCTTCTCATAGTCCCTAAGGCCATATTTTCCTCCGGGAGGCCACAGAAAGTCGGGGATGTTCTCAATGGCAAGATCTTGTTGCTGGAAGACACCGTACACATCGATCACTGAATCGATATCGGCATCTTGAGCAGTGTATCGAACTACGGGCGATGCGGGATCGTTCGCCAAAAACTCGATGAGCTGGCCGGAATCGGAAGCCGCGTCACAGGGATTATGGGTACTGCCGAAGATAAAGATGCGCCAACGGCCATCCGCCTTTACCAAATGTCCCAAGTGTTGCTGACGGCCATCGGCCACGCGAAGGGCAATGGCAGAGTGGAACCGCTGGCCAATATTAAAGCCGGCTGCCAGCTCCTGATTTTCTTGTCCTGTGCAGATGTACGACGGGTAATAGCCGATGGCGGTTCCGGCGATGAAGCCGTTTTGCCGAGCCATGAATGCCTCGATATCGGTGGTATCGGTTTTGCGTTGGTCCGCCGAGAGTTGTTTCGCCGATGGCTGGGTAGCGACCAGTCTCGACAGTTGCCGGTCGGCATCGATAAGCTGTTCGGCGACCTTGCGCCGTTCGGGCGCATAGGTCTGCAACAGCTTGGGATGGCTCTTGCCTTGCAGTACCGACGCCATCTTCCAGCCTAAATTAAAAGTGTCTGGAAGGGAGGTATTCAAACCCCAGCCACCTTTGGGGCTGTGGGTATGGCAGGCGTCACCGGCAAGAAAAGCGCGGGGAATCTGATTTTCCTGAGCATCCAGTGACCGGTCATCGAAACGCTCGGCCACCCGCTGACCCACCTCGTAAATCGACCACCAAGCGACCTCTTTAACGTCCACGGTATATGGGTGGTAAATCTGCTGCATCTTGGCAATGAGGTCATTCTCAGTAAGCTTGATGCTGGCAGCGCGCTCGCCCCGCTCCAGAAGGTCGAGTTCCACATACATTCTGACTAGGTAGCCGCCTTCACGGGGGATGAGCATCACCGCACCGTGATCTTTGGACTGGATGAAACTTTTGACCCGGATATCTGGGAAATCGGTCACTACCAGTACGTCCATGACGCCCCAAGCTTTGTTCGCCGAATCACCCTTGAGCTCGATACCAAGGCCCCGTCGCACGATGCTCCTAGCCCCGTCTGTGCCCACCACGAAGCGTGCCTTGATAACTTCCTGCTCACCTTGCTCCTCCGTGTCGCTGCGCTCGAAGGTTGCAGTGATGGGGTAGGCATCAAGGTCCTGAGTGAGGTTGGAATCCACGTTGAGCTTCATCAGTTTTCGGCAGTAGTGAGGCTCAAGCCCGGTGACCGAGTGCTTCATACCCTCAAGCAACAGTTCGTGCAGTCGTGCCTGATTGACTATACCGTGGGTGAATTCCGACAGACCGATTCGGGCATCGAAGATCTTGTGGCTGCGCTTGATGTTCTCAGTATTATCGCTGTCGGGCTCCCAAAAACTATTCTGGCGCAGCTGGTAGGTTTCTTTAACCACCATTTCGCTGCTATTGAACGCCTCCATGATTTCCATGGTTCGACAGGAAATACCATCGGCGCGCCCAAACAGCAACGGCCCTGGCTCGAGATCAACGATACAGGTGGAAATATCGCCGAACTCGGCCATCTGCCGTGCCATGGTCAGCCCTGCGGGACCGCAACCAACAATAAGTACATCGACCTCGGTGGGCAGATCAGTTATCGGCGGATTGGGATAGGGCTTTCGAACCTCGTCGGGGATTTGGTAATTGCCGGGGTTGAAGCCATTCCGGTGGTACTGCATAGGACACTACTCTCCGCTATCCGCACTATTTGTTATTCAAGAACGCCAAGGATGTGCTGGCTGTTTTTAACCCGACGGACCGGCAAGATCACTGGGTGGATCGCTGCTCCACCTGGCGGCCTGATGCAGACGCCGCTGGGCGGCTTTTAGCCCGTGAGCCCGCACCGGTGTGTTGCCAGGCTCTGCCCTGACGATGTTGCCTCTGGAGGGGCCGCCTAGCCATCAGCTCGATTTTATCTAGGATGCTTTTGAAAAGCCTCTGCTTGCCAATTTTGCGTTCCTAGCAACCGCTCAAAATTAGGTAACAGGTTAACTATAATCCGTTCATCTCAACGGTGCCAGCCTTTAGTGAGCCAAGCACCCATTCGGTAATGCCGAACTAGCGGCTGCGGATTCAATTTCGAGCGCCCTGCTACCTTTCTTGCCGACTTTCACTAACGAATCCGCGTAAGCAACACCCACTTGACCAGGTCAATCCCGGGATAAAACGGCAGTTGAACCTCCAAGCCCGAGAGTGCCAAAGGGGTTTTTCTGACCATCGAATTTATAACCATTAATGCGGTGGAGATATTTACACGGAAACGGGTTTGTCCATGAAGATTAAACCTGATCAAAATCAAGGGTGGTACCAGCCACGCAACATTGGCATTTAAGAGATGCCATCGTTAGGTAGCGTCTACATGGCCCAAGCTCCCATGCGTGTGCAGAATTGCTTTCACGAATTCAGGCAAAAGTGGTCTCTGATCATACACAGACCCCGCAAGCAGCCCCGTTACGATCCCCTGAAAGGGTATCCGCGCATGAGTAGCTGTGCGACCGGAGGCATTTCGCATCAGGTCTCTAGCTACCGATTAATCAGCTTAGCCTTGAGGCCACTCTAGCGCCCTTGCTGAACAAACCACTCACTATGGCAAGGCCGCTACACCGACAACCGCGATGATCGTACGTCCGACAGCAATACGCTTGCCTACCAAGCGGGCGCCATACAAACTTGGTCGGGCAGCGTGTTTGGCTTCGTTGGCAAACAGTACAGCCGAGCAAAAGTTAGGCCTGATTGAGCTATAACGCCCAACCTAAGACACTTGTTGATAAGACCGCCCTTGGCCTGCAAACCCTCGGCTTTTTCACTGAGGAACAGCAGACGCTCCATACCACGTCGAAACCGAGGATCATCGGTATTCAACGTCATAGGGAATACTTGCTTGGAAATTTCAGAGGTAATGTCAAACACTTGATAATCAAACTCAGTGGGATCCATACCGAAGGCCTGATACAACTTCGGACGTGAATGGTCACGCACATACATCGTTGAATACACCGCCAGTAAAAAGAAACGTATCCAAAGCTTATTGTGTCCGCGAAGCAACTTGGGATCAGAACGCATTAGTAAGGCGAAGGCCTCGCCGTGGGCGTACTCATCATTGCACCAACGCTCAAACCAATTAAAGATAGGGTGGAATTGGTTTTGCGGATTGCGCTGCAGGTGACGATAAATCGTAATGTAGCGCGCGTAACCAATTTTTTCTGACAGGTAAGTTGCGTAGTAAATAAACTTGGGGCGAAAGTACTGGTAATCCTTGGTTTGCTTCAAAACACTGAGGTCTACCGCCACGCCCAACTGCTTCAATGCCCGGTTTATAAACCCTGCGTGACGGGATTCGTCCCGCGCCATATAACGCATCAGCTTGGCAATATCAGGATTATCTACGTTCTTCTCAATCTCTTGATACAGGACACAGCCAGAATATTCTGCCGTAATTGAGCTCACTAGGAGATCGAGAAAATCACGTTTGAGGTCCATATCGACATCAAGAGAGTCCGGATCAAACTCGATACTCTGCTTAAAATGCGCACGGTTTTTGTCTTCCTCAAAGTTCGCCATCATCACATCCCACTCATGGCGAACAGAGGAAACATCTAACGTATTCAATGCTTTGTAGTCTGTTTTATAAAATCTTGGCGCCAGCAACCTGTTTTCTAAAGCTTGCTGCGTCGAATCGTTTACTGCCGTTGTTGTTGCCATGTGCGCTCCTTTGGCCCCCGAGGCCACGATGGCGTTATTAAGTCGCCTTCCTACAGTATATGTCATTATTTTGTTACGAAAAGACTTGTCTAGATTATTTTACTTGCGTAGTGTCTTCAAGGGGGAAATTGCCGCCTTTAATCGGGTTGGGGGAAGACAATTGACCATCGGCTAATCCCGGGCCGTGGTCATATCCAATTTTTGTGGAGGCTTCACCCATGTGCAGCGATAGCGTAGCAACCCGTGCCGAGAACGAAGTCTCAGGCTCTTCTGATGATGAGCTGATTCACCTCGCTTACGTCAGTACACAAACCCGCGATATGAAAGCCGCAGACCTCATCGGTCTTTTGAGGGAAGCCAGAGGGTTGAACGAAGGCCGCAACATCTCAGGTTTGCTGCTCCATAAAAACCAATCGTTCTTTCAGGTCATCGAAGGCGCTCGATCGAGGGTGCAGGAAACCTTCAACAGCATTATGTCTGATCAGCGGCACGAAGGCGTTGAGGTGCTTTTTGACGAACCTCTCGAATCGAGAGAGTTTAGCGATTGGCAGATGGGCTTCCTAGACCTTGACGGCATTGACGTATCGATGCTCAGAGGGTATTCCAATTTTTTCGACAGTAACGAAGAACCCAGGGCTTTCTTAAAAGCGCTGAGTCGCGGCGAGCGACTCGCCCTACTCTTCCGCGACTTGGGCTGATAGCGCTCGGCGCCTGCCCAATCGAGGGCGCCAAATCCCCAGCACAACATTGGCTACGGCAACACTTCCCAGAACCACAATCGAGTAACTAATGGTGTCAAAGCTGCCCGCTAGTGCAGAAGACTCAAGGTCGCCGTTTAAAAACTGCCGCGTCAGCTTTGCTTCCCGCTGTATAGGACCCTGCACGGCGAGCAGTGTGCCTTCAAACATCACGATACCCGTCGCCAATTTCAACCAGGCCCAACCCGCGCTGTGAAACGCCGTGACCGCACCAATAGAAAGCAGGCCAGAAACCAGAGTTAATGCCAGAGACGGCAACAAAACCCAGCGAGCCAATCGATCGATAAGCTCAGTAAGCGCTGCGTAGCCATGAATATCTTGTAAGGGGTCTGGCAACAGTGCCAGGACAATGATCAAAGTGATTAAAGTCCCCAACAGGCCAACGCCGCCTAGAGTGTGGCAAAATTTAAGAGCTTTACGCACAGGCTCCGTCCTCTTTTCATTTAAAAATGCGGTTCAAGCACCCGTGATGTAGCGAGTCAGCCGACTTCGCAACGACGCGGGCAATAAACCGTTTACTACGTACCAAGCTTTTGTATTGCGGCCCAAAATTCGATGCGGCGTACGCTCAATGATCGCAGCAAAAGCTTCATCGGCAACTTGTTCCACCTGCATAGTGATGGGCATTTTTTCTGTATGGCGACTGTCTAACTGGTGCCCCATAGCCGTGTTGATGGGAGGTGGCTTGAGACAAGTCACGTGAACATCGTGATCCTGCCATTCGATAGCAAGGGCCTGTGTTAAGCCGTCCACATAAAATTTACTGGCGCTGTATACGGCCAACCATGGGATACCGTGAATACTGCTCGCGGAGCATAGGTTGAGCACTACCGCATCGTCGGTATCGCGCAGGTAGGGGAACGCCTGATGTGAAACCGTAGTCAGACCCCCAATGTTGACGGCGATCATAGCGTTGACATCTGCGGCAGACATCGTTGAAAAATCACCCGCTGACAGAACGCCCGCGTTGTTGACTAAAACATGCAGTTGGCCGCCACTAGCATCGGTGAACGCTGTCAGCGCTGCATTGACAGAGTCAGGGTCTGTCACGTCACAAAACCCCGCAACGGCATTGTGGAATAACGGGGTCTGTAAATGATTATTGCAAAGGGTTTCGTTGATATCGAACAGTCCAACAAGCCACCCTTTCTCAGCAAATAGGCGCGCGATGGCTAGACCAATGCCCTGTCCTGCGCCGGTGATAAAAATAGCTTTCATAGCATGGCAACCCTATTTTGTTATTCTCTTCCCGAAAGATGGAGCTTTTAGTTCACATGAGCAAGCCTGAATGACCGTTAATTCCAGCATGAGCTCAACAACATGCGCGTAGCAGCGATTGAGGGTGGTGGCACGAAGTTTCTCGTCGCCGTTGGGAGTCCCTGCTCGATTACCAATCACTACACTTCTATTGCCACGGCGCCCCCTGCAGAAACCCTCCCCAAACTGTTGAGCTACCTACGCGCCGAGCACAAGAAAGAAGCATTTCATGCAATAGGCATCGGCTCATTCGGTCCGTTGGGTATAGCGCCAGAACGCAGCGACTATGGCGTCATTGGCCCGACCACAAAGCCCGATTGGAGTTATTTCAGCTACCCCGAGGCGCTGGCTGAATTTAATCTGCCCTTGGTGATCACTACTGACGTCAATGCGGCGGCCATTGCAGAGTCGACCCTAGGCTCAGCACGTGACAGTCAACGCATCATTTATGTCACCGTCGGTACGGGTATTGGCGGGGGTATTGTTATCAGTAATCAGCTGAATCAGGGCAAATTTCATCCCGAAGTCGGCCACATGAAAATAGCAGTGAACCCTGATGACCCGATGCCCGAGGGATTGTGTACATTTCACGGCAACTGCCTGGAGGGGCTGGCTTCAGGCCCCGCCATAGAACAACGTTGGGGCGTCAATTTGAGCGATTTGAACCCGAACCATCCCGGCAATGATCTGCAGGCAAATTACCTCGCACAAATGTGCATGAATCTACTTCTGACAATAACTCCCGATAGCATCATACTGGGCGGCGGGGTAATGCAAACGCCCTTTTTACTGAGCAAGGTGCGACTCGCTTTGCGGGAGATGATGAACCACTACATGCCCCAATTTTCCTCTGAAGATGCGGTAGAAAAGCTCATCAAGGCTCCGGCATTCGCGCCCTTTTCGGGGCTTGTTGGCGCAGCACTACTCGCTCAGCGCGTTATCTGAAAAAAATCCAAGGAACTTACTGCATGTCGAGCACCATAAATATTGATAGTGAACTGCAAAATTTAGCCGATCAAATGGCAACTGCCCGTGTGGCCCAGTGGTTTGAGGGGGACTCAACCCGCGCAACCAACTTGCGCTGTGCGGCTAACGGCATTGTTCTCGATTACAGCAAACACCGTATCGACCCACTCAGCCGAGAGCGCCTGCTCGAACTTGCCGAGCAGTCAAACTTAGCTACCGATTTTGACGCCTTGACTCGAGGCGAGGCTGTAAACATCACCGAGGAACGTGCCGCATTACATACGTTGCTGCGCGGCACACGAGCGGACACAAACCCAGAGCTGTATGCCGAGATACAAGCGACTAATACGCGGTTAGCGCAACTAGTGTCAGAAATTCATGGCGAAGAACGCACGGGCTTCGGTGGTACTCGATTCACCGATGTAGTCAATATTGGTATCGGCGGCTCTGATTTTGGCCCAAAAATGGTGTGTAGAGCACTGCGTTCTGACGCCGACCTTTTAAATGCCCATTTCATCGCCAATGTCGATCCTCAAGATTTGGATGAAACCCTCGCGACGCTGGACCCTCGCTCGACCTTTTTTATTGTTTGCTCAAAATCATTCACCACAGAAGAAACGTTGACCAATGCGCTGAGGGCGCGAGCTTGGCTACTCGCCGCCGGCGCGGGCGAGTCGGACATCGACAAACACATGGTGGCGGTTACTACCAACCTCGACGCCGCTAGTGATTTTGGTATTAGCCAAGCCAACTGCTTTCCTATGTGGGATTGGGTTGGAGGTCGCTACTCACTGTGGTCTGCCGTGGGCATTTCTATAGCACTGCAATCTGGCTGGGCCACATTCCAGCGTCTGCTCAACGGCGCTCAAGAAATGGACCTTCACACCCTAGGCAGTCGAGGCGCCGATAATTTTCCCCTGATAATGGCCCTGCTCGAATACTGGAATACCCTTTATCTCAAGACCGATACCCACGTCGTTTTACCCTACGCCCATTGTCTCGAGCAACTCCCCGACTTTTTGCAGCAACTGTCCATGGAAAGTAACGGAAAACGAGTCGACCTCACTGGCGCGGCCCTTGCTGTGCCCAGTGCACCAGTGCTGTGGGGTTCGGCCGGGACGATTGGCCAACACAGTTACTATCAGCTGCTCCATCAGGGCAACCGTCGCTTTACCGCCGACATTATTTTGCCCCTTACGCAGGAAGGCAGAGATTTCGATGCACAGCGCAAACTTGTGGCCAATGCGTTGGCTCAGAGTCGAGCGCTTTTGATTGGACGAAATCCGAGCGAAGCAATGCAGCTTGCTAAAGAGCGCGGTCAACCCGACAGCTTTGCAGCACATTATGAGATGCCGGGTAATCATTCCCACTCACTGATCTATTTCGAGGCGCTCACTCCAGAAATACTCGGTGCTTTAATCGCCGCCTATGAGCATAAAACCTTCTTTCTCTCACGATTACTGGGCATCAATGCCTTCGATCAGTGGGGTGTTGAATTGGGCAAGGTGATCGGTCGGCAGATATCAACGATGCTCGAACACGGTGAAGGTCTCGACACCATTGATCCGGCAACGGCAATGGCGATTCAGGCATGGCGGTCGATCAATGTCAAAGACACAAATCCACGCTAGAAAGCCATAAAATGCAGCATGGACGCTTGTTGTGAGCTGTAAGCCCAAAACGCGATGCGCGGTGTTTGGGACTATGTCATCCCAATGGTGCGACCATAAAATCCCGGGCACAGCAATCGAGAGCAACAACAACGAGTGTTGATGGCAAACCCATTGGAGACAACACTTGCGTAAGCAATGGCTACCGGTACCATTACGAGCCCCTAATTTTTGTCTGAATGTCCTTTGGAGACAGTTTATGACCCGATACTTAATGACCTTATTCGGAGTGCTGTTTGCGCTAGAGGCGTTCAGCGCCGCTCAAGAGCCGGCGAGCTGGGATGTCTCCAACCCCCCTGGCCCATGGCGGGACATCACCATTGATACGGACACTACGACCTGGTCGTTCGTAGATGTCAGTCCTGACGGTACCCACGTAGTCTTTGACATGTTGGGCGACTTATACAGCGTGCCCATAGCAGGCGGCCCTGTGACAGCCCTGACCCAGGGCACAGAATGGAACTTCCAGCCCACCTTCAGCCCCGACGGCCAACGTATTGCTTTCGTCTCTGATCGGGACGGCAATGACAACATTTGGGTTATGGACATTGATGGCAGCAACGTCCTTCAGATCACGAGTGAACGTCAGCACAACCTTCACAACCCAGCATGGACGCCTGACAGCCAGTGGATAGCGGTACGTAAAGGCACCGTTTCAAGGCGCAGCATTCCCTCAGGGGAGATTTGGATGTACCACATCAATGGTGGTAGTGGTGTCGAAGTTGTCGACAATACCGACGGTAAACGCGCCCAAAAATCCATTGCAGAACCCGCTTTCTCTCCCGATGGGAAACATTTGTACTACAGTCAAGACACAACCTCGGGGTTGGTGTGGCAGTACAACAAGGACTCGACTGGCGAGATATTTGCCATCAAACGACTCGATTTAACCACCGGAGAGACGGTTACCATAACCGGAGGGCCCGGAGGTGCCGTGCGCCCTACCCCATCGCCAGACGGCAGCAAGCTTGCCTTCGTCAAACGACTTCCAGATTTCAACAGCGCGATTGTTATTCGTGATCTCGCCTCGGGTATGGAAACCGTTGTTTACGACACATTAGAGCGCGACGAGCAAGAAACCGCAGGGAGTCACGGCAACACAACCGCCTTCGAATGGTTGCCCAACGGCCGTGACCTTATGTTCTGGACTGCAGGGCGAATCCATAGACTGAACACTGAGACCCGTGCCACAAGCACACTGCCCATACGTTTAGCTGTCACGAAAAAAGTGCGCGACACGGTGCGGTTTCCGGTAGACGTTGCGCCCGAAACGGTTGCCAGTAAGATGCTGCGCTGGGCACAGCTAACACCAAAGGGGCAGTCCGCCGTTTTTGGCAGCATGGGTCATCTCTACCACTCGAGAGTTACCGCCGACGGTGCCCAAAAACCTCGACGCCTCACAAAGCAAAAAGAGCATTTTGAATACTGGCCAGCACTTTCCTCGGATGGTCAACAAGTGGTCTACACCTCTTGGGATGATCAATCATTAGGCCGCGTCAAAATAGTGAGCGCTGGAGGCGGTCGCAGTAAAACGCTTGTAACCACCCCCGGTCACTATGTTCAGCCACAATTTTCTCCCGATGGAAAATCTGTGGTTTACCGCAAAACGACAGGGGGCTATTTACTGTCACCCCTTTGGTCTGTGGATCCCGGTATTTATCGTGTTGCTGTTAAAGGCGGCGCACCCTTCAAGGTCAGCAATACCGGACACCACCCCGCCTTCAGCGCAGACGGAAGCCGCATACTGTTTACCACACGGGGCCAAAACGGCTTGGAACTTCATAGCGTGGACCACAATGGCCTAGATAAACGTGTGGTTGCTCAAGGCGAAAAGGTGACGAGCTATGCCGTATCACCCGATGGCAACTGGCTGGCATTTACGGAGCACTTTAGGGTCTATGTCATGCCCCTGACAGGGACGGGCAAGCCTATGAGTGCGCAACGCTCTGGAGGTGCGATTCCAGTTCGTGGCGTCTCTCAACGCGCCGGAGAATTTCTTCACTGGTCGGCGGACAGTCAGGCACTGCACTGGTCAAACGGACCGACACTGTTTACCAGAAACCTGCAAGATGCCTTCAGCGCTCTAGCACCGAGCAGTGATGAATCTAATGATACGGCGATGGCCGAACCCGAGATTCAATCGATTGATTTAGGCTTTTCAGTGCCGGCTGATAAACCAAATACGGTGATCGCCCTCGTAGGCGGCACCGTTGTAACAATGCAAGAGGCCGACAGTCAGCAGCACGTCCTATCTGATGGTGTCATTGTTATCGAAGAAAATCGCATCACTGCAGTAGGTCCACGGGACGAAGTTGATATTCCTAGCACGGCGCAAATTGTCGATATTAGTGGCAAAACTGTGGTTCCTGGCCTTATCGATGCGCACGCTCACGGCGGCATGGGTAGTGAGGAAATTATTCCCCAACAAAATTGGATGCAACTTTCGAATTTGGCCTTTGGCGTCACCAGCATTCATGACCCATCTAATGACACCAGCGAAATCTTCACCCACGCCGAAATGCAGCGAGCCGGGCTTATTTTGGGACCGAGAACTTGGTCCACGGGGACCATTCTGTATGGTGCCAATGCGCCCGGAGCCACCACTGAGGTTCATACCCTCGAAGACGCTGAGTTTCATATTGAGCGCCTACGAGCCTCCGGAGCCGTATCGGTGAAAAGCTACAATCAACTCGCCAGAAGCGCGAGGCAACAGATTATTGAAGCCGCTGATCAGCAAGGCATTATGGTGGTCCCTGAGGGCGGCATGAAGTTTCAACACAACATGAACCACCTCATTGATGGTCACACCAGTATTGAACACTCACTGCCAATTGCCGAAATCTACGATGATGTTGTACAACTTTGGTCCCAAGTAGGCACCGGCTACGTGCCGACATTCGTTGTCTCCTACGGCGGACTGATGGGTGAGGAGTATTGGTATGATCGAACCGATGTCTGGCTCAATGAACGCCTTATGCGCTATTCACCCCGGCAATTCGTCGAACCCAGAAGCATGCGCAGACCCAAGGCACCTGACCATCATTACAATCACATCAATGTCGCTAGGACCGCAAAGAAGCTCCGAGATAATGGCGTGAGAGTGATGATTGGAGCCCACGGTCAGCGAGAGGGGCTTGCCCCCCATTGGGAGATGTGGATGATGGTTCAGGGCGGATTTACGCCTTGGGAAGCACTTCGTGGCGCCACCTATGATGCCGCTATCCATCTGGGTATGGATGCTGACATTGGCTCAATTGCGGAGGGAAAGTTAGCTGACCTTGCCATTATTGACGGCAATGTACTCGACGACATCCGTTTATCGGAATACGTCTCACATACCATGCTCAACGGCCGCTTATTTGGCACCACTACAATGAACGAGATGTTGACCGGCAAGAGCACAACGGCGCCTCTCTTTTTCCATCAAGCCGGAGGACAGCAACTGCCTGCGGGAACCTTGGAGGCTCTAGAGGCTAAACAAGCTCGGCATCACTGGCGGCACTAACCAGAACCTCAACCTGGCTACGGCGCATCAGCAAAGTGACGGGCGCTGAGGTGCTTTTGAGGCCTACACGCTCGGATAACCTGTCACTTATGTGCTTAAATTACATTTAAGGGGGTATATAATGAATTTTATACGCTATATATGTTATTTTATTACCCTTCTAATCACTCTGGTGAAGCATCTGTGAGTACTCAAGTCTCTCCCATTATTAGCAAAGTCACTGCCGATATTGAGCAACGCAGTCGTCACCTGCGCGATGAATATCTGACAATGATTGACTCTATGGCCCGTCAAGCTCCCGGAAGAGAGCAATTAAGTTGCGGCAATCTCGCACATGGCTTTGCCGCGTGTAACGAAACCGACAAATCTGCTATTAAGCTTATGGACGCCGCCCATGTGGGCATCGTGACCGCGTTTAACGATATGCTCTCGGCGCATCAGCCCTACGAAACCTATCCCGACCAAATAAAAGCCGCTTTGCGGGCAGTCGGTAGTACTGCACAGGTGGCCGGTGGTGTACCTGCGATGTGCGATGGCGTCACTCAAGGCCAAGCCGGTATGGAATTGTCGCTGTTTAGTCGTGACGTGATCGCGCAGGCAACTGCGGTCTCCCTCTCCCACCAAATGTTTGACGCAGTATTGCTTTTGGGCATCTGCGATAAAATCGTGCCGGGGCTTTTAATTGGTGCGCTTCAGTTTGGCCATCTGCCCGCGCTGTTCATACCTGCTGGCCCCATGCCCTCGGGCCTACCCAATAAAGAAAAAGCAGCCGTACGCCAGCGCTTTGCCGAGGGCAATGCCACCCGCGAAGAGCTGCTTCACGCCGAAAGCGCGTCCTACCACAGCGCGGGCACTTGCACTTTTTATGGCACAGCAAACACCAATCAATTATTGCTAGAGGCCATGGGGCTGCAGCTGCCCGGCGCGTCATTTGTTAATCCAGAATTACCCTTGCGTGAGGCCTTGACTGCCTACGCTGCCCAGCAAGTCACCCGCATTACCGCCAAGAGCAGTCGCTACACCCCACTCGGAGAGCAGGTTGATGCCCGGGCTTTAGTTAACGCCCTAGTGGCGCTGGTTGCCTCTGGAGGATCCACGAACCACTGTATTCACCTGATAGCCATAGCGCGCTCCGCAGGGTACATCATGAACTGGTCCGATTTTGATGCGATATCACAAGCCACGCCTCTACTCGCCCGGGTATATCCCAATGGGCAGGCTGATATTAATCACTTCCATGCCGCTGGAGGCACAGGGGTTCTGTTTCAAAACCTGCTTTCGGACGGACTTATGCACAGTGATGCACGCACATGCCTAGGCCTCCCCTTTGCTGATTTTGTGAGTGAACCCAGCCTAGGTAACGCTGATATCAGCTGGGTAAAACCGCCCGCAGCAAGCCTTGACGACACGGTCATACGGGATACCAGAGCACCCTTTGCAGAGGAAGGGGGACTCCGATTACTTGAGGGCAATTTAGGGCGTAGCGTTATAAAGGTGTCTGCCGTAAGCGCTGCTCACCAAATTGTAAAAGCCCCAGCTGTCGTCATCGACTCACAGCACGCTCTGCAAGCACTTTACGACTCGGGGGAGCTCAGCCGTGATTGCGTTGTTGTGGTGAGATTTCAAGGGCCTATGGCAAATGGCATGCCTGAGTTACACAAGCTCACCCCACTCTTAAGCAGCCTTCAGGATAAAGGTCATGCAGTAGCCTTGATTACCGATGGGCGTATGAGTGGCGCTTCAGGCAAAGTTCCTGCTGCAATACACATTACGCCAGAGGCCGCTGCAGACGGCCCTCTAGCTCGAATCAGAGACGGCGATATGATTACCCTCAACGCCAATACGGGAGAACTCAGCGTTGCGCTATCAGAGCCCGAACTGGCCAACAGAAACAGGGCCACCCCACCGAATGCCGATCAATTTACTGTTGGCAGAAACCTATTTTCTGCAGCTCGAAATCAAGTGAGTACTGCTGAACAAGGCGCCAGTTTTCTTTTCGACGCTGACACCCATTTCACGCACCAACGAGCGCGCGTTGAGGTCGCCTGAGATGGCAAATAAGTGGCATTTGCTAGGCGACATCGGCGGCACTAATGCCCGCTTCGGCATCTGTGACGATCAAAAAAATGAATACCGGTTAATAGGCTCTTTTGAAGTCGCCGCTTTTCCCACCTTTAGCAATGTTTTGGAACAGCTTCAAAGCGACCTTGTAAAATCGGGGTTATCCATGGCCGATGCGGGAGAATCTTGCCTAGCAGTGGCGGGACCACCGGATGTTCAACCTGTTAGCTTTACCAATAGCGCATGGCGATTTGACCGAAAACTGGTGATGACCACGCTTGGGCTGCAATCAGTAAACATCATTAACGACTTTGCCGCAGCTGCCCGGGCCCTGCCGCTGCTATCAGAAAACGACCTCGAAAAAGTAGGCGGTGGCCGCGCTGAACCCGGAGCCCCCTGTGTTGCCCTAGGCCCCGGTACGGGTCTCGGCGTAGCCACCCTTGCCAAAACGCATGCCGGTGAGCCACTCGTGATTAGCGGGGAAGGTGGACACGTCGACTTTGCCCCCGTTACCAACGTAGAAGCGGCAGTACTCGATTTTTTGAGAGCCCGCTATGGTCGCGTCTCTATCGAG
This sequence comes from Luminiphilus sp. nBUS_07, assembly GCF_051201685.1. Lineage (GTDB taxonomy): Bacteria > Pseudomonadota > Gammaproteobacteria > Pseudomonadales > Halieaceae > Luminiphilus. Next base: position 1,496,441 of record NZ_CP179213.1, on the reverse strand, counting down.
AGGCTTTGCTGTGGCGAAGGTATCAATAATATTTATCAAGCTCTAGCCGACCACCGAAACCTTAAGATCAAATACAGCAGCGCTGCTGAAATTGGCGCTGCAGCTCTCAGTGCTGATGACGCGCTCTCAAAAGAAACTATGGCCATGTTTTTTGCGGTGCTTGGTGCGGCAGCGGGTAATTTCGCCCTTACGCTGGGGGCAAAGGGCGGCATCTACATTGCGGGAGGTATTGTCCCTCGCTATCTCGACTTACTGAGGCGCAGTGATTTCAGGGCCCGCTTTCTCGCAAAGGGCCGCTTTGCGGACTACCTATCTGACATTCCCACATTTGTCGTAACCCATAGCCAACTGGGCCTATTGGGCGCCGCGGCGTCACTCAATGACCCCCATATTAGAGGTTGATCGTGCTTCCACAAGCCTACAATTTTTTAGCGTCCGCATCTGTTATTCCCGTCATGGTTATCGAGCGCGAAGCTGACGCCATACCGATGGCCGAAGCTTTAGTGGCTGGGGGCATAAAAGTTCTCGAGATCACCCTGAGGACACCCTGCGCCCTTGCCGCGATCAAAGCTATCAGCGAAGCGGTTCCTGACGCACACGTTGGAGCTGGTACCGTTTGTAATGGAGACGACTTTTCTGCCGCAGTCGACGCGGGTGCTCGATTCATCGTGTCTCCGGGTCAAAGTGATGCCTTGTTTGATAAAAGCATCACGTCAAATACACCCCTGTTGCCTGGAGCGGTGACTGCGACCGAGGTTATGCGCGCAGCCGAGGCCGGCTTTAAAGTTTTGAAGTTCTTCCCCGCCAGCACCTCGGGTGGCGCGGCAGCAATCAAGGCTTTCTCTGGCCCTTTTTCTAGTATTAGCTTTGTACCCACGGGCGGAATTGGCCCGAAGAACCTGTTGGAGTATCTCCAACTGCCCAATGTTCAAGCGGCGGGCGGTTCTTGGATGCTCCCTAAAGACAAAGTTCAGTCAGGTGACTGGCACGCCGTCACCCAGCTCAGTCGTGAAGCCTCTGAGTTGTCAAAGATAAAGGAATCAATCCAATGAGCGGTGTTGACCTAATTATTTTTGGAGCCTCCGGAGACCTTTCTGCGAGAAAGCTCTTCCCTGCGCTATTTCAACTTGATCGTGCCGACCTGCTACCCAACGACCTGCGCATTACGGCAATCGCCAGGGATGAAGTCGACGTCGACACCTTTTTGGAGGGCCTAAGGCAACGCATGCATGCCTACATGGGCTCAGAGTCGCCCTCCAACGCCGAGTGGCAGCACTACTCGCGACATTTCCAGTATGTGGGAGCCGACTTCGCTAGTACCGATAGCTACGCCGGTATCAGAGCGACGCTGGATGATACCCGTGTCAGCTTATTTTACTTGGCCACGCCGCCCAGCATCTTCGCTCTTATCTGCAACAATCTAGCTACTAACAACTGTCTTACCGGTGACTGCCGAATCGTATTAGAAAAGCCAATTGGCGAATGTCTAGAATCTTCAAAAGAGGTCAACGAAACTCTGGCTCGCTACTTTGACGAGGGGTCGATTTATCGCATCGATCACTACTTAGGTAAGGAGACCGTTCAAAATTTATTAGCGCTGCGTTTTGCAAACCGCTTTATCAACAGTCAATGGGACGCCAACTGTATCGACCATGTTCAAATTACCGTTGGCGAGATCGTCGGCATCGAGGGCCGGTGGTCCTACTATGATCGCGTTGGTCAGCTTCGCGATATGGTTCAAAATCATCTGATGCAGCTGCTCTGTCTCGTCGCTATGGAGCCCCCTAACAGCCTCGAGGCCGATAGCATCCGCGACGAGAAGGTAAAAATTGTCAAAGCGTTGAGACGTATCGATGTCGATCAGGTTTCCGATCACGTGATTAAAGGGCAGTACAGTCAAGGATGGTCTTCTGGTGCTGCCGTGCCCGGGTACCTTGAGGAGACCGGTTGCGAGCGCCCCGACAGCGATACCGAGACGTTCATAGCCATCAAGGCTCACGTCGACAACTGGCGCTGGGCCGGTGTTCCCTTTTACCTTCGAACCGGCAAACGCGTTCCTGAGAAGCTGACCGAAATTATCATTCAGTACAAAGACCTCCCTCACAATATTTTTAGCGGCGGCACCAGCGCAAACAAGCTAATCATCCGGTTGCAGCCCAGAGAGGGTATCGAGCTAACAATGGCGTCCAAGCGCCAGACGCTTCGAGAAAAGCTGTCCTTACAGAACCACACCTTAGATTTGGATTTTCGGGAAACTACCGGCATGAACCGAATTCCCGACGCCTATGAACGCTTATTTCTAGATGCCATTAATGGTGACCAATCGCTGTTTGTGGGGCGCGAGGAGATTGAAGAAAGCTGGCGATGGTGTGACGAATTGATTGAGGCCTGCCGCCAAAAGAATATAGAAACCAAGCCCTACCATGCCGGATCTTGGGGCCCACCCAAAGCCGAGCTTCTGATAGAAAAAGACGGTCGTAGCTGGCATGTCTGACCACGGCTTCGCATCGCCAGATGCACTCAATTTGGCATTGGCAGAAACCATTACTCGCCAATTGCAAACCGGCATTAATGCGCGCGGCAAAGCGACCCTCGTTGTTTCTGGCGGCTCTACGCCCCGCCCTTTGTTTGCGCAGCTTTCAACAGCCAACATTCCTTGGGAGCACGTCACCGTTCTCTTAGCGGATGAGCGATGGGTGCCTTCAGATCACGAGGCATCTAATGAGGCGATGGTTCGTCTCAACCTGCTGCAAAATCGCGCTGCTGCCGCTCAGTTTCTGAGTTTAATCCCTGACTTTCCAGACGAAGAAGGCAACCTACGAAGCGTTTGTACTCAGCTCGAGCAGCTGGGCACCTTCGACGTTGTGATTTTAGGCATGGGTGGCGACCGCCATACGGCGTCTTTATTCCCCTGTGCTAACGAGATCCACGAGGGTCTCTGCACGTTAGATGCGGCTTTAATGACCCATCCCACAACAGCGCCCCATGCAAGAATTTCACTGTCCAAAAAACGACTGGAAGATTGCCATTGGGGTGCAGTGCATATAGTGGGGAAGGAAAAACTTGACGTGGCCCGCGAGGCTCTAGAAGTTGCCGAAGCCGCCAAGGCGCCAGTGGCTACCTTTCTCGCACCCAGAGGGGCGTTTCAACTTTGGCACACGCCTTAGATCACACCCCATAAGCTGCATCTCCCACAAGCTTGGGTGAGTACAGTGACGGGAGCACCAAAGTTAGTGTGACCCATACCCCCATCAAGACCTAATTGTGCAATCAGGCGGCCTTATCCGCAGTCAGGCCAGCGATGGCGCTGAGCTCAAGGGCGTTGTCTAGCATGCGGTTTGAAAAGCCCCACTCGTTGTCGTACCACGCCAAAACTTTCACCAAGCGCCCTGCTACTCGGGTGTGATTGGCGTCAAAATTAGCTGAGTGGCTGTCATGATTAAAATCGACCGACACCAGAGGTCGCTCGTTATAACCCAAGATTCCAAAGGCATCGTCAGCCGCTGCTTTTGCCATCAGACTGTTGACCTCCTCGACCGACGTATCGCGAGCTGCAGTAAAACTGAGGTCGACCAGCGAGACATTGAGTGTGGGAACTCGCACTGCCAAACCGTCGAGCCGGCCCTGCAACTCCGGCAATACCAGACCAATTGCGTTAGCCGCACCGGTAGCGGTTGGAATCATGCTCTGTCCCGCGGCTCGGGCGCGGAATAAATCCTTGTGGTAGACATCATTTAGATTTTGATCATTGGTATAGGCGTGAATAGTCGTCATCAGACCGCTTACCAGTCCGATCTGGTCATGCAGTGGCTTTACCACCGGGGCTAGGCAGTTGGTCGTACAAGAGGCGTTTGAGATAACGCGATGCTCGGAAGATAACGCGTTATGGTTAACGCCATAGACAATCGTTGCGTCCGCATCTTTGGTGGGCGCGGAAACAAGAACCCGTTGAGCGCCAGCCTCAAGGTGCCCCGCGGCAGAGTCCCGTGCTGTAAACAGGCCGGTACATTCCAAAACAAGATCGATGTCGAGCTCTGCCCAAGGCAGTGCGCTTGGCGTACGCTCACTTAACACTGCGATCCGCTTACCATCAACAGCAAGAAAATCCTTTCCCGATGTCACTTCATGACCAAAGCGGCCATGTGCTGTGTCGAACTCTAACAAGTGAGCATTAATTGCAGGCTCGCCGAGGTCATTGATAGCCACAATCGCTATGGCCTGCGACAGTTTGGGACGGTCATAGTACGCCCGTAATATATTTCGGCCGATACGACCAAACCCGTTAATGGCAACTCTTATCATGACCTGTCCCTCGCACTATCAGTGACTAAAACGGTGTTTCTATAATGAAGCTTTATTACATATTTAGACATTTTAGTTAGATTTGCAACTTATTATTTTGTTATGATTACATTCTATAGCTGCCACACTGACGGTTGTTTACCAAACCATCACTGCGAGAAGGTCCCCAATGGCTAATGACAACAATGTATTGACGCAAATTCAGGCAGCGCTTCCCGGGCTGAGCAAGTCAGATACGAAAATTGCCCAAGTGGTTCTTGCTGACCCAGAGGCAGCCACCCATGCCAGTATCGCGCTGCTGGCTCAACGGGCCAACGTCAGCGAGCCTTCAGTGAATCGTTTCTGCAAGCGATTGGGCGCCACGGGCTACCCCGACTTTAAAATTTGGCTGGCCCGCTCCCTTGTAGCTGGGGTGCGCTACATAAGCCAGGTTGTAGATCCGGAAGATACGGTGACAACCTACCCCGGTAAGTTGGTCGACAATACCGTTAATGCGCTGCTGCTAGCTCGGGAACACCTACCTCTGGACACGCTAGCGGAAGCAGTCGAACACCTTGATGCCGCCGGTCGAATCTATTTCTTTGGAATGGGCACCTCAGCTGCCGTCGCTCAGGACGCGGAGCACAAATTTTTTCGTTTTCAGACTCCTGTAACCACCCACACCGATCCGTTAATGCTGCGCATGCTTGCCGCCGGAGGCCGCCAAGGTGATGTTTTTGTCTTTATTTCCCACACGGGGCGCACTGAAGCCATCGTCGATGCAGCAGTGCTTGCAGCCTCTAGCGGTGCAACCATCATTTCGCTGACAGCCCAAGGCTCACCGTTGGCCGAGGCCAGTCACTGTGTCATCGGTCTCGAGGCCTCAGAAAATACCGAGGATTATCTGCCCATGACATCGCGAATCGTACACCTCGTCATTATCGATATTTTAGTGACCGGGGTGACATTGAAGCGCGGTGAGCCCTGCATTGAACACCTTGCTCGTATGAAAGAAAGCCTGCTGCCGACGCGCCTGCCCCTTAACCGAAAGCGAACCAAGACATGACGCCCTCCTCGACAAACAACACTGCACAACTGCGCCAAAATGTTCGCTACTTGGGCGAAATCCTCGGTCAGGTTATTCAAAGCCAGGGCGATGCTGGTCTGTTTGATGCGGTTGAAGCGATTCGATTGCAGTCTAAAGAAAGTCGGGATGATGATAATCAGGAAGCCCTGCGCGCTCTGCTTACTGAGCTAAATGACAAACAAATTTTGGATGTCGCGAGGGCCTTCAGCCATTTTCTTAACCTCGCCAATATCGCAGAGCAGCACCATACTGTGGCCGATTACAGTCAGACATTCTTCTCAGCGGCAGCTAGTCTTGAGGGCGCCTTCCGGCAACTTTCGGCTGACCACGAAACTCACCGCGTGCATGCAGTACTCAAAAAATTGTCGATTGACCTTGTTCTCACCGCACATCCGACTGAAATCACCCGAAGAACATTAATTCACAAGCACGGCGAAATTAACGACTGCCTGACTCGACTCGAGACCCTGCGAGACAATCCTGCAGAAACTTCAAGAGACTATGGCCGCCTCAAGGAATTAGTGTCACAAATTTGGCATACCGAAGAATTCCGCACTGAGCGTCCAACGCCAATTGATGAGGCTCGCTGGGCATTTGCCGTTATCGAAAACTCGTTATGGGACGCGGTGCCGCAATTTTTGAGAGTTGTCGATGACGTTTGTGAACGCTTCGACTTACCCACTCCCCCTCCTGAGTGGAGTCCCATAACACTCTCAAGCTGGATCGGTGGTGATCGCGATGGCAACCCAAATGTGACCGCTAACGTGACCCGCGAAGTACTGCTTTTGGCGCAATGGCAAGCCTGTACTTTGCTCGAAGGTGACATCGCAACGCTCTACGAGGAGTTGTCGATTACGACCGCCTCCGACGCGTTGAAAGCTCAAGCTGAGGGTGCTCTTGAACCTTATCGCTTTGTGCTTAAACCGCTTCGAGACCGTCTGCAGGCGCAACGCTTACACATTGAAAAAACCCTAGAAGGTGAGCTTGAGGGGCCACCGCCACTGACCATGAGTGAAGTTATTGCCCCTCTTGAGGCCTGCTACGAATCCCTGCAAATGGTTAGTCTCGGTGTACTCGCCCGTGGCTGCCTCCTAGATACATTACGCCGAGCCCATTGCTTTGGCCCCTACCTCATTCAACTCGACATTCGCCAAGAAAGTGCGCGGCATACCCAAGCTATTTCCGAGCTCACCGAGGCTTTAGCAGTCGGTAACTATCAGGATTGGAGTGAACACCAGCGTTGCGAGTGGCTGCGTGCCGAGCTTCACAATCCACGACCACTTTTGCCCCGAGACTGGAACCCGACACCAGAGACTCAGGAGGTGATCGACACCTTTTTTGTTATCGCCGAAACGCCGCAATCTGCTTTGGGGAGTTATGTTATTTCTATGGCCGCTGAGGCGTCTGACGTACTGGCTGTGCAGCTGCTACTCAAAGCCACAGGCTGCGGTACTGAAATGTTGGTAGCCCCCCTCTTCGAAACCCTTGATGATCTTGAAAGTGCCCCTCGAGTCATCGAAGAATTGTTATCCGATGCTGCTTACTGCGCCCGCTGCGATCACCAAATTATGGTGATGATTGGCTACTCCGACAGCGCCAAAGATGCGGGTATGTTGGCCGCAGGCTGGGCGCAGTACAGCGCCCAGGAAGCATTGCTAAAGGTTTGCAAGGACGCCGATGTTAAATTGCAGCTGTTCCATGGGCGTGGCGGAAGCATAGGTCGCGGCGGCGCTCCCGCGCATGATGCTCTGTTGTCACAGCCCCCGGGATCACTTGAAAATGGGCTTCGAGTGACCGAGCAAGGAGAGATGATCCGAACCAAGCTGGGCCTCACGCCTCTGGCTGTAAATACGTTAGGCCGCTACGCCAGTGCGATTTTACAGGCAAACCTAACCCCACCCCCGGAACCTGCCAAGGAATGGCGATTGCTCATGAATCAGTTAGCCACAGATTCTTGTGAGGATTATCGCCGATGGGTGAGAGACGAACCCAGCTTTGTGCCCTATTTCCGACAGGCCACACCCGAGCAGGAACTTGCCAGTTTGCCCCTAGGCTCACGTCCAACCCGCCGTCGATCTGATGGGGGCATTAGTAGCTTACGTGCCATACCTTGGATATTTGCCTGGTCTCAGAATCGTCTGATGCTTCCAGCTTGGTTGGGTGCAGGCTCGGCGCTTGCGAAAGCTGCCGCCGGTGGACACGAGGCTACACTAAAAACTATGGCTCAAAAGTGGCCCTTTTTTGGCGCTAGGCTATCCATGCTAGAAATGGTTTTCGCTAAATCAGACCTTACCATTGCAGAGCTCTATGACCGTTTGCTCGTAACCTCGGAACTCGCAAACTTAGGGGCGGCACTGCGGCAACAGCTCAGTGACGACCGCAGCGTACTTCTCGGAATTTTAGAGACAGAAACAGAGTTAGAGCACGACACCTGGGGACGCGAGTCAATCGACCTTAGAGATATTTACACCGCCCCACTTAACTTGCTGCAGGCTGAGCTATTACGCAGACAGCGAGGGAATCCTGATAAAGCCACCGAGCGAGCCCTTATGGTCACTATCGCCGGGGTTGCTGCAGGCATGCGAAACACTGGATAAACCTAAGGCAGCCACGAGCCCTAGCGCCAACATTGCGCTTTTTATAAACCTGCCCTCGACACCCCTTAACGTCGACAGGGTTGCAAACACCCGGCCCTTAAATGCGCTCCCCGCAGATCAGCTTTGAATAGGTAGTAGCGCTATTTAGCTTTGGAACATCAAAGTCCTGAGCCCATTAAGGCGCTGCTGTAGCAATCGATCAGCCGTTTATCCCGCCCAACGCCACCGCAAAACATAAAGATTAATCCTCTACCAGGCCTTGAAAACACCGCCGACGCCAGAACGTTGTTGGACGCGCTAGTCACACAATGACTCGGTGCACTCAACCCTACTGGGTTATGGAACCCCATCCCAGTATGATCTCTTGGCAGTAATAGCTCGTAGGCATAGGGCCGCTGACTGCTTTTAAAAAGCAGCCGGAAATTCCCCGCGTTCTTTGGGCCCCTTTCACCGTTGGAGATATTTCAATGACCGCGACCCCCATTAAACTCACACCAGATCCACTAGCGCCTTTTCGAATCTCACCCGGCTTTGAAGTCAACGGCCTGTTGTTTCTGTCGGGCCATGCTGCCATTTCCGAAACGGGTGAGCTGGTGGGCATAGATAATTTTGATGCCCAAGCAGAGGCAACCTTTCAATCTCTGCAGCGGACTCTAGAAGCCGGTGGCTCCGATCTATCTAAAGTGGTCAAGGTCACCATTTATCTCACGGACATGGGCTATTTTGAGCGCATCGTAGCGCTACGGGAACAATGGTTCACAGCCCCCTATCCAGCAGACACCATCGTTGAGGTTAGGGCCCTAGCCCTGCCTGAGCTCATGATTGAAATAGAAGCTATTGCGACCATAAGCTAACGAGTGTTTGTGCGATGGCAGGCCCCACAGGGTGCTAATACGGGCGCCGAATAATCTCACGGCGGGTTAGAAGCTATCGCTAACGGTAACTAAGGAACATTTATGTGGGAATTTACTGGCAACCAGCGACCTGATTTCGCTTGTTTACCTTTAGAGGGGCAAGAGTCCGTGTGGGACTATCCACGCCCCCCGGCACTCGTGGCCAGTGATGAGCGCGTCGATGTCTCGCTAGCTGGCTTAAACCTCGCCAACAGCTGCCGCACGTTACGCGTTCTGGAAACCGCTCACCCACCTACCTACTACATTCCCGAAGAGGATGTGAACTGGAAGGCTTTAAACAACATGGTTGGAAGCAGTTTTTGCGAGTGGAAAGGAACAGCGAATTATTTCTCACTACTAAATCACGCTGAACTGGGGGCTATCGCCTGGCAATATCGCAATCCCGTAGCTAGCTTTGCGCGCCTCGACGGGCATGTTTCTTTTTACCCGGGGTTAGTCGAATGTAGCGTCCAGGGGCAACGGGTGCAGGCCCAGCCAGGCACCTTTTACGGCGGATGGATTACAGACCGTGTTGTAGGACCTTTTAAGGGCGAACCGGGTACGAGTCATTGGTAACCGCAAATACTTGAGTCGTTGGCAGCGGGCGCAGTCAGTCCTACTCATATCCCTGCAGCTGAATCAACCAGAGTAAACTGGACACCTAGCCCGCCACAAACTGGGCAATCATTAGGAGCAAGGCACCATGTTTAGCGGCAACCAACGACCAGGCAACGAGGCCATGAAGCAAAGAACCGAAAAAAACAACGCAAAGACAGCTTGGAGACGTCTCCGCAAGGGATTGATTCTAACCGGCCTATTACTTTTACCGGTCCAACTCTGCTTCGGCGCCTCCCCCCTTGAGCACCTCGCAGAGGCCGTGCGGTTTAAAACGGTAAGCTCTCAAGACACGTCGGAAATTGACCACCGTGCTTTTCAGGGCCTCAATGAACATTTAGCGCTGACCTATCCCGAAACCTTTCGTCAGCTAGACGTAGAATACGTCAACACCTACAGCATCTTATTGCGCTGGCCCGGCAGTGATGCTGATAAAAACGCTGTGTTGTTCACCGCCCACACTGATGTGGTACCCGTTGAGGCAGGAACTGAGGGTGACTGGCTGCACCCACCTTTTGCCGGCGTTATCGAAAACAACAATTTGTACGGCCGTGGCACCTTGGATGACAAGCAAGGTGTTCTCAGCCTCTTGGAGGCGACGGAAGCTCTGCTCAACGAGGGCTACACACCCCGCAGAACACTAGTCTTTGGCTTTGGCCACGACGAGGAAATTGGAGGTCAAAACGGCGCGGCAGCCCTAGCTCAGCGCATGCGCGAGCTTGACCTCACCTTCGATTGGATGGTCGACGAGGGTGGGTTTGTGGTGCGCGACACCCCATTGCTACCCGGGCGGGACCTGGCCATGATCAATGTGGCCGAAAAAGGCTACGTCACGCTAACACTATCAACCCAAGCGGCAGGTGGACATTCCTCGAGCCCGGCCAGCACGGGCGCAATAGGAACGCTGGCCCGAGCTCTGGATCGCATTGAAAGCAACCCTTTTAAACCGAAACTGGTTGAGCCCATGCGCAGTGCGCTGGCCCTGATGGCTGGCGAAATGCCCCAGCCGGAGCGCTTTTTATTCAATAACCTCTGGCTCTTTGATGGCCTCATTGCTCGGCAAATGGCAAAAGAAACACTCACCCAACCCATGGTGAGAACAACAACAGCAATCACCATGTTTAATGCCGGCGTTAAAGAAAATGTGATCCCTCAGCGCGCTGAAGCCAAAGTAAACTTTCGATTATTGCCGGGGGACACGATCGAAATGTTGATTGCTGAAATCACCGAGATTGTCGATGACCCAGCAGTACGTATCAGCAATGACCGATGGGCAAATCGACCCGGAGTTGCTGACGTAAACGGTGATGGCTTTTCCGTAATCAGTGCAGCCATAGCCGAGGTGTACCTTGATGCACTTGCAATACCTTCATTACTCCAAGCGACTACCGATACAAGACATTATGTTGACCTCGCTCAGGATCAGTATCGGTTTCATGGCAATTCGATCGATGCCGCTCAAGCGCGCTCTGTGCACGGCACCAACGAATATATTTCAGAGCACAGCTTCAACAAGGCGATCGCGGTGGCGCGTGGCATGATTAAGGGAGCCGGGGACGCGCTCTAGCGCATTGACTGGCAAAGCCACGGCTATGGAGCCAGGCGCTTTTAACCGAGCGGGCGGCTACCCCAGTTGACTGTTAATGCCACCCATATTGTGCTTGATTTGACAGCTAAAGGACGACTGGGTTGTAGGCGCTCACTGCGACAAACATAAGCTCCAGCTATCTCCTATTAATTAGCAAGGCGCCCCTAAATCTTGCAGAGGCACTGTGAGCTGCTTGCGCAGCTCTCATGTGCTACAAAGGAGTTCATCGGGTCACGTCTCTTTTCGGCTGAAACACGACACGGGAGAGGAGAGGAAGATTTAGCCCGCATCTTTATAAATATAGAGGCAGTCAGCTATCTGCCCGGGGAGAGAATTAGATGTCCATCACTAGCAGGCTTTTCAGCCTGACGCTCTTTGTCGCCGCTATTACTACCTCCTTCCTCGGGGTTACCGCCTCAGCCTCATCACCGGATTATGGCAGCAATAACAAGGCCGGCGGCTTCTTTGCGGTCAATGGCATCGAAATGTATTACGAGATTTATGGCGCCGGAGAGCCTCTTGTGCTGATACACGGAAGCGGCCAAAGCATTGCTGATATGTCGGCGCAGATCAGCCATTTTGCGGCGAACTATCAAGTGATAGTAGCCGACAGCCGTGCTCATGGCAGATCGGGCATAACCGAAGAACAGATGACCTACAAAATCATGGCCTCAGACTGGGTGGGACTCATTAACCACCTTCAACTGCCGCCAGTACGACTGATCGGATGGAGTGATGGTGGCAACATTAGCCTTGAGATCGCTCGCGCCTACCCCAATAACGTTGATCGTCTTGCAGTCATGGGTGCAAATCTGAGTCCCGATAAAAGTGCCGTACACAGTTGGGCAGTAGACTGGGTGATGGATTTTTCAACAGAGATAGACCGCCAGATCGCCGCCGGAAATACGGATCAAAACTGGACGGCACTTAAGCAACACTTTTATCTTCTCAGGGAACTACCCGATATGTCGCTAGCAGAGCTGGCCAGCATTGAAGCACCGGTATTAGTCATGGCGGGTGATAAAGATATTATTCGAGAAGAGCACACGGTGCTCATGTACCAAACATTGCCCAAGGCACACCTCGCTATTTTTCCCGGTGAAACCCACTTCACTCCTGCAACCGACCCAATACTCTTTAACACCACCGTTCAACGCTTTATGGAACAGCCTTACTCTCGACCAGAATCAAAAGATTTTATTTTTGGTGATCCTGAAGAGACTCATTGATGCGAGCCCTCACCACCCTGGTGTGTTGTTTGTCCCTCACTCTAGTAAGCGCCTGCAAAACATCGAAAAACACCTCAGAAACGTCCATTCACAACAACACAGTGCCCAACCGCCAAGTTGCAGCCCAGAAGCTCGACGACGAATCACCCCAACCCGGCAACTGGCTTACGGGGGGCGGTGATTTCCAACAGGCCTACTTCTCCCCCCTAGAACAAATCAATCGGAAGAACGTTGCTGAACTGGGTTACGCCTGGCATATCGACCTTCCCTCCGCACATGGCTATGAAGCAACACCACTAATGGTCGATGGTGTGCTGTACGGCAGTGGGCCCCAGGGCATTGCCTTTGCCGTTGACGCGTCGACCGGGGAATCGCTGTGGCAGTTTGATCCCGAAATCAACCCACAATTCATGCGAAAGGTGTGTTGCGGTGTCGTAAACCGAGGCGTTGCAATCGCGGAAAAAACGCTGTTCGTTGCGGCGCTGGACGGCTACCTATTTGCCCTTGATAAAAATGACGGTGCCGTTGTCTGGCGCGCCGACACGTTTATCGATCGCAATCGAGGCTATACCATTACCGGTGCGCCCTACATTGCCAACGATCTCGTCATTATCGGTAACGCAGGAGCTGAGTTCGATGCTAGAGGCTATATCACGGCCTATGACATTTACACTGGCGAACTGCGCTGGCGCTTTTTTACCGTACCGGGCAGTCCCAACCCGCCTTTCGAACATCCCGAACTTGAGGTCGCCGCAACCACCTGGGACCCCGACAGTTTGTGGGAAGTCGGACTGGGCGGCACCGTTTGGGATGCTATGGCCTTCGACCCAGAACTCAACTTACTTTACGTGGGCACCGGCAACGCAGCACCCTATCCACGTAAATTAAGGAGCCCAGAAGGAGGCGATAATCTGTACCTTGCCTCCATTCTTGCTATTAACCCCGACAATGGACAGTTGGTCTGGCACTATCAAACGACTCCCGGTGACAACTGGGACTTCACTGCCACTCAAAAATTCATTCTTGCCACTTTAGACATTGGAGGTAGATCTCGTCAGGTCCTGATGCAGGCCCCGAAGAATGGCTTTTTCTATGTTCTAGATCGCGCTTCCGGCGAGCTAATTTCGGCTGAGCCCTACGCCCAAGTTAACTGGGCCAGCCACATTGACAGCGAGACTGGGCGTCCTGTTGAAACATCGCAGGCTGAGTATTTTTACGAACCAAAACTGATATTCCCCGGCCCCCAAGGTGCCCACAATTGGCAACCCATGTCTTACAACCCAGACAGCGGACTTGTCTATATACCGGTGAAGGAGGCTGGCGCGATTTGGACTATGCCAACTGAGTCGTTTACTTATCAACAAGGAGGGCTGAACAGCCACTCGCAGTATATTTTTACGACCCCCGGCGAATGGGGTTTAGACAGCGCCCTCGCCAAGACACTGCCCCCTTTAGAGGTGTTGGGCGCAGGACAACCCGACACCACTATTCGTGGGTTTTTAAGGGCTTGGAACCCCGTAACTCAGACGCTTGCTTGGGAGCGTGAAACGTCAGGACACTGGATTGGCAACATGAACGCATTCTGGAACGGTGGTGGCGTACTCAGCACTGCAGGCGGCCTCGTCTTTCAGGGTCGCGGAACCGGTGAACTTGTAGCTTTAGATGCTGATACCGGTGAAACACTGCATCAAATATCTGTTGGCGCAAGCATGATGGCCGCTCCTATGAGCTACAGCGTGGGGGGTATTCAGTACATCGCCCTGTTAACAGGAGTTGGTGGCGGCAATGGCAACGATTATGTACCCGGTATGGCCGCCTACACTTACGGCAACGCCGGACGAATGATTGCCTTTAAATTAAACGGAGGGAAAGTTCCGAAACGACCCGAAATACTTTACGCAGATACCAGCAAAGCACCTCCGGCAGTTCCCCGCCAAGGTTCCTCCGGACAAATAGCCAAGGGAGAGGCTTTGTTTTTGCGTAACTGCGCAAAATGCCACGCCAACATCGACGGTCGCGGTGCAGGAATACCTGATCTACGACGCATGAGCGGCGACACCCATAAGGCATTCGCACAGATCGTACTCGAAGGCACACTGGCAGAACGCGGCATGGGTAACTTCTCTGATTTATTGAATGCCGATCAAGTCGAGGCCCTACACGTGTATTTGATTGATGAGGCTTGGCGGTTATTTGATGAGGGTGTCCAAGGGGGCGAATGGCACGCTCCCGAGCAAGATCTTCCGTGAGCTTTAATGTGCCCGCAGCCAAAGTTTTAGCCACTGAGCAACCCTCGTAGAGGTTATCGGGGAACGTTCTGCAGCAGAAAATTCACCCTTAAGATGCGCTGGGCAGCAGCTCAAGCTGATATGTGCCGCACAACCGCAACCACGCCATACCCCGAGTTTGCGTCCAACTTTCGTTGATACTCATACTGCCGTAAAAGTTGCTGCTGCGTTGCTTGAAACGTAAGACTCTTCGAACACCCACCGGAGGTTTAAAATGACACGAAGAACCTACGAGTCAGACGGTAAGCACATTCAAACCGCCGACGACCTTGATGAGCTGGTACATGATAAGCGTCAAGGCTGGCGAGCCAACCCCGCTAAAGCGCGGCGGCGCCAGCGTCGTTATAAAAAACGGCTTACCCACACACTGGCAGGCATGGACCATGCAATCGACAGCCCAGAAGTGGGTTAGTCCCCGCCGCGATTCACACTGCGATATCAACTACCGTTGCGCTTCACTCGCCGAGCCTCATTACTTATCGACACTCATCATTTGCCGCCCCCCATCATTTACCGATTCTCATCGCGATAAGCCCTACTCTAAAAAAGACACATGACGCCTGCGCTGCCAACAGGAAAAACCCTCGAAATTTTATGTTTTTATTGAGGTGGGCACTTAAGTTTTCGCTATTTTGATGCCCGATTCACACTTCAATGGATGGTATTTGACAGACAAGCAGCGGCCTAGGTAGGGTTTTCAGTGTTTGAAATTTGCAAAAATTTAGACCAACAAAACGATAAAAATAAACGAGGAAAAAACAATGCAAAATACCTTAAAAACCTTAGTTGCCGTTGCTGTGGCTGGCGTACTCCAAACACAAGCAGCACTGGCCGACCATCACATGCCCAGCGGCTTTGGTGGTACTGAACTTTACGGCTGCGAAATGAACGAAGGCAAAGCTCCAGCAGATCTTATGTCAGTTATTGGCGAGTGGAATGCCTGGTCGGACGAAAAGGGCATGACCGATTACTACGCCTGGGTTATGACCCCCGTATTCGGTTCTGACATTGACTTTGAGCGCACCGCATTTTGGTTCGGTTTTACCCCTGACTTTAAAGGTATGGGAAAAAGCCTAGATGCATGGTTTACCGAGGGAGCAGAACTCAACGCCAAATTTAACGAGGTTTGGACGTGTAGCGCACACATGGAATTTGCGTCGCTAATTGTACGTGGCGGCGGCGGTGAATCCTCCTCAGGTTATGCAAGTTTTAGCGACTGCACATTTCGTGAAGGCATGGAAATGGAAGACCTGATGGCGGCGCAGGCAAAATACAACGCCTATCTGGATGAACAGGAAGTTCCCGGTGTCACCGTTTATCATCTACCGGGACACGGCAACCCCCAGGACGCTGGCTACGCAATGAAAATGTCAAACTGGGTCTCAGATTTGAGCACCTATGGCGAAAACTCTGAAAAGTACGTAAATCAGGGTGGCTGGAAAGTCCGACAGGATACGATCGGTAGCGTTGTCTCCTGCGACAGCCCTAGAATGTACACCGCGACACTCGTGCGCTCCGGCGACTAAAGGTGCCGCGGCAAGATGACGCGCTCAATAAGCAGACCGGGGCTATAGCCCCGGTTTTTTTTGCCCGCCAAAATCCCCTTCAGTGCTTACGCTGCTAAGCCCCGCCTTTTATTTTTCTTGTGCATTGCTACCCCACCACTTTCTGAAGCAGTACAATCGACTTCCACAAAAGCCCCTGTCATCGAAAATCCACTTAAGACAGTATGACGGGGCGATCGCCACAGAAAGAGTTGAGCTCACTAACACCCACCTTAAATTTGAGCCCGGCTAGGCATTGCACAACGTTGTTCGATACGCACCAAGGAGAGTTCCATGTCAGCACCAGACTATCCAGGGCTAGACACCCTAGCATTACATGCAGGATCGCAACCCGACCCCGCTACAGGTGCCCGGGCCACCCCCATCTATCAATCGGCCTCTTTCTGCTTCCCTGACTCCGACTACGCGGCCTCGCTCTTTAATATTGAGCGCGCTGGGCACGTCTACTCTCGACTCAGCAATCCAACAAATGCGGTGTTAGAGGAGCGAATCGCCGCTCTAGAGGATGGCGTAGGCGCCATAGCTACCGCGAGTGGTCAGGCCGCACTAACTCTCGCCATCATGACGCTTATGGGCGCAGGGTCACATATCGTAGCTGCAGCCGCACTTTACGGCGGCAGTCACAATTTGCTGGCCTATACCCTACCCCGACTCGGCATTGAAACGACCTTTGTGGATGCGAGGGATCCGCAGGCATTTGCTGCAGCGATTCAGGACAATACCCGAATGGTGTTTGCCGAGACCGTGGGCAACCCCGGACTAGACGTGCTTAACATTCCCGAGGTGGCGGCTGTTGCACATCAAGCAGGCCTTCCCCTGATGGTCGACTCCACTTTTACCACGCCCTATTTGATCAAGCCCTTTGAACATGGGGCCGATATCATCATGCACTCCGCTACCAAATTTCTCAGTGGCCACGGCATTGTCATTGGCGGTCTGCTAGTAGATGGCGGACGCTTTGATTGGGACGCATCAGGCAAATTTCCAACCCTCACCGAACCCTATGCAGGCTTTCACAATTTGGTGTTCAGCGAAGAATTCGGTCCCGCCGCTTTCATTCAACGTGCCCGCAAGGAGGGACTGCGCGATTTTGGGGCATGTATGAGCCCTACTACGGCATTTCATATTTTGCAGGGAGTAGAAACACTGGGTATTCGCATGCATCGTCATGTGGAAAATACCCGAGGTGTCGTTGAGTATCTAAGCCAGCAGGAACAAGTGAGCCGCGTGGGCTACCCGGAGTTAGAGGGGCACCCCGACCAACCACTCGCCAAGACGCTATTGCCCAAAGGTTGTGGCGCGGTGTTCAGCTTTGACCTTGTAGGTGGTCGGGAAGCTGGTATTGCATTTGTCGATGCTTTAAATCTGTTTTCACACCTTGCCAATGTGGGTGACGCCAAGTCCTTGGTCATTCACCCAGCAAGCACGACCCACCATAGAATGGATGCCGCAGCACTGGCTGCCGGAGGCATCGGCGAGGGCACCATTCGCCTGTCGATCGGTCTGGAGGATCCAAAAGATTTAATCGCTGATTTAAAGCAAGGTTTGCGCGCCGCGGGTAAGGTTGCCGCCAAGCAATCGGTGACGCCATGAAAGTTACTATCGATGACAACAGCGTCTACTGCTATACAAATTCTCGCGATATCGACAGCGACAAGCCTTCGATCGTTTTTATTCATGGCTCAGGGATGGATCACACGGTCTGGACCTTAGCCGCTCGCCACTTCGCTCGTCACGGTAACAATGTGATTGCGGTTGATTTACCGGGGCATGGGCGTTCAAGCGGAGCACCACTGCAAAGCATTCCCGCAATGGCAGACTGGCTGGAGAAAGTTCTCAACGCCCTCAAAGTTGACGTCACTGCGGTGGTTGGCCACAGCTTAGGCAGTTTAATTGCTCTGGACTTTTCCGCGAGGTACGCCACCCGCGCCCGGGCGTTGGTTATGGTTGGTACCATCGTGCCCATGCCGGTCTCCGGTGCCATACTCGACGCCTGTAAGAGCAACGATCATGCGGCTTACGACATGCTGACGCAGTATGGACTCAGCAAACGGCATCAATATGGCGGCAATCGCAGCTCCGGTATATGGATGGTCGGTAGCTCCCTCAGGCTCTACGAGCGATCACAACCCGGTGCACTGTATTACGACATGAACGCTTGTAACGAATATCAAAGCGGCCTAGAGCGCGCATCGGCCGTCGAATGTCCTGTACTCATGGTGTTGGGGAGTGAAGATCGCCTGACTCCTGTGCGTGGCACAGGTCCGCTACAAGAAGCCTTCCATAAACTAGAAGTGAGCGTACTACAAGGAGCAGGACACACGCTTATGATGGAGGCTCCTAATGCGCTCTTGGATGCTCTGCACAAGGCGTTGTAACAGCAAACCCTAGATGTACTAGCCAGATAGTCAGCCGCACTAACCCCCCCTAGTAGTGCAACACTAGGCTGCATAAGGATAGCGGCGCCGACACTCACCAGAAGCGGAAAAACCAATGAACAACATCATCATATGGCACAACCCTAGGTGCTCTAAATCCCGTCAAGCGCTGGCCCTTCTCGAACAGGCGGGCGCAGCACCAGTGGTGTTAAAGTATCTAGAATTACCACCAACTGTAAAAGAACTGCAAGCAACACTGAGTAAACTACAGATAAGTGCTCCACAATTGGTGCGGCGCGGCGAAGCGGTTTTTAAAAGCTTGGGATTGTCAGAAGACGCTCCCACAGAGGTGTGGTTAGCCGCCATGGTTGAACATCCCATCCTCATCGAGCGGCCAATCATTATTTGCGATAACAGGGCTGTAATTGGAAGGCCCCCTGAAAATGCCCTCACTCTTCTTGAGTAAAAAATACGCTTACAAGCTCGCGTTATGCAGCAGTTTGCTGTGCCCGTATTGAAACTTGCTGTGCGACGGCCTGCGAGCGATCCATAAGGTATTCCAACAACTTTCCGGTATAACTCCTAGCCCATCCCAGTGCTTGAAACAAAGCCGATACCCCAGCATGAAACATTTACGCCTGTTAACGCGCCCTAGACATTGGGGTACTCGCCGCACAAATCAACAGACCTCTCTTTGAGTATTGCTCGGATCTTTCTCTTTTCGCCCCATGACAGGCTCTGCCCTTCAGAAGTGCCGCCCAACTTGTTTCCAAGCACCTCATCACAGGTGCTGGTCATTTCAATGTCAACGTAATCAAAAAGCTGTTGTAATTTTGGGTTTTGACTGGGTATCGCGCTGACGACCTCCTCATGGGATATTACAAATGCACTCAAATCCCCCGCCAATTTGCTTTTAAAGGCCGCATAATTTTTTGCCCAAATTTGCACCGGGTGAAAAGGGGCGTCCTCAAAGGATTTATAAAAATCGGTGCGCTTCAACGAAGCGTATGCGTCAAAAGGATGGCGATAATGAAACACTATTTTTGCATCAGGGAAGATGCTGCGAAAAAAAACGGCATTTTCGATACCAAAGTTGCGCACTTCCTTGAAGCCCCAACGAGCAAAGCCCTGAGCCAGGCTGGGCTCAAGGTAAAGCTGATCGAATAGGCTCTGGAACGCAGGCACAATACCTGCAGGATCCGGACAAATCGTGGGCGCCCACATCTGATGTAATGGTTCTTCCTCCGCTTGATCTCGCATCCACTGCGCCTCCGAAAAAGATTGGGTCGCAAGATCGAACATCCTTCGAGCTGGAATCAGAAACTGTGGCTCTCCCCAAATGAGTAGCTCATCTGTGGTGTTCAGCAAACGCTGCAGTAAAGTACTGCCAGTTCGCCAACTCGCGGAAAAAATAAATACTGGTGCAATGCTTTTAGTCATATGTAATTGTTTATTAATGAGTGGTTTATACCTTCAAGTAACTATCCAAACGCACTTGGAACCTTACCAACCAAAGCGGTTGCCAAGTATCAAGAGAGCCAACCCTGCATCCAATTTTAGGGACTCCCATTGAAATTCCAATTTTTCTGCTTTTCGTCGTCAGCGTAAATACGCGCGCGCTTCGCTTAAGGTGCCGGGGTTGCCTCTAAGTCGCCTACCTTTTTAACGTGGCCGGTGTTCATGTCGTAGAGTGTGACCTCGTACTTGCCCTGTCGCATTAAAGACCTCTCAGCAGAGAAGCTGCCAGTGATCCTGCTCCTATCTCGAGCAGTATCAACAAGCCTGCCTCCCAAGACAACAGACACGTTCTCAACCGCACACTCAGTCTCAATCCATATCTTAGAGTTACCCTGAAAACTTCGGTTAAACGCTTGCCCTTGAACGACGGTTTTTGGTCCCCAATCCTGAACGTGGCACTGCTGTATTTTACCATCCTGCGACGCCGCCCCATCTCTTGCTGTTACCTGCAATCCGCCAGCGCATGAAGCCGGTCGTAGAATTATCGAAAAGTCTACGTCAGTTTGTGCAGTTTCAATCTCAAAGCCCGAGGGTGTCCTTGTCATGTATACAAATTGCGAAGCACTTAATTGTTCGGGCCAATGAGCCTGCTCTTCCTCACCAATCTGATCCAAAGAAGCATTCGAGGCAAGGACAACCCGCTGTCCGGGAGCAAGGCTCTCTAACACTTGCTGTAGTTCTTTAAGGCGCTTTTTAAACTTTCCGGAAAAAAATAACTGCTGCTCTATTTGATCATTTTCGTCGAGAATTACAGTGAAGATGCCCATACGGCTCAGCACTGGACGCCCACTACCAGAAAAACTTCCTGTCAAATACTCTCGTCCCCAGCGCAGATGAAAGGTACCCGTCTCTTGATCTAGACGAGCATGCGCTGAATACTCGCAAACTTGATTATCTCTTGTTTTGTACGCAAAAGTGGTGCCGAAATTATATACTGCATCCATCGCTCTTTTCTTATCGCAACTATCCAACGGCAACCTAAGAGGTTGGGCAATCGCATCGGCATTCTCGCAGCCTAATGTTTCATTAATAATAGGTCGTCCTTCTGGGTCATAGTCCCTATAGCGAGTCAAAACATAACGTGGCTTAGCCGGCTTATTTATCTGTGAACGCGCCAACACAAAGTCTGCATTGTGTTCTACCTCCAATAAATCGAGTACGTTAGCAACCATATCTAAAGAAGACATCTGAGCTTCTGTATCCCAGATTTCAAGCGTCTGCTTGCGCTTTTCAGGGATCACAACGGTGGTAAACAGTCGCTTATCAAGCACCCCCTGCTTTTGAAACAATCGAAACATATCCCGACTGTGAAAAACTCCATGATCGGCTTGGATGTACACCACGGTGTTTTCGAGTACGCCGTTGCGATCCAATTGACTGAGAAATTTCTCCAGCAAAAAATCCGTACAGTGAATAGCATCAATAAAGGGTTCGTCTGACCGCGGATAATCTGGACACCCTTCATAGGTGTATCCCGGCACATGCGTCCCCAACGTTAGCAGTGTCACGTTGAACGGTGCTGAAGCTTTATGCATTTCAGTGATTTTTTTGAATGCCTGATCAAAGAGCGTTGTATCGGGAATACCCCAGATGGTGTTTTGGTCGCGAAAACCTTGAGCTCGCCAGTGTTGCAAGCCCAACACCTGATCATAGCCATGCTCCAGTAGGAAATCGCCTTTGCCCGCAAATGACAGGTTAGCCCCCCCAAGGTATACCTGCTTATACCCCGCTTTTTTTAATACATCCCCCATGCAAGGTAATTTGGTAATGCGCGCCTCGGCCTTGGTTAGCGAACTATTGTCATAGGCCATGTTCACTAACGTGCCGCATTGCGAGTTAAAGATGCCCTCAATAGTGACGTAACCTGAAGACAGATTGTTTGAAAAACTAAGATACTTCTTTTTCATTGCATCCATATTGGGTGTTAAGCCAGGATACATATCGTTTTCAGTCAGGTTTTCATTAAAAGATTCAAGATAAACTACCACGATGTTATAGGGGTCGGCAGGTGCCTTGGCCACAACAAAATTCTTTTCAGTCGGTAGCGGTCTCTGAGCACGCAGTGGTTGTAGCAATTTTGCGGCATCGGTCCGTACAACCCTTGCATTTAGGGCAGCGATTTTCCCGCGCTTTGCAAACTCCTGATAACCCGACGCTAACAGTACCTCAGGCGAACTGTTACTGCCAAAAAAGATAAGAACTAATGATGCAAACAGTGCCAACGCACCCGGAAAAAAACCTTTATGGTTAAACTCAGCCCCCAGCTTTGAGAGGAACAAAAAAAACAACGCGACCAATACCATCAGTGGCAGCAGGGCAAAATAGTATTCCGAAAAAGCGATTTTTGCCGACTTCCATTCCGCGTGCGCGAAAAACTCGACGGTATACCCCATCCCAGTAAAGTCTTGTAGGAAACCGTAAGAAAATCGAATCATTAAACTCGCAAGTATTAACAATCCAACCGTCAAAAACGCCAGGCCGGTGTGGATTCTAGAAAGAAAAGCAAGCACCGCGTAAAGAAATAACGTGACACCCGCCGCCGCGAAGACAAGCTCAGCAAAATTACCTACTGAGCTTGGGTACAGGTACTGAATGGCCATCATGGGCAATAAAAGCGCAACAAATATCGAAAACAAAAATTTCATGGCGAACCGAGAAACCCTATAAACCTAGTTAAACACCAACAAAAAAGTAGTGTCCCAATTATTTCTCTTCGTATATTGAACCCAATCACGTAAGTAAGCTTTCCTGCGGTGGGTTTAATCTACGAGCGCAAAAAATATTTTCCCTGAGAACTCATTGCCCACGAGCTCGCGGGAAAATGCAGCCGCATTGTACCTTAGGTTTAAAAGTTTTCGGGAACTAGCACCCTATCGTTGACCTTTTTGTCGCCACACAGGCACTGCGGACTTGGCCAAACCCACCCCCTTCTTTTAGCTGGATGGCCACACTACGCACGCCCTCACAACAAAATAACGGCAGCAGGTGCCATCGGTGGTATGGGCCTTATCGAGGCACGAAACACCCGGATCATTCATGTGCTTATTTTGCGCATCATTTAACAGAAGCTCCCATCGAGACGTCCAGCTATGTAAGAGGGTTGGCACATTTTTATCACATCTAAATTGCCCCCAAATTTTTTGTTGAAACCTACACTGCGGACAGTTGTAATTTCCACGCCGCGCCCACGAGCGTGTTAGGCTGCACCTCGTTTCAGCTAATTCACTAGTCATGCTTGCGTTTGCACTTACCATATTTACCTCTGCATTCTTACTGTTTCAGATTCAACCTCTGATCACAAAATTCATTCTCCCTTGGTTCGGCGGAGGCACCGCGGTCTGGGCAGTTTCGATGTTATTTTTCCAATCTTGTCTCGTTGCAGGCTACGGCTACGCCCACCTATCGGTCAGGTATTTAGGTCTACAACGGCAAACTCAGTTACATATTGTTTTTTTATTGCTGGCCCTGATTCAAATCCCCATTTCCCCCTCAGAACTCCATGAATTCGATGCGGCACAAAACCCAACGCTGCAAATTCTGAGCCTTCTCATTCGAACCATCGGCGTTCCATTTTTTGTGTTGTCGGCCACGGCACCGCTGATACAAGCCTGGGCGAGCGGAATAAAAGCAACGACCAATCCCTACCGCCTGTACGCATTGTCTAATGTCGCGGCGTTGGCAGCGCTGTTGAGCTACCCGTTTATCATCGAACCCATGTTTAACCGGCAACTGCAGGCGCAAGCATGGTCTATTACCTTTGCGGTTTTTATCGCGCTCTGCATCTACTGCGCTTTCGCCACTGCGTCGCGGTCTAAAACTCATGCCCCGGCACCGTCAAGAAGTGGTGATAACACACCCCGTGTGCCCATCGTTTCGTGGCTGCTTTGGCTTATGCTTCCGGCGACCGCGGTAACGCTATTGTTGAGTGTGACGAATCAACTCACCCGCGATCTTGTTTCGATACCCTTCTTATGGGTATTGCCATTAAGCGTTTATTTACTCACCTTTATTATTGCCTTCGACAACGAGCGTTGGTATCGCCGCAGGCTGTTTCTACCCCTTTTTGCCTTTAGTCTTGCCTGGATCCTTTACCTATTACTTGGTGAAGCACTTAATGTCACTTGGACGATTATCGTTTTCATGTTCGCACTATTTGTCTTGTGTATGGTCTGCCACGGAGAGTTGTACCGTTTAAGGCCCACAGCAAACCAACTGACCGGCTATTACCTCATAGTGGCACTAGGAGGGGCTTTAGGGAGTGCCCTTGTGTCTGTGCTAATGCCAATAATTAGTGATCGCTATATTGAGTTACAAATTGCCGCATCGATGGCAACAATATTGGTAGTTCTGCTTTTAATGAAACACGTTAACGTCAAAGTGTCGCTGACTGCTGGCATTCCAATCCAAGTCGCACTGGCAATTGGCGCTAGTTTTATTGTTTTGGTGTTTGTTCACTCTGCGCGTGACGAGGAGCCAGACATCGTCTATCAGGCCCGCAATTTTTATGGAGTGTTAACCGTCGGGCGAGATAATGCTGGCACTTCTGAGGAGTTTTTGTGGTTGCGCAACGGCAACAGCTATCACGGCGCACAGGCCACAACAGCGCCAGAAAAGTTGTTGCCGATTACCTACTACTCCCCCGGAAGCGGGATCGATATGGCGATGAGCTTTTCAGCAGAACAGCCCAAAAGACGCATAGGGATGATTGGCTTGGGTATTGGCACCGCAATCAGTTACGCAGGAGCGCAAGACTCGGTAAAAGTCTATGAGATCAACCCTGATGTTGTGGAAATCGCTCAGCGCCATTTCACCTACCTTTCAGATACAACTGCGGACGTAAAACTCGTTTTGGGGGACGCCCGACTTTCGCTGGAAAAGGAGCTTCCGCAAGCTTTCGATATTTTTGTCCTTGACGCTTTCTCTAGCGATGCAATTCCCGTTCATTTATTGACTCGAGAGGCTTTTGAGCTATACCTGAAACACCTTACACCTGATGGTATTATTGCGGTGCTTATTTCGAGCTGGCATTTCGATTTCCAGCCTTTACTCACGGAAATGGGAAGGGCTCTCAGCCTACAGTCTGTACTGATAAACAATGCCCCTACTAGTACACGAAAATGGGGCTCCCGTTGGATGATTTTGACGAAAAACGATCGATTTATGTCACAGGAATTTATTCAATTACAAAAGCAAAGAATGCCCGACAACGTGAGCAATGTGCGCCTATGGACTGATGATTTCTCAAGCCCATTTCAGTTGTTGAAGTAATGATCTACTCCCTGACATTTGTGCTCGCTTTTTGCAGCATTGTTTACGAGCTTCTGCTGGGGCAGGCACTCAGTGCCTTTTTAGGAAACACAGTCCTTAGATACAGTGTCACCATCGGCCTTTACATGATGTCACTCGGCATAGGATCAATGATCGCGGAAGGCCGGTTCGTGGCTCGTCCCGCTGTTGCCTTGCTACGTGTCGAGACGCTATTGACCGTGTTTGGCGGCGGCTCCATAGTGCTTCTCTTTTTTATTGATACTACTGGCGCCTCAGAACTCACGCTCTCTATAACCGCTCACTTGCTCATTATAATTATTGGAGTCTTGTCAGGCTTCGAAATTCCCCTGCTAATAGCGCTGAAAAATCTGAACACTAAATATAGCGATAACGCCGTTATTGGCATCAATTACCTGGGTGCATTTTTGGGCACCATGACGTTCGCGTTCGTCCTCTATCCGTACGTTGGGTTGATACCGACTGCGTTTATCATAGGTCTACTCAACGCAGCCGTCGGCATATTGCTAGTACTGCAAAAAAAGCATGTTTCAGCATCAGACCTGCCTCACTTCCATGGCATGCTCGTCATTGTATCCACCTTGGCCTTGGTGCTCGTTTACTATTTGATTATGGCTGATCACATCAGTGAGCTGGTTCTTAAAGCATATCTGGATTAGAGGGGTAGAACACAGTGCCAGTCTCGACTGAAACTTACGGTGATCATTTTTTGGTAGACCTTCATGGGTGTAACGCCTCGGTTATTGGGGGCGTTGAGCCAACCCAAGAGGCGCTGCTTGCAGCCGCAAAACGTTGTGGATCAACAATCATCAAGTATTTCTTTCACCAGTTTTCGCCCACAGGAGTCAGCGGGGTCATCTTAATCGCCGAGTCACATTTTAGCGTGCACACCTGGCCAGAAAACAATTTCGTCGCTGTGGATATTTATACCAGTGGCGAGGTGATGCAACCCGATATTGCGATCACTTTTCTACAAGATGCGTTTAACGCACAGCGGGTAGAAGTCGTTAGGGTTACTCGAGGTCGGATAGAAGCTGATGCAGACTAGGATCATGAGTAATCTAACAGCAACTCCACGAATTATTTATGCCGCCACACTTATTCTTGCGGCCTGCAGTCTTTTGTATGAGCTATTGATCGCACAGGCTCTCGCTACATTCGCGGCCAATACAGTAACTTGGTACAGCGTGACCGTTGGCTTATACCTCGCTGGAATGGGACTGGGAGCCCTGTTACACGAACGGCATCCCTCAACGAACCTATGGGCAAGATTTTTCAGAGTTGAATTGGCCCTAAGTGCAGCAGGTGCGATCGCTGTGCCGCTCTTACATCTTTGCCATACGGGTGGCCTGTTATTTGATGTAAACGGGCTACCACTGCTGGGGCAAATACTGTTCTTCGGTGCAGGGCTCCTCCTCATAATCAGCATTGGATTGCTAACAGGATTCGAGCTGCCTATTTTGATTGATCTTGCTAATGCCTCGTCTAATAAAATGCGATTAACCAATCGGGTACTAGCATCTGACTACGCGGGTTCCTTGCTCGCAGGCTTGGCATTTCCTTTGATGCTGGTACCAAATCTCAGCCTCATTACCATAGGCCTGATCGCTGCTAGCCTGAACATAGCCCTGGCGACTTTAGCCCTGCGTGCTTTTATTCCCAACCATCGCCAACCTGGGCTCAGGTTTGTACCCAGCGGTCTATTGGCACTTACAATAACTCTGGGCCTCTATTTCTCGACACCTGTGGATCGCTACTTCTCCAAGCTTTATTATTTTTATTTGGGCCAATCCGACGATTTAGGACAACTTTTTTTCTCGATGGACAACGCCGAGGACGTGTTTCGTGCTCGCTCGCCTTATCAAAAAATCGACCTCGTTTATAACGAAAGGGGCTTTGGGACAGACCTCATAAATGGCTTTTACTCCAATAAATTCAGTGACAATCCTCAGCAACCCAGAAACTACGCTTTATTCCTCAACGGCGATTTTCAGTTGGCCTCTAACTACGAGGAGCACTATCACGAGTTTTTTGCGCACATCCCGATCATTACAAACGGGGCAGTGCCCACTAACGTCTTGGTGATGGGTGGTGGTGACGGTTTGCTTTTGAGGGAACTCGTTAAATATCCGGAGATCAAAAACATCACACATGTCGACCTTGATCGAACATTAGTCGAGCTCGCGGAGACGCATCAAGTGCTTTCCTCCATGAACGAGGGAGCACTCAATGACCCTCGCATAACAAGGCATTTTGATGATGCTTATCGCTTTATTCGCAATGCTACAAACAGCTATGACGCCATTTACCTAGATTTTCCGGCGCCAAAAGATTACAACCTGTCAAAGTTATACAGCCGAGAAATTTACCATTTTACTCGCCAAAGATTAGCAAGTAACGGCTTCATGACGCTTGATGCGCCCGGTCTACAACACAGCGCTGAGATGCGCGAAATTTACACCAGCACTCTCGCAGCTGCGGGCTTTAATTTCGTTACCCCCTACATATCGAAAATTGAAAATGTCAACGAAGCCGCCCTAGAGTTTTTACGAGCGTCCGGGCTCAGTAACGAGGAAGCACGAAAATTGATGGCTAGCCAAGCAGCGTCGATGCGGCTCGGATTTATAACTGCTCGCGACAGCTGGCTAGACCGGCCTATTTATAGGGATCCAAAAATTGAACTCCACGTTCTCAACGATGAACGTCTATTTTTGACACTGAACAAGGTTCAATTTGTACCTCCGACAAACCCTGAGAGGGTTAACTCGATTTTCCGCCCCGTACTGCAGTCCATGGATATCTGGGATTTCCGCGAAGCCTGGTGAGCCATACTGAACGCGATAAGTGAGAGAGGTTCAGTTGACCGACAGCTCGGTCAAAAATTATTTTTCTCCTTGAGAGTGGATAAGCCTCTTAATAATGAGAAAAGTTGAGGCGTCTCCGGCATTCCACAAAGCCTTTTCAGCCCCGACTTAGCGCCCCTCCTCAGATTGTGCATTCTAAATCCCCGTCGACGGTCCCCTAATTCACACCAGCGCCGGGTAATAGTGCAGAGTGCGTCGCGTCTTTCCAGCATTCGGGTCAAGCAGCAAACAGCAGCATACCCATAGGTACTAGTGCCTCAGCAGTGCTAGTACAACGTCATCGGTCAAAAACTTATCTGCGGGTACCGTGCAACCGTGATTCTATCTGGCTTTTTACACCGAATTATTGGGTGAGCATGCCGCGGCAAGTCGAATATTTAACATATAATGCGATCCGGGTCGGCGAGCCAGCATGCAAGCCTTCTCTAAAGCGTTGTAGGCATGTGCACAACGACCTTTGATTGCCCCCCAGTAGGGGGCATGAAAACCGCTAATCCTAAAGTGCATCGGTAGAATATTGAACGAGTAGCGCACGCCCCTTCTCATGAGCTTGCAATGCCGGTAGAACGGCACGTTGCGAAGTACCTAATACGCCACCCATGAGCTAAGCCCCACTGATAAAACGAGACATTATGAGTTTTTCTACCCTAGGTTTATCTGAACCACTACTCAAGGCTGTTGCCGAAGAAGGCTACAGTACGCCGTCGCCCATACAGGCACAGGCTATCCCTGCAGTGCTGGAGGGCCGTGACGTTATGGCCGCAGCACAAACTGGCACGGGCAAAACGGCGGGCTTCACCCTACCGCTGCTTCACGGCCTATCTAAGGGGCAACCCGCGAAAGCAAATCAAGTGCGAGCACTTGTTTTAACGCCAACGCGAGAGTTAGCAGCCCAAGTGGCGGAAAGTGTCGAGACCTACGGGAAATATTTAAACCTTCGCTCTGCGGTGGTTTTTGGTGGCGTTAAGATCAACCCACAAATGATGCGGCTACGTAAGGGCGTCGATATATTAATTGCTACGCCCGGACGTCTATTAGACCTGTATCAACAAAATGCGATGTCTTTTCAGAAGCTTGAAGTTCTCATTTTAGATGAAGCAGACCGCATGCTCGATATGGGTTTTATTCACGATATTCGAAGAGTATTAAAAGCCTTACCGAACAAACGGCAAAACCTGATGTTCTCTGCAACTTTTTCTGAGGACATTCGCGATCTTGCCAAAACCATCGTAAACAACCCTGTAGAAATTTCTGTTACACCGAGAAATAGCACGGCGGTGAGTGTGACCCAGTGGATACACCCGGTTGATAAAAATCAGAAACGCCATTTGTTGGTTGAACTTATTAACCAGCATAAGTGGGAGCAGGTGCTCGTTTTCAGTCGAACAAAACGCGGGGCAAATCGGCTGGCGGAGTTCCTAGAGAAAAAAGACATTCAGGCAGCTGCAATTCACGGTAATAAAAGTCAGGGCGCACGCACCAGGGCACTGAGCGAATTCAAGTCAGGGGCTTTGCGTGTTTTGGTGGCCACCGATATTGCAGCTCGCGGCCTCGATATCGAACAACTCCCACAAGTGGTAAACCTCGACTTACCCGAGGTCGCTCAAGATTATGTTCATCGCATAGGCCGCACGGGTCGTGCAGGAGCCACAGGCCAAGCAATCTCACTTGTGAGTGCTGATGAAGCCCAACTGCTGCGGGATATTGAGAGATTGATTCAAACGCTGCTTCCTAGAAAGCTCGTCGAGGGGTATGAACCGGAAAATAAGCTCCCCGAATTTGCTTTACGTCCCCCTGCCAAGCCCAAAAAGCCAAAGAAGCCTAAACCTCCTCAGGCAGCAAGCGACAAAGGCCCAGCGGAGAATGACAGAAAACGTCGTCCAAACAACGCCCAATCGCCAAAGCGCCGCCGAAGCAATAACAGGAACAACCCCAAAAGTGCCCGACCTCCCCGCGCACAGTAGCGACTTGTCTGCTGGGTACCCTGATCGGGCACGATAAATATCTGCTGCCACGGCTGGGATGTCACCCATTAAACCGTGAGGCAATACTTTACGCCGCGTGAACGTTCGATGGAGAAGGCGATCAAAAAGAGTGTAGGCAGAGTCTATAAACGCCCATTGCGGTGTGCATACGTCACATTTGCAACCTAGAGCGCCGTCTGTTTCATAACATGAGGTCAATGCCTAAGTTGGCTTTTGGCTTTTGGCTTTTGGCTTTTGGCTTTTGGCTTTTGGCTTAGCTTGACCGCTGATTATGGTGGCGCGCCTATCACCCTTTTCATACCGCCTAGCTCATGCAATTGTTGCTGCAATAGCGGGCAGCGCAATACCCCTTCGGCTTCCGCACTGTTAGATGCAAGGCTGGCCGCTGCCGCTACCGCTGTCCAATAGAACCTTGTGGCTATCAGCCTGCACGTCGGTCGTTGTTAATCGTCACACGCTGCATATGCCGTCTGTTGGGCAGATAATCGCAAACCGCATAATGCTGGGTTATCCGATTGTCCCAAATTGCTACTGAATCGTTCTCCCAGCGGAATCTGACCTGAAATTCAGGTCGGCGAACGTGTTGATACAAATATTGTAAAACCTCATCACTAGAGCCCTGTGTGAGATCAACGATATTCCGAGTGAAGGATTGATTAACGTTTAGGTACTTTAGGCCCGTTACAGGGTGGGTTGCGATAACGGGATGAACCGCCGAACCCACTTCAGCGAGAGCCTCATCTACCGCGGCTACCCCACCTTTTCGCAAGTAATCGTTGCGAAAAGTCCCCATGTCGTGGATCGCATACAGACCCTCGAGGTCACTTTTCCAACCAGCAGATAAGCTGTCATAGACGGCACTCATGCTTGCCCAGAGCGTGTCTCCACCCACAGTGGGCACTTCAACTGCACGCAAAATGCTTGCGAACACAGGCTCAGCCCTAAACGTTAAATCTTTGTGCCAATCGTCGGTATCCGGTGCGCTGTTACCCTCATTACAAAGCTCAACAATGCTCTGATAACCCTCAACATGGGGATACACCGGGTGGCCCGGATCAACTTCCCCGAAGCTCTCAGCTAACGCAAGATGTTGGCGTGGACTCAGATTTTGCTGCCGAAAAAAAAGAACTTGATGGCGCATGAGACCGTCATAGAGCGCGCCCGCTACATCATTAGGCAGGTCAGCACTCAGGTCGATGCCCTGTACCTCGGCACCTATACGCGTTGTGAGCGGACTAAACTGCATTAAATTTGCCTTTTACTGGAGAAAAATCGAGCTTAAATCACTGTTCGAAATTGGCAAGCTTTACCAGTCGCACGGTAGGAGGCTCACTTTCAATCACTCTTTGGTAGCGAATTGCCAGCAACCCCTCGTCACTACCGGCAGTGTCTAGCCAGTTACCCGACAGCGGCCTTTGTGACGAGATAATCACGGTATATCGCCCTTCTGAAATTTGGATCTGGCGGTGATTTAGTGCGGTTTGATGCGTTTCGTAGTCTAACGACTGTAGCCAGCGATTTTGCAGAGACACTGACCAATAAGCGGCGTTCGGTACGGCGCCCTCGACAATCAGTGCCTCACCCTCCTGCAATTTATACCAACCACCGAGATATTCATTGTCGGGGGTTGGATAAAACACGCCGCCAAAATCTGGACTGTAATCCCGAGGTGGCTCAATTGAGTTCGGCGTTTGAGACATCATCTGTGCGAGGGTAACGGTTCCGTGCAGAGTATTGCTAAAAAATTCGGCTGCTTGACGCAGGCCGACCGACAGGCCTACGGGGTCTGCCGCCTCTTTGGGGGCTGCCGATAGATTTCGAATCTGCAATGTTGCTTTAGCCGCTTGATCACGATCATGAAAATACTGCCGCACCATAATAAGATGCGCATCATCGTCCATCGCCAACCAGTTACCTGTGGCGCCCTCAGGACGAGTGCCGCTAACTAAGACCTTAAAATTGCCTTGGGCATCGAACGCAATATCATCGTGGGTCAAATGGCCAGACACACGGTTCCAGCCGTTAACATGGCGCCCGTAAAGCGTCAGCCCCACGTAATCAGCATCACCTCGATGGCCACTGATCACATAGTGGTGCTCTGAAGAAACCTCTGCCGAGAGATAGATCGCATCGGGACTGTCACCGAGGAACTTGCGGTAGCCGCTCATCCAATCGGTAAGCTGCGGCTGGGTCTTACTACCGCGAGTCAGCTTCATCTCTAAAGATGCCGATGCCAACTCGGCGATGTAGGCCAGTCCATCATGTCGTGCTTTCGCGTCAGGGGCAGATTCAACAACTAACGCCCCACCCGCTTCAAGACTAGCCGTAAATTCTCGCCATGCCTGTGCCGCTTCACTGTCCATGGCCCAGTCTGCGGGTGGCAGTTCAACGACACGGTGGGTTTGGAGAGTGCCAAACACGTAGCCAACGCTTACAGCGATAAAAATGCCCAACACCAAAAGAAGCTTGCTCACAACCGGTCCCCCCATCGACTTCGCGCCTGATTTAGCGCTTGCGGCCCCTTTAGCGGCTAAGCTGGCCTTAAAGTATCCCGAGCAGCGCACTAATTATAGGTTTTCGAGCCACCAGCCGCCGCTGCATAGCGCCCTCGCCCGACCCATTTAGCACCCGGTTCCACCCCGTTTCAATCGAGCATAGCACCCGTTAGTCAAGCAAAATAAGGCAGCGGATATAGCTGAGATATTTTTTTCATTATTTGAATCAATAAATGCGCTAAAAAGGCTTTTCCCAAACCGCAAATTCAAGGTAGCCTCGTCAAAAATAAAGGGGGCTCGGCGGCTATGGATACACAAGCCAAGGTTGTTATTGTCGGCGGCGGAATCATGGGCGTCGCCCTTGCGTACCATTTAGCTGAGGAAGGCGAAACCGACGTTTTGCTGATAGAAAAAGGCGAGCTGACATCCGGCTCCACTTGGCATGCAGCAGGTCAGTGCCCCAGCCTAGTCAGTAACTACAACCTTGCCAAAATCCATGATTATGGCAATCGCCTGTACCCAACGCTCGAAGAAAAAACCGGGCAGTATGTTAGCTGGCACGCTTCTGGCGGCATCAGGGTGGCGCGTCAGCAAGCCGACCTTGATTGGTTTCATTACATGAAAGGTATAGCCGACAACGTCGGTTTCCATATGGAGATCATCAGTCCCGCCAAGATCAAAGAAATCAACCCGTTTTACGATATCGATGGTGTCCTTGCCGGCGCTTGGACCCTCGACGACGGGCATGCAGATCCCTCGGGTCTCACCAACGCCATGGCTCGGGGCGCCACAAACCTGGGGGTGCGCATCGTTCGGCACAACCGAGTACTCGACATTAATGCCCTGCCGTCAGGGGATTGGGAAATCGATACCGAGCAAGGCACAGTGACCGCGCAAATCGTGGTTAACGCCGCTGGCAGTTTTGCCCGACAAATCGCGCAAATGGTGGGCGCCGACCTTCCCATTGCCAACATGGAACATCACTATATTGTCACTGGCGCCATTCAGGATTTTGTTGATCGCGATGAAGAGTTCCCCGTTATGCGCGACCCCTACGCCTCGGCTTACATTCGCCAGGAGCAAAAATCTGGGCTGATCGGTATTTACGAGTCCAGCGGCATTACTGAAGCTTGGGGTCCATCGGGGCTGCCACCTTGGTCATCAGACAGCGAACTGTTCCCCGACGACCTTGACCGAATTATGCCGTGGTTGGAACGTGCGATGCACTGCATGCCCAATATGCTTGACGCTGGAATTAAGCGCGTCGTGAATGGTGCAATCCCCCACTCCCCTGACGGCCCGCCTCTGTTAGGCCCGGTAGCGGGCATCCCAAATTTTTGGCTGTGTTGTGGCTCATCATTTGGTATCGCCCAAGGTGCTGGCTGCGGTAAGTACCTCGCACAGTGGATGGTTTATGGCGATTCAGAGATCAATATGACGGGGTTTGACCCGCGCCGTTTTGGCGTCTTTGCCGATCGCGACTTCATGCGTGCCAAAGGCTTCCAAGACTATGGCCTGACCTATGCAACCCCATTGCCTGGAGAGGAGTTTCCAGCCGCCAGAGATTGTCGGCACAGCCCACTGTTTGATCGACTCAAGGACAAGGGCGCCGTTTATACCCAAACCTTTGGCTGGGAGCGCCCCAAATGGTTCTCTGCTAATGGACAGGAGGAAGATTACAGCTACCGACGCAATGCCACCTTCGATGTGGTGCGAGAAGAATGTCTCGCGGTTCGGGAAAGTGTTGGGGTAATTGATCTGACAGGCTTCGCAAAATATGACATCTGCGGGGCCGATGCTGAAAGCTTTCTCAATCGCGTACTGGCCAATCGAATGCCTAAGCGTGATGGCGGTATTGCTTTGGCACACTTTCTATCTCGCAACGGTCGTATTCTCGGCGAGGCCACGGTAACCCGTATCACCAGCGAGCACTTTTATCTGCTTTCAGCTGCGAGCGCT
This sequence comes from Luminiphilus sp. nBUS_07, assembly GCF_051201685.1. Taxonomy (GTDB): domain Bacteria; phylum Pseudomonadota; class Gammaproteobacteria; order Pseudomonadales; family Halieaceae; genus Luminiphilus. The sequence continues at coordinate 1,461,813 of NZ_CP179213.1, read as the reverse complement.
GAAATGCGCGACCTCGATCACCTCACGCAGCAAGTCGAATCGGGCGAACAGGTCACGATTCACAACGCGACCGACGAGCGTGGCGTGCTCGCGCTGGTCGGTCCTAAGTCGCGAGATATACTGGCGACACTCACTGAAGCATCACTGGACAATGAAAGTTTTCGGTGGCGCAGCAGCCAAGATATTGAAATTTCGGGCATGAAAGTACGTGCCTTGCGCATCAATTATGTGGGTGAGCTGGGCTGGGAATTACACCCCAAGATGGAAGACCTAGCAGCACTGTACGACGCCGTCTGGGCCGCGGGGCAAAATCAGGGCATGGTCGACTTTGGCTTGTACGCGCTTAACAGCCTGCGCATGGAAAAAGCGTATCGAGGCTGGAGTACCGAATTAACCAACGAAGTCACCCTGCTCGAAGCCGATATGGCCCGATTTTTTAGCCACAGCAAAACCGACTTCGTGGGCAAATCAGCTACTGAAGAAAAAACTGAGAGCACATTGAAATTGGTGTACTTCGAGGTCGATGCAAAAGACTCTGACGTCCGCGGCGGAGAGCCCATCTTTATCGACGACGCCTGCATTGGCGTAACCACGTCAGGAGGCTACGGCTATGCCGTTGAAAAGAGTTTGGGATTTGGCTACGTATCACCCGAACATGCTGCCCCCGGCTCGGCTTTTCAAGTAGGGCTGCTCGATGACCGGTACGAGGCCCGAGTGCTCGAAGACCCTGCTTATGACGCCACCAACATTAGGTTGGCCAGCTAATGGCGGCCCTTCCAGCACAGTGTGAGGTCATCATTGTTGGCGGCGGTGTTATTGGTTGTTCCGTGGCCTACCACCTGACAAAACTGGGTATTACCGACGTCGTTTTGTTAGAGCGCAAGGAATTGACAAGCGGTACAACCTGGCATGCCGCCGGGCTTGTGGGTCAACTGCGCAGCTCTATTAATATGACCAAGCTAGCCCGGTACACCAGTGAGCTGTACCGCGGACTGGAGACCGAGACAGGGCAGGCCACGGGGTACCGGCAGTCTGGGTCAATTTCCGTAGCCTCAACCGAGGAGCGACTCGAGGAACTCAAACGCAGCGCCTCTATGGCGAAAGTCTTTGGCCTTGAAGTGAATGTGCTGGGGGTTGATGAAATTGGCGAGAGATATCCGCTAATAGAAACTCAAGATTTGTACGGGGGGATTCACATTCCCTCGGACGGTTATGCCAATGCCGTTGATATTACTCAGGCTCTAGCCAAAGGTGCCCGCAATCGAGGCGCTCAGATTTTCACTGACACTGCGGTTGAAGAAATTTTGCGCACGGGCTCAAAAGTGTCCGGCGTACGCACTGCGGAGGGTGAGATACAAGCCCGCCATGTTGTTATCTGTGGTGGCATGTGGTCGCGGGATCTTGCGGCATCGGTCGGTGTCAATTTACCGTTGCATGCCTGTGAACACTATTACGTTTTGTTTGAGTCCGTAGCTGGCCTGCACCCTGACCTACCGGTGCTTCGCGATTACAACGCCTGTACTTATTACAAATACGACGCTGGGAAATTGCTGGTAGGCGCCTTTGAGCCCAATGCCAAACCCTGGGGTATGGGGGGTATATCTAAGGATTTTTGTTTCGATGAAATCGCCGGAGATTTTGACCACTTCGAGCCGGTTCTTCACGATGCCATGAAGCGTTTGCCCGCACTAGAACAAGCCGGCATACAAAAGTTTTTTTGCGGGCCCGAAAGCTTCACGCCCGACGTGCGTTACCACCTTGGAGAGGCACCTGAGCTGGAAAACTGCTTTGTCGCAGCGGGTTTAAACTCTATTGGCTTGCAGTCGGCGGGTGGCGTGGGCAAAGTCACCGCCGAGTGGATTCGAGACAAACGGCCCCCCGTCGATTTGTGGGAAGTCGATGTTCGACGCAACATGCCCTTTCAAAAAAATCGACAGTATTTGCAAGAGCGTGTCAGTGAAAGCTTAGGTTTGCTGTATGCCACGCACTATCCTTACCGCCAATACGAAACCGGGCGCGGCGTCCGGAAATCGGCGATTCATGATCGACTGGTATCTGCCGGTGCCTGCCACGGCGAGGCTTACGGCTGGGAACGACCCAACTGGTACGCACCAGAGGGAATCGAAGCGCGTTACGAATACAGTTACGGTCGCCAGAACTGGTTCAACCATTCCGCCGCAGAACATCAAGCTGTGCGCGAGGGCGTGGCCTTATTCGACCTTTCTTCTTTCGCAAAATTCCGTTTTGAAGGCCGCGACGCAGCGGCGGTTCTCGACCGTGTATGTGCCAACAAGGTCGATGTCAGTTTAGGCCGAGTTGTCTATACCCAGTGGTTAAACGAACAAGGCGGTATCGAAGCCGACCTTACCGTAACCCGGCTTTCTGAAACCGCCTTTCTGATTGTCACCGCAGCGGAAACTGAGGTCCGCGATTTTTACTGGCTTAAACGGCATATCCCCGAAACTGCACACTGCATTTTGACCAACGTCACTTCGGGCATGGGGGTACTGTCCATTATGGGGCCTCAAGCGCGAGCACTGTTGCAGTCGCTCACCCCTGACGACCTGAGTCATAAAGCCTTTCCCTTCGCGACCAGCCGCGAGATTGAACTGGGATTGGGCTACGTGAGGGCCTCACGTATCACCTTCGTCGGAGAACTAGGCTGGGAGCTGTATATTCCCACTGAGTTTATGCAGGATATGTATGACCGTATCGTCTCCGCCGGGCAAAGCTTTGGGCTTGTCCATGCCGGTTATCATGCGCTCAATTCTTTGCGGCTAGAAAAGGCTTATCGACACTGGAGCCACGACATAACCGATGAAGACTCGCCCCTAGAGGCCGGCTTGGAGTTCGTGATCAAATTTGACAAGCCCCAGGGGTTTATTGGTCGCGAGGCGCTGCTGCGTCAACAAGAAAAAGGCCTAGCGCGACAGCTCCTGCAACTCAAACTCTGTGACCCCGAGCCTTTGATCTATCACAACGAGCCGATTTGGCGCGATGGTGCTCTCGTGGGCCACATCACCTCTGGGGCCTACGGGCACACGCTGGGAGGAGCCATTGGTTTGGGCTACGTTGACATACCGTCAGATGGTAATAGCGGCGACGTGCTAACGGGAAGCTACGAAGTGGAAGTGGCATGTGAACGCGTGCCAGCTGAAGTTTCTTTAGACCCAATGTACGATCCCAAGAATACTCGAATCCGCGCCTAACCCCTGTGAACGGCGCCTGAGACCCAGCCCAAGCGAGCTCGAGAAGGGCTTACCGTGGCGCCCGAGCTAGCCCGTCTGCAGCAGGTCTTCAAGGTGCAGTCGAATCGGAAACTTAGCCCGGATTTCGGCATCAACTGCGGCGCTGATATGACTGGGAATATGCGTCGCCAAAATGTCATCGCGCCTGCGGACGGCGCTATCGATCGCGAGGGGCTTTTCAGCTTGCTCCCATAGCGTGGGGCTAAAACGATTACCCACCTCGGGATAAATGTACTCGCTTTGCATTACGGCGAGGGTGTGATCGGATCCCAAATAATGCCCCTTTTCACCGAGGCAAACTTCCGCAAGGTCGTCAAAGCCCAGAGTGTTGGTATTGACCTCGACGCCCCGCACTGCCCTCAACGTGGCCCCTAAAACATCATTATCAAGCAGCAAACTTTCCGGGCACACGCCCAGTAAACTCGAATACATACCGGCCGACTCATAAATAATATTGGCACCCGCAAGGGCGGGCGGCATTAGCGTATGGGCACGCTCGGCGCCCGCTTGAAAGTCCGGCATGTTGGCATCCGTCATGCCGCAGGCAGTCCCAAAAGGCAAATCAAAATGCGCACCCAGCTGCGCGCAGGCGCTGGAGATTAAACCTTGCTCTGGAGACCCGCCACTCATAGACCCCGTGCGCAAATCGGAGACAAAAGGCCAGGTCCCGATAATGGCCGGGGCACCGGGTTTAATCGCGTTAACGTAGACCAGACCACCCAAACATTCGGCCCAAGCTTGACTCACTGCCCCCGCAAGACAGGCCGGTGTTGTAGCCCCCGCCTGTCCGGCCGACAGCAACAGCACAGGCATGCCCCCCTCAACGGCGACGCGCAAACACTCAAGCGCGTCGCTGGCAAACTTCATAGGCGGCACAACAAAACAGTTCGACTGACTAACAAAGGGGCGCTCACGCCACTTCGCTTCGCTCCCCGCAATGACATGCAGCATTTCTAAGGTTTTCTCGAGATGCGTGTAATGCCCCCAGCTCGCACCCACATGCTTGCGCGTACCCGCTACTGAACAATAGGTGGTATTGAGATCCATCTCGTAAGGGTCTTCAATATCTCGCAATACACACATGCGCTGGAACATATGGATGTTCTCGCAGTTGTCGACAATGCGGGCTAGATCATACAAATCTCGCGAGGTCGATTCACGATATTCATTGCGCACAGAGTCGGCCACCATCACTGCCGCGCCAGCGGTAGAGAAATGCACCCGAGTACCTGAAAGATCTAAATCAAAGGCTGGGTCTTGGGCAAACAAGGTAATGTTACGCCGCGCTTTGCTCAGGGCGTCATCAACAACAGCCCGAGGCATGCGCAGCCGACCATCTTCTCCCAACACGGCACCCACAGCCTGGCAAGCAGCGATACAATGAGGGGTGGCGTCTTTAAAACCGACCTCTTCAAGAATTCGATAAATATTGGCGACTACCGCATCAAGGTCTGCGTCGGCAAAGGGCCGATACTGCCCTCCCCGCTCCCCTGGTCTGACCGGCTTTAATTCTTCAGCCAGTGGCGCACTGCGTTGCGCGTGTCGTGCCTGTCTACCGCCTGATCGTCTCGCCATGATGGAATTCCCCAAACTAACACCAAAAGCCTGCCGGGCTATGCTTGCACCCGATCGTATTCTGGGTGTAGAAATACCGCATAATTGGCAGCGACACCAGTTCTAAAAACGACACTCAAGAGGTCGGATTTAAGAACAAAATAGTCCGCAGTGTGAACCGGGCCAAACCTGAGAATAAAAGGACGTTTTATGAGTTGGCTGATCATCGGATTTTGGGGTTGCGCGGCAATGTGGCTGATTAGTCTTCTCGGCGATTTAGGTATGGCCCGACGGCCCGATGCCCCTGTGGGGATGTTTTGGATTCCCTTAGTCAGTGCAACCATCGCCTTCATTGGTATGTGTTACTTCGGTCATGCTGCCAGCATATTCGGGTGGTAAGCGACCCGGCATTGCAGCTTGCAATGGCTAAGGCTCGGTTAATCTAAGATTTTCTGCTGCCTTGCCGAGTAGCAGTGATGCTGGCAAGGTTGTGACAGCCATTAGACAGCGTGCGGTGACTATGCGCGGACGCTGCTTGAGCAACAGTCATATAAAACGCGTCCAACGAACAGTATTGTTCGTGCGAAATTAGAGGCACAACACCATGAGCTTATTTGCACGCATCGCCACAATTTCCTTTGCAGTATTGCTTACACCCGTCGCCGCAGCTGATTTGGCCGAGTCTGTTGAGCGCCGTGTTGAGGCCGTCATGCCCGAGGTTGTCTCTTGGCGTCGGGATTTACATGAGCATCCTGAATTGGGCAATCGGGAGTTTCGGACCGCCGGCATTATTGCAGAGCATTTGCGCGAGCTCGGCATGGAAGTGCGAACCGAGGTTGCCCACACCGGCGTAATCGGCGTACTCAAAGGTGGTGAGGGTCCCGTTGTTGCGCTGCGTGCTGATATGGACGGCCTACCTGTCACCGAGTTGGTAGACCTTCCTTTTGCCTCAAAGGCACGGGGCGAATACCTAGGCCAAGATGTTGGCGTCATGCATGCCTGTGGTCATGACAACCACGTCGCTATATTAATGGGGGTAGCCGAAGTGCTCGCCGGCATGGGCGATGAATTACCCGGTACAGTCCTCTTTTTATTCCAGCCTGCGGAGGAAGGCACTCCCGATGGCACTGTAGGTGGCGCCGAGCTTATGCTCCAGGAGGGCGCCTTCGATGAGGTGCTCCCAGATGCAGTCTTTGGACTGCATGTGTTCCCCTACCCTGCAGGTGTTATTGCAACCCGCCCCGGCGGCCTCATGGCATCCTCTGACAGCTATAAAATTACGGTCACGGGCAAGCAGACCCACGGCGCGGTGCCCTGGGCGGGAGTTGATCCTATCGTCACAGCCAGTCAAATCGTTCTTGGGCTACAAACCATTGTTTCGCGTCAGTTAGACGCCACACTCACGCCTTCGATTGTAACGGTGGGTAAAATCGACGGTGGGGTTCGCAGCAATATTATTCCTGAGTCGGTTGATCTTATTGGCACCATTCGCACCTTCGATGCCGAGACACGTCTGGACATTCATGAACGCATTCGTAGAACAGCCACTCACATTGCCGAGGCGGCAGGCGCTAAGGCCCAGGTTGATATCGATCTTGGCTACGGCGTAACCCGCAACGACCCCGAGCTTTATCAAAAAATGGCGCCAACGCTGCGGGGGGTAGCAGGCAGTCAGTTTATTGAAGCGCAGCAAACGACCACAGCTGAGGATTTCTCCTATTTCGCGAACGAGGCGCCCGGGCTCTTCCTCTTTCTGGGGGTTGCACCCGAGGATCCAAGTTTGGTGTATCCCAACCACTCGCCCCGCTTTTACGCCGATGAGCGAGCGCTTCCCGTTGGCGTCAGAGCACTGACCGCTTTGACCCTCGACTTCATGGCGGACAACTAGACTTAAACCTTTGCGACCTTAGGGGCCATTGCCACGGCAGTGGTTCCAGAGGCCCAAAACCGCTATGGTCTGAGGCATCGGCAACAGGGAGCAACGCGACACCGTGAGTGATTTAGTCGTCAGGCATATTAACTTCGATGTGGATCAGGCCAAATTTATTTGGAACCCTGACAACCCCTCGTTTTCTGTGCTGATGAACCAAATCACGTTCTTTGTCGTCGGCTTTGAAAAATACATGTGCCGGGTAATGCGCGATGCCGAGGCGCACATCACCGACCCAGCCGTCATGGAAGAAGCCATTGCTTTTCGCAAGCAGGAAGCCATCCATGCCCAAAAACACATGCGCCATGCCAAAGCACTCATAGGCCAGTATCCCGCGTTGCAGGGCGTGCTCGACAAAGTCCTCGCTAGCTATGACGAGGTCTACAACACCCACCCGTTGGAATATCACTTAGCCTATGCGGGCGGCCTAGAGGCAATTTTCACCCCGTTTTTCAAAATGATACTGGATCACCGAGCCGCATTGTTTGCACAGGGCGATGCCCAAGTGGCATCGCTATTTGTCTGGCATTTTTGCGAAGAAATCGAGCATAGAAGCTCCGCCTACGATGTTTACAACCACGTTGTAGGCAGCCATTGGTATCGCATTCGAAAAACCGGAGCGTTTCAAAAGCATACCCGTGATCTGTTTGACATGATCAAAGGTGAATTCGAATCGCTGGTTAAAGACGTTCCAGAAAACGCCTATTCAGATAACCCCTTTGCGCGTATACCGCTCTGGGCGCAACTTAGGTCAGCCGTCGGGGTGCTAGCCTCACAGTTCCCTTGGCATGACAGTGTGAACCAGCCTTTACCCGACTACTACGACGAGTGGCTAGGTCATTGGCAGGCAGGGGCCGATGTATCTCAAATCGTCGGCAAACCGCAGCACCCGGTGCTCAGTGACTGAAACAGCACTCACCTTCACCCAACTGGTCGAGCGCCTTGGCGGCTTTCATCCCGAGAACATTGAGAGTTGGGCCTTCATAAAAAGCCCTTTGACGCTGTCCCACTGGACTATGAATGTCATTGAGGTGCTGCTCATCCTAGGTGCACTTTGGGGCCTGCGTCACAGCATGACGCGCTTTAAGGCAGGCGAGTCCATTTATCTGGGCTTCTGGCTGGCTTCGGTCATTTTTATGCTGGCGCTGGAAATACCCGTATATTTTCCTGAGAAGCTGGGCGCACCGGACAACGCCCTGTTTTTCATTCATAACGAGTTTTCGGTGCAGTTCTTCTTTGGGCGAGCGCCCCTGTATATCCTCGCACTTTACCCGGCCATCATGTACGCATCCTTCGTCCTTGTCAGGCAGGCTGGGCTCTTTGACCAACGCGGGGGGACACTTATTGGCGCACTAGGCGTAGGCGTAGTCCACCATGTGTTCTATGAGATTTTTGATCACTTTGGACCCCAGTATGGCTGGTGGACATGGAATTATCCCAACTTCACCTCTTCCCTCGCCTCGGTGCCGGTCTCCAGCATGGTCAGTTTTGCCTTTGTAGGGCCCATTGCGCTGACCCTTGCCACCCAAATTTTAGTCCCTAAGGGGAATCCTCGTGTTCGGGGCTTCGCTCTGGGAACACTGCTGGCCGGGCTGCTAACACCCATAATTTTCGTGCTGCTCACACTCAACACCTGGTTTAGTGTACTGGGCATTGACCTAACGCCCCGCTTGGAGATGCTAGCCTCCGTGGCCATTATAGGAGCGGCTCTAGGGCTCACGTTACGTCAATTTCTGCATCTTACCGCTTTCTCTGTCGAGGGGCTTTGGCACTATTCTCGAGGCTATTTTGCGCTCTTCCTCAGCGCGTTTTCCGGCCTCTGGCTATACGCCTTGCCCGATTACTTAGCGGCAACTCAAGGCCTGACCCCACAAGGGTTTCCGGTGGGTTCTCTACCCTATGTGTTGGGCTGTATGGCCTTTGGGTTATTTTTCCTTTTTAGGAAGCGACGATAGGTTCTGGGGTTATTCAGTACCTTGACGTAGTACAGTTTGCATTGGCTTGAAAGCCGTAGTCGAAACAGAAGGTATTACTCCACCCATGAAATCATTCCTCATAACGTTGGGCGTCATTGCAACCGCAGTTATTTGGTGGGCGGCTGTCGCTGTTACACAACAACTCAATGCCGCGCGCAATGTAGAGGACCAGATATCGGCCCTTACCCTCAGCGAGCGAACCATCACCTCCCCAGCGGTCTGGGGTGAAGTCCTTGGAAAGCTTGGAAAGCAAGAAATTGACCGCCTGTTTGAGCAGCAGAGCTCCAAAGCGTTGCTCATCGATGCAACAGAAAAACTGCTGTACAACGCCATCGTCGAGTACCGCGACACCCTCAGGGAAAAACAGGCAAGCGCCAAAACCATCAACAACTCGCTGCAGGCAATGGGGCAGGCATTTATTCTGGATGTTCTGGTAGATTTTGACGCCCTTGAAAGCTCAGTACCGGCTATTGCAGAAGCCTTCGTCGAGGACCTCGAGCAAGGCGAACTAGCGGCCGACCTCGAATCAGCACTGAGCCAATATCTCAAGAGTCTGTCCGTAGACTTAAATGCCGCAGCCATTGATCAAACACGATCCATCCATCGTCTACTACAGTGTGAAACGACAGCTCAGTGCGTGGCAAAGCTAAACGCCTCACAGCAACAACACCAAGAGCAAGCTAAGCTTCTAGGGCTGTGCCTTGCACTCGCGCTTCTATCTTTAATCGTTATAAATCGTTCCGCCCCCTCGATGAACCAGGGTCCGTATCACCACGCGCGATGACTCTTTGCTTACTCAACATTTCAATTTTGGCTTTACTGGTGCCCGGCATTTTGGTGCCAATGATGAAGTTAAAGGCGTTCATCGAGCCATTCGAAATGAGTATTGGCGGGGCACGCCTATATTTTGATCAACAACTGCTGATGTATCAAAACAAAAGTGTGGGCGACCTCGTTGCTTTGCTTGTCGAAACCGGACAGCCTTCGCTCTTTATTTTAGCCGCCGGTATGACGTTATTTTGCGTCCTCATCCCGGTGAGCAAATGTTTGGCTGCCATAGTATTGCTACTTCGAACAAAGAGTAGCTCTGCTCACCCTGCACTCAAATGGTTAGCCACCGACTCTGGAAAATGGTCGATGGCGGATGTTTTTGTCGTCGCGCTTATCATGGCTTTTATCGGCATGGATCAGCTGATTGCAAGTCATACCGACGCCATGAATACGCTATTCACCGAGGCACAGTTTGTGCAGGCCGCTTCTGCGTCTAAGTTGGGGATGGGGTTTTATTTCTTCCTTAGCTTTGTCGTGCTCAGCTTTTGGACCGCGAAGGAATGCAAGGGAGCATTAGAAGCCACTGCAGCGGTGGCCCCCGCTAAATCGGTCCAGGCGTAGCTTGTGCCTAGCGTGCTCCGTTAAGCTGCTCCACCACTGGGCCTCACTTTACCAACGACACCGCCGAGCACATGGGTTAAGAATTCGAAAACCAGCCTTATAAAGAAACAACCGACTCAATCGCCGAACTGGTAGCTCGCCACCCTGCGGCCCTGGCACTGCATTTTGAAAGCGCTTGACCTCGAGTGTTGCCACAGCAGCCCAGCACATGACGACAGAAGTAACTGCTAGTATTTATTGATATCAGTATCGTCCTGCCCTGCCGCGGGTTTTTTGGTCCATCGGCGCAGCGGCACTAGAATCAACAAGCTAAAAACGGCGAAGAACGTCAGCAAAGCCTCCCAGCTGCCGGTAAAAGGCATCGGCAAGGCATCTTTTAGCAACAACGAGCTTCCCGTAACCGCCGCGCCAATGCCGAAGGATAAGAGAATAAAATCCAGCCCAAGCACCACGTCCAGCGCAACCAGCAAAAGTGCTGCAATAAACCAAACCTCATAGCTAAGTAGTAAATTCATCTCAGGCTCCATCCGGGCGTCGTAATACGTCTTGGAGGCCGGCTAACCCGCCCAGCGTCTTGGTAACATCAGAGGGGAGCACAATGGTCTTGGTATTTTCAGAAGATGCCATTTGCGCGATCGCATCGACTTGACGCTTTAAAATTTCGAAATCAACTGCAGGCTGTCCATTGTCTGCTATCGCCTCGGCAATCATTCTTGTTTGCTGTGCATCGGCTTCGGCTTTTTTGATCACCGCATAAGCATCGGCGTCGGCGGTCAGCTTTATAGCCTCGGCTTTTTTGGTCGCCTCGTAGAGCTCGGCATCGGCTTCGAGCTCTACCCTCGAGCGTTCACCCTCTGCCTTGGCCACCGTCGCACGACGCTCCCGCTCTGCATTAAGCTGCTGACGCTGGGCCTGTTTGGTTGCTTCATCGACCCTGACATCTGTGATCTCTGAACGGGTAATCTCGAGGCCCCAAACTTCTGATGCATCGCGCAGATTTTTGAGAATCTCGTCATTCATCTGCTGGCGGCTACTCTGAATATCATCGAGCTCTAATTTGCCCGCAGCGCTACGAATAATAGATTCAGCGGTCGTTCTTAGTGCCAGTGGCACGTCCCGAATTCGATAGACCGACTTTGCAGCATCAATGACCCGAAAGAAAACCGTGGTTTCCAAAACAATTTCAACGTTGTCCCGGGTAATAACCGATATGTCGAAGGCATCAAGCTGACGTTCTAAGACCACAACCTTGTGCTCAATGCGGTCTAGAAAGGGAATCAGCAAGTTGATTCCTGCAGATAGAGTTTCACGATACTTACCAAAACGTTCCACCACGTATTCATCTGACTGAGGCACAATGGCAACAGACTTAGCCGCCACTAAAATCGCAAAGGCAAAAAATGCCAAGGTTAAGATGATTCCAAGATCCATATGTTATCTCCTATATATTGTTGGCTTCCCGAGCATCCGAATCAGCAATCGCGAGTACCCCTTGTAAAGGCCTCGGTCTTGCCCGATCACTGGGCTTAGAAGCGACTCTGCGCCCTCTTACAACTGTGAGGAAAGCTCAGCCACTACCATGCGTTAGAGAGCCTTGAATCGAATCCATGGCCAAGGCCTCCGTAAGCACTAAGCAGCGATCTACATTATCAGGCTAAGCATGGGGTGCCAAACCAGAAGCGTATGTGCCTGTACTTTTGATAAAGTTCTCGAATTATGGCTACGGCTCGCGGGAGCTTTTTACAACCTAAGTAGCAACGAAGAAGTACGTCGCGTGAACGCCTGTCGGCAGCCCTAAAGTACACAGTGAAGAATTCAAATCGCTGTATACCGAGACATGGTTCAACACATAGGACATCGCGAGAAGCTCAAAAGGGGCTAATGCGAGAGCGCTGGCAGATTGGCGAGCTTTTGAGGTGGGCGGAAGCCTAGTTGCACCAATCTAGGACGAAACAATCGATCAAGCATGCGAAGTAAAGGAAATGGCCCGCCCGGAGAGATTCGAACTCCCGACACCCAGGTTCGAAGCCTGGTGCTCTATCCAGCTGAGCTACGGGCGGAGGCCTGCGATCATAGGGATGCATAGAATTCAGGTCAAGCTCGAAGGGAGGCACAATGGCGAATTCTCGGCGGAAAACAGCTCTGAGCCGATTTGAAGGGACAACCCCATCGTAGCAAGTTATATTTTAGTTGGGTTGAGCGTGAAGTTTTCTTTCGCCTCCTCCTACGGCGAATCTTCGCGACAGCGCAGGCGAGGCTAACGAACAATCCAATTGCAGTTGCGAGTGCCTAACTTTGAGGTCAGAGTAACCCTCACGCTTGACACAATAAGAACCGAGGGATTGATCATGCCCAGACTCCGACAAGTCGCGCGACCCGATGCAGACCCCATTGCCCGCCAAATGTATGATTTGATTTTCGGCGACCGCGATCCCGTGGCAACACCCGGCACTGCTACGGGAACCCCCGGCAACTGGTGGACGGTTTTTGCTCTGGTACCCCAATGTTTGAAGCACGCCCTGCAGGGCTTTCAATTCTATCGTGATCCCCAGCGCAAAATTGATCCGCAGCTGAGAGAGTTGGCACAAACACGGGCAGGCTATGCCAGAGGGTCACAATTTGTGTTCTCTCAGCACAGTAAATCTTGCCGCTCTGTGGGCCTGTCGGAGGATAAAATTGCTGCTCTTCCCCACTGGTCAAGCAGTGCTGTTTACTCGGATCTTGAACGGTCGGTCCTTGCCTACACCGATGCCCTAGTCTTAGAAGGCGGCCGCGTTCCCGATGGCCTCTTTACCGAGCTCAAAAAAGCATTATCTGACGAAGCAATATTGGAGCTCACGTACATAACAACACTTTACGACATGCACGCCACCATCGCTCGGGCACTGCGCCTAGAATATGATGACGTGGACGAACGCATCACTGAAATCAATGCGCCCACGGAAGCTGCGAACCGCGACGTTATGGCCATGATCGATAAGGAGACGCACTAGTGGCTTACCATCACCTCGCCATGGCAGCGGCAGACATGGCTGCAATCCATGACTTCTACGAAACGGTTTTGGGATTTGAATTGGTAAAGGTAGAAGTCGGCCCTGTGCCCGATGGTGGCTGGGCAAAACATTTTTTTTATCGAATGGCCGGTGACGACTCTTCTTTTATCGCTTTTTGGGAGCTGCATGAGGTCCCGGGCTGTGAAAACCTAGAGACATCACTGTCAAGGGCCGCTGGTGTTCCCGACCAGATCAACCACATCGCCTTTAATGCCCCAGATTTGGACAGCCTTAATCAACGCAAAGAAGCGTGGCAGCGCGCTGGTTTGAATGTGCTGGAGGTGGACCATAACTGGTGCCACTCCATCTACACGAAAGACCCCAACGGCAATATGGTGGAGTTTTGTGTGACCACTGGCGCCTTTAGCGCTGATGATCGGGAATTGGCTTTAAAAGCGCTTACCAGCGATCAAATCAGCCACTCTGCACCTCCAGCAAGTATCGAGGTCCATCGCGCTACGGTTGAATAATTATCCTGTCAACTTTAATGCATCGACACGCCGCAACATGTCGATAAGGCCTCGCTCCAAGCGCCTTCAAGCGACGCACTTACGTCACCCTAGATGCGCAAGACTCGAGGCCTTTTACGTTTGGCCCCTTGAAAAGCCGTTATGCTTTCATACATTCACTACTTGATGATGACGATGACCTACGCCCTCAAACAACTGTCTTTATATCTGCTGCTTCTCGGAGGGTTTGGCCTAGCGCTAAGCAGCCCCTTGTCCCGGGCAGGGACGGTAGTGCACATCACCATTGATTCTCAAGCGCTGCAGGCGCCCTACCCCTTGACGGTCTACATTCCCGACCAAGAACCGACACAGGAATCACCATACCCCGTCATTTATTTATTGCACGGCTCCTTTGGCTCAGAAAATGATTGGCTAGCCAATGGCAACCTCAAATCCACCGCCGACCGACTAATGGCCTCAGGTAAAATTCCACCTGCACTTATTGTCATGCCGGGGTCTCAAAGCTGGTGGCTCAATGGCCACAACGAGTCCGCTGAAAACGCATTTTTCGAAGATTTAATCCCTTATATCGAGGCCAGCTACCCAACAGCTCGAACTCGGGCGGGACGTTTCGTTGCAGGTCTATCGGCTGGGGGCTACGGCGCAACGCGATTTGCACTGAAGCACCCCGAGCTATTTGGCGCTGCGGCGGCTCTAAGTCCAGCCACTTATGTCCCGCTGCCGCCTAAGAACTCATCGGCCCATAGACATCCTGCGTTTTTAGACGCCGACGAGCGCTTTGATGAGCAGCTTTGGCAACGGAGTAATTACCCCGCCCTGTGGGACGATTACATCGCCAAAAACATCACCGTTCCTTTTTATATTAATAGCGGCGACCATGATGAATTTAATATTGCCCACCATGCCACCGCCCTGTTTACGAAGTTGCGCGACCTGCAGCCTGATGCAGCGGAGCTTCGTATCGTAGACGGTGCCCATGATTGGCAGGTCTGGGAGCAGACACTGCCCGAGGTACTGATATTTTTGCTCACCCAGCACCAGTGAGCTTGGTCTTCTGCAACAAGTCCGATGGCTGGGGCATTACCAACTTGGCCGTAAATGGCTAGGTTAAGGTTTGCGAGAAAATCAGAGTGGCAAATACAACACAATGTGCGCAGTATGCTGCCCACAAACTATGATTTCCAAGGCGCCCAAAAGGAGCTCTGCTGTGACCAATGAAACTGAATACGTACCCCCCGCAGTATGGACATGGGATGACGAATCTGGCGGCCGTTTCGCTAAAATCAATCGCCCCACAGCCGGCGCACAGTCTGAGAAGGACTTGCCTGTGGGAGAGCATCCTCAACAGCTTTATTCCCTCGGGACGCCCAATGGCGTCAAGATCACCATCATGCTCGAGGAGCTGCTCGAGTTGGGTGTAGCAGACGCTGAGTACGATGCATGGCTCATCAACATTCAAGAAGGCGCGCAATTTACATCCGGATTTGTCGGCGTCAATCCAAATTCAAAAATACCTGCCCTTCTTGATCGCAGTGGGGACAAACCCGTGAGAGTGTTTGAATCAGGAGCGATCTTGCTGCACCTTGCGGATAAGTTTGGGCATTACATGCCGAAGGACAGTGACTCCCGGGCCGAAGTTCTCAGCTGGCTGTTCTGGCTACAAGGTTCAGCTCCCTATCTAGGGGGCGGATTCGGACATTTTTATGCCTATGCACCCTACAAAATGGAGTACCCGATCAACCGGTTCAGCATGGAGATAAAAAGACATCTTGATCTTTTAAATCAGCGACTTGCAGAGCATACCTATCTAGCCGGTGAAGAGTATACCATCGCTGATATTGCCACTTGGCCATGGTACGGCGCCCTTGCGAAGGGGCTGCTTTATGAGGCCGGCCAGTTTCTTGACGTTGAGAGTTACGTTCACGTTCAACGTTGGGCCAACTTAATCAGCGAGCGCCCTGCAACAAAGCGCGGGAGGCTCGTGAATAAAGCCTGGGGGGGAGAAGATAAGCAACTGCTGGAGCGTCATAGCAAGACCGACTTCGACACCATTAACTGGCGCTAAACCTTTCGTTTAATTCATCCGCGACCCGCAGGCTTTAGGGTGGTACACTCGCCGCCCGCTGCGCACTCATAAAAACAATAAATTGCAGATGCACTGACCGAGTTGAATGAGGGGGTTGAGCGTGTCAGATTTGAATAACGTGGCAAGCGCCACACTGTTTACTGATGAAAACAAAGATCTACTGGCAAAAATGCTGGAGAAAGCTCTCTTAGAACCTTTAGTGCCAATGGAGCCCGCCGCGGCGCAGAAGTACATGGAGCAGGTAGCGGTTCGGACAGCCAACGACAATCGAACCGACATTGAACTGTTTCAAATGGTGCAAATGAGTAGCAGCGAATCCACTTACGTCATGCGGTTCGCGCTCTTTCAAAATCATCAAGCGATAGGTTTAGACATTATGGATGCCGAGAACGGGCAGTTCTTCATTCCAGAGTCATGCCCCATTTGCCAGCTTTCCGAACCCACAATCAACTGATAATCATTTGAAGGACCGAATCACCTTCGCGACATTGGTCGCTCTGGTCGCCTACGCGGCCATCGCGACAGACCTGTATCTACCTGCGATTCCAGCGATAGTCGCCGAGTTCGGGGCCACCAGCTCCGATGGACAGCTCACCCTATCCACGTTTATGTTGGGCATCGCGGTTGGACAACTTATCTTTGGCCCCCTATCTGACTATTTCGGCCGTTTGCCCGTGGTCAGGATAGGTACCGTTCTTTTTTTAGTCACTTCGCTTGCCTGCGCATTGGCCTCTTCTATGGAATTCATGTGGCTAGCTCGCTTGGCTCAGGGGCTATCCGCTGCGAGTGGTCCAGTCATCGCTAGGGCCATTGTCAGAGACCGGTACGAAGGCCCAAGGGCGGCTCAAATGATGGCCATCCTGTCTGGGGCCATGGCCGTGGTGCCCTTAATGGCTCCAACATTGGGCGCGTGGCTACTTATCTTGGTGAATTGGCGGGCTACTTACGTATCCCTAGCCCTTTTCGCCGCGCTTGTACTGCTAGGACTGCGCAGTTTCGAGGAATCGGCACCGCACATCCGGCAGGGGAAAATTGGAATCGTCCCCGTGCTACAACATTTCTCAACCTGCGTAAAAAATCGACGCTTTTTAGGCTATCAAATTTGCGGGACCGCGGCTTTTTCAGCCATTGTTGCCTACCTGTCGACAGTTTCATTTTTCATGGGGGATGTGTTTAACCTGCCCACTCAATACTTTGGCTATGCGTTTGCTGTCACCGTGGCAGGCTTTATGGTTGGTGCCCTGTTGTGCGCACGTGTTGTTGTTCGTCTGGGTATTAATCGGACCTTAGCTCTGGGCACCACGCTGTCACTGTTGGGAGCGTTGGGGCAGTCGTTGGGCGCGAACTTTTCCGACACGCCCATTATTTTGCTCGCGGGGTGTTCCTTTATTATGTTTTTGGGCGTTGGCTTCACCTCCGCAAACGCATCAATGGGGGCCCTGTCCTTGTTTCCCGACCATGCAGGCTCCGCCTCCGCAGTTTTTGGCTTCACACAGTCCTCTGTTGCGGCGCTGGTGGGCGTAATCGCCGGTCATTTTTACGATGGAACACTAGCCTCGGTCACAAGCATTATGTTTATTTGTGCCGCCATCGGCATGCTGGGCTTGCCGCTGGCACGGGCACAAATACCCGTAAGGGGTAGTAGCTGGATCCGATTAAGGGGCAGATAATAAGTAACATCAGCAGAGCTATTTATAGGCTCCATTTTATAGGAGATTACTGTGCACGAAATCAATAAGGACATGGAAGTTCTCACCCAGGCCATCGTCCGCTACGCCGTCGACAGAGTGCGAATGGATCCACCAACCCTAGACATGGCTAGGCCCGAATCTGAGCTGCAAGCAATGGCTGGGCAAACGGTCACTGAAGAAGGTTTAGGCGGTTTAGAAGCCCTGCGGGTGTTTACCGATGTATTAGCGCCTGCGTGTTTGTCAGTGGACCACCCGAGGCTACTTGCCTTTGTACCCGCGGCCCCCACTGAAGCGGCCACCTTATTCGACCTGGTTGTTGGCGCCTCCAGCATCTTTGGCGGGACATGGCTGGAAGGATCTGGGGCGGTTTATGCTGAGAATCAGGCCTTGCGCTGGATTTCAGATCTCGCTGGCTTTCCTGCAGAGGCCGGTGGTGTGTTCGTCAGTGGCGGGACTGCAGGGAATCTTTCAGCGCTGACCGCTGCACGTCATGAATGGCGACGTAAAGACGCCAGCAAACGTGCCATGCGCGGCCTTATTGTGTCCTCTAAAGGTGCTCATGCCTCTATCGCTCAGGCGGCACACGTCATGGATGCGGACCTCGTTGAAACCGGTGGTCACCAACTCACCGGTAAAGACGTAGCGGAGACTATTAACAGCTTGAGCACTGAGGATCGTGGCCGACTTTTTGCTGTCGCTTGCACCGCGGGAACCACTAACCTGGGCATTATTGATGACATGACGTCTATCGCCGACGTTTGCGAGGCAGAGTCACTATGGATGCATGTGGACGGCGCCTATGGTGGCGCTGGTTTGGCAGCGCCCTCGGTTCGCGCGCAATATGACGGCATAGAGCGGGCCGACACTTTTA
This sequence comes from Luminiphilus sp. nBUS_07, assembly GCF_051201685.1. GTDB lineage: Bacteria > Pseudomonadota > Gammaproteobacteria > Pseudomonadales > Halieaceae > Luminiphilus. Next base: position 1,443,542 of record NZ_CP179213.1, on the reverse strand, counting down.
TCGTTGACCCACACAAATGGCTGTTTGCTCCCTTCGATTGCTGCGCCCTGATTTACCGAGACCCTGCAACTGCTCGCCGTGCCCATCGGCAGAAAGGCGATTACCTTGAAGTTTTATACGACGGGGAATGGAATCCTTCTGACTATGCCCACCATTTATCTCGGCGTGCGAGAGGGCTGCCGCTGTGGTTCAGCTTGGCAACGCATGGGACCAGCGCTTACACAGATGCCGTAGAGCGGAGTCTTGAGGTGACTAAAGCAGCCGCCACGCTTATTGACGAGCACCCTAACCTCGAAATGGTTGTTCCGTCACAGCTCTCTATCTGTGTCTTTAGGCGCCCCGGGTGGATGCCTGAAGATTACAGCGCATGGAGCGACAAGCTGCTTCAGGATGGACTTGGGTTCGTCACCCCAACCAAGCACGAAGGCGAAACAGTACTGAGATTTTGTATTGTTAATCCCCGCACCGGCATCGATGACATCCGTATGATTTTAGATACCTTGTAAGCATGGAACAGGCCCTCCCCTATCGATGGGATCTTTTACTACGGTATCGGTTCATTGAATGTATTGCCCTGTGGGAGGGTCGGCTAACCACTCGTCACCTCGTGGAAACCTTTGGCATTGGGCGGCAGCAAGCCAGCAAGGACATCAATACCTACAACCGAAGCGTGGCACCCGAAAACCTTCGCTACGACAAGTTTCTCAAAGGCTATGAACCCAACGCCCACTTCAAGCCCACCGTTACCCAGGGTCTCGCAGAAGAGTATCTCCAACTGCTCGCCAATCGCAGTGAACTGCACCGCACGTTTTCCTCTGTTGCCCTACCCCATGCAAATACTGAAGTTTTAGAGCCTCCAATCCGTCCCGTATCTCCGGAACTGCTGCGCCCTCTGCTACAAGCAGCTCGTGAACAGCAGCGCTTGGAAGTCGACTACGTATCACTCAATAACCCCAGCCGAGAAGGCCGCATCATTGCCCCCCATACCCTTGTTTGGACTGGGCTACGCTGGCACGTCAGGGGTTGGTGCGAACAAAATCAAGGGTTTCGTGACTTTGTCCTAAGCCGATTTAGAGGAATCCCAGAACTGCTGGGCGAAGCAACTCAACATAGTGATGATGATCACGACTGGCATAAAACGATCGAGCTAGTACTCAAGCCCGACCCTCGTCTCTCAGACGCCCAACAAGATGTGGTCGCGACAGATTTTGGAATGACTGATGGCTACTTAAACGTTCATGTCCGAGCCCGGTTGGCAAATTACTTGTTGCAGCTGCTGAATGTTCACACAGGGGACCCCTTAACCGACCCCAAGGCCCAACAAGTGGTTATTGCTAATCGAACTGCTGTGGCAGCCTGGTTGTTCTAGGCTGTGAGCGCCCCCAACAGAGTAGTGAAAGTGCGCTTTTTTCATAGTTTTGTGACGACCCTCACACTAACCAGCGGTTTAACTTTGTGCCAAAGCGACAATTCGTTAGATTGAAAGGTCATTAGCATCCAGAGTTAGAGTGTTACATGAACTCACCAGCAGCGCTTCCCACACACAGCGCAACCTCCGAACGTCGCGGAAGGCAACCTGCCGTTCCAGACCAACTCGAGAATCTACTGAGCTTTGAGCAATCGGTAACGCTTACCGCAAAGAGTCAGTTTGGATGGACCCTAGCGTTCGTTCGTCGACCGCTCTTCCAAGATATTGAAGTGGTCATACAGAACCCCGAGCACACTCAATTCATGTCGATTGAGCAGGACGGCTCAACGAAGCCCTTTTACAACGTCCGCGGTGGCGACTTCCGCTAAACTCCGGCATCATCATCAGCGATAAATAACTAACGGCTCACTTCGGTGGGCCGTTTTTTTGGGGTGATGAATGAGAGTTTTGGGCATTGATGGTTGCCGAGGGGGCTGGATTGGCGTTTGGTACAGCCCGAGCGAGCTGGGCTGGCTTTTCAGCACCACACTCAGCGATCTACTCACGGTACCAGCCGCAACACATGCCTTTATCGATATGCCCATCGGACTGTCTGATAAAGGCCCTAGATTGTGTGACCGGGCAGCTCGCCAGATGCTGGGGCGTAAATTCTCGAGCTCTGTGTTTCCAACACCAACTCGGCTCGCTCTCAAAGGCAAGGATTACCCTGAGGCTAATGCACTCAATCGCCAACAAAGCGGCAGCGGACTCAGCAAACAATCTTATTACTTGCTGCCAAAGATTCGTGAAGTTGACGGTTGGCTCCGGAAAACCTCCAGCCCCAGCGTGCTTTTACGCGAGGCCCACCCCGAAGTTGCGTTTAACGCGATAAATGGCGCCTCGCTGTGTCATAAAAAGAAAACAGCGGAAGGATTTCAAGAGCGTTTGGCGTTGCTGCGTCAACTTGATGACCGTGTTACGACACTGACTGAGAATATTTTAGCCACAACGCGCCGCAAGGATGTCGCCGCGGACGACATATTAGACGCCTGTTGCTTAGCCCTTATGGTCCGGTGCGGGAAATTTCAAACGCTACCTGCAACACCAGAAAAAGACGGCAAAGGTCTCAACATGGAAATTTGCTACTATGGGTCCTGAGGCAGTGCAAGCCACTGCATGAATTCGCCTCTGCTCTACTTTTATTGCTACGGGGTGTCCACAAGTTTCAACCTCGCCCTCAAATCAGCGGCTTTTGCCTCCAGCAGATTGGAAGCGGTCAGCGCGGGACAACGAAACATCAGCCGCGCAGCGCAGCAAAACCCTCAAACACCTTAACCGTCAGAAAACCTGCACAGAGCCCCAATACCCCGCCACACAATGTCGGCAGCACAATCGCCGCTCCACCTAACTGAGCCGAAAACTGCTCGACACTATGGGCAACCGCTGGCATCGCATGCAATAGAATTCCGCCCCCTACTAAGAACATGGCAACGGTACCCACCACAGAAAGCCCTTTCATAAGTCGTGGTGCAAACCACAGCAATGCCCCTCCCACTCGGCGCAAAGCTCGATGCCAATAACTTGGCCCCTCTCGCTGGGTTAGCAAAAGCCCTAAGTCATCAATCTTGACGATACACGCCACCAAGCCATAAACCCCAATAGTCATTAACGTTGCAATACCCGCTAGGACTATAAGCTGCGTGAGCTGCTCCTGGCCCTCTACCACCCCCAAGGTCAGCACGATAATTTCAGCCGATAAAATAAAGTCTGTGCGCACAGCACCCCGAATTTTATCGCGCTCCAACTGCGCCAGATCGCAGTCAGGATCGGCCAGATGTTGCATCACCTCTGCGGCCTCTTCCTCCGAGTGTGCTGAAACACCATGAAGCAATTTCTCCGCGCCCTCGAAACATAAATACAGGCCGCCACACACCAGCAATGGTGTGATGAGCGCCGGCGCAAATGCAGAGATCACCAACGCCGCCGGAACCAAAATAAGCTTATTGATAAAGGAGCCTTTTGCGACGGCCCAGACAACCGGCAACTCACGGTCGGGTCTGACACCCAGTACGCGCTCAGCGTTTACTGCCAAATCATCACCGAGAACACCCGCGGTTTTTTTTGCTGCTATCTTCGACATCAGAGCGACATCATCAAGTACAGCAGCGATATCGTCGACCAACGCTAATAAACTACCAAAAGCCATAAACCTACCCTCTCCTGCGGCGCATTGATGGTTGCCTCATTTTTGACTTCGGATAGCGCGGAAGCTTACCCGTAGACAAGTACCGGTAGATTGTTTCCTGAGATTGAAGGTTAGCCATATGCTTTGCTGAGGACAGCAATACGTTGTCTTGATGGGTATTGAGCCTTCGGGCTTTAACATTGTCATGCCATTGTTGATCAAGGATATCTTGGAGCATTTTTTGCGCATTAACATCAAGCAGGGGGCACAAAACCTCTACTCTAAAGTCGATATTACGGGTCATTAAATCGGCGGAACCAAAATAATAAGCAGGATGGCCTCGGTTATGAAATACATACACTCTGGCATGCTCAAGATACCGATCCACGATACTGATCGCTTCGATATTTTCTGACAGGCCCTCGACACCTGGCAACAGCGAGCACATCCCTCGGATGATTAATCGAATTTCAACACCGGCCTGACTTGCCTCGTAGAGCTTATTAGACAATTGCTGGTCAACCAGATTGTTGCACTTCAGAATCATCGCCGCGCGATAACCCCCTTTCGCGTGCTGAATTTCCCTGTCAATCATGGCCATGAGACCGGAACGGGAGCTATGTGGAGACACCAGCAGCTGTTCATAATCGGGGCGTCGGTAGTTAAATTTAAGAAAATCGAAAACCTTCGCTACATCACGCCCAATGGTTTGATCGAAGGTTAGGAGTGAAAAATCGGTATACAGACGCGCAGATTTTTCATTGAAGTTACCGGTTCCAATATGACTGTAATAGCGCACTTTTTGTGACTCTCGGCGCTCAATCAAAAATAGTTTGCTGTGGACCTTTAAACCTGGAATCCCAAAAATAACCTCAATTCCCGTATCGGTCAGGCGCTGTGCCCAAGCAATATTGGCCTGCTCATCGAACCGCGCGGCCAGCTCTACGACAACCTGAACTGCTTTGCCGTTATCGTTAGCATTGATCAGGGCATCTACAACCCGCGAATTTTCGGCAACACGATACAAACAAATTCGAATCTTAATGACATCGGGGTCCAGTGCTGCGGTCTTCAGTACGTCAATGATGTAATCAAAAGCGTGGTAGGGATAATACAGAAACACATCCTGCTCTCGGATCGCCGCAAAAATACTGCCATCACCCTCTAATCGCGCAATCGGTATCGTGGGACGCGGTTTAAACTCGAGATATTTAGAACCCGGGTTAGGAAACCCCATAAAATCTTTTGAATTATGGTATCGAGCCCCCGGGATCATGCTGTCATATTTGCCAAAGCCAAACCGCTTTCGCAGGTAATCCAGCATCCGCCTTGGCATCTTTTCATCAAATACAAAGCGCACGGCGTCTGCCCTGCGACGTTGTTTAAGGCCCGACGCCATTTTCGCTATCAAGCTCTCATTAATACTGGAGTCAATCTCAAGCTCAGCGTCCCTGGAAAACTTAAAACAGTAAGCAGAGACAGATTCAATCTCAAAGACACCACGAAACACCTGAGGTAAGCACGCTCTAATAATGTTATCGAGCACAATGAACACCCTACCCTTGCTGCCCTTGCCGTGCTTACGGCCAGGAACCTCAATAAAACGTCCCAATTTTTTAGTAGGAACCTCAAGCAGCGCATATTGGGGCCCTGACGTCGTCTCAATATCGACGGCAAGATAAAGCGACTCATCAGTCAGATGAGGGATAGGCTGATCATCTCTCAGTAAGATGGGTTCAAGTTCTGGCTTTACTTTGCTGTGGAAGAACGCTTCCACAAACGCCAGCTGACCTTCCTGCAATTGAGTTTCATTGATGAGATAGACGCCCTTTCGAGTGAGTTCTCTCAGCAACTTTACATAAATGGCTTCAAATTCTTGCTGCAATGTCAGCACACGGTATTGAATCGCCGCCAGTAACTTTTCAGCGCGCTGTCGGCTTTTACCATTAGACATAGAAATTAAGCGCCGGACCTCCGCAACCCGCACTCTGAAAAATTCGTCTAGATTATTGGAGAAAATTCCGAGGTAGCGCACTCGCTGAATTAAGGGCACGTCTTTATCTTGGGCTTCCTGCAAAACACGGGCGTTAAAACTGAGCCAGCTCAACTCTCTGGGGTAGGTATCTGGCTCACCAAGGTCAGCCAAGAGATCTTCAATGGGGGTCTGACTCATAAGGTATTGGCGCCACCCTTGATTAGGAAGTCATAGGCACAACTCAACAAATGCGATCATTAGTGCCCGGCAGCACCGATTCAAGGCTTCAGCGTTAAGGTATCGGTTTTCAAGAGCTGCAGCGCTTCTTCAGCGGTATTACCCAGTAGCTGCGCTCGCACACCGCGACGACCCACCGTACCCATTACGACCAGCTGCGCCTTTGAATCGGCGGCTTCGGACACGATTGTCTTTGCTACGGGCCCGCGCTTGAGCTTGAACTTGGATACTGGCAAACCGGTTTTTTTTGCCAGCGCCGCCAAGGCGGGCTGCAACTCTTTCATTCGTTCGTTCGCGTAGGTTCGAGCATCAATCAGATCAAAGTCCACTAGTAAAGTCGGCACGTCGATGACACACAATACCGACAAATCGACTTGCAACATCTCCGCATAATGACGAGCCGTCGTAATAACGTCTGCGTTTAAAGACTGCTTGGCTTTGGCCGTGGCTTCAAGATCTATCGTCGCCATAATGGCGCTACCCTTTTTCCACTTCTGTCGGCTGACCAGTAAAACAGGCGCCTTACACTCACGCAGCAAATGCCAGTCGGTAGAGGTGTAGCCCATCGATTCAGAAGGGTGACGCCCCTTAATCACGGCTGCGTAGTCACCCGCAGCTCGCTTTATAATCCAAGGATGAACATTTTCAGACCAGATGACGCTAACCTTTACTCGGTGCTCAGGCCCGACAAGCCGCTCGAGCTGTGCATCGACTGCCTGACGTCGTTGATTGAGCAGCCGCTGTTTGACGTCAGCTATACCGCTTTTATCAAGCTTTAAGCGCTTGAGGTTGGCATATGCGAAAGCCACTACCTCAACCTGCAAATCCATAAGCTCGGCGAGCTGCAAGCCTCTGGAGGTTGCCGCACACTTGTCTTCGAGGCCAGCAACAATCAATATTTTACTCATGAGTATTCCTCATCTCACACCGGCTACATTATAGCGTCTAACCAGTATAGGCAGGTCTGCTGGCTGTGCACAAAACTTTAAGCGCCCAATACTGATGAGATGCTGTCAGAGATTGCCGCATTCTTGTCGAATGAACTCTGCCACATAATCAGCACACACCTGTGGGTTTTCCAGAGGAACCAAGTGCCCTCCGTCGACCTCATGAACTCCACGGCTATCTTTCATTTGGTTCCAGATATCCAAGCTGTCCGCGCCAAAAACGTCACTATCGCGACCCACGATGGCCAAAGCCGGCAAATTCAAGCGACGCAAGCGGCGGTACATCATGGGCGCCGAGCGATAAACGCAAGCCTCCCAAGCACCCGACCAACGCAATTCCACGTCCCCGCTTGCTCGCTCTGCATGTCCGGCATGTACGTAGTCAGCGAGCACTTCATCTGAGATTCGACGGAAGGGCCGCTTGCCCCGGTAAAACTCTTGGGCCGCCTGAAAACTGGCGAAGTTGTGCGGGCGCCTAAGCGCACTTTTTATCATGGGCAATTCCTTACCCACAACGCGCAGGAACTGCCCTACAACCCAATATTTAAATGGCAAGAGCACGGGGTCCAAAGCCACAATTCCGCGGAACAGGTGTGGCGCACGCAATGCTGTGAGCATGCCAAGGGTTGCTCCCATGGAGTGCCCCAAAAGAAACACCGGCTCATCGACTTCGCGTTCGAGTGTTGCCAACAAATCTGAGGCGTATACCTCCCAGTCCAGCGAGCGCGGTGCAGCCCCCTCTGCCCACAAGGGACGATGCTCCACCGTTAGAATCCGAAAATGCGCCAGTAAAGGCGTCAGGAGTTGACGATAACTTTCGGGAGGATACCCATTGGCATGGGCGAATACGATCAAAGGACGGGCATCACCCGTACTTGCGGCAGATAATTCAGTGAAGGTTTGCATACAACGAGGATGAGATCTCTTGAATAACTTGGAACATACGCACTCAGAACGACAGTAGGTTCACAACTACTCAGCTACCTGCCTGTCAAAAAATCAGCGCCCGAGGAATCTCGAGCGCACTGCCTCCTTTCCTTACAGCTTGGAAAACTCGCGATTCAAGTCATAGCGCCTAGACGTGACGTAACGCTCCATAGATTGAACCCGTCCCAGCGCCTCATCAAGCCGTTGTTGCGCCTTACGAACGCGATCTGTCGGCGAATCAGGGTAATGAAATACCGTTTTTTTACGATAGGTATGACGGTCTTCGTCGTACTCCATTTCCACTTCGACATCACTGGCACCATTCTCCCAGCGCGTTGGCCGCGGCGACAAAACTATCCAGGCGACGATATAGCCCCAAAAAGCCAAAGACCCGGTGAACAACAGCAACGCGATCGCTGCGAGGCGAACCATCCATGTTGCCACGCCCCAGTGGTCTGCCAATCCCGCACAGACGCCACCAATGAGTCCCTCAGACGCATTGCGATACAGATCCATACCCCAACCACGTTTTCGGCGTCTTCCAAAACTGTCTCGCTTATCCCTGCGCATTATTGACTCCTAGATTTTTCAGATTCGCGCCAATTGGGGTGATCCGCATCGAGGATCGACTCCAGTGACACTATTCGCTGACTCAACTTATCGACCGTCGCCAACATTTCATCGAGCGACTGTCGATCATCTTCACTCAGGCTACGACTAGATCTGTTCAAACTTCGGTAGTGCATTGTTATCCAGATGGGCGCTACAACCACCATAAAAAGCACCATCGGTACAAACATCAATTCAAAAACATTCATGCGGTGGCTCCCTGCCCTATTGCATTAAGTCGTCAGTGTAATCACCCAGCTACGGGCTTTCATCCCCAACGTTTATGAAGCACTGCCATCGGCACTTTCAGCATTGTTTGGGGTGCTGCCCTGCATAGAGCGTTTGAGTGCTTCAAGCTCCTCGTTGAGGGCGTCGTCGTCACGCAAAGCGTCGATTTCTGCCGCCAGGCCACCCTCACGCCCTAAATCCATGGCATCGAGCTCCCCCTCTAGGTTGTCCATCCTGCGCTCGAACTTGTCAAACTTGCTAAAGGCTTCGTCTAGCTCACTGCGGTGGATCTGTCGCTTCACGGCCATTCGTGAATGCACCGTTTGCGAGCGCATCACTATTGCCTTTTGCTTAGCTTTAGCATCCGATAGCTTTTGCTGCAGCTGACTAACCTCATTGTTGAGCTGTTCGATATGCTCATCAGCTGACTGCAGCTCTGCACCGCTAGCCTCCAGCTCTTCCTCAATCGCACGCTTTTCTTGCAGCGCTGCTCTGGCGAGATCTTCTCGTCCTTTGCTGATCGCCAACTTGGCTTTTTCTTCCCAATCGCTGACCTCTTGCGTAACCCGTAAGAGTTTCCGCTCAGCAGTTTTACGATCGGCCAGTACTCGTGCAGAGGAGCTGCGCACTTCAACCAAGGTGTCCTCCATTTCCTGAATAATCAGTCGAATCATCTTCTCTGGATCTTCTGCGCTGTCTAACAGCGCATTGATGTTGGAGTTAACGATGTCTGACATACGTGAAAAAATACCCATGATGGTTCTCCCGTTTTAACTTTCGGCGCCAGAGTGGTCGGTGCCTTCAATGACCCGCCCAAACCAGTAGGCCAACTCAACACCACAAACAATGAGTGCGAGGGTTAATGCAGCAGCAAAACCACCCACCAAAGCACCCACTGCACTGCAGATGAGAATGATTACTGTGTATACCGCGAAGCGTTCGTCGATAGCGTCCATGTTTTCCTATCCTTAATACCTTGGTAGTTAGGGCATCCCGCCCTTCGAGGAACCGGCCACTCCGGCGCCTTCACCCTGTAGTTAGCGATCTATGTGCCAAAAATAATTTATTGTTTAAAAACAATCATTTAAATATTTCAAAGCGCCGCGAAAGCGGTTTAATCCGCAATTAAGGTTAAAGTTACCTTTACTAAAGGTTTTTTACACCGTTATACGGTATATTTTACTCATGGATAAAATTCAACAAAACATGATCGGCCAGTCCAGCGCACTGATGGCGGCTTTAGACCACCTATCATCCCTGGCAACGATTGACCGGCCCGTTTTAATTCTCGGTGAGAGGGGCACAGGCAAAGAGCTCGCCGCTGAACGCTTACACTTTTTATCACCGAGATGGTCGGGCGTCTTTGTCAAAATTAATTGCGGCGCCATTGCAGAGACGCTGCTCGAAAGCGAGCTCTTTGGACACGAGGCCGGGGCATTCACCGGCGCCACCAAGCAGCATATAGGTCGTTTTGAACGGGCGGATAAGGGCACCCTATTTCTCGACGAACTCGGGACTATGTCACTTCGTTTGCAAGAAAAGTTATTGCGACTCATCGAATATGGTGAATTCGAGCGCGTGGGAGGCAGCAAAACGCTGCAGGTAGATGTGCGAATCATAGCGGCTACCAATGCCGACTTACCGAGGCTGGCCGATGCGGGGGAGTTTCGATGGGACTTATTGGATCGAATGACTTTCGATGTTGTACGCCTGCCACCGCTACGCGAACGACAGGACGATATCGCTGAGCTCGCTCAACACTTCGCCATAAAAATGGTCGCTGAGCTCGGGTGGCCACTTTTTCAGGGCTTTAGCGAAACGGCTTTAAAAACCCTAATGACATATAGCTGGCCAGGGAATATAAGAGAGCTCAAAAACGTCGTAGAGCGTTCTGTATACCGCTGGGGAGATCAAGAAACCCCTGTTCAGTCTGTCGTCATCAATCCTTTCCATACCTTCAACCAAAATGACCCATCAGCAACACACAATCTACAAGATGAGCACAGCACTCCTGCAAACACTGAAATAGCAGAAGTGGCGGAAGTGGCCAGATCTAAGGATCGCGTTTGGCCAGCTGATTTGCGGCAGCAACTGCATGACATTGAATATGACTGGCTGGTCAGTGCTTTGAAGGAAGCCAACCAGAGCCAAAAAATCGCCGCCCAATTATTGAGTTTGAGTTACGACCAAATGCGCAGCCTAATGCGCAAACATAAGCTGAGGACACGATCGGTCAGGAGCTCCTAAATAACTCCAAAGCCTGGACTCAAACACTCGATTCCAACTGAAGAATCAGCTCCCTAAGGGTTGCCGCAGGACTCAACATGGGCCTGTTACTTTGCGACTACCTATAAATCAGGACTGTTGGCGATACCCTCCAACGACCCTAAAAACCCGCGAATAAAACACCGCTAAAGGGGAGCTTTTTCCCAATGCTTTAGCTGTTAGGCTACTGCCATGCAGCCCCAAAACGCATTTAGCTTGGCCGCAATTCATTTAAGCCACTGGCGAGGAGTGCCACCATGACCATTAAACTGTCCAACCCAATGCTGTTACGCACCGAGGCCTATATCAATGGTGAGTGGGTTGCGGCCGATAATGGCGCCCGACTGCCAGTGACAAATCCAGCTACGGGAGAGTTGCTTACCAATGTTGCCAAGGCTGGAGCTGCTGAAACAAGGCGCGCTATTGAGGCGGCTGAAATTGCCATGGTCTCGTGGCGTCAGCTCCCCGCCAAACAGCGCGCCCAAATTATGCGCCGGTGGTTCGAACTGATTATGGAGAATCAGGAAGATCTCGCCCAAATCATGACTTTGGAGCAAGGCAAAACTGTTGCCGAATCTCGGGGCGAGGTTGCTTATGGCGCATCGTATATTGAGTGGTATGCCGAGCAGGCAAAGCGTGTAGACGGCGATGTCATTCCCGCCCCTAGCAGTGACAAAAGGATTGTCTGCATCAAACAACCCGTGGGTGTTTGTGCCTCGATCACTCCATGGAACTTCCCTAATGCAATGATTACGCGTAAAGCAGCCCCGGCGTTAGCGGCAGGCTGCACCATCGTCATTAAACCCGCTAGTGAAACCCCCCTTTCGGCCCTAGCACTTGCCGAATTAGCTCACCAGGCGGGAATTCCACCTGGCGTCCTGAATGTGCTGGCCGGAAGTTCTGCAGACATTGGCGAAGAGCTGACTAGCAACCCTACGGTTCGCAAGCTTTCTTTCACAGGATCGACACCTGTCGGAAAAATGCTGGAAGCCCAGTGTGTACCCACACTGAAAAAAACCTCCATGGAATTGGGTGGGAACGCGCCCTTCATAGTCTTCGATGATGCTGACATTGATAGTGCCGTAAAAGGTGCCTTAATCTCCAAGTATCGCAACAGTGGTCAGACCTGCGTGTGTTCAAATCGCATATTGGTTCAAGCTGATATCGCCGAGGAATTTACCGCCAAGCTGATTGCAGCTACAGAAGCACTTAAGCTCGGCAACGGTCTTGATGATGGCGTTGATCTCGGCCCTCTAGTCAACGCCAAAGCTGTGACTGACGTGCATAAGTTAGTGCAAGAGTCTGTGGCGGCCGGCGCTAAGGTTGCCCTTGGGGGTGCACCCAGTGACTTAGGAGGATGCTTCTATCAACCCACGATTCTGACTGGAATTCGCCCCGACATGCCGGTTTTTCGCAATGAGATCTTCGGCCCCGTCGCACCTATCGTTACTTTTGAAACCGAAGCTGAAGCCATTGAACTCGCCAACGATACTGAATTTGGCTTGGCGAGCTACTTTTATACTAGGGACATTGGGCGAGTTTGGCGGGTTGCGGAGGCCCTCGAATACGGCATAGTGGGCATCAACGAAGGCATCATTTCCAACGAAATGGCGCCCTTCGGTGGCATCAAGGAATCAGGGTCCGGACGCGAGGGCTCTAAATATGGCATCGACGACTATTTGGAAATTAAATACATGCTTATGGGCGGGCTAGACCAATAAAGTAAATCCTCTGTGCGCCGCTGGCCCCACCCTTCTGGCGCTGTCCCTACATCGGAGATTTTTTAGCTCGGCGTAGTTACTCTTAGGTGACCGCGCTCCAGCTGTGTTTTAGACTATAGTTTTTGACGCGCTGGAGGCATTAATGAAGTCGAAGCGCGCAATACTGGAGACCCGAATTAGTGTTCCAAGGCGCGCCCAACACAGCTGATCCACAGGAGCAAAGCGCACGCATTGAGGCCTTTAGTCGTTGTCGCAGTGATTCGCTTACCTTGTGCTCAAACTTATCCGCCGAAGATCACATGGTGCAGGGCGCGCCCTTTGCGAGCCCCCCAAAATGGCACTTGGCGCACACTACTTGGTTTTTTTCGACCTTCCTACTCAAACCACTAGGTCTAGAACCCAGCATTCCAAACAGTTGGAATACGTTGTTCAACTCTTACTACAACGGTATCGGACGACCCCACGCAAGGGCTCACCGAGGCATTTTGAGCCGGCCCGCTTTGAGCAATATATGCACGTGGCGAGAACAGGTTGACCAACAAATTTTGCGAGGCCTCAACGCCGATCACTTAAACTCAGGCCAACTACAACTCCTTGATTTGGGCATCCAACACGAAATGCAACATCAAGAGCTGTTACTGACTGACCTCCTCTACAGTTTCTCGCTCAACCCAAGCCATCCTGCATACAGTGCAGCGCCAGTAACCGCATCTCCTAACGTCAATCCGGCGGCGTGGCTCGCATTTGACGGTGGGTTGGTTGACGTTGGGGCCGGTGCCGAGGGGTTTTCATTCGACAATGAACAGCCTCGACACCGTCATTTTCTTGAACCCTTTGCCATTGCCGATCGTCTGGTGACCAATGGTGAATATAAGCAATTTATTGCGGCTGGCGGGTATAGCGACCCTCAGTGGTGGCTCTCTGACGGCTGGGACACGGTAAACCGAGAACATTGGCAGCGCCCCTTGCATTGGCTTGATCAAAACCAGATCTTTGGTCTACAGGGCGTTCAACCCCTAGATCTGAACGCGCCGGTTTGTCACCTCTCAGGCTACGAGGCCGAGGCTTATGCTCGATGGGCAGGCTGCCGGCTACCGACAGAATTTGAATGGGAGCACGCTGCGTCTGCACAAACGCTGCAAACCAGCCCCGCCGCTTTAGCGGCAGCTAAGTGCCACCCGGGATGGTTCGGCAGTGTCTGGCAATGGACACAATCCGCCTACGGGCCTTATCCCGGTTTCCGGCCCGACGAGGGCGCGGTGGGCGAATATAACGGGAAGTTCATGAGCAGCCAGTGGGTACTGCGTGGCAGCTCTTTTGCGACCCCAGAGCCGCAACGACGACTCCACTACAGAAACTTTTTTTATCCAGCAGACCGCTGGCAATTTACCGGCCTACGACTTGCCAAAACGGCTAATAATTTATGATCTCGACCTCCGATCGTGCAGGGAACTCGCCATCCAACCTTAGGTTTATCCAAACAGAACGCCCACTCGTGGACGAAACCCTTGAGGTTTTAGCCTCATTAAGTGAGGAGCTGCCAAGACTGTCGCCTAAGTATTTTTATGACTCTCGCGGATCCGAACTCTTCGAGGAAATTACTGTGTTACCCGAGTATTACCTGACGCGGTCTGAGGCAGAAATTTTTGATCGGCATTTAGACGACATAGCACAAGCTTTGGGCAGCGGTGACATCATTATTGAACCGGGCAGCGGCAACTGCAGTAAAGTCCGCCCGCTGCTTAAGCGCGCGGCGCCCAGTGCTTATATCCCCATCGATATTGCAGGCGAATTTCTTTGGGCAGCAGCTGCCAATACCGCGCTGGAACACCCCAATTTAGGGGTGACGGCCATTGCCGCAGACTTCACTCAGAGCTGGACCTTTCTCGAGGAAATTCCCAAGGGACGACGAATTGTTTTCTATCCCGGATCGACATTGGGAAATTTTGATCCCAGCGCGCAACAAGATTTCATTCGACAATTGGCACAAGTCGTCGGCACTCAAGGGGGAATCTTATTGGGTGTTGATCTGCACAAAGACAGTGCGACCCTACAGCGCGCCTACGATGATGCCGCGGGAGTCACCGCAGCATTCAACCGCAACATGCTTGCCGTCGTTAATGCCCGAACGGGGGCCAATTTTGAGCTCAAAGAGTGGCGCCATCAAGCCCGCTACAACAGCGAAATGCGGCGCATTGAAATGGAACTTGTGGCGCAATCTACGCAAACGGTAACCATCGGTGATCAGACGCTCAAGTTTTCCGAGGGCGCCATCATCAGAACCGAACACTCCCACAAATTTACTATGGCGAGCATCCAAGATTTAGCCGCGGCTGCGGCCATGACCGTCACCCACCATTGGCTCGATAGTAACGCCAGGTTTTGCCTGGCATTGCTGCAAAACGCTTAAACAGTAAGACCCTCTGCGGTGACAAAATCGAGGGTGCTGTCTAGCGCCCGCCCCAATTTATCCATGATTTCATCGACGTGTACTTCTTGAATAATCAGCGGCGGGCACAATGCCATCCGATTGCCCCCTAATGGGCGAATGATTAGGCCATTATCTTCCGCGGCCTTGGCGCAAAACTGCGCAACCTTCATGCCTTCAAAGGGCTGTTTAGTGGTTTTATTGGCGACCAATTCCAATGCCCCCAGCAATCCCATGGCCGACACCTCACCCACCAGCGGATGATCCGCAAATTCAGACAACCGCTTCGCCATATAAACACCCAGTGTTGCGGCGTGCTCAAAAAGCCTATCCCGCACGTAGATATCGAGAACCTTGCTCGCAACAGCACAGCCAAGTGGATGCCCACTGTAGGTATAGCCATGGCCAAAGACCCCCATATCTGACGCAGGACCCGCAATAGCATCGGCGATATCCCCTGCGACAATAGCCGCTGACAGTGGCACATACGCCGAGGTCAGGGCCTTGGCACAAGCCATCATCTTCGGCTTCATGTTCAGCTTTTCGGCACCAAAAGCAGTACCCAAACGCCCAAACCCACAAATGACCTCATCGTCCCAAAGCATAATGCCGTATTTATCGAGGACTCCTTGTATCGCCTCAAAATAGCCCTCGGGGGGTATGATGACACCACCAGCACCATTAACAGGCTCCGCAATCATCGCGGCTATCGTCTCCGGGCCTTCAGCCAAAATCAGCGTCTCGAGCTCTCTGGCGCGCCTTGCCACAAAGTCTGCTTCAGTCTCACCGGGCTCAGCACAACGGTAGTAATGAGGTGCACCTGTCCTCAAAACACCGAGCGCGTCGAAGGGTAATTGAAAGTGGGTGTGATTAGCAGGCAAACCCGTCAACGCAGCAGAGGCGAGGGATACGCCGTGGTACCCCTTGTCCCGCGCTATGATTTTCACCCGCTCGGGCTGGCCACTGGCAACCGCATAATATCGGATCAGTTTGACTAACGTATCGTTGGCATCGGAACCCGAAGCACCCAAAAACACTCGGGCATCCTCTATGGGTGACATCGCCGCAAGCTTATCGGCAAGCTCAATTGCGGAAGGATGCGTTTTGCCACTAAACATGTGACTAAAGCTGAGCTGCTCCATTTGGCGGGTGGCGGCTTCGATAATCTCTTGATTGCCGTACCCCAACGAGGTGCACCACAGACCCGCCATACCCTCGAGGTATTGTTTCCCCGCCTGGTCATAAATGTAGGGGCCCTCGCCACGTGATACCACCATGACCTCAGTAGCCGCAGGGTTGGTTGTTGGATAAATCATGGCTGTCATGGCTTGCCCCAGTAGCATCAAAATTTCAGAATAAAGCTACTCTTTCGTTGGGTGTTAGCCAACCCCCTAAAGGGGGTGGTTCTGTTCCCTTTGGGATACTGTCATGCGGCTGCGCCCTCCCATGTAATTCCTCGAAAATAGGCACTCGCTTAGCTTTCAAAAAACCGCAGAAAGCGTCGGCGGGTTTTACTACATCGAACACATGGGTTCACCGAGTGGAGAATTGTCTTTTGCGCGCGGCTAAAGTCCCTGATTTCTCAACTAAAAGGCTTCATTAACCCGTGCTAATAGTGCAACCTGTTGAGTGATTGAACCCCAACAGACTCGGGGTGGGCTCGATGTCCCCTAGTCATCACAATAATTCTTTCAGTCAATAAAGGGACATTTCGATGGAAAAATTAGCGGTCACGCTTGGCAGATTTCTTCTTGGGCTTTATTTTTTGATGCCGGGAATATCCAAGATCACCAGTTATCAAGCCATGCTCGATTATATGACGCTGCACAATATTCCAATGGTTGATGTATTGCTCCCCATTACGACAGCACTGCAGATCCTCGGGGGATTGTGCCTCATCGCAGGGTTTCGAATTAAGGAGATAGCCCTAATGTTCGCGGGCATGACCCTCTTGATAAACCTGGGAATGCACGACTTCTGGAATATCTACCCGGAGACTGACCAGGGCCATGAAGTGCAAAACTTCGTCAAAAATCTCGGCATCTTTGCCGGACTATTGGTCATGAGCGCAGCACAGCACTTGCCCCAATGGCGCTTGGCTAAGGCGTAATGACCAAGTTGTAGGGCTGGAAGTTTAATCCAGTACAACCGCCTCGGTGAGGCGCATATCTGCACTCTCCCAGGCTTTTTCCCATTGGAGGGCTCGAGCATCTGCCGCAACCGTTAGATTTTGGGCACGCAGCGCTTGAGTCAAACCAAATAGCGACCAACCGTTGTTTTGGTTCCATTGTAAATCTCGTTCAAAAACGCTCTGGGCCTCTGCAAAACGTCCAGCTCGCAACAGAGCTGAACCGAGATACAGCCGCATCGATTGCGGCCAGTCTGGGGGTTCGGTGTAATTATTCGTATCTTCTACCGCTACCCCTGCTTCAAACGAGGCAATGGCTCCTGCCAGATCACCCGTAGCAAGCTGTATCTCACCTTGAAGACCGTGAGCTGCCAAAGTCAAAATTTCCGTAGTTGCGGTTGCTCCTGCACGATTACCCGAGGCGCTATGGGCCGTCGCGAGGGCCTCTAACGTTTCGAGCTCCGCTTGCGCCAGCCCTAATTCACCCTTGGCCACAAAGGCGCTGCCCTGCACATAGCACCATATTCCTGACAGGTATGGCGTTGTTTGTTCAGGTGGATCTAATGCCAGCAGCTCATCCCAACGCCCAAAGATTTTCATGACTAACCAAGGGGCAGCGCGACGCTTTTGTGCGCGGCCCATAGTGGCCGCAGCAGGGGTCATTCGATTAGCCATTTCCCACGCCGACGAGTTAGCCGTGGCGTAGCTTCCCTGCATCGTGGCAGCAAAGCGAATAAAGTCTAACGCATGCCCTGCATGTACTTTGTGCGATAGGTTGTAGGTCCCCTGACTGGGCAAGGGGCGGTCGCCCCAAATAGCCGCAAATTCTTGATCAACCGCCAAAGACCGACGATTATTCTCTATGGCTCTTTCGTAATCGCCCACTCGGATAAAAATGTGCGCAGGCATGTGGACGACATGCCCGCCAATAGGCACTGTCGCCTCCAGCGCGTTGGCAGAGACCAAGGCGCGCTCAGGATGTCGTGATGCTTCAATAAGATGGATGTGTAAATGAAGCACCCCGGGGTGCGATGGGTTGGTCTCGATAATTTTTTCCAATGCTGTTGCCACCTCCAAAGTCTCGCCCTTTGGCTCACCAGCATTGTCCCAGTAGTCCCATCGGCGAATCGACATATAGCTAGCAGCATAGAGTGCTGCTATATCAGGATCCGCTGGAAATTGTTTATTGAGTGCCCGCATCGCGGAGAGATAAGCACTATCCCTAGCCTTGGGATCGGGAATGGCATCTTCGTCGTAAAAGATTTGGAGTGCATAAATGAGTGCGGACTCGGTAACGCTCGCGCGCTCAATATGATCTATGGCCTTGTTAATCGCCGCTTTACCAATGCCGTTTGGATCATCAGGCATCTGTGCGTAGCGTGAATTGGGATTTGGGCCCGCGGCATGGGCAAGCCCCCAATAAGGCATAGGATGCGTTGGGTCGAGTCGTGAGGCCTCCTGATAAGAAGCAATCGATTCTGGGAAATAAAATGCCCAAGCCAGACGCAACCCTTGATCGAAAAAAGGCTGTGCTGCGGGAAGCAAACTGTCTATGCCACGGGAGTACTCCCCCGACCCTGGTATCAATATCGCTAAAGACTCAGATGGGCTCTGACCTCCATCCTCTGCAATCACTGAATGCTGCAGAAAACCATAGCCCAGCAAGCCACATAGCAAGCCCTTTACAATTTGCGCTCTCACAGACATGTTTACCCCCCAAATCATAAATGCTTGCTTCAGCATGCAACCATCGCCTAGCCCACAGCAATAAGAATTTAATCGATTTTAAAAATTTAGGCTGAAGTACTAGCAAATTACAGCAAACTCATCAGGAGCTCGGCGAAAATACGTCAGAGCGCAAGCCATGATGCAGTGGCAGACATCCCTTTGCATCGTCTGCGAGAAGCTTACTATTCTGAGGGTGATATCTATGCGACTTGCAGCGTTATACAGACGGTAGATCGCGACGCTTTCCTACCCTATGCCTTTTCAGGCGTCGATGATTGGACCGCGCTCAATGGAGGCGGCGATTAGCGCAACTTGGGATTACTTTTTACTGCGCTTTTATTTTCTCCTTGCCACAACGCTGGCAGCGGAATCGTGTAATTAATTCCCCTCGACGAACTGCGAAAGGGTCAGTTTTGACCACCTGCCATTTGTGATGGCCGTTTCGGCATAGGGTCTGATCCGGCTTTTTGGGTTTACCTGTGAACTTGAGCACGTCAGCCATGGTATCAGCCCGCTAAGCGCGCGCGCGCTACGGCGGTTTGCCAAGACTGCCAGCGTTCCGCTCGTTTCTTGGGCGACAGTGCGACCTTAAATTCACGGTCCACACCCCATACTTTTGCAATATCTGTCGTAGAACTCCATAGACCGACACCCAATCCTGCGAGAAAGCAGGCACCTGCTGCCGTCGTTTCAATGACCTGAGGTCGAATAATCTTACGGCCCAAATAATTGGCTTGCAGCTGCATCAGCAGATTATTCGCCGCAGCGCCGCCATCGACACGAAGCGCTTTCATCCGCTTACCCGCTTCCGACTCCATAAGATTCAAGATGTCGGCATTTTGAAGCGCCATGGCGTCCAACGTCGCTCTGGCAATATGCCCCCGACCACTACCGCGAGTGAGGCCACAGATTGTGCCACGAGCCTCAGGATCCCAATGGGGCGCGCCTAAACCGGCAAGGGCAGGCACAAACTCCACCCCACCGCTGCTCTCCACTGTTTCGGCAAGCGCCTCTATTTCTGGAGCGGTTTTGATAATGCTCAACTCGTCTCGCAACCACTGCACCGCAGCACCACACACAAAGGCACCACCTTCAAGGGCGAAACTAACCGGACCTCCACGACCTAACTGCCAGCCAATGGTAGTGAGCAGCCCTCCTTCAGATTTAAGACGATCAGCCCCTGTATTCATGAGAATGAACGAACCGGTGCCGAAGGTGCATTTTGCATCGCCCGCCTTAAAACAAGCCTGACCAAACAATGCCGCTTGTTGGTCACCCGCCATTCCGGCGATGGGAATGCCATCGGGAAGGTCACGCAGACCCTTGGTATGGCCCAAGATCGCACTGGAAGGGGCGACCTCTGGCAGCATGTGTCTCGGCACACCAAATAATTTCAGTAAATCTTCATCCCAAGCCTGAGTCTCAAGGTTTAGTAACGATGTGCGCGAGGCGTTCGACACATCGGTAGCGTGAATGGCTCCACCTGTGAGCCGCCACAGCAGAAAAGAATCTATGGTTCCTGCTGCCACCTTCCCCTGATTTAAACGCCGACCAATACCCGGCGTATTATCTAAAAGCCAACGAAATTTACTGGCCGAGAAATAAGGATCCAGCACAAGACCGGTCTTGCTGCGAATCGCAGGCTCGTGACCCTCTTTTTTCAATGCTTCGCAAAACTCAGTGGTACGACGACACTGCCAAACCACGGCATTGTTCAAAGGCTTCCCGGAGTCGCGATCCCACAATAAGGCTGTTTCACGCTGGTTTGTAATGCCTATCGCTACTATTGAGGCGGGCTTTGCAAGGCCCTTGCGCACAACAGCGCGTATACCCTTCAAAACGGAGGACCATATGGCCTCAGGTTCATGCTCGACCCAGCCCGGCTTGGAATAAATTTGGGGGAACTCATGGTTAACACTACCCAACAGCCTACCGTCAGCAGCCATGACTGCAATGGTTGTGCCGGTTGTTCCTTGATCCACTGCCAGAATAACCTGTGTCACCGTCTTTCTCTCCTACGACCTTCTCTACACGACCGCCGAATCAGCGGCTCACCCAGCGACAAAAAAAGGGCGCCCTAGAGCGCCCTACTTTGATTTACACCTATGACGCTAAGCCGCGCCGTAGCCTTCAATGGCTTTAATTTCGAGGTAATCCGTGAACCCGTGAGATCCCCACTCGCGCCCGTTACCCGACTGCTTAAAGCCGCCAAATGGCACGTCCATGCCTCCTGAGGCGCCATTCAAGTGAATGTTGCCCGCACGAATTTTTGCCGCCACCCGACGAGCATGATCAATGTCCTCACCCTGCACATAGCCGGCAAGACCGTACGGAGTGTCGTTGGCAATCTTTATAGCCTCTTCCTCGGAGTCGTAGGGAATCATCGTTAACACAGGACCAAAAATTTCCTCCCGAGCAACGGCCATGTCGTTATTAACCTCAGAGAAAACCGTAGGTCGAACGTAATAACCCTTATCAATCCCTTCAGGCAAACCGGCACCACCGCAAACCACCTTGGCGCCCTCTTCAATGCCCTTGTTAATAAGCCCCTGAATTTTATCCCACTGCACCTTTGAAACAACGGGCCCCATGGTCGTGTTCTCATCGGCTGTATCACCAATTGACACCATGGTTTCAGTCACCTTCGCGGCAATCGCCTCAGCGGCACCCAGCTTGTCTCGTGGCACTAGCATGCGCGATGGCGCGTTACAGGACTGACCAGTGTTGTTGTACATATGCAGCACCCCTCGAGTCACCGCCGCTTCAAGATCGGCATCCTCAAGGATAATGTTGGGGGATTTTCCTCCCAACTCCTGAGTCACTCGCTTGACCGTTGGCGCAGCATTTTGAGCAACCAGCGATCCAGCCCGGGTAGAGCCCGTGAAAGACATCATGTCAACGTCAGGGTGTACAGATAGTGCCGTACCGACTGTTGGCCCATCACCATTAACCAAGTTGAAAACCCCTGCTGGCACACCCGCTTCGTGAAGAATTTCAGCGTAAATGTAAGAGGACAGTGGTGCAATTTCACTGGGCTTCAATACCATAGTACAGCCCACGGCAATCGCTGGAGCCACCTTACAGCTCACCTGATTAAGGGGCCAATTCCAAGGGGTAATCAAGCCGCAAACACCAATCGGCTCCTTTACAACACGGTGCTCACCCAGGTCTTCGGTGAATGCATAGGTTTTCAGAACCTTTGCTGCTTCAGCAATGTGCCCCAGCCCCGCAAAAGCCTGAGCGGTGGAAGCGAGCTTAATAGGAGCACCCATCTCCAAACGTATCGCCTCAGCGATATCCCCCAACCGACGCTGGTAGATCTCACAAATTCGCTCTAACAGGGCCACACGCTCTTCAATCGAGGTTTGACTAAAGGTCTCAAAGGCCGCCTTAGCCGCTGCAACGGCTTTATCAACATCGCTTTCATTACCCAGAGAAATGGTCGCGCAGACCTCCTCAGTGGCGGGATCAAACACCTCAAAGTCATTGGGCGCAGAAGGAGCTACCCATTCACCGTTAATGTAAAACTGTTTGTACTCTCTCATGAGATCACCTCGGTTATTAATTTAGTCGTAAAACATAAACTCGCGGAACGAGAACATAGCGAAACCCAGCGCATTACGCACCTAAAATTCGCTTTGGGTGCATGCCATCGACGTAGCCCATAAAAGGCGAATGTATCGAGTAGCCCAGCAAAGCCTGCACACGCTCGGGTAAAGCAACAACCTGCTCAGGTGCCATCGTTAGCAGCATGGTCTCCAGAGGGCGTAACCAGCCCGCACAATACTGCGGAGTAATAACCAGCCTAGACTCATCTGAGCGATTCGCGCCGCCACGATGCCACAGGTCGCCCCGGGCCACCATTAATGAGCCCGCGGTCAGTGTGACCGTTTTCGCGTCAGGATGAAATCCGTGATCTACCGCTGCTTCAAGGCGGTCTGAATTGTCAAAGTCGATATCGCTTAAGGCGTCAGGCAGATCACTCTCTACCCAGCGATGGGACTGGGGAAGCACCTCGGTCGCGCCATTTTCAACCGTGGTATCTGACAGAGCCCAAAATGCCGAAATTCCTACAACGTCATGGGGTGGCTTGAGAGAAGTATGCCCATCATCTGTGTGCCAAGGTTGAGCAGTTTCTCCCGGCATTAGATCAATCGCCAAACAAGCCGATAACAGACAGCTCTCCCCAAGAAAGTGTTCGGCAAGAGTTAATGCGATGGGATGTGCGACCAACTCAGCAAATATGGGGTCTTTCGCAAGCATGGCGTAAACCCGATGACTATGGGTGCCCTCAAAGACGTTACGCCCACGGAGGTCTCGATCCAGCCAAGGCTGTAGTGCCCCCCGATAGGCCGTAATTTCAGCGTCGGAAAGCACACCAGTGAATACCGTATAGCCCTCCTCTTGAATCGCCGAATAATGCGTTTCAAAATCGACAGGCCCTTCGCTAGCGGGCTCAGCGGCGTTCATCGGTATTCCAGCTGAAGAGCTGACGAGTCAGTTCACTGCCTTTCCTGCACTCCCTACCAACAACCTGAATGGGTTCGTGCCTATCACGCAGAAAGCCGTGCAAGGAATTCTGAATTCCGTTCAACCTCACAAGCTACAGAGACCTTCAGACAGACAGGTTGAGGCATTTTCGGTGATGTGCCACATCAGCGCACCTCCCTTTATTGCTACAGCACCATATTGTATCTGCGCATATGAGCCATCGGACAGATAAATCTCGGTGCTGTAAAGCCTAACCTGTGTCATGTAGGGAACTCCGCTATTGGTGAAAATCCGCACCCCCGCCCCGGGCAGGCCTTTAATAACACTGGCAATGCCTCCATAAGACTCATCGCATTTACTCAGATCACCTTCAATGTCCCAGCAAAGTTCAACCGCTAATTTGAGTGCATCCCAATCCTCAATAACTTGCGCAAATTCTGAGCGCTTCACGTAGTTCTGATAGGCGGGAAGCGCAACCACCGCCAATACTCCGATGATAGCGATAACCACCATCAGTTCGATCAACGAAAAGCCAGCCGCGCGATGCAGTAATTTGATGCTCAGTTTTTGCATAACAGAATCCCCACACAGCCCTAGGGGCATGAACTGTGGCCAGATTCATGCCTCTTTGCCGTAAAAAATAACACTCCTCGATAATTATGGTCTTACCAGCCCAAAATGACACCTCCTTTCAGCGGCTGCCAGTTTTGGGCATAATTCCCAGCCCACGATAAGAAGGCAACGTAATCATGAATCAAGCCGTAAATCTTGACGAGATGCAGCTGTTCCGCGATATGGCACGGCGCGCCTTTGAAAAAGAGATCTCACCACATTACGAACAGTGGGAAGAGGATCATATGGTGCCTCGTGAACTTTGGAACACCTTGGGAGCGGCAGGGCTGCTTTGCCCAGATGTCGCGGAAGAGTACGGCGGCGCAGGCACCACACCTCACGTCACCCTCGCCATGATAGAAGAGCTGTCCTACATGTGTTTTGGTGGTTTTGCCTCGGCTTATGGGATTCACTCTAATATCATCGCTCCATATTTAAGCAGGCATGGCACACCGGAACAGAAGGCGCATTGGCTGCCCAAAATGGTCGCCGGCGAGTGTGTAGGTGCCCTCGCTATGACCGAACCGGGCGCAGGGTCAGACGTACAAAGCATTCGTACCAACGCAGTCCGCGATGGTGATGAATGGGTGTTAAATGGGTCGAAAATATTTATCACCAACGGAATCCATGCTGACCTTGTCATCGTTGCCGCGATTACAGATCCGGGTAAAGGCGCCAAAGGTACGTCCTTGTTCCTAGTTGACGCCCACGCGCCGGGTTTTGAGAAATCGAAAAAAATCGAAAAAATCGGTCAGCACACGTCCGATACGGCACTGCTATTTTTTACCGATGTGCGCTTACCTGCCAATGCCCTACTGGGTGAAGCGAATAAAGGATTCGCAATTCTCATGGATGAACTGCCCAGAGAACGATTGGGCATTGCTGCCCAAGCTGTGGCTGCTTCTGAGGGCGCTCTGGACGTCACCGTTGAATACGTTAAAGAACGTGAAGCTTTCGGACAAAAAGTGGGCAGCTTTCAAAACACCCGATTTAAGCTTGCTGATGTTAAAACCGATATAGCCATTAATCGGGCTTTTTATGAAAAGTGCACGGAAAAATATGCCAACGATGATCTCAGTAGCGAAGAAGCTGCCATGCTAAAACTCGCCAGTTGCGAAATGCAGTGCCGAGTTGCTGACCAGTGTTTGCAGTGCTTCGGTGGTTACGGTTACACCACGGAATACCCCATCTCACGCTTTTACGTGGACGCCCGTATTCAGCCGATTTATGGGGGCACATCTGAAATTATGCGGGAGCTGGTTGCCCGTTCAATTTTGGGCCGGTGAAGCCCATGCTTTTAAATATAAAGGGACTGAACCGCCTGATCGGCGGTTTTTTTATGCTGGGCGCATCGACCATCGCCCTTGCGACTGACGCGGCTGATGAAGCTGTTGGAAAGGCCATTGCCGAGCATTGGGCGTGGAGTTTAGATAACTACCCAGAAATGCGGCTGGGCTACGGCGACCGCTCTGGTAACGCATCATGGACCGATATCAGTCTGGCATCAGAAGCAAGGCGACAGGAAGCCCTGAGCGCCTTTTCGCAGCAGCTGGGCGCTATTGAGCCGGCCAGCCTGTCAAGCGAGGTCCGCCTTAATCGCAGTATGTTACTGCGTGAAATTAACGATGAACGCGCAGCCTACGAGCAGGGTCTGCATTTAATGCCGATCAATATGCGTTCGGGCCCGCAGCATGCCCATGGCATGGCGGAGCGTTTACCGTTTAATAGTGAGCAAGACTACCGAGACTGGTTAACTCGCCTGCGCGCGCTGCCCGATCGGCTCCAGCAATATCAACAACTGCTGACCGAAGGCATGGCTGAAAATAGGGTTCAAGCCGCCATCATCATTCAACGTGTTCCCGAGCAGATTGAGCGGGTAGTCACTGCTACACCAGAGGCCAGCCCATTTTATAAGGCATTTGCAGAGATATCGGACAATATCGACCCTGCGGTAGCAAAGGCTTTGCAAACCGAAGCAAAGACCGTGATTACAGACCAACTTAACCCTGCTTACCGTGCTTTTGGGGCGTTTATTAAGGACAGCTACTTGCCCGCAAGTCGACCCGAACCGGGCATAGGAAGCCTTGAGGGCGGCAAAGCTGCCTACAGATTTTTGGTGCAACACTTTACGACCACAGACCTCTCGCCGGAAGCCATTCACCAGATTGGCCTTGATGAGGTCGCGCGGATTCGTGGTGAAATGGAAGGCGTCATCGCCGAGGTGGGTTTCGACGGAGAGCTCGCGGCGTTCAACGACTTTCTACGCACTGCCCCCCAGTTCTATTACGATACACCAGAGGAACTTCTCGAAGGCTATCAAGCAGTAGCCAAACGTCTTGATCCCGAGCTGGTAAAGCTCTTCGGGAAATTACCGCGAATACCCTATGGTGTGCGAGCCATTCCTGATGAAATAGCCCCTGACACGACGACGGCGTACTACATGCCGCCCACGCCAGATGGGAAACGGCCCGGCTGGTATTACGTGAACTTATATAAGCCCGAGGTCCGCCCCAAGTTTGAGATGGAAGTGTTGAGTGTCCACGAGAGTGTTCCGGGACATCACCTGCAAATTGCGCTGGCAGGTGAGTTGACCGACTTACCAGAGTTTAGACGGCGCAGCGGAGTCACCGCCTTTGTTGAGGGTTGGGGACTGTATTCAGAGCGGCTCGGTTACGACATGGGGCTGTATCAGGACCCCTACTCTCGCTATGGACAGTTGGTTTACGACATGTGGCGTGCAGTGCGACTGGTTGTCGATACCGGCATCCACTACTTCGGCTGGAGTCGCGAGCGTGCCATCAATTTCTTCTTGGCCAATGCGGCAAAAACGGAAGCCGACATTGTGAATGAGATTGATCGCTACATAGGCTGGCCGGGGCAGGCACTCGCCTACAAAATTGGGCAACTCAAGATGCTGGAACTCCGAGAGAACGCGGAAATTGCACTGGGAACTGCCTTTGATATTCGAAGCTTTCACGACCATTTACTGGGAGCTGGAGCCATTCCGCTGGACGCTCTTGAGGCGCGTATGACGCAATGGATAAACACGCAGAAGCTGCGCAGAAGCAAGTCTGAATGACAACCGGGTCATGCAGAAACCCAGAGCCTTGGGTGGACGCACTCGAGGCTTCTTAAAAAAGACCTGAGCCAAAGCTCAAGTAGCCTCATTGGTAGACTCTATAATAGGAATTGATGAGGCCGCTTCAACGCACGTAAAGCCCCCCATCAATAAGCAGCGTTTCCCCCGTTATAAAACCAGAGGCTGGCCCCAGCAAAAACAGTAAAGGGCCCGTCATATCCTCAGCAGTAGCCATGCGCCTCATTGGCACCCGCTTTGCGTATCGATCGCTGTCGACCTTCTCAAAAATTTCATCTCTACCCGTACCGCCGGTGAGAAAAGCAGTGTCGGTCAATCCGGGCGCCAGGGCATTAACACGGACTCGAGGGGCGTTCTCCCTTGCCAGTCCTTTCACCAGAGCCACTACCCCCGCTTTGGCCGCGGCGTAATGCGTGTAGTTAGGTATGACATCTATCGCTTGGGTAGACGCCACGCAAACCATAGCACCCTGATCAGAGCGAAATAATAAAGGCAGCGCAGCCCGAGCACACAAAAAATGGCTGCGGAGATTTCCCGAAATAATTTCATCAAAATCTGCGGTGTCTAACTCGCTAATCGGAGTAAATGCCTTGAAATACCCCGCTAAATTAACGAATCCATCTAACCGAGGCCATTGCTGCGAAAGCTGATCGAAGGCCGCTTTGACCTGGTCTTCGTTACTACCGTCCATGGGTATCACCAAAGCTTCTGGCAGCGGAGGTTTATCCTCTATGGAAGACGGCAAGTCGAGCACTGCAACATGAACTTGAGTTGCGACCAGTTCTTTCACAAGTGCTCGTCCCATGCCGCCGCAACCACCCACGACTGCCACATAGGCCCCCTGGGGAGGCCCGAGTCTTGTCGGATTGAATTCCATGGTGTTCTCTCTAATACGGCTTGCGCTCAAGGGGGCCTTCGCCCCCAAACAGACTTAGTTAAAAGAATAGTTAGCGGTTAACCCGTAGGTTCTTGGAGGCGCAAATAATTCCACCGAACCTCCAAAACTGCTGACAATAGAATGCGAGGTCACTAACTCATCGCTTAAGTTCTTGCCCCAGACCGTGATGTCCCATTTACCCCCACTCGATGTATAACGGACGCTAGCATCGACCACCGTGTAATCATCCATGAAGGATACTCCCTGATTAGTAGCTTCCATATACCAATTATCGGAGTATGAAGCGCTAGCCTCAAAGTCAAGCATTGAACCATCGCCCAGCACAGCATTATAGTTTGCGGCTAGGGAGTATTTGTAGTCGGGAGAGCGTGGTGCTGTATTGCCCGTAAACTGGCCACCCACAATTTCTGCATCCAAGCTGGCATACATGCCAGAAACTGTGAGATTCTCGCCCACTGCAGCAATAAAATCCAACTCTATACCGCTTGATTCCGTCCCAAAGTTCTCAGACACCAGAGTAAAGTTTTCAAGTCTGAACAGCTGCTGGTTTTCATTTTCGAGATCAAAATACGTGATATTGAATTGCAATCGGTTATCGAGCCACCGCGTCTTCGCACCAACCTCCATATTGGTGGCTTCCTCGGGTTCGAGTGGCGTCTCTGCCAATTGAGCCGACGTATTTTGCGAGATGAATACACCACTTTTATAACCCTTCGACCATGTTGCAAACAACATATGGTCGTCTGAGACTTTCCAGTCAACAGTTACCCTTGGAGTGAATTCATTCCAGCTCTTCTCTAGACCTTTAAAGTTATAGACCTCATTCCCCGGTGACGAGGAGTAGGCGTTGTCCATTTCTTTCTCGTCCCACGTCTGACGCCCTCCTAACGTCAAATCCAAGGCATCTGTCATTGACCAGACCACTTGCCCAAATAACGCCATACTGGTGTTGGTAGCACTTTGAAGCCAAGAGCGATCGAGAAGAGCCCCTGGCGCAACGGGAGAGCCGGGGCCGAAAGCGATAGGCACATTGGCAAAACGATCCACATTCTCCTTAAAGTAGTAGGCCCCCGCTACCCAGAACAACCGGTCACCGTCGTGAGTCAACCTAAACTCTTGGGAGAACTGATCGGCGTCATCACCCTCATTGTCTTCAACACTTAATAGGTTAGGAGGCGAGTCCATCCCCCCCAGCTCCTGAAGCCATGAGTATTCAAGCTCTCGGTAAGCAGTGATTGAAGTCAATGAAAGATCGTTAGCGAGCTCCATCTGAACACGTGCTGACAGACCAAATACGTCACGTTCGGCATATTGCTCTATAGTCAGAGCACAAGTTCGTGGATCCTCACTGTTCGTGTCTACCTTGACCTGCTTGAGTACACCCGTAAAAGCACCACCTGCATTTTGCTCGTCCGCAGGATTGTCCAGTTTGGTCAAATCACGACAGCGACCATTGGTATCGTCTGTAGAATAGTCGAACCCCAATAAAACCTCGGTGTTATCCGATATATCCCAAAGTAGCTTGCCCCGCAGGCTGAGGTTGTCAGCGTCATCCAAACCCTGCCCGCTGATGTTACTGTAAGCATAACCATTGCGGTCACGCTTACTAAAAGACAGATTTCCCGCCATGTTTTCGCCCAAAGGCCCATCAATAAGACCACGGAAAATGGTCAGCCCATAGTTACCGGCGGTGGCCCCAAGCTTAGCCTGATACTCCCTCGAGGGTTTTTTGGTCACTATACTAATCGCACCCCCCGTAACATTTCGCCCGTAGAGTGTTCCCTGTGGGCCACGGAGCACCTCTATACGCTCGAGATCATAGAGATCACTTGTCGCGCCCGCGGATCGCCCAACGTAAACGTCATCGATGAAAACGCTCACGGTCGGATCCGCACCTGCAGAATCAATTGTAGTACCCAACCCCCGCAAAAATAGTTGCGGCTCACCTATATTGAATTGGGTGTAGGTTAAGTTAGGTGTCTTTAGTGCGACATCTGAAATACTCGAGATACCCGCTGGAGAGATCGCACTACCGTCGATAATGGTTAACGCTAGAGGCACATCCTGAGCATCTTGCGCTCGCCTTTCCGCAGTCACAATAACCTCTTCCAAAGCTGATGCCTGCGACATAGCTACCTGTGGTATCGCAACAGTTAGCGCCGATAGAATAATTTCCGCTCTAACAAACTTATTTGATCTTTTTATTACTTGCTTAATACCCATGGGAAACCCCCTTCCTGTTGTGGTCTAACATTAATCACTAAAGTTTTTATTTAAGAATTGGAGCATGTGTTCGTTGTAAACATCGGGCGCTTCCGCCCAGCCGAAATGGCCGACACCCGGCATACAAACGAATTCTGAGGCTGCAATTTTTCCAGCCATTTTTTCCATCACTTTAGGTGGCGCCGCACTCAAGTCATGCTCTCCAGCCACACAAAGAACGGGAATATTCATCTTCGACAAAACATCACGGCCCTCATACTTAGTTACAGCTTCAATGGCTGCGCGAAAGGTCTCCTCACGCATGCGAGATATCACCTGAACAACCAAGTCAGTGGCTCCACCTGTGGAGCCCGGGCCAAACATTTTTTTCAACATAACCGGCGCGTACTCAGGAATAGTTTTGCCGGCATCAAGAGGTGCTACGCGATCCGCCACAAACTTTTTCTGCCATTCACCCCCGCGGCCACCAAAGGCTGCACTGGTCGATGAAAGGATCAAACCTTGAATACCCTCCGGGTAGTAGTCAAAAGTTCGCTGCGCAATCATGCCCCCCATGGAATGCCCCAGCAGAATGTTAGTTTTGGTTCCCAGCGCTTTCATCAGAGACACGCAAGCCCGTGCGGCCGACTCAATACTGAAATTTTCGGGCATAGGGCTCAATCCATAACCCGGCGCATCCCAAGCGACAACACGGTAGCCAGATGCAACCAGAGCAGCGGTTTGCTGCAGCCAATACTCTTTAGCGCCAAAGGCACCGTGCAAGAGGAAAACGCTTTTATCGCCAGCCCCGGTCACACAGTAATCTGGCAATCTATAGGGGCCATAGTTATTAGATGCAGTCATTCGATCAGTACCTCCCGAGCGTCGGCGCTTGCGGCAGCGGTAAACATCGCTGTTAGTTCCTGTCTCACAACTTTTTGCATGGCATTTCGCGGCAAGCTAGGAACCACTAATAAACGCTCGGGCAATTTGTAAGTCGCTATGTGCTTTGCAGTTAGATGTAGTAATAGGTCGTCAAGGCCAACTACCTCCTGAGGTTTCATAACAACCGCCACTCCGGTGCGTTCGCCTAACCTCTCATCGGGGACAGCGAAAGCTGCGACCTCAAGAATCGCCGGATGGTCAGATAACAGGTTGTCAATTTCTGCCGGTGCGATATTGAAGCCACCGCGAATAATGACCTCCCGACAACGGCCGACATACTTGTAGTAGCGTGGTGGACTGCTATCACCTGCGATCTCAAAAAGATCGCCTGAACGGTAGAAGCCTTCACTGTCGAATGCCGCCGCAGTTTGCTCGGGTGCGTTGAAGTAATAGGAAAAAATAGTGCTGCCCCGCATCAATAATTGTCCCTTTTTACCCGGCTCGGTGATTTCTTCTCCGCTATCCAAGTCCACGATTTTGGTTTCCAGTTCGCGGCTAAGCTCAAAGTCCGACCAAGAGATATCAGCCCTGCCGGCTCGAGCGAAATGGGTGGACCGAAGGCTCGAGTCAGGCACAGTGGCCCTCGTACTCTGTAAAGAGACACCCTCGTTAGAGCCGAAAAAATTTACAATTTCCACGCCAAAATTATCTGCCATCTCTTCAACAACCCAATCGGGCAAAGCCGCTGACCCAGAACCCATGATTCTCAGCGAAGTTAGGTCGGCTTGTGCTCGTAGTTCTGGATCTTTTAGCAATGCAACGATAAAGGCCGGGGGCATAAAGGTAACAGTGACCTGAAGTCTTCGAATCTGATCAAGCACCATTGGCATATCCAAGGGATGGTGCAGCGCTAAAGTTCCGCTGGACAATAACCAGCAGTAGAAACCGCCCCCAATTGCCGCCATATTAACCATGGGTCGCGCATTCAAAATGACGTCCCCGTCTTGCATCTTGGCGCCGTGCGCCACCATACGGCCGATAGCAGCCCAAAGATTATGGCTGCGGATCACTCCCTTTGCCTTTCCCTCGGTACCAGAAGTCCAACAAATTGTCAGCGCTTCGTTAGCCGCTGTGGGTGAACTTTCGAGATCCTGCTGTGAGGCATCTAGAATAGAGCGGTCATCAGCCGGGCCATCTATGCTCAGTAACTTGACATTGAATTCACCACACAGGTCCTGCAGTGATTCTGCTGTGGCCATGTCACGGCCTTTGAAGCGCGACAAAGTAATGTAAGCCGTTGGTGATAATTGTGAAAAAATGTCGCGCAGCTCAGACCTGTCAAACTGCATGACAACTGGGCTTAAAATCACACCCATGCGCGCACATGCGAGAAGAATTACAGTAATTTCATGGATATTGGGTAACTGCAAAACAACAATGTCGTTACGCCGTACTCCTGCGTAGTAAAGTTGACGCACCTGAGCCTCTACCCGTTCGGCGAGTTCACTGTAGGTCAAATTGACTGCGGCGCTACCGGCAATATCCAGTCTGTTTGGAGGGTCAAGGATCGCTAGGCGCTCTGGATAAGCGGCCACGTTGCGTCGAAAATGTGCATCCAGCGTGTCGTTACCCCACCAACCTTTCGCCGAGTGATGGGCAATTGTCACCGAGTCCGAGGCCATCATACTGTCGACTCCAGCTGGAAGTGAGAACGTACTCGCCAAAGAAGCCAAGTGGCTAAAGGCAGTGCAGCGATAAGCACCCACTGCAATGACTGCCCCACACTCTGCTTATCTGAGAACCCATAGTCAGTGATGAGTGCCACTGCTAATGGGCCAACGCCCAGACCCAGAACGTTTCCGACCAACAAAAACAGGGCCGCCGCCTGCCCTCGAAACTTTGCGGGGGTGATGGTTTGCAACGACGAAGCATTGAGGCCGCCTGGCAGCGCCATAAAAAAAATAGCGCCACCGACCCCTATAAGGGCAAATTCGGGTGTCGATGAATAAGCAGCCCAAAGGCCCGAAACACACAGTCCCATGCATGCCAAAGCGCCTAGACGAATATCGCTCGCCGGAACGCCCCGTACAGTTAAATGTCGCGCCCAAAAACCACCCAAGAGTGCGCCGACAGGACCACAAGAAACCAGCAAGCAGCCCATCGCCAGCCCTATTTCACCGATGCTCCATTGATGAACGCGCAAAAATATGACCGGCAACCAAGAAATCAGGGCATACGAGCAGAGCATATGCAGTCCGAAACCAAGGTTATGTCCTAGGTAAGGTCGCAAGTGCTCTCTGTAGTGCTTAACAAAATCCCGAAAATTCCCTGAGCCTGACGCGCCCTCATCAGGAACCCTCTGTTCTTCCATCGCCCCCCTTACCGGCTCAGGTATCAGTAAAACTATGGCAAGTGCCAGCGCTAACCCGGGTAAACCCACAATAAAGAAAGCCAGTTGCCAACTGTAAAAAGATCCCAGTAGTGGCAGTTCTATGGGCGGTATGGCCTCCAACCACTCGACCAGCCTGCCACCAATGAGAAATGCACCGCCGGTGCCAAAGTAAATGCCCATCGCATACACACCGAAGGCACGGGCACGCTCCCGAGGCCGGAATAAATCTGACATTGCTGAATACACGCCCGGGGTGAGCCCTGCCTCACCAATACCCACCGCCATGCGAGCAACAAATAACGTGACAAAATTTTTGGCCAAACCACAAAAAGCAGTCGCGATGCTCCACAAAGCAATTGAAATGCTAATAACCCGGACCCGACTGTTGCTGTCAACGATGCGACCCATGAAAAGGCCGATAATTGTGTAGAACAGCGCAAATGCCGTGCCATGCAATAAGCTGAAGGCTGTATCAGTTAATCCTAAATCCCGCTGAATGGGCTCGATCATCAATACAAGTATCTGACGATCTAGGAACGACACTAAATAGGCCAACATAAATAAAGTGGCCGCAAGAGCGGGACGCGCTCTCGTTGAGTCTGCTAAAGCAGGCGAGGCAGTCATTGCGGCCATTTACTGGTAAGCAACATCATTTTTTTACTATCGTTGATGTAGTCGCTTTCATTCTAGGGTGAAATTTGAAAAAAAGTAAAGTAGGTTTAGAAAAAATACAGCGAAGATCGCTCTCTCACAGCGGAGACTAAACCTTCAGGACTTATGCACGACCTGATCAAGAGAAACTACGCCGTGGCAATGCTGACAGCGCATAACGCTGCCGAGCTGCTGGCCACAAGTTTGATGAATCGCCTGAGTCGCTAAATGGGTAGAGCCAACAAGCCACCGATTCCCCCACTGCATGAGCTGCAACGCCAAACCCAAAAGATCGCGCCCTGACTTACTGGGCTCATACAGCATTCTATCGGGGCTCTCCTGATACAGCCGAGCATGCCCCAACCCTAGGAGCTGGATGCGCCTTAAGCGGCTCGAAATCGTAGCCGGCGGAAGACCCGTGAACTGCTGAATGGCATCAAATTTATAAATGCCTCGTAGCAACGCCGCCATGACAACTGTTGTTCTAGAGTCGCCTAAGACATCAACGATCAATGGGCGCTCGGGATTCCTGACGGGACTATTAACTGCGGTCTCTGCTGAAACGCCACGGTAACGACGCGCCTTGCTAGAAAATTTAATAATTTCCGTATCCTGTTCGACCAACCCCACCTCCGCGTTGATAAGTCGTCCATCGCAACTTTGGCAGTAAGCGGCACAGCGCAGGGGCTCGCCGCAGCTGTGATACCACCGCGACACCTTGGCTTCTGGTCGAGCGTCCCAACGCATTTGCCATTCTCTAGCCGCCATCATGAAGGGAAACAGGTCTAGCCCCGGGGGTGTTAACAGGTAACGAACCAACTTTCTCCCTGGCTGCTGCTGTCGCTCCAGGCAGCCCACATCAATGAGCTGGGTCAGTCGCCGCTTTAATGTTGCAGGGGAAATCGCGAGAGATTCACTCAACCCTTTCCAAGTTTCAACACCTGCAAAAAGCTCGCGTAAGATCAATAAAGTCCATTGATCGGCAACGACGTCAAGGCCCGCTCCTATTGAACTCCGAGCACGTTCCTGCCCCATCAATCAACTCGCATATTAACTATCATAACTGTACCATGTTACCCAATTAGACATAATGACGCACAAATTCAATAAGGAGCAAAACTATGGCTGAGGTGATTGTTGATCGGAAATTGCCGCTCCAAGCTTCAGAAGAGCATAACGAATATTTACATCACGATGCATTTAGACCAGTCGATAAAGAAATCACAGCGACGGATCTTAGTAGCATTGGAGACATTCCAAAAGATATCGACGGCGTATACATTCGCAATGGACACAATCCGGTGTACCAACCAAAAAGCGGTCGCTACCACTGGTTTGATGGTGACGGCATGGTTCATGCGACTACCTTTGCTGATGGCAAAGCCACCTTCCGCAACAGAATGGTGATGACCACTGGGCTCGCTGCTGAAATGGAAGCGGGTCGGGGACTATACCCGGGCTTGAGGGATGGCTTTGAGGCCGAGGAAGGTCTTAAAAATAGCTCTGGGACCGACGTAGTGCTTCATAACGGTGAATTTAAAACGTTGTTTTCCCGGTGCGGTCAGCCTTATCGATTAGCCGCCGATGATTTTCGTACTCTGGGACCCGATGACTTTAAGGGCAGCTGGGAACGCGGCATCTCGGCCCACTCTAAAGTTGATGAACGCACAGGCGAACTGATTTTTTTTAACTACAGCTTTAATTCAGAGCCGTTTATGGAGTACGGCGTGATCGATAAAGATAATCGTGTCAGCTCTGTCACGGCCATTGACCTGCCAGGCCCACGCCTGCCCCATGACAGCTGGGTGACGGAAAACTACACCGTGCTGCATGACTTACCCCTCTATTGGGACTCAGCGCTGCTAGCACTAGGCAAGAAAAAATTAAAATTTGACCGCGATTTGGCCAGCCGCTTTGGCGTTATACCGCGGCATGGCTCAGGTGGAGATATTCGTTGGTTTGAGTGTGAGCCCACTTACATGCTGCATACAGTCAATGCGTGGGAAGATGGCGATGAAATCGTTGCTTTTGGCTTTAAGCAACTCACTCCTATTCCCAAGATTCCTAGGGAAACACCGAGCGCACGGGTTCAAAATTACTTTTTGTCCTTCCAGTTTAATCAACCGCGCCTCACTGAATATCGTTTTAATTTACGAACTGGCAAGGCCAGCGAGCGCATTGTCGATGAGCAATGCCTTGAGATGCCCAATATCAACGCTCGCTACCTAGGCATTAGAAACCGCTACGCCTACAACACTATGGCTGCAGAGATCCCCTATTTTTTGATGAGTGGCATTCAAAAATTTGATCTACAAAACCGAAGGGAGGTTGATCGCTATGAACTTCCCAAAGGCAAATATATGGGTCAGCCAGTATTCTCCCCCCGGGTAGGTGGCAAAGATGAGGATGATGGGTACCTCATCTCTTATGTCAGCGAGGCCAATCATGCTGAAATCTATATTTGGCAGGCCCAAACCTTGGGTGACGGCCCCATCGCAAGAATCCCACTCCCCCAACGTATTCCCGGAGGCTCTCATGCCTATTGGGGTAATGGCAGCGATATTCGCGAGGCTCAGATGCGCCAAACGGCTAACTCTCACTAATTTCAGCGCAGGGGAATTACTATTATGCAGCCCTATCTCATTGAGGCAATTCGAACCCCGAGAGGCAAAGGCAATGCCAAGGGACGTCTCAATGACGTCAAGCCGGTAAACTTACTACGGTGTCTTTTTGACGAGATGAAAGTCAGAGCTCCTCATGCAACCGTCAACACAGATGAAGTGATCTTGGGCTGTGTTAGTCAGCTGGGGGATCAAGGTGGCAATATCGCTCAAACAGCGTGCTTGTACGCAGACTGGCAGCCCAAGGGATCGGGCACTACGGTCAACAGTTTTTGCACATCGGCTTTAACCGCCTTGGGCTTGGCGTCAGCAAAAATCAGCGCCCAAATGGGCGACCTCTTTGCAGTAGGTGGGGTCGAATCAATGTCTCGAGTGCCGCTGATGTCTGACAAAGGCGCTTTGTTCGAGGATCCCGAAGTCTCAGGTAAGGTCCCCTATGTTCCCAATGGAGTAGTGGCCGATTTTTTTGCCACCAAAAATGGGTTATCCCGCAACGATCTTGACGAGTACGCAGTCCGTTCGCACCAACGCGCAGCGTCGGCCACCGATCAAGGCTTTTTTCAGCGATCCTTAGTCCCCATTGCCGATACACAAGGGCACTTACTTATTGATCGTGACGAATTGATTCGGCCTGGTTCCAGTCCTGAGTCCCTCAAAAAACTTCCGCCACTCTTTGCTGAATTGGGCAGCAAAGGTGCTAATGAGCGCTTGCTGAAGCACTGCCCTGAAGTGCTTGCAATTGAACACATGCATCACGCTGGATGTGCACCGGGAATTGTCGATGGCGCATCATTGGCCCTGGTCGGCTCGGCAAATGCAGCCAAGCGACTCAATCTACCATTGAGGGCTCGCATTAGGGCCCAGTCGTTTAAGCGAGGACCGGCCATCGAAGCTTTAACGGGGGGGCTTATCGCCACTGAGGACGCGCTTAAACAGTGCGGGCTAACCCCGAATGATATTGACCTCTGGGAGTTCAATGAAGGATTTGCCGGCATTGTCATGCATTGTGCCGGGCAACTTGGCATTGATCACGATCGTCTCAACGTCAATGGTGGCGGCATTGCAATGGGGCACGCCATGGGTGCTACGGGGATTAACCTACTCAGCACTTTGGTCGATGAATTGGAGCGGCGGAATCTGAATACAGGCGTGGTCGCGATTTCAGGCGCTGCGGGCATCGGGGCTGCTATCGTTGTAGACCGCGAGTGTTAGCGCCCTAGCGGACTGGTAAATTTCTGAGCGGGACGCGCGCCACGAATCCTGCGCACAGGCACCGCTTCGGAGGTAGCGATTATAGCGGCACAACCGAGGTGGTAGGCCCCGCTCTAGCAAACGCTACCCTGCCTCCAGAGACTCAACGATCTCCCCCACTGCGTAGGTCACGCAATCTCCAGTGAGCTTCACCCGATCACCAGCCAGCACACACTTAAGCACACCGCCTCGTGTCGATATTTGCGCTGCGGATAATTGAGTCACGCCCAGCTTAGCCGCCCAATAGGGCGCAAGAACACAATGCGCAGAGCCCGTGACCGGGTCTTCGTTGACACGCAAGTTAGGCGCGAAAAAGCGCGATACGAAGTCATGCCGCTCCCCTCTAGCCGTGAGGATAACCGCGTGATCTACAGCCGCGGCAATCGCTGGAAAATCAGGTACAACTTGCCGGAGAACGGCCTCGCTCTCCACTTCATAGAGCGCTTTCCAAGGATGGACCTGAGGAATTGCCGCTGCGATGATTGGCACCCCTAAAGCGGCTATCAGTGCGGGCTCCGGTTGATAGGGCTGTGGATTGAGGGATGGAAAATCAAGCTCGATGGCACCATCATAATAATGCGCACGCAGCTCGCCACTGAAACGCGTTGAAAAAGTCACCTCGTCGCCCTGAAACCCCAAGTGCTCGCTCAGCACGTGAGCTGACGCAAGGGTCGCGTGACCACAGAGCTCCACCTCCGCGCCTGGTGTGAACCAACGCAGCTCAAAAAGCCCCTCCTCCCGGGGCACAACAAATGCGGTTTCAGACAAGTTGTGCTGCGCAGCCATGCCCAGCAATACCTTGTCGGGCAACCACTCGGGAAGGGGCACAACAGCAGCGGGATTGCCACCAAAGGAAGTTTTAGTGAACGCGTTAACGATGTAGAGCGGCAGGCTCATTAGAACCAAGCCGCCTCCATGGTGTAGGTTGTATCGTCTAAATCACTCAGTAAGTCTGCCCAAACCTTGGTTTGTGGCAGCTCCCAGCGGGCGAAGTACAGCATGCTCTGGAGCTTGCCTCGATAGAAATCGGTGTCATCTGAGTGACATTCAGCCGTCAATGCCTGCGCTGCAATCAGACCTTGACGCAGCCACATCCAACCCACCACCACGTGCCCAAAGAACTCAAGGTATTTCGCGGAGTTTGCCATGACCAGATCAATGTCGCGCTCCAGCATGCTACCTAACAGAACCTCCGTCGTGCTCTTGAGATGACCCAAGGCAGTCTGCAGAGCGATGACCATAGGCGCACAATCAGCCACACCTTCTGCTGCTTCCAAAGTCGATTCAATAGCGCTTAAACACGCCTGATACCCCGCCAGTCCGTTTTGCGGCACTTTTCTACCCAAGAGATCAAGGGATTGAATGCCCGTAGTACCTTCATGGATTGGGTTTAGGCGATTATCGCGGTACATCAACTCCACTGGATGCTCATTGGTATAGCCGGCGCCGCCGAGCACCTGAATGGCCAGATCGTTGGCCTTGGGCCCGTACTCCGAGGGCCAGGTTTTGACAATGGGCGTCAGGAAATCCAGCAGTTGAAAGGCATCGGCCCGTCCAACCTCATCGGGATGCGTCTTCCAGTCATCAACCAGTTGCGAGGCGAATAAGCACAAGCTCCATGCTCCCTCCGCATACGCTTTTTGAGCGAGCAACATGCGCCTCACGTCGGCGTGCTCTATCAGCATGACCGGATCTGCCAGCGGGTCCTTCGAGGAAGGTTTGCGACCTTGTGGGCGCTCTTTTGCGTAGTCGAGACTGTACTGGTAGCCCGCCATTGCAAGAGTTGCACCACTGCTCCCCACCATCACTCGGGCTTCGTTCATCATGTGAAACATATAGCGCAGGCCTTGATGTGGCTCGCCGACCAAATACGCCACAGCGCCCTCTCCCTCGCCAAAATTCAGTGCCGTTGAGGTTTGACCCCGACCACCCATTTTGTGGAATAAGCCGGCTAGCTGGACGTCGTTGCGCGCCCCCACAGAACCGTCCTCATTGAGGAGAAATTTAGGGCAAATAAACATGGAAATGCCCTTTACCCCCGGCGGCGCTCCTTCAATTCGCGCCAACACGGCATGCACAATATTGCTGGAAAGCTCGTGGTCCCCGCCTGAGATCCAAATCTTGTTACCAAATATTCGGTAGGTGCCATCGTCCTGAGCCACCGCCTTAGTGCGCATATCGGCAAGGCTTGAGCCTGCCTGAGGCTCTGACAGGGCCATGGTGCCCGCAAACTCCCCCGTGCGCAGCCTAGGCACCCAGGTATCAATCTGCTCCTGGGATGCGTGGGTCTCGAGGAGGTTGGCATTCGCGGCAGTAAGGGCATGGAAACCGTTGGTTGTGCTTGCCGCTGCAGTCACATACCCCATGGCACAAGACGCCACGACTAGCGGCAGTTGCATACCGCCCATTTCGTAACTCTGATCCGGACAAATCAGCCCAGCCTCG
Organism: Luminiphilus sp. nBUS_07; assembly: GCF_051201685.1. Lineage (GTDB taxonomy): Bacteria > Pseudomonadota > Gammaproteobacteria > Pseudomonadales > Halieaceae > Luminiphilus. Next base: position 1,403,211 of record NZ_CP179213.1, on the reverse strand, counting down.
GCAACGGCATCGTAAGCCGCTTTGATTTCAGGGATCATGATGACCTTTTCACCATCCCAGTCGGGTTGATTCAGGTCGACGGTTTTTCGAATCGGCAGGAAATAATCTTCGGCAATTTTTTCAGAAATATCCAAAGCAGCGTCAAAGGACTCCCGATTGTGATCTTGATACCGCTCGCGGTCTTGGAGGGATTCCACATCGAACATTTCGTAAAGATAAAATTCCAGATCGCGTCGAGACAACAAAGGTGCGGGCATGAGAAGTTCCTGTGAGCTTGGCTAAAAATTTTAATTGGTCGCTTCAGGTCGGGGCAGATAACCTGCAGAGGTCATGTGAAGACTGCCCAACCAGAGATCGTCATCGCAGGGTGTTGCGCTGGTAATGTAATTATAACCCAGCGCAGGATCTTGCAGGTTGGCCACCACCGACCCATTAAGATCAACACCCAAGACAAAACTCACTGGGGTCGCTGCAGCCTCCTGTAAAGCCCTTGGCAACACTGATACCAAACGCCGTAACAGCGGTAAGTGTGCTACCGCATCGACTCCAGCGCGCAGCGAGGGCATAGCAATCCAGAAAGTCTTATCACCGTCGTAGTTAATGTTATCGGGTGTGCCCGGAAGGTGCTCAACAAAAACATCACTGCTGCCAGCTTGAGGCCCTTTCAACCAAAAGCGTTGAACCCGCCCCAACCCTGTCTCATTAATCAATACGTAAGCGTCATCAGGGCCTAGAGCGACCCCGTTCGCAAAAAAGAGTCCATCGAGTAAAAGTTCAACAGCCCGGGTCTTGGGTGAGTACGCAAATAATCTTCCCGTCATCGATCCTTCATAAAAATCGAGCAGGTTATTGTGAAACTCAAAGCGCATTGAGGCGTCAGAAAAATAAATTGTGCCGTCGGCGGCAATGTCGACATCATCAACAAACTGAAGGCGTCGACCCAAATACTGGTCAACCAGCGTTTCAACTCGCCCCTCCTCACCTATTTTCAACAGCCCCTGATAGGCATCTGCAACTATCAAAGCACCCTGAGCATCAAAGGTCATACCCAAAGGGCGCCCTTGTGTTTGCGCAAATAGCGTGGTGTTGCCCTGCTTGTTGAAGCGAACAATCTGTCCGTCCTCAAGACCGCTGTAGAACCAACCGTCGCCTGAGCACGCGACATCCTCGGGCCCTAGATCCGGCATAGACACTGTGTCGACATTTTCCAGTCGATTGTTTGAGGCAAAAACGCCAGTGAGCTCAGGATTCGGTGGGGCTTCCCACATTGCGGGAACGATGGGAGCGGCAACAAATGACCACGCGACCCAGCCAAGGACAACACACGCTAGCGCCCCAAAAAATCTCGTCAGCAACTTTTTCAATAGGATGCTCCCCCGAGCAAATTAACGGCGAAGACTGCGCCATGAACACTTTAGCCACATGATGCGCAGATAACGCCGCCCATACCGTTACATGCCGTTTGGATAACCGTCTAGGTCAACCACCCCACCGCCTCTAAGGGCACCAAGGGCTTCACTGTAGGCCAAAAGTAATTTTAAGCTGTAATCTGCTCGGTCGACAAAGTAGGTATGAGCCTCCGGATCATTCTCCGCGGAGTCGGCATTAAACACTTTGCCAACATTGCGAACGACTAATTGCTCGGGGATGTAACACAGGCGATTGTTTTTATAGCTGCTAGTGCGAAGCTCTGACACGACATAGGCACCCCCATCGCCACCAGAAATAGCGGTTATTAGTGCCGGTTTGTGTGCGAGGCCCGACTGAACGTTGCACAACAAAAAGAAGTTCTTCACAGCGGAAGTGGCCATACCGTGCCATTCAGGACTCACAATGACAAAGCCATCAGAACTTTGTAGTTGCTCCACCAAGTCTGGCAGAAAAGCCCAGAGGCCCTCACCACTACCTAGATTTTCATCCCACAAGGGCAGAGGGTCATGGGCGAGGTCATGCAACCACGTTTCAGCGTTCAATGACTGAAGCTGTTGCTCTAAATAAAGTGCGACTTTTCGGCTTTGAGAGTCATGACGATGGCTTCCCACAACAATACCAATCTTCAACTGAAATGCTCCTGTTTAGGTTTAAAAAATTACTGCGCTAATTCCGTCAGTGAATCAGCCAGAGCACCCACTAACGACTCCATTTCTCGACGCTCCATGACGAACATTGGCGCCAACTGAATCGTGTCGCCCCCGTAACGCACTAGGAACCCTTTTTCCCACATTTTCATCGCAACTTCGAAGGGCCTTCGCATGGGTTCTCCAGGATAGGGATCAAGGGTGATGGCACCCGCAAATCCATAGTTACGTACATCAGCCACGTGGAGCTTCTCGGCTAGAGCATCATGAAGCAACCCTTCGAAAAATGGCGCTTCTTTAGCAACTCGTTGAGGCAACTCCTCGCCGGTTAATACATCTAACGCTGCCAGCCCAGCAGCGCAGGCCACAGGGTGTGCAGAATAGGTATAACCATGGGCAAACTCCAAGGCATAATCGGGCCCACCATGGGCCATAAATGTGTCGTATATACCAGCACGCGCAATAACCGCGCCCATCGGAATCGCGCCATTAGTGATCTGTTTTGCGACGTTGAGAATGTCCGGCACAACGCCAAAAGCGTCGGCTCCAGTCAGCGCACCGCAACGACCGAACCCCGTGATTACCTCGTCAAAAATCAATAAAATATCGTTGGCGTCACAGATATCACGCAGCTTCTGCAAATAACCTACGGGTGGCGGTATGACTCCCGCGGACCCTGCCATAGGCTCCACAATAACCGCAGCTATTGTCGAGGCGTCATGCAAGGCAATCATCTCGTTGAGTTCCTCAGCCAGCTCAGCTCCGTCTTGAGGCATGCCTCGGGTAAACAGGTTCTGAGGCAGCATGGTGTGCCGCAAGTGATCTGCTTCAACACCTTGACCAAAAAACTTTCGATTAGCGGCGATACCGCCCACCGAAATCCCACCAAAATTGACACCGTGGTAACCCTTCATACGCCCGATAAAACGCGTCTTGGTGGGCTGTCCCATCAGGCGCCAGTAAGCGCGAGCCATCTTCAAAGATGTATCAGCAGATTCAGACCCTGAATTGGTAAAGAAAACATAATCGAGGTCCTCCGGCATTAAGTCCTTAATGCGATCAGCGAGTTCAAACGCGGGAGGGTGACCAAATTGAAACGGTGGCGCAAAATCAAGGGTGTTGATCTGCTGAGCCACCGCGGCGCTGATTTCCTTGCGACCGTGCCCCAAACCTGACGTCCAAAGCCCGGAGTGCCCGTCTAATACCTTGCGACCTTTGTCGTCGGTGTACCAAACCCCGTCAGCAGACGTAATAATGCGCGGGTCGTCTTTAAACTGGCGGTTACCGGTGTACGGCATCCAATGAGCTTCAAGGGTCTTCCTGTCCATGGTGACTCAACCTCTTATTCAGTAATAGCTAGGAGCCTGCGGCGCTAGTGTAATCAATAAATACAACAACCCGGCAATGACCAGAGCGATTGCCAGTGCCAAGCTTGTCGTCTTTGGCTTCGAGAGACTAAAGCGGTTGGCAGTTTTACCCCACCACATCGCCCCTAGTAAGGGTTCTTTTCGGTACAACTGGTGATAGGTCAACGCCAACAGATGCATCACCACCAGCACCTGTAAAAGCAGCCAATTAATTTCGTGCCACTCAGCGAAGAACCCCGACCACTCCCCACCCCAATACATCAGTGGACCTTCAAACATGACATCATCGCTGGAAAATAACCCTGAAACGCCCTGCAGCAAAATCGCAAGCAGCAAAGCCACCGTAGCCCAGCCACCCATTGGATTATGCCCTTCTCCGGTAAAAGGGCGCCCTCTGACATACGCAAGTACTGTCGTCGGGCGAGCAATGAAAGAGGAGAAGCGCGCACTAGGGCTACCCACGAACCCCCAAAGCACACGCGTCGTAACGGCTACGATAAGGCTATAACCGACCCAACTGTGCCACTCATATAGCCCCTCTTCCCCACTCCACCACATAAAAGTGATGGCCACTGGGAAGTACCAGTGGATCGTTCGAACAGCACGATCCCATAAGGGCCAATGCTTCACAGCTAGCAATCCAATTAAAGGTTCTGAAGAAGATCGATCAGACCCGTCACTGATGCCTTTACGCCCAGTTCAACAGAGGGCTCAGGAACAATTTTGAAGAGCGGCGAATGGTGCGATGCGACAGGTGGTCCACCCGCTGCAGCCCGATCAAAGTCGGCTTGATCAGTGCCTCCTACGGCGAAGTAAACCGAGGGAATGTAAGGGTCGACAGTAAAGAAGGGAAAGTCCTCAGCTCCCATCGCAAGTCGCTGCTGATTATAAAATATGCCCTCGCCCAAACTGTCAGTCCATACGCCCCTCACGCGTTCAAGCATAGCGATATCGTTGAGCGTCGGTGGCACACCTTCGTTCTCGTAAACAACAACCTCGGGCAGCATGTCCCCGGATAACCCCATCATACGTCCCGCGTTTTCAGCAACACGCTTGATTCCGTCAAGCAGCAGGGCTCGGTCTGCCACCGACTCACTGCGCACGGTAATCTGAAGTTTCGCGGCATCTGAGATGATGTTGTGCTTTGTGCCAGAGTGGAAAGAACCCACTGTGATCACACCGGGTCTGCGCGGTGGCAAGCTCCGACTAACCACGCTTTGCAAAGCCACAACAATCTGAGAACCCAGCAATACGGGATCAACCCCTGAATGCGGACTGGCGCCGTGAGCGCCTACACCTTTAATCAAAATATCCACCGTATCCGCGCCGCTGTAGGGCGCTGGGTCAGCAATCAGCATACCTGTAGGTACCGATGAAGTGACATGCAGAGCCATCGCATAATCAGGCTGGCCAAAACGGTCCCAAATATTATCTTCGCGCATCAACCTAGCCCCGCCGACCCGCTCCTCTGCCGGCTGACCGATCAGCATTAACGTGCCCTGCCACTGACCTCTGCGCTCCACCATAATTTTTGCAGTGCCCACCAGGCTGGTCACATGCACATCGTGGCCGCAGGCGTGCATGACCGAGACCTCATTACCATCCCAATCAATCTGCTTAGCGGTTGAGGCGTAAGGAAGACCTGACTTTTCTTCCACGGGAAGGCCATCCATGTCAGCTCTAAACATGACCAGGGGGCCTTCACCATTTTCCAGTAGAGCCACTATGCCGGTGCCACCAATGCCCCTGTGTACGTCGTAGCCAAGGCCTTCTAACTCAGAAGCCAGACGGTCTGAGGTTTTGTGCTCCATATGAGATAGCTCTGGGTTTTGGTGCAACCAGAGGAACAGGTCTGCCAGCTCCTCCTCGTAAAGCATGTCAATTCGCTCATCCAGCTCGTCGGCAAGGCTGAGCGTTACCGGTAGGAAAAAAGCGACCAAGATAGAACCAATTAGGCGTCGAATTGACATAAGAATCTCCTGTGACACGAGGCAGGTATACGTACGAATGGTGTAGACTACGTCTTTTTTTATCCCAGCAACATACTGATGCACGGACAGATTTCATGGGTGGTGAAGTTAGCCACACGCACTGGGTCCCTGTCATTATGTTAAGTGAGTCTTCGCTGGTTGCTGGCGTCAAGGATCATCAACGTTGAATAGCGACAAAATACGCGAGCGCTTCGGGCACTATGGCGTCGAACTACTCGAACAGGACACAAGGACGCGTCTTGCAAGTCTTTATTCCCTTTCCGGTGAGCAGCGCATCACGCGGACGCTGGCGTTAACTCGCTTCGAACTGCCCACTCATCAGGCGGTCAGCGAGCAAGACGCACAAATTCGCGCTGGCGACAGTATCGGTGCGACACTTCGTCATGCTGGCTGGAATGTCGTTAAAAATCACACAACCGACTGTCAGGTCGCCGCTGGAAAGCGGTTTGCTGCATTGGGGGGAACTACCTTAAATCCAGAGGATCAAGTGCTGGTGAGGGTCTACACCCTGAGTGTTTTAAAAAAGGATCTCGCCATTGACTATGCGATCATCGCAGAAGCTTATCATTGCGAGCACATAGCCCCAACGGATGCCCAGCCCTCAGCGGGTACAGTCCTCTCATCAATGACAGGCAGCCAGGCCCTTGCGCTTAACGACTTACTTAACGTGATGCAGGCAGTCGACTAGCGCTGGCGCGTTATCACCCTACCCCTGCCAAACCAAGGCGAGGGACAGATCAAAACCAATTCCCCTGGCCACCTCGATAGCCTCTGATCGATCAATATCCTTCCTCGATGCGACCCAAAGGTTGGCACAACGCGTGCCTGTACGGCAGTAGGCCAACACGCGCTCGCCGCTATCAAACAATGCTGTCAACGCCCCAAGGTCTTCCCCGGGGAAATTAGACGCGTCTATGGGATAGGGCGTAAAGCTTAAGTCGGAAGCCTGTGCCGCCTCAGCCATCTCAGTCATCGTTGCTTGCCCTGGAACCTCGTGATCAGGCCGATTACAAATAACGTGCTTGAAGCCCTGTGCGGCGAGATCCGACATGTGGCCGGGTTGAATTTGACCCGCCACGAAAACATTTTCACTGAGTTGAATAATTGGTGTTGTTGACATTAACCGCTGTCTCCTCGGTAAATCCGATCAAGCCCTTCTCGAAATTGCTGACCCCACGCATTCAAAATTCGCTTGGCATCTGCCGTATTCGTCACGCTGTTACTCCATTGCAGGCGCATTGAGTTTAGATTGCGACGTCGATCAACAACTCGAAAAAGCGTTTCTCCGGTTGAAGCATCAGCCACCTCGAGAAATAACGTCATTTCTCCAGATTCCGTCGTGTAAGAGCGGGTGACACCGGGACTGCTGATATCGGGAGCGGCGACGTCGAGATTAATAATATTGGGCCGCAGAAGCAGAGTGCCCGCCGCTGCCTGATCCTCAGGAATTATCGAGTAGGCCGGTTCCTCGGAGAGAACGGTAAGAAATTCTGCCTCGCACAGCTCGGCCAGACTGGTTCGTATACCTTCCATGTCTGAATCGGTAATTCGTCGGGAAGTTGCGCGCCTAGTGTTATTTTGATCACGCTGCCAATTCTTGCGGAATGCCACCTCACAGTGATGCACCGCAAAGCTATCGTAAGCGGAGATATCAACCCCCGGCTTGGCATAGACCATGCCAAACTTTGTATCCTCTTGCAGTACTAGACCGTCGTGAGAGACTTCCGGTGCTGTCGGTGACGAGCTGCACGCCGCCATCAGAACCACTAATGCTGTTGCCAGTATGGGCCGCACCGCCCTCTCCATGATATGTCTTATATTCATAACTCATCCCTGTCCTGGTGGTTGTTAATGTGGCTGCAACTCCCCTACCCGCAATTTGGGCTTGTTAGAACTGCAACCCAGCCTTTAAGTCATGGCTTAGATTAGCCCAAGCTCAACCGATAGCAACTCTTTGATTTCTTCTCGAGGATCGACAGGCACTGCAATCGGCGCGCCGATAATTTGCGCTGCAATATCGAGATAGGTCCTGGAGACGTCAAGGAGCATATTTTGGGGTAAGCGTGCCTTGCTCGCGTAGGCCTCACGCTCTGGCATTCTTTGTTTATCGAGCAATAGCTCTCTATCGGGCACCCAGCTCAAAAGCGCCTGTCTAAACCCTTCCTTACTATTTTCCAAGATATGACCCTGTGAATAGGCAGACGCATTCCAAATACGAGATGAATCTGGTGTGCCGACTTCATCCATATAAATGAGTTCGCTGGTGCCCATAGCGTTGGTCGCGTAACCAAACTCAAATTTGGTATCAACAAATAATTGACCTACCTTGTCCAGTCGATCGGCGATGACAGCAAAGCCCTCCCGCAGCAAGCGCTCATACTGATCAATGTCTGCGCTTTGCTCAAAGCCAAGGTCAGACCAATGACGCTCCAAATCTGCTCGCGTAATATTGACATCATCGATTGCTGGAATGCCCTCTAACCCAGCAAGCACACCCTTACTCGAAGGGGTTATCAACACCTCCTCTAACCGCTGGTTTTCCATCAAATCATTGGGCAAGTCGATCCCGCAAAAGAGACGCTCCCCCTTCTCATAAGCACGCCAAAGCGAGCCGGTAATGTACTGACGAGCAATCGCTTCTATGCCTACAGGTTTCGCCCTCTGAACAACCCACACCAGAGGGTGTGGCGCCTCGAGAATGTGACTGCGAGCAAGGCCGGCATTGGCAAAGGCTTCAAACCAAGCTTCTGACACCGCATTAAGCGCTGCCCCCTTGCCAGGCACGCCGTTTAGACCATCTTCAGCACGCCAGATGCAGTCAAAAGCCGATAAGCGATCTGAAACGATGAGAATGGCGAGTTCCGCATCGCGAGATACCGGATAATTTCTGCTCTCGATCAAGCGGCGACTATCTTCTGGCCTCAACCAGTAGACCGAACGCACTTTCCCTGAGTGCACGGCTTCGTTAGAAGGTATATTGAAATCGTCGTTGCGCTCCAAAAATTGCAGACTCACAACGATGTGCCCTCGTTGCAACCCGTCGAGGTTTTATCGCTAGGCATAAGTACGGAGCCCCACTGCGTCCCGCACTTGCTCTAAGAGCGCCTTACTCTTTGGACGTAAACGCTCTGCACCGGCCTGCAGCACCTCCTCTACCTGTGCAGGCTTCGCCATCAGCTCATGGTACCGCTCCCTAGGCTCGGCCAATTCATTATTGACCAGCTCGAACAACTGCTTCTTGGCCTCACCCCAGCCGATGCCACCCTCAAAATCGGCGTACATCCTTTGCCGCTCATCTTCGCAAGCGAAAGCCGACCAGATTTGGAAAACCGTAGATTCTTCAGGGTTCTTCGGCTCACCTGGCTCCAAAAGGTTGGTTTTAATTTTATTAATACTTTTCTGAAGTTGTTTTGGGGTCCCAAACAAGGGGATAGTGTTGCCGTAACTCTTGCTCATTTTACGGCCATCAAGCCCCTGCAGCACTGCCACATGCTCACCAACCACGGCCTTGGGCAGGGTAAAGATCTCAGCAAAGTTATGATTGAAGCGCTGCGCAATATCACGCGCCATTTCCACATGCTGAATTTGATCTCGACCCACTGGCACATCGTGAGCGTTAAAAATAAGGATATCGGCAGCCATTAATACCGGGTATGAAAACAGCCCCATAGTAATGCCAAAATCCGGGTCCTCATTAGCGTCGCGATTGTTTTGTACAGCAGCCTTGTAGGCATGGGCACGATTCATTAGCCCCTTCGCCGCATTACAGGTAAGAATCCAAGAGAGCTCAGTGACCTCTGGTATGTCAGATTGTCGGTAAAAGTGCGCCTGCTCGGCATCTAGTCCCGACGCCAACCAGGTCGCAGCGATTTCTAGGCTGGACTGAGCAACTGCGGCTGGGTCATGACACTTTATGAGCGCATGATAGTCGGCCAGGAACAGGTAAGCGTCTACCTCTGCTTCTCGTGAGGCATCCACTGCAGGACGAATGGCACCTACATAGTTGCCTAAATGTGGGGTTCCCGATGTCGTGATGCCGGTCAGCACGCGTCTGCGTGTCATTTCAATTCTCCAAACAAGCGTCAGGCGACGCGATTGTAAAATGCGGTGAGCAGTGCCCCTAGAAAATCCACATCCGCAGCGCCCGCCAACTCCCGAATGGAGTGCATTGCGAGAGTTGGGACACCAAGGTCTATGGTCATAATGCCTGTTTCTGCCGCTGTGATGGGTCCAATTGTACTGCCACAGCCCATATCTGAGCGAACAACAAAATGCTGAAGAGGCACTTCTACGCGCTCAGCTAAGAGGCGCAGCAGAGCAGAGCCCTCTCCCGATGTGGCATAACGCTGGTTGCGGTTGATTTTGACAACGGGGCCGTGATTGAGAAGCGGTCCGTGGGCCTCATCATGACGATCACTAAAATTCGGATGTACCGCATGGGCATTATCAACCGACAACATCGTTGATCGCTCCCGCAAGCGCCGGCTAGCGGCTGCGGTGCCCGTAATCGAAGCGAGAACATCCGTCAGCATTGGGCCCTGAGCGCCGACTGCCGACGTACTGCCGACTTCCTCATGGTCGTTACAAACCAGCAGAGACCATTGCTCGGCATCGGCATCTAGCAAAGCCATCAGACCTGCATGACAGCTCAACAGGTTATCGAGTCGCGCTGAGGCAAGAAAAGCATTATCGATACCGACGATGCCCGCGGATTGGCAGTCATAGAGCGAAAGCTCAAAATCAAGAACTCGAACTGGGCCCTCGTTGGGGTGCTCTAGGGCTACTTGATCAGCGAGCAACTGGGCCCAATCTAGGCTCGAGCCATCCGCCGTCGGGAGCCCGGCAATCAGCGGCAAAATATCGGTTTGCGGATTGATACTGCGATTTTTATTGGCCTCTCGATCGAGATGGATCGCCAAACTAGGGATAATCGCAATTGGCCTTTGAAAATCTATGAGGCGCGAAATCAGCTCCCCTTTGGAATTTTCAAAGGACACGCGCCCAGCGAGGGATAAGTCTCGATCAAACCACGGATTAAGCAACGCCCCTCCGTAGACATCAACAGCAAGCTGATGGGCACCCGAGCGTTTTTTAAGCGGATTGGGTTTAATCGAAAGGTTAGGGCTGTCTGTGTGTGCACCAATCATGCGCAGCCCTTCCTCACAGCGCCCCGACCCCGCTCTGAACGCAACAATAGAGCTGTCGTTGGCAGTAACGAAATACCCCTGCCCCGCTTCGAAACTGATGTCATCAAGGTGCTCTAGCCCCATGAAACCCGCATTCTTGAGCCGCTTTGTTAGCGCAGCAACGGCATGAAAGGGTGACGTTGCCTCACCCAAAAAAACCAGCAAGTCATCAAGACGCTTAGACATAAACAATTCCAAAATTCATGAAAGGAGAATAACTACGACCAGCCCACAACCCAAAACGAGTCGATACACAACGAAAGGCATGAGGCCAACACGATCAAGGATACCCAGAAATACGGCAATTGTGGCGTAAGCACTGATGCCGGCCATCAACATTGCGGTCACAAGTTGGGCTAAAGGTGGCGACACCGCCTCACCAGAAAACCACGTGAAACCCATATATATCATCGCCATCAAAATAACTGGGACCGATAATAAAAAAGAGAATCGAGCGGCCGTAGCCGGGTTGTAACCCAACATCAAAGCAGCCGTTATGGTGACCCCTGATCGGGACACGCCGGGAACCAAGGCCACGCTCTGTGCCAAGCCAATGAGACAGGCATCTCGCCAAGAGATAGCGCGGATATTCGAATCAGCTTCAGCAGGAGCCATTCGCGCGGCGACCCCCATTAAAATGCCAAAGAACAACGTGGTAAACGCGATGACAGGTAGCCCTCGCAGGCCCCCTGAAATAACTTCATGAAACAGCAGACCCACCAATACAGTGGGCAGTGTTGCCGCTGCCAAAAGCCACAGCTCGTTGTCACCCTCACTCTTAGACGCTGTATCTAACCGCAGAGAGCCAAGTAGCCTCATAAGGTCAGCTCTGAAGTAAATCATGACGGCGATTAAAGTCCCGCCGTGAACAAACACATCGAACAGCAAGCCCTGATCGCTCCAAGAGAATAATTGCGCAGGCAAAACTAGGTGGGCCGAGCTTGAGATCGGTAAAAACTCGCTCAAACCTTGAATGAGTGCCAATACAATCGTCTGGGTCCAATCAAGCACGTTTAGGTTGCTCCGCCAGCTTCTTCCAGCCGATATCTGTCTGAACATAGAGGGGCTGTAATTGCTCTGCTGAGATGCCCAAGCGTGGATTGGGATGCTCGCAGACAAATTGCAGGGCCGACATCGCCCTTGGGCGCACCTCAGCGTGCACTGCCAACTCAATGGATAATCCTGCTCTCAGCCTATCTGCTACTGATGTGGCCGCAGAACCCACCACCCGTACGGGATGAGACGCACAATCACCAAGCTGATCGAGGAGGCGCTCAGACATACCCAGACAAGGCTCACCCACCGGTTGAAGTCCACCATCACGACCATCGAATAAGCGCCAGTAAAACTGCCCCGTCTGTGCTTCAATTGTGCTCAAAACGTAGCCGCCTGAATCGCCGAGCTCTGTACGCGCAGCCAATGCCTGGGACATCAGTGAACAAAAAGGCAATACCGGCACGTTTAATGACCACGCTAAACCCTGCGCGACGCCCGTCGCAACGCGCAATCCCGTGAAGGAACCCGGGCCAACGCCACAAACAATACCCTCGACGGCACTCAAAGGCTGTCCTGCCAAAACCTGATCTATCATTGCAAGAATATGGCGATTGTGGGCGCGGGGCAGCAGCTCGTGTCGCTCCGCCGAGTATTCTCCCAGCACGCAGGCAAGGGAGCAGGCATCTGTCGAGGTGTCTAAAGAAAGTAGCGCCGGCATGGAAAACCGCAGAACATCCGTGGGATAATTCGACATGATCCCACAGTCCCGCCCTAAATTGCATCGTTCAGAGTTCACACTTGGTGTTCTTGCCGGAGGCTCCGGTGTCCGGGCAGGCCGTCGAGACAAAGGCCTGATGATCGCAGGAGGACGAACGCTGCTCGAGAGAACTCTCGAACGCTATGGGGGCGGCTTCGCAGAGGTGATCACCTGTTGTCGTGAGAATGCTTGGTTTTATTCAAGGTTTTCAAATCGGGTACTCTGCGACGTTAAAGCAGGGCAAGGCCCTCTACAGGGACTTTCCGCACTGCTAGCCGCTACTCAAACGCAATATCTTGCGGTGATTCCCTGCGATCAGTACAGCCTGCCACTGAACTGGTTCGAACGGTTAAGCTCCGCCCTCAGTCCCACTGTAATCGGTGTATTTGCGACAGACGACGACACCCACACACCCTGCTGCGTTCTCAATCGCGATGTGCACTCGCAAGTCACCGCATTGCTCACGCAAGGTAAACGTTCATTGATGGCACTGTATGAATGTGAAGGGCTCAAGCACATTGCAGTACCCGGCGCAGGCATGGACGTCGACCATACCCATGCTCTGCACGGCATGATAAGGCGTCCGCCGCAGTAAACGTCAAATTGCGATTAAAAAAAAAGCCGACTCATGTCGGCTTCTTTTGGTCTTGCGAAAACGCTACTTCTTCTTCGCTTTTTTCGCTGCAGCTTTTTTAGCAGGAGCTTTTTTAGCGGGCGCTTTTTTTGCCGGCGCCTTCTTGGCTACTGCTTTTTTCTTGGCAGGTGCCTTCTTCGCTACCGCTTTCTTTTTCGCCGGCGCTTTCTTAGCTACTGCTTTTTTCTTGGCAGGCGCCTTCTTCGCTACCGCTTTTTTCTTCGCCGGCGCCTTCTTGGCTACTGCCTTTTTCTTAGCAGGCGCCTTCTTCGCTACTGCCTTTTTCTTTGCAGGTGCCTTCTTCGCTACCGCTTTCTTCTTTGCCGGCGCTTTCTTGGCTACTGCTTTTTTCTTGGCGGGTGCCTTCTTTGCTACCGCCTTCTTCTTGGCCGGTGCCTTTTTCGCTACTGCCTTTTTCTTAGCAGGCGCTTTTTTTGCGGCGGCTTTTTTGGCGGGGGCTTTTTTAGCAACAGCTTTTTTCGCTGGTGCTTTTTTCGCTACTGCCTTTTTCTTTGCGGGTGCTTTTTTAGCTGCCGCTTTCTTTTTAGCTGGTGCTTTTTTTGCTGCTGCCATGCTTATCTCCAACTGTGTAGTAGTAGTTACTTTCGCAACCTAACAATGTTTATTTTTAATGACAAGTAATTGGTGTAAGAAAAACCTCAGTTTTGTAATAGTTTTTTTATCTCCGCAGAAATTTTTTCAACATTACCGACGCCATGAATCTGGTGATAGGCCGGGCCATCCAGCTTCTGATAGAAATCAACTAACGGTCTCGTCTGCTGTTGATAAACGTCGAGACGCTTGCGAACAGTTTCCTCTTTATCGTCATCGCGCTGAATAAGTGCTTCGCCCGTAGCGTCGTCTGCACCTTCCACCTGAGGTGGATTGTGCACAACGTGATAGATACGTCCGCTCTGGGGGTGGACGCGGCGTCCACTTAGGCGGCCAACTATTTCTTCATTGTCGACTGAAATTTCTATGACGTGATCGACGTTGATTCCCGCATCGACCATAGCTTGGGCTTGGGGAATCGTTCTTGGAAAACCATCGAACAAGCAACCTGCACTGCAGTCAGATTGCTGCAAGCGGTCTTTTACCAAATCAATGATCAATTGGTCAGAAACCAAGCCACCTGAATCCATAATACTTTTAGCTTGCAAACCTAACTCGGTGCCTGCCGCGACTGCAGCACGCAACATATCGCCCGTAGAAATTTGAGGAACGCCAAACTGCTCACACAAAAACTTCGCTTGTGTACCCTTTCCTGCGCCAGGCGCGCCTAGGAGAATAATTCGCATGGGGACTTCCCTTTTGTTATGCACACGTAGTTTTTGGTTCGACGACCGCCCCACGACCGTCGATCCTGCCCTCAGTGGGAGCGCCAAAAGTACACAGCCTTAGCATCGGTTACAAGCGCTAATCCCTGCTTTTGGCTGACTGCCAACGCGCTTCCATTTGCAAAATTGACTCATCGCTCAAAGCGCTCCCCTCCTCTAATGCAGAGGTTTCCATGTCACCAAAGCGCGTTTCAAATTTTTCATTGGCCTGCCGCAGCACACCTTCAGCGTCATAACCCAAATGACGCGCAACATTAACCGCGCTAAAGATGAGGTCTCCAAGCTCTTCCGCCATAGACTCATCATCGTTTTCAGTCACTGCTTGCTGAAATTCATCCATCTCTTCTTGAAGTTTTGCCAACACGCCACTCAGTTCCCCCCAATCAAAGCCAACGGTCGCAGCTTTTTTTTGAAGCTTCTGCGCCCGGCTTAAAGCAGGGAGCGCTTTTGGGACATCAGCAAGAACACCAACGGTTTTACTGTGGCCTTTCTCTTTTCGCTTTATCGCTTCCCAGTTTGCCTTAACTTCATCGGTCGTTACCGACCCCAGAACACGTCCTTCAACAGCGCCCCCTGCAAACACGTGGGGATGACGTCGTAAAAGTTTGCGCGCAATGCCATCGACCACGGCGTGAAAGTCGAAGGCACCCAATTCTTTACCCAGTTCACTGTAAAAAATTACTTGAAATAAAACATCCCCCAACTCTTCAGCAACATGAGGCAAATCGACTTGCTGAATAGCATCCACCAGCTCGTAGCACTCTTCTAAAGTATGAGGGATGACACTGGTAAAGGTTTGCTTTGTGTCCCAGGGGCATCCGTCGGACGGATCCCTAAGACGCTCCATGATCCTCAGCAAATCTGCAATACCAAACTCATAGCCTTTGTGACCATCGGTTAATTCAGTCATCAACCACAACTCTCCTCGCCGAAATCACATTGTCCAGCTGGTTCAACTTAGCCAACAGCTCCATCAGACCATCAATCGTAGACACCTCGGCGCGCAGGCGCATGTGGGCCGTATTATCCTCGAGGTGGCTCTGCGTGTTGATCGAGGTCACATTGGTAGATGCCTGCGCTAAAACCGATGTCACGTCGGCCAAGAGGCCCTGCCTATCATACGCCGTTAACTCAATATCAACCGGAAACATTGCCACATCGGCACTGCCCCAATTTACCGCAATAATGCGCTCGGGATATTCGCTGTGAAGCGTCAATAGCCGAGCACAGTCTGCTCTGTGCACAGTTACCCCTCGGGATCGGGTGATATAGCCCTCGATACCGTCGCCCGGTACTGGCATACAACACCCGGCAAATTGGGTCAGTAAATTTCCGACACCATCCACCTTTGGAGCGCCGTCTGATGCAGGTCTATCTTGATGAATAGCCCACTCGGGGTGCTGATCCTTCTCAAAGTGGGTGACAGTTTTTGCAACGCGAAGCACTTGTTTAGAGGTGAGATCACCAGAGCCGACGGCTGCAAACATATCATCAACCGTATTCTGACTTAGGGCCTCAGACATCGCCTTGTAATCAAGAGACGTGAGGGCCAATCGCGCGCACTCCCGCTCTACTAATTCACGCCCTGCTGCCACATTGTCGTCGCGGTTTTGAGACTTAAACCATTGCTGCACACGGTTCCTGGCACGCGCTGTGCGCAGAAAGCCTGACGACGACAGCAACCAGTCCCGACGAGGCTGCACGGTGCTGGCCGTCAAAATTTCAACCCGCTCCCCAGTACCTAAAACATAGGTCAAGGGCACCAAAGTCCCGTTCACCCGAGCGCCCCGACAACGGTGCCCAACCTCGGTATGAACGTGGTAGGCAAAATCCAACGGAGTCGCCCCCTGAACTAAACTCACCACATCGCCCTTAGGAGTAAAGACGTAGACACGATCCTGCGCTGAATCAAAGGTGAATTGTTCAGCAATTACCTCATCGTCGCCCACGGTCTCGTGCCATTCTAAAACTTGCCGGAGCCAACTAAGCTTTTCCTCGTAAGTATCTGGGCCCGCTCCCTGCGCATCGCTCGCTTTGTATCGCCAGTGAGCACAGACTCCTAACTCGGCCTCCTCGTGCATCTCCTCAGTACGAATTTGCACTTCTAAAATCTTCCCTTCAGGCCCAATAACGGCCGTGTGCAGTGACCGATATCCATTCTCTTTTGGGCTGGCGATGTAGTCATCAAACTCATTGGGTATGTTGCGCCACATACCATGCACTACCCCCAGCGTCTGATAACAGGCGGCCACATCGTCAACCAGAATCCGTAGAGCTCGGATATCGTGTACCTGTGAAAAGCCGATACCCTTACGCTGCATTTTTCGCCAAATGCTGTAAATGTGCTTTGCGCGTCCGGTAATTTCGAAAGACAGCCCGGATTGCGTCAGCGTTTTCGTTAACTGCGCATTTATCCTAGCGATAAAACTGTCTCGATCCTGGCGCCGCCCGTCGAGCAAATTTGCAATCCTGTGATAGGCATCTTTATTGGTGTAACGGAAGGAGAGATCTTCTAACTCCCATTTAAGATGACCAACACCTAGCCGGTGCGCTAATGGCGCATAAACGTTAAAAACCTCCCAGGCGATACGCTGTTGCCGATGTTCATCAGCGCCCTTGAGCGCACGCATAGCAACAGTACGTTCAGCCAGTTTAATCAACGCCACGCGCACATCATCTACAATCGCTACTAGCATACGTCTTATGTTGATATTGGGCGCTGTTGACTGCCCAAGAACAGGAACATCACTTAAACCTGTGAGATCGCTAACTGCCGCCATCCGCAGCACGCCATCGAGTAGGCTCACAACTTTGTCACCGAAGCGATGCCTAAGCTGATCAACAGAAATAACTTGTTGGCGGACTGGACGGTAGAGAAAACCTGCCAGTAAGGCGTCTGGACCCAGCCGCAACTCAGCAAGGATTTGCACGGTCTCAAGGCCTACAGATAGGACATTGGCATTACCGGCCCAGTCCATAGTACCTTGAGATTGCTCGGGATCCTGTTCGCTCAACAAGACAAAGGCGTCGATTAATCGCTCTTGGTCGAGAGCGTCAAGAGGTGTTGCAAGACCACTTAACCAATGGGAAAAACCCGCTTGGTCTAGGGTTGCAGTTTCAAGTACGGCTCTGACTTGCACCATAACCAAGCACCCTCAACTCTCGTAAACACCTGTCGAAAGGTAACGATCACCACGATCGCAAACGATCGCAACAATCGTCGCTCCCTCCACTTCTTGATTGACCTGCAGCGCAGCACTGATTGACCCACCCGAAGATACCCCTGCAAAAATACCCTCTTCTGTTGCCAGCCGACGCATCATGATCTCAGATTCCGTCTGGGAAATATCAATGGTTCGATCAACCTTCGCAGCTTGGAAAATTCCGGGACGATAAGCCTCTGACCAACGTCGAATGCCGGGTATTTGCGCGCCATCTTGGGGCTGTAAGCCAATAATCTGGATCGCAGGATTTTTTTCTTTCAAGTACGCCGATACCCCCATGATTGTTCCTGTCGTGCCCATTGAGCTAATAAAGTGCGTCACCTCACCGCGAGTCTGTCGCCAAATCTCAGGTCCGGTTCCACGGTAATGGGCCAAGGGATTATCAAAATTTGCAAACTGGTTGAGAACAGTGCCCTCCCCCCTAGATTGCATGGCTTCTGCCAGATCTCTTGCGCCTTCCATCCCCTCCTCACGACTGACTTGGATGAGCTCCGCACCATAAGCGGTCATTGCTAATTTTCGCTCGGAACTCATATGGGCAGGCATAATGAGCCGCAAACGGTAACCGCGTATGGCTGCAGCCATAGCGAGGGCAATCCCCGTGTTACCACTAGTCGCCTCAATGAGGGTGTCTCCCGGACGAATGTCACCTCGGCTCTCAGCCTCAGCAATCATACTCAGAGCAGGCCTATCCTTTACGGAACCCGCTGGATTGTTACCCTCAAGTTTACAAAGCACGTGATTCTTGGAGCCCTCTGCCAGCCTCTGCAAGCGCACTAGTGGCGTTTCCCCCACAACACTTTCGATGGTTGGGTACAGACTTTCAGCGGGGTTCATGTGACTTCCTTTTCAATTCTAGTGCACAGACAAATCATAAGTCATGGTGTTAGGTGTTGCCCTGTACCTTCAGAGGGTTTTTCGCCACACCTGAAAGACTTCAATAACTCGCGGCTTTTCAGGGGCCGATCGCCAAGGTGCAACTGTAAGGCAACGCGCGTCAACTCTTTTAGAGGCTGGCGATTTGATACCTCGAGACCATCGCCGTTAAACGACCAGTCCGCGATGTTCAACAACTGATCGCCGCGCAGGGCCGCCGGGGTATTCATAACCTCATCAGACTTGAAGATTTGGCGCACAAACCCTTGCATGGGGTCATATCGATAGACGTCGGCAGCCGTAACGGCATCGCTTTGCGCATCCACATCAAAACGCATCCCGTAGCCCAGTTCATCGAGAAGCATCAGCTCAAACTTTCGTAGCGCTAGCTCAGCCTCTGCGATAACCAGCGCATCAACAGTCTCCCCGTAGAGCGCAAAGAGCGTTGGACAACTGACAAACTTCGGCAACAACCGAATCAACAGCTCATTGAGGTAGAGTCCGCTAAACACCTGCTCTCCAGCGAGATCGAGACCCGCACCAGCCATTTCGAGCCGGTGTAAAGTCTTTAACTCACCTCGCCCCCCCGTGGAGACCAGTAAGGGCGTGAAAGGCTGCAGCACTCCGGCGTGACTTCCACCTTTTGCTTTTCTGCGGGCGCCTCGCACGACGGCAGCCATACGCCCAGACGTTAGCCCCAATAGATCAACGAGAAAGCCGCCATCGCCGAAATTGCGCCGATGCAGCAACCATGCCGGCTCCAACTCACTGGCCATGCCTCAGATGCCGTCCTCGAACCCTAAGCTTCTCAGTGCTCGTTCATCATCGGACCAGCCAGACTTCACTTTCACCCAGAGCTTAAGCATCACTTTACGAGAAAAAGCCACCTCCATATCTTTCCTGGCTTCGGTGCCAATTGATCGCAATCGGCTTCCTCCCTCGCCAATCACAATTTTTTTCTGCCCTTGCCGTTCGACATAGATTAACGCGTCAATGCGCAGCAGTTTGCCGTCGAGCTTAAAACTCTCGATTTCCACAGCCGTGGTGTACGGCATTTCGTCGCCTAGCTGCCGGACAATTTTTTCCCGGATGAGTTCAGCCGCAAGAAACCTCTCAGACCGATCAGTTACCTGATCCTCGGGAAAGAAATGGACGCCTGACGGCATTTTGTTGCGGATGTAAGTCATCAAGGAGGGTAAGTTTGCCTGTCGAAGTGCGGATATTGGAAATATTGCGTCAAAGTCAAACTTTGACCGTACAGACTCCGTCCAAGGCAGTAAAACGGCCTGGTCCTCTAGGCGATCAATTTTGTTAATCACAAGGGCGACGGGAGTTTCAGTATGCCTCAGCGCCTCAAGCACCAGATCGTCCTCGGATGTCCAGCGATTTCTGTCAACGACAAAAAGCACCAAATCAACATCCGCGAGAGCACTGCTAGCAGCACGGTTCATATACCGGTTGATCGCCTTACCCTGCTCCAGATGCATACCCGGAGTATCGACAAATACAACCTGATCGCCACTGTCAGTGTAGATGCCCATCACTTGGTGGCGGGTTGTTTGAGGCTTTCTTGAAGTAATGCTAATTTTTTGACCCAGCGCATAATTTAGCAGCGTTGATTTGCCCACGTTGGGGCGGCCTATGATGGCGGCATAACCGCAGCGTTGGCTCCCTTCAGTCATTGCTTAGATCTCCCATTGCCACAGAAGCAGCCTGTTGCTCAGCGTTTCGACGACTGGAACCACGACCCACAAAGCCAGATTTATGCCCCTCAATTTGACAGCGCACCTCAAACTCCTGCGCATGATCTGGCCCTTCGATACCTACTAAATCATAGTGCGGCAAAGGCAGGTTTCTCGCCTGCAGCCACTCTTGCAGCAACGTTTTACTGTCCTTATCGCCATCAATTTGAAGGTCAACCAACGCATCTGCAAACCAATTAAGGACAACTGGCGCAGCGATTTCGTATCCAGCATCTAGCAGCATTGCACCAGCAACAGCCTCAACCGTATCCGCGAGAATGCTGGCACGGTGCCTGCCACCGCTTTTTCGCTCTCCGACCCCCAAGGCCAGACATTCACCCAGGCCATACTTTTCCCCCAACTTTGCTAAGAATGTGCCGCGAACAAGCTTGGACCGCAGTCGCGTCAATTGACCTTCGCTTGCCTCGGGGAAGTTGGTAAACAAACGTTGGGCGACGACATGATTAACGAAGGAGTCACCGAGAAACTCAAGCCGCTCGTTGTTGCTGCGTCCAGCACTTCGGTGGGTTAATGCCAGCTTGAGGCTTTGAATGTCACGAAAACTGTATCCGAGACGAGCTTGCAGACTCAGTAGCTGAGGTGACTGGCGAGACGCGCTCAATTCCCATCTACTTTAAAGATCAAATCGTCAAAGTTCATAACGCCGTCAACGATCCAAAACAGAGGAAAACGCACTTCGTAATTTGCATCAATCACAATTTTACGCCGCTCGCGGTAAATCTCGATATCGCTAGCATCGATGACGTCAACCTGTGAGGTTTGCAGCAGCTTACGAATGCGGGTTCTAATTTCCAAGGCACTCTGGGTTTCGGGATCAAACTCTTCAACCGTTCGCTCAACGATGTCTTTGACCGTCAGGTATTCTAGGTAAGACGGGGTAATCCTCAGAATTAGCACAAGGGCTACACTGAGCACTAGAAGGTATAACGCTAACGTCCACAACGTAAATCCACTCTGACGTGCTCTCGCTGTTAGCGCTTTATCCATGGTAGCCCCTAAACTCAGTCAATTGACCCGGCCCGACCGAAAGACGGAATCGAGAACAACGACTCCCAGTGCATCCAGATGGCCACGGCCCGACCCACAAGATCTTTTTCTGGCACCTGCCCCCACACCCGGCTATCGCTGGAGTTGTCTCGGTTATCACCCATCATGAAGTAGTGCCCGGGTTTCACCGTGGCGGAAAAATCCCTTGAAGGTCGCCGCTGGTCTGTCTGCATAAGGTAGCGGCCCGTTCCCACAGACTCAAGACCAACCTCGTACCGAGATTTACCCTCGGGGACCGTGGCTAACCACTCCCTCGGTATGGCCTTACCATTGACTGAAATGGCCTTACCTCGATACTCGATCCGATCTCCAGGAATCCCAATCACCCGTTTGATGTAGTAGGTGTCGTTTTGATGGGGGGGATAGAAAACAACGACGTCACCGCGTTCCGGCTTGCCAATGGGCACCACTTGAGACCGCGCCACAGGCAGTCTGATGCCGTAATTAAATTTATTAACCAATATAAAATCACCGACTTCCAAAGTGGGCACCATGGAAGACGAGGGAATTTGAAATGGCTCAAACAGAAAGGAGCGAAGGATAAATACGGCGGCCAATACGGGAAAAAATGACCGCGCATACTCCACTATGACAGGCTCAGAGGCCGTCTCTGCAAAGGATGCTCTGTATTTCTTGGCATCCCCTGCCTCGGCCTGATCCCACTTCGGATATCGACGTTGAAGATCCGCAATTCTGACCCGCCTAGGTCCCGCGGCAAAAAGCGCATCCAGCGCCCAAATAAGCCCGCTACCGGACACCAGTATCAAAAGAATTAAAGGAAAATCAATATTCACATTGGCTCCGTTGTGATCACATTCTTCAACTGTCGACCTGCAAAACAGCTAGGAACGCGGACTGGGGGATCTCTACGTTACCCACCTGCTTCATACGTTTCTTACCCGCCTTCTGTTTCTCTAACAGCTTCTTCTTTCGAGAAGCATCGCCACCATAACATTTAGCAGTGACGTTTTTGCGCAGCGCTTTGACCGTTTGGCGTGCCACAATTTTGCCCCCAACGGCGGCCTGAATCGCCACGTCAAACATCTGACGCGGGATAAGCTCTTTCATTTTTTCCGTCAACACCCGTCCACGACCCTGTATATGGTCACGGTGAACAATGACAGCAAGGGCATCAACACGATCGCCATTGATCAGCACATCCAGCCTCGACAGCGGGGCCGCCTGAAAACAGTGGAATCCATAATCCAAAGAGGCGTAGCCCCGGCTGACAGACTTCAAGCGGTCAAAGAAGTCGAGAACGACTTCAGCCATAGGAATATCGTAAATAAGCTGAACCTGCTTACCCAAGTACTGCAGGTCCACTTGCGAGCCACGCTTATCAATACACAGCGTGATAATGTTGCCAAGGTACTCTTGTGGTGTCAGAACGGTACAGCGGGCAATAGGCTCACGCATTTCCTGAATTTCACCAACGTCGGGCAATTTAGAGGGGTTGTCCACATTGATCACGCTGTCATCTTTCCTGACTATCTCGTAAATCACAGTGGGAGCTGTCGTGATTAAATCGAGGTTGTACTCTCGCTCCAAGCGCTCCTGAATAATCTCCATGTGGAGCATACCCAGAAAGCCGCAGCGGAAGCCAAACCCTAAAGCGTCAGAGGTTTCAGGCTCATAGAAAAGCGACGCGTCATTGAGGGTCAGCTTCCCCAGAGCGTCTCGAAAATCTTCGTAGTCGTCAGAGGAAACCGTAAAGATGCCCGCATAAACCTGAGGCTTCGCTTTTTTAAACCCGGGCAATGCCGGTGTATCCGGGTGAGCCACAGCGATTAGACTGTCACCGACGGGGGCACCTTTAATGTCCTTAATACCGGCAACAATAAAACCCACTTCCCCAGCGGCCAAGGCACCGGTTTCAGTTCTTCGCGGTGTGAAAACCCCCACCATATCCGCTTGATGTTGTTTACCGCTCGACTTAACGATGAATTTGTCGCGCTTGCGCAACGTGCCCTGAGTAACCCTTACCAATGAAACGACCCCCAAATAATTATCAAACCAGGAGTCAATGATCAGCGCTTGAAGTGGCGCGTCTCGGTCCCCGTCGGGACTCGGTATATTTTTAATCAAGTATTCCAGAGCGTCTTCAATACCCAGCCCTGTCTTCGCGCTAACCGGACAGGCATCTTGCGCATCGATACCAATGATCTCCTCAATTTCCAGCTTGACCGTGTCCGGATCGGCCTGAGGTAGATCCATTTTGTTAAGTAGCGGCAGTACCTCAAGGCCTTGCTCTATGGCGGTGTAGCAATTAGCTACCGACTGCGCTTCAACGCCTTGAGCCGCGTCAACAACGAGCAAAGCGCCCTCACAGGCTGATAAGGAACGTGACACCTCATAAGAGAAATCGACGTGCCCGGGGGTATCAATGAAGTTTAGTTGGTATTCCTCACCGTTCAGCGCCTGGTACATCAGCGTGACGCTTTGCGCCTTAATCGTGATGCCACGCTCACGTTCGAGATCCATGGAATCAAGCACCTGCGCTTCCATCTCGCGATCCGATAACCCGCCGCAATGCTGTATGAAGCGATCGGCCAGCGTAGATTTGCCGTGATCGATGTGCGCAATAATTGAAAAATTGCGAATATGACTCAATTCAGTCACGCGCTGGATTCCCGATAATACCGGGCCGGAATCGGCCCAGAAAAGCGCGGCATTCTACCCCACCCCGTTACAGGATGCATTGGCCGTCGGCGGCACCGCAAACTATTGTTCGGCTTGTGGGACACGAATTGCCAAAAATAGCGGTGCGCCTCGTCGGATTAAGCGAATCGCAACAGACTGGCCCGGCTGCAAACGCGCCACCGCACCCGTGAAATCCTCTAGAGACTGCACAGCACTGCTTCCCAGACGCGTTACCACATCGCCGCCTACAATACCTGCAGCTGCTGCGGGGGAATCTGGCGCCACCTCTAGCACCAACACGCCTCCACTAAGACCCAGCTCAGCCATCATGTCGTCGTCTGCAGCCTCAAGCACCATGCCAAAAATAGCGTCATTGTCATCGGCACCGGGCATCCGTCCAGCAACAGAGGGGCGCTCATCTGCGTCCAGCCCACCCACGACAACCTGCAAAGTTTGGTTTTGACCGTCTCGGCGCACGACTGCCTCGACTTCACTCCCTGGTGCAATCAGGCCCACAACATGCGGCAAGTCAGAGGAGGTGTTAATCATCTGTCCGTCAAATTCGAGAATGATATCTCCGCTCTGAAGACCCGCCTCCTGAGCGGGCGAATCGGCACCTACCTGAGCGATCAGAGCGCCCGAGGGGCGATCGAGGCCGAAAGACTCGGCGAGATCAAGATCCACATCTTGGATACTGACGCCTAACCAACCTCTGGTGACTTCTCCGGACGCCTTGAGCTGCATCACTACATTGTTGACAACCGCAGCAGGGATGGCAAAAGACAATCCAATTGAACCACCCGAGCGAGTGAATATCTGTGAGTTAACACCGACCACTTCACCCTGCAGATCAAAAAGTGGCCCCCCTGAATTACCCGGGTTGATCGCCACATCAGTCTGGATGAAAGGAACGTAGTTCTCGCCGGCCTCGGTAGGCAAGCTGCGCCCTTTCGCACTCACAATGCCCGCGGTAACAGAGAAATCTAGGCCGAACGGCGACCCGATAGCCAGAACCCATTCACCGACAGCAACATCGTCCTCAGCAATTTTTAAAACCGACAAATCGTCAGATTCAATCTTCAATAGGGCCAGATCAGATCGAACGTCTGTGCCAACTATTTCAGCCTCAAACTCCCGTCTGTCCAACAATCTGACGGTCACTGAGGTAGCCCCCTCAACGACATGATGATTGGTCACAATGTAACCGTCTTCAGAAATAATAAATCCCGAACCGGTGTTCTGCCGCTGCCGCTGCTGGGGTGCTTGGCCCCGGAACTCAAAAAACCTACGCAAGTATTCTGGCAGCTCTTCTAGTTCGTCAGCACCGGGCATCGGCTGTGCCTGTGCATTGGCCTCGACAAGAATTTTCACAACGGCAGGAGCCGCAGATTCAACAATGGGCTGAAAGTCTGGCAGAGCAGCCCGTGTTGACCACGGTAACAGCGTCAGCAAAGCCACTATGACGAATTTATACATCGATCTTCTCCTTGAATTCATACCTGAAACAGGCACAACGTCCCTTTAATGACGAGCTATGACACCGGAATTGGCCACGCTCGTTTGCGGTTGAGTCACCGAGGACAAGCGAGGCTCAAAACTCTGTCTTGGGAGCAGCCAATGCGTTACCACCCTGACAACTGCAAATCCCGCAGCTAAACCTAAGACGAACGCTACGACAGTAGCAAACTCCCCGTAAGGCTGGGCGAGTAGCACAGCAGCAATAGCGAACAACAATGGGGCAAAGTAAACCAACAGGGAGCCTTTCAACACGGCCGATTCAGGAAGTTCTATTTCAACCTCATCATCGACTCTGCAGTCTCGAGCGCGCACCGCAGAGGTCTCCAGAGCCTGCACAAGCCCTCTATGGCCTGAAGCGCGACTCACAATACCTTGACCACATCCTGCTCTAGCAGCACATTTTCCGCAAAGTGAACTCGGAATAGTTTCCACCCAAACCGAAGCAGTCTCAACAGCAACAACACGCCCCATTTCGCGCAGCATTTAGGGAGTCTCGCTTCGCTGACGAACGGCTTCAGCTAACAGCCTAGCCGTGGTTATAGGGATTTCACCCAACACCGTTACTAATTTTTGTTGCGCCATCCCCCGGGTGTAAGTGAGTGAGGCCCCCCTCAAAGCAAACCCCTCACCACTCGGCAGTGCGCGAGGCTGTGCTTCTACGAAAATAGATACGCTCGCGAGGCCGTCACTCAAGACAATAAAGTCAACCGGGCTACGCCCCTGATCGATCACCGCGAAGCCCGGAGGCACCGCCGATAAAAGATAGCGTGATGGTTCGGCTGCGGTCTTATTGCTGCCATCATCAATAGGGCCAGGTTTTGGCTCGAACGTAATATCAGCGAACTCGTAGCGCTCAAGAATTTGTCCTTCGGGACTGGCTGCCAACACACGAAGCGGCACGTGGTACTCGGCATCAATGTTCATAACATAAGCTAAGCGCAGGGTATCTCTCGGTCGAGCTGACAAGCGGTACGTCGCACGGCCCGCCACCGCAAATCCCGGCTCGATTGCCAATGCGTAATATTGAGCCAACTGACAGGGGCCACGAGCTGCGTGGGCTTGCGCGTTTACCAATCTGGGCAGAGGCTCCGCTGACTGATTCAACCTTTTGAGGCCGTTTTGGCCAGAAGCAGGGTCGACATCAATGGCAATGAACTCGCGATCACCGCCGTACTCGACGAGCAGCGTGCCTTGATAAGCGATAGATGATGAGGCCATGAGAAAACCCTGAATAGCGGCACTCATGGTGTCTGACATCATGCATGAAGCAGAAGCACGGGCTACTGAATTGTCAGCTGCGTGCACTGGCGCTGTCATTACTCCCAACACCACGCAGGCGAGGATCCATGGCTTCATGTTGATTGCGCTACTGTGCTGCTTTCTCGGGAATCCTTGCGAAAGGTACCAGAGCGTTAGGCTGCAGATTGGCGGTTGACCGAGCATGATCTTGAGCATAGCGCTCAAACCGCTCTCGGGCCAACTGATTGTAAATATCAGACGAGCTTGTGGCGGCGTTTGCTGGAGCGCCGATGTTTGCAAGCGGCACCCGCGCTGCCATTGTTTGAGTTGGCGCACCGAATCTAGCCTGAACTGGGGCCGCGCCGGGTATAGGGACAACGCCCCCAGGCACAGCAGTCGCAACAGGGCTTACAGCCGAGCCCATTGGTGAATCACCTAGCCATGTCTGACCACCTAGCACCATTGCAAAGGTGACCGATGCTGCAACGGCTAGAGATCCTAGCGGACCAAGCTGCCGCCGCCTTGGGCTATGCGCTATGGACTCTCGAACGGCACGACTGACATCGATATCAGGGTCAGGCTGTCCAGTGCGTAAAAGCCCTCTTGTTTGTTGAACTCGTTGCCAATGCGCCCTGGCTTCCGGGTCTTCCTCAACAGCTTTCAGCACACGTGCGAGATCTAGCTCAGACCCCTCACCGTCGATTACTGCGGACATCGATTCCTTGATCGCGTCAGCTAAAGTCATTCCCTTCTCTCCTGTATTCACTGGGCCTGTGCCTGACTCGTCTGGCACCAAAAGGCCGTTACTCACCTGCCAACTGGGCTCGAACACAACTGTCCACGACTTCACGCGCCCTGAATATTCTCGATCGTACCGTGCCTACAGGGCACGCCATCACATCGGCTATTTCTTCGTAACTCAAGCCGTCAAACTCCCTGAGACTCAAGGCTGCCCGCAGCTCTTCAGGCAACCCTTCCAATGCTAACTGCACCGTCTTCGCCAACTCATTGCCAAAATAGGCATTTTCTGGCGTCTCTATCTCTCGTAGCGCATCACCCTCTTCGTACTGCTCCGCATCCTGCACATCCGCAGTTGTTGCCGGCCTTCTGCCCCTTGCCACCAAATAGTTTTTAGCCGCATTAGACGCAATCCGGTACAGCCAGGTGTAAAACGCGCTCTCTCCTCGAAACTTTGGCAAGGCTCTAAAAGCCTTTATGAACGCCTCTTGCGTTACATCTTCAACTTCTGCAGCGTCGTTAACAAAACGGGCTACCAGGGTTGCGATACGCCCTTGGTACTTGAGCACGAGCAGATCGAAGGCTCTGCTGTCCCCCCTTTGGGCCCTGACTACCAGTTGCTGATCGGTTTCCCGAGCTGTCACGTAACCGCCTTGTGTAAATTTTTGGCCAGCCGCAACGAAATTCATCGTAATATCCATCGCTTGCTGAGACTACTTTATCGCGCGAGAGTTCCCTGCGCGCGCTTCAAATCGTTAATTATTCGCACATTGTAAGACAAAAGAGGCTCGAGCCAGCCAGTAATAGCATGACAGACAGTGAAAACTACGACGTTTTAATCATTGGAAGCGGCGCCGCGGGCTTATCACTCGCGCTGCAACTACCCGCCCACTATCGCTGCGCCGTGCTGTCTAAGGCGCACATGGCGGCGGGGTCCACCTTTTGGGCGCAGGGTGGGATGGCAGCCGTGCTGCACGATCGGGACTCTTTTGATGCACACGAAGCCGATACTGTGGACGCTGGCGCCGGTTTGTGCCACGAACCCGCGGTGCAGTTTTGCGTCAGCCAAAGCCGCTCTGTTGTCGACTGGCTAATCGATCAAGGCGTAGCCTTTGACTATCGTGCGGACCAACCCGATGCTGAATTTAGAGAATTTCACCTAACCATGGAGGGTGGCCACAGCCACCGGCGAATCGTCCATGCAGCAGACCGGACCGGGCGTGCCATCTCAGACGTGCTGACCCAAAACGCAGCGGCAGCTGCAAACATATCCCTGTTACCCGATTGCTACGCGGTAGATCTCATTCGCGTTGACGGTCGCTGCGTTGGCGCGCATGTGCTGGACACCCAAAGTCACAGTGTCAAAACGATTGCCGCGCGGGCGGTTGTTCTGGCCACTGGAGGCGCTAGCAAAGCCTACCAATACACGTCAAACCCTGACGGCGCGAGCGGAGATGGTATTGCCATTGCTTGGCGTGCAGGCTGTCGCGTCGCGAATATGGAATTTAATCAATTTCATCCCACCTGCCTGTACCATCCAAAAGCCAAATCATTTTTGATCACGGAAGCGCTTCGTGGCGAGGGGGCGCGCCTTTTGCTACCAAATGGCGAAGCCTTCATGACACGCTTCGATCCTCGCGGGGAACTTGCGCCTCGGGACATTGTTGCCCGGGCCATCGACCATGAAATGAAGCGGCTAGGACTCGACTGCGTCTATCTGGACATCACTCACCGCTCTCCGGAATTTTTGCGCAGCCACTTTCCCACCGTTTACGAGCGCTGCCTCTCTTTGGGCATCGATATCTGCAAAGATCGCATTCCTGTCGTGCCGGCGGCGCACTACACCTGTGGAGGGGTTGTCGTCGATCAATTTGGCGCCAGTGACCTACCCGGGCTATACGTGATTGGTGAGACCGCATGCAGCGGTTTACATGGGGCAAACCGAATGGCTAGCAACTCACTACTCGAGTGCTTTGTCTATGCGGCGTCTGCGGCTCGACACATCGCAGATACAGATCTGCCTGCCCCAAAAAAACTGCCAGAATGGGACGATAGCCGCGTTAGAGTCTCTGATGAGGGCGTCATCATTCCCTACCACTGGCAAGCGCTACGACGACTCATGTGGGATTATGTGGGCATTGTGAGAAGCGATAGAAGGCTGGCTTTTGCCGCCAACGCGATCGAACTCATGCAGGTTGAAATTGCCAATTACTACAGTCAATTTCTTATCACCAGGCCGCTACTTGAATTGAGAAACCTAGCGGAAGTCGCTGCGCTCACAGTGCGCTGTGCGGCGGCTAGGCAAGAGTCTCGAGGTCTGCATTTTAACCGCGACTACCCCGACGCTAAACCTAATGCTCAAGACTCCATCCTCATACCGCGAGATCATCCGGCCTTTCAAAATCCTCAATCGGAAGATTTACAGTTGCCCAGCTACTCAACCCAAGTCTCAGGACGAAAATCCTAACGCAGCTTAGACCGGTTATGGGCTCTGATCTGATCGGTAATGGCGATCAGGCTTTCATCACTCAGGGCTTCTCTACCCATGATCCAATTCAGAATATCTTGATCCTCATGGCTCATGAGCTGCTGATAATCCTCACGTAGCTGGGGCTCTAATTCTCTAAAGCAAGATTCCATGAAAGGTCCTAGAAGTAGGTCTAATTCCAGCAAGCCGCGCCTACTGGCCCAACGCATTCTGCTGTAATCTTTGTCTTCGGTCATGAGATCTCCACTAATACTGCCTCGGGTAAGGCCGTTCTCACAGGCGCTCTGCACTCGGCCCTGCAGTCAGGTCATACAGTAGCGTAAAAAACCAGCCAGCTATTGTCATTCGGGCGCGTTGGAATTACCCGAAATTAACATACAATACCAAGCAACTGACCCTTAGGCCCCGACCCATGACAGACTCACCGCCCAATTCTTCAACCATAATGGACGGATTTATCAATGGCTGGGCGCCTCTCACTCACGAGGCGTTGCTCCAACTCAAGGGCCATGATGCCTGTAAATTTCTCCAAGGGCAGACCACCGCCGACTTTGCCCAAGCGCAGGCACTCGATGTCATAGCCGGTGCTTTTTGTGACGTAAAAGGCCGAGTGATCGCCGATTTCCGCGCCCTTGTTATAGAGCCCGAACACCTTATTTTGCGGGTATCAGACTGCTTGGCCGACTTATTGTTGGCGCATCTCACCAAATACTTAATGTTCAGCAAAGCCGAACTTACCCGTTTACCAGACCGGCCCTGGGGGGTTACCGGAAGCGAAGCGTGGCGCCACTTTGGCGCTGAACGCCATCTCATGACAGAAAATCGGGCCGAAGCTGTGGCGCAGGGATGGCTGATTCCGGTTGCTGAACACGCCGCGCTGCTTATCCCTAGGGATTCTAGCCAGATGGCCCCTAACCCTGACGCTACATCAGCCGAGGACTATGCATCAGCTTGGCGCGCCGCTAGCTGCTTACGGGGTGAAGCACGAATCACCGCTGCCACAACGGGTAAGTACCTACCTCAAGACCTTAGCTACGATTTGGCCGGGTGGGTGAGCTTCGACAAGGGCTGTTACACCGGCCAGGAAATTATTGCGAGATTGCACTGGCGAGGAACACCCAAAAGACGTCTTTACCTTGGCAAAGGAGCAATCCCGTGTCCCGTCGAAGGGCTAAAGTTAATCAGTGAAGCTGACTCCCGCACCGTTGGAAGCGTCGTTAACGCGGCTAACCATGCTGAAGGGAGCGTCGTTTTAGTAGAGGCCGTCGAAGCTGCCGCTGGTAAAACCGTGGTAGCAGAGGATACGAAACAGGCAATCACCCTCGGCGATACGCCTATGCACTACTCTATGGAATCCAAGCCTGCCTAAAAATCCGCCTCGGCAGGCTGCATATACTCGCGGCTCAGCCAAAGAGGCTAATCAGGCAACGACCAATCAATGGCACCCCGGCCACAGCGCTCTAGAAACTCGTTGGCTTTAGAAAAATGACCACAACCGAGGAATCCTCGATGGGCCGATAGAGGGGACGGGTGAGGTGCTGTGAGTACACAGTGGGCCAAACCCTCCAGCGCGGCCGCTTTTTTTCGCGCATGAGCCCCCCAGAGCATGAACACGGCTGGCTTGCCGCCATCCCTGACTGTAGCTACGACGCGGTCGGTAAACCGCTCCCAGCCAAGATTCTGATGAGAGCCCGCTAAGCCTGATTCGACGGTAAGCACCGAATTTAACAAGAGCACCCCCTGCTCAGCCCAGTGGTTTAGGCAACCGTGAAGGGGGCGCTCTATACCAAGGTCACGCTGGAGCTCCTTAAAAATGTTGCGCAGCGAGGGCGGAACAGCCACTCCCTTGCGTACGGAAAAACTGAGCCCGTGGGCCTGATCGGGGCCGTGGTAGGGGTCTTGTCCTAAAATTATCACTCGGACCGTTTGAGGAGGCGTTAACTGAAGCGCATTAAAAATCTCCGATCCGGGGGGGTACACAACTTTTCCCCTCGCTTTCTCGTCACGCAAAAATCGCGCGAGGGTTTGCATTTCGGGTTCCGCCAACGTAGCACCTAAGGTCTCCAACCACTCTGACCGCAAGCGCGGCCTATTAGGCTGGGCGTCTGTGAAACTTGAATCCATTAATGTTTCCCCATGGCAGCCCAAAAATTAGGGACTGGCATATCGAGCCCGCAGGCGACACAATCGCAGGGCAGTAATTTTGGTGAGCTATGACACGGGAAAATCCAGACAGCGCCGCCCCAGCCAAGTCTTCAGCGCGCATCATGGCGCTGAGGCAGTACACTGGCAAGCTTTTACAGCCTCGCCTGAGTCTGGTGACCGAGGCGATGGCAGACCATCTGTTTAATTTATCGGCCAGTGCAAAATTGGCGCCCGACCAACGCACTCAAGCATTTGAAGCCTTCTCTGCATTAAAATCTCGAGGCAAGGACTTTGTTACCACACTGCTTGTGGAGATTGACCTTGCCTTTGGCAACTTAGTCAATGAGCGTGGGCTATCCAAAGGCGATAATAAGCTGCCCGCCGAGCTCGACCTCCTGGACCTTAGAACCTTCGACAACAGCGCCGGGATCGACCAAATTGTTCAAGCAGGCTCCGAGAGGTATTGGAACCAATTGCAGTCGCTGACTTCGGGCTTGGGAACGCTACTAGATGTTGACCCGCTGACCATTCGACTGCCTTTTGGTTTACGAGGCCTGACCACCGCGTATCGTCGCTACATTGAACAACTCAATTTGCCTGATTTCATCATAGCCGAGCTCGACCGGTCTTTTACCCGCAATTTACTTCCGGAAGCTGGCGCGCTGTACCAAGAACTCAATGCGGTTCTGGCATCCTATGACGAGTTCCCTGCGACTGAAATCAACGCTGAAGCTACGGTAAACCCTTCCCAAACGGCCAGCGAAACCACCGGCACTAACCCAGAAAACGCCCCCCTGGTGGGTTTAACGCCCAGTGCGTTAAGGCCCAACCGAGGTGCTGCTGCCAATGCCGGACCTCTGAGCCAAAAAGAAACGCCAACGAATTCCAGATCTGATGCCGTAGCAACAAACTTGCCCTACTCCGCCAGTGGCATGACCCCCAAGGATGCGGCAACAGCGGCCTCGTCACTGGTGACTTTGGCGCAGATGGAGGGTTTCACAGAGTATTTGCCCGGGCGCAGCTCGTCATCAGAAACCCTCACAATCGACGCCGCAATGTTAGCAAGACTGCGTTTGCCCGCGCTGCCATCGGAGCAACCAGAAAATCCGCTATCCGAGGCGCAACTCAACGAAAAAGCCGCTGAGGTGGCGCAAACTATTGCTGTTTTGCGACAAACTGGTGAAGGAGTCTCTCATTCGGAACCTTTGGTCAATCAACTAGGCCTAGATCAGCTTGACGCGTCGCTACAGCCTTTGAAAGGCAGTGTGCAGCTGATCGATAATTTGTACCGAACCATGTTTGATACCCTGCCGCTCTCAGACAAAGTAAGTCGAAGTTTTGATAACTTAAAGCTACCACTTGCAGAGCTCTCGCTGACCGATGCTTCTTTTTTTGAGGACCGGGAGCACCCGGCGCGGCTTCTGATTGAGCGTTTGAGTGAACTGAGCTCCCTCGCACCAAAAAATAGTGCGCGCGTTGAGCAAAAAATTGATGACGCTTTGAGTGCCATCCAACGCGAGTTTGATGGCAGTCTCGATGTTTTCGAGAAAGCACTCATTAAAATTAACGGGCTTGCGGTTACCATGCTCAAACAACAGCAGCGGAATATTCAACGCCAGATCGCCGCTGAAGATGGCAAGGAAAAGCGCGAGCAGGCGGGCCAAAGGGTCGAGAACGATTTGAGCCACCTGCTCCCCGACGGACTCATGCCCGCTAGCCTTCTTGGTCTGATCGATTCCTTCCTTCGCGATGAATTGGTGTTGATCCAACTGCGAGACGACAACTCATTGTTTTACGACACAGTCCTCAACCGAATCTCACGAATTAACAATTCATTGCAACGCACTATGGAGACAGGACTTCCCCTTAAACCCGATGCCGCTAAAAAAATAACGCGAGAACTTCCCCAGGGTTTAGGGGATGAATTTTTGTCGATCGAAGCGCAAGCGTGCTTGCAACAGCTCCAGCAGCAACTTAGCGGCGACGAGCCTGTCACCCTCGCGGCCTCGTCTCTTCCCGAGCCGGAAATATTTACCGAGCCAAGATTCTCAGAACGCCTAGCTGCACTCCCTCGCCTCGAAAACTGGGTGAAGCGTGCACATCAACTTAAGTTAAAGAGTTGGATTTCTGAAAGGCTGTCTGAGGATTCGACGCAAAACCTGCAGCTTATTTGGAAAAACACCAACTCGACGCGTTTCGCTTTTGCTAACGAACAAGGCTTTAAGGTTAAAGACATCAATCTGATTCAACTGGCACGGCAGCTCAGCAATCGATTGAAACCACTCGCCCCCTCAGACGAACTGCCAATTATTGAGCGCAGTGTTTTTCAAACATTAGAAAAACGGCAAGAAGATCTCAGCGCGCCCAACAGCTCATCCAAGTCATTGACACAATCACGCTCAGAAATGATTGATGTCGCTCAAAGTCATATTCGAAGGGCTCGCCGCAAAGGAGCAACAAGCTGTGCGCTGGCGATACATGCAGAGAACTCAGCGGGTGCACAGCAGGTGACTGCCAAACTGCTTAGTGGTGCGGTTGCTATTGAATACGAGGGCTCTCTGTCTCAGGCAACTCATGGCATCATCGTCGGCACTGAAAATATTGAACAACTCCTAGGACTACTCACTGATAACAGCAGTTCAGCACCTCCTGCAGGCATTGGCATTGCGGCCATCGATAGCGGCATTTCCAGCGCTGAAGCGCTTTGGATAAACCTTGAAGACATCGCCAAACAGGGTCTCGCAACAGCACCCAATACCGGCGTGGTTGCCGCACCACCTCCGAAGCTCAGCAATCTTGCCAGCGCTGTAAGAGAGACTTATGCGCTGCTTCAAAAAGAGACGCCGCCGCCGCAATTTTCTGTGAGGCCTGTGCACCGTCGGACCCTTAATGATGCTGCTGTGGTGCAAACCCGCTACGAGGTACTTTCCAACGGGATGGCGTTTGGAAATACTGTCGAACAACGCCAACAATACCCAACAACCGCCCTAGCAATAGCAACCGATTGCTCAAAAGTCAGTAACACTTGTCGCTTTGCAGAGTCGGTGGTGGCTGCGGGGCGAACCCCACCACTTTTTCAGCTTCGCATTTGCACCGAGGCCGCCCTGCATCCAGAGTTTCTCGATTTTTTACTTCACGAGGTCTCCGAGAGCGGTATTGGGACCGATCGCCTGTGGTTCGAGTTAACCGATTCAGCTCGACTTCGGGAGGATAATGATGCAGCTTATTTTTGTAGCACCTTGCGTTCCATCGGCTGCCAAATTTCAGTTGCAGAGGTCAACCCAAAACGCGGCAACACGTCAGTGCTGCAGAAGCTCAAGCCGCATACTGTCGCTCTGGACAGCGCCCTCTGGTCTGAAGACCTTGAGGACGAAAAGCTTTTAGCGCTACATCAGACGATCAGTGATATGCACCACCTTGTTGGAGAGCACGTTGTATTGCGTGATAGCCAAGATGACGCCCGAGCTCAGCGGCTTGGTATCGACTTCCTCGAAACATTTGCTACCGAGCAGCTCTTGCCCGAGGCCCTGCGCAACGAGTTACCAATTATTACCCGCTAAACCATGCTGCCATAATAATGAATGAACTCCTTAAAGCCGCCAGTTTTTTAGCCGCTTCACTCGCTGTAAAATCTCTCGACGGCGAGTCTTATAACGGCGTATAATAACCACACTAATTTAAAGGGAATAGAGCCATGTTCCATCACAGCTTGGGCATCATGACCAAGCCCAGTGCCGCTTGGCGCCGCTTGGCGCAGCTCGATGATACGAGCCAAGCACTGATGCTGCTTTATCCGCTAATTTGGGCGATCTTGCCCGCCTATGCTTGGTATATCGGCACCACCCAAGTGGGCTGGACCGTCGGTGTGGGACGGGATGTCATCCGACTTACCGATGAAAGCGCCAGGCTTATCAGCTTTCTGTTTTACGGCGGCATGGTGTCCTGCGTCGTAGCAATTGGTTATTTCATCCACTGGATGTCCGAAACCTATGGCGCTCAATCTTCCTTTATTAAAGGCATTTTGATCGCGAGTGTTTGTGCCACACCACTCTTCATCGCGGGCGCGGTCGGGTTTTACCCCGTTCTGTGGCTGGATATGTTGATCGGAGTATTCGCAGTCTGTTGGTCAACTTATTTGCTTTATAATGGCATTCCCATCGTCATGAAGATTCCAGAGTCACGAGGCTTTCTCTTCGCCAGCGCCGTTATTGGCGTCTCCCTCGTGATGCTGGTGTGTTTGCTGGTTGCCACGACCCTGTTGTGGGACTGGGGAGCCATGCCGGCGTTTACTGACTGAGTGGGTTGCCAATAATCACGAGGGTTCGAAATACGAACTCCGCAAAAAGTTAAGTAGTGCGTATCTTGGGAACGGCTCAAGATGCTGCGAAATATGCAGGGCTATGAGGTGCGGGGGCACCACGGGCTGTGCTGACTGAGGTGAATAACTATGGCAACCGCTGGACTAGAAACTTTACCGGTTACCTACAACTACAAGGTCGTGCGTCAATTTGCCATTATGACGGTGGTTTGGGGCATTGTGGGTATGGGCATTGGGGTGTGGATTGCTGCCCAGCTAGCATGGCCAGCGTTAAACTTTGACCTGCCCTGGACGAGCTTCGGTAGACTGCGCCCGCTGCACACCAACGCCGTCATTTTTGCCTTTGGCGGCTCTGCACTTTTTGCGACCTCTTACTACGTGGTGCAACGAACCTGCCAAGCACGGCTTCTCTCTGACAACCTCGCCGCATTTACCTTTTGGGGCTGGCAGGCGGTCATCGTAGCGGCTGCAATAACCCTCCCTATGGGATTGACGACATCCAAAGAGTACGCCGAGCTCGAGTGGCCCATCGATATTTTGCTGGCGGTTGTTTGGGTCGTCTACGCAGTTGTATTTTTCGGCACGATCATCAAACGTCAGGTCGAACACATCTATGTGGCCAACTGGTTTTTTGGCGCGTTTATCGTAACGGTTGCTATTCTCCACATCGTCAATAGCGCCGCACTGCCGGTGAGTATGACCAAATCCTATTCGGCATATGCGGGTGCTGTAGATGCCATGGTGCAATGGTGGTACG
The DNA here is from genome assembly GCF_051201685.1 of Luminiphilus sp. nBUS_07. Lineage (GTDB taxonomy): Bacteria > Pseudomonadota > Gammaproteobacteria > Pseudomonadales > Halieaceae > Luminiphilus. The sequence continues at coordinate 1,366,112 of NZ_CP179213.1, read as the reverse complement.
GCCATAATGCGGTCGGCTTTTTTCTGACAGCAGGCTTCTTGGGCATGATGTACTACTTTGTACCCAAACAAGCAGAACGCCCTGTCTATTCGTACCGGCTATCCATTGTCCATTTCTGGGCATTAGTATCGATCTACATTTGGGCAGGGCCTCATCACCTTCATTACACCGCTCTACCCGACTGGGCGCAGAGCCTGGGCATGGTAATGAGCCTCATTCTGTTGGCGCCATCTTGGGGCGGAATGATCAACGGCATTATGACGTTGTCCGGGGCTTGGGATAAGCTCAAGGACGATCCCATCTTGCGCTTCTTGGTCGTCAGTCTCTCCTTCTATGGCATGTCGACTTTCGAAGGCCCGATGATGGCGATCAAGACCGTCAATTCCTTATCTCATTACACCGACTGGACGATTGGCCATGTTCACTCTGGTGCACTGGGATGGGTGGCCATGATCTCTATCGGATCGCTATACCACCTCATTCCAAAGCTCTTTGGCAAAGAGCAAATGCATAGCGTCGCCTTAATTAACCTGCATTTTTGGATGTCTACCATCGGCACGGTTCTCTACATCGCATCAATGTGGGTCAATGGCATTATGCAGGGACTTATGTGGCGGGCTTATAACGAGGACGGCACGCTGACCTACACGTTCGTGGAATCCCTAGTCGCAAGCCACCCCGGCTATGTTGTGCGCATGATCGGCGGCCTCATCTTTTTCAGTGGCATGTTGGTCATGGCCTATAACGTGTGGATGACCACACGAAAAGAGATTACCGACGTGGCAACACAAACCGAACCCGCTGTTGCGACGGTCTAAGGGGGACAGCTTATGAAACATGACAAAATAGAACGAACCCCGAGCCTCATGGTGGCCCTGATTATTGTTGCCATCAGCTTTGGTACGCTCGTCGAGCTGGTGCCATTGGCTTTTTCAAAAAATAGCACAACACCGATAGAGGGACTGAAACCCTATTCGGCGCTTCAGCTCGAAGGGCGAGACATTTACATTCGCGAAGGATGCCATACCTGCCATTCGCAAATGATACGCCCCCTTCGTGCCGAGACGGAACGCTATGGGCATTACTCAGTCGCAGGCGAATTCGCCTATGACAGGCCCTTCCTCTGGGGTTCCAAACGCACAGGTCCAGACCTTGCTCGTGTGGGCGAGCGTTACAGTGACGAATGGCACCGGGCACACCTGTACAACCCTAGAGATGTGATTCCCGAGTCCAACATGCCGGCATTCCCATGGCTTTTTGAGGACACGATCGACGCCAAAACAACCCCTGTAAAGCTCGCAACACTGCGTAAGCTGGGCGTTCCCTACACCGACGCAGACATTGCGAGTGCAGAGGCTGCCGTTACAGACGTGCGAGAAATCGATGCCCTCATCGCCTACTTGCAGCAGCTAGGTACGCTAATAAAGGCGCGGCGCTAAGATGGACATCAACGATTTGCGTGGGCTCAGTACTGCCTTCATGTTGGTAAGTTTTATTGGGCTCGTTGTTTGGGCTTACGGCCGCAAACAAAAAACACCTTTTAAAGATGCGGCTAATCTGCCCTTTGCAGATCGAGAGGTCGCTGAACGTACGCGAAGCGAGGTGCTAGATCGTGAGTAACTTCTGGAGCGGATGGATTATTTTATTGACAGTCGCCCAGCTGGTGGCGACCCTTTGGATCCTCCTTGGCAATCGAAAAAAACCCGCTGAGGAAATCAAAACAACGGGGCACAAATACGACGGCCTAGAGGAGCTAGACACCCCGCTCCCTACGTGGTGGGTGTATATGTTTGTTTCAACCATCGTTTGGTCGGTGGGTTACCTGGCGCTGTATCCCGGCATGGGTAGCTACCAAGGTCTGTTAGGTTGGACCTCAACAGGTCAGTACGAGGCAAGAGTGGCCAAGGCTGAAGACCAGTATCGGGCCATGAGAGACCGCTATCTGGCGCTGCCCGTTGAGGAGATTGCCTTTGAACCCAAGGTCCGAAAAATGGGACGTCGCTTGTTTGGCAACAATTGCGCGCAGTGCCATGGTTCCGATGCCTACGGTGCACACGGATTTCCAAACCTTGCTGATAACGATTGGCTTTACGGAGGAAGTCCGGAGGCCATTAAAGCCACACTGATTCACGGTAGGCAGGCTGCCATGCCAGCTTGGCAGGCTATTTTGGGAGATGCCGGCATCGATGAGGCCACCCAATATGTATTGTCCTTAAATGCTCGTGAAGCAGATCCAGCCAAAGCCGCAAAAGGCGCTGGGCATTTCCAAGCCTATTGCGCGGCTTGTCATGGCACTGACGGCAAGGGCAATCAGCTTATGGGCGCCCCCAACCTCACCAATGGCATCTGGCTTTATGGCGGCACCGCTGACCAAATAGCGCACACACTGCGCAATGGCCGAAATGGAAAAATGCCTGCATTCAATGAGACGTTGACTGAAGATAAGATTCACATACTCACCGCGTGGGTTTATGGGCTCAGCCGGTCATCCACTGTGACAGCGACAGCCGCTAATCTCTGACGCGTCACCCTTGAATACTCCATGTTATGAATAGTCAACACGATGACGTGATTGCCGTCGATTCCGCTGTGCCAGCGGAGGTCAGCGAGCTCGATAAAAAGGCACGTCGCGAAAAAATTTACACTAGGGCTATTGAGGGGCGTTTCCAGCGACTCCGCCTGTATACCGGCTGGCCATTGCTGCTTGGCTATTTTCTACTCCCTTGGCTTATGTGGGACGGCCGAGAAGCCATATTGTTTGATCTTCCCGCGAGAAAATTCCACATCCTTAGCCTAACCCTTTGGCCTCAGGACCTGATCCTGCTCGCTTTTATTCTCATTATCGCTGCGTTCACTCTGTTTACCGTTACCGCTCTCTGGGGGCGCTTATGGTGCGGATACACCTGCCCGCAAACCGTCTGGACTGCCATCTTTATGTACATCGAGCAACGCTTTGAGGGGAGTCGCAACCAAAGAATCAAGCTAGATCAAGAACCGATCTCATGGCGAAAATTGCGCAAAAAAACGCTGAAACACTGTGGTTGGGGGCTAGTTGCAGCCTTTACTGGACTGACATTTGTTAGCTACTTTGTGCCTGCTCGCCAATTGCTACCTGATCTCCTCACCTTCTCAGCTGACCTCGGTGCGGCAAGTTTTGTCCTGCTTTTTAGTGCTGCCACTTATCTCAATGCGGGGTACTTGAGGGAAAAAGTGTGCACCGATATGTGCCCTTACGCCAGATTTCAATCGGTCATGTTCGATAAGAATACCTTGGTCGTCACCTACGATACCGACCGTGGCGAACCAAGGGGCTCCCGCAAACGCTTCGCCAGCAAAGAATCCCACCAAGGCGACTGCATCGATTGCGAGCTCTGTGTTCAAGTCTGCCCCACCGGCATTGATATACGAGACGGGCTACAGTACGAATGCATTGGCTGTGCCCTTTGCATCGATGCCTGCGACTCTGTCATGGAGAAAATGGGATCACCCAAAGGACTGGTGGGCTATGCCAGTGAGAACGCGCTGGCGGGCCAAAAAACCACAGGGATCCCACCGAAAATCTTGGGTTATATTGCAGCGCTATTGGTTATGTTGGCGTTATTTACTTCATCCCTTTTCAACCGCAGCTTGGTAGATATCAGTGTATCTCGAGACCGCGGTCAACTTTATCTCCCCGCTGCGGGAGGGTTAATTGATAATGTTTTCGAGATACGGGTAACAAATCGCAGCGATGAAGTCGCAACTTATCGTATCGAAGCTGTGGGCATTACCGGGGCCTCAATCCTTGGAGAGGAATCCATAACCGTTTTGGGCGGCGAACTATTCGAGCTCGGTGTTCGGCTCCGAGCTGATCCTAGCAACCTGCCCTTTCCCGGCACCCCCGTTTTATTTAGAGCGGTGTCCATTCACCATGAGGCGATCTATGCGGAAGCAGAATCTCGTTTCATCCGGCCAGCGCTATAACGGGTACAACAGCCTATGCTCCCTTGGTATAAACAATTTTGGCCCTGGTTTTTGATTGTTCTTCCCGGAACAGCCGTGGTTGCCACTCTGTACACAGTGATCATTGCCAATCAGTATGCAGATGACCTTGTCGTAGACGATTATTACAAAGAAGGTTTAGCGATTAACCAGCAGCTCGAAAGGCAAAATCGCGCGAAGTCGCTCGAGCTCACCGCTAAATTCAGCCCCGAAGAGCGCCGGCTTGATATTCGCATTGAAGGTAAGATTGAGGCGCCACAGTTGCGCCTCTTGTTATCTCACGCAATGGAATCCGACCGCGACTTTGCCGTGCCAGTACAGCGAGTTGCCCAAGGACATTACCGGGTTTTACTCCCCCAGACATTAAAAGGGCGATGGCACTGGACCCTTGATAAGGGTGTCAGCAGCGATTGGCGACTCGACGGCGATCATCTCTTTTGAAGGTAGAGCCTGCCGCAACACAATGCTTTCATTGTGGAGAGCCACTGCCCAATGACACAACGTTCACGGTTTGCGTAGATAACACCGACCGAGCCGTATGCTGCCTTGGATGCCAAACTGTCGCCCACCTGATCGCGGGGGCCGAAATGACGGCCTTTTACCGTCAGCGCACCGATTATCCCCCCACTCCTGACCAGCAATCGACACAAACCTCTGACTGGTATAACGACAAGCTCTGGTTGCAAACCTTCGCCAAAGTCGATGCAGAACAACAAGAAATACCCCTCATGGTGACGGGCATGAGTTGCGCCGCCTGCGCTTGGGTGATTGAACGATTTCTTCAGGAGCTTGCAGATGTTCAGTCAGTACACATTCAGCTGACACTGGGAAAAGTAACCGTCAACCTATTGCCCGACTGCGCCGCCGGCCCCGCTATCGAGGTGTTACAGCGATTGGGTTACCGAGTTCAGCCTTGGCGTGCTGACAGTCGACTGCAGCAAATGCGAGAGGACTATCGCCGAGATCTGCGGCGTCTTGGCATTGCTTTTCTGGGAATGATGCAAGTGGGCATGTTTGCAATTGCGCTCCATGCCGGGGCACTGCAGGGTATCGATACTGATCTGCAACAACTGCTGCGCCTCATGAGTGCTCCTCTAACCCTTTTCGTTCTTGGCTACAGTGGCAGAGAATTTTTTGAGCGTGCCTGGCAGCATTTAAAGCATCGCACCCTCATTATGGACAGCTCGGTGTCGCTAGCATTGATTCTTGCAACGGCCGCAAGTCTATGGTCAACGCTACAAGGGGGTGGTGAGACCTACTACGACTCCGTAACCATGTTTGTTTTTTTTCTATTGCTGGCGCGGTTCGTAGAAAAAAGACTGCGAGACAGAGATCTTATTCAGCTGGTACGAGTCGCCGATGAACTCCCCGAGTTTGTCGCGGTTTTACGTGACCACCAGTGGCAGCGACTTCCCAGACATACAGTTCAGCCGGGAGAAATGATTCGGGTGGCCACTGGCGAGGCTATCGCTTTCGACTCACGAGTTGTCACGGGAGCATCCGTTGTGGACGAGGCGGTTTTTACCGGTGAATCTCTGCCTAGAACCGTGCAAAAAGACGACGTTGTTTTTGCCGGCACAATCAATGAAGGATCCAGTCTCGAGCTTATGGTGGAACACGGCTTTAGTGACTCGCGCCTTGCGGCTCTGGCTCAAGACATTGACAGGGCCCGAGGTGATAAGCCCGCTCATCTGCAATTGATCGATCTGTTTGCAGCGCGCTTTATTAGTGTTGTTCTGGCGGCTGCAGCCATCACATTTGTTGTTTGGTGGAATATAGAACCCGCGCGAGCGTTTTGGGCGAGCATCGCGGTTTTAGTGGTGGCCTGCCCCTGCGCTTTATCCCTTGCAACACCGGCAGCACTGACAGCGGGCAATGCGTGGTTGGGGCGACGCGGCGTTCGCGTTCGCAGCGAAACAGGCTTGTTGGCCGTCGCTGCAGCTAATCACGTCATTTTCGATAAAACCGGCACCCTGACTGAGACACAACTTATGATCTCAACCATCAGCACTGCCCAAGGCGTCGATATTGATGAAGCTCTCAGCACCGCCGCAGCGTTGCAACAATTCAGCAGTCACCCCGCCGCCAGACCCTTTCATCAAAGAGAGCACAACTATGCGGTTCGAAATGTCGAAATTATTGCAGCACAAGGCGTCGAGGGCTGGGATAGTGCGCGCAATATAAAATTACGTCTTGGCAGTCTTACTTTTTGCCGTGAAATTGCCCCGGGCCTACCCGATAGACCCGATGACAGCCATTACTGGATAGCCTTAGTTGAGGACGGCCGATGGCTCGCCTGGATTAGCCTTTCAGAAACGTTGCGACCGGGCACGCAACAGCTTATCGACGAGCTCAAGGGAGAGACACTTACCCTTGAGATTTTGTCGGGTGACACGGAACCACGCGTACGCCAAATTGCATCGAGTTTAGGTCTGGCTTACACAGCATCGTTACGTCCCGAAGAAAAGCTCACCGAAATCAAACAGCGCCAGAGCTCAGGCGCCACCGTTATGGCCATTGGCGACGGACTTAACGACGCACCTTTGCTGCGTGCAGCCGATGTCTCAATTGCCGTCGCGGGTGCCACAGCATTAGCGCAAGCCCAAGCTGATTTTGTCATCACCGAGGAAGACACTAACCGACTATTAACGATAAGAAAGGCTGCTCATGCGACTCGTCGTATCACTCGACAAAATTTGCTTTGGGCAGCGGGTTATAATTTGCTGGGGCTGCCTCTCGCTGCCTTTGGTTATGTGCCACCTTGGGCAGCAGCTTTGGGCATGTCCGCCAGCTCACTGTTGGTGGTCCTCAATGCTTTGCGATTGCGTCGGCTGAAGGATTGATATTTTGGACAGCCTGTACTTACTCATACCGATAGCGCTCATCTTTGTCATCATTGTTGCCGCTTTGCTAATTTGGTCGATTAATCGGGGACAGTATGACGACCTCGATCACGATGCTTGGCGAGCCTTGAACGACGACCTGACGAGGAACCCGCCAAAAGAGGGCGACAATGACCAGCACTGAAGCGACCAGCGCCATCCTTCTTGGGCTTGCTGGAGCAGGCCACTGTATGGGTATGTGTGGCGGTTTAGCACTGGCCTTTCAGGCGCCCGAGGGCCGACGATGGAGCTTTCCCCTTGCCTATCATTTCGGGCGTTTACTCGGCTATGCATCCATCGGTGGGTTTATCGGATCGGTGGCACTGTTTCTACCCATTACCCAATGGACATTTTACTTACGGGTCATCGCTGCACTGCTTTTGATCGCTGTAGGCTTGCACACGCTCAAGCTCTGGTACGGCATCACAGCACTGGAGCGACTGGGCGGTGGCGTCTGGCGCGGGATAAGGCCAATGATCACCGCATTTTTGCCGCCAAAACACGAGGGGCATGCCATGGTCATGGGCGCGTTGTGGGGATTTATGCCCTGCGGATTGGTTTACAGCGCCCTCGCTTGGAGCGCAGCAACCGCAAGCGGCCCTTTCGATGGAGCCTTTCTCATGGGCTTATTTGGGGTGGGAACCTTACCCGCCATGCTAGGTACAACGTTAGCGGGCCAACATGCAAATGCCGTCTTGCGCCATTCAACCTTCCGGCATCTGATGGGGATGACCCTCATCATTATGGGGTCCTATAGTTTGTGGCTCACCACACCCTTCTCGGGCCATGGCACAACGCCAATGCACCATACGCCTCATGAAGAGCTGACCCCATCAAGCCAATCTGACCATCACCACCACTCCTCCCAAGAAGACACCTCAACATGACGGGCACTGTTGACGCCGGGACAAAACAATCAGGGGACACCGGAGCCGTCATATTGGCAGCAGGCGCGGGTAGTCGGCTGGGCCGCCGACCCAAATGTCTTCTAGAGCTCGACGGAACAGCACTGATTCATCGGCAAATTCAAGCGATCAAAGCACTAGGGGAAATCGAGATCGTGGTTGTGCTGGGGCACCACTGCAACCTGATTGCACCGGTTTTAGAGGATCAACCGGTGAGCATCGTAGTCCAACCTGAAGACCAACACAGCCAATCAGCGTCAGTGCGCTTAGGCGTCTCTGAGCTGTCAGCCAAAGTGAATAATCTACTGATATGCCCCTCTGACCTACCCTTACTCAACGCTGAGGATTATCGGGCCGTCTATGACATTTTTAGAACGCGCGAGCCTTCGATACACTTTATTGGACCCGAGGTAGCCGGCATACCCGGCCACCCCGTCATTTTTGACTCTCAGGTCATCAAACAAATTTTATCCGGGGACCCTACCTTTGGCTCTGGCGCCTGGCGCACGGCTAACCCCTTAAACACCCAACGCTGGCAAACCACAAATGATCACTACATCCGTGATATTGACAGTGAGGAAGATCGTCGCCGATTCGAGGCCGAGACCAAGCGCAAATTACAATGGTCCAAAGCGGTTAGCTAACGTCTCGTGCGAGGCACCACAACGCCGAAAATTTTGAGGGTTAATCGCTGTTGAGACTCGACGCACTTAAGCTTCGATTTTTTCTCGTGCGGTGAAGCGCGCGAAAATTATCAAAAAGAATGAACGCAAGGCCACACCATACGATTAGGAAAGACGCGAGTGTCACAGGAGTAATCGATTCACCCAATATCGTTTGAGCCACGATCAGTTGCAAGGAAGGCCCAAGATAAGAAAAAAGACCGACCGTTGACATCGACAGAATTCGAGCTGAGGCGACATGCGTCAAAAGAGGCACGGCTGTTAATGCGCCGGCACCCAACAAAAACAAGTCAGTTCGCAAACCGTATTCAAAAAGCCCACCGCCCTGATGCAAAACAAGCCAAATGGCACCAACCGGCATCAAGAACAGCGACTCCATAAATAGCCCTTGAATCGCGTCCGCTTGAATATACTTACGAATGACGCTGTAGGTCGCAAATGAAATAGAGAGTGTTAACGAGACGATTGGCAGCGTTCCTACAGCAACTAACTGCACCATCACCGCTAAAACGGCGAGGGCCATCGCTACCTGCTGTGGCCGAGTTGGACGCTCTTTGAAGACTAAAACTCCTGCCATCGCAGTCAGTATGGGGAGCATGAAGTAACCCAAACTGGCCTCAGTGGCACGACCATTAGTCACGGCAAAAAGAAAAACCCCCCAATTAATTGAAATTAGAAATGCCGCCAACGCGGTGAATTTTAACGTGTGCCAATCTCGCAGCAATAAAAGCGTAGACCTAAATCGTCCAAACGCCAGCAAAACGAGCAACACCGCAGGCAGTGTCCAAACACCTCGGTGCGCCAAAACGTCGAGTGGCGGGACCGGCTTTGTCTGTATCCAGTAAAGAGCAGCACACCCCCAGACTGAATTGGCAATTAAGGCCAGTAAAATACCCAAGCGATTTTGGGAGGCTGATTTCATCACGCTTTCATCTCCAGCACCGTCAAAATCACCATACGCAACGCGAGTACAGTTACGATCCATTTAAAGACGGCTTCAAAATTTGTTTGCGGCACAGACTGTCGCAGGCGCGTCCCCAACCAGCTACCGATAATGACTGCCAGGCTCATAACCGTGATCGTTAACCACCAGGCATTAAAGGCGAACCCCAATAACCCGAAAGCGACAGCTCTGATGCCATGGTTGATGGTCATGTAAACACCGGTGTTAACGACCAACCACTCACGCTCCGTATTGATTCGATTGAGAACCACCGCCCCCAACGGCCCAGTTGCACCTGCCACCATACCCAAGCCGGTCTGATACAGCCCTAAGGCAAACAACGCTGCACCGCCCTGAGGGAGAAATCGGTCAAGGGGCAACCAAACAACCAGCAATATCATCACCCCCGCCACCCCGGGTAGTACTGCGAAGCTGACGAGATCGACCGCAGGACTGCCAATCGCCGCCCCCAACAGGCTGCCCAAAGTTAAGGGCAGCAAAAGCGTTAAATCCGCGTGACGAAAAGCAAAACCAACCCGAGCAAAATTGCTAATAAATTGCACCACCGCATGTATTGGGATGATAGCGGCTAGAGGCATCAAACCGGGCATCAACAGCATCAGCACAACGCCACCACCCAAACCCACCACAGCCGTCATTAGTGACGTCGTAAACCCCGCGAGGGCCAAGATCATTAAGTCTGCGACATTTGCCATTGCTTTGTTGCCATTTCGTTAATCGCCGCACCGAGTAAGCGCGCTCTAGCCTCACAGCGACTTGGCCACGAGCAAATCGGCGGCCAGTGTAACTGCTTTTCGATCATGCAGTACTGTCCATAGCGTACCTTCAGTGTGGTGCGCACTATCCGCTATAACCGGAGTATTTCTCCCTTATTACTGGGCGATGGGGTTTACGGAGAATCTGTTACTCGGATAGCTCCTTTAACTGGGTACCCATTGCTCTTCATCGCCCAGCGGTCACTGACATTCTAGGCTAGCATCAAAGGCCATCCTCAAGGCACAGCCACAGGCTGTCAGCGGGAAAGTAGAGTGCTGTTTTTATCACAGTTGCAGTCGCATCAAAGGCTTCGATCAGAGCACGGTAACGCTTCAGCTGCCCCAAGTAGTGGTCAGCTTCTCGTGCTAAAAATTGCTGCTGGGTTTCTGCCCCATGAGGTCGGCTCGTTTTGTAGTCAATCAACCAGCGATAGCCCGTTGCTTCATCAATAAACGTTCGATCAATAATATTTTGCACTGCCGGGTTGTCACCTTCTCGGGACATAAGAATCAACTCGCTGTGAGCCGCCTCATGCTGCCCAAGAATCCAACGACCCCGCTCGTCGTTGAGTGTGGCTGCGATCATTGCTTCAGCATTTATCAGTGCAGCGGCCAATGCGTCACCGTCGAGCCCGTTATCGATGAGCCCGAATTGCAGTCCGCGACGAACCGCTGCGTCCACCCCAATGGGTAGCGCCTCTCGCTGACTCAACAGCTCCAGTGCCCTGTGTACAACGACGCCCACCGTTCTCTCGACAAAATGGCCATTGGATTGCACAGAAGCCGATTCTTCACGGTGAAAAGCTTGCTGCTCTGACACCGTCGTATTGGCGCCCTCGTCTGAGTTCTGCCCCAGAAACCGGCTTGAGGGTAACCGCCATAAATTACACGCTGCGGAATCGAGGAACGGAGCGATAACGTTTACCTCTGAAGGCGCTGTATCACTCCCTGCTGCATGCTCGATCACTTCATCGATCAGTGCCTCACGCAGAATACCCAATGGCGAGTTGCTGCCAGACCAACCTAGGTGTGCGTCGTCGGAACTCTCGACTTTGCCCAAGCCACTCAACCACACGCGACAACGCGCCCTGGTAACACCGACATAGAGCAGTCGACGCAGCTCTGCAGCCTCCCGCCGTTTTTGCAGCCAATTTAGATAGTTGTAAAGCGTAGGGGCCGTTTTCTGCCGATCGTCAGCTGCAATAAGCAGCTCGCGCTGCTCGGCTTGGGTGTGAAAATGCCAGCGCAAAAGGTCCCGCTGATTAGGCCGAGTTCCTTTGTGCAGCGCCGGCATGAATACATAGTCAAATTGCAGCCCTTTAGCTTTATGCAAGGTCATGAGTTCCACACCAGATTGCCCGTGGTCATGGCTGGCGTAAAGTTGCTCCAAGGCGCCCTCCAACCAGTCAGGATCGAGACCAATGCCCTCAACGTCTGCCCGTGCGAGCAGATCGAAAAAACGTGTGGCATCGTCCCGGCCCTGAATCGACAAAGTTGAGGGCGCCTGAAGCTTCAACCAAATTTGTTCTACCCAAACTCGCAGCGACAGCCGATCGCGTCGTGTTTCAGCCCAGTCCAAAGCGGCTTGTAGCGAACCGGCTCGCTTCACGGCCAAAGTGTCTAGCAGGCCTGGCGCCCGGCGGAGTATTGCTCGCAAACTAAACGGTCGCGGCTGATCCTCAATCAATTGGTAAATCTCAGACAGCAGCAAACCACAAAACGGCGCCCGCAGCAGAGCCAGAGCGGCAACCTCATCGGCGGGATTAGCCAACCAGCGGCATAAGGACAGGAGGTCCATAACCGCCGCTGAGTGCTCAATTTTTTCGAGATCACGCCCCAAGAAGGGCACCTTCTGCTGTTGCAGCGCGGCAATAATAGGTGCCGCATGACTACGCGCTCGCAGCAAGACCGCAACCGTTGCATCGGGCTCACCTTGATATATCTGAGCAACTTTCTCAGCAATCCAATTAGCCTCCATCGAATCGACATCATCGGGAAACAAATGTGCTTCTACCGCATTCCCTGAGAGGGCTGCGTTTACCGGAACTGCTTGGGTATAACTCACTTCGCTGCGCTCAGAGTTGCTCACCGCAGGAAAAACTTGCGCAAACACCCGATTCACCCAGTCAACAACACCAGCTTGGGAGCGAAAGTTCCTAGTGAGCTCCAAAGACTCAAGAGGCAAACCTCCGATACCTGAATCCTTTGCGTCAAGAAACAGGCTGACATCCGCATAGCGAAAGCCGTAGATCGACTGCATGCCGTCTCCGACGATAAAAACGGTTCGAGGCGGCGCGCCCGTCGCATTGTGCTCGTGCCATCCACGCACAAGCTTCTTCAAAAGCGTAAATTGCTGGTTCGAAGTGTCCTGAAATTCGTCGACCAAAATATGTGCTATCTGATAATCAAGACGCAAAGCTAGATCTGTGGGTTCATCATCAGAACCTAAAGCCAGTGAGGCTGCCAAGGCCACATGGGTGAAATCTACACGGCCTTCACGCTGAAACACCAACAAAAGCTGGGCCTGCAACACCGGTAGCAAGCGAGAGAGCCGTAAAACCAATCGCCAACTGGCGTCATCGTCGGATATAACCGGCAACCTCCGCAGCTCCAGTAAAACAGGGGGTATGGGACCCTCACTTAGCGCCGCCAACAAATCTTGCAATCGTGCTTTAGTCTCAGATTTTGCGGGAAACCCCAATTTGACATTCACCCCGTTGGGTTTACGCCACGCGTCGGTGCTCGTCAGAAGAATATGAGCAGCCGCCTTCCAGCTTTCGAAAGCACTATGCTCAGCGCCCAAATACACGTCTGGCTTACCCAACTCATCAGCAGATGCCTGAGCCAAGGCCTGCAGTTCTTCGAGACAAGATCCAAACTCATCGCAAAGACGAGCAACAATTGATTGAACTAACGATTCAACGGTTCCTTGCAACCTTAAAGCCGCTTGTGTGGGGTCGGCGTGCTGTCCCAATTTCTCACCCCAATCGCCCCGCCTAGCCAGTAGCGCAACCAAAAGTCCGCGCACCGATTCCCAGTCGTTATTGAAATGCAGCAACAGTGAGCGAAGGTCTTCGCCCTCCAGTGTGTTGCTACCTACCGCAGCAAACAGCTCGATCACGGCCTGCTCGAACAGGGGTTTATCGTGCTCTGTGATCTCGACGGCGCCGCCAAGCCCGCTCAATATCGGCATTTGGCGTGTGAGATCGGCGCAAAGGCTATCGATGGTGCGAAGGTTAAATTCCTCAGGATCTAGGGACCAGCTGTGTTTATCGGCATGGGCCAACACTGCTAGGGCCAAATCCCGAGTTTGTCGCTCGTGACTCGCGGTAACTTCAACACCCGCCCGGGCTTCGTCAAGCTTCATCAGCAATCGCTCCCGCATTTCGGCTGCTGCCTTGCGAGTGAAGGTCATCGCCAATACCTGCTCTGGGCGGTCAACCGTGGGGAGCAGCGCCAGAATTCTCTGGGTAAGTAACTCGGTCTTACCTGAACCCGCGGGGGCAGTGACACAAAAGCTGCGACTGGGATCGAGAGCCGTCGCTCGAGTCTGCGTATCGCTACCGCTCACAAGGCATCTCCCAACCCGCCTTGCAGGGCCTCGTCGGTTAAGTCTGCAGTTTGAGTGTATCGACAGACGCTACCCAGGGCACAATAGCGGCAGGCTTGAGGTTGTGGATCAATGGCGGCGTGCCCTTTGACAAAATCATCAGCCAATCGCTCTAGTCGATGTCGCCAAGAAGTTCGCAGTGCCTCCCAGCTTTCTATGGGCACTGTCTCATACTGCTTTACTTGATCTGGCAAGGGGACTTCTTTAACGCCTAGCCCGAGTGCCTCGCCCAAGAACACGTACTCTGCGCCGTCTTGATGGACTCGACCGAAAGCGACCCCTTCGACACTCTCATTGAGCAGCGCGTAAAGGGGTAATTGAGGGTCGCCGGGACGCTCCCCCAGCCAACTCGAGCGGCGAACACTGCCTGTTTTATAGTCGATAACCACTTGACGGTTGTCATCTAACCGATCGATACGATCAGGCCTAAGCTTGAGTACTAGAGAGCCCAAAGGCAGTTCATGACTGTCCTCTTGCTCAAGGACGTAAAAGTTACCTTCTCGCTGTACCTCGAACTCCAACCAGCTCTTTAGCAAAGCAGCGACACGCTGAACCTCCAAATCAAGACAAGCACTGCCAACCCGCTTCCTGATATTGCAATGCCGCCCTTGTGCACGGCGCTCTAAACTCTGAACAGCTCTCTCTGTTGAGTCCTGAATGAGGGCGTCAACCTGAACGGGGTCCATAGCTCGCAGGCTGTCACTGTCCTTTAAAACCTCCCAAGTGAAATGCAGCGCGTCGTGAACAACGTTGCCACGCTCTGCTGCCGTTAATCCAAATACCGGCGTGGCCACATTTGCAGGGCCCAGGCGATGACTAACCCACGCACGAAACGGACAGTTAGACTGGTTACTGATTACGCTGGCACCGCCACCCCATTGAATAACGGCGCCTGCGACGGCTACATTGCCCTCATCCAATGATTCTAGCGGCGACGGCATGGGCCAGTGGTCGGGCGCCTGTTGTTCGTTAACGGGGTCGTGTGGCGGTATTGCACAGGCAAGCTGGCTGGGCAAAACCTCGAGACCCTCCTGCACACTGGCGTAACTAGCACTGACATCACCATGGGTGGTCCTTAAGCTGCTGAGCAGTGCAATCGCAGACTTCTCCAGTGCCGCGCTGTCAGCGCTGAGCAGACCTAACTCATGTTGCAGGCGATTGGGTAAGAAAGGCAGCAGCTGAGCCCTTGGAGGTAATGAACCCGACTGAAGGCCGCAAATCCAAAGAGCGTCGAACTGTAAACCCACCACTTCCTGAGGGCCAAAAACCTGTACTGCAGTATCGTCAGTCTTTGGCTGAAAAACACGATCATCCAAGCACTGCTCCCAAAGGAGCGTGAGCTGCTGAAAAGTAAGCTCCCCAGTAATACAGTCCTGCACCACCAGCTCATCCAGCGCGATCTCCAAGCGCTCAAACTGCTGATACTCGAGGGAATCAAGGGCAGCGCGACCGGGCCACTGCCAAAGCTTAAGAACCTCTCGAATCGTATCTAACCACAGTGAGGGCAAGCGTTTTCCTTGCGTAGCGCGATCGGTACGCAACAGCTGCAAAGCGCGGGTTAAGTGGGACTCAGGGGCATAAATTTCAGCCAAATGGTGCAAATCGCGCTTATCAATAACCTCGCTAGACAACTCAGTGCATGCCTTACGCAACTGCAGTAACCCAACGCCATCGAGGTCTTCACCCCCATGAAGAAACGGTGATCGCAATAATGCCAACACCTCACTTCGCGCCAAGCTGACCTTCTCATTAGCGACGGCCAAGCGCAGCGCCAGCAAAGCGTCACGAAACATTGGCGTCTTGGACAACGGCATCCCAGAGCTGAAGTTGACAGGTAATGCCGCGTAGCGCGCCCCCAAACAATCAAATTCTCTGCGTAGCTGGTATTCGAGGTCCGGACGGTCGCGCTCAAAATCGAGTAATACAATCGCAGTGCTTCCCAGGTTTTCTCGATGTCTTCGAGCAGCCCATGCGGCGATGGCCATTGCCTCTGTTCGCCGACTGGGAAATTGCTGTGTCGCAAGCGGCAAAAGACTCTGCTCTCCCAGCGCTTCAGGAATTTTCAAAGAAGCCAAGTGACTCAAGACTTGATGGGTCAATGGTGGTAGCTGCAGCACGTGGCATAGCACAACAATTTCTTTTGACGAGACAGGCACAGTCAGCAAACTGCGATAAATATCGGCGCGCGTCGCCCAACCCTTGTGCGCCAACTGGGCAGCGAACTCTGAGCACCATCGGTCGAAAGTGGCGCAATCGGGGTCAAAGCTAAAGTATTGGCGCTGTGTCTTGTTCTCTGGGTTACCCCCCCACATTAGCCACTGCTGGCGGGCCCGAAGCGCCTGCTCCGCAGCGGCAGTTGGTTTTATGAGACTAAAGTTCGCCTGACGTTCCATATCGGCCCGAATAATCTGCATCCAGAGCCTTCGCTCTGCCACCCGACCAAGGAGACGACGAGGCGGCAAATTGCCGGCCTCAACCT
This sequence comes from Luminiphilus sp. nBUS_07, assembly GCF_051201685.1. GTDB lineage: Bacteria > Pseudomonadota > Gammaproteobacteria > Pseudomonadales > Halieaceae > Luminiphilus. The sequence continues at coordinate 1,349,853 of NZ_CP179213.1, read as the reverse complement.
GCTGGCGCCAGACAGATTCGAGCCAACCATCTACCGGCCGAATTGTTGGCGGCTGCGTAACCGCTTGCCCGCCCCTCATTTGCTCTTCAACCACCGCCTGTGTCATGACACGAGACAGACGCAATCCGGGGGTCAAAAACACGGCTCCCTGCGTCAAGAATTCTCGAAAGGGTGATAAGTCAACCGCCGCTCTCAAACCCACACTCCAAGTTTTTTACAAATCACCACATGACGCTTCGGGTTCAGACAGTTAGAATCCGCTGCGCGTCGGCCTGTGACTACCCACATTGCCGTATCCCAAGTTTCTTTGAATATTGCAGGCAAACTAGCATGTCCAAACCCCATGTTCACAATGTTAACGTCGCTGCTCAGAAAATTCTGGTATCACCTGCCGCCTTACGCGACACAGTAGGCGTCAGCGAAGCATTGCAGGATCGCGTCGCTGAAACTCGGGAGGCTATCGAAAACATCCTCGATAGAACGGACCATCGACTGATGGTGGTCGTTGGACCCTGCTCCATTCACGACGTCAATGCTGCCATGGAGTACGCCCAGAAACTCAAGCATCTTGCTGAGCAAGTGGACGACACCCTTTTGCTAGTCATGCGAGTTTACTTTGAAAAACCTCGAACAACTGTTGGCTGGAAGGGGCTGATTAATGACCCCCATCTCGATGACTCCTTTGATATCGAAGCGGGCTTAACAATCGGGCGCTCTCTATTAAAAGATATCCAGCAGCTGGGGTTGCCGACGGCTACCGAGGCTCTAGATCCCATCACACCACAATATTTACAGGATCTGATTAGCTGGTCAGCAATTGGGGCCAGAACCACCGAGTCACAAACCCATCGAGAAATGGCTAGCGGCCTCTCTTCAGCCGTTGGTTTTAAAAACGGTACCGATGGAGGTCTCGAAGTTGCCGTGAACGCCATGAAGTCTGTGTGCAACCCCCATCGCTTTTTAGGTATCAACAGCGAAGGCAAAGTCTCCGTGTTTGAGACCCGGGGCAACCGCTACGGACACGTCGTCTTGAGAGGTGGGACGGCTGGCCCTAACTACAACAGCCAGCATATTGCGCTGTGTGAGGAGGCCCTTGATAAAGCCGGCTTACCCGCCAATATTATGGTGGATTGCAGCCATGCCAACACCGAAAAACAGCCCGAACGCCAACCGTTAGTCGCTGCAGATGTCACTGAGCAAATCGTTGCAGGCAACCGGTCCATTATTGGGCTAATGCTGGAAAGCAACCTCCGGGCCGGCAACCAGAAAATTCCATCCAACCTTGAAGAGCTGGAGTACGGCGTCTCCGTTACCGACGGATGTATCGACTGGGAAACCACTGAGTCACTGTTGCTGGACATTGCCGCGCAGCTGCGCGCGGTGCTGCCCCAGCGCATGCAGGCTTAGATCAGCTCCTGTGCATTCAGCCTGGGGCGTGTTTGGAAGAAAGCTTTTGAGGGATTGAGGCGCGACTGCCTTTGCTAGGCCACTGTCGCTGGCTCTAAGCTCCAAGCTCTAACTACAGGCAATCCCGATGTTGGGCCTGACAAGTCGTAGCTTTTCAGTAATAAGCCTGGCTGCGGTCCGAGTGATCAGTGACATCCCTCACACCAACAAGCTCTGGCACTTGCTCCAGTAATGTTTTCTCGACACCATCTTTCAAGGTCATGCTCACCGCGCTGCACCCCTGACACCCTCCTCCAAACTTAAGAATGGCAAAGGCGTCTTCGGTAATTTCGACCAGAGACACTTCACCGCCGTGAGCGGCGAGTGACGGGTTAACTTCGTTATACAGCACGTAATTAATACGGTCCTCTATAGGGCTATCGACGTCAACGCGAGGCATTTTCGCATTCGGTGCCTTGATGGTCAGCTGGCCGCCAAATTTGTCTTTGTTGTAGTCCACCATGGCGTCTTCCAAAAAAGGCACGCTGCGCCCCTGAAACCATGCCTTAAAGTGGCCGAAATCTTCCTCGACATCGCCCTCTTCCAAATCACCCTCTCGGCAGTACGCAATGCACGTTTCCGCTTTTGGGGTTCCGGGCTGATTGATAAAGACGCGCACACCTAGGGCGTCCTCCTGCTTATCCAGCAGTTCTCCAAGGTATTCCCGAGCGGCTTCAGTAATCGTAATCATGGGGTTTCTCGTCTGCGAATTCAGTGAACGTCATTGACGCCGGCAATAATACCCGACTAATGGGGTAGGTCAAAATACGGTGGGTTTTTCATCCCAAATTGCGATCGGGGTTATATATCAATTTATTTTGATATATCATAATGCTCCCATTTTTAATCAGTTGTATAACCTAAAATGCAAAACTCTCGGTTTCCAACCTACACAAAACCCTCTGCTAGCGCACTAATCACCGCTCTTGAGCAGCGAATCATGCTGATCGACGGTGCTATGGGCACCATGATTCAAGAGCGGGCTCTGGTCGAGGCCGACTATCGCGGTGAGCGCTTTGTAAACCACAGCCTAGACCTGAAGGGCAATAATGACCTGCTCACCCTGACTCGCCCAGACGTCATTTCTGCGATTCATAAAACCTATCTCGAGGCTGGCGCTGACCTGATTGAAACCAACACGTTTAACGCTACTGCTACTGCGCAGGCCGACTATCAATTGGAATCTATCGTTTGGGACCTCAATCGCGAAGGGGCGCGACTGGCGCGAGCCGCCGCCGACGAAGTCACTCAAATTAATCCCGATAAACCACGGTTTGTGGCAGGAGTCTTGGGCCCGACACCTCGCACCGCATCTATCTCACCCGACGTCAACGATCCCGGAGCTCGCAATATTACCTTCGATGTGTTGAAGGATGACTACCGCGTGGCGACCGAAGCGCTGATTGACGGAGGTGTAGATATCCTCATGATTGAAACGGTCTTCGATACCTTGAACGCCAAGGCCGCTTTATTTGGATGTCGAGAGGCCATGGACAAGCTGGGGGTTGAACTGCCCCTTATGGTTTCCGCGACATTTCCCGATACCAGCGGGCGTTTGCTGTCGGGGCAAACCGGCGAAGCCTTTTGGCACGCAATTGCCCACGCCCGACCTTTGATCGTAGGCAGCAACTGCGGTCGCAGATTTCGGGAGGTGAAGCCTTTTTTGGAGGAACTCGCGAAAGTCAGCGCTTGTTATTTCAGCGCTCACTTAAACGCAGGCCTCCCCAATGCGTTCGGTGAGTATGACGAAACGCCTCAAGATATGGCTGCTGACTTCGATACGTTTGCCGCGCAGGGTTTTTTGAATCTTGCCGGAGGTTGCTGCGGTACAACGCCAAAACATATCACCACAATCGCGTCCGCTGTCGCTGAACATGCGCCACGCAGCTTACCTGCTCCCCCTGAAGACACTTATCTCAGTGGTCTTGAAAGCTTTGCCTTCACCGGAAAAAACTTTGTCAACGTTGGCGAGCGCTGCAATGTGACAGGTTCGGCCCGCTTTAAACGCCTCATTCTTGATGATGAGTACGAGGAAGCTCTCGACGTGGCACGCAAGCAGGTTGAGGACGGTGCGCAAATCATAGACATCAACATGGACGAAGGCATGCTGGATTCAGAAGCTGCCATGGTGCGCTTCCTAAACCTTATTGCTTCGGAGCCCGACATCGCCCGGGTACCCATTATGGTGGACTCCTCAAAATGGAGCGTTATTGAGGCTGGGTTGAAGTGCATACCGGGCAAATCCATTGTTAACTCCATCAGCCTAAAAGCTGGGGAGGCGGAGTTTCTACAGCAAGCCGCCCTGTGCCAGCGCTACGGGGCCAGCGTTGTCATTATGGCTTTCGACGAGGACGGTCAAGCCGATACCCTGGATCGTCGTAAGGCCATTTGCCAACGCAGCTATGACCTGCTGAGAGAGAAGCTCGACTTCAATCCCTTTGACATCATGTTTGACCCCAATATCTTTGCCATCGGAACAGGCATTGAAGTCCACAACAACCATGCTGTCGATTTCATAGAGACCACCCGCTGGATCAAGCGCAATTTGCCCGGGGCAAGAATTTCTGGAGGCGTTTCTAATGTGTCCTTCTCCTTTCGCGGTAATAACCCGGTCCGCGAAGCGATCCATTCGGTCTTTTTGTACCACGCGATCGCTGCGGGCTTGGACATGGGAATTGTCAACGCAGGGCAGCTGGCTGTTTATGACGACTTACCAGCCGATCTAAAAGTTGCAGTGGAAGACTTAGTCCTAAACCGCAGAGATGATGCCACTGAACGACTCTTGGAACTCGCCGAGGAATATCGCGGCACCGGTGGTCGCAGTCGAGTCGAGGATTTAAGTTGGCGGGAAGCACCTGTAGCCAGCCGCTTACAGCACGCCCTACTAAAAGGAATTACCCAATTCATTGAAGACGATGCGGAAGAAGCACGGCAGCAATCAACGCGCCCTATCGATGTCATTGAAGGTCCACTGATGGACGGCATGAATACCGTTGGTGATCTCTTTGGCGAAGGTAAAATGTTCCTGCCTCAAGTGGTCAAATCAGCGCGCGTAATGAAACAGGCAGTTGCCTACCTACAACCGTTCATTGAGGAAGAGAAGTCCGGCGCCGCAAAAAACAACGGCAAAATATTGCTGGCCACTGTCAAAGGCGATGTCCACGACATTGGTAAAAACATTGTGGGTATTGTGCTGCAGTGCAACAACTATGAAATTGTCGATCTGGGCGTCATGGTGCACTGCGAAGACATTCTCAGGGTGGCTCGTGAAGAGCAGGTCGACATTATTGGCTTGTCTGGACTCATCACACCGTCCCTTGAAGAAATGTCCTACATTGCGGGAAAAATGCAGCAAGAAGGGTTTCAAATCCCCCTTATGATTGGAGGCGCCACCACCTCTAAGGCCCATACCGCGGTCAAAATCTGCCCGGCGTATCAGAATGATGCGGTAGTTTACGTACCCGACGCATCGCGCAGTGTCAGCGTGGCCAGCCAGCTCTTGGGCTCGTCAAAGAAAGCTTTTGCTGAAAATATCGCCGAAGAATATGTTGTGGTGCGCGATCGAGTAGCTCGCAGAAAAAAACGCAGCGATCGCCTTGCCTACAGCGAAGCGGTTGAAGCCGCCTTCGCTGGGAACTGGGATACCTATCAGCCACCGAAGCCAAGCTTTTTAGGCGTGAAGACATTAAAGGACTATCCGCTAGAAACTTTGATCGACACCATTGATTGGACACCATTTTTTATCACCTGGGATCTACACGGCAAATACCCAGCCATTCTCGAGGACGATGTTGTCGGCGAGCAAGCGCGGCAACTCTTTGCCGACGCTCAATCCATGCTGCACCAAATCATCAACGAGGGCTGGCTACAAGCCCATGGCGTTATTGGATTTTGGCGAGCTCAGCGGGTCGGCAGCGACGATATTCGACTGTTCAACGCGGCAAATGAACCCCTAGCTGACTTGCATCACCTGCGTCAGCAACTGCAGAAACGGGAAGGTGAACGCAACCTGTCTTTGGCAGACTTTGTGGCACCAGAACAGGGACCTTCGGATTGGATAGGCGGCTTCTGCGTTACGACGGGGCACGGTGTTGAAGAGCGCGCCAAGGCTTTCGAAGCCGAGCACGACGACTACAATGCCATCATGCTTAAGGCCCTCGCCGACCGCCTCGCCGAATCCTTCGCCGAACAGCTCCACCGCGAAGTTCGAACCAATTACTGGGGTTATGACCCAGAAGAAGCTTTGGAAAATACAGAGTTAATTCGCGAAAGATACCGCGGTATCAGGCCAGCGCCGGGATACCCCGCCTGCCCAGACCACACCGAGAAAGCTACGCTGTTTAAACTACTGGATGTCGAAAAGAATTGTGGCGTGTCGCTGACAGAGAGCTATGCGATGTACCCTACAGCGGCAGTCAGTGGCCTGTATTTCTCCCACCCAGAATCGCGTTACTTTTCGGTGGGTAAAATTGGCAATGACCAAGTGTCCGACTTAGCAGAACGTAAGGGCGAATCTATTGACGACCTTAAATACTGGCTGGCCCCAATTCTTGATGAGGCTTAGGGTGTAACTTACTGAAAAACAACGCGACGCTGAGGTCTCCGAGTTGGTATTCTAGGCGGGATGTATGCGGCGCGGCACTGACAACTGACATGACACAGCACGACAATGAAACTCCAACGCCAACGAACAAGCTGTCCTGGCTAGACTTACTGCAGAGCATATTTGCCGCGGCACTGGGTGTGCAAAGTGCGAAAAATCGGGATCGAGATTTTAACGGTGGCAGCCCGGGGGTCTTCATCGCCGCGGGATTGGTCTTCGCGGCGATATTTGTAGGGAGCTTGGTCTTATTGGTGCAATGGATCGTGGCGCGCTAGAACGGGCTCAGGCAGGCATACCACCGAGCCAGAACACTACCCACGTAACCACTACCGAAACAATAATCACAGCCGCCAGGCCATCGGCAGCGCCGTCAGACAAATTACTTTGAGACATCGTATTTTTCCTTTCAAAAGGGATAAATGTAGCCGTTAATATTCAGCGGGCGTATTTTGTAAGAAACCGGCCGCCAAAGCAAAGCCAATTGCTACCTAATCTGCAGATTGTCGTAGACTAGGGTGGGCCTTGAGCAGGCGTATTGCCGCTCACGTTATGCACGAACACGGGGAATTTATGGATTTTGGGGGCATCACGTTTACCTTCGCCGCTATATTTTTAGGGGCGGCAGTGTTTGCCTCCATTGCACTGTATACCCGGCAACCCATAATTATCGCGTACATCATTTTGGGTGCAGCCTTAGGGCCTTTCGGCACCGGCCTGGTGAGCAATACGGCTTTAGTCAGCGATGCGGGGCACGTTGGCATTATTTTCCTGCTATTTTTGCTCGGCCTCGATATGCAGCCAAAAGCCCTGCTGAACAGCATGAAAAGCTCAAGCTGGGTCGCCCTAGCTAGCTCGGGAATCTATATCGCCATAGGGTACGCAATTACTCGGGGTTTTGGCTTCGCCCACAACGATGCCCTACTTGTGGGTGCTGCCCTCATGTTTTCTTCCACCATTATTGGCATCAAGCTGTTGCCCACGACCGTGTTGCACCATAAACACCTTGGCGAAGTTCTGGTCGCATTGTTGCTGTTTCAGGATCTGATCGCCATCGTCGTATTGGTGTGGTTACAAAGCAGCGATACCGGAACCTCCGTAATTTGGTCGGTCGCTCGCCCCCTGATTATGCTACCCCTACTGGCTATGGGCTGCTGGGCTGCCGTTCGATTTATCCTCATTCCACTGATTGCTCGATTTGATCGGTATCATGAGTATATTTTTCTGCTTTCCGTGGGTTGGTGCCTTGGCATTGCCGAGCTGGCAGCACTGATGGGGCTAAGCGCAGAGGTCGGCGCCTTTATCGCTGGCGTGGCCGTCGCAACGAGCCCCATCGCTCAGTACATTGCGGTAAGCCTGAAACCTCTACGCGACTTCTTCCTCGTCATCTTCTTCTTTTCCGTGGGCGCACAATTTGACGTTTCCGCTCTTCCCAGCGTCGCTGCAGCTGCGGTGGTTCTAGCACTCAGCTTCTTGTGCTTAAAACCCGTGGTTTACCAAATGCTGCTGCGGGGCGTTAGCGAATCGCCAAAGCTAGCGTGGAATCTTGGGTTTCGATTGGGTCAATGTAGCGAATTCGCCTTACTCATTGCCGTAGTGGCCCTTGAGTCCGGTCGCCTGAGCCCTACTGCCCATACGCTGATTCAGGCGACGACAATCCTGACGCTGCTGATCTCGAGTTACCTCGTAGTCACCCGATTTCCGACGCCTATCGCCAGTAACGATGCACTGCGAAGAGATTAAGCGTTACCGTTGAGACGGACGGCACTCCCATTAGCATTAGCCACAGACTTGCCGATGCAAAGGTCGCTAGCCAGAGGCCCTGCCCGCTAAGGGCTCCACTTAGGCCAAACGCAGCGCCATGCTAGAGGTCGTAACCGCGCTCGTCGTGGAGTACCAGATCTAGCCCAATGGTCTCTTCATCACTATCAACCCGGAGACCCACCAGGGCATCTACCACCTTGAAAAGGACCCAACTCACGACCAAGGTGTATAAAAACGTTGCGCCGACACCGGTCGCCTGAACGGCAAGCTGACCGCCGATACTGTCAATACCATCGGAAAAACCGTTGCCGCTAAAGATGCCAAGATTCGGTGAGCAAAAGATACCTGCCAGCAGCGTTCCCAAAATACCCCCGACACCGTGAACGGGGAACACGTCGAGGCTGTCATCAATTTTTAAGCGATTTTTCAGGGTGATCGTTGCAAAGTAGCAAACGACACCTGCGGTGAGCCCAATTACCACCGCTGCTGCGGGGCCCACTGAACCCGATGCCGGAGTAATCGTGCCCAGACCTGCAACCATGCCAGTAACAATACCGAGAACCGAGGGCTTACCATGACGCAGCCACTCCATGGCCATCCACGCCAGGGAGCCGCAAGCCGCAGACAGGTGCGTCACCAACATTGCCATAGCCGCACTTTGATCAGCCGCCACTGCCGAGCCGGCATTAAAGCCAAACCAGCCCACCCACAGCATGCCCGCTCCGGTCACAGTCATGGTGAGGTTGTGGGGCGGCATCGCTACTGACCCAAAGCCTCGGCGGGGCCCCATCATGATGGCGGCTACCAAAGCAGCAACGCCTGCCGTGATGTGCACAACTGTGCCACCGGCAAAATCCTGAAGACCCATGGCCCCCAGCCAACCGCCACCCCATACCCAATGACATATGGGCGCATACACAAGCAGTAACCAAGCCGTACTGAATAACAGCAAAGCGGAAAATCGAATGCGCTCGGCGAAACCACCAATAATGAGCGCCGGCGTAATAATAGCGAAGGTCATCTGAAACATGACAAACAAAGATTCAGGAATCGAACCGTTGACGCCGTCAAACTCAATGCCCATCAGCATGAAATTACCCAGGTCGCCGATCCAAGCGCCCTGCTCTACACCCGCAGAACCAAAAGCCAATGTATAACCCACGACAAACCAAACCAGTGACATAAGTGCGGCCAACGCGAAACACTGCATCAGCACCGACAACACATTTCGAACCCGAACTAACCCCCCGTAAAATAACGACAACCCGGGTAAGGTCATAAATAAAACCAGCGCGGTCGCCGTTAAAAGCCAAGCGGTGTCAGCAGGAGAAATTTCCCCAGCCCACGCCGGAGTCGGCAAGAAGAGAGCGCACAGCGCCAAAAGACCCGGTTTAGGTATCACTAGCATGCTATTTGACCACCACAATTTCTGTCGAGGTGCGCATGATGCCATATCCTTGCGGCAGTGCCAGTAGAGCCGTACTCTGTGCCACTAAATTTTGCGCCCAATCGCACTTTGACCTGAGGTTAATCATGCTTCGCTCAATCATTTCTTTTGTTTTTATTGGCTTCAGTGGCCTCACTGTGGCGCAGCCCGCTGTGAGTACCGATACAGCCAGCGATCCGCGCGCTGTTATCTTGATTATTGGTGACGGCTTCGACGACCAACATGTCACTATGGGCCGAAACTTTTTGGCAGGGCATGACGGCCAATTAGTCATCGATGCCCTCCCCGTCCGTGCGGCAGTTCAGGTTCAAACCGAGGGCAAAAACACTGACTGGGTTTATGTGGCCGACTCCGCAAATACCGCGACGACGCTGGCGACGGGCGTCACGACACAAATGGGGCGTGTCGGTACCAGCGCTAGCGATAAAGATTTGACCACCATTGCTCAGCGCGCACATGCAGCAGGGTTTAAAACGGGCATTGTAAGCAGCAGCTCGGTTACCGACGCAACACCGGCTAGTTTTATGAGTCACGTGTCCAGCCGAGGCTGTGAAAACCCCGATATTATTTTAGGCGGTGAACTCTACAGCCTCGCCTACGCCGGATGCCCGCAAGATGCCACCAGTAACGGCGGCCCCGGATCGATCGCAGAACAAATTATGAAAGCACCTATCGACGTGGTTCTTGGAGGCGGGCTGATTCACTTCACCACCGCGGATCCGACATCTGGAAAAACCGCCCTCGAGATGGCTGAGTCACAGAAGATTACGGTTGTCACCGACCCTGCAAAGCTGGCTGCGGCAGACTCCAATAAGCGACTGATCGGATTATTTGCTAGCGGGCATCTGCCGGTGCGCTTGCAGGGCTCTGATGGGCGGGTAGCTGAACAACCCGATACCAGTGCCCTCAATAAATTGGATTGGCGACTGGGCAGCGTTACCCAGCCAGATCCGATTACCTGTGAGCCCAATCCGGCTTACCGCAACACCCCTGGGTTAGCTGAACTGACTCAGGTTGCTCTAGATCGGCTAACGCAGCCTGACGGCAAAGGATTATTTCTAATGGTCGAATCGGCCTCCATCGACAAAGAGAGCCATGTGCGTAATCCCTGTGGCTCTCTGGGTGAAATAGCGCAACTCGAAGAAGTCGTCAGTGTGGCCTTAAAGTATGCCGAGACGCACCCTCAGACACTGATCATTGTTACCGCCGATCACGCTCAGGCCGCTCAAATCATTCCAGAGCCTAGCCTCTACGCTGAAGTTCCAGTCCCGGTGTACTCACCCGGGCACGTCGCGCGAATCACCATGCCTGATGGCGGCTTAATGACCATTAATTACGCCACCAATGGGTTTCTTTCTGAGGAGCACACTGGTGCCAATGTCCCGCTCTTTGCCAATGACGTGGGCCAAGGGCTGCTGCCGGGGTTTCTACGCCAACGCGAGGTTCACGATGCCATGGCAAAATTTTTGGGCCTTTAAGCTCATCTGCACCATCAACGGCAAAACATCTTTTACTGTCACCCTTTGAGCAACCGAAATGAGTCTTACTGATATCAACGGTCAAGCCGTATCTCGTATTTGTTTAGGAACCATGACCTGGGGCGAACAAAATACCGAGCAGGAAGCCCATGCCCAAATTGATTACGCATTGGAGCATGGTATTAATTTCATGGACGCGGCGGAGATGTACCCCGTGCCGCCGCGGGCGGAGACCCAAGGGCGAACCGAGCAATATATTGGCAGCTGGTTTGCTAACTCGGGACGCCGCGAAGATTGGATACTTGCAACAAAAGCCACTGGCCCTCGTGAAGAGTTCGATTTTTTGCGCGGTGGTCCGCGCTTCACCCGCGAGCATTTGATCGAAGCGGTTGATAACAGTCTGCAACGATTACAGACCGAATACATCGACCTGTACCAGTTACACTGGCCCGAACGCGTCACTAATTGTTTCGGCGTCAGAGGCTACACCCACCACAATGATTCAGACTCAAGCTGGACTCCACTTGAGGAGGTGATGCGCACTCTCGAGTCGCTCATTCAGCAGGGCAAGATCCGCAGCTACGGGCTTTCCAACGAAACACCTTGGGGCGTCATGACTTTTTTACAAACCGCCGAACGCGAAGGCTTGCCCCGACCCCAGTCGATACAAAACCCCTATAGCTTACTGAATCGAACCTTTGAAGTTGGTCTAGCCGAAATTTCCCATCGGGAAGATATTGGCCTACTGGCCTATTCCCCACTGGCTATGGGCTTGCTGACAGGTAAGTACCGCGATGGCGCGCTGCCAGAGGGCTCCAGACTGGCGTTGTTCAAACGTTTTGCACGCTATGCATCTAAACCCACATGGGACGCCGCTGAACGCTACGTGAGCCTCGCTGAAGAGCACGACTTAAATCCTGCACAAATGGCCCTGGCCTTCGTTAACACTCGACCTTTTCTCCTATCGAATATTATTGGAGCAACCAGTTTGGCCCAGTTGGAGGACAACATACGCAGCCTTGATGTCGTGCTGTCAGAGGAAGTTCGTGCGGGGATTAAGGCGATACATCGGGATATCCCTGACCCCGCCCCCTGATGCTCCGCCAATCACTAAAGGTTTATAAATTCACCCAGCTGTTGAGTGACCTTAGACGAAACGCTGTACCGCGGTAGTTTAAAATTACGCTGTCCGTCAAAATTTCTTCCACCTTAAAGCCACTGTTTTTCTGGCCCTCTTGCAGCGCAATACCATTTAACGTCACCCAAGACGTCCCCCCCGGCTGCCAATCGTGACCGGTGTACATCACCGTGGGAATTGCGTTCTTTTTTTGCTGGGATAAATTCTCGATGAGCGGCGTGGGATGTGCCACTAAAGCACGCTCCCCCAGCTCCGCCTGCACTCGCGCCACTACCGCCGCAATATCCAGAGGTAAGGCCGCTGAGCCGCTGCCCTGCGTCTCTGCGGTGCTTTTTGGGGCGCTCATTTTTTCCGTCGCTGCAAAATCTGAACCGGGGCGCGGCATTTCAGGCACGTCATCCGAGGGCAGCACTGCAGACGAGGACTGAGGGACATTCGTCTTCTCAAACGCATTGGCTGTTTGACCCGAAGACGAGGGCTTGAGCTCTACCGTAGCCCTTGCGCCAGGCGCACCAACCCAGTTTTCTGGGGCAGCTTCTACCTCACGATACAGTGCCGTTACTTGGGTGCTGTTAGCTGAGGTGTGTTTTTTCGCGACCTGAGCTTGTTGGGCGACACCACCGCTATGACGACCGAGTGTCAGCGAAGAGGCGGACGTCTCTGGCACAGGACTTGTCGAGCGCTGCAATGGCGTTTTAGGAGCTTGGGGTTCTGCCGTCGCTAAAGTTGCGGCCACAGGGTCTTGTTCTGGGGGCGGTTCCCCTAGCTGATCCTGAGAAACGTTCTGCATCGTCAGCAATCCGATGGCAATATACGCAACTATTCCAATGCTAATGGCCAGCCCTTGAAATCCAATGAAAGGCACCAGTTTTTTCGCGGTAAACTCGTGACTCGTATCGATCGAGGGCACCGCGTTAGAAACATCTCCATCCTCCCGAGAACGCTTTAGAGCATCAAGAATCATCGACATATCAAGGCCCCTCAGTTAGCCACTGCGCACGACGCAGCGCCACATCGGGGGCGAGCCCTATACCCAATGCATCGTTGAGCTTTAACAGAGTTTGAACACCAACGACGCCGTCGGCAGTCAGGTTTTGTTGGGCCTGAAACAACCGAACTCGCTCTGCCAGGGCAGGGGTAAAACGCTGTTCGGTTAACGGCGTGACCTGCTGATCCAGTGTTGCAAAAAGCTGTGCCACCACCGTGATTACGGGGTCAACATCCCCCTCGACCAGCGGTCGGCCCCACCCTTGGGGTGGCTGCCAAAACATGCGATAGCGACCCCGCCAAGCCGTTGCTATATCGACCAGCCTGACGCGCTCTACTGCATTACCACTCAGAACCCACGCTACCGCCCCCTCAAAAGCGACCACCAGTGTTGCTGCCGAGAAGCGTCCGGGGGTTTGCATATCGAGCACCACTGGACGATTGAGGGCAATGATCGGATCCCAAACTTGGGCAGCCCCCTGTAGACAGCGCAGGCCATCAACTTCTGCCTCAATCTCTGAGCCGCCGCAAACACCCGCTGGAAAAGGTGCGTCACTGTTGAGCTGCCATAGCTGCTCGAGGGCTAAGTTTTCATTGATCAACCACCCCGCCGCCTGCGCCCCATTACTAGTACTCACACCTTCCCCGGCGTCAGCACCAAGATCGTCCGGCATTACCGAAGTAGCAGGCCCCAAATCATCGGCAACTGACGGAGCTGGCAGGGGTAATGGGCTGGCCCTGAAACCCAGCGCAAACAGCAGTAACAGACCGCCAAAACAGACACCGCCAAAAATCCAAAGCCACAGTGGCACCGAGGACCGATTAACCGAGGCATGAGATGCGCCAAAAACTTCTTCAGCAGCAGCTGCAACGTGGCGGCGGTTGACGCGATCCAGTTTACGACCATACGCCCCTAGCAGCGCTCGGTCACACAGTAAGTTGATTTGCCTAGGAATTCCCTGAGCGCGTTTGTGAATGGCACGCACCACACCCGGGGCAAACAGTTCACGCCCAGCGGGTAATCCCGCAATTTGTAAGCGGTGCCTGATGTAGGCGTTCGTTTCCTCAAGGCTCAGTGCCTCGAGGTTGTAGCGGGCTGTTATGCGCTGGTTCAGTTGCCTTAACTCGGGCCTGCCCAGCTTTTCCGTTAACTCCGGCTGGCCAATAAGAATAATCTGGAGAAGCTTCTCGCTGTCGGTTTCAAGGTTGGTCAGTAACCGAATTTGCTCGAGAACATCGAAATCCAAGTGCTGGGCTTCATCGATCATAAGCACTGTCTTGCGGCCCTTGTCGTGATTCCCAAGCAGAAATCGATGCAGGGCATCGGTGAGATCCTTCAAGCTGTGATGACCTTTGGGGTAATCTATGGCCAATTCATCACAAACTGTGGCTAACAGCTCGACCGCGCTGAGCGCCGGGTTAAGCACAATGGCGAGATCCACATTGCCCGGTAGCTGCTCCAAAAGCGCGCGGTTTATGGTGGTTTTACCCGTGCCGACTTCACCCGTCAGCAGAATGAAACCACCCCCACTGCCCACCCCGTACAACAGGTGAGCCAGGGCGTCTCGATGCCTGGGACTCATAAACAGGTAGCGTGGATTAACCGAAATGGAAAACGGCGACTCCACTAAACCAAAATATTTGTAATACATGGTCCGAATTCTTCAAAAAGCCGCACTTTTTGCGGAAGCAGACAGCTTCGCACAGTTAAGGAAACCCCGAAACATACTTGAGCGACAAAAAAACATACTGTATGTTCAAATCCCAAATTTAGTCCGAACCACACATTCAGCACGATTGAGTCCAAGGAGACTTCGCTATGGCTTTGCCGCCCATTCTTAAAGATACACTTCGTCTACCCATTATTGCCTCGCCGCTATTTATTATTTCTAACCCAGACCTTGTCATAGCGCAGTGCAAAGCCGGCATCGTGGGATCGTTTCCTGCCCTCAACGCACGACCCGAGCCCGTTTTAGACCAGTGGCTGCAGCGCATTAACGATGAGCTCGACCGTCACAACCAAGAAAACCCCGATTCACCAGCCGCACCCTACGCGGTAAATCAAATTGTTCATGGTTCAAACGCACGTTTGGAATACGACATGGAAATGTGCGTCAAATACAAAGCACCCATTGTCATTACCTCTCTGGGCGCAAAAGAGTGGGTCAACGAAGCTGTGCACAGCTATGGCGGCATTACGCTGCATGACATCATTAACAACCGCTTCGCCAAAAAAGCCGTTGAAAAAGGCGCTGATGGCCTAATTGCTGTCGCCAGCGGTGCGGGCGGCCATGCCGGCACCCAGTCACCCTTTGCTCTGATTCAAGAAATTCGCGAATGGTTTGACGGCCCCCTCATTCTTTCCGGTGCCATTGCCACGGGAGATGCAGTACTCGCAGCTCAGGCCATGGGAGCCGATTTGGGCTACATCGGTTCAGCCTTCATTGCCACTGACGAGGCCAATGCTGAGCAAGGCTACAAGCAAGCTATTGTTGACTGTGGCGCCGATGACATTGTGTACAGCAACTTGTTCACCGGTGTCCATGGCAACTACTTGCGCCCCTCTATTGAGAGCGCTGGTCTAGACCCCGACAACCTCCCCGTTAGTGATCCAACGCAAATGAACTTTGGTTCAGGGGGCAATACAGACGCCAAAGCCTGGAAAGACATTTGGGGCTCCGGTCAGGGTATTGGCGCCGTTAAAAGTGCGGGCCCAACCGCCGATTACGTGGCGCAATTGGCCGCACAATACAGCGCGGCAAAAGCACGGGTCATGGGTTAATGAGCGACTCGACGCCTAAAATTCCGCGGTCTGCAGAGGACGACTACAGTGAAGAGAGCCTGGCTGCACGCCAGGCCTTTATTGAAGCCCAAACCGGTGTGGCGTTAAACCACACCAAACAGTACTCCTATGACCCCCACGTCATGGCTGGCAATATCGAAAATATTTGGGGAGTCGCCCAAATCCCAATTGGCGTGGCAGGCCCGCTGCTGGTGAACGGAGAACACGCTCAGGGCGAGTTTTATGTGCCCATGGCTACCGTCGAGGGCACCATGCTAGCTAGCTACAATCGCGGCATGAAGGTGATTCGCGAGTCTGGTGGGGTCACCACAACGGTGTCCGCAGAATCGATGCAGCGCGCCCCAGTGTTTATTTTTGCCGACGCCCGTGACGCCCGTGATTTTCAGGTGTGGTTACGTGCCAACTTTGACGAGATAAAAGCACAAGCTGAGAGCACAACCTCGGTCGGTAAACTGCTTGAGATTGAGAACTACCACGCACACAATTTCATAGCCACGCGCTTTGACTACTCCACAGGCGATGCGGCCGGACAAAACATGACCAGCCGAGCCACCTTTTTTGCCTGTGAATGGATACGCGAAAACTACCCCGGAAACATGCGCAACTATATGCTCTCGGGCAATTTTGATACGGAGAAGAAAACTTCCTCGGTCAACATGCTCAAAGGCCGTGGCCGACGCGTTACCGCTGAAATCACCATCCCTCGCAAAGTGCTCATGGACAACCTGCGCATTACCCCCGAACAAATGCAGTACGGGTATCAGGTATCGACTCTGGCAGCGTTTATGTCGAACAGTTCCAACAATGCCAGCCATCCTGCCAATGGCTTGGCCGCCCTTTACTTGGCCACGGGGCAAGACATCGCCAATATTGGCGAGTCCAACCAATGCACGGTGTATCAGCGCGCGACGCGAGATGGCGACCATTATTTTTCGATAACCCTGCCTTCGATCATTATGGCCAGCTACGGCGGCGGCACTAATTTGCCGACTCAAAGCGAGTGCCTGAAAATGATGGATTGCTTTGGTCAGGACAAAGCCCTGAAGCTCTGTGAGATTGCTGCCGGTCTGGTCGTTGCAGGGGAGCTGTCTCTCGCCGCCGCTACGCGCATCGATAAAGCAACGCGCACCAATGAATGGGTCGATGCCCATGAGCGGTTGGGACGCAATCGTTGATCTAAAACCTTAGACTGGACGCTTTACATAAGCGCTCTCTAGGGAAACCCAAAGAGGCTCTGAGCGATAACTCAGAGCCTCTTTTGATATCCCTCTACTGATCTCGCAGAGAAAACTATTCAGTCCACTCGTTTGTAACCAGCACCTATTTCCCTCTAGATTGGGCTGAACTGGAGTGACGCTACCGCGCCTCCTACGCTATTATCAGGTCTAGTCTTTGGACCGGAGTCATGAGCGACGATGAGAAACCAAACCGAATTGGGGTTTACCCTCGTTGAGTTACTGATTGCGGTGGTTATTGTGGGGGTACTGACTGCGCTAGCCCTTCCCTCCTACCAAGATTTCGTCAAAGCGAGTCGCAGAGCTGACGCGAGAAACGCGCTGCTGGCATTGCAAATTGCTCAGGAACGCTATCGTAGCAACAGCACAAGCTACGGCACGCTGGCACAGCTGACATCGAGCTACGGCATAGCGAGCACGTCTGAAGCCGGGTACTACACCATCAACGTTACCGCCAATTCGCCAACCTCTTATACCGCCACAGCGACACCCACCGGGACACAACAGGGTGACAGCTGCGGCACTTTCGCTGTGCAAAATGGCGCACCTCTCGTGACGGGCAGCTATGCTGATGGTGACTGCTGGCGCTAAAATTCGTAGACGCGCCGCGATCAAGATTTTGCCATTTCTGTAGTTGAATAACTTGTTTAAGCTTTGGAGGTTTGCATGCGCAGCCCTATGAATGGCGAAAACAACCCCTCAGGGCATCTGAGCATTGACCCCTGTGAGGTTTTCAAATGCTTGTTCACAATCATTGTTGTACTGCACGTATTCAGTGCCTTTGCGGTTTGGGCTCGGGTGTCGGGCGCCCCGGGCTACCTTAATGACATAGGAGAATATTTTAACGTCGGTATTGAACAAAACGTACCGACGATTTTTTCGGTGCTTATCTGGAGCACTGCTGCCGTCACAACTGGGCTTATTGCACACTTCGAGGCCTCAAGCAGGTCACAATTTGTAGGGCGCTGGCGAGCACTAAGCCTTATCTTCTTATTTTTGGCCTTCGATGAAGGTACCACCTTCCATGAGCACATAGGCTCTTTAACCGAGGACTGGCTAACGCCCGTGGGCTGGATTGCGCCAACCGGGTATTTATATTTTATGTGGGTAGCGCCCTACGGCGCTTTAGTCATGTTATTAGCGGGGCTTTACGCACCATTTCTTGATGCGCTACCGAGTCGCACTAGATGGGGGCTCGTGCTCAGTGCCGTTATCTTTTTGGGCGGCGCAATGGGCGTAGAGATGATTAGCGCCTCAGTTTACGAACAAAAGGCCGTCCGCTATTCAGTGTTATATGCGGTGTTGTATTCCATTGAGGAATTCATGGAAATGCTAGGGGTCGCTTTGCTGAACTTTTTTATGTTGGATTATCTGAAGACACGCGTACCTGACCTTGCATTGTCTTGGAGCTAAACAAGATTTACGAGTTAACAAACGAATACACGATTTATTTTCAAGAGCTACCTGTAGCTGCGCGCTGCCAACGGCTTATCCACCTCGACATGCCATCGTAGGATTTCCACCAAATCAAAGACGGCTAGGCCACCTCTCTTACCAGAAAAAACAACGTTTGCATTTTTGGTAAAACACACCAGAAGCAGCACAAGTACAAATCGGCCCTTCAGGGTGTATTAAGGACAACTCTTGGTGGTCTTTTGAGTGATAGATCCCGTTGACTTGTCAACCGCAACACAATCGCAGCCAGAATCTTTGCTGTCCACTTTCCACTTGCTTTTGCTCAGCACCGCACAAGACGTTCCACCGACAGTAATATTTGCAATAGCTGAACCGGCACAGTAACCGCTGGTCGCTGAGGTGCTCGCGGTAACGCTGCACGTTCCACTGCTTACGAAGTATATCCAACCGTCGCTGTTAACTGTGCAGCGCGCTTCGTTTGCACTCGAGTAGAAAACTGTCAAACTTCCATTAAAACTTGGATTTAACTGATGGTAAGAGCCTACTGCCTCACTGGTTGACCAGTTGTTAGCGAGGCTCAAGTTTGGATTATTACAGCTACTTGTACTGCTCGTACTGCTTGTACTGCTAGTACTACTGGCACTCTTCGTGCTGCTCGTGCTGCTCGTATCTTCTACGCAGTTTCCGTTTTTATCAGCTGCGCCTTTGCCTTGTGTACCACTCTTCGTCAGACAACTGTCGTCGTCATCACAGCTCGACCCCGAACAAACTGGCGTTGTAGGAGTACTAATTCCAACAAAACCATTGCGCTTAGGACTGTAAGACTCAAGGCCAAAATTTGAGTTTCCACCTCCCGACTCATAGGGACTCTCCCATTCAATGGATGCAGAAAACTTATCTCGATTAGTACCCGGGGTAACGGTAACGTTGGTTAACTGAAAATCTCCCACGCTTTGAGTCGCTGTCATAGCACTGGACACAAACGGATCATCAGGGTCAGAAATACGCGCGGAATCGTGCTTACCAATATCCATTACCGACATAAGTCGAACCAGACCATCAGTTCGATTTCGAACCTCAGACATGGTTTGAGTCCAACCGCCCAAAAGTGTGACTGACCCGGCGACCGTCAACGCAAGAATGGCAGAGGCCACGAGAACCTCCACAAATCCCATACCCCGCTGCTTTGGTTGTTTTGTCTTGGCCACGTCAATCTCCTTGAATCGTCCAGGAACCAGCGGAAGCGTACACTCCGCTAACGGGAAATGCGCTGGTAGTAATTCCTCCGCGTTCAGCAGAGATGATTTCAGGCTGTCGCCCTAATTTCGTCATATCGCCATTAATGACTAGTGTTCCCAAAACTTTAAGTCGATGCCATCCAGATGCGTCGCATTGCAGAGTACCGGCCTCCGGATTGCTGGCAGCTTCAATAAACACCAGGCCCACAAATTTATAGCCATTGGATCCGATGTCATTGCCGGCTGCCCTGGCGAGCATATCATTCCCGGGACAACCACGAATAACCACGATGGCAGGGTCGTCTAAGGTACCGTAGGAGTTTCCAAACCAAGCGCCATTATTAATCGCCTGGTTATTAAAGCCAGTACCACCCCCGAACAGAGAAAGAGCACTCCAAGTGAAACCGTTAGAACCAAACGGTACATCACCACTTGTTGCGTCAATCAGGTGCACGTTAGCGAGGTTATCTACGTTTTCCTCAAACCAGTCTCGCGTTTCTGTAAAGATTTGATTCCATAAATCCCCCCCGCTGTTGACCACGACATTAATGGCTTCAGCTGATTGGGTACTACCGCCGCCATTATTTAGGGTTCCATAGCTAGTGGGACAGTTGCTGTTACTAGCGCTATAAGTGCTACCCCTCGACAACGTAACGTAGTCAGTGCCACTGTCTTTTTGCGAGAAAATATCTGGCGTCCCGGTCACGTTGCTCAGGCACCCACTAATCATCAGTGGAGCGTCCAACGCCGTAGGCTGCAAAAGCGTGTTAAGGCTCACCCATTGACTCACCGTTGCGCTTTGCTGCACACCGTTCACGGCACGTCCAACAACTTTTATTAAAGGACCACCGTCCGGATCTACCTCAAAGCCAAAAGACATCGTGTAGTCACGATTGCCGTTCAGCCCACCCATATTGACCACGGGGAATGACATTGGCGAGCCAACCTGTCGAGCAGAATTGGGCCAAAGAGCTGATGTGTAGGTATTACCGGCTACGGCCAACCACTCCATGCCCGAAGCCATCGCTTCTTCCGCAGCCAAAAAAGCCTCGCTAGAACTATGTGTGTTAGTTGTTAAGCGCACCGAGTCAGCGGTGGATGTGGTCATGCTCCGAACAGCCAGCAAGGTTAGCAATCCCAAAATGGCGACGAAAAATATGGTGTAGGCACCCTGCTGGGGGTATATAAGCTTGGGACTACCGTTGCGACGACTTAACTTCATGACGCCGCCTTCTGAATGAGAACCGCATTTCGGGGCTTAGCGAAGATTTCAGTCTCAATCTTATTTTCAGGATTACTGGCACACAAACCATCGGTATTTTCCGAATATGCACAGAGCGTTATTTTGTAAAGCCGATCAATACGACAAGACAGCGATGTGGTTCCACAGACCGCAAGATCCGAAATGACGTCACCATTGTCTCCGTCGGCTGAATCTTGATCCATGAGATGCACTGTGAAGGTATCGACAAAGACATCACTTAACTTGGTAACAGGCACCCAGGCAGAGGATGCACCAGAAGCGTCACAGCCTGAATTACTGGGTGCCGAAGCAGAATATTCGTTAGGGTGTACGACCACCGTAGCCTCCAGTACGTGTGACTGTAACCGATAGCCAAAACGATGATGCAAGGGTACTGCCACCCCAACGGCCACGGACGCGCAGGCCGTAAAGTTACTCGCGTCACCTGACACACAATTGTGGTCGCGAACATATGATACGAGCACGCACTCAGCAGTCGCCCCTACCGATGAAGGCACCCCTGTCGTGCCAAATTCGACGGCCGGGAAATCTCCCTCATCACCCGTCGTCGACGCACCACTGCCTTGGGTTGTTACTAGATAGGCGGTTAATGCCGAGGGCAACCCTCGAAAACCGGCGCGACGTATATCATTTGATAAGGAAGTGATGGGCGCATACAACTGTTCTGTGCGCTTTGCGGAATCAAAAATGTCTTTCCCGGAACCCACTGTCGTCACGTAAAAGGTAGACCCAGCCAAAGCAATGAAACTGCCTATCGCTATGGTTATCATCAGTTCAGTCAAACTGAAGCCCGCGAATCGCCCAAGCACAAAATGTCTACAGCCCTTATCTAGGTGCATGTGCTGTACCCCAGGTCTCCATTGGCGGAGCAAACAAAAACTCCGCCTAGCAAATTTCGCTCGATTTTAACACTTAAGCTTTCTAGGGCAAAAGTAATCGTTCCTGCACCACTAGAGCTTAAACTTCTTACAGGGGAAATCGAAAACGACGCAGCGCTAGAGGAGGCCCCCCAACCCGTAATAGTAGCCGTAATGCCGCCTGCGTAGTCGCTATGGGATCTAGTCACCGTGGGCATGGTGCCTGTATTGGTAATCGAGTAAGACCAGACTTGCCCAGATGAAGCATAACTGAAGGCAACCGTCACACTACCACTAAGACCTAAAGCCAATGCCTCTGATCGAGCGGTGCGCATATCAGCCAGCAACGTTTCAGTGACCGCTTTAAGTCGCTGTTGCTGAATCAACCCCTGAAAAGAGGGTGCTGCAATAGAGATAAGAATAGCCACGACAACTAATGCCACCATTAACTCTACCAAGGTGAAACCTGTGAAGCTTCTTTTCAGCAAATTCCCCACCGCTAACCGTTACTGAAGCTGCGAAACCTTGTCGTCACTCGTTGGTACCACATTGGAGTGAATCCACGTTAGGCCCATAAATTCTCCGCAGCTACGTTGGTGTCGCCTTTGTCTGTTTGGGCTCACCGACACGAGACACGCAGGCTGCGCACGCAGAATAACACCGTCCCAGAGGCAACTACAAAAAGAAAGCTCAAGTACTCTGGGCTGTTAAAGCCGATTAATAATACCATTGAAAGGTGGGTCGCTCTCAATTTACACCATAGAATCGACACGCAGGACAGTAAAATCCAACATCAATTTCCCCGAGTAAAAGCCACTCAATGTTGTAAACTGTTTGCTTTGCTATTGAGGGGTCTCGAATGCTCAAGCTCACCACCCAACTCGTAAAAGCGTTTAGCGCTTTTTTACTATGCGCTGTGTTCGCAGTTGGTGCACACAGTGACCCCACAACAAAGCAAGACGCCATAGCAGCACCGGAATTCAGCTTGCCTGCCATCGCTAATGCCGAGGGTGCTATTTCACTGGCAAGTTACAAAGGAAACGTCACCTACCTCGATTTCTGGGCTTCGTGGTGCGGCCCCTGCCGTTTGTCTCTGCCCGCACTCGACGAAATCTATCAGGAACTCGCTCCGATGGGTCTTAAGGTCACCGCGATCAGTGTTGATGTGGTCGAGGAAGATGCGTGGGACTTCTTGGCGCGCTACCCGGTGACGTATCCAGTTGCCATTGACACCGAAGGCAGCGTACCCAAGGCCTACGCCGTCAACGGCATGCCGTCGGGTTACTTAATCGATCGCGAAGGTCGCGTTAGGGCAGTGCACGTAGGGTTTAAACGAGGAGATGAGGATGCACTGCGCGCTGAAATTCTGCAGCTTCTGGAAGAATAAAACTCTAAAGACCTACCGGTTTTTTTGTCTTTTTGCTCTTACTGGAATAACCGGTTGTTCGGGTCTCGAACCCGTGGCTGCGTGGGAGCGCGGATACCTCGCAGAGGATGCTATGCAATGGCAATCGAGCACCCGCGAGGCTAAATTTAAGGGCCACGTTTATACCAGCAAGGAGGCATCCTCTGGGGGTAACGGTGCTGCAGGAGGTGGTTGTGGCTGTAATTAGTAGCGGCCAAAACAGTGAGCACTCGGCCTCGACAATCAAACAATCGCCATTGGTAAGAACCTTGGGCGCCGCTGTGGCTGCTCTGCCCGCCTACCACAACACCTATGCCGATGCGCCCCCAGAGTTCACCGAGGTGGGATTGCGCTATAGCCACTATAGCGAGGACAACCTGTCCACAGATAACTTTATTGCCGGAGCACGCGGCCGTTACGACATTGATGTCACACAGCTCTGGATCGAGGCGCCCATAGGCTCGAGTTGGTCTATTGCTGTTGATGTTCAAAACGACTCGATGAGCGGCGCATCGCCATGGTTTGTCGGAACTCAAGTCGATGGTCAGCCCGGCGTTATAATGAGCGGTGCGAGTATCTACGATAATCGCGTTGAAGTGGGTGCTACCACGCGTTACTTCTGGGCTGATGGCAACGCCGGTTTCAACGTGACGCACTCCAAGGAAGACGACTACGAGGCCTTTGCTCTCGCATTCGACGTGGCTTGGAACAGCAGTGACAATTCAAGAACTTGGTCGGCTTCGGCAAGCACCTCGAACGACAGGGTCGAGCCCGTAAACGGCAACATCCCCGTATTTATCGACCGTGAAGACATTGACACGGCCTCGGTCTACTTTGGCGTCAGCCAAATTCTGTCTAGCACCGCGATCGTCCGCATTGGCCTGGGTTACACCTATAGCGAAGGCTATCTGTCTGACCCTTACAAGCTGTTTGATGCGCGCCCCGATGAACACAGCCGCACGGCGCTTAGTGGCGGTTATCGAAAGTTCTTTCCAGAGGCTCAAGGTGCCCTGCAAATTGACTACCGCTATTACTCTGACGATTGGGGCACTGACTCCCATACTGCCGAGGTGGCTTGGCATCAAAATTTTGAACGCTTCGCAATTACACCTTACCTGCGCTATTACAGCCAAAGAGAGGCTGATTTTTTCAGCGTTATCGCTGATTTAGACGAAGAGTTTTATGCCGATGATTTTAGACTGTCGTCCTATGGCGCCTTTACTGTTGGGCTGAGAAGCTCTATTCAGATTGGCGAATGGCAAGTGGAAGGACAGCTCGAACGTTATGAAAGTGATAACGATTGGGGGTTATATGACGGAGAGGCTGCTCCCGCCCTTGTAAATTTTTGGCGCGCCACCATTGGCATCAGCTGGCGCTTTGACTGATCCGCTCACCGTTACAGAGCATGCCTTTAAAGTCATGGGCGGCCCCGCTCGACTGGTTATAGAACACCCAGCGCCCGATGCCGCCAGTGCCCGGGCGGTTTGTCAGACCGTCGAGGGCCTGTTGCATGATCTCGAAGCGCGGTACAGCCGTTATCGCGAGAACAGCTTAATCAGCCAAATTAATTGCCTTGCCGGCACCGGGACGTTAACCCCCGTCGATGAAGAGACCCTCGCGTTACTGGAGTTTTGTGGACGCTTATGGGAACAAAGCCACGGTTTGTTTGACCCCACGGCAGGAATCCTGAGACAGGTTTGGGATTTTTCTAGTGGGCAGCAAGGCGAAGTCAGTAAACTGTCAGACCTGCTACCCAAAGTGGATTGGTCTAAGGTGCTGCAGAGCGAACAGGGTGTTGGGTTGCGCGATGTCGGGATGGAATTAGACCTCGGGGGTGTTGTGAAAGAGTATGGTGCCGATAAAGCCGCGCAGTCTTTGCGGGACAACGGTTTCAACCATGCGCTGATTGAACTTGCCGGGGATGTCGTGGCCGTGGGCAGTAAAAGTTCAGGGGCACCCTGGCATGTTGGCATCAGCGACCCTGAAGCCCCATCAAGGACCTTGCTCACCATCGAGCTGACCAACTGTGCCCTGGCCACCAGCGGCAGCTACCAGCGCTTTATTGAAATTAACGGCCAACGCTACAGTCACTTCCTCAATCCGCACTCGGGCTGGCCCGTCGAAGGGGCGGCGAGCGTCAGTGTTATTTCAGACAGTTGCCTGACTGCGGGCGCGGTCGCTACCGTTGGGTGTTTGCACAGCGGTGCCGATGCCACAACATGGCTTGAGGAGGCCGGGCTGCCTTGGCTGAGCATTGGACCAGCGGGCGAATGCTCCGGCCCTCTGGCCCCCCAATCATCCAGCCGATGACATTGGCCGTAATTGCATATCTATCACTGCTTTTGGTCCCCCAGCATGCCAGATACGCTTTATTACGACGGCCAGTGTCCTCTCTGCGTTAAGGAAATGGATCGGTTGCGCGTCATCAAGGATGAGCAACTGCGGTTAGTTGACATCCATGGACTGAGTGAGCCGAACAGTCCGGTCGACAAGGACCAATTGTTACGCGTGCTCCACTTAGAGCGCGATGGACAAATGGTTACCGGGATTGAGGCCAATGTTGCCGCTTGGCAGCACACCCGTTACGGGGTGCTGTGGCGGTGGATGACCTGGCCTCTCATTCGTCCCATTGTCGAGGTCGCCTACAATCGATGGGCGCGCTGGCGCTACGACCGACTCTACAAGACAGGGCTGTAACCTATGAGCAACTGGACTGCAGAAGAGCTCAAAGCATTACCCAGTCGGTATCGAGGCAACTTGATTAATGGTATTGCTGGGTTTAAACCCGCCTTGCTGGTGGGGACAGCCGACAAACAAGGACAAAGCAACCTCGCGGTTTTCTCTGGCGTCTTTCATATTGGTGCCAGCCCACCAGTGCTGGGATTAATCATCAGGCCCTGCCCCGAGGGCACTGAACGTCATACGCTCGACAACATATTGGCTACTAAGGTGTTCACCCTCAACCATATTACCGAGCCGATGATACCGGCCGCCCATCAGACCTCAGCGCGCTACCCCAGAAGCGACTCCGAGTTTGACGCGACTGAACTCACTGAAGAATGGATCCCCGAGTTTTCTGCGCCAGCCGTTAAAGAATCGCCAGTGAAGCTCGGGCTCTCACTCATCGAACATCAGGTGCTCGCCGTGAATCAAACGCACATGCTCATCGCAGGTGTGCAATGGCTGCAATGCCCTGCTTCTGGCATTCGAGACGATGGCTCGGTAAATCTTATCGACCTCGATACGCAAACGGTTTGCGGTTTGGACAGCTACCACGGAGTCAAAGAGGGGCGGCGATTTGCCTACGCTAAAGCCGATCGAGCGACACAGGCTTTGACCTGAATTGATCTATCAATGCTTTGGCACCGACCCGCACTAAACGAATTTCAAGAGCCGTTCTTTCCTGCAAAAAGCTACCGGCACCTGCATCTAGCCACTGAGCCAAAAACAAACTCTGGAAAACTAGCGCGAATGTCGTTGGTCATTGTGGTATCCAAATATTGAGGCTTTGACAGGTTTTGGAACTTTCCGAAAGTGCATGAGTCATAGTGGTGTAATATTTGCAGCCCCTTCGCCGTATTGATTCAGGAAAAGCTATGACCACAGAAACAGACCAAAATTTACCCCCACAAAAGTCCAACGCTGGAATCATTCTCGCGGGGGCGGGCTTTGTCGTTCTGTGTGGCATTTTATACTGGGGGTTTATGCAGGAAGAACCAGCACCAACGCCAGTTGAGGCTCCGGTGACTCCAGTCGCTCCACCGGTTGTCACTCCAGAGGCGGTTGTTGCTGAGCAGGCACCCGCATCTATTAGCGAGCCCACGCTTGAGCCGGAAGTCGTTCTCGCTGACGAAGTTAAGACGATAATCGAAGCTCCAGCAATTACGCTGCCAGAGAGCGACGCGGTCATTACCGAATACTTACCGCAGTTAAACAGCGGCATGCTCGGGCAACAATTTGCTATGAGCAGTAACGCCCTCGAACGGGGTGTTGCCATTGTTGACAACCTGCGCATGGGTAACGTGCCCTATAAGCTTTTACCCGTAGGCCGCCCCAGTGTGAAATTTCCGTTTCAAGATAACGGCCTTGCAGTGACCCTAGATCCCGTGGGCTTTGAGCGCTATAACGGCCTCGCCGATACCTTAGCTGGGGTCAATGTGGCAGCCGTTGTGACCCTCTATGACATGCTCTCGGGCGTGCTTGAAGAGGTTTGGTCAGGGCTGGGTTACGGTGACACCACGTTTGACGACGCCGCATTAGGCGCCCTCAATATGATATTGCTGGCACCCGCCACAGACCTAGAAGCGCGGTTGTACAAGGACGAGGCAAACTGGCGGTATGAGGACGACAGCTTAGAGACCTTGCCCGCCCTGCAAAAGCAGCTTATGCGTATGGGCCCCGGGAACGCTGAAAAAGTTCAGGACAAAGCACGGGAGCTGCGCGGAGCATTGCTCGATCGCAACACCTAATTAAAAGTTGTTTAGCGGCATTGGGCTCCCCGCTCATGCCGCCCGCAGTCACTAATTCAAGTCGGCGCAGTAAGACACTGGTTGCAATACCTAGCAGGGGCTGAGTGCGAGCGCTAGGTTTTGGGGCTAATCAAAAGGCTCACTCGCGTCGGTGATAAGCTCCATAAACTGCTCCGGCTCAAAGCCTCGATACTGCATGAAGCGGGCACGCTTCCCCCATTCCCGACGCCGATCGTCAGAGTTGGGCTCCCTGATGGGATTGGGGAATTTTTTGCTGTACACCTGTTGTGCCTGCCAAAACCAATCGACCTCTAACTCAGCCAAAGCGGCACAGTCTTGCCAGGAATTTTTTATTCCCTTGCTGCGCAGCTCCTGATCCAGCCTGCGCGGACCGATACCTTTATTGACCAGTTGCCGCACCATGGCCGCTGCAAAACGTGTATCGCTGAGTAAGTCTTCGTCGATGAGCCGCTGAAGCTGTTCGGTGACAACAGTGTCAAAGTCTTCTTCCCGACCAAAACGCCGCTTCAGCTTCAGTTTCAACTCCTCTACCCCATGCTCACGCCGAGCCAACAAATCCATTGCGGCCCGGCGTACGTCAGTGGGATTAAGAGGAGATTCCAAGCTCCTTACTCGGCAGAGGCTTCCGCACCCTCACTTGGCGCCGCTTCCACCACGGCGAGGGGTAAGCCCATTGTCTGATGGCGAATTTGACTTTCGATCTCGTTGGCAATGTCAGGGTGCTCCTCTAAAAATCGGGAGGCATTCGCTTTACCTTGCCCAATTTTGTCGCCCTTGTAGGCATACCAGGCGCCGCTTTTATCGACGAGGTTCAGTTTGACACCCCAGTCGATTACCTCGCCCATATGGTAAATACCTGCGCCATACATGATCTGAAACTCGGCCTGTTTGAACGGCGGCGAAACCTTGTTTTTTACCACCTTGACCCGGGTTTCGTTACCGACCACCTCGTCGCCGTCTTTGACCGCTCCGGTGCGTCGAATATCAAGGCGCACAGAGGCGTAAAACTTGAGTGCGTTACCACCCGTGGTGGTCTCTGGGCTGCCAAACATGACGCCGATCTTCATGCGAATTTGGTTGATGAAAATCACCAGGCAGTTGGTTTGCTTAATCGCCCCGGTCAATTTGCGCATCGCTTGACTCAGTAAGCGCGCTTGTAGACCTACGTGTGACTGGCCCATTTCGCCTTCAATTTCGGCTTTAGGCGTCAGTGCTGCCACGGAGTCTATGACGAGTACATCGACAGCGCCGGAACGAACCAACATCTCAGCAACCTCAAGAGCCTGCTCACCGGTATCAGGCTGGGATACGATCATGTCGTCCACCTGAACCCCTAATCGCTCTGCATACTGAGGATCTAGCGCATGCTCCGCGTCAATGAAGGCTGCTGTCCCCCCCTTTTTCTGCGCCTCGGCAATAACCTGCAGTGTCAACGTGGTCTTACCCGACGACTCCGGACCGTAGATCTCGACAATACGGCCCTTGGGCAGACCACCAATACCCAGAGCAATGTCTAGCCCCAGGGAGCCAGTAGAAATAGCCGGAATGGCTACGCGTTCCTGATCACCCATTCGCATGACAGTGCCTTTGCCAAACTGCCGTTCAATCTGCGACATTGCCGCGTCAAGTGCCTTCGCTTTGTTGGGATCCATGCGATTTTCCTCGGGTTGAGATTATAAGGTAAACTACTGTATGTATATTCAGTGTTTTTGCGTTCAGATGCAAGTCACTTTAGCGCTTTCCGGTGGTTCAGAAACTATCGTTAGAGAACACATGTCGTCATTGGCGACAGGTTGACCGCAAAACGAGACTTTGAGCGCAACAACAGGCAGTGCCGATCGACTGTTCCCAAAAATACGACAAACAAAACGCCGCCACTGCCAGCACATTGCGACGCACGCGGAGAATCTAGCCTCAAATCCGATGCAGCAAGACCCAAAGTACAGCGAACCCATTGGGTTAGCGGGCGTTAACAGTTTCTGCTGCTGGATTTGCTGCATCTCTGATCGCCTCCTGAGGACATAGGCCGTAGAATACGAACAACAGCCACACATGACTCATCGGACCCAGCTGAACACTATGTCAGACCCCTCATCACACACGCCTATGATGCAGCAGTATTTGGCGATAAAGCGCGAACATCCGCACGAGTTGCTGTTTTATCGCATGGGGGATTTTTACGAACTTTTTTACGAGGATGCCAAAGTGGCGGCAGAGGCCCTCGACATTACCCTGACCGCGCGGGGAAAGTCCGCGGGACAGCCGATACCCATGGCCGGAGTGCCCTTTCACGCCGCAGAAAATTATCTGGCGCGTTTGGTGCGCAGCGGATTTGCAGTCGCAATTGCCGAGCAAATTGGCGACCCCGCCACCAGCAAAGGGCCGGTCGAGCGCAAAGTCACACGCATCGTGACCCCCGGCACCCTCACTGACGAATCCCTGCTTGATGCCCGCAATGACGCACTGCTGCTTGCGCTGCATCAAGAGCATGGGCGCGCTGGGCTTGCCTGGGCTGATATTTCCAGCGGTCGCTTTGTCATTACCGAGGTCAGCGACAACGAAGCCTTACTAGCGGAGCTTGAGCGCCTGTCGCCGGCCGAAATTTTAGTCGCTGAGGGTAGCTTCCATACCGGCTTAGAGGGTCGAAGCGGCGTGCGGCAGCAACCACCGTGGCAGTTTGATACGGCCGCCGCGAGGCGCGCTCTGAATGCCCAGTTTCAAACCCAAGATCTGCGGGGGTTTGGCTGCGAGGATCTTGACCTAGGCCTCGCTGCAGCCGGATGCCTACTTGACTACTTAAAGGACACCCAACGGGGCAACCTGCCCCACATTCGAGGAATCCGCGAAGAAAAACTCACAGAAACCGTGCTGCTTGATGCAGCAACCCGCAGGAACCTTGAAATAGATCGCAACCTTCAGGGGGGCGAAGAACACACCCTATTTGCTGTTTTTGCGACAACCGTTACCGCGATGGGTACACGGCACCTCCGCCGATGGCTGCATCGTCCTATTTGTACCGTCGCCGAGCTCACCGCCAGACAGGAAGCAGTCAAGGACCTTATCGACGACTATCGATTTGAGACAGTCCGCTCTCTGCTCAAAACCGTGGGCGATGTCGAGCGTATTTTGGCACGGGTCGCCCTAGGGTCCGCACGCCCTAGGGATCTTACCCGCCTGTGCGACAGCCTGAGCGCACTGCCTCAACTCAGAGCAGAACTCTCGAGCATTGGTGTTGAACGCTCTCACCGACTTGCTGCAACTGCTGAGGCGCTAGGCGAGTTTCCTGAGTTAGTGACGCTGCTAACAAGAGCATTGATCGAGAATCCGCCCGTGGTGATACGGGACGGGGGTGTCATCGCCGACGGCTACGATGAGGAGCTTGACGAACTGCGCAATATCTCGCGCAATGCCAGCGAATATCTTCTGGAAATTGAACAGCGTGAGCGGGAAGCCACAGGGCTCAACACGTTAAAAGTTGGCTACAACCGCGTCCATGGCTATTACATCGAGATCTCACGCGCACAATCTGACGCTGCTCCCGATACCTACGTACGCCGACAAACACTGAAGAACGCTGAGCGCTTTATTACACCTGAGCTCAAGGCCTTTGAAGACAAGGCCCTCTCGGCGAAATCTCGGGCTCTCTCCCGTGAAAAATTTCTCTACGAAGCCTTGGTCAAAGAATTGCAGCAACAGCTGGCCCCACTGCAAACCTCGGCCGAGGCGTTGTGTAATCTTGATGTCTTCGCCTGTTTTGCCGAACGGGCTCTGACGCTAGACCTGGTCTGCCCCGAATTCACCGACACCTTGTTGCTCGATATAGAAGCTGGCCGCCATCCCGTTATTGAACAGGTGCTCGAAACACCTTTTATTGCCAACGGCACCCGGCTCGACGCTCAGCGACGAATGCTACTCATTACCGGTCCGAACATGGGGGGTAAATCCACCTATATGCGACAGACAGCGTTGATCGCGCTGTTGGCGCACGTTGGTGCATTCGTCCCTGCAAAGCAGGTTCAGTTGTCACCCATCGATCGAATTTTCACCCGCATAGGGTCATCGGACGACCTTGCCAGCGGCCGCTCAACCTTTATGGTGGAAATGACCGAGACTGCCAATATTTTGCACAACGCCACGCCTAGGAGCCTCGTTCTCATGGATGAGGTCGGCAGAGGAACCAGCACCTACGATGGTTTGAGCCTTGCCTGGGCGGCAGCGGTTGCTCTCGCAACACAAGTTCGTGCCTTTACCCTGTTTGCCACCCACTATTTTGAGCTCACACACCTACCAGAGCAGCACGACGCCATGGCCAATGTTCATCTAGACGCCACAGAACACGAGGACCATGTCGTTTTCATGCACAACATTCAGGAGGGGCCTGCCAATCGAAGTTTCGGCCTGCAAGTGGCCAAACTTGCCGGTGTTCCGGACAGCGTTCTCGCCCTCGCCCGCGACAAACTCAAACAGTTGGAGACTGGAAAAATACAGGTTGAAACCGTGATACCCCCCTCTCAAAACGATTTTTTCGCAACTCCCAACGCGCACCCGGTGATTGAGCAACTTGAAAGTTTGAGCCTTGATGAGGTCTCGCCGAGGGCCGCGCTAGAAATTCTGTACGAACTTCGCAAACAGTTGTAACTGGCGTATTTCAAATCGACTCAGAAGGCCGTATCCTTGCGTCGGACCAACTGGAGATAAGTAAGCATGACCTTTGTTGTAGGCGAAGACTGTATCAATTGTAAACACACCGACTGTGTCGAAGTATGCCCGGTGGACTGTTTTTACGAGGGCCCCAATTTTTTGGTCATACACCCCGACGAATGCATCGACTGCGCGTTGTGTGAACCTGAGTGCCCTATTGATGCGATCTACTCAGAAGATGAGCTACCCGCAGGGCAGGAGCAGTTCCTAGAGTTGAATGCCGAACTCGCCGACATCTGGCCCAACATCACAGAGAAAAAACCCGCCTTGGAAGACGCCGAGGCTTGGACTGGAAAGTCAGACAAACTGCCGCTGTTACAGCGTTAGTCGCGTTCGCCAAGACAACAAACCAGAGAGCTTTGTGGCGTAAGCCTGTGGAGAGGCGCCGTTGAGTGGTGTCACATCTTAACGGCGGGGCAGTAAGCGCAGTGGATCAACCGGCTGTCCCTTGCGGCGAATCTCAAAGTGCAACTTGACGGTGTCTGTCCCGCTGCTGCCCATCCGGGCTAACTGTTGTCCGGCACGGATATTGGCACCCTCTGCTACCAGCATCGCGTCATTGTGCCCATAAGCACTGAGAAACTGGTCGTTGTGTTTAACGATCAGCAACGCACCGTACCCCTTCACGCCGGTACCTGCATACACAACCACACCCGCAGCCGTGGCATAAACCGGATCACCACGCTGACCAGCAATGTCGATACCCTTATGGAGCACGGCCGAATAGGCACGCTCCACCGGGCCCTTGCCCGGCCACAACCAGCGGGTCACAGGTCCCAGCGTAGGCGCCTCGCCGCCAACCACCGATTTAACCTGCGGGGCTGGCGCTTTAGCCACGGGTATCGCTTTGGTCGGGGGTGGACTTGAAGTCACTTTAGGCGGCGTTGCCCCTTGCCCACTTGCCTCGGCAGCAGAAGTTGTTACTGAACCTTTCGGCGCTGCCGGCTGAGGTTTCTCTGCGGGTTGAGTTTGTGATTGGGGCTGAGACACAGACTTTAGTTCAGGTTTGGATTTAACCTCGACCGCCTTTGGCGCTGGCGGATGAGATAAAGCGACAGCTGCCGACCCATCGACCACAGAGCCCGCAACAGGATCGATGGTGCTGAGAGTTTGCCCCGGATAAATAAGATAAGGGGGCGCAATATCATTGGCTCTGGCTAGTAATCGATAATCAGCACCGAGACGGAAAGCGATCGAATATAAGGTATCGCCCTCTTGCACAGTGTACGGCTCACCATGGTCAAGAGAGCCACCGTACTGGGGAGCGTGCGCCACCTCAGGGGTGACGGCGTCCCTATTGCGCTCGAGGGTAACGCCTTGTCGAGTTTCAATAGGCGCTGGCGGATTATTCGAACAACCCCACAGTAAAGCGATCGCTAAGTAGCATAGCCTTGCCCATGGGACGGTCATACTACTGCGGCACATCCGCAGCTCGATTCGTCGCTGAGCGACCCGCCAACCTATGCAGCGAAATAACAAGGCCTGCACCCAATGCAGCACTGAGTAAACAGCCTAGTAACTGACTATCCCCCGTAGTTTGCTCGTAGTAGAACGGCGAGACCGGGGCCGTTTGTGTGGGGCGAACCTGACCATCGCTGTCGATCGTTGTCTGCAGCACCTGTTGCCATGGCCATAAAATGACCAAAGAGCCCAGTAAAAATCCCACCAGAAGTGCCATAGTGGCAACGCGCGCCCGGGCTAATACAAAACTCAGAAATCGACTAGAAATAAGCAGGCCAATGCCGCAGCCCCCAGCGAACACTATTAAGGGAATCCATTCTCGATCGGCAACTGCCGAAATAATTGGCCCATACATGCCAAGCAGCAACAAAATAAAACTGCCTGAAATACCGGGTAAAATCATCGCGCAAATACCTAGCAATCCCGCCACAAAAAAACCGCCCAAGTGCTGTGGAAAACTAATTCCAGAGCCCAATCCCAGCAGCAACATCGCGGCTACGCCCAGCAACGACATGAGGACAACAGTGGGCGTCAGACGCGCAATTTCGGTGCGCATAAGTGTCAAACTCGACACCAACACCAAGCCACAAAAAAACGACCAAACTAAAAGAGGCTGTGTCGCCAGCAACAATTTCAGTGTTCCAGCCAAACTAAAAATAGCCGACCCAATACCCAACATAAGGGGCAACAGAAACTCGCCATCGACGTGTCGCCAAAGAGCCTGCCATTGCCCGCGTAACAACAGGCGCATGGCAGACGCGTTCACCGATGTCACTGCGGCCAAAAGTCGCGGATAGATTCCGGTAATGAGGGCTACCGTGCCCCCAGAGACTCCAGGGACAAGATCAGCGGCGCCCATCGCAGCCCCACGCAGAAAAATGCTCCAGCTTGGAATCGCCATTATCGCTCCACCCCCGGCAACATCGGCACAAAATTAACTGGCTCTACAGCCTCAGTTTCAAAGCCTGACTCGGTTGCGTGCACGACAACTAAATCCTGAGCCCGGTTGCCTACGGGCATAATTAGGCGCCCCCCCATGGCTAGCTGCTCCAGCAATGCCGATGGTACTTGTTCCGGTGCGGCGGCCGATAAAATTACGTCAAAGGGACCTTTATCTGGCCAGCCCGCGAGACCATCACCAAATCGCAGCTGAACGTTGCGCAAGCGCAGATCTCTGAAACGCTTCCGCGATCGATCTGAGAGACCTTTGATCCGCTCCATCGCATAAACCTCCCCCGAGACTTGCGCGAGTATGGCTGTTTGATAGCCCGATCCACTGCCAATCTCGAGGACTTTTTTCGGTGTGCCATTGGCTATTGCCAGCTCGGTCATTCTGGCCACAATATAAGGCTGTGACAGCGTTTGGTTCCATCCAATAGGCAGCGCAGTGTCCTCATAGGCACGGTGGGCAAGGGCCTCATCAACAAATAAATGTCGCGGTGTTGACCGGACAGCCTCAAGGACTTGAGTCGATGTAATGCCCTGCTCCACCAAACGCTGCACCAGTCTCTGGCGCGTTCGCATGGAGGTCATGCCAATTCCGTCACGGTCCATCGATCAGGCCCCTTCACCGGCCCGTGCAGTCAGCAGGGTGACAGCGTGGCACGCGATACCCTCTTCTCGCCCAATGTAGCCCAGCTTTTCTGTCGTAGTTGCCTTGACGTTAACGGCATTAAGCTCGACCCCAAGATCACTCGCAATATGAGCGCGCATGGCGTCAATGTGGGGGGCCATTTTTGGCTGCTGCGCGATGATGGTGATATCAACGTTCATGGCCTGCCACTGTTGCGCTCCCAGCAAGGTCACAACATGTCGCAATAGCCCACGGCTGTCGGCATTGGCATAAGCCGCGTCGGTATCGGGGAAGTGCTTCCCAATGTCCCCTAACCCAGCCGCTCCCAAGAGCGCATCACAAAGGGCGTGAAGCACCACATCACCGTCGGAATGGGCAACCAGACCGGCGCTGTGGGAAATTTTTTCGCCGCCTAAAATGACGTGGTCTCCGGGACCAAAAGCATGGACGTCAAAACCATGTCCGATACGCATCATGTTCGCTTCACCGCCCACGTTTTTAAATAATACTCAGCAACCCTCAGGTCATCTGGCACCGTCACCTTCAAATTGCAGGAGGGCCCTTCAACAATTTGTACGTCATACCCCGCCTGCTCCATCGCACTGGCCTCGTCGGTGACCGGCAGGCCTTTATCCAGTGACTGTTCTAAAGCGAAAGAGAGCTCAGACCAGCGGAACATTTGAGGGGTCTGAGCGCGCCACAAGCTCTCTCTGTCCAAGGTTTCTTCAACGCGTTGGTCCTTCCCCACTCGCTTAATCGTATCACTGACCCTCTGCGCCAGCAGACCGCCGACACCACCTGCTTTAATGGCATCGATAAAGCGCTGCAAATCTGCCAAAGGCAAGCAGGGCCGAGCGGCATCGTGCACCAGGACCCAGTCGTCTTGCGCGGCAATACCGGCAAGACTGCGCAGTCCTGATAGAACCGAGTCAGCCCGCTCTGCCCCACCAGAAGCCCGGGTAACTCTGGGATCACTAAGGCTCAAAATCTCATCCGCGCGGCGATCTGCAGGATCTACTACCACGACGACACCACGCACATCGGGGCAAGCGAGTAGTGCACGCAGGGCGTATTCAAGAATGGTGGCCCCTGCAATTCGCAGGTATTGCTTGGGTATTTCTGCGGCCATACGCTGGCCCGACCCAGCCGCAGGAACTACGGCCCACAGGCTACTCATGGTTGCGGAGACGCCGGCTCCGATGGCTCGACAAACTGATAGTAGGTTTCGTCGTCTTTCACCAGCCCCAGCTCCTCCCGCGCATGCTGCTCTACGGCTAAATGACCGTTTTGAAGCTCCAGTACCTGATGCGCCAAGCGATCGTTACGGGCCTTCAGTTCAGCATTACGCGCTTCCTCTACCACAATTTTTTCCTGTAATCGCACACCCTCGGCAATGCCCCCCTCGCCAAACCAGAGTCGGTACTGAAGAAACACCATCAGGCTCAGTAACACGGCAGCCAAGATACGCATGGGCATTAGCCTCGAGCAAACTCGTCGCGGCCACGATAAGGCGCCGTTAGTCCCAGCGCAGCCTCAATACGCAACAACCGATTGTACTTGGCAACGCGATCTGATCGACACAGCGACCCGGTTTTTATCTGTCCTGCGCCCGTACCCACCGCGAGATCGGCAATCGTGGCGTCTTCGGTTTCCCCAGATCGATGGGAAATCACGGCTGTGTAACCTGCGCCTCGCGCCATGGCAATGGCGTCCAAGGTCTCCGACAAAGAGCCGATCTGATTAAATTTAATCAAAATCGAATTGCCGATGTTTTCGCGGATTCCGCGCTCCAAGATTTTTGTATTGGTCACAAAGAGGTCGTCGCCAACTAACTGAATGCGATCCCCAAGTTTTTGGGTCAGCGTTGCCCATCCCTCCCAATCGGACTCGTCCAGCCCGTCTTCGATGGAAATAATGGGGTGTTGGTTGCACAAATCGCCCAAGTAGTCGGCAAATTCGCTGCTATTGAATTGCCGGCCCTCGCCCTGGAGATCGTAGAGGCCATCTTTATAAAATTCAGAAGCGGCACAGTCGAGGGCTAAAGTAATGTCTGACCCAAGCTTGTACCCCGCCACATCAACGGCCTCAGCAATGACATCGAGGGCCGCGGCATTCGAGGGGAGATTGGGCGCAAACCCACCCTCATCGCCCACTGCCGTCGCCAGACCACGAGCAGATAGCACCTTCTTTAAATGATGAAAAATTTCTGCCCCAATCCGCAGCGCATCCGAGAAAGTACCGGCAGAAACTGGCTGAATCATGAACTCTTGTATATCGACATTATTGTCGGCGTGCTCACCACCGTTAAGAATATTCATCATCGGCACGGGCATCGTCATCTGCTCATTACCCGATAGATTGGCAATGTGTTGGTAAAGAGGAATACCGCTGGCCGTTGCTGCCACTTTGGCCGCAGCCAATGAAACCGCGAGGATGGCATTGGCGCCAAATTCCCCTTTATTTTCAGTGCCATCGGCCTCAATCATACGCTGATCGATGCCCCGCTGATCGCTAGCATCGTGTCCCAGAAGCAGATCACGAATGGGCCCGTTAACATTGCCCACTGCCTGTAAAACTCCCTTGCCGAGGTACCGTTTCGGATCGTTGTCGCGCAATTCCAGAGCCTCTCGGCTCCCGGTACTAGCACCGGAGGGTGCACAAGCAACGCCCACCGCATCGTTGTCTAGCGTGACCTCCGCCATTACCGTGGGATTTCCCCGTGAGTCCAATACTTCGAAAGCACGTACGTCGACGATCTCGTTCACTTCAGGTTCTCCAGTTGTGTTTAATTAATGGTGAGGTGGGGTAAGGCTTTTGCCATCGTATCAACGGCTTTGACTTGCTCAAGAAAAGGCTCAAGCAGGTGCAGCGGCAGTGCGCTGGGACCATCGCACAAGGCTTTATCGGGATCGGGGTGGGCTTCCAAAAATAAACCAGCAAGACCCACGGCCATACCTGATCGCGCCAATGACAACACTTGTTGCCTGCGACCACCTGAAGCGCTTTGCCCGGGGTCTCGACGTTGCAGGGCGTGCGTCACGTCAAAGATTAGCGGCAAGCCGCCCGAGACGCGCTGCATCACGCCAAAGCCGAGCATGTCGACAACGAGGTTGTCATAGCCAAAATTACTGCCCCGCTCACAAAGTAATAGCTGGTCATTGCCACACTCACGAAACTTATCCACGATGTGGGCCATTTGCTCTGGACTTAAAAACTGGGGTTTTTTGATATTTACAACGGCTCCCGTTGTCGCCATTGCCTGTATTAAATCGGTCTGGCGCGCAAGAAAAGCAGGGAGCTGGATAATGTCACAAACCTCAGCAGCGGCAGCGGCTTCGTCAGGCGCATGAACATCGGTCAGTGTGGCAACACCCAGCGCGCGTTTTACCGCACCCAGTTGCTTAAGCCCCAACTCCAGCCCGGGTCCTCTATAAGATTTCACCGAAGAGCGATTGGCTTTGTCGTAGGACGCTTTGAACACCAGCGGAATGGATAAGCGTTCGCAAACCTCGCGGTAATGTCCTGCGACATCGACTGCAAACTGCTCGCTCTCGAGAACGTTAATTCCCCCAATGAGTACGAAAGGCAAATGGTTGCCAAACTGAATATCGCCGGCAGAAATGGTAACTGGAGTGTCAGACACGAGTCAGCCTTTAGCCTTTGACGCTGCCAGCTCTTCGGTATGCTGCAGCGCTGCTTCAATATAACTGGTGAACAGTGGGTGTCCGCCCCGGGGCCTTGAAGTGAACTCAGGGTGAAACTGGCAGGCCAAAAACCAGGGGTGTGAAGGCAGCTCGACCATTTCGACCAACTCGCGGTCCTTTGACCAGCCCCCGACGCGAAGCCCTGCGGCCTCAATTTGGGCTACGTAATTGTTGTTGATCTCATAACGGTGCCGATGCCGTTCGCGGATTTCCGGTGCACCATAAACTTGGTGAGCCAAACTGCCCTCTACAAGGTGACACGTTTGGGCTCCCAATCGCATGGTTCCTCCCAAATCGGACTGCTCATCACGCCGTTCGAATGTGCCATCCGCATCCTGCCATTCAGTGATCAAAGCGACCACCGGATGAGGGGTATTGGGCTCCATTTCTGACGAGTGGGCCCCAGTGAGTCCGCATACATGACGACCATACTCGATCATAGCCATGTGCATCCCGAGGCAAATGCCTAAAAACGGAATGTTATTTTCTCGAGCGTAACGCACGGCTTCAATTTTTCCATTGATACCTCTGTCACCAAAACCCCCTGGCACCAGAATTGCATCGAGGTTTGCCAGCAGTGCGACCCCCTGAGACTCTATATCCTCAGCGTCGATATACTGAATATCGACTTTGGTCAAAGTCTGCAGCCCCGCATGATGAAGCGCTTCATTCAGCGACTTGTAGGCATCGGCCAAATCGACGTACTTGCCCACCATCCCTACCGTCACAGTGCCTCGAGTTTCACTAAACTCTCGGGCAACAACTTCGTCCCACTCTGACAAATCAGCGGCCGGGCATTCGAGCTGGAACTGTTCAAGCACATAGTCGTCTAGGCCATTAACGCTCAAATTTCCCGGAATTTTATAAATAGAATCGGCATCGAGCAGAGGAATAACCGCTCGAAACTCTACGTTGGTAAAGAGTGAAATTTTACGCCGCGCACCCTCATCGACATCGACAGCGCAGCGGCACAGCAGGACGTCGGGTTGAAGACCAATTGAGCGCAGCTCTTTGACAGAGTGCTGAGTGGGCTTTGTTTTTATCTCTCCTGCGGTGGCAATGTAAGGAATCAGGGTAAGGTGCATAAGCAGCGCCCGGGTTGCACCCAACTCCAACTTGAGCTGCCGAACAGCCTCAAGAAATGGCTGACTCTCAATATCGCCCGCAGTACCGCCAACTTCTACCACCGCCACATCAGCGCCATCAGCACCCTCAATGACCCGGCGTTTGATTTCATCGGTGACGTGAGGAATCACCTGCACCGTGCCACCCAAATAGTCACCGCGGCGCTC
Source organism: Luminiphilus sp. nBUS_07 (assembly GCF_051201685.1). GTDB lineage: Bacteria > Pseudomonadota > Gammaproteobacteria > Pseudomonadales > Halieaceae > Luminiphilus. Next base: position 1,309,554 of record NZ_CP179213.1, on the reverse strand, counting down.
TTTACGCAGCACAGCGTCGTAAACTCGCCCGGTGGTGAAGTTATTACGCTTCGTCATGGTCGTTCGGGTAAAGCGCTCGTAGTGTCCCAGATCCAAATCGGTCTCGGCACCATCATCGGTCACGAACACCTCGCCGTGCTGGAAAGGGCTCATCGTACCGGGGTCAAGATTTATGTAGGGGTCTAATTTGAGAAGGGTGACCTTCAATCCCCGCGCTTCCAAAACGGCGGCGAGAGAAGCCGCAGCAATACCTTTGCCTAGGGAAGAAACTACCCCACCTGTAACGAACACATAACGCGTCATGCCGACCACCGTTGCAGGGGCGAACCCCATGAGGTTGAAGCCGTTAGTGACAGCGCCATAGAGGCCGTCGTCACCTTAACTCAGATGGGAAGTTAGTCTACCATCTCGCCGCGACGCACTCAATTCCAAGGTGAAGGTTTAATCGACTGCCACAGGGGCACGAGGCGCTGGGAACCATCCTTCTCGTCATGTTCTAGCTCCCACAATGCCCCGATCAAGGGAATGTATAAGGGGGTCTCTCCACGGCAGAAAACAGGCAGTCTCGATCGCCACCAGGGCGGCACGTCATGGGCCTGACACAGGGTCCCAAAGTCCCGCGTATGCGCACCTGTGCGCCTAAAACGCTCCCCTTCAGCCCGATACCTCACAGAGACCGCCTCTCCGGGGCAAAACCCCTGACTCCCCGATGTAAGAACCCAAGTCACCTCGCCGCAACCCACTTCACTGCACTCTCCGGCCATTAAGTTTGCGGCTAGGTGGGGGCGTGGTTCAGAGCGAAGGAACGAAAAACTTATCAACCCACGCCAAGCTCGTAACACACCGCCACCCACATCGATTTCAGGGCAGCGATCGGCTCGAGCCTCAAAACACTGGCGAACAAACTCGGTGAGTCGCACAGCCCCCGGTACATCTACTGCCTGCTCAGAGAGCCAACGGTGCAAGGAAGACGCCAATAATCGCCGACTTTCCTCCGAATCGTCGTTAGCGTTGTAGGCCAGTGCGTCCTCACCCATCGCATTCTCAGTCAACACCAGTGGCTGCTCGTAGTATTGCCTCAGAAAATCTGCCTGTAACGTCGTCGCCCGTCGAATAGACTCACGATAGCCAGGCCACCGCTGGCCTAGTTTTGGAAGGATCTGAGTCCGCAAAAACCCCCTGTCAAAGCGATCATCAAGGTTGCTGGCATCCGTCACATAAGCGAGGGCGTGGTGTTCAGCCCAACTCCTGATAGCTGAGCGCGGCACACCGAGTAAGGGTCGAGATAAATAGCCCTGCCCCAACGCCCGGCGCCGAGGCATCCCAGCGAGCCCTCTGGGCCCTGTGCCGCGCAATAAGCGCTGCATAACCGTCTCAACCTGATCGTCGGCATGATGCGCGAGCAGCAGAACTTCTTGAGCTTGTAAATGTTGCCGGTAAACACCGTAACGCGCGGTTCTGGCTGCAGCCTCGAGGCCTTTACCCTGATCTGTAGCTGGGCAAACCCGATAAACCGACAAGTCGACCGAGTATTGCTGACAAACCTTCTCGCAGAGTTCCGTCCAAGCATCAGCCTCTTGAGACAGGCCATGATGGACGTGTACCGCACGCACTGCCGGTCCCCCGCCATCGCGCCACATTGCCGCTAAGTGGAGCAGCACCATACTGTCACAGCCGCCACTCAAGCCCACCACCCACGCGCTTGCGTTGTGGTCCTGCTTAAACTCGGGGGTTAACTCATCGAGTAAAGAGGTATCGGGCAGAGTCAGTTACCGTACGACATAAGCCGCTGGTACCGCGCCTCCAGCATAACGTCTGTCTCCACTGAGCAAAGCCTATCTACCTGCTCTACCAAATGTGCTTTCACACGACGTGCCATTTCCAGAGGGTCTCGATGAGCGCCCCCCAAAGGCTCACGGATCGTTGCATCAACAATGTCTAAATCTTCCAAAGTGCTTGAAGTTACGCCCATTGCGGAAGCCGCCTGTGGTGCAAACTCACTGCTCTTCCAAATAATATTGGCGCACCCTTCTGGGGAAATCACGAAGTATGTGGCGTACTGCAACATCGCAAGATGATCGCCAACACCAATGCCCAATGCGCCGCCCGAGGATCCTTCACCAATAACGGTGCATACAATCGGCGTTCGCAAACGCGACATAACTGCTAGATTTTGCGCAATCGCTTCAGAAATGCCGCGTTCTTCTGAGTCAATGCCGGGGTAGGCTCCGGGCGTATCGATGAGAGTGACCACCGGCATTTTGAAGCGCTCCGCCATCTCCATTAAGCGCAACGCCTTCCGATATCCCTCAGGTTTAGGCATCCCGAAGTTTCGGTAGACCTTATCTTTAACCGTTCGACCTTTTTCCTGTCCAATCACCATGACAGGACGATCATCGAGACGGGCCACACCCCCTACAATCGCTTTGTCATCGCCAAAATGCCGATCTCCGTGTAATTCATCGAATTCGGTAAAAACATGGTCGATATAATCCAATGTATAAGGACGCAAGGGATGTCGAGCGACCCGGACAATATCCCAAGGGCTGAGATCGGCATAAATTTTTTCAGTGAGACCCGTGCTCTTCTCACGTAGCCGATCGATTTCCTCGGCAAGATTTATGTCCGCATCGGAACCCACATTGCTGAGTTCCTCAATCTTGCCCTCAAGCTCGGCGATGGGTTGTTCAAAATCGAGGTAATTGGGATTCATGGACACTTACCGTCTCGGCTGCCTGTTTATGGCCCTAGTCTACAAAAGGGTGGCCCTACACGCCATGCCAACATAGGACTCTATTACCGGGTCATGTATGCTTGTCGCGCGATGATGACCTCCGATACGATCAAAACCCCCACAGCAGACCACCGTTTGGTCCTCGCACCTATGGAGGGCGTGATCGATAGCGTTATGCGAGAACTGCTCACAAACATTGGCGGTTACGACCGTTGTGTTACGGAGTTTGTTCGAATTTCTCAAACCGTGCTGCCACCCCGAGTCTTTTATAGGCTGTGCCCTGAACTTGCGCTGGGTGGCAGGACCCCTGCGGGCACCCCAGTTTTTTTGCAATTATTGGGCAACAACCCCGACCTCATGGCTCGCAACGCACAGGTGGCTGAAAAACTCGGCGCACCGGGGATCGACCTCAATTTTGGCTGCCCTGCCAAGACCGTGAACAAATCCAACGGCGGCGCCGTTCTTCTAAAAACACCTGATGTTTTGCGTGCCGTCTGCTCGGAAGTTCGCGACGCCGTAACGCCAGAGGTGCCTGTCACAGCCAAAATCAGGCTGGGTTTCGACGATGACGGGCAATTTGAGGCCATTGTAAAAGCGGCCATGGACGGCGGGGTCTCTGAGCTGACTATTCACGCAAGGACCCGCCGCCAAGGCTATCGCCCGCCCGCACACTGGTCACGATTGGCTGCTATTGCTCAAGAATCCCCGATACCGATTATTGCAAATGGAGAGCTTTGGTCCCCGGGGGACGTCATACGCTGTGGCGAGGTCAGCCACTGCCACAACTTCATGTTGGCGCGTGGCGCCCTTTGCCGGCCCGATCTCGCCCGCGCTGTTCGCAACACCTGGCAGGGGTTAAACACCCCAGCCATGACATGGGCCGAGGTTTTTCCGCTTTTGCAAACGTACCTGCGCAGCAACGCCAATGCCTATGAACCCCGATATGCCTGTAATCCACTAAAGCAATGGCTGGTTTACCTTAAGCATTATTTCCCCCAAGCTGGCGCTTTATTTGCTTCCGTCAAACGCATCAGAGATTTTGATGTTATGGATCAAGCGCTAGACGACATTGCACCCGCCATTTCGGAAGCTGCATAACCCTTTTTCGATATCAGGAAGGAATCCAAGACCCTATGACTACAACAGCGAACAGCCCGTTACAACGCGGCCGAGAGTTTATGGGCCACCCAGCTGGCTTGTACATTTGTTTTGGTACTGAGCTTTGGGAGCGCTTTTCTTTTTACGGCATGAAGTACTTGCTGCTGCTTTATCTCACCAAGTACCACTTGTTTGACGATGCGGCTGGATTGGCTGTTTTAGGCAGCTATACCGCGTTGGTATACGCTATGCCCCTGTTGGGCGGCCTCATCGCCGATAGGTACTTAGGCATGCGCCGGGCCGTAGTGTACGGCGGACTGCTGCTGGTCGCAGGCCACCTAGGCATGGCATTCGAAGGTGAGCAAGCACGAATGCTCGATGGTGATGTGGTGCGAGACGATGGCGCGCTGCAAATTTTTTATCTCTCACTGGCCTTAATCATCATGGGCGTGGGATTCCTGAAACCGAATATCTCAACAGTCGTGGGTAAACTTTACGGCGAAGACGATCCCAGACGGGATGCGGGCTTCACTATTTTTTACATGGGCATCAATATTGGCGCATTTACCGCCACCCTGCTTTGTGGCTGGCTTGGAGAGGTTTATGGCTGGGCCTACGGTTTCGGTGCCGCAGGTATAGGTATGGCACTGGGGCTCGTGCTTTTTCTTTGGGGACAGCCCCTGCTAGAGGGACACGGTGAAGCGCCCTCAACGTCTGCACTGCGTGAGAAAAGAGGCCCTCTACGAGTGGACCACCTGATTTATCTCAGTGGCATTGCAGGGGTCTTTGTGATCTGGCAGATCGTTCAGGTTACCGCCGTTGTGGGAACACTTCTCAACGTGGTGTCACTGGCGACATTGGGCGGTTTGGGCTGGTATATCTTCGCCCGCTGTGACCGTATACAACGGGATCGCATGCTGGCTTTGGTCGCTCTTATTATCTCAACCGTCTTTTTCTGGGCGCTCTTTGAGCAAGCAGCTGGCTCCATGACGCTGTTTGCAGATAGAGATACCGACAAGTCGCTATTTGGGGTAACGCTGACCGCATCGCAGTTTGGCGCGGCGAATTCCTTTTTCATATTCACTCTGGCACCACTGTTTGCATTTCTATGGACGTGGCTGGGCCGGAGAAATATGGAACCCGGCACTCCGGTAAAGTTTGGACTGGGCATCATTCAGGCAGGACTGGGCTTTGGCGCCCTGGCCTACGGCGCACAATTTCCTAACGAAGCCGGCGTTGTCTCTGCCTGGTGGTTAATTCTTGCCTACTTGCTGCACACTACCGGCGAGCTTTGTCTCAGCCCTGTCGGTCTGTCGGCCGTCACCAAACTTTCGGTGCCCGGAGTCGTTGGCGTAATGATGGGCGCATGGTTTCTTGCCTCGGCCTACTCGGGCTACGTGGCAGCGCTGCTAGGCACGATGGTGTCCGGATCCGACGGGTTCGTCACATTATTCGACCAACTGCTGTGGGCGGGAGTCATTGCCGGTGTGGTACTACTTATTGCCACACCGCTTCTGAAGCGCCTCATGCACGGGATTCGCTAACTGCGGAGCCCTCACTAGCAGGCTCCTGACCTTTTAGGCGCCTGACAAGCTGTTGATAGTCCCAGCCGATCATATAAAGGGCTGGGACCATTAGCAGACTCACAAACAATGCAAATAAAACGCCGAACGACAGCGACAGCACTGCAGGTTTGAGGAACTCCGCAGTGGTAGATCGCTCTGCCATGATCGGTAGCAATCCGACACAGGTCGTAACGGTTGTCAGAAAAATAGGCCTAAAACGATTAATCGCGGCATCTATCACGGCCTCCGCCGAGCTAAGACCGTCGTCTTCTCGTCGGCGAATATAATCCACCAAAACCAGATTGTCGTTGACCACAACACCCGCTGCTGCCCCGATACCAAAGTAAGAAAATAGGGCTAAGGGCATATCAAAAAGTAAGTGGCCAAAAATAGCACCCATGAAGCCAAAGGGGATCGCCGTCATAATAAGCAACGGTAACGCATAGGACCTGAATGCCACTGCAATGAGCGCATATATGGCAAAGAGCGCCACGGTATACAACGCCGCTATCTCACTATAAAACTCTGCCTCAGACTCTTGAGTGCCTCCCTTTAAGACCTTTAAACCCGGATATTTACTCTCCAGTAACGGCATGTAGTCATCGCTCACCGTACTGGATATCTCTTCCATAGCGTCGCGCTCTACATTGGCTACGACCCGAACAAAGCGCTCGCCGTTGCGCCGATTAATACGTTGAACTCCCGTACCAAAAGACACATCTACAACGGACATAAGGGGAATACTGCGGCCATCGGGCATTCTAATCATGAAGTCATCAAGGGACGATAATTCACTGCGGGCATCGCGGGGATAGCGCACCATGACTTTTACGTCTCCAAACTCTCTCGGCAGTCGCTGTACTTCTTCTCCGTAGTAAGCCTGCCGCACCTGTCGCGACACCTCTGCAAGATCGACACTGAGCTTTTCAGCGCCGGGCTTTAATGAAAATCTCAGCTCACTCAACTCGCCCTGCTGATCGTCGCGCACGTAGTAAGCGGCGTCATAACCTTGCAAATGCAGCTGTAGATCTTCACTCGCTGATTTGAGCGAGGCAAAATCTTGATGCTGTAATAAGAAGGTCACCGTGGGCGAACCCTCATTGAGGGTGTAGCGCACTTCTACTTTTTCAGCATCTGGAAAGTCCCCTGCCAATTCTCTTAACCGCTCAGCAGCAGCTCGAGCACTGAGATCTCTCACTTCAGGGGGAGCCAACCTAACGATGGCAATCACATTTTCGGGCCTAGCGCGGGTGTACCAACCTTCTATTAGCTTGCCAGTTCCCTCTCCTGAGTCTTGCGCTGAATCCTCTACCTCGGCGATCAGCGCTTTCTCAGCAACTTGCAACTGATCCAATATTTGTAGCGCACGGTCGTAAGGGGTGCCAATTGGCAGATCAACGCTGATGTAAATTTGCTCATTTTCTACCTGGGGCATGAAGAAAAACTTAACCCAGCCAGTCGCGAAAAGGCCGATAGAAATCATGAATCCCACCAGGAACACCATGGTTGTGGTGTAACGGTTACGGATGCAGCGCTCGAGAAAAGGGCCGTAATAATTGTGCGCAAAATCAACAATGGAGTGGGCAATATTTTGTTGCCAAAGCTTAATGCCTTTCAAATTTTTGCGCGGCTCAATGTGCCGCAAGTGCACTGGGAGAATAAAAAAAGCTTCAATCAGCGACATGATCAGGGCCAGCGTGATGACAATGGACAGCTGCCGCGTCACTTGTGCATCAATACCCGAAACAAAAAGCCAGGGGCAAAAGCTACAATAGTCGTTAATACGGCGAAGATCACAGGGCGCGCGACACTCACCGCCCCAGCAACTGCTGACTCCTCGCCACTGAGACCCATACTATGGTTGTGGTGGTGAATGCTTTCACCCACCACGATCGCATCATCTACCACGATCCCCAGTACCAACAAAAACGCGAAGGTCGAAATAACATTTAGCGAAACATCACTGGCCGGCAAAAATGCAAAAGCCCCCATGAAGGCAACACCAATACCTGCAGTCACCCACAGCGCGACGGCGGGTCGAGTCGTCAGCACTAAAACGATAAATACCAGAAGCAGACCCAGTACTGATGATTCGGTGATGAGATCCATACGCGAGGTATAAATATCGGCGGTATCAAACCACATCATTAATTCGATGCCGGGAGGGAGCGTAGGTTGCGTATCCGTGATCCAGCGCTTCGCCGCTTCACTGGACTTCACCACCTGCATATCGTCAGTGGCTTGCACCTGCAGCAATACTGCAGGCTTACCGTTGAGGGTGGCTATGATTTCGCTTTCTTCGTACCCGTCAACTACCCTCGCGACATCGCCCACGCGAATAGTGCCGCCCTCGCGTGTTTGTTTAACAATAATATTTTCAAAATCGCGCTGCGTATCGGCGAGGTTGAGCACCCGTAACTGCACATCACCCGTCGCTGCTTTGACCTGACCTGAGGAGGAATTGATTGAGCTTCCTCGGATAACTCCCGCAACCTCGGCGAAGGTCACGCCATAACGCCGCAAAGCCGTTTCTGAGAGTTCAATGGTGACCTCTTCTTGCCTAACGCCAAAGAGTTCAACCTTGGAGATATAGGCTCGTGAGGCCAGATCCTGACGAAGATCCTCGGCTAGTCGCGTGAGCGCTCGCTCGTCAATATCGCCAATAACAGCAACTCGCAGCATCTCTTGCCGCCACTCAAGCCGTCGTACTCTCGGGTTTTCAATGTCTCTGGGCAGCGAGGTCACGGCGTCAACAGCGTTTTTGACATCATTGACGAACGCGTTGATGTCAACGTTGGCATAAGTCTCAACGCTTACATTGCCAAAGCCCTCTCTGGCCTCGGAATAAACCCGATAAACGTTGTTAACGTTTTCAACAGCATCCTCGATGCGCTGAATGACCTGTTGCTCCACCTCTCGCGGGGACGCACCTGGCCAAATAACCTCCACTTGAACCTGATAAGGGCTCACGGTAGGAAAGGCCTCTTTCTCGATATTTTGCAGACCCAACCAACCCGAAATAATAATACCCAGCATCAGCAAATTCGCTGCTACCGGATTTCGAACCCACCAACCAACCAGTGCCGTCACCTCAACGCTCCTCAGTCAGCCAAGTTTGAATCCGAGGCAACAATGATCGCCTCGGATTCAGCATTAATGGATTCCAGCGCCATTCCCGGAATGGGATTTCGAATCGCTGAGATAATGACCGCCTCGCCCGCGGCGATGCCACTCGCTAAAAATGTCTCACGTGTGTTGCTGTGAATCACCTCGACGCTTCTTATTTCCAGTTGTCCGTTAGCATCGAGAATGAAGACTCGATCACCGGCACGAAGGCCGTCCGACGAAATAGCAATGGTGTCAGTTAAAATCCGGCCCGCAATAGCTGCTTCGACAAATAAGCCCACCGCCAAGGGCATCTGAGAGGATGCCTCTGGCAATTCATAGGGTTTATCAACGACAGCAGTGGCATAAACGACGCGGGTTTCTGGGTCTATGGCGGCGTCTAATCGCTCAACCCGTCCGGTCCATAACTGATGCGCTCCGGCCACCTTGGCGGTGAGATCTACCGCCAATCCTCCGCCGTCAGGGGCGCGGTAGCCAATGGGCACGCCCAAGGCTCCCAGCTGATTGTCAGTAAGGGGCAATCGAATTTCCACGCGATCGGTGCCAAAGGCCGAGGCAAGTACCTTTCCCGGGCCCACGTATTCGCCCAGATCTGCAGAAGTTTCTCGCAATCGTCCTGTGTAGGGCAATGCGATATTAGTTCGATCAAGATTAGTTTTGGCCAACGACAATCCCGATTGAGCTGCCTCCAAAGCCAATTTAGCGCGGGTAACCTGAGGTTTTTTTAATGCCAATGGCGAAGGTTGGTTTACACCCACCAACTGTTTTCTCGCCACATCGGCATCGGCGTAAGCAGTCTCTAGGTCAACCTTTGCCGCAGCCACACGGGCCTCGGCTTCATTGAGCGCTGCTTGGTAATCGGTATCTTCTATTTTGAGCAGGGTTTCGCCGGCCAAGAACCGACCACCCTCAACAAATTCGTCAGAGACTTCGATAATGCGCCCTGCCACCTGAGCCACCATGTCAGACCGCAGCGTCGCCCTGACGTCACCATTTGTCTCCACAGTCAGTTGATTGGTAGCTACTGCCGCGATCTGAGTATGAACTCTGATGGGTCTGGGCGCCTCGATAGCAATATCAGGCTTCGGTTTAGTCGCATTGAGGACCACAACAACCCCGATTCCCAGCAGCAACACCAGCAGTGGTATCAAGGCTCTCTTAACTCGGCTAAGCATGCAGACTCCCTGTCTAAAAAATAAGCTTTCGCATCCAAAAGGGCGCGTGTGGCCAAAAAATTACGCGGCGTAAGTCTACCAGTGCCCTAGTGTTCTAACTCGGCTGGCCCATCTTTTTTGATCAATTCGGTAAAATTCCCAGCCAAACTCGAAATTTCCGCAAAAAAAGCCCGCTGTTGGGGTCTTCTGAGGCAACCGCCACTACTTTTGGGCTTGTAGGAGACCTTTTGCCCTCCCAGCGTCGCCCTGTACATTTGTCCACCTTTTGCAATGGTGAAAATCGCCATACCTTTGCGAAATCCTGAGCTGCCTACGTTTGCATTATTTTCACCACCGGAAGCATTGGTGCCGACGCCCGTTGTACTCGCATCTGCTCCAGCCGCCACCGTTAACGCCACCGCAGTAGCCTGAGCGCCAAACTCGAAATTACCGTCAGTAAACTTATCGAAAGATCTTTCATCTTCGAACAAGATAAGCTGACTATAAGCCTGCCCACCCAGCTGCAACCTGTAAGTAATTTGGGTCATTTTTGGTTCACCCATGAGCTTACTCTTGCCCTTGTGAACACGGCCTGAAACATGGGCACCACCAATGCCGATACCTCCCTTGCCGATCGTGGGGAAAACGGCATAACCTAAAGCCGCATCGATCAGCTCGCCGGCACGGCAAAATTAGCTGCCCCACACCCGAACAGCGAACGAGGTCAAAAACTCCAACATCTATGCAATCCGGCCACTAGCTCCAATCGTATTCTTTACACAACCCAAATGGAGCGAACCATGCTGACATCTACCCACTCAAAGGCCCAAACCCTCGAACTGGCTGACAACACCGTTAACCTTCGCTCGGCTATCTCTAGAGAGGCTACCCTAGTGAGGGAGGCACTGGTCGCTAGGGGGCTTGAAACGCCGCTGATTGACAACGGACTGAACCGTGATCAAAAGCTGACAATAGTTAAACAAGCTTTCACTGACATTACCCAAGCACTGGGGCTTGATCTTACCGACGACAGCCTCTGTGATACTCCCGATCGTATTTCTCGAATGTATCTCGATGAAATTTTCTCGGGCTTGGATTATGGCAATTTCCCCAAGATTTCCGTCATCGACAATAAAATGCAGGTCGACGAAATGGTGATGATTGACGACATAGATCTCACCTCCACCTGCGAGCACCACTTTGTCACCATTGATGGTCAGGCACGGGTCGCGTATCTACCACGCAATAAGATTATCGGACTGAGCAAGATCAACCGCATCGTTCGCTTCTTTGCCCAACGACCGCAAGTACAAGAGCGACTCACCCAGCAAATTTTAGTGGCACTACAGACGTTGCTGGAAACCGATAATGTTGCCGTGTCGATGGAGGCGGTTCATTACTGCGTAAAATCTCGAGGCGTCATGGATACCAACTCCAAAACTCGCACCACATCCCTAGGGGGCATGTTCAAGGAAAACCCTGCGGCCCGCAGTGAATTTCTGCGTTGATGCTAAAACGGGATGGGTTTCCCATCCCAGTCTAGGTATAGCAACCGCTCAGTAGTGGGAACTTCATCGAGGAGCGTCACTAGACGCTCTGCAACAAACGCTGGCTTAAACAATTTGTTTTCGGGCACGCCACGTTGGAAGGGTTGCGAAAGCGCCGTATCCACCGTACCGGGATGAAAGGCGACAATCTGTGCCGACTTATTAAGGCGTCCGAACTCAACGCTTGCGCATTGCAACATCATATTCAACGCTGCCTTACTCGCTCGGTAGCTGTACCAGCCCCCCAAACGATTATCTTCAATGCTTCCTACTCGCGCTGACAGTATTGCCACCCTTGGCTGATCAGCTCGGCGCAGCGCATCGTGAAAGGCAGCAAGCCACAACATCGGCAGCATAGTATTGACCTCAAAAATCTTGGCCATCGTTGGACCATCAAGCTGCCTGAGTGCACGCTCGGGGCGATAGTCATCCCCTTGCAGAATACCGTTGGTAATTATCAAACGCTCAAGAGTTCCCGGCTGCTCAGTAATCGAGCTCGCGACAGATTCAATGGAGGCCGCGCTGTAGTCGCTGTACCAGTGGTGCACCCCCGCAGATAGGTCTGAGGATGAACTTCTACTAACAGCATGAACCTCACCATAACCCTGATCGAGCAGCGCATTCGCGACGGCTGCACCAATACCACCGACCCCTACCACCACTGCTTTACCCGTCACGAGTTGCTCCTGAAAATTGGCAGCAGGGAATCAAAGCCAACGACCGTTTGCGGCACACACCGATGAGGGAAGACAGAAAAGCCTGCCGGCAGATTAGCGATTTTGCCCATGATCACCACGCTGCGACCGTGCCATCTTTACGCATTTCCGTTGCACCAGAGTAAACGCCGGTTTCGTCATGTCGTTGTATCGCCTGATATCCTCCGAAAGGGCCTCCCGATTCGTCGACGACAACTTCATGTCCCAGCGCACGAAGTGCAGCGACCGTTGTGGCAGGAACACCCGGCTCCACGTAAAGAGTGCCATAGTCTCCGGGGCTTCCACCGTCGGGGCTGCTGCCACCATCATGCAGGAATCGGGCAGCGTCTCCTGCTTCCTGAAGGTTCATGTCAAAGTCAACAATGTTTATCAGAACCTGCACATGACCCTGAGGCTGCATACCCCCACCCATAAGACCGAAACTCATCCAAGGCTTGCCCTGACGTGTAACAAACCCCGGAATAATCGTGTGAAATGGCCGCTTTCCGGGGGCATAAACGTTAGGATGCTGCGGATCCAGAGAGAACAATTCACCACGATCCTGCAACATAAAACCTAGGCCTTTGGGCACTAGGCCCGACCCCATACCGCGGTAGTTAGACTGAATCAGCGAAACCATCATTCCGGATTCATCAGCCACTGTTAAGTAGGTAGTATCTCCCTCGCCCTCCAAGGGTACTGCGAGGGCTTCGGCGGTTAAAACGCTGTCGGAGTTAATACGGGCAAATTGCGCTTTTGCAAACTCGGCAGACAGCAGCTCTTCCACAGGAATATCAGCAAAATTTGGATCGGCAAAGGTTTGAGCCATCGCTTCAAAAGCCAAACGTTTTGCTTCCACCATGAGGTGAAACAGCTCTGGCGAGCCGCGCTCCATAGTCGCCGTGTCGGCCTGCTTGATAATGTTGAGCATCATCAACGCTGCGAAGCCCTGACCATTAGGGGGAAGCTCCCACAAAGTGACGCCGTGGTAGTCAACGCCCCGAGGCTCCACCCACTCTCCTGAATGCTTGGCAAGATCAGCTGCGGTGAGGTCAGCTTCAATCGCTTCAAAGTAGCCAACCATACGCTCAGCTAACACTCCTTTGTAAAAGCTATCCCGACCCTCAGCGCCCAGAATTCTCAGAGTTTTTGCAAGATCGGGGTTGCGAAACACTGAACCGACTGTCGGAGCGGTGCCAGCGGGAAAATACAGCGCGTTTGCGTTGTCGAGTTCTTCGATCATGGGCGCACGCTGTTCAAAACGCCGTTTATTCGCTGCAAACGCAGCGGCAATAACCGGAGACATGGGAAACCCCACCTCGGCATATTCGGCAGCGGGAGCTAGCACTTCGCCCATAGGCAAATTTCCCCAACGTTCGTGAAGCGCAAACCACCCATCAACCGTGCCGGGGACGGTGACGGCGAGTGAGCCATGGGAAGGTATGCCTTGATAGTCTTCAGGCAGTTGGCCCTGAGACTTCATTTTCTCGATGGAGCGCAGCATTGCCGAAAAATCGCGCCCTGCAGGGCTACGACCTGATCCGTTATAACCGTAAAGCTGCTGGGTTTCCGGATCCCAAACGATGGCGAACAGATCCCCACCGATACCATTACCCGTGGGTTCCATAAGCCCAAGAGCCGCATTTGCTGCTATGGCAGCATCCACAGCACTTCCTCCCTGCTTCAAAACATCAATCGCAATCTGCGAAGCCAGGGGTTGTGCGGTCGCTGCCATTCCACGAGCGCCATAAACCGGGCTTCTTGACCAGTCTGCGCCCACCGGTCGAGCACCGGCACCCAAAGGCTGTGCATTTAGAGATGCCGCGCTAACGCACAGTGTGGTGACCGCCATGACACGGGCAAGCAATGCGCCTACTGCGGTTACCCGTTGCTGAAAAGTCGTCATACATTTACCTTTTGAGTGGTCGCGCTGAGTAGCGTCAGCAACGTAACGGCAGCTTGCGTTAACTGCTCGTGAGACTCAAGGTAGGGTTATTGAGTAATCTCGACAGTCGCTCGACACAGGACCGAATCACTATGAGTACAGATACGCCCCAAGATGAAGCCAGAAAACAAAACCTCACCGTGGGCTTTATTGGATTAGGTGCAATGGGGTTTCCTATGGCGGGTCATTTGCAAACCGCAGGCTACGCCACAACGGTGTTTAATCGCTCTCCCGACAAAGCTTCCAGGTGGCAGGAAACCTACGGAGGGAAAACTGCTTTGACACCAGCGGCGTCCGCCCGCGATGCTGATGTCGTTTTTGTTTGCGTAGGCAATGATGACGATGTCAGAGAGGTTACCCTTGGCAATCAAGGTGTATTAGAAACCCTCAAACCCGGCTCATTACTTATTGACCATACGACAGCCTCGGCTGATCTTGCCCAAGAACTCCAAAGTGCCTGTATGGAAAAAGACATTGGCTTCTTAGACGCACCTGTTTCAGGGGGACAGGCCGGCGCTGAATTGGGCCAACTAACCATTATGGTTGGGGGGGACAGCACGAGTTTTGATAGTGCCAAAGCCGTGATGGCTGTTTACGGAAAGAGTGTCCGCCTGATGGGTCCATGTGGCTCTGGTCAGCTCACTAAAATGGCTAATCAAATTTGTATTGCAGGCGTTCTCCAAGGTTTGTCTGAGGCGTTACATTTTTCCGATCGAGCCGGACTAGACACAACAAATGTTGTCGAGGCCATCCGTCAAGGAGCAGCCCAGAGCTGGCAAATGGACAACCGTTCTCAAACAATGATCCAAGGCGAGTTTGGCTTTGGCTTTGCCGTTGACTGGATGCGCAAAGACCTGGGGCTAGTGCTTGACGCCGCAGATAAAGCGGGAGCATCACTCCCCTTAACAGCCTTGGTCGATCAATTTTACAGCGATGTTCAAAATTTGGGCGGCGGTCGCTGGGATACCTCAAGCCTTATCGAACGGCTGCGTAAACTCAGTCGGTAAATTTACGGCGAAACCCTATTTTTCATCGTGTCCCAGTAGAGCGTTTCTATCCATTTTGCCTCGCCAATAAAAGCCCATGCAAAAGATTGGTAAGCCTGATCCAAGCCCCTTTCCTGAATCTGGGCTAGTGACATCCCGGCGCTCATACCTTCGACCACCGCTGCACGGGTAGAACGAATCATGTCGTGCATTGCCAACAGGTCTCCCCTACTGGCGATTGGGCCGTGGCCAGGCACAACGACGGTATCGTCATTAATCATGGCTAACAGTGTCTCCTGACTCGATAAATAGGCACCCACGCCACCGCCGCTGTCAGTGTCGATAAATGGAAAGCGCTCATTGAAAAATAAATCCCCGGCGTGCAGAACATTCGCACCTTCAAAATAAACAGCCGTATCACCATCTGTATGCCCCTCAAGAGCAACAAGTTTGAGGCGGTCGCTGTTAAAGTAGATGTGCACACCCTCGTGGTAGGTAATCACCGGCAGAGGGGCCTCTGCTGATGGAGCTCGCGCTAGCAGTCGCACCCGCGCAGCCTCATTAGCAATAATCGTGGCACCGGCATTAGCAAAAAAATCATTCCCTCCCGTGTGATCTCCATGGTGATGCGTATTGATGACGTATTTTAGAGACTGCTGCGTCGCAGAAGTGCCAGGAAGATTCGCAAGTGCATCCGCAATCCGCTCGGCCATGGCCGCATACTGATCATCGACCAACAGGAGTCCATCAGCACCCACGCTTACGGCAAGATTGCCGCCAGCCCCCGTGAGCATGTAAATAGAGTCTGTGAGCTTGGTCGCCTCGATTACCACCTCAGAGAAGCGATCCGGTTGCGCCACGAGGGCGCTATTAAACGTCAACAGCAAGGTGACAATAACTACTTTCGAGCAAAACCTACCGACGTGGCTCATAAGAATATTCCTGTGTGACTTACCTAAAAAAGGGTTCCGGCGACAACTTTACCGTAGACAGGTAGACTCCCTCCACGCACTTCGTCGCCCCGGGCCCTCTCATGAAAGCACACCACCACGCGGCAGCCACCTCTGCCGCATTACCCAACGCACGGCAACGGCTTTACGTACGCTACTACGTTGCCATTACTGCTGATTTGATCGTCTTAGGTCTGCTCTCCCAGTTTTGGGACCGAGTGCAAATTAGCAGCTTCACAGCGGGGTTGGTCGCAGCGATTATGTTACAGCTGCTCTTGCAGGCTACCTTAATGATCGAGCACGCCGCCTCTCGGCCCTTCGAAAACAAGAATTCCTGGCAAGCCAAAACGGGCAGGATATTCGTTGCGTGGCTGATTTTATTTAGCTCAAAATTCGCTATGTTATGGGCAATTGGCTTGGTCTTAGGCGATGCAATACATTTTTACGGCGCTATGCACGGCGCGCTTCCCTTTATTGCCACGGTCATTTGTATGATTTTGGCTGAGGCGCTGGCATTTAGCACCTTTGCCAATTTAGAGAGCGCAAACTAACGAGAGTAAATACCAATGGCTGAAAACGGCAATGGCTCAGTGCTCGTCACCCACGAGGGAGGATGCCACTGTGGCAAAGTGCAGTGGCAAATACAGGCCCCCGCTCACTTGCAGACACACACCTGCAACTGCTCCATATGCAATATTAATCACTACCAACATCTGATTGTGCCCAAGCAACGCTTTCAACTGTTATCGGACCCAGACACCTTAAGCGAGTACCGGTTTGGTTCGGGTCTAGCAAAGCATTATTTTTGCAAAGCCTGCGGCGTGAAATCATTTTATATACCGAGGTCAAATCCTGACGGCGTAAGCGTTCATGCACGATGCCTCAATCCAGCCTCTGTTTTGTCGATTACGGACACACCCTTTGACGGACAAAATTGGGAGAAAAATGCCGCCTCCCTTGCACACCTGTCAAAAGCATGACAGCGCCCAACTTTTGGCAAACAACGCCGATGAACGAACTCTCAACTCAACAGTGGGAGTCTCTATGCGATGGCTGTGGCAAATGCTGCCTCAACAAACTTGAGGATGAAGACACCGGAGAAATCTATTACACCAGCGTTGCCTGCCAGTTACTTGATCACTCCTCGGGCAGGTGCAGTGACTATAAAAATCGATTAAAACGAGTTCCGGACTGCCTGGATTTACGCCAAACAAGCCCTGAGTCCTATCATTGGTTGCCCGCGACCTGCGCCTATCGGCTGCTTGCTGCGGGTGAAGACCTTCCCGAATGGCATCACTTAAAAAGCGCAGATCCCATGCAAGTGCACCGAGCAACCTGCACCGTAAAGCACCGGGTCATTTGTGAGACTACTATCGACCCCGAGCAGCTCGAGGACCACATCATCGCTTGGACCGACCGCTAATCGGTCGAGCACATAAATTAAACCCACGCCGACAACTATCTCCGGCTAATACAAGGAAGTCATCGACTCGCTATGCAAAGCCAAGATCAGGAAGTTTTTGAAAAACTCGTCGAGTGGCTTAATAGCGGCAGCGCTCCATATTTGTGCACTATTGTAAAGGCTGTAGGGTCATCACCTCGCCCGGTGGGCTCGATGCTCGGGAGCTGCGGCGAACACAGTATTGGCACGCTGTCGGGGGGCTGCGTTGAAGAAGACCTGCTCGACAAACTGCGTACAGATGCAATTGATGCCTCAACCCCACAACTTATCGAATACGGCGTTTCTGCGGAGGAAAATGAGCGATTAGGGCTGCCCTGCGGGGGGCGTTTACATATTTTGGTGCAGCAGCTCTCCCCTGCTAGTGCAAACTGGGTGACCGATGTTGTCACTGCACTGCGGGCAAGAAACTCCGTAGTCAGAACAACAGAGCTGTCAACTGGCATTACATCTGTAGAGGTCACCGATGATTATGCCCCTCTGAGCCTGACACAAAATGCATTAAGGCAAGGGCTGGGTCCTAAAATGCAGATGCTGCTCGTAGGCGCCGGGCAACTCGCTCAGGTGTTGGCTCACTTGGCACTTGCTATGGACTACGAAGTGATTGTTACCGACACCCGCGAGGACGTTATTACTCAGTGGCAAGGACCTGACGTAGAACTGCTACATGGCCTACCAGACGACATCATCGCCGCGCGCAGCTGCGACCCCAAAAACGTCATTGTCACGCTTACCCATGATCCCCGCATTGACGATATGGCGCTTCTTGAAGCTTTAGAAACTCCCGCTTGGTACGTCGGTGCGTTGGGTTCTATCAGAACCACCCGTGCTCGCTTAGAGCGCCTAACCGCACTGGGGGTCACTCAGGCCCAATTGCAACGACTGCACGCCCCTGTTGGTCTCGATATTGGCAGTAAAACGCCGTGGGAAATTGCGGTAGCCATCATGGCTGAAATCACTCAACTGCGGCGCAAGACTGCAACCAGCACTATGAATCCTGAGCTGGGTCCATAGCCGATGGCGGCTGCTTTGCCTGCAAGTAGTGAATGAGACGACCTAACCTCACAGCCTCTCGATCAATCAACTGAACAGTCTCCTCAAACAGCGCAGCGATATTTTGGGGTGTGGCGTTATCCAATTCATCACTCGCCTTATCAAGAGTGAGCTGGAACCGTTGATAGCGCTCACCCAAGAAAAGTGCCATCTGATAATCAGCGGCTTTGGCCATGCCATCAAACACGCAATCAAGCACCGGCAACATCCAACCAATCTTGCCCCAGCCTGCAGCTTGCTTTCCCGAAATGGGCTGCGCAAGCTCACCTGTACCCAATGAGATAACGGTAATCCTGTCACCCGGAAACAACCTCAACGCTTCAGCGTAAGCCGACACAACAGGAGAATTTAAGAACACTGCGCCGTCAATGAGTGCCGTCGATTTACCGGCTACTTCGAACTGCGCCGGCTCAAAAAAAGTTGGGGCAGCCGACGTTGCTCTTGCCGCTGACTTACAAAGCATCTGTGCGTGCTCAGGTTTAAAGCTTTTAAAAAAAGCCGTCGACCTAGCCTCCAAGTCATAGGCCGTGACAATGGTGGGACAGCGACAATCTCCTAAAACGTTGTCATCGAAGTAATCTGCAAGAGCCGTCTCAAGGGGGCTAGCTGAATAGCTTTCATCAAAAATACCCAGCGCCGACCGAAACTGACGCCACAGATTGTTGCCGAAAATTTGTGCCCCACGATTGGCGTAAAGGTCAGCCAGGTCACGAGCGCCATATCGACTCTTTGCAGGTTTTTGGGGATCCGGTTGCGCCAATCCCAAGGCTAAAATACCCCCCGTTGAAGTACCCACCATAAGGTCAAAAAGATCAGCTGCCCGATGACCCGTCGCCGTCTCGAGGTGATGCAGCACCATCGCGGGTATGATCCCGCGAATACCCCCACCATCGATCGATAGAACGGTTCTCTCTTGGGACATCACCCGCGCCCTCAATGAAGCCTATTGTCTAAGTGCCCTCTAACCAGCTGGAGGAAGGTTGCCCCCTCTAGTAAAGATAATCCTTGGCTTTGTATTCATCGTGGCAGGCTTTGCAGGTTTTTCCTGTAGCGCCAAACTGCCCCTGAATTGCAGCGCGATCCCCTTGCGCGGCCACCTCAGACAACTTCGCAGCTTCTCGTCGAAAATCAGCCAGCTTTGCGTTGAAATCTTCACCGTTGAGCCAAATTTCAGGTTTAGCGCGAGTCTTCCCCTCTTCAGAACCGGGGGCAAAACCTCGTTCGACTTGATATCCAGATACACCAGCCAGATCGTCAGCCCATGCCTGAAAAGTCTCATCATTCCACTCAATCTTTCCCTTCACCATGTCCGCCATAGGCCCAAAGGTCATGCCTAGAAGCGCGAAATACGATTGACGCAGGGACTGCAGTGGCTCAGCTTTCTCGATGTGAGCAACCGCAGGGATAGTTGCGGTGAGGGTGATGGCGACAATGACAAGACGGTTCAAAAACTTCATGTTTGATTCTCCTAACGGTGTCCATTAATTCATGCTGAAATCGCTACAGCGGCTATCATGACTTGCCAGGATCATCCTCGCAAACACGGCTGCACTGGCTGCGGCAAGCCCACCGCGGCACCTTAAAGCGTACTGTTAAAACCACCGCCGTCCAAGAGTATATTTTGTCCAACCATAAACCCCGCGTGCTCAGAGCATATAAACGCGCATGTGGCTCCAAATTCGTCAGCGGTACCGTACCTGCCGGCTGGAATAGCCGCGCAACGACGCGCAGCAACGGCCTCTTTACTTTCCCCCGTAAGGCTCGCCTCGTAAGTGTCCAGACCCACCGTTCGATCTGTGGCGTGGAGGCCCGGCAACAAGTTGTTAATAGCGACACCTTGCTTGGCGACATCACGCGCAATACCCGCAACGAAACCCGTGAGGGCCGCCCTTGCCGTATTCGATAACCCCAGCACTCCAATGGGCTGCTTAACAGAAACACTCGTGATATTGACCACCCGACCCCAGCCACGGTCGCACATACCGGGCACAGTAGCTTGCATAAGAGCGATCGCTGCATAAGCATTGGCATCGAAGGCGGCAATAAAGGCGTCGCGGTCCCAGTCGCGCCAGTTTCCCGGTGGCGGGCCTCCAGCATTGTTAACCAAGATATCTAAATCACCGCTACCCGCTAAAATCGCTTCACGGCCGCTAGGCGTTGTCACATCAGCAGCCACCGTGGAGACTTCAACACCATAGGCCTCTCTAATGGCTGTTGCCGTGCTCTCAAGCGCCTCATGACCCCGGGCATTGAGTACCAGGTGCACCCCTTCTGCTGCTAATGCTTCAGCACAACCTCTTCCTAAGCCCTTTGACCCCGCACAGATCAGCGCTCGCCGACCTTTGATTCCCATCTTCAAGCTAATTACCTCCAATAAAACCATCGGCTACGTCACCGCGTACATGGTGCATGTACTATTACAACAGTACCTGATTACAACGATGTAGTAGGGCGCTCAGTCGCAAAAATTGTCGGCGACCGAGCATAACTTTACATGACAGGTGACAGTCTGTAATTTTGCGCATTGCAAAAAACAGGCTCCACCCACGCCATCGTCGAACCCATAGGTCGTTGCTAGCCCAGAACCCCTTGCTAGCACTTAATCCCACCAACTTACTAGGACTCTATTTGTGATTACCTTCTCCCTGAATGGCGAACCTGTCCGCTTTAATGGTGACCCGAGTACACCATTATTATGGGTTATACGTGATGACTTTAAGCTCAAGGGCTCCAAATTTGGCTGCGGCGCTGGCTTGTGTGGCGCCTGCACCATGCACCTTGACGGAACGGCCATTAAAACCTGCGTTCTGCCTGTAGCCGCTGCGGCTGACAAAGCAGTGACCACGATAGAAGGGCTTGGAAATCCAGAGGATCTACATCCGCTGCAAACCGCTTGGATAGAACACAATGTGCCTCAGTGCGGCTACTGCCAGAGCGGTCAAATTATGGCTGCAGCCGCATTGATAGCCGATAAACCCAGTGCTTCCAGTGAAGACGTTGACAACGCTATGTCAGGAAACATTTGCCGCTGCGGCTGCTACCCCAGGATAAAGGCTGCCATCATGTCAGTAGCCGCCAGCGCTATCAGTTACGACGCCGCTGCTACGGAGGCGAACTCATGAGCAATCAAACCCTTAGCAGAAGACACTTTTTGAAGGCCTCTGGCATGGTCGGAGGGGGCATCGTGGTAGCTGTCGCCCTACCCGGCTGCGCGTTTAAGGGCCCGCACCCCATCGAAGTTACTGACGCTGGCTTTGTACCCAACGCTTTTCTACAAATTACTCCAGATAATCATGTCACCTTTTATTGTCCCAGCGATGAAATGGGCCAGGGTATCCGTACGGGCCTAGCGACGATTGTCGGTGAAGAACTCGATGTAAATCCCGCCACCATGCTGGTCAAAGCTGCGGGCTCTCACGAAGACTACAACAACCCCGAGTTTCGTGTTCAGGGAACCGGAGGCTCTAACGCCGTTCGCGTATTTTATGAGCCTTTAAGGCAAGTTGGCGCTGACACCCGTGCACTGCTGCTTAACGCGGCCTCCTTAGACCTAGGCATACCAGCCGACCAACTACTCACCGCTGACGGGTTCATTGTTGCCGGTGACCGGCGCTATCCCTACGGTGATTTTGTTGAAACCGCTTCATCTTTAGAAATGCCCATCGCCTCCGAACTAAAAGCGCCCTCACGTTTTAAATACATTGGTGCCGATGCTCCCAGAGTCGATGCTCTGGCGAAGGCCACAGGCACAGCAAACTTTGGCATCGATGCGGATGTGCCCGGCATGGTCTACGCCGTTGTCGTTCGGCCACCAGTAGCCGGATCCAAAGCTTTGAGCTTTGATGACAGCACTGCAAGGGTCGCCCCGGGTGTTCTCGCTGTTGTGCCGGTATCAAGCGGGGTTGCGGTAGTAGCCGAACGATATTGGCAGGCCAATCAGGCCGCAAAAAAGCTCACCATCGATTGGGAAGAGACCCCGCTTTCAACGGTGACCTCTGAGCAAGTTCGACAAGACCTTAGCGCGGCACTAGAGGCCGACAATGATACTGAATCGACCCGTGCGGGAGATCCAGAAAAGGCCTTTGCCGACGCTGACGCCGGCACAATTTTGGAAACCGACTACTACGCGCCCTTTCTCGCCCATGCACCCATGGAGCCGCTGAACGCAACCCTGCGAATCACTGAGGACGGTGCCGACCTATGGACTGGCGTGCAATTTGTTGGCGCGGCACAAGGCGTTTTGGAGCGCCTGACAGGTCTGCCCAGAGGGAACATAAAAATACACAATCAGTTTCTAGGGGGCGGGTTTGGTCGCCGTGCCACGTTGTCTCATATTGTTGAGGTAGCTGAGATTGCGTTAAGCGTCGATAAGCCCGTGCAACTGCTATGGTCTCGAGAAGATGACCTGCGGCATGGTTTCTACAGACCCGCGGCGATGATGAAGATAAAGGCAGCTGCGGATAGTGAAGGCCACATTACAGCGTGGCAGGCCCGTCGCTCCGGCGCTAACATCTCTGCACAAACCTTTAAAAATGCCCTACCAGGCGTGCTGCCTAACCTGCCCACCGGCTTACTCAATGGCCTTGCGGGCGCCATGGATTATGTCTTCAAAAATTGGGCCGTCGACGGCTCCAGTGTTGAAGGACTTCATGAAACCTATTCCCTGCCGAGCTACCAAGTCTCCCACGCATCGGTTGACCACGGCTTACCCACCACATTTTGGCGTTCAGTAGGACATTCCTATACCAGTTTTGCCGTCGAATCGATGATGGATGAGCTCGCGGAAGCGAAGCAGTTAGACCCCGTTGCACTGCGTCTAAAAAACTTGAACGACAAACCCCGAATGCAAAATGTCGTGGCTGAAGCAGGACAGCTCATGGCCGCAATGACAGTGCCAGAAAACCACCATTTGGGATTTGCTGCGCATTCATCCTTTGGCACTGATGTGGCTCAAATTGCTGAAGTGTCGGTTACCGAAGGCCAGATTCGCGTGCACAAAGTGACCTGCGTTGTTGATTGTGGGCTAGCAGTCAACCCTGACATCGTCACAGCACAACTGGAAGGCGCCGTAATGTTCGCGCTAACCGCTGCGCTTTATGGGAGCATAGATCTGGAAGGTGGTGCCGTTGTGCAAAGCAATTTCCACAACTACCCGATCTTACGCATGAACGAATCCCCCGCCGTTGACGTTGTCATTATAGAAAGCGAAACGCCCCCGACGGGAATAGGCGAACCCGGCGTACCGCCGCTTGCCCCTGCGGTGGCAAATGCGGTGTATCGCGCAACCGGGCAACGTTTACGTGACTTGCCCCTGCAACTCGCTTAATTGACAATCTGGCCCCATGTAGTGCAACCGCGACGGTTCAACAGACAACTTCGCAGTCCCAGCCTTAGGCGTTAATGCAGCCCGGCCGGGGCGTGCGGAGTGAGCCCCGCAGAAGCAGGGTCCACGCCACACCACCTAGGAGCATTGGATGCGCTTGCCCGCCACAATTTCGACCCTTTTACTGCTACTTACAACGACAGCGTGCTGGAGCGCGACTGCCAAATCACAGAACGCCATTGACCCATCTGCGACTACACCCCCTGCGGGCACCGAAACAGCCGCTACTCAAACACGCTCACCTGCGGACTCACGACTGTGGCTTGAGAATGTAGAGGGCGAGCAAGCTCTGAACTGGGTAAGAAAACAGAACGCCCGAACATCGACCCGACTGCAGGACGACGCGCGTTATGACTCACTTCTAGCCACCGCCCAAACGCTGTATGAAAGTGACGACCGCATTCCCTATGGCAGTTATTACGGCGGATTCGTCTGGAATTTTTGGCAAGACAATACATTTACCCACGGACTTTGGCGACGAGCATCGCTGACGAGCTATCTGACTGATAACCCCGAGTGGGAGGTCATTATTGATCTGGACGCCCTCGCTGAAAAGGAGGCCATCAATTGGGTTTGGCGCGGCGCCGACTGTCTGGCCCCACAGTATGATCGCTGCCTAATCACACTATCTAAGGGAGGCAGCGACGCCGCGGTGCGACGCGAGTTCTCGCTTTCTGATCGACAGTTTGTACCCGATGGCTTTGAAACACCCGAGGCCAAAGGCAGCATCGCGTGGGTCGACGAAAACACCGTGCTGGTAGCTCTAGCAACAGAACCTGCCAACACCACAAATTCGGGTTATCCCTCCGTTATTTATCGCTGGTCCCGCGGCTCCAAGCTCGAAAGTGCCGAGATCGTGTTGGAGGGAAACACAACAGATGTCGGCTTGTGGCCGGTCCGCTTAGAGGATCATGGTGGCACGGTGCACATGATGGCTGCCCAGGCACAAACATTTTACGAGTCTACCTACTGGTATTTGCCATCTATCGGCGAACCTAAAACTCTGCCAATTCCGGCCAAAACATCAATTGAAACGCTCTATCAGGGGGAGCTCGTTTTTTCTCTTGCCGAGAACTGGCAGGCTAAAAATACGACAGCAATTCACCCCGCCGGCGCTTTAGTCTCGATTAACCTGCCTGACTTTATTGGTACGGGGGAGATTTCCGCCGTAAGGACACTGTATCTGCCTTCTCCAACCGAATCGGTTGGGAGCATCGCAGCCACCAAAAGTGCGCTTTTAGCAACCGTGGACAATAACGTCATTGGCGGTTTGATGGCATTTGATTTTACCGATGGTGAATGGTCAAAAAGAGCCATTCCTGCACCTGACAACTTGACGATAAGTTTGAGCAGCGCCAGTCGCGAAGAAGATATTGCCTTTATCAATGCCGAGGGTTTCCTAACTCCAGACACATTAATGCTGGCGGATACGGCCAAAATGACGCTGCGCTCGATTAAGACTATCCCAGAACGTTTTGATAGCTCAGGCCTCATCGTAGAGCAGATTGAAACACGATCTCCTGACGGCACCGTGATCCCCTACTTCGTCGTTCGGCATAAAAACACAGCTCTAGATGGATCCACCCCCACTCTGCTTTATGCGTACGGCGGCTTCCAAGTTTCCATGCGCCCCCGATACTCGGGCAGCCTTGGCAAACTTTGGCTGGAGAATGGCGGCGCCTATGTCTTGGCGAATATCCGTGGCGGCGGAGAGTTTGGCCCTGCCTGGCATCAGGCAGGGCTCAAGACGCAGCGGCAGCGTATCTTCGATGACCTTATCGCCGTCGCCGAAGACCTGTCAGCTAAAGGTCTGACCAGTGCTGAACACTTGGCGGTTTATGGAGGCTCTAACGGCGGGCTACTCACCGGCGTTATGTACACCCAGCGACCCGATCTCTGGCAAGCCGTGGTTTCAGCCGTGCCCCTGCTCGATATGCTGCGCTACCACAAGCTACTGGCAGGAGCCTCATGGATGGGGGAGTACGGTGATCCTGACGACCCAATAGAAGGGGCCTTTTTGCGCGGCATATCGCCCTACCACAATGTTAGCGCAACCCAGGAGTATCCAGAGATTTTCCTTTACACCTCAACCAAGGATGATCGCGTTCATCCCGGGCATGCACGGAAAATGTCCCACCTGCTTGAAACGCTGGGACATGACTATTTGTATTTCGAAAATATTGACGGCGGACACGCAGCGGCAGCCAATCTCAGCGAGTATGCCCGCCGCGACGCCATGCTCTACGTCTTTTTAATGCAAAAGCTCATGCCAGCGCCAGCCGACAAATAGTCGGCCTTCAAAGCTTGCCCCGCCTGAGAGCTTGCTATTGCAAGCGCTCAGGCGCATACCGCGGTCTGACTGCATGCACCGGCATAGAGCAGCAGCTAAAACAAAGGGCGAGTGCAAGCCGTCCTTGGCAGTACCCCAGCCTTAAATCGCCGACATGCCACCATCAACGGCAACAGCCTGTCCGTTCATAAAGCTGTTCGTGGGGGACATGAGCATCAGCATCACTTCCACCATTTCTTCGGGATCACCCATACGGTTCATGGGTGAACTTTTCTTGAGCGTGTCCATTCGATCCGCCAAGCCGCCTTCCTGAGTCACCAAAGGCGTCGGGGAAAAAAACGGGCAAATAGCATTCACGCGAACACCTTGCCGACCAAACTCATAGGCGGCGGTTTTTGTGAGTCCAACCACACCATGCTTAGCAGCCGCATAGGCACCCAGCAAAGGTGCCGCGCCAATACCCGCCATTGAGGCCACATTGAGCACGGTGCCACCGGGAGCGTCTTGTGCCAGCATCTGCCGTACAGCGTGCTTGATGCCAAAGAAAACGCCCTTGGTATTGACGTTGTAGTTGAGGTCCATTTCCTCCTCGGTCACTTCAGTCAACAGCTTTGGCTCGGAACCTAAGCCTGCGTTGTTCACCATGATATCGAGTCGACCAAAACGCTCTTTGGCGGCTGCAACGATGGCCTCAACATCTGCCTCGTTGGCCACGTCACAGGTCATCGCAACAACCCGGGCGTCATCGGCGAGAGCAGCCGCAACTGCCTGTAGCGGTTCGAGGTTAATATCACTAATCACTAAACGTGCGCCTGCCGCATGTAAATTTTCAGCCATGAGTTTGCCAAAGCCACTGGCCGCGCCCGTAATACAAATAACCTGATCACAAAAAACATCCCACCGGGACATATCACACTCCTAGTTAAAAAGATTTGTCGGGGGCCTTAACCCCCAAGCATCAAAGGCACTAAAGTCTAGCGACTCAACGGCCCTTCCAATTGGGGGCTCGCTTCTCAGCAAAGGCCATCGCGCCTTCTATGGCATCTTCACTGGTAAATACCGGCTGAAGGATGTCCTGCTGGCGACCAAACATTTCGTCAGTGCTCCAATCTTCTGAATCTCGGACGACCTGTTTACTCAGTTTAACTGCTAGGGGTCCGTTACCTGCGATCTTTGCCGCCAGCGCCTGTGCCGCAGCAAACGCCTCGCCTTCAGGCACCGTTTGGTTGATGAAACCCAAATCCTTAGCCCGCGCGGCATCCATAAAATCGCCAGTTAATGCCAATTCCATCGCGACGCGATAGGGCAGCTGTCGTGGGAAGCGCAGCAACCCTCCAGCGCCGGCGGCCAATCCTCGTTTCACTTCAGGGACACCAAATTTTGCTGTTTCCGCTGCGACGATCAGATCGCAGACCATGGCCAGCTCACAACCACCCGCCAAGGCATACCCCTCAACGGCAGCAATCAGCGGTTTTGCAGGGGGCGCTTCGGTTAAACCACCAAAGCCTCGATCCTTAATATAAGGCACCTCACCACTGACGAATGCTTTCAGATCCATCCCCGAACAAAAGGTATTGTTTGAGCCTGTTAGAATTGCCACTCGAATATCATCGTTGCTGTCGAGCTCAATAATGGCCGCTGCAAGACCTTCGGCCATGGCTAAATTAACCGCATTTTTTGCCTCAGGCCGATTGAGGGTAATGGTCATAATTCCATCGCTTACCTCGGTAATAACTACGTCGCTCATTTGTCTATCCTCTTTTTTCATTGTATTCGAAGGCCTCGCAGTCGCGCTTGCGGGCCGTTTCAGTTGTGTCGATAAGTGCAGGCAGCTCTACAAAAAGATGAAGCTATTGCCCTGTTCACTCGGCGTCACCACGACAGACCTATTGTCAGCTTCGTGACGGTTAAAAACTTCAAGTATCTCAGAGGCTTCGCGCCCTACTTTGGCGATAAATCGCGCATCGCTCTCGAGCAAACGCCCGACAATTGTTGCGGTCTTCGGCTGTCCCTCTCGATCATACGCCACTGTGTAGGCCTCCAATCTCCCTTTACCGCTTGGGTTCGCCTCGAAGTCTGGGGCTGTTTGGTTGGACATTTGCTCTTGAAGATCAGCGCTGTCATAGGGTTCATAGCCCGTCGGCGTTGTCGCATAAATACCGACCGCATATTTGGATAGAAGCCCACCGTTAGCCGCCACTAACCCAAACTTTCCAGGGTTAACCCGGAGACGCATCACCATTTCTGCCAGGGCATGCATTGAGTAACTATTACCCGGCCCCCCAAAAAAGGGTAACCCACCGGTCACGGTAAGGCCTCTGGGATCATCCCCTGATAACCCGATCGCGTCGATCGCATTGCTCACCGCAATCGGGAAGCAGCTGTAAAAGTCAAAATAGCTGATGTCATCGGTGGTGCAGTTCGCGCGCTCCAGCGCGCGCCCCAGCGCTAGACCTGCTGAAGGCGCCTGACCCAGTTCTGCGCGCAGTGTGATCGGTGGCTCCCCTGCTGCCGCCTGACCGTGAAGATAGACGCGATTCTCAGAAGGAATATTTAACTCGTCAGCCAGCTCCGTCGAAATTACCACCAAAGCCGCACTTTGATTGACCTGATCACGTGCCACTAAACGTTGAGGGTAGGCATCAACAACCCGACGGTTGCCTGCTTCTACGGTAATGAGGTCAGCGGGAGTAAACGCCCTGTCACGCTGAGCTGCCAAGGGGTTTTCTGATGCCACCGCGGCAAAAGGTGCAAACAAGGCCCCCATTTGATCGGCCCAGGTCTTTACGTCGACCCCTGCAGCGATTCGTTTGGCGTTCTCCATAATTCCATAAAATAACGGCGGTGATATCAAACCATTCATAAGTTCATCATGCGTCGCATAATCCAAGGTCGGCTTACGATCAATTACGGGGTCATCGGAACCTTCCGACCAGTCCACATCACTGCCCTGCTTTTGAAGAAAGCGTGTCGTTGAAAGCGCCTCACCGCCACTGATCAGCACCGCTTTGGACTCCCCTTGCCAAATGCGATCGCAGGCTTCGGTGACGAGTTTCTGAGGAGTATCACCACCACTTGTTGCCCAGATTGCGGTCGCTGGATTCATGGCTAATCGCTGGCAAACAGAACGCGGGAAGTTGGTTGAACGCCCAAAGGGTCCTTCTAAGTGAGGTGCTGAATCTTCGAAGATTCGCGTGGTCATCAGCGTGTCAATGTGCTCTTTACAGTTAATCATTCCAGCATCGACGAGGGCCAATTCGGCGGCTCGAGCAGTGATTGCAACTGGCGACAGCATGGCATAATCGGGATCGTCGATGCGCTCAGTAAACTGGCTGGCACCAACGATGACTGGAGTATTTGCTGCAACGAACGGCATAGAGTGTTCTCTATTGATAAAATTGCTGGCAAGCTTACCTGCTGACCGTAGGTAGTAACACATGCATTTTTCAAATTTTGCCACTCGCTATCAAAAAAGCACGGGAACCGTGCGACTAATGGAGGACCTGGGAGCAGCAACCTCGGCAACCGGCCCCATTTGCCAACTGGGCGGCGGTAATCCCGCGCACATTCCCGAGGTAGAAGCTCTGCTGCGCGAGGCTATGGCAGATGTGACCGCCGATACTCACGCCTTTGGCAAAATGGTCGGCGAATATGATGCCCCGGGGGGAAATGTGGCCTTCCGGGAGACCCTCGCAGATTTACTGAGGGAGAAATTTGGCTGGCCTCTAACGCAAAACAATATTGCCATTACAAACGGCAGTCAAAGCAGCTTCGGACTTCTATTTAACAGTTTTTCCGGCCCATTTCCTGATCATAGCCACAAACGCATACTCCTGCCCTTAACACCTGAGTACGTGGGCTATTTTGATGTTGGTTTGGCAGAGCAGCCCATTTTTGAAGGCCGGCGCGCTGAAATCGATTTACTACCCAATCGTCAATTCAAGTATCGGGTGAATTTCGAAGGTTTGCAGCTGAATGAAAACCACGGGGCTGTCTGTGTTTCACGACCTACCAACCCGACGGGCAATGTCATCACCGACAGCGAAATGCGTCAACTTCGCAGCGAGTGTCAAACAGCTGACTTACCATTAATTGTTGACGGGGCATATGGATTGCCCTTCCCTGGCATGGTGTTTACATCGGCAACACCCTTTTGGGACGCCAACACAATTTTGCTGCTGAGCTTATCGAAGCTTGGCCTGCCGGGCCTACGCACCGGTATCGTGGTTGCTGCGCCTGAAATTATTCAACTCATACAAAATACCAACGCCATAAACACTTTGGCGCCCAGCCGCGTGGGTCCCACGCTCCTTACACCCCTGCTTCAACAAGGAAAACTACAAAGCATTTGTGATGAATTGATACGCCCGTATTACGAGCGCAAACGTGACCACGCCCTGCAGGTTATTGACGAGGTCATGGCTGACCTCCCGGTTCGAGTGCACAAACCCGAGGGTGCTTTGTTTTTGTGGCTTTGGTTTGAGGGGCTCCCAATAACCTCAGAAACGCTCTATCAGGAACTCATGGCGCTGGGAGTATTTGTGTTGCCCAGTCGCCCATTTTATCCACCAGGGCGAACTAGCTGGCGACATCAGGACGAGTGCATTCGGGTTAATTACGCCGCCTCGGAAGACACAGTGATTGCTGGATTAACTCAAATCGCCCAAGTGGTCCGCTCCCACTTCTAAGCTCCTGTTAACGAACGAAGCCACAGGTCACTGCAACGCTAAACGTCACACTATCAGCTGAGCGTGACAAGGCGCCGCGAGAGATTCGTGGGGGCAACATTTACGCATCAGCAACGTAATTTCCTATTATTGGCGCCGCATAACACTACTCAAGGCGGTTTACCCGGCGCAAATAGCTACGCTCCGCCTCGCGAACCAACAAACCCGTATTTTGCTTTTCATCGGGGTCTTCTGTAATGAGAAAATGCAGGCCCAGCGCACAAGTCCTCCCATCTAAATGACGAACATCAGCCTCCCTGTGAACGCTTATGTCATTAAGTGTCAGGGTAAGGTGAACGTCTTCTCCAATCATGAAGCGGGTAAAGTCCTGCGCCTGCAGTCTTAAGCGCACACCACTGGTATTGATGTCCTGCGCACTCGCAGAGCAAGAGAAGCCGGCGACAGATTCAATGCGCACCGCCATGGGGAGGTCTCTCAGAATAGGCACTCGATATAAATTGCGCCTGCCCGCCGTGTGAATGGCATCAGGCATATATAGGGCTACGTCCAACTGGCCCTGTTGCCCTAGCTCTGATCTTTTGACCGTAGTTAGAAATACGTGAGCGTGGTCATCGTAGTTAAAGGTCACGGTACAAAAATCGCCGGCATCAAATAGCGTCTGCACATCGTTTAATTCGAGGGTGAGTTGCACCTCTGATTCTTCTATCTTACGAAAAACTCCAAGCCAAGAGGCCCCGAGCTGGGAACTGTTTACCATGAGCTCTCGATGCCCCACGCTCGCACGTTGGAGGAGTCGCTCAACTTCACGCCGCTCTTGGCTATCAGGAGCTGTATCGATTGGCATTTCTTGAGACGCCTTAGAAGTGGGCTGTGATGAGAATAACCCTCTCAACCAACTTTTCATTCCCTAAACCCCCTGCTCCATAGTCACAGCAAAGTAAGTTACACCAAAGCGGCATTTAGACACCACTCATCCCCCTGATAGGTATTCACTGAGACTGGCAATTTTGATCTTATCCGCCGTGGACTCTGGCAACCTCGATCAAATCAGTCGCCAATGAGTTTGGCTATCATGGCGAAGCCTTTCTGTTTTTGTTGCTTCCTGAGTCTTGAATTGGCAGGCTAAGGATATGAAATGAACCTGCGCTGATTAGCACAGATCATTCGATAAAAGCTTGGGCTCTAAATCAACGCCTTCATTTCGCAATGCCTGTGAGGTCATACATTCCAATATGAAGCTCTATCCACCCAAGGTGGCCTTTGCGGTTGTCGTTGCCAATATGGTGGGGACCGGCATCTTCACCAGCCTGGGCTTCCAACTACTAGCAATTTCTGACACTCAACTTATTTTACTGCTGTGGTTTATCGGTGGTATCTGCGCACTTTGTGGCGCTCTGTGTTACGCAGAGCTGGGCGTCAGGCATACAGATTCGGGCGGGGAATACCATTTTTTAACGGAGCTGATACATCCTTATGCAGGTTTTATCTCAGGGTGCGTCTCGGCAACGGTTGGATTTGCTGCGCCGATTGCTCTAGCAGCCCTCACCTTTGGAAGCTATCTTCAAGCCGGCCTCGTGCCTATCGATCCAAGGTGGTCGGCCACATTTCTTATCGCTACGCTAGTCATCATTCACACTCGAACTCGCAGCGAGAGTAGTGCCGGGCAAGTCTACCTGACAGCACTAAAACTGTTGTTAATCATTGGCTTTATTAGTCTCGCGCTGTTTAATACACCCGCGTTTATTGACCAGCTCCGTGCCGACACACAACCCAGTGCCGACACGCTATTTAGCAGCGAAGTCGCTGTTGCCCTCATTTATGTCACCTACGCTTACTCCGGTTGGAATGCGGCAACTTATGTTTTAGGGGAGATGGAAGATCCGCGACGCTACCTACCCCGGGTGCTACTCGCGGGTTGCGCTTTTGTGACTTTGCTTTATCTGGCACTCAATGCGGTATTTCTCATCTCAGCGCCCATTGATGCCATGCGAGGAGAGGTGGAAATTGGCTACGTCGTCGCAGGCTATTTACTGGGAGACACGGGCGCCCTTGTCGTCGCAGTCATACTGGCAGGCATTCTTATTTCAACCGTTAGCGCGATGGTACTTGCCGGACCGAGGGCACTGATGCGTCTTGGTGGCGACTACCGGCGCTTAAGATGGCTGGGGGTCCTCAACAAAGACGGACTGCCTAAAAACGCCATTTTTTTCATGGGCGCCATTGCACTGCTTTTTTTGTGGTCCTCA
This sequence comes from Luminiphilus sp. nBUS_07, assembly GCF_051201685.1. Lineage (GTDB taxonomy): Bacteria > Pseudomonadota > Gammaproteobacteria > Pseudomonadales > Halieaceae > Luminiphilus. Next base: position 1,276,635 of record NZ_CP179213.1, on the reverse strand, counting down.
ACCTTTGAGCAAATACTCGTTTTTGCGGGATTATTAATGGCGACCAACACACTGGTCACCGTCATAGCGTTGTTTATAAGTCGTTTCCGAAGCCCTGGGCATGCTGGAGACAACCTTTATCGAATGCCGTTTTACCCGCTGCCAGCCATTATTTTTCTCGGCATTACCGGTTGGACCGTCATTTATTCAGCCTTTTCATTTCCAACGCAAGTTGGTGTCTTCGTGATTGCGCTTATCGGCGGCTGGCCCCTTTATCGTTGGGCGCAAGGTTCTGGAAACTGACCTGCCTAGCGTTATTAGACTCCGCTACACTCACCCGCAGGATGGCTAGGGTATTGAACAATGACTGAAAAAAACGCTAACAATGGCGCTCGCGCCGCCGAGAACCTGACAGAACTCAAGGTTCGTATGAAGCGGTTCATCAATGAGGCCGTTATTCCTCATGAGGCTGCTCTGCTAACCGGTGATAGTCATCATCTGATGGAAGACCTGAAGGCTCAGGCTAAAGCTCAAGGTTTATGGGCATTGGGCCATCCCAGTGAGCTCGGTGGCGGTGGGCTTCCCTTCATGGACTTTGCTCATCTCAACGAAATTATTGGCCGCTCTTACTTTGGCCAAATGGCCGTAGGCTCTATCTCCATGCAAGATTCGATCATGCTTCATCGTTTTGGAAGCGAGACTCAGAAAGAGGCGTGGCTTGACCCCTTGGTCGCCGGTGACATTTACCCTTCGGTAGGGTTAACCGAGCCCGATGTCGCAGGCTCTGATCCAACACTGATGCAAAGTCGCGGCGTACTCGAGGGTGACGAGTGGGTCATCAACGGACGTAAATGGTTCACCTCTGGTGCAAATGTTGCCGCCTTCACCACCGTCTTCTGTGAGACCGAGCCGGAGCAACAACGACACGGAAAGTTTTCAGCGATCATCGTCCCTACAAATACACCGGGTTATGAAATAAAACGTGTTGTAAAAACCATGGGCGATACCGTAGGTGGACATTGCGAACTGGAACTTAAGGACGTGCGAGTTCCCGCCGCTAACATCCTCGGTGAGCGTGGGAAAGGATTTACGATTGCTCAGAAGCGCCTTGGGCCGGGTCGTATTTTTCACTGCATGCGCTGGCTAGGGCAGGCCCAGCGGGCCTTCGAGTTGATGTGTGAGTATGCGGGCAAACGCTACGCCCACGGATCTTTGCTGTCTGAAAAAGGCGAAATACAGCGCTACATTGCTGAATCTGCTGCGGAAATTCAGGCAGCACGCCTTATGACCTTGGACGCAGCCCGCGTCATGGATGGTGGCGATGATGCACGCGTACAAATTGCACTGATTAAATTCTGGGGTGCTCGCATGCTGCACAACGTTATTGACCGCGCTATTCAGATTCATGGGGCCCTTGGCGTTACCGAGGATACCCCCCTTGAATTTATGTACCGAGAAGCACGTTACGCCCGCATTTATGACGGACCTGACGAAGTGCATCGCATGACAGTAGCCCGAAAACTCGTGCAAGACCCAATAGGTAATGCGCCCTGGTAAACGCTGTACAACCGAGCCGATTGTTCCAGCGTTCGGGCCGCATATTCAAACGGGTTCCAGTCCGTCAGACTGGGCCCTGCAATTGCTTTCGTATCTCTCGGGCAATAACCCAAAGGCGGTCTTGGCCCCACAGGGAGACAATGGGCACGCCGCTGCCATCGAGCAGTCGAAAGCTAGGCACCCCCCAGCATCCGGCACTGTACATGACGACACGATTTTCCTCTAATAACGATTCCCACCCCGCTTCACCTAGGTGACCTTTCGCAACCTGCCAATCTAACCCTGCCGCCTCAACGACCTTTTGTAATCCCCTGTCGGCTAAGGTATCGACCCCCAGAGCAAACGCATGGCGCAGAAAGCTGCTGATCAGCTCAGTACCTTTTCCTTGGGTTACTGCCCAAGGGTAAAGTGAATAACATTTGCGTGCAGGCTCACCAATGGGGTCGCTGAAATTGCCATAGTCAACGCCCAAGGCCCGAGCCTCTCGAGCTGCATCCATAAAAATATACATTCCCTTCATTGGCGTAGCCGGGACGCCACGCATAACCATAGGCAATACCGGGCGCAGGTTGAGGGTTACTCCAGAATCTTTCGCGAGTTGTACCGCGCGATCAAAAATTACAGCGCTATAGGGGCTGCGTAATGACGCGTATATTTCCAACGTTAGCGAGCCGTCACTGCGTACACCACCCCAATTGGGCTCCTGACGTGGCGCTAACCATGGTGCGCTATCATTGCGATCTAGCCCCAGCTCCGCCAGTCGTTGTTCCAAGTGATGTAGGCGATCGACCCCCCAAAACCACTCACCGCCGTAATAAAACATAGCACCCGAGTAATGTTTAAGCGCGTTCCTGCGCGCGTTTCCCAAGGCCAAAGCAGCATCAACTTCCGCCTCTGAGGCGCACCCCAGCTCAGCGGCTAGTCGATCTAACTCCGAAGCATCACCAGACCAAAGCGCGCGACTCACCGGCTCAACCGCTGACACGCGCTTTACGCCACTGGCAGCCGCCAAAATCCCCTGTGCCTTTTTAATCTGCTCAGGATCAAGTGCTTCGTTGTGCTCAGCAAATTCCAGCCCATAATCTGGCGCAATCTGATGCGCATCGTATCGGGACAATCGAGCAAGCATTTCGGGCTCGGCAACGTTCTTACCGAACGATTGATTCACAAGATGACAAGTCAATTCAACATCGTAGCGATCCGCCATTTTGACAAGCAACTGGGCTGCCAAATGGCTATAAGCGTCGTCAACCTGATGGAAGTATTCGATGGTGTGAGGCCGCTTTTTTTTACGCCTCGCCCGCTCTGCGGCCGCCCGACGTTTATTGACCTGCTTTATCGTAAACAACCGAGTCATCACCCGTGAAGAAATCCAGCGGACTAGGCGATTAGGGTCTGATGTTGCCAAGCCCCCCTGGTCTTCAAATTTTTCCGTCATATTGTGCACCTAGCGCTCTTGGTACGAATCCGACACATTGTTGTACTGAAGGTCCAAACACATTCCGGCAAAACCCTGCCGCGCGGTTTAATGCTTACACTATTGACTTTACAAACACAAAAATTCGAGCATTTATTGAGGCTCATGGCACAGTTTTAAACACGCTGAAAAGCGCCCATCTAAGGTTTAGAGCACTCTGTAGCGCTAGGAAATTAGGCATCCTCCAGCGGAAAACGGTGAACCAAAAGACTGGCCAATCACAGCAAACGGGCAGCCACCGCCGGCTGCTAATGATTTTACCTTTTATAGTTTCGCCCAATTTTGATGCCAGCACGATCAACATGACTTTGGGTGAACCGCTCAGCACGGACTGAAGGCGCTGAAGCAAAAATCTCCTATCCAATTACGTCCAGTTGCTCGACCTCTGGCGCACCCGCGAGGAGCGCTCCTACTTGTTGAAACGCCGCCGCAAAATGCGCGGTTTCACCATGGGCCTTGAGTGCCGCAGCATCGACATACTGCTCCATCACTTTATACGTCTGGGTATCTGTTGTGCTTCGGTGTAACGCATAGAGCATATTACCGGGCTCGTCTTCACGCACACGTCGTGCAAGCTCTAAAAACGCCGTCTCAAAGGCTTCGTTTTTGCCTTCTTGCACTTTTATTGTTGCGATTAATCCTATCGCCATCACTGTTTTCCTTAAGTCACTGTCTGAAAAAAAAACCTAATACCCTGCCGTTCCTGAACACAGGCTTTGATAAAAACTGTCATCAAGGCGCTGGTAACTCTCTGCCTTAGGAGGGCGCACATAAATTGCGTCTTGGCCCACTTGGTCTAAATGAAAGCTCTGCTCTCTTAACTCTGTCTTTACCAGTTTAAAAGTGCCCGTTGTTTCGAGGGCGCCCTGTAAGCGAATAAACACGGGGCGCGCATACGCAGGCAGCTCTGTATCCACCAAGCGGCTAAACCCCGCCACATCGAAAGTGTCAGGCGACTCGACCGCCAGCGCAACCATTCCCGCTTTACCCTCGCAACCCGGCACCTCGACGCCGTACACATTAGAGAGATGAATCTGGGGGTGTTGATTCAGCACCTCTGCAACTTCATTCGTCGACACATTTTCCGACCGCCAACGGAAAGTATCCCCCGTTCTGTCGACAAACTGAAAGTGACGAATTCCAAATGCAAAACCAACATCGATTTCTCGAATTAGATCTCCGGTATCGAACCACTGATCACCTGCTTTGAAAACGTTTTGAACAACTTTCTTCCCTGTTGCATCCTTGTTGGTGTACCCGTCGAAGGCATAGTCAGTGGTTATTTCGCCCAGTAACAGTCCTGGCGTACCAGCCGCCACTTCAATGCAGTGACCCTCATCATCGCGCAGGATTTCTTCATTTTCTTGGTCATACGCCACCAAGGCTACCTTGGCAAACGTTGCGCCAATGGTTTTATCTTTATTAAAGAAATTCGCAAAGGACACATTGCCCTCGCTGCTGCCATAGATCTCACAAATTCGCGCAACCTTGAAACGTGCCTTAAAGGCATCCCATACATCAGGTCTTAACCCGTTCCCCAACATTTTTTCCAAAGGGTTATTCTTCTCTTGGGGATGTTCGGGCTGCTGGTTTAAATAGCGACACAGTTCGCCCACGTAGATAAAGCTATTCGTTTTAAACTGCTGAACTTCGGACCAAAATTTTGAGGCTGAAAATTGACGCCGTAAAAATACTGAGCCGCCTGACAATATAAACGCCAACAAACCAGGGCCTAGACCGGTGATATGGTAAACGGGCAAGCAAAGGTATAAACGATCAGAGGGTTTCACTCGAAAGCCCAACCGTCCTAACACGGTGCTAGCTGCCAATGCCTTGCGATGCAGCATAATGGCCGCCTTAGGGAGGCCGGTGGTGCCAGAGGTGTAAATATAGAAGGCCACCTCTCCGGCGGTAATTTCTCGGGTTATGGGAATATTCTCAGCACTCTGACCAGCCATTTCAGCCTTGAGATCTACACACCAATCAGGACAAGTCGATGTGCCCGAGTCAGAGCACCACAGATAGGACCCAAAATCGCTCAGGGCTAGCGCCTCGCGACTCGCGTCAATGACCGAAGTCCGTTCATCGCCAACAATGATGTGATTAGCCCCGGCTGCTTGCACACAGTGCACCAGACCTGCGCCGGTCAGACTGTTATTGATCAAGGCACAACTTGCACCTACTTTGAGTGTCGCTAACAAACTTAGAATAAATTCAGCCCGGTTCTCCATCAGCAAAGCAACACTGTCGCCCCGCTTCACACCTCGCGCTTGCAGAACTCGCGCGAAACGATTGGCCGAGTCATTAAACTCACTATAGGTCCACTCTTGCCCTTCAAAAATCAGCATTATACGTTCAGGATGATCGGCTACCGTGTCTTCAAACGCTCCGGCCACCGAAACAGTTTCAGTGTGCGCAGGCATTTTAAAATTGAGCGCTGGCAATAAGTGACGCATCTCGCCAAAAACTCGGGCAACCTCTTTTATTTTTCGGATCCTTTCCAACATAACTTTGCCTCCAAGGCTGCACTTACTCACTCCTGCCGATCGATATTCGCCTGACTCATTTGTCGGGTAACACCATAACCCGTTCCCACTCTGCAGAACGACTGATAAACCCTATTTTTACCTTAAAACGCATGATGTCCTCTTCAAGCAGCGTTATTTCCGCCGGCTTATACTCACCTAGTGGCGGCGCATACACCTCGCCCCTCCATGTATTCTCTTTAGCACTCTCCACCTCAAGGTTGCGTGCCACTGCAAAACCCACTGCATCCGGGTTTTTATCATTTCTAACAACAACACCCGTATTACTATCAGCGTCGAATTGAATCCAAACCGCCTCGCCCTGACGCTTCCAAACACCTTCTATCGTGCCGGCCAAAAGCTCCATAGCGAACCCCAAAAACATGAAAAAAATAATCCCTCGAACCATTGTGAGCCTCTCTGCTATTGAATTGCCGATGCCGTTTACTACATATTCTAGTTAGTACACTCCGATCATCTTAAACGCCCCGCACCACTATTTAGCATAGAATATGCCAATATATTGAGTGCCATGGCAAGTCCATTCCTTTATATTGTCGATTGTGATGGAACAAACGTGGTTGGGAAACCACCAAGCTCTGTAAAAACGATGGCATTATTTGAAAAAGAAATCTACGGGAGCACTTTGCGCCAAAGTGCAACGTCCCCGACCGAGGGCCACTCGCAGCCGCAACCCTTTACTTAATTACACAGTTGTCTGAAGATTCTCAGCGCATTGAACCAACCATTGGAGCCCGTTGTTGTGGAAATCAATCAAAAAATTATCGTAGTCACCGGTGCCGGCAGTGGTATCGGCAGGGCCCTCGTTGAAAAATTTGTGGCTGACGGCGCTAAACAAGTCATCGCCGTCGATATCAACGCCGCGAATGCTGCAGAGACCGCCGACGCAAACGCCTGTCTGGCAATGACCGCAGACGTTTCATGCGAAGCGGACATGATTCGCGTCATCGAAGACGTTGAGTCTCAGGTGGGCCCCATTGATCTTTTTTGCAGCAACGCAGGGTTGGCTGCAGCGCCCAGCGAGCAATCCCCCGATCAAGAGTGGCAAATCAGTTGGGATGTTAACGTGATGGCACACGTTTATGCCGCTCGCCATCTGGTGCCACGAATGATCAAGCGAGGAGGCGGTTACCTCCTTAATACAGCCTCTGCCGCTGGACTTCTTAACCAAATAGGCGGTGCCGCCTACGGTGTTACCAAACATGCAGCTGTGGGGTTTGGCGAATGGTTAGCTCTTACTTATGGCCATCAGGGCATTAAAGTATCGCTACTCTGCCCACAGGCAGTTCGTACCGCTATGACCGCAACGGACCCTGATCAAATCGGTACTGAAGGGCTTCAAGCCGCTGCCGGAGATGGCATGCTCGAGGCCAACGTCGTGGCCGACATCGTGACAGCAGGCCTCCAAGAAGAGTCTTTCTTAATTCTGCCTCATCCCGAGGTCACTCAGTACATGCAGCGAAAAACAGCAGATTACGACCGTTGGATCAAAGGAATGAATCGGTTCCATCAGACGCTCACTGAAGCGTAATCACAAAAACCTGCAGCATAAAAAGACGAGACGCCAACTTCGAAAATTTTTCGTAAGATTTTAGCGATCGCTTCGCTTTGCCAGCTGGTGTGCAGGCTCTAACAACAGGCGTTTGAATTATCAGTCTTAGCAAACTCCCCGGCGCCAACCTACCCATGGCGCATTAACTCCCGGGCCTATCCAGTACCTGTGATCGCTAATAGCTGGGCTAGTGGGTTGCGCAAAGGGCTCTGACCGCGGGCATTTAGGGCAGCGCCGCGGCAACCAGTCAGCCAGCACTAATCTTGGGGGCCAGCACTTGGTGGCATATTTGACTGGCCTGACGCCGTTGAGATATACCCGGCAACGGATAAGCCAGAGAGCAATGTCATGGCAGTAGAAATAGACCATCAATTTTTTGCAAGCGCCGATAGTTTGTGGGCAATTCTAGGCACGCCAGATCGCGTCGATTGGGTGCCGGGGGTAGAGCATTGCGACCTAGAGGGCGATGTTCGCTCACTAACACTGCCGGGAGCAGGAGACATTAAAGAGCAAATACTGCTTCATAGCGATGAGTGTCGCACCCTAGAATATTCCTGCATTGAGGCGCCGGGGCCTTTGCAGTCACACCGTGCGAGAATTGAGGTTATTCCCACTAGTACTGGGTGTCGGCTTCTCTGGCAGACAGAAGTCACCCCTGTTGAGCTTGAAACCTTTATACGCACCAGTATGGAGGGGTGCTTAGTTCGCCTAGAGGAATTATTGGCCACACAGCGGTGAAGCATTGCCCACGCCACCCCGAGGCTATAGCACTCAGAGGCAATAGCGGCAAAGGTCACAAGTGGGATAGCAAAGCTTTAAGCTTTTAAAGCTCGAGCCCTGAGTCATTTAGGCTTTTTCGCACTTTTTGAGCCTGACAATTAGTAGCCAACAGCGGCCTTTAAACACGGGCTCCCAGTTTGCGGTATTGAGAGGCACAAAGCTGACGGGGTGCGACGTTAGGTCGCGTCTCACATCTGTATTCCAAAAACAACCCGCAGTATTTGGGCATACAAAAAACTCCACCATACTTACAATCAATGTGCTCGGACAATCTTGAGCACTCTTAATAATCTTATAAAAATCCCTGGGAGGGTGAGTTTTGAGTTATAGAATCCACACGCAATCACTACGACACCAGCTAGTCGGCTTTGCACTGGCACCACTATGTCTCGCAGTAGCTAACACAACTATGGCGCAGCAAGATGAAGGCATAATTGAAGAAGTCATGGTGACAGGTAGCTATATACGCTCCACCAGCCAAGACGAGGCGTCTCCAGTAGAGGTCCTTTCCAACGATTACATTGTCAATTCCGGCGCCGTTGATGTCGGCGAGTTGACCAGCAAATTGTCAGTGAGTTCAGGCACGGAAAACAATCCTGACTCGTTCACCTCGGGTGAGACCCAGGGCACCAGCAACGTGAACCTACGTGGATTAGGCCTCACATCTACTCTGGTCCTAGTAAACGGCAAACGCCAAACAATCACCGCTGCAACCGCGAACGACGGCAGCGTGTTTGTTGATACCAGCACCATTCCTATGGCAGCACTGGAGCGCGTCGAAATTCTGAAAGAAGGGGCCACCGCCACCTATGGCTCTGATGCCGTCGCGGGAGTGGTCAACTTTATTCTTCGCAAAGACTTTGAAGGCGTTGAATTCTCTACTGGTTATGAAGAAATTAGTGATGGTGGTGCAGGCAAGTACGACCTCAACCTCCTAGCCGGTTTCGGCAATGATCGCACTCACGTCACGTTGGCTGGCTCATTTATTAGCCAAGACCCGTTGAGCTCCTCAGAGCGCCCCTACACAACAGAAAATGCGGTCTCTACCCTTGGACGAAGTTTTCTGACATTGGCACCCGGCGGCGTCGGCACAGGTGATTATGCCGGTAGCTATGGTTTCCTTGAGACCGTTCCTGACGCAGCTTGTGTTGCGAATGGCGGCGCTCCGGGTACGCCCTTTGTACCCCAAGGGGCATTTGGCCCCGGCACCGGCGGTGGCGGCAAGTGTGGGTTTGCCTATGGACCACGTTTTAACATTGTGAACAAAGAAGAAAAGCAGCAGCTCTACGGCAACCTAACCCATGACTTTTCTGATGCATTATCGCTAACAGCCGAATTGGGTTGGACGCATCACGAGGTAAAAGACAACCCTCAGTCCCCTTCATACCCGGCCCTCACCTTTCCCACGCTTTTACCTGGCACAGCAGGCAGCCCCTTTAGTGTTCCTGTTCGTTGGTACGGAAGACCTTTGGGTGCAGAGGCCCCCTCCCCGCTGGCGCCGAGAGATAGCGATACCCTGCGCGCGTCGCTGCAGCTCGACGGTGAATTTGACAGCGGCTGGAGCTGGATGGGAGCACTCACCTACTCTGAAAATGATCGCGAGGTCTATCAGCCCGATACCATCAGCTCGCGATTAAGCGCAGCGTTGAGCGGTGCGGGTGGCCCAAGCGGCACCGAGTCTTTCAGCCCTTTCGACCCCAGTGCAAACTCACCAGAATTGATCGAATGGCTGAGCTACCAAACCTTTACCAACAAAAAAACCGATCTAACCGTCGCTGACTTTGTTGTGAGCGGTGATCTCTTCGAGATGAGTGCTGGACCCGTCGGCTTTGCCGCAGGTGCTCAGTGGCGTGAGGAGAGTTACTCGGCCAATCGTAATGAGCTATATACACAGTCCATTGATCCTGCAACAGGTGCGACGATTCCTGTTGACTTGATCTTCTTGGGTGGTGGCCTACCCATCGACGAATCGAGAGATTCCTACGCTCTATTTGCGGAAGCCAACTTCCCCCTCACTTCATCATTGGAAGCTAATCTCGCCGTGCGGTACGAGGATCTTAGTTCGGATAGCAGCATTGACCCTAAGCTATCGCTTCGTTGGCAAGCTGCTGACTGGCTGGTACTCCGAGCCTCTGCCTCCTCTGCGTTCCGTGAGCCCTCATTGGTGCAGGTATACAACCAAGAGACCTCACTGCAGGGACTTGTTGACCCTGCCAGTGGCTCAAGCAGCGCGCTGTTTGTACGGGTGAATTCGCAGGGAAGCACGGCTCTGGAGCCTGAAACCTCGACCAACTTCAACATGGGCGCGGTATTCACACCGACTGATAACCTCACCTTCAGACTCGACTACTGGCGCTTTGAATACGAAGACGTCATCACAGTCGAAAACGCCCAAGGTAAGCTGAACGACAACCCCAACGGTGCTGACATTATTCGTGATTCAGCTGGCACCCTATCGGGCGTCAATGTGGCTTACCTCAATGCTCAAGAAGTGACGACCGATGGTATTGATGTGACGGCAGACTGGATGATCCCCTCCAACGCGGGTGAATTCGGACTGCACTTGTCGGCGACACACTTTCTGAGCTACGAGATCCCCTGCACTGCAGCCAACGATCGAGGATGTACAGGCGACAGTGGGGTACAGGACGTTGCGGGTTACTTTAACTACGACAACTTTGCACGGTCTATCCCTGAGACAAAGGTCAACGCTACCGCCGACTGGCGTGTAGGCAATCACAAGATTGCACTGCTGGCCTTTTATACCTCTGAGTATGAAACATCGCGTGTTATTCCCGATGCTTTGGTTGATCGCGGATACTCACAGGACATTGATTCTTGGATGACTCTTGATCTGCAGTATTCCTATAGCTTTAACCTAGGCAATACGGAAGCAATGATCACTTTGGGCGGTAAGAACATTACTGACGAGGACGCACCTCGGCTCTTCGATGCAGCTAACTTCAGCTACGACCCAAAGCACCACGATCCACGTGGGCAAATTTGGTACGGGCGTATCAAGCTTGCTTTGTAGCGTCAGCACGTAACAAAAGGGCCGCGGCGTGAGTCGCGGCTTTTTTTTGCCTTACAGAAAAAGCCGCATAGCGAGGCATAGATATGCCGTTAAAGAGCTCCTATGATAACGAACTAAGCATTAACGCAAGGGCACCAAATACTGCAATGCTGGACCGATCTCTTTACGGTACGCCTAATCGCGCCATTCATAAACGAGTCACCAAAGCGGTGCTGACTCAGGCCCAATTGAACCTAGTAAACCCTCTTCCCTTCACCATAAGAAATGGTGGAGCCGTCTTTGCTCTTTCGTTCGCTGTCCTGAACTGCATTGTGCCTCTGGCAAACAGTGATACTCAAACTCAAGCGTCAGATCTTATCGATATCGTGACCAGTGTCCGTGGCATTGGTGATGGTTCACCTAAGAGCGGCAGCGCCAGTTATTGCAAAGTTGCCGATGGCACCGATGTCATTATCTATGTGGGCGAAGGAACCACAGGCACGACTCAAATGTGGGCGGAGGCACTCATCGACTTTTGGAAAACAGGGCGACGCCATCAAGAAGATACGGCGCCCCTAAACGATACTAGGACCACTTGGGCAGGTGATCCGAGTCTGAATTATGTCACGCTTACCTTGGCCGAATTTGACAGCTGCAGCGCCTCAAGCCTTGCAAACGCCTCCTTATTTCTCATGCCCGGCGGTAACCCCTATGAAATGCAGCGCAACTTAGGACCCAGCGGTAAAGCAAAGCTCACACAGTTTTTGGATCAGGGCCGTAATTATTTAGGTATTTGCGCGGGAGGCTACTATGCAACTGCGGGTTACTACTGGAAAGGAGATGACGGCCTTCCGACTGAAAATTGTGCAGATAAGTTTTGTCGCTATGGGATCGATGGCACGTATTCTTTTGATAACAACACTCAGGGCTTCACTCGTCAGGAATCGAACGGAATTTCTTATCACGCGAATCTACTGGGCTATGGCCCGCTGGCGACTACCTTCCTGGAGGGACCTATAGAAGAAATTGCTGGCCCCTGGCGCTCTGATAGCAGTCCCAATCAACCGTACGACTCTCACCAAATAAGCGCTAGTGGGGGCGAGGCTCAACTTTCTTTGAGAGCCATTTATTGGGGCGGGGCCACTGAAAATTATATTTACACCCAAGCCAAAGATTGGAACATGGCGTCAACCGAATGGGCTCACTATATCCAAGACACCAATAATAACGATGACTTATATTTTCCACAGGAAGGCAGTCTCTGGGCCTCGAAAAGCGTTAAAACCGATACGGGCGGCACCATCTTGCTGACCAGCGCTCACTTTGAGGCTTCGCTATTTTATTCCGAACCACCCTTTCTGAACGGAGGCCTCACTGAATGCCAGCAGTACAATAACTATACCTTCATGATTCACCGCATGGCGGCGATGGTTGGCCGATCAGCCGTTCCAGATTACGATATGGACTGCAGCGTTGCGCGCGACGGGGAGGTGAAGCAGACTCGACTATTGTTCCCAGATGGACTCGCTCACCAAAATGCCCCTCGACCAGCTTCCGACATTTCAGCCCATGGTACAGCCGCGGATCTCCAATAAGTTTTGACGACCTAGGCCCAGTCAAAAAAAGGGCTGACAACATTTCTTAGACTTTTATGACAGGCCATTGATCTGGGCACCGTTGTGGGTAGAGCTCGACGATCACCTTCAAAAGAGACCAAGCTCCACGATTTGGCATGGACAACAGTTGTCACCTCAGTCACAGGCGATGGGTCGATCAAGCAACGCCAGCCCAAAAAAAGGGTTATAGGCCGCAGCGCAAACTGCACTGGCCAGCTGCTCATCCGGCTAGCATGGCCAAGATAGCTGTGGTTCGCTCTCTCCAGAGGTTTATGAAGACACTCAAAGGTCACGTGGTGCTTGCAGCAACACCAAACCCTTTGCATGACTGCTGTCCTCTGAGATGATAGAGGCACAAAAAACATAAATACCGTATTTGGCGCCAAAAGCAGCCCGCACTCCAGCTGATCTGACAACACCCATTGACTGGGCAGCGCATTGGCTGAATTGCGGCACAAGGGGACTCTACCTCAAGAAAATCTACTACAACTAGCAGAACGCTGCACTTAGCTGCAAACCTCACTTACCGCCAAGCAGGGCCCCGTCATGGATTTCAGTCAGCATGCCTAACTCACCTCGAAAGAAATGGTTACTGCTCACCTTGCTCTGCTTTGCCGGTGCAATGGTGTACACCTTCCCTTTTCTAAGATACTCCTACTACGACACCATGAAGGAGGCACTTGGGGTCACTCACACTCAAATGGGGCTCATGCAATCTGTCAATGGTATTGCAGCCACCTTCGGTTACATCCCTGGTGGCTGGCTTGCAGATCGTTATTCGCCCAGAAAACTACTCGCGACTTCGCTCATTGTGACAGGGCTGAGCGGTTTTTATTTCTCGACATTCCCATCTTTCGTTGGCGGTTTATTTCTCTATGGCTTTTGGGGCATCAGTACCCTCATCATTTTTTGGGCGCCCTTTATCAAAGCCACACGAAACTTGGGGCCCGATGAAGAGCAGGGACGGTTATTTGGTTTATTAGAGGGTGGACGTGGGGTCTTTGGCTTTCTCATCAGCATGTTCACGCTCTTCGTTTTTAGGGAGATGGGCGAAGGTCCGGTCGGCTTGATGTGGGTCATCAATATTACTGCCGTCGTAACCATAGCGGCCGGTATCACCGTCTGGATGATGTTTGACGATACTGTTCAGGACGGCGGGTCGGAACCCATCTTAAGAAATTTTAAAGCTGCCCTTAAAACGCCTCAGGTCTGGATTATTGGGCTCATCATTTTTTGCGGTTACGGCTTGTTTGCCAGCCAAAGTTACATCACGCCCTACATGACCGGCGTCATGGGTGCCGTCGTATCCTACGGGGTATTGATGGGCATTCTAAGAACCTATGGCATCCAAGCAATCGGGGCTCCCGTGAGTGGCTTCATTGCTGACAAAATTGGCGGCGCCACGATCGTCATAGGCTCCGCATTTGTAATAGCCGCACTCTGCGTCGTGCTCTTGCTTGCCGTTCCCGCTGAGGCGAAGTATCTAACGACCGTATCGAATGTCATGGTTGTACTCGCGTTTTGTGTTTTTGCACTGAGAGGCAATTTTTACGCGACCTTTGCAGAGTCAAAAATTCCCGTACACACCATGGGGACTGCCGTTGGGGTAGCCTGTTTTTTGGGCTACCTGCCCGAGGGTTTCACCTATCCCATGATTGGTTATTGGCTAGACAAATATCCGGGGCTACCCGGCTACCAAATCACCTTTGTTTACATGCTCGGATTATCAGTCGTGGGCATCGTGGCTGCTGGACTTCTCCGGAGGGTAAATCGCAGCGGCATTAGAAAGGGTCTGCTCAAGCATGGGTAAAGTTTTATCTGATGAGCAGATTCATCAGTACCACGAGCAGGGCTTTGTTTCACCTATCGATGTTATCAGCGAATATGAGGCCGGGCTTTATCTGCAGCGGTTTCAAGAGGCTGAACACAACCATCCGGAAATGGCGCACCCGCACAAACGCAACAACATTCATTTGTCCTACAAATGCCTTGATGAGTTGGCACATCACCCTGTCGTGCTCGACGCGGTAGAGGACATCATCGGGCCGGATTTTGCGCTTTGGGCAACGGTCCTTTTTTGCAAGGAACCCAGCAGCCCGCACTATGTTAGCTGGCATCAAGATGCGACCTACATGGGAATGAGTAGCCCTGCATTCGTAACGCCATGGCTGGCACTGACATCAAGCAATCCCGCTACGGGATGTATGCAGATGATTCCAGGCTCACATCTCAGTGAAATTTTTGATCATGAAGACACCTATGCCGAAGACAACATTCTGACCCGAGGGCAAGTTGTTAAAAATGTCGATGAGACCCATGCTGTGGACCTCATTTTAAAGCCCGGTCAAATGTCGTTGCACCATGGCAAAGTGGTTCACGGCTCCCGACCCAATACGAGCAAGAGCCGACGTATCGGTTTTGCCATGCAGTCTTTTATGCCACCAAACATCAAACAGCTTGTGGGCAAAAATCTCTGGCTCAACATGCGCGGAACCAATGTGCGAGAAAATAGCATTGCACTTCACCGACCGGCACATGACCTAGATCCAGTCGCGGCTTCCGATCGAGCGCTCGCCGATGCCAATTTAGACGATATCCTGTACCTTGGTGCCACTCAGAAGAGAGGGTTTTAAGAACGTGTCAAAACTGTCGCAGCCCGTGCTTGACGCCGGCAAACTGACCCGCTGGCGCCAGACACTTCACCGGTGTCCAGAACTCGGGTTTGAGCTGACCGAGACAGCTCAATATATTGCAGAGCAGCTCCGTGCAATGGGTATTGAAACCCACACTGAGATAGGAAAATCAGGCATTGTCGCCGCACTGAGCAAAGGATCAAGCAACAAGGCCATCGGCCTTCGAGCCGACATGGATGCACTCAAAATCCAAGAGCTCAACACCTTTGATCATCGATCACAAACCGATGGCTGCATGCACGCCTGTGGGCATGACGGCCACAGTGCGATGCTGCTGGGTGCAGCAGAGGCGCTATTAGAAATAGATTTCAACGGCACGGTATATTTCATTTTCCAACCCGACGAGGAGCACGGATTGGGCGCCCAAACGATGATCGATGACGGTTTATTTGACCGTTTCGAAATGGATGCAATCTACGGCATGCACAACATACCCGGACGTCCGGCAGGCCAGCTCGCCATTAAACCGGGGCCCATCATGGCCGGGGAAGACAATTTCAGCCTGACGATCATGGGGCGTGGAGGACATGCATCACAACCGCATCAACTTATTGATCCTGTGATCATAGGCGCTGAAATTATCTCGGCGATGCAAAGCATTGTCTCCAGATCCATTGATCCGGCAGAGCAAGCCGTTATCTCGGTTACGGAAATTGAGGCTGACGGCACGGTCAATGTCGTGCCCAGCAACCTCACTATCAAGGGCGATTGTAGAAGTTTTAAGCTGGAAGTCAGCCAAACAATGGAAGCGCGTTTACAGCAGCTGGCTCGGGGTATTTGCGAAGCTCATGGCGCCGAGCTGCAATTCTCCTACCAACGTGTATTTCGTGCCACCGACAACCACCTACCAGAAACTGAGCACGCCCTAGCCGCTGCTCGAGCCACCAACGCAGCAGACCTCATTGAATACCCTTGCGTTCCTATGACCGCATCGGACGACTTTGCCCACTTTCTATTGGAAAAAAATGGGGCTTATATTTTTATTGGAAACGGCGTTGATAGTGTTGGCGGATGTGCCTTGCACAACCCACACTATGACTTTAATGACGCGATACTAGTCACTGGCGCAAGCTTTTGGATCAACCTCGTCAAACAACAACTTGCAGATTGAAGCAGCGAGTCTTCCGATGCCCTACTCCTTCACCCACCACTTTCACAACACTGAGCAAGACAATCACTCTTGCCAATTAGCCGACGACTTATTTGGTAATGAAGAATGCGCGCAAGCGCTTTCCAGTATCAGTCAATGGCCAAGTTATGAACCAACCCCGTTAGTGAGCTTGACCGATATAGCCGCTGAAGCCCGGGTTCAAAAAGTTTATTACAAAGATGAATCTACACGCTTTGGTTTGGGTTCTTTCAAAGCGTTGGGCGGCTCCTACGCGGTCAGCCGCTTGCAGCAATCAGCTACCACGCAACCCCTCGTCGTTTGTACAGCCACTGACGGCAACCATGGCAGGTCTGTTGCTTGGGGAGCTCAACAACTTGGCGTAGAGTGCCACATTTTTATTCATGCCAATGTCAGCGAGGCCCGGGCTGACGCTATGGCAGCGTTTGGCGCGGTCATTCATCGTGTTGCTGGCAACTACGACGACTCCATTGCCGAATGCATCGACTATGCCGCACGGAACCACTGGCAAATCGTCTCCGATACGTCATGGGAGGGTTATCGAGATCCCCCCAGACTTATCATGGCCGGTTATTCCGTGATGACTCACGAAATTCTCCAACAACTCGATGGCGACAGGCCGACGCACATCATCCTTCAGGCCGGCTGTGGAGGTATGGCTGGAGCTCTTATTGCGTCAATGTGGCAATTTTGGAAAACGCTTTTACCAAAAATAGTGATTGTCGAATCAGATAGATCCGACTGTGTGTATCAAAGCCTAAAACGCGACGAGATCCATCGAGTCAATATTGTCGAAGAAACAATTATGGCCGGCCTGTCCTGCGGCGAGGTTTCCGAACTTGCTTGGCCACTGATTCAGAAAGGCAGCTCCGACGTGCTAACGATTAACGACGAAGGGGTGGCACCGATGCTGCGGTGGCTGGCCAACCCCACTCGACAAGACCGTCCCCCAATAGTTGGCGGTGAATGCTCGGCATCGGGCCTGATTGCTTTGTTAGCAATACGGGGGGACCCAACCCTTGCTAAAAGTATAGGCATCGACAGCGACTCGAAAGTGCTAGTGATTGGAACTGAGGGCAATACAGACCCCGATGTTTATCAAAAGATACTGCAAGGGGAACTATGAAAACCATAGATTACGAGCTTATCGCTGAAGACCATCGTATTCGTTTAGGCATGATCGTGTTGCAATCTGACGTCACGATTGAGGATGAATTTAGAGCCTATTTTAAAGATAGCGATATCAGCCTTTTGGTCAGCCGCATTCCTTTTGAAAACGAGGTGACTGCTGAAACCCTTGGCGCCATGTCCCAACACCTAAAACAATCGACTGCTCTATTCCCCCTGACACAGTCATTTAATGCGGTGGGCTACGCTTGCACCTCAGGCGCGATGCAAATTGGCAGCGACGTCATCAGTCAAGTAGTAAAAAATGAGCGTAACTGTGATTACGTCAGTAATCCGATGCAAGCGGCTTTAGCGGCGTTTGGGCATCTCGGCGCTAAGAACATCGGATATTTGGCCCCCTACTCCACCGATGTCTGTCAGACCATGATCGACCATATAGAAGCAAGCGGATTTAATGTAGCTCACGCACTGAGCTTCGATGAGGCGCATGATCAAGCCGTGGGTCAAATTTCACCCGATGCCATTTACCGTGCTGCTCTGGCGCTGGTAAACAGTGCTAGCCAAGACCTTGATGCAATTTTTATTGCTTGCACCAACATGAAATGCGCCACGGTACTCGATCAAATTTCTGCCGACACGGGTATTCCTGCGCTGTCTAGCAACAAGGCTTTGGCCTGGGATCTCGCTCGGACTTCGGGCATTCCTTTTTCTTTGTAGCCTTGGCTAAGGAGGCAGCATGTCAAACATTCCCCAGCGCGGTTTTAGTAATAGCGAGTTTGAAGCGCGCCTAACCGCGATACAAGCTCTCATGGATAAGCAGGGAACCGGCGCAATTCTGCTCACTACCGAACACGACATTTTTTACTTCACCGGATTTCTAAGCCAATTTTGGCAGAGCCCTACGCGCCCTTGGTATGTCGTTATTCCCCCTAAGGGTCGCCCCATTGCAGTCATACCCGAGATAGGCGCAAATGCAATGAACAATGGCTTCATGAAAGACATCAGAAGCTGGTCTTCCCCCCATGCGACGGACGACGGTGTTGGACTCTTAACCGACACGTTACTTGAAGTCCTCGCCAGCACCACCGCCAAGACCATTGGCATCAATAAGGGCCGTGAGACCCACATACGCATGCCATTGGAAGATTTTGAAAGGCTGACCGATCAGCTGTCTAGTAGCGACTCTCATATTGGATGGGTCGATGCCACAGACAGCATTAGAGCAGTACGAATGATTAAATCGGCTGCCGAGATCGCCAAAATTCGACACGTCGCAGGCTGCGTATCTGATGTGTTTGAGACGCTATTTTCTTTTGCAGAAATTGGCATGCGCGACGTCGACTTGTTTCGATCCTTCAACATCGCCTGCCTTGAGGCAGGCGTCGATACGGTTCAGTACCTCGTCGGTGGCGCCGGGCAACATGGTTATGATGACATTATTTCACCACCCTCAGGTCGGCTCCTCAGCGATGGCGATGTATTGATATTTGATACAGGCTGTACCTTCGACGGTTACTACTGCGACTTCGACCGCAATTACGGGTTTGGTGAGGTCAATGATGGCGCCAAAAGAACGCATCAAGCCGTTTGGCAGGCGACAGAAGCCGGTCTAAAAATGGCACTCCCGGGGAACACATGTGCGCAGGTGTTCGCCGCCATGCATGAGGTACTCCTCAAAGCTGGCGCACTTGGTGAATCGGTTGGACGCTACGGGCATGGTTTAGGCATTCAACTCACTGAGCCCCCCTCTTTCACCGCTTGGGAAAATACTGTTTTGCAAGAGGGCATGGTGATGACACTGGAACCGGGAATGATTTACGCTCCCGGAAAAATGATCGTTCATGAAGAAAACATTGTCATCGGCGGTGACGGCCCTGAACTTCTCTCACGTCGAGCGCCTGCGGAGTTACCGATAAGCCAATGAGCACACAATCACCAACGCACCCATCGAACAAACTGACATTACCAAGTCATGCCCGGGTCGTCATCGTGGGGGGAGGCATTCTGGGATGTTCCGTTGCTTTCCACCTTGCCAAATTGGGCTGGAAAGATATTGTTTTGCTGGAACAAGGGCAGTTGACCTGCGGAACGACCTGGCACGCGGCTGGCCTCGTAGGGCAGCTGCATGGCAGCCATGCAAGCACCGAGTTTGCAAAATACACCGTAGAACTTCTCAATACTATTGAGGCCGAAACGGGACAAAATCCGGGCTACCGTGAGTCGGGCTCCATATCCATCGCCATCAATCAAGAGCGCCTCGCTGAGCTGCGACGAAAGGCAGACTTCGCCTCACTATTCGGAATAGAAGCGCACTATTTATCGACTCAAGAGATTGAGCAGCGCTGGCCACTTATGAATCCAGAGGGTGTTCTTGGCGGCATTTTTATGCCTAGGGACGGCTCTGCCAATCCCATTGATTTAACCATGGCGCTTGCTAAAGGCGCGCGACAGTATGGCGCGCGATTGCTTGAAGGCATTCAAGTCGAGAACGTACTGGTAGAACACAATCGAGCCGTGGGAGTTACGACGAAGCAAGGCACAATAAAAGCGGAAGTGGTGGTCAACTGTGGCGGTATGTGGGCGCGTGAACTGGGCCAGAAAAATAATGTCGGTGTGCCGCTCCATGCCTGTGAGCACTACTATTTAGTGACCGAAGCCATCGAATCTCTTCCGCAGGATTTGCCCGTGCTGAGATCTTACTGCGACGGCACCTACTTCAAAGAGGATGCGGGTAAGCTTTTGTTTGGTTTTGCCCACAACCGAGCCAAGCCCTGGGCGACCGCTGGCATTCCTGCAAATTTTTCCTTCGAGTCACTGCCCTTTGTTGAAGAGGATGTCATGGATATTTTGGAGCAGGCCATGCATCGAGTGCCACTGCTTGAGACTACCGGTATTAGGACGTTCTTTAACGGGCCCGAGAGCTATTCCTATGACGGACGCTTTACCCTTGGTGTCGCGCCCGACCTGCCCAACTACTTTATTCTCGCGGGACTCAACTCAACCGGCATACAGACAGGACCCGGTGCTGGTAGAGCGCTGGCAGAATGGATTGTTAACGGTCATCCCACACTTGACCTCAGCAGCATGGACCCCGCCCGCTGCGAAAAATTTCAGGCGAGAGATCCTTACCTCAGGGCCCGATGTCCCGAAACCCTGGTGCAGACCTATGCAATGCACTGGCCTAACTATCAGCGTCAAACCGCACGCAACATTCGGCGAACACCCTTTCATCATTTATTGCAGCAAAGAGGCGCTTGCTTCACCGAGGCCCAAGGCTGGGAGCGCCCAGGATGGTTTGCCCCCGAGGGCATTAAGCCCGAGTACCAATACAGTTTTGGTCGCCAAAATTGGTTTGAGTATGCAATCGCCGAACAACAGGCTGCCCGGGAAAGAGTGGCCATTGTTGACTACTCCATGCTGGGTAAAATTATGGTTGAGGGGCGAGACGCTGAGGCTTTTTTAGACCGAATTTGCACGAATGCAATGACGATGCCTGTGCACAGGGTTGCCTATACGTTATTGCTTAACGCGCGTGGCGGCATCGAAAGCGACGTCACGGTTGCGCGCCATGCCAAGCACAGCTACATGATGATGAGCCCTATCGCACGCACACGCAGAGACTTTGAGTATCTCAACCGACTTGTGTGGCCCAAAGAGGACGTCAGGTTGCGAGACGCCACGACCAGTTATGGCGTCATTGGATTGATGGGACCACAAAGTAGAGCCTTGCTTGCCTCGGTTACAGAGATAGACGTATCCAACGAGGCTTTTCCCTTCAACACCCTGCGTAAATGCCATATTGGGCACGCTGAAGTCATTGCACAGCGTTTGTCTTATTCGGGCGAATTGGGGTGGGAAATTTTTGTGACGCCAGACGTCGCAGAGCATGTTTTAGAAGAGCTACTGACAGCAGGAAACGCCTTTGGCTTGCAATTGCTAGGGGCCGAAGCACTTAATGCACTTAGGCTGGAAAAAGGGTTCCTGCACTGGGGCCACGACATGGCTTATACCGAAGCTCCTCATCAAGTGGGCCTAGAATTTACCTGTAAAACTAAGAGTGATAGGAACTTTATCGGGAGAGACGCCTACCTAAGGCGTAAGGCTGAGGGCGACGGGCCTTATCTCTGCTCCATTAAACTTCAGGATTCAGTGTCGCTGATGCACCATAACGAGCCAGTTCTTCGGGACGGAGATGTCGTTGGTTACGTGACCTCAGGCGCCTATTCTGCACACTTCCAATGTTCAGTGGGTCTTGGGTTTATTGAGCCTCCCAAGGGTGCATGCAACAAAGCCGCACTTACACCCGGGAATTACAGTGTCATGATCGAAGGTCAGGCCATTCCCGCTGAAGTAAGTACACAGCCTTTTTATGACGTGAACAACGAGCGCATGCTGTCATAAACCGGCGACACCTTCTTTATGCCACGTCGTGTTCGCAGGCTCACAACGCTGACTACCCGAGCGACGTTTCACCTTAGGCCAAATTGACCAACAGGCAGCCCATAGCGGGTGAAACGCCACCCTGGCAATTATCAGTGCTCTAAAAACTCAATCCTGGCGACCGCCATGAGCCATGACATCTAAGATGGCCTGCACACATTGTTCGGGCTGATCCTGCTGCAAGAAATGGCCCGCAGGACTAATGGTTCGGTGCTCTAGCCCCTGGCATCCGGGAACGCGCTCCTTAAAGGCTTTGTCCCCGCCTTGAGTGACCGGGTCATTGTCGGCAAAAGCCAGCAGAAAAGGCTTGTCGAATTGCTCGAGTATTTTCCACGCCGCCTTGTTCTCCTGCACCTCCGGTTCATCGTGAAACAACGGCACTAAGGAGGGAAACTGGCGAGCTCCCGCCGCATAAGAAAGATCTGGAAACGGGGCATCGTAGGCATCAACTTCTCTCTGACTCAAGCCTGCACTCATTAAGTCGTTCATTAATGATTTGCCGGGCTGCGCTATGGCTGGGTTCTCTGCCGCGAATTTGCGCCAGTAGAGAAATCCGGGAATGCCCGTAGTGTCCCGAAATCTATCACCAAGCTCGTGTGCATCAGGCACTGGCAGCGTTTCGTAGGCCTCCTGCAAGGGCTTGGCAAATGCCTCTGGAATAATGCCAGCGGGCAGCCCGCCGTTGGCTAGCACAACGTGACTAAAGCGTTCAGAAAATGCGGCCACAAGCCTTAGACCGATTAAACTGCCCCAGTCCTGAAAAAAGACGGTTATGTCGTCTAGTCCAAGCTGCGTAAGCCAGTCACTCATCCAGGCCACATGATTAGCGTAGGTATAATCAGCTCTCTCGGTAGGTTTATCTGAACGCCCAAATCCCACGAGGTCCGGGGCAACAACCCTAAATCCTTTGGCAACCAGTAAGGGAATCATCGATCTGTAGAGGTAGCACCATGCCGGCTGGCCGTGCATCAGCAAAACAACCCTGCCATCACATGGGCCGGTGTCCACATAGTGAATTCTCAGCTGCCCTCCTTCACCATCGGCCACTGACAGGTAATTGGGCTCGTAGGGGAAGTTTTCCAAATTCTCAAACCGGCTATCTGGCGTTCGTAAAAACTCCATGGAGCACCTCATTTATTGACATATAGTGTGCCATTATATAAGGGTCGCTGCGAGAAGCAACGCCTATTGATACTGTTGGTTGGTTAACACCCCTCAACAGCTCTGACCGGGAATGTCACGCCGGCAGGCGATTTATTCCCCTAAAACTGTACTGCCGGATGTCGCTCTAGTAACGGCCAAAGGCCGAACACAGGCAAAAAAAAGGCGACCGATTGGCCGCCTCATTAGTTCAGCTAATCGCTTAGAACTCCCAGGCTGCTTGCACACCCCAAACCTCACCGCGAGCTTGATAACGGCCGTGAGAACCCGACGCGAGGGGGATGTCAAAGGCACCAGTAGCGAATCTCTCATCGCCAATGTTGCGTCCGTAAAACATTAACATCCAGCTATCTCCACGAAGACCGGTACGAATGTTGACCGTTTCAAATCCCGCCTGAACGTCAATAGGATCAAGATCACCCGTCATGAAATAGTCGTCAGTAAAGTTAACGTCCAACTGCGTAAACCAGGCCATGGCACCAATAGGTTGAACAAACTCTGCGCCGAAGGATCCTGAGTACTCTGCACTGCCAAGGTCAGCGCCACTTAGGTCTTGAGAGGCTCCCGAGGGCGCTCCATTACCCAAGAATTTCTGCTCACAAGTCCTGCCATCAACCGTGACCGACGTCACTGGGGCACTGGAGTCGGTAATGCCTAAGCCGCGCAAAGCATCTTGCTGCAAAGCGGTACAACCGGCACCCGGGAAGGAGCCGTATTCACCGTCGATATAACCGAAGGCTAGGTTCAGGCGCAGCTTGTCAGTAGCCTGCCAAGCAGCATCGACCTCAAAGCCTGAGATTTCGGTACTCGCCGCGTTGGCGACCACGAAGCCTAAGCCCACGAAAGTTGATACTTGCTGATCATCATACTCACTGTTGAAGTAGTTCCAGTTCACACGCAAGGAACCGTCTAGGAACGTATGCTTACCGCCAAACTCAACAGACCAGGCAGTCTCATCGTCGTATTCGAAACCCACGCCCGGTTGGTCACGGAGAATGGTTCCATCGGGCAAGAAGATGGGGTTTTGGTCGTCAACCGAGTTGAAGCCGCCGCTTTTGAAACCTTCGGCATAGCTCACATAAAGCAGGTGATCGTCAGCGGGACGCCAATTAATAGAACCCGCCGGCATCAACTGATCGGTGTCTCGCTCCTCATTAAATTCATGCGCATAAGAATCAAAAGATGCACCCATTAGCCCGTGTAAGAGCGGATTAACTGACGGGGGCACAGGGTTCGTTATTCCAGTAGAACCCGTTGTAATGTCGGTACGAGCAGAGACCTTTTTGGTTTCCTCGGTGTAACGTAAGCCTGCTGTAATGCTTAGGGTCTCAGTTAAATCAAAAGTACCCTGCAGGAACACCGCCCAGGACTCTGTGTCTTGAACCCAACGCGACAATCGCGCCACATCAGTGTACATGGAAAGGCCCTCAACACCCGGCGGAAGCGAACCAGGTGGAAGCCCAAGACTGGCTTCAATACCCGCTAACTGCGCACCGCTATACGCCAAGAAAGTCGGGATACCACAGGCACCGAGAAGCTGGGGCACCGGGCAAGTGATTAAGCGCATCACGTCGGGCTGGCCTAAGGAGCCGCGGACATCGACCAAGCGATCAATTTCCTGCTTTGAATCAATATAGTTAGCACCCGCCACCCAGCTAAAGCGTTTGGAAGGATCGGATGACAATCGAATTTCCTGGCTGAATTGCTCATATTCGGAGTCGTCGCTTCGACCAATAAATTCAACGGGCAAAAAGTCGGCGTCAATGCCATCTTCGTATTCGTAGCTTGACACACCAGTCACCGCCGCGAAGGTCATGCCGTTGTCAAATTCGTGCTCAAAGTTCACCGAAAATTCATGGTTCTGGGTATCAGTTCCCTCTAGTCGCTCAGCGCCATCACTGCCCGACAGCGCCGCACCACCGATTGAATAGCCATCGCGATAAGTATCATTTGACGAGGCTTGAAACGTTGGAAAGGCGAGCCCCATGGTGGCATACATTGCCGCGTTAGAAGCAGGCGCATTGGGCAACGGTTGGAACGTTGTGACCGTGGCCGTGCCGCCCTGACGAACGAAGTCACTGTAGGTATAACGAAGCGCTAGGGTCGTTTGATCGGAGGGTTCCCATTGGGCGCCGATACGGGCAATCGTTTCATCCGTGCTGGGCATGTCGTTACCCCACGCATTCGGCGATGTGTTGTCGAGGTAGCCATCGATCTCGCGGTCCATAATAGCCAAGCGCATGGCGAAGTTATCAGAGAGGCTGCCGCTGACATAACCCTCAAAGTACTTACCATTGTCACTCTCAAAACTCGCAGCCACTCTGCCGGACAGGCCTTCGCCCACCTTGGGTGCAGCCGTGCGTACGTTGATTGCGCCCGCTAGTGTGTTCTTACCAAACAAGGTTCCCTGGGGCCCTCTTAGGACCTCAACCTGTTCTAGATCAAATAAGCCAAGTCGCGCCTGTCGGCTCTTACCATAGTGCACGCCGTCGACAAACATGCCGACCGACTGCTCAAAAGACTGTTGAGCACCTACTGAAATGCCCCGCATAGTAATGATGGTGTTAACCGCGTTTTCGGTGACTGAGAAGTTGGGGACGTAAGCACCCAAGTCGCCCAGACCTCTAATCGAGGCATCCTGAATTTGCTCGCCGCTGATCGCGGTCACCGATATCGGGACATCCTGCAGGCTTTCAGTCCGCTTTTGGGCAGTTACCAATACTTCTTCAAGCTCGGCAGCCCAGGTACCAATAGAGGTGGCAGCAACGGCTGCGCTCAAGGCTAATTTCGACACGACTTGCTTCATTGAGGAACTCCTAGGTATTAATTTTTTATTAGTTGGTAGTTCTTTTCCGAGTAAACCACACCGCGCAGCAAAATTGTAGGTGCAAATAGCCGCATTAACTGAGTGCCTTGCTAGCACCAAAAATCAGCCATCCGACCCATCTATTACTGCCTGAAAGACAACGTACAAGCCGCCCTTTCTTACCTAATGGTTTCGATCATGTTATGGCATTTAATATGCGATTTTATTCGGCTTGGTGTCAACTGCGAGGCAAATCACATAACAACGGCGATTTACTCTGAGCATTATCAGGCTCTTTAAGTATCGAACTCGCCCTCAACCCGCATCATCTGCGGTAATTGTCTCTCGTAGCGCCGCAATCACTGTTTGTGCCGCCGGTGACAGGGTCACACCACGGCGTGTGATGATGCCAATCACGCGAGTCACAGTAGGGTTTTTTATAGGGATGAAGCGCAGCGTTGAGGCACCATCCTGAAATGCCAACCTGGGTAATGTCGTATAAGCAGTGCCGGTCTCTAACATAGCGACAATAGAAATCATCTCAGAAATGTAAATCCGGCTTTCGGTCAGCAACTCCTTGGCCGGTGTCGCCTCGAGTAAACGGGAGGTACCGTTTCTTATCATCGTTTGGCCAATCAGATCATGCCAACGCAAACTATTGGCATCTGCCAAAGGGTGGGTCTGATGACAAACAGCACCAACGGCATCTTCCAGAATAGGCTCAAATTCAAGGCCTTCAGCATCGGCCCAAAGCGAGCTGACGCCAAACTCCACCTCTCCTGTGCGCACCATGTCGGCGACGACATCAGCAGGGCCATCGTGAAGGCCCACCTCCAACCCCGGGTACTTGCGCAAAAAATGATTGAGAACATAGGGCATATACCGCCTAGCGATTGATGGGGCCGTGACCACTTCAACGCGTCCACTGCGTCGATTGACCACATCATCGAGATCTTTGACGATGCGATCGTGCACCCCCAGTAGCTCCCGGAATCGAGGTATACACACCTCACCAAAAGGCGTGAGTCGACCCGTGCCCTGCTTTTCTAGTATTGCAGCCCCTAAGCTGTCCTCTAGCTCTCGAATCCCCAATGACAGTGCAGGTTGCGTGCGATGCAGGTGCTTAGCCGCAGCTTTGAATCCGCCCTCATCCAAAACGGCTAGAACGTATCGCAGCTGCTGCAGCTTCAACCCTTTGTTCATGGGCAACTCCGGCAGAATATAAGTATTATTTATATTTTTATTGGTTTAATTAATTTTCTTTATTTAACACAAGCCGCTAGCCTGTGGCAATCGCCATTGTTCCTAACCACAGTTCGGGAGTTCATCATGTCAGAGCAGCACGCCCTTTATATTGACGGTAACTGGGTGAACACCCCTGAAGCCATTGCCAACCAAAACCCTTCCGACACCGACGATGTCATTGGGCACTACGCGCAAGCCAGTACCGACCAAGTTAAGGAAGCCATTGACGCCGCCAACAGTGCCGTAGCGCAATGGGGACAGTCTCCGCTGGAAACCCGATACCAAGTACTTATGGCGATTGGTGACGAACTAATAGAGCGTAGTGCAGAGCTGGGGGAGTTATTGGCTCGAGAAGAAGGTAAAACCCGAGCCGAAGGTGTCGGTGAAGTTTATCGCTCGGGCCAATTTTTTCACTATTACGCCGCAGAGGTTCACCGTCAAATCGATGATCGCGCTGAATCTGTTCGACCCGGCATTGAAATAGAAACTCGCCGAGAACCGGTTGGTGTGGTGGTGGTTATCAGCCCATGGAATTTTCCAATGGCAACCGCTGTGTGGAAAATTGCGCCCGCGCTTGCTTTTGGTAACTCGGTGATTCTCAAGCCCGCCAATCTCGTTCCCGCCAGCGCCTGGGCACTGACTGAGATTATTGCCCGGCAGGCCGCCCTTCCCTCAGGCGCTTTTAATCTGGTCATGGGTAGCGGCAGTCAGGTCGGCAACACACTGATTAATAGCGACCAAATTCACGCGGTGAGCTTCACTGGGTCACTCCCCGTTGGACGCCAAGTAGCCAGCGCGACAGCCGCAAACTTGGTGAAATGCCAACTGGAAATGGGCTCTAAAAATGCATTGATCGTTGCCGCTGACGCCAATTTAGACGTCGCCGTCAATGCGGCTTTCGTCGGCGCTTACAGCGGCACAGGGCAAAAGTGCACCGCTTCATCGCGGTTAATTGTTGACGCCAGCGTTTATGACGAGTTCGTTGCGAGGCTAGGAGAGAAGCTCTCGGCTACCCGTGTCGGACATGCCCTTGAAGATGGCGTGGACATGGGCCCTATCGCATCAGAAGAGCAGTTGGAAGCGAATCTCGCTTGGATCCAGCGTGG
This sequence comes from Luminiphilus sp. nBUS_07, assembly GCF_051201685.1. Taxonomy (GTDB): domain Bacteria; phylum Pseudomonadota; class Gammaproteobacteria; order Pseudomonadales; family Halieaceae; genus Luminiphilus. The sequence goes on along the minus strand of NZ_CP179213.1, from coordinate 1,248,407 downwards.
GATAGCAGAAGGCGCCCGACTCACCCAAGGGGGCGAGAGACTGAGCCTCGACAAACCGGGCTATTACATGTCGCCAGCGCTTTTTGTAGACACCGACAATGCCATGGCTATTAACCGCGAAGAATTATTCGCCCCCATAGCAAGTGTCATTAAAGCAAACGATTACGAGCACGCCCTCGAGATTCTCAACGATACCGAGTTTGGTCTTACTGCAGGCATCATTACCCAATCCCTCGCGCTGGCTATGGACTTCAAGAAACGCGCCGTCAGCGGTTGTGTCATGGTCAATTTACCCACCGCAGGAACCGATTATCATGTGCCCTTTGGGGGCCGGAAAAACTCAAGTTTCGGCCCTCGAGAGCAAGGGCAATATGCGCGAGAGTTCTACACGACGGTTAAGACAACTTATATTCAAGCTTAATAAGCGGGAGCGACACATGAATCCAGCCTGGACCGTGGTCGATGGATTACAGTACTCAGCGTGGTCACGCGAAGTTTTTGAGCAAATGCATGCCGGTGGCCTTAACGCCGTGCACGTTACCATCGCTTACCACGAGACCACTCGAGATACCTTGACGCAGCTAGGCGAGTGGAATGCTCGCTTTGAGGCGTTCCCCGACTTAATCCGACCCGTCTTTGAGCCAGAGGATATCCTCCTAGCAAAAAAAGAAGGGAAGATTGGTATCATTTTTGGCGCCCAAAATTGCTCGCCGATTGAAGACGAAATTCGACTTGTTGAAATTATGCGGCGCATGGGCCTCATGATCATGCAGCTGACCTACAACAATCAAAGCCTACTCGGCTGTGGCTGTTACGAAGCTGAGGACAGCGGGCTAACCCGATACGGCAAACAAGTTGTACGCGAGATGAATCGAGTGGGCATGGTCATCGACATGTCTCACAGCGCTGAGCGCTCAACCCTAGAGGCGATAGAACACTCTCAGCAGCCTGTGATTATCTCCCACGCCAACCCCAGTCATTTTCACCCCGCTCTGCGTAATAAAAGCAACACCGTGATTGATGCCATTGCCGATAATCAAGGCTTGCTGGGGTTTTCTCTGTACCCTTTTCATTTGAAAAATGGCCCGCAATGCTCCCTCGAAGATTTTTGTGACATGGTCGCCTGGACCGCAGACCGCATGGGTATCGATCGCATCGGTCTGGGCTCCGACCTTTGCCAAAACCAACCACAAAGTGTGCTCGAGTGGATGCGAAACGGACGCTGGTCTAAGGCCATGGATTATGGCGAGGGCTCATCGGCCAATGCGGGTTGGCCTGATGCATTGACTTGGTTTAGAGACAGTCGCGACTTTCCGGGCATTGCAGCCGCACTTCAGGCAAAGGGTTTCAGTGATGAGGAGACGGGAAAGATCATGGGTGGTAATTGGGTAGATCTATTGACCCGCGTCGCCAAACCTCAAGACATCAAGCCTCTTTCTGTAGAGAATGCTGCGTGATCGACGCGGTCTTACAAGCCGCCCGTGTTGCGCCTGCGCTGCGACCACAGGGCTTAGTGATGGACCTCGAAAGGCTAGGCACCCTCGTCCCAAGCCGGCTAAGTTTTGCGCGCAGCCTCATACGTCAGATGGCGCGACAGCGCTGGCAAATCACTCAAGAATATTTTGCCTTGGACGAGGGTGGCTACGGTGAAGTCATCTATCGAGTGCAAACACCCCATGGTCGATACCATGTGGTTATTTTCTCGCAACATATCACCGACGAACAACGCACCGATCGCGTCATCGCCAACGCATGGGACGTTACTTTTGGCCTAGTTGAGGGCGATGTAGAAGATTCATTGTTCACCGCACTGGCTGAAAACGTGCCACTCCAGGAGGCAGGACGACAACACCCGCGTTTGCTGGTTATTTCTCGGGCCAACAAGAGCCTGCGCAATTTTGAAGTGTTTGTGCAGTCACTGGCCTCAGGGGAACAGCCGCCAGTCGAAGCCATTCGCGAAGTGGGCTACCTCTACCGCACGACAGCAGTCTACGGTAATGGTAAGTTCGGAATTGCCGATTACGGACGCCTGCAAGGCAACCCAGACTTTCGATATCCCTTCTCAGCCCAAATGACTGCGGTCTATGTGTTGCGACAATTTTCCATCGATCAAGCAGAGCACTTAGCACGAGTAGCAGCTCCCGAGACCGCGGTGCCCCTAGCTAATGAATTGCGGCGCTACCTAGGCATTGGAAATTCTACTGGGTTAGGCATGGCCCCCTTTCTTATTCGCCATCCGCAATTGATCAATCAATGGATTCATGCCCGAGAACAGGCATTGGCAACAGCCAAAGCGCAGATACCCTCGGAACTAAGTCGGGAACGGTTACTCTCGCTGTGTCTGAGAGCTCAACGCTACCTCGATGAAACCTCAGTCGAAAATACTACGCAGGCAGAGCGCAATGCCACCGTTGTAGCCGAGTTGACGGATATCATTCCTTGGCTGGAACAGATCGCCCTTCATGAGACGTTATGGCAGCAACTTACTGACTGGTCAGAGGCCGCTCAGACCATCGACACTCAAGAGCTTTTGAATACACTTCTGATCGAGCTCTACCCCGAGTCAGTCGACATGCTCGAGGATGCCATGGCCGTTGAAGAAAAGCTTGAGCTAATCCCCGATATGCCTCTCGTTCAGCTGAAGCAGGTTATCGAGACCCAGTTCGACTGGGCTCTGTCCGAGGATTTCGAAGCCCCGGAAGCGAAGCATTGGTTTTGGTATCAGTCAGTAGAAAAAGAGGAGCCAAGACTGGGCGTTCGTGGTGTTGATCCCGGGGAAAGCAAAGAGCTACCACTGGCCATTGCACCCCGCGTGCAACGCAGCTACGCAGCGCTTGCTGAGTTTCTACAGGCCAACCCTAAGGCCCTCACGATTGACTTTCTTCTCGCCCAGCCAAAGCACATGGAAAGTATTCGTCGCATTCAAACCATGGCCACCACCGCCTACGGCGAGATTCAGGGTAATTTGTGGCACCGCGACATGAAGCCCATGCACTTATTACGCGCCAAACTGTCATTTTTGGGCGCCAATCGCTTTGACCCTCGGGGGGACCGCTGGGTACGCGTTACCTTTTTCCAAGGTGCCCCACTCATTGATGAACTTAATGGAGAGCCAACCGACCTGTTTGCTTTCGATGATTGGAGCTACGCCTTAGCGCCAACTGATTCAACAACTGGCGAGGGTTTTGACGCGGTGGAAAATCATGAAAGTTTCGTTTAACGAACTCCAGGGTCTCTCTCGCAAAGCCTTTATTGGTATTGGCTTTGCCGAGGGCCATGCTGATGACGCCGCCGATATGGTGACGTGGATGGAAAGCTACGATCTGCATGGTCTCGAAGCACTGAACTTGGGGCTCGAGCATTTGATCGGGGAAGATCCCGACACTCACCCCGAAATTCTTTATCAAGATAGTGATTTAGCCGTTGTCGACGGCCACAACCTCAGTGTCTTGCGGGCCTGTAATTTGGCACTGGAGCTGGCCTTCGCCAAAGCGCGATCTCGAGGCCTCTCAGTAATCAAAATAAGGCGTTGTCGACAACGTCAATTGATCATGGGCTACCTGGCGCGATTGTCGGCCCGGGGCATGAACGTGACGGCCTTTTGGCGCAATGCTCAAGTCCCGCTCACAGAGCAAGTGGTGGGCTTTAGAGCTAATTCGACCGTGCCGTCGATTCGAGTTTACGCGGTTGAAGAAGTTCCAGAGGAAAACGAACCCAACGACGGCGTCACGCTATTTATGGCCAACCACGTCGACTTGCTTCCCACCATGCGCTCTGACTTCAAGTATGACTTGCTCGCCAAACACGATGAGTCTGAGTTGCTTGCAGTGAGAGAGCGCGCAATGACGTCGGGTATCGAGGTATCAAGAGAGCTCTGGCTAAGACTCAAAGAGCTCGCACAATATGCTTTGGTGGAATCCTTCGACGCCTCGCGTCTGGGAGCGGGGCCGGCTGAGTGATGCACCCTGTATGATGATGAACTTCAGTACGGTGTCGATTGGCGGCACCGCCAACTCAAAGTGTCGATTCGCGGTCATAAAGCCGAATCTACTGCAACTGAAGGGACCCTACTTTGCCAACTGAGCATTTACCGAGCACCACTGCGCCCAGGCGCGTCACGGCGCTGTCCGCCTTATTCGTGTGTGCTTTCTTAGCGCTTTTTTTCATTGATTCAGCCCTTTTTTCACGTTGGATTGATCAATCCTTTAATTGGAGCGCACAGTACTTTGGCCTATTTTGGCAGTTACTAATGATCGCCAATTTTGCAGTTGCCATTTTTCTGGCAACCCGCCCCTATGCCCGATTCAAATTGGGCGCTACCGATACACCCGAGTTCCCAGCGTTCCAATGGGTCGCCATGGTGTTGTGCACCTTACTCGCAGGAGGCGGAGTGTTTTGGGCGGCCGCAGAACCCGTCGCGCACTTTGTTACCGTCCCTCCAGTCTTTACCGATATCGCACCGGGAACCCAAGAAGCCGTGCCACTGGCGCTGGCCCAATCGTTTCTACACTGGGGATTTCTTGCTTGGTCAATTCTGGGGAGTCTGACCGCCTTGGTGTTGATGCGCTTGCACTACGATATGGGACTGCCTCTGGCGCCCAGAACACTGTTATATCCGCTGCTTGGCGAGAAAGGTGTCCGAGGACCTATCGGTGATATTGCTGATATCGTGTCGATACTCGCAGTATTTGCCGGCACTGTGGGGCCGATTGGTTTTTTAGGTCTGCAAATCAGTTACGGACTGAGCTCGCTTTACAACACCCCCGACAGCACCACAATTCAACTGCTCACCATTGCCGGCCTGATGGTCGTCTATCTCACATCGGCAGTCAGCGGTATGCATCGTGGTATTCAAATCTTAAGCCGACTTAACATTGTCCTTGGCGTCGCCCTGCTGCTTTTTTTACTTTTGGCCGGGCCTACGGCTTTTATTTTTCAGGCATTTTTCGAAGGGTTATTGAGCCATCTAAGGTGGCTACCTGAGCAAGCGCTTTATCGCGGTGAGGCTGGCTGGTTTAGCGACCCCGGTTGGCTGTCGTACTGGACGATTTTCTTCTGGGGATGGTTTATTGGCTACGGTCCCATGATGGCCATTTTCATTGCACGTATTAGCCGTGGTCGCAGCGCAAGGGAAATCATTATTTTAATGTCCGTAATTGCACCCGTATTAACCATGGCATGGTTCTCGATTCTCGGGGGCACGGGGCTGGGGCTTGAGATAGCCAATACCGGCACGATCACCGAACCTTTTGAGGGCTTTAACCTGCCCGCCGTGCTGCTAGCTATCACTCAATCCATGCCATTTAACACCGTCGTATCTTTTCTATTTCTGATTCTAACCGCGCTCTTTGTCGCTACTACGGGGGACTCGATGACCTACAGCTTATCGGTGGTCTCGGCTGGGCACGACAATCCTCCTCGCTCATTGCGGCTGTTTTGGGGTCTAGCTTTGGGCGTGACGGCGATGATTCTGGTAGGCGGCCCCGACGGTGGCGTCGGTAAACTTCAGAACTTTATTGTAGTGACCGCCGTGCCAGTGTCCCTACTACTGCTCCCCTCCCTTTGGGGTGCCTTGCCCTTATTAAAGCGAGATCAATGACAGTTCCAATGCCGATGCCGCGCCTCATTGAAGGTTGCCATGAGACACCTCAAAACGTCACTGCAAGCGAGGACAGCGCATGCCCCTAGGTCTTTTAAAATATGGTCGAGGCAGTGATTATCCTTTCGAACGTCAGCCCGACCTTCCCGGGCCACGAGAGCTTAAAAAACACTATGATGTCGTGATTATTGGTGGCGGTGGTCACGGCGTTGCTACTGCTTATTACCTCGCTAAATATCACGGCATTACCAATGTTGCGGTGCTCGAAAAAGCGTATCTAGGCGGCGGCAACACCGCCCGCAACACGGCGGTTATTCGATCTAACTACCTCACCCCAGAGGGCGTTCGTTTCTACAGCGCGTCGGTGAAGCTCTTTGAAAATCTTGCCAACGAATTTGACTTCAACATTATGTACTCCCAGCGTGGTCAGCTTACTCTTGCCCATACCGATGCCACGGTGCGTGCCTTCAGACAGCGGGCCGAAGTAAACAAACACTTCGGTGGCCGTACCGAGATGATTGATCGCCAGAGCATTGCCGATTTGGTGCCCTGCCTAAATCTTGATCCAGCGGAGTTGCCGGTTTTAGCTGGACTTTGGCACCAAGATGGCGCCACCGCCCGCCACGATGCCGTCGCTTGGGGGTATGCGCGAGGCGCCACCCAGCGTGGCGTGGAATTGCATCAATTGACTGAAGTCACAGGCATTGAAAGTGAGGCTGGGCAGGTGACGGGCGTAGTCACCAATCGTGGAAACATTGCGTGTGGCACAGTTATCCAGGCGGTCGCAGGCCACAGCGCTGTGATGTCGCAAAAAGCCGGCTTTTCGTTACCCATAGTCGCCTATCCTCTGCAGGCCATGGTTACCCTTCCGGTGAAGCCCTTTCTCAACCCATTGGTGAGTTCGTCAGCGCTACACTGCTATGTTCAGCAAACCAGCCGCGGCGAAATTGTCATTGGCGGCGGCTCTGACCCCTACCCCTTGTATAACAGTCGCGCATCGCTGCCGCTCAAAGAAAGCTTGGTCGCCAGCGCCGTCGATATGTTTCCGTTTCTCAGTGAGATGCGGCTGCTGCGACAGTGGGCCGGGATCACTGACATGACTGCCGACTACAGCCCTATCATGGGCGTAAGCCCGCTAAAGAACTATTACCTTGATGCGGGCTGGGGTACTTGGGGTTTCAAGGCGACGCCTATTTGTGGCAAGACCATGGCTGAACTCGTCGCCAGTGGCGGCCAAGTACCTGAACTTATTCAACCGTTCGCTCTCGAGCGCTTCGATCATTTTCAGCAAGTCAATGAAATGGGCGCAACGGCGGCCAGTCACTAGGGGGATAAATGAAGATAATGCAATGCCCCTTGAATGGGCCAAGAAACATTAGCGAGTTCGTTTACGGAGGGCAGGTTGAATCCATGCCAGATCCTCAGCAGTGCTCTGACAAAGACTGGGCGAGCTACGTATTCTATGACAACAATGCCATTGGTATCGTGCGGGAGTGGTGGCAACACGCCCCCAGTAGCTATTGGTTTATTGCCGAGCGCCATAATGCCAGCGACAACATTCTGCGTACCTATGACCCCGGCGAATTATTTGACGAACGCGTCGACTTCACAACTGGCGAGAACGAACCATGAGCCCCCCAAGACTCGAGCACCCCTTTGGCCAACTGATCGACCGTGATTCCCCGGTGACTTTTGAATTTGAGGGAGAAACCGTGCAGGGCTATGAGGGCGATAACGTCGCCTCTGCCCTACTGGGTCAGGGTCGCTGGCTGATCTCGCGCTCCTTTAAATACCACCGGCCCAGAGGGCCACTGTCACTAGCAGGTCACGACGCTAACACGCTAATACAGACCACCACCGCAGCCAACCGATTGGCAGAGGACCTGCCAGCCACAGAGCAAGAAGTCTTGTCGGGGCAAAACTATTGGGGCTCGTTAAAGACCGATTACTACGCCGTTCTAGACCGCCTAGGACGCTTTATGCCGGTAGGCTTCTACTACCGGGCCTTCTTCAAACCTCAAGGTGTTTGGCGCTTTTGGGAAAATATCATCCGTAGTGCGGCAGGCTTGGGCGTTGCTAATCTCGAGGTCGAGGCTCGTTACACCGACAAGCAATATTTGTTTTGTGACGTGGCTGTTATTGGCGCAGGCCCCGCGGGACTTAACGCCGCCCTCACGGCCGCCGCGGGCGGCGCTGAAGTGCTACTCATCGACGAACAAGAGCGTCTTGGTGGCGCACTCACCTATCATCGTTTTACTCTTGAGGATGACACTCGCGCCGAGACCCTAGAGGCTTTATCTAACGCGGTTGCCAATCACGACAAGATCCGCGTGCTGAGTGGCGCAACTTGCAATGCCTGGTTTAGCGATCACTACCTGCCGGTTTTTCAAGGTGACCGCCTCTACAAAGTACGCGCAACAACCTGTGTGTTGGCGACCGGTAGTAGTGAGCAACCGGTTGTGTTTCGAAACAATGATTTGCCAGGTATCGTTCTGTGCAGTGGCCTTGAGCGCCTAATGATGCATCACGGAGTCTGCCCCGAGGGCCCCGCAGTCATTCTGGCAGGCAATGACGATGCATATTTAACGGCTATTACAGCCGCGGATGCGGGCTTATCCATCGCGGGGGTTGTCGATCTCCGGCCGGAGCCTGATGACTCGGCACTGCCTACGGCACTCAGTAAACGCGGCATAACGCTCTATCAGAACGCGACGGTTTATGAAGCCCATAGCGATAAGTCAGGGGCGCAGCTGGGAGCCGTCACAGTTCATCCTATCGCAAGTAAAGGCAAGGTAGGCGCAACCGCCACTCATCTAGAGTGTCGTCTGCTCGCCATGTCTGCGGGGTTTATGCCCGCCTATCAACTGGCTTGTCATGGCGGCGCTAAACTGGCGTATCACGATGACAAGAGTGAATTTACCCTCACAGAATTGCCAGAGGGAATGCTCCTCGCCGGTAGTGTTAACAGCACTCATGATTTACAGGCTGTCTGTGCCGATGGCCGCAATGCCGGTCGCGGTGCCCTGCGCGCCTTGGCCTTGGAAGCCGATAACGATGAAACGGTTCACTGTGAACGTCACGTCAATCACCCCTGGCCCATTTTCAAACATTCCAAGGGAAGAGAATTTGTCGACTTTGACGAAGACTTGCAGATTAAGGACATCGTCAACAGCGCAAGGCTAGGCTACCGTGACATTCAGTTGGTTAAACGCTATTCCACGGTAGGTATGGGGCCGTCTCAAGGGCGTCACTCGGCACTGACCACTGCCCGACTGATCGCAGATGCCACCGAGCGCACCGTCACTGAGACCGGTGTGACCACAGCGCGCCCTCCGGTGAAACCCGAATCACTAGGGGTTCTTGCAGGTCGACGTTTTCATCCCATCAGAAAAACTCCGATGGACCAGCGTCACCGAGCGCTGGGGGCCCATATGATTCCCGCGGGCAGCTGGCGCCGCCCCGCCTTTTACGGGGATCTCGGTCATCGAACCGCCAATATTGCCGCCGAAGCCCACGCGGTACGAAACGGCGTGGGTATGATCGACGTCAGTACGCTGGGAGGCATTGAACTACGTGGCCCCGATGCCGCCGAATTCATGAATCGCATTTATACTTATGGATTCCTAAAACAGCCCGTAGGAAAAACACGCTACGCCGCACTCGCCAATGAACAAGGCGTGATCATTGATGACGGCGTCGCCGCGCGCTTGGCGGAAGATCATTTTTATGTCACCGCAACTACCACGGGTGTTGACCGGGTCTACAGTGAAATGTTGCGCTGGAATGCACAGTGGCGGCTGGACCTAGACATCGCACAGGTGACCTCTGCCTTCTCTGCGGTCAACGTGGCTGGGCCCTTCTCCCGCGACGTATTGGAACAGGCCGGCTGCAATATTGAACTATCTTCCGAGGCCTTCCCCTATCTCGCCTGCCGCGAGGGTACGGTTGCGGGAATTCCCGCTAGGCTTATGCGAGTTGGCTTTGTGGGCGAGCTCGGCTTTGAGCTTCACGTACCGAGTCTGATGGCGCAAACCCTCTGGGACAAGCTGATGGTCGCGGGTGAACCCTTCAATATAAAGCCGTTTGGCGTCGAAACTCAGCGCTTACTTCGGTTGGAAAAGGGCCACATCATTATTGGACAGGACACCGATGGCATGAGTCATCCCGGGGAAGTGGGATTGGCATGGGCTATTAATCGGAAGAAGCCTTTTTTTGTAGGCCGACGCTCGGTTGATATCCTAATGTCACAACCCTTAAAGCGTCAGCTGGTGGGCTTTACTCTATCCTCCTCAGCGCCACAGCCTGAAGAAGGCCATTTGGTGTTACGTGAAGGTGATATTGTCGGGACAGTAACCTCCTGCGAGTACTCCCCCACCCTGACTAAGGTAATAGGGCTTGCCTATGTGCACCCCGCTGATGCCGAGCCCGGCAGCACCATTACGATACGGACCGCCAACGGTGTTTGCGTGCAAGCACCCATCGTCACCCTCCCCTTTTATGATCCGGGCAATGAGAGGCAGCAGCTATGACCTCAATCCTCGTTAGTCCCTTACGATGCCCAACGTCTGAAGTTGGCAATCCCGATGAGTCACTTTGGCTTCATGACTTGAGCCTTGCCACTCGTTCAGGGGTGAGAGGTGTGCAGGCGCGTGAATGGCTCAAATCAGAATCATTTCCCCACGAGCTTCAGCCCAACACCATTGAAACGCTGACAGACAACCGTCTGCTAATGGCCCTAAGCACTCGGGAGTTCTGGCTCTTGGATCCCGACAACCCAAGCCAGGACACTAAGTCAACGTTTGAACGAAGGGAGCCCGGGGTCTGGCCGCTGTACAATCAAAACAGCCATGCCTGGTTGGTGCTTTCAGGAGAGCCCCGAGCCGATATGTTAGCGAAACTTTGTGGTGTCGATCTGCGGCCCACGGCCTTTCCGCTTGGCTCCGTTGTGCAAACTCAAATGGCACTGGTCTCGACTGTCATCGCGCACCATCTGTGGCGCGGTAAGCCCGTATTTTCGCTATTTATTGACCAAAGTCTGGCTGACTTCGCCTGGCAAGCACTGCAAGACGCCATGGCTGAATTCAACGCCGCGCGGTAAGCCGGCCTGAGCCGTTGCGGAGGCAAAGCCAAGTAATGCATTGCCAGGCGCTCGCCTCAAGTCGCCGTTGATCAGCAGGCGCCGCAAAACTTGCTACCGCAACCTTTAACGCAGGGCATCACTCAACGCATGAAGGAAGCTTCGGTTTAATCGGTGACTGATGGCGGCCGAAGGTGTAAACACCTCACCAGCGTGATACATGCCAGGAAACAATGCCAACTCTGTGGGTATATTTGCGTCCATCAACCGGCGGGCATACCCGATGACTTCGTCGCGAAACAGATCTTCAACACCCACATTAAGATAAGCAGGCGGCAGCCCTGATACATCGCTTGCTCTTGCTGGCGCCGCCATGGGTGACGCCGCTTCACCGGGGGTTCCGTTTAAGTACATTTCCCAGGCACTAAACGATGCTTTGCGCGTCCAGATCGGATGATTCTCAAACTGCCCCGACTCGGTCGCGTGTAAGTTATCGAGCATGGGATAAATTAGCAGTTGTAAACGCAGAGGGTAATTGGCGGCCTCGCGATTTTTCAGCGCCAACCCTGCAGCAAGACCACCTCCGGCACTGGCACCGCCAATGGCGACACAACTCGGGTCAATGCCCAGGCTATCGGCCTCCTGCATAAGCCAGCTCAGTACGTTGTAACAGTCATTTAAACCTGCAGGAAACGGCTGCTCGGGGGCCAAACGGTAATCGACAGAAAATACCGTGATGTCACACTCATGGGCAATAGTCTTGGAGCGCTCGTCATCTGCAGCACCCATGACATAACCTCCACCATGGATCCACAGTAATGCAGGCTGATTGGCCCGGTCGGTTTTACGATAGACATGCACAGTTACAGGCCCCTCAGAAGTGTCAACCGCTTCAACCCTTTGCAACAACCCGCTGGGAGGTGCAGGCCTAGGCGTCTCAGCCATTAAGGCCCTGATTTCAGCAATGTTGTCGCGGGTAATATCCAACGCGGGGAAGCTCTCGAGAATGGGTAATAACTCAGGATCAAGCCTGCTGTAATCAAGTTGCATCAATAGTGTCTCCTGTCAGGTACCGACGATTGAATCAGGTGGTTTGTGCCAGCTCGGTGATTTGGTCAATCAGGCTTTGAGGCACCTCAACGCCGTCGGCTTCATGCTTAGCCCGAAGCTGCGCACGACGCTCACCGGGGATTCGAACATCATTGTCCTCGGTGAGTGCTGCAAACATGGTTTCCAAGTGCGTCGTGAAATTACCGGCAAGGAAATTGGGGTCAATAGCAATAATCGTTTGGCCCACATTCGGCGGGCCGCCGTCGGTGTTGGCAAACATCGAAGCCTCGTAAGAACAATGGCTGCCGGTCAACACCCCGGCCAGCACGTCTACCATGAGACCCAAACCAAAGCCTTTTGGCCCACCCATGGGCAACTGTGCACCCTTCAAACCTGCAGCAGGATCCGTGGTGGGATTGCCATCAGCGTCAATGGCATGCCCCGGTTCAATCTCTCGACCTTCCGCTGCAGCTTTTACCAAATTAACCCGAGCGGTAGAGGCCGTCGCCATGTCGACAACCAAAGGTTCATCTGTGCCCCGAGGGGCACCAAAAGCAAAAGGATTGGTACCAAAAAATGGCACTTTGCCGCCGTGAGCCGCGACCGCTTTTGAGCTGTTAGCAAACATCAGCGAAACCAAACCCTGCTGGGCCAACCGCCGAACAAACCATCCCAACACGCCAGCGGAAGAGGATCGATGAATAGCTAGCATGGCTACCCCCTGCTCTCTAGCGGTCTCGATAAGACGCTGCTCACCCACCATGTAGGCATGATGACAAAAACCAAAATCAGCATCGACTACCGTGGACGCAGCCGATGTCTTAACGACTGAGGGCTGGGCATTGGGTTTCACCTTGCCCACTTTTAAATGTTTTAAGTACAGATGGATGTAACCCAAACCGACATTGCGGATGCCCTCGGCCTCGGCCTCAGCAATCTCTGCGGCCACGATGGCGGCCTGCTCCTCACTGGCACCCACTGCGAGCAGTGACTCCTGACAAAGGGTCTCTATTGCTTGCAACGATAAGACAGGCATGGGCCTTTCCTCTTTGATTTTTTATTGATCGGGACACAACATTGAACTGGCAAATTATTGCCACGTGCGCAGCCGGATAATCAGCGGCACATTATGTCGTATTCTTGGTTAGAGAAGAAATAGACGCATCACTTGCACGGGCAAAAAAGCCTTCGGGCTTTTACCACTGATTTCTGCGCCATAGAGGCGGGGCTGCAGATGACGCCAGCCCCAATTGAGTCAACCTATTTTGGGGCGGATTCCGGTTGATACTGATAGTAACCGGCCACCGGAATCATCAGGTGGGCGTAGTCGGTCCCGGAAAACATTACGTAAGGCGCACCCGTATTGAAGTCGGTGGGGAAGTGGGCCAATGAGGCAGGATCCATGGGCATCAACATGAGGTGGGGGCCTGACTCGATCCATTCCCCGGGTGTCGCATCGGCCTCGTCGAACACGGCTGGCTTGGTGTTGTCCTCGCCCATATCACCGTGCAGCATCCACATGAAGGTATCCCGGGTCATTTGGGGCTTTTCTCCCGTCATATAACCGGCCATCCACTTCATGCCCTCTCCATCATGGCAAGCTGCCATCGCCTCGTGGGCCGAGCTCCACCCCGCCGCAGGGACTGGCCTGGGGTTAGCTGACTGACAGGTCCAGCCATTACTCCCCTCGCGCAGAACGTCTCCGCTGATGCCAATGATCGTTGCAGACCGACCAATAAATTCAGGGGCGGCTGTGCTGTAAGCCTCAATTTGCCAAGCTGCAGATCGATGGTCTGCCGCTGTTGTTTGGTGATGCTCCGCGGCCGCATGTACTGCTGAAACGGTCAGGATTAGCGTTGCTATTGTTTTTGTTTTCATCGCACTGTCCTCTTGTCAAACCTATGCTTAAGGGTTTACTTCTCTGTGTTACTACATGAAGCCGTGGTCATCGCCAAGCCTAACCACGCTAAGTAGTTATCTTGGTGGCCCTTTTTGCCAACCCCATCGCAATTCTCAAGGAGGGCCTTTTTCTTGAGGTCGGTCAGAGCACCGGTCTTTTTCGTAGGCTTTTGAGAGCTGATTAGCGCCGCTTATACCAAAATTTCAGCGGGTTGATTGGCGCCATCAACACCAAGGCTTCATCGCTCACTGCCCCTTTAACATTTGCTGCTGCGCAGATCCGTAAATTTTTTAGTTGCAAAAGCGCTCCTCGTCCGCCGCCTTTACCCCCTGACTCCGCACAAAAGTGATGAGCCCTTACAAGTGCAGTCGCTTTCTGTAGGATGAGGCCTAAAAAAATAACGGATGGCCAAGCTATGCTTACACCATGAAGTACTACCTGGCCGGGTTACTCCTCCTCGCGGGCTGCAGTACCCCCGAGAAAACGTCCGTCACTGCAGAGGCCGTGCCGTTCTTCCCCGTCTGTGTGGCAGAAGAGTCCGGCGGCTTTCGTGAACGACATGTCACTCGGCAGTACATTGGCCTACAGGAAAGCAGCGATGGGGGGATTATCGATGCAGATTGTATTGCCGTAGAGCCCTGAGGAAAAGCCCATGCAACTTGGCGAAACACCAAAATTAAAAACACGAGCATGTCGTGTGTAGCCCAACTCAAATCTCTGCTGTATACTCTCGCCGCGGCGGCCTGCTCGAATAGGCCGACGGGTAGCCCTTGAGTTTTCACGCATCTGGGGCCGCTCGAAAAGCCGCAAATTTAGCGCCTGTAGCTCAGCTGGATAGAGTACCTGACTACGAATCAGGGTGTCGGAGGTTCGAATCCTTCCAGGCGCGCCATATAAAAAAAAGAGGATCAACAGCTTATGGCGTTGGTCCTTTTTTGTGCGTGGGGAAGACTAGTAGCACGGGTTAATGGCGGGTTAAAAACACATGCCTGTTCGGTTGCGACTTGCACAGTCTCGCATAGCAGGGTTACCCCCCTACCCCACCTCCTAGGGGCGATCTAAAACGTAGTCAAAGAATCAATTTCAACAACCCGTATAAAATTTTGGGATTCCCGCGGATGAGGGTTATGCCTGGAAAAGCTGGTTAATGTGCCTCGAGAGAAATCGATAATCTGCTAAAGACCTTTCTTGATCCCTGAGCATTTTTTGCCTCTCGGCGCTGCATGCCGTAGACATACGTCCCAGCGATAAAGGCTAGGGCTGGCTCGATTTCAAAATGCACCTCGTGCATCGACTACCGCAAAGTCACCAGCTCCAACGGTGAGCCCGAAAAACGTCCGGTTGTGGAAATGCAGCTGACCTTAGGAGGCCCCACTTTCTGACCGAGGTCACCCTCACTAACCGGGACGGTATGGGGTTGCGCATGCTCATTGGCCGGCAATCTCTGAAGAAACGTTTTATTGTCGACCCCAGCCTGTCGTTTTGCGGCGACACCGAAGACGAAAACGAGCTTTACCCGAAAGCCAGCGGGTAGCTCCTAAGGGAATAGCGGCCTAAAGACCAGAGGGCAGAAAATAGCCGCGCGCTGAAAAAAACGGAGGGCCGGCATGAAGTAACGGCCCTCACCGGCAGATGAGAGCCTCATCGTGATGGCAACCGCTTCTCAGCGAGGAAAAGTTGTCAGGGAAAAACCCTGCGGATTGGGGTACGCTCTAATACTCGCCTGGTACTCCCCCACGATTTTCATATAAGCGCCAATTACCCACGCCTCGGTACCGACCACATTCATCTCTTCACGAGGATCCCGAGCGATATTGAAAATCGCGGGATAGCCGGTTCCTTCTGCGCGAGTGGCATACACGCCATGGGCTGAAGGATTACCAGAGGACGCAATAATCTGCTTAGGGTAGAGCCGCCAGTGCCGCCAGCGTACTGCAGCGATCTCACCGTCAATGAAAGCGAGGTAATCTTCCCGCGCCGATTTTTCGCTGACGCCCATGAAAAAGGGAAGTTGATTGCGGCCATCGATGGCTCGATCCGCGGGCAAAGAGTCATTCACTAAAGCGGCAAACGTCGGCAGAAAATCATGGATTGATACCATCTCGTTACTTTTACGAGCAGGAATTTTGCCAGGCCAGCGCACCATGCCCGGCACGCGCAAGGATCCTTCTAAGACATCCCCCACCTCGCCCCTAAAGGGGCCCGCTGAGCTCCCCAAAAAATCGTGGTTATTACCCTCGTGTGCGACGGGACCGTTGTCAGAGATATAAACCACAATAGTGTTGTCGGAGATTCCCGCTGCATCAATTGCATCCAGCACCATACCGACACTGTGGTCGTGCTCGATGAACATATCACCGTAGCGACCAGCCGCTGATCGCCCACGAAACGCGTCAGACACGCCCGTCGGATAATGGACGCTCGACCAACCTACGTAGAGGAAGAAAGGCGCCTCCTCTTGAGCTTTGGCTTCGATGAATTGGCTTGCCGCGCGAGCGATATCACCCTCAATTTGATCGCGGTAAGCCAGATCATAGGGCCTGACCCGCTCGAGCTCACCCGCCTCGTTGGAAGCCCAGATATAAGGTTGCGACTTTTGTATAGCCGCCTCAGACATCCCTGATCTGCGCATGGATTCGGGGTACAGCGTGCCATCAGTCGTCTCCAAAATGCCAACATCATAGGAATCAAAGCCTTGATTCGTCGGCAGACTCTGCGCCTCCTGGCCAAGATGCCACTTACCCATCATGCCCGTGGCGTAACCCTGTTTTTTGAAGAGTTCAGCGATGGTGAATTCCTCATCTTTGAGAGTCTGAGGAGTACCCGCGACGATAATGCTATTTAGGCCTGATCGAACACTGTAGCGACCTGTCATTAAGCCAGCCCGCGACGGGGTACAGCCAGGTTCTACAAAAAACTGAGTCAGCATCAATCCATCAGCGGCCAACGAATCAAGGTTCGGAGAGGGGGTGCCTAATATTTCACCACCGCCATAGGCGCCAATATCACCAAAGCCCAAATTATCTGCCAGCATCAGGACAACGTTGGGACGCTCAGCCGCTATTGTGGCGTGCGCCCATACCGAGACACACACCACCCCCAACGCAATCAAACCTGTTTTCAATAACATCCGCATCATCACACTCTCCTGAGCGACTCGCTCGACATCACTACCATAACCAAATCGGCGCGGGGCGCCCCAGTGCACCCCTCACTGCCCACGTTCTATAAAGCCTCGAGTCTACTGATTGTTGCAGCCCAATAACAAACATTTGTTTGTTTTGTCACTTTTTGAACCAAAAATAGTGACAACCCGTGGTACCTTAGACGCTTAAGAAGGCATCAAAACACGGCGGGCTGCCCGACAAAAACCACGGACCGGCCACTCAAATACGAAGATCAAGCACCGGAGCTATACCCGATGACCCTACAAAAAAAACTTTACCGAAGCGGACCCTATGCCGACCTCTTCAGCCAGGGGGTTCAGGTGGGCAACACCCTCTATCTAGCCGGTCAGGTAGGCATGGATGACGGCGGCTCAGTCCCTGAGGACCTGTTATCGCAAATGAAACTCGCTTATCAGAACGTGGCATCTGTTCTCGCAGAATTCGGGGCTGACATGGATAACATCGTCGATGAAACTTGGTTCGTAACCGACGTCAATGACTGTATGGCTCAGGTCGAGGCATTGTTTACCGAGCGACACATGATCTACGGCAAGGCACCCGAAGTCAGCCAGACCCTGGTACAAATTGGGGCGTTAGTGGATCCGGCGCTAAAAATCGAAATCAAATGCATCGCGGTACTTGGATAAACAGGAGTAACCTACATGCCCGAAATCAAGCACTTTGCCATGGGAACCGACGCGCACACCATTGTGGACGCCATTAAAGAAGATGGCGCAATCATCCTCGATAACGTCATCAGCACGGAATTCATCGCCGCACTGAGAGAGGAGACAGACCCTTACATGGAGGGGTCCAATCTCGGCTTTGACGATTTTGCCGGTTTTAAAACGACGCGCACCGGTGGCCTGATGGTGCGCTCAGAAAAATGTCGCGAACTGATCGCTCACCAAGATATCCTGGCGGCATCTGAGCTTTTTTTGAAGCCCTACTGCCAGAGGGTGCAACTGCATCTGACACAGATCATCCGTATCAGCCCTGGTGAAACCGCACAACTGATCCATCGCGATCGTTGGGCGTGGGGCAAGCACCTTGCGCACGTCGAACCCCAGTTCAATTCCATCTGGGCGATTACCGACTTCACCTCTGAGAACGGTGCGACTCAGGTTGTGCCGGGCAGCACCCAATGGCCTGACGATGCGCAAATTAGCCCAGAACAAATCACGACGGCAGAAATGAAAGCGGGCTCTGTACTCCTGTACTCAGGGTCCGTTTTTCATGGTGGTGGCGAAAACCGCAGCAAACACGATCGCATCGGTATCAATATTACCTATACGTTAGGGTGGTTGCGGCAGGAGGAAAATCAATATCTGACCTGCCCTCCAGCGATCGCTAAAGATCTCTCCCAACCGCTTCAAGAATTAATTGGTTACTCGATGGGCCAGTATGCCTTGGGCTACTTCACCCCCCCAGGTCAACCGGGAGAACACCCTGAAATCGTGCCCCCACAATATGCGCTTGGGCATAACATTGAGACTAGCATGCTTGGTACTTCGGATGAATTAGACGCGCTGCAGGCGGAAATTGGCACACCGTCAGACTGAGTGCGGTCGTTTACCGCAAAACCAAGCTGGTCGATTATTTCAGAGGTGGCCGCCTAAATGGTGGGTGCCAGAAATGCTCGGCCAAAACCCCTTCACTTGCGAGGCTCAGCACCATGAGTGAGCTGCCACCTTCTTCTTAAGTCTTGCCATCGCAGACTTATGCGCGCTGTTAGTTATCCTGCCCTTGGTGTTACGAATCAGGCAACATGACGACCGTCATCTAGCGGCTGCATGCGCCCACGAGTAAATTTGGCATGACGCTTTGACCTTTGGTTGTAGCGAGGTATTTTCTTGTGCGTCGCGTTCAGCTCTGGGCTATCCTCTCACTTAAAAAGTTGACCACAAAAAGTAGGTATTTATGACACAGGTAAAATCTGTGGTGTTAGCCAGACGCCCCCAAGGAAATCCAGTTGCTGAAGACTTTCAAGTTAACGTCTCTGAACTTCCTCCGCTTCGAGAAGGTGAACTTCTCTGCCGCAATCATTTCGTGTCGCTGGACGCGGGGTTTCGCAACTGGATGAACGAAGGATCGGGTGATGCCGTACTACCCGCTATGGAGCTGGGCGCGCCCGTTATTGGGCTGGTTTTAGGCGAGGTCATAGCGTCACTCAACCCACTTTACGCCGAGGGCGACATGCTTATGGCGCGATTTGCCTGGCAAACCCATAGTATTAGCGACGGCAATGATTTCATTGCAAGACTACCAACCACCTTAGAGTTTGACCCCGCAGCTTATATGGGCGTGCTCGGGGATACCGGAATGTCTGCATACTTTGGTATGACCGATATACTCAAACCGACAGCAAAGGACTGTGTGCTGATCAGTGGCGCCGGTGGTGCGGTAGGCTCTATAGCCGGACAGCTGGCAAAAAAGACAGGAGCTCGCGTGGTGGGGCTAGTTGGCTCTGAAGAAAAAGGCCAATGGATCTGCGACGTGTTGGGCTACGACGCGGCGGTGGTTCGCACCGGTGCCGACAGCCTGAGTGAGGCCATCAGCAAAGTTTGCCCTGAGGGTGTTGATGCCTTTTTTGATAACGTCGGCGGTGCGACGCTAGAGGCCGCTATTGCAAATATGAACCATCGTGGACGCATGGCCTTATGCGGCGCCGTATCAGGCTACGGCGTTCCAGCCCATGGCCCTAACAACCTCTTTGAAATCGTTACCAAAGAAATTCGTGCGGAAGGCTTCATGACCCACTTTCGCCATGACCGGTATGAAGAGGCACGCGAGGCCTTGTCTGAGGGTTTACGCAGCGGCGCCTTGGCATCACCCGAATATCGTCTCAAGGGTATCGATCAAATAGGACAAGCTTACGCTGACCTTTTTGCTGGGCGTAATTTCGGCAAAACCGTTGTAGAACTTTAAGACAATGCTTAGCGCTATAAACAGCTGCTGCATTACCTGGGTGGACTGCCTTTTACACTCAGGCAACGGCAGGCCCGAATAGTGAACAAACATGATTTGCCCCTGAAATGAAAGATCAACTGATTTACCAACAACGCCTCTGTAAATTGAATCCGCTGAAGCAGCTGACAACCCTCGCGTTGCTGCTCATGCTGCAAGCCTGTGCGATCACGCCAGATATAGGCACGCAGCAAGTCAAAGGCGTGACTGTCTGCGACACTTATTTGCTGTTTAGCATGTGTGTTCAAGACATAGACGGCGATGACACCGTCGATATGGTTTACTTCACCGACACAAAAGAAGCGTTTATGTATCAGGAGGGAAAGCAGGCTTTAGTCGGAAAAGTACTCCCCTTCCATCGATGTGCCGTGCCATTAGATACCGGCATGCAGGCGACAACTAACCGGCTCCTAGAGCGAGACACCTTGAGCCTGACTGAGGAGATCAGCATAACCAAGGAACTGATCGTCAACTACGCCTCGGCAAAGCCAGAAATCGATGCCTGCAACGCACGGTTTGAAGATGCAGAGAGTGATAGCAAACAGCAAACGCCCGACTTCTCTCAATTCGAAGAAGACTGGGAGCGACAATCACCCCCTGATTAACGCACTCGGCCAGTGTCACGTCTTCACAAGGTCGCTGCGAAAGTACCTTGGGACAGAAAGTTGCTGGCTTGAGTTCCCTATTTTTGTGCCAAGTTAGCGCCGAACAGCACCCAGTTTCTGAAGCGCCCAGCACTCCTGTTTACTTTACAAAACGGTAGTCACTGACGTCAATCTGCTGAGTGCGTCGCTTGTATTCAAGCCAGGGACCTGGCCAGTTATTGGTGTTGACCCCGCTTTCGGTAACATACCAACTGTTGCACCCCCCCTGGGTCCAAACGGTTTCAGCACTGCGCTCTTCCATCTCATTACGCCACCGCTTAAGCGCGTCGGCTTCCAGATCTAGATAACGGTAGCCACCTGCACACAAGCGCTCAACCGCGTCGAGAATGTAGTTGTATTGGCACTCGTTTGAATAAGGCACTGAGCCAGAGCCATGGTTAGTGTTGGGGCCATACATCATAAAAAAATTGGGGAACCCTGCAACGGTGGTACCCAGATAAGCCTCAGGGCGCCCATCCCAAACCTCGCTGAGCTCACGACCTTCAAGCCCCCGGATTTCCATAGGCGCGACAAAATCTAAGGGTTGGAAACCGGTGCCCCAAATAATAACGTCCGCAGGCCGCTCAACGCCTTCAGCGTCAACCAGTCCAGTCGCGGTAACACGAGGTGCTTTCCCATGTACCAATTCAACATTGTCGCGCTTAAGCGTTGGGTACCAATCATTTGTAAACAATGCTCGCTTACAACCAATTTGGTAGTCAGGGGTCGCCTTTGCCAACAATTTAGGATATTCACCCAGCTCTTTGCGGCGATAGGCATTCGACAATTTAGCCATAGGCTTCAAGACCCAATGACGATTCGTGAAACCGTAGGTGAGAATTTCAAACACTGAGAAGAAAAAGCGACGACTCAATCCGACACGCGCAGGGACATTCCGAAATAGGCGCTTCTCCCACTCCGGATACTCGCGATCAAACTTATGCATGATCCATGGAGCCGAGCGCTGATAGATGTCGAGCTGCCCCGCCTGTTTCGCGATTTCGGGAACAAACTGAATAGCACTGGCACCGGTGCCTACAACCGCGACACGCTTGCCCGTCAGGTCACAATCATGATCCCAATTTGCCGAATGAAAGGTGGGCCCCTCAAACGTGTCAATGCCCTCAAGCTTGGGAATCGCCGGATTTGAAAGCTGCCCACAAGCCGCAACGACAAGATCAAAGTTTCGACGCTCACCGTCGCTTGTCCTCACCTGCCAAGACCCAACCTCGGCGTCAAACTCAGCGCTCTCAACACCCGTGTTACAGCGTAAATGCGGGCGTACCCCAAAGTCGTCAACCAGCGTATTGAGGTACTGTTCGATATCGGCTTGTGGTGCATAGCGCCGCGACCATTCGGTGCCAGGAGCGAAAGAAAAAGAATATAAGTGCGACGGCACATCGCAGGCCGCGCCGGGATACGTGTTGGCATGCCAAACACCACCAACGCCTCCACTCCGCTCGAAGACGGTAAGGTCCGTTACACCGGCCTGCAACAGGCGAATGGCCGCGCCAACGCCCCCAAAACCACCGCCCACTATTGCCACTGAAAGGTCAGATGCAACTTTGCCATTTATCTGATCTGTCATATCTTGGTTTCCTCAAACTTAAAATTTTTGTCGGCGCCACTGTGGCTGTTGGGGATAAAAACCTATTTCTAGCGTTTCGCTACTGCACTCAGTAATTTTTTCAGCCGACTGGCGACTGAGCCGGCAGCAAAAAAAATGTCAATATAGACCTTAGAAATGGCGGCAATGACCAACAGAGTAGATTTACGCTTCCATTTCTTTGTCTGTGCAGCCCAAAGGCGTATCACAACCGGAGTTTCGATTAGGTCAGCCGCTCGTCAGTCTTCTGACTCCAATAGCTCGGTAGGCAAAGTAAAACCCCTACTCGTGAAATGTGCAGTCAGTTCAGCGCGACCTTGAATCGAGTCAGGTAGATGCTTCTCTTCGCAAGGGCTTGGGTGATCGTCCATACTCCCCATCGTAAGCTCCCCCGATGAGAAATCCAGCGAGTACCACCGCTGACAAACTGTCATTACCCCCGTTGCGACTCCATAGGTTGGAGGGCCTGCACCAATCAGCTGGGTAATCCGGGCTTTAACTCCCTTGACACGGGCCTTGGCAATACCGTCTACAGAGAATACACGCCTTAATGGATCCCTCGTCCCATTGATAAGTGATACGCCCTCTACCCAAGCTGGCAATGAATGTCCCAACACCTCCAACACCGTTGGCATCACGTCAATGAGTTGTACGGTAGAGTCTACGTGCCCCACTGCCCGCCCCTCGGGCAGCTTAATCACCAGGGGCATTGGACGTTGCACCTGCCAACCGAGCGTATGGTCCGAGCTGTAAACGATAATCGTCTTGTCATAGTTTCCAGTAGCTTTTAATGCGGCAATAACCTCACCAAAGTACCGGTCTGAATCAACCACGGTATCAAGGAAGAAAGCCTCACGATTTTTAGGCCTGCGCTTGTGTAAATGCCCAGAAAAATGGCGAGAAATCGGTTTAAAGCTGCAGCAATGTGTATTCATCAAATGTAAGTGCATAAAAAAGGGCTGTGTCGCCTCGCGTATAAATGCCGTTGCCGAATCGATCCTTTGACGATCACGCCTGCCATAAATCTTTGCTGTCGTCCCACCAGTGACTGACTGAAATGCCTGACTCATCGGTTTTACCCCACTCAAATGCAGCACCCGATCACTGAGTCGCTCCCATATTTTTTTATTAA
Organism: Luminiphilus sp. nBUS_07; assembly: GCF_051201685.1. Lineage (GTDB taxonomy): Bacteria > Pseudomonadota > Gammaproteobacteria > Pseudomonadales > Halieaceae > Luminiphilus. The sequence goes on along the minus strand of NZ_CP179213.1, from coordinate 1,225,265 downwards.
AGTGACTCGTTTGTGCGAATGCGATACGCGCTTGGCCCGAAAATCCGCGGACTGACGTATTGTCGATGTGACGCATATTTGCGTAGTCAAAACCCTCGCGCATATTAAGATCTGGTCCATCTGCGTAGTAACGAATGGATTCCTGAAAGACCATATATCCCGAGGCGCGAAGCATTGCTGGCAAGTGCTGGAAAGCGTCTGCACCCATTAGTGTGTGAGGTGGAAAGATGACCTTTGTCGTCGCTGGATATTTTCCGTTCAGCATTGACACAGTGCTGCCAGTAGTTCGCCCTGAGTTTGAAATCGCGGCATGAAAAACCAAAGACTCATCCATCATTGCATCAAGATTGGGGGTAGTTATCTCCGGATAGCCGTAGCCTGATATGTATTCCGACTGCACACCATCAGTAGCAAAAAACAGGACATTGTATTTTTGAGTGTTCTCCAACCCAGCCAAACTCGTGCTTGATACCTGAGTAGCGGATAGCAGAGTATGAAGTGCGGCAGCACCGCTGCACATTATTAACATAACCAGCACTACCTGCGGGCTAGGATTAGGGGTGTTACGTGGCGTGGTGTAGCGGCGAACTAATTTACGAAAAATGGCAGCAGCCAAAATACAGATGGCGGCAGAATAGATGAGGGCACTGCCCCCCGAGGTAGATGCAATGCCCAGGCCAGTCAATGTATAGGTGAAATTGTCAACTAGGAGGGTGACGAGAGCGGTACAAATCAAAGTCAATGGCAAAGGTAGTAATATGTTGCCGCAGGGCTTTTTTATCACTGCGAGTAGCAAGCGCGATATCAGCAGCAGTAGTAGCCAAGCGAGTAGGCCTCCTACAAGCAGCGGTAGGGCAGCGGTAGCCACAATAGTAATGCGCTCAGGCCAACCCAGAACGGTAAAAAAAGAAGGCTTGGTGACTAGGAACAGCCATTCCAATGCTAAATAGGTATAAACCCCTAACAAAGTGTCAATGAGTGTGCGCGTAGCGAGCTGAGGGCTTGTTCCCTGCATGAGTCAAATAGTCCATAATCTCGAGCCAAAGTGGCATCGTGGCAAGCTTCTAATGTATCAAATCATTCTTTCCTCAGTGTTGATAGCTTTCTCACCCCAAACCTTTGCCTACCTTGATCCCGGTACCGGCAGTATGATTTTACAGGGGCTTATTGCAGGCATTGCCGTAGCGGGATTCACGATCAAGACCTACTGGTACCGAATTCTCGGGTTTTTTGGTAAGTCCAAGCCTACAAGCTTGTTGGAGGAGGAAGACCTTACCAAACAAGAAGAAGAACAGTAGGTGCAGCTTCGTTTGTTAATTGCACTGAGAGGATGCGCAGTGTGACCTTCGATGCCCTGCCTTCGTCGTTCCGCGACCCCAGCGGCTTTGTATTCGCTGAAAACGACCGAATCTACCGCCAAGTTAACAAAAGTTTTGCCGAAAGCTTCGATCAGTTTATTGCTTCAGGTCTCTATGAGGTTTTGGTGGCCAAAAACTACCTTATTGCCCATGAGGACGTTACGGCCTCCACTGTTAAGCGGGGCCCTGATTGCCATCGTGTACTGGCTCCGGAAATTGTCCCTTATATCTCTTATCCCTATGAGTGGAGCTTCAGTCAGCTAAAAGACGCGGCCATGCTAACGCTGCGCATTCAAACGATAGCGCTGCAACATGGATATATCTTAAAAGATGCCTCTGCCTACAATGTGCAGTTTGTAAACGGTAAACCTGTGTTTATAGACACGCTTTCTTTTGAGCCCTATAGCGAGGGCACACCTTGGGTTGCCTACCGCCAGTTTTGCCAGCACTTTCTCGCACCTCTCGCCCTGATGGCACGTGTCGATGTGGGATTAGGAAAATTATTGGTCACCTATATCGACGGTATACCGCTGTCACTCGCCAGTAGTTTGCTACCCCTAACAACCCGACTCAGCTACAGTCTACAGACCCACATTCACCTCCATGCGAAAATGCAGGAGACTTACGCAGATGCCGCAGGGAGCTCTACGAGCTCTAAAAATAGCAACGCTAAAAACCAGAGGCAATTGTCTAAAACGGGTTTACAAGCCATCGTAGAGAGCCTGGCATCGGCTATTCAAAGTCAACAATGGACGCCGCCCCAGACTGAATGGGGAGATTATTATGACAACACCAACTATACCGACGGCTCAACCGGTGAAAAGCGTAGGCTTGTCGAGGAGTATTTAGTCTCAATCGACTCCCCCCTCAGTGTTGTGCACGATCTAGGAGCAAACACCGGCGAATTCAGCCGCATCGCCGCAAAACACGCGGGATTAGTGGTTTCACAAGACATTGACCCGGTAGCCGTTGAGCGCAATTATCGGCGTCTGAGTACTGAGACACACAAAAACATTCTGCCTTTGCTGCAAGATCTCTACGCACCTTCCCCTGCTATTGGCTGGGGCAATGAAGAACGCGACTCTTTTCGTCAAAGAGGCCAATGTGATGCCATAATGGCGTTGGCTCTTGTTCACCACCTTGCTATTAGCAACAACACCCCCCTAGGTCATATTGCGGCACTGTTCGCAGAGCTTGCACAATGGCTAGTCATTGAGTTTGTTCCCAAATCAGACAGTCAGGTCGAGCGTCTCCTAAAGACCAGAGACGATGTCTTTCCTCATTACAACCGGCAGGGTTTTGAAGAGGCTTTCTCACAATATTTTACGCTCATCAAAGATCAAGCGGTTGCCGGTAGTGAACGGCGGCTGTACCTCATGCGTTCCTTAAGTTCAGCCGAGACTTTTTCAGACGACGCTTAAACCAAACTCACAGCTATAGCTTGCGCCTTAGCTATGTCCCATTACCGAATATGCAATTTAACCAGACCCACCTACCACAGGGCACAGTCTTGGTCGACGAACATCTCTAAGAACGATGTTCTGAATGGAAAAACTGGCTGTTTTACTGCAACATTCAGGTCTCGCTCGATAAATGCCAGACAATGCAGGATCCGCACAATGAGCCAGTCTTTTCCAGGGCCAAAAACAAAAGCCGCACTGCGTCGAGGAATCCCACTGTTCAAAAACGGGCTTCGATTTGATCAAGACGAGAAAAAATCAGGCTCCAGAGGCTTTAGACCCGTTCGCCAGATTGTGATCGACAAAGCGGCTGGAGATTATGTTTGGGATTTAGACGGCCGGTGCTATATCGACTTTCAAAACGGCTGGGCCACCAACCCGCTGGGCAACTGTCACCCAGAAATTTTGGATGTCGTTGAGGACGCTAACCGGCGCTACGGCTTTCATTTTGACCATCCGCTGCGCTACGAACTCGCCGAACGTTTGGCCGACATCATGCCTAACAAAGCGCTACCCAGAACCAACTATGAAGTGTCGGGCACTGAGGCTGCTGAAGCGGCAGTGCACCTAGCCCTGACCCATACTCAGCGTCGCTACGTTGTGACTTTTGGCGCCTCCTACCATGGCAATTCCCTGGCCGGAAAAGTACTGAGCGGGTTAAGCGGCGAGTCGGCCGCCTATCTGGAAGGTTGGGGAGGTGGCGTTATTCGCGCACCCTACCCTTTCAGCGATCATATCCCCGCCGACATGACCCCTCAGCAATACGTTGATTTCTGTTTATGGTACCTGGAAAAGCAGATTCCCGAGACCGTAGTCAGCGCTGATAATATTGCTGCCGTGCTCATCGAACCAGGACTTGCCGAGGGCGGCAATTGGATTCCTGCAATAGACTTTATTCAAGGGTTGCGCCGCATTTGTGATCGCAACGATTGGCTGCTAATTAGCGATGAAGTGCTGACGGGAGTGGGCCGCACCGGGAAAATGTGGGCGATCGAACACTACGATGTTGTCCCGGATATTCTGGTCTACGGAAAAAACTTGTCGGGGGGCATCGCGCCGCTGGCAGGCATTTCAGCCAGAGATGATATTTTAGGAGACAACTCCCATTTTAATTCGGGCTCAACTTTTGCAGGGTCCCCGGCCGGCTGTGCCGCCGCCATAAAAACCCTTGAAATCTATGAGCGCGATGGCATCGTTGCGCATGCCAAAAAACTGGGCGACGTGGCTTACGAGATTATGTCGGAATGGGAACAGTACGCCATTGTTAGACAAATTCGCTGTAGCGGCTTGCTAATGGGCGTTAGCTTCAATGCCACCCAAAAAATGCACCCCGATGCCGAAGACTGGTGGGCCGCAAGGGCAGTAAGGGGGGAGATGCTAGAGCGCGGTGTCTGGGCAATCTCAGATCACGAAGATACGATACGACTGTACCCAGCGCTCAACATGGCAGAAGCGACCTTGCGTGAGGGCCTCGCAATCATGGAAGAGGCAATAGAACGCGTTGCCAAGGGCTGTGTTATCGAGGGCGATGGGGCGGCCTATCCCTCAGGAGTCTCCGGCTTTTAAATACCCCCAGCATCCCCTGAGCTCCCCGCTTGCCTATCCCTAGGGCTGTTTAGGACTACAGTTAATCAACGACCTCAAAGTTTACGTCGACCTGTGCCAACCTGGTGATCAGCTGCTCAGGAAACGCCGTCGCCGGCGTCCAGATACCACCCCCTACACTGAGGTCATCCTGCGCCAAACATAAACCAGCTTGAGCGAGCATGCGTGACGTGGCTCCATAGCCAGGGTCGCGTTTGCCCGTCACTTTTACGCGCAAGTTATTCTGATTGTCCGCTCCGGATACACCGTGCGCCCAAAATTCAAAGAAGCCATTTTCCCGGGCCTCGGCATTCGGGCCCTCACCGGGGTCGGGTAAAAATCGCTTGAGCAGCGCCCTTGTCGGCCTAAACAGCGCCCCGCCCATGACGGCACCAATAGCAATCGATGAGGTCAATGCTGACAATCGGCTCTTACAAAGTTGCGACTCCTCGTACCGGAAGTCACTACCGTAAGGCAGGCCCGCCAGAGCGTTAGAACGACGCACAACCTTGGTGTTGATCGCTGCCATGATAAATGGCCCGGTCCAAGACTCGAAGTTTCCATCCCAAGCGACGCCCATCTGATCAGGCTGGTCAAGGCCAGGTTCCATGGCCTCGGGATACAAGGCATAGGGGTTCATCAGTCGCTTACGAAGGGCTTCATCCTTCATAATTTGCTCGCTCACCAACATCATGCTGGCGACCGTGCCGCCACTCACCGCACCCGAATAACGTCCCATACGCCCTGTGATCGACTGCGCGTATTCACCGAACTGTGCCTTAAACGCTTGTTGCAGGAAATACACCGAAAGATCCGAGGGCAGCGAATCAAAGCCACAACAGTGAACCAGTCGGGCACCGCTGTTTTTTGCGATGGGGTCGACACGCTCATAAACCTCGGCCATCCACTGCGCCTCTCCGGTGAGATCGCAGTAGTGGGTGCCCTCGCGGGCACAAACCTCAAGCAGCGTGGTTCCATATCGCGCATAGGGGCCCACGGTAGAGATGACCACTCGGGCTTGATCTGCCATAGCGGTTAGCGCGGCGGCATCATCGCTATCTGCCACCAAAATGGGCAAATCGGGCTGTCCAATTCTTTCTCGTACTGCCTCTAATTTACTCGTGCTTCTCCCCGCAATTGCCCAGCGTATATTGGAGACGTTCGCTGCCAGATACTCGGCAACTAATTCACCTGTAAAACCTGAAGCTCCAAAAAGCACAACGTCGTATTGTCGATCGGTCATTAGAAAACCCTTGCTAGTCGTGTGGTCGGTAAAAGTGGCTTGCCCAGTGCCTACGTGATCGATGGCGATCTGGACGTCTTGAGCGTGCTCACCGCCGGATATCCCCTATTAAAACGACTTAGGCATCCCGAGATCATGAGTCGCAACGTGTGACAGGATGAGATTGGTCGAAATGGGCGCCACCTGATAAAGCCGTGTTTCGCGGAACTTACGCTCAATGTCGTAGTCGGTGGCAAACCCCGCTCCGCCAAAGGTTTGGATACAGGTATCTCCCGCAGCCCACGACGCTTCCGAGGCTAAAAGTTTGGCCATATTCGCCTCGGAGCCGCAGGACTCACCGGCCTCAAATAAACTAACCGCCCGGGATACCATACCGGCAGCGGCTTCTGCCTGAATGTGCGCCCTTGCGATGGGAAATTGCACTCCTTGGTTTTTTGCGATGGGCGCGCCAAAGACCTCGCGCCCTGACGCATATTTTGCCGCCGCTTCAATAAAGTATTTCGCATCACCAATGCATTCCGCTGCTATCAAAATGCGCTCAGCATTCATACCGTCGAGTATGTAACGAAAACCCTTTCCCTCTTCCCCGATTCGATTAGCCATTGGCACTCGCAAATCATCAAAGAAAAGTTCGGTCGCCCCGTGATTCATCATAGTTTTGATGGGTTTGATCGTTAGACCACGCCCGACCGCTGTGCGCATATCAACCAATAAAACAGACATACCGTCGGAACGCTTTGCACAGTCTTCCCTCGGTGTTGTTCGCACTAACAGTACTAGAAGGTCAGAGTGTTCAGCTCGTGAAATCCAAATCTTCTGACCATTAACGACATAGTCATCACCGTCTTGTACCGCGTGAGTACGAATCCGCGTTGTGTCGGTACCACTATTGGGCTCGGTTACCCCAAAGGCTTGTAAACGCAGGGCGCCACTAGCGACCTCAGGAAGATAGCGCTGCTTTTGCGCCTCACTGCCATGACGTAGCAGTGTGCCCATGGTGTACATTTGCGCATGACAGGCGCCACCGTTACAACCACTGCGATGAATTTCTTCGAGAATTGCGCAAGCAGCACCCAAAGGTAACCCTGCCCCGCCATAAACTTCTGGAATCATGACTGACAGATACCCTGCTGCCGTCAACGCTTCTACAAACTCGACCGGATAACTGCGCTGTTCGTCTTTGTCACGCCAGTAAGCCCCGGGAAATTGATCACAGAGGCGTTTTACACCTGCCCGGATATCATCATATTGCGACTCATCACTCATGCTATAAAAACCATGAACCGCCATCGACCATATGGGTCTGGCCGGTAACAAAAGCGCTCGCGTCAGAAGCGAGGTACAGCACGGTACCGGTGACGTCGCTGGTTTCAAGGTTACGCGGTATCACCTGACCGGAAGCGATGACTTTTTTGGCCTTTTCCAGCTTCTCGCCAAAAAATTCCTCAGTACCCTCCGTCATCACCGCCGACGGCGCCACGGCATTGACTCGAATACGGTCACGCCCTAGCTCTCTTGCCATACCCCGGGTCATGCCGATCACTGCCGCTTTAGAAGCCACGTAATCCAAGCCGTAGGGCAACCCATAGACCGCTGCTAGCGAAGCAATGTTGATAATTGAGCCACCACCTGAGTCACGCATGGGCTGTACGATCGCACGACAGGCGTTCCAGACGCCTTTAACATTGACGTTCATCACCGCATCCCACTGAGCTTCTTCCAGCAATTCAAACCGTGCGCCTTTGAGCCCGCCGTAAAGCGCTGCATTATTTACCAATACGTCTATCTGACCAAAAGACTGCTGGGCCATGTCTGCCATTGCCGTGCAGCTCGCCATATCGGTGATATCCACGGTTGCTGACACAGCTTTACCACCCCCCCGTACGATAGCCTCGACTGTTTCGTCACAGTCATTGACGTCACAAGCCAGTACGGCTGAACCCGCCGCCGCCAGTGCTTCGGCATAGGCTCGCCCCAAACCACGGGCTGCACCGGTCACGATCGACACTTTATTTTCTAACTGCATAGGCCTTCCTCTTTGCCACAAGGTGCCAGATAGGCGGTCTGATAAGCAAGCCACTTGTTTGTTGGCACCCTGAGAGATTCCTTATCGAAATGAAAAAATTCGAATGCTAAAATTAAAACCGATTAGGCCCACTTAAAATTTTTCAAACTCAAAGCAACATGCTTTTTAAAGGCTTCAGCATAAGGGGACGAACGTTTTCAGTCAGCACTGAATAAATAACCGCCAGTGCCAAGCCTAGAAAGCGCGCTTTGCGTGTAATCACACATCCAGCAAGAAGCGCTGGATTAACTTTCGATGAGTGTGTTTAATTCTGCCTCGCCAATTTTTAAAGGAAAGCCAGCATGAGTTCTACCAGCAACGAGGTACGTCCTAGCCTCTGCACAATGTTGTTAGCCACAACCATCGCAACATCGCTCATCAGCCTCGAAGCACTGAGTGCACCCGTCACCACTATTGATGCGTTCTTTGACCCCAATGGTCAGGAGGTCGCTCCCGAGGATTACCCCACAGTAGAGACGTCCAGACAGCTGCTGATTGCCCAGTCTCGCGCACCCGTCAATGTTCTCAACCACACTCGTCAGCTCACACAGACCAATGACCAACCCGTGGTGCGCATGAACCGCGACAGCTACTACAGCTTTGCTGTTGTTGACGTGTCAGCAGGTGCCAGCATTACCATCCCGCCAATGCCCGAAGGAACCTATGCCTCGGTGCAACCCGTAACCGAGGATCACCGAATACAACCGATGTCTTATGGCAGCGGCACTTTTCAACTCGCCACCCACAAAGGCTCACATATTTATTTGATAGTACGACTGGACAGCACGCTTTCTCAGGCAGACGCCAACCTTATTCAGGATGGCATGTCTATTTCTGCGGGCAATGCTGAAACTTTTTCAGCCGAGCCCGTGAATGAAGCATCCTTCATGGCCACGGAAGGTTCCATACGCGCAAAAGCCCCTCAAATGCTAGCCGAGGAAGGGGGCAACGCTATATTTGGCATGTTCACCGCGCCGACCGACGCATCCCGTAGTAGCTACACCGTTTACAAACATCTGATGGGAGCGGCCCTAGGGTGGGGGGGAGCTCAATCTATCGATAATCTTTACGAGCTTTCACCACAGTACCCCGCGGAAGGTTGCTATCAAGCGACGTTTGAAGACCCCAGAAACGGCGCCTTTTGGTCATTCACTGTTTATGATGAGGCGGGTTTTATGTTCGACGACCTCGCGAGTGTGAGCTCTGATACCGCGACACCTAATGAAGATGGAACCTTTACGGTGAGTTTTGGCTGCGGCTCGGACGCGATGAATAACATTCCTACAATGAATACTTCTGGGGTGTTTAATTTGACCGCAAGGCACTATCGCCCCTCCGAGCGGGTTAGGGATGAGGGCTATCGTCTCGTACCCTATGTTAAAAAGATTTCGGAGTAGTCCCTACCTGATGTTGATCAGATAAACGGCACCATGGCGCTCTCTTCGCTACTGAAGATAGCGCCATTTACATCCTCATTTTACTTTGATTCAAACTGCCTGCCAGATCAATCCAAGCAACCCCTGTACTCCATCTCAGGTCGCACTGATCGCTGTTTTTGATTCAAACTGCCTGCCAGATCAATCCAAGCAACCCCTGTACTCTATCTCAGTTCGCACTGATCGCTGTTGACGTCAAAACCTCTCCACATACTCAATCATTAAAACCGACAATGAGTGCCTTGAACTCGTACTCGTAAACCGAATATCCATTCACGACATCTTGCCGCTCTCAGTCGCATTATCTTGACCTGCGCTGGTTGATCCCAGAAAGTAACTTCAACAACGCGGGCGAAGCCGCCCTATAGGAACCCCATGCAAGCTGCACATTCCGTTTGGCAGGTCGATACCTTTTTAGCCGTCACGATAGGTATTGTGGTCTTGTTTTTGGGCAAGCGTATCAATCGGCTAGTGCCCGTTTTTGGCCGCTATAGCATTCCAGAGCCTGTCACTGGCGGCCTGTTTATCGCCGTCGTTCTTTTCGCCATCCACTCCTTCGCCGACATCAGTGTCGAATTTGAACTCGGCGCTCGCGATGCACTCCTGGTTTACTTCTTTACCACGATAGGCATCAACGCAAGCTTTAAAGACCTTGCCGCAGGCGGAAAGCCCCTCGCGTTACTCCTGCTCGTAACTGTTATTTATATGATTATCCAAAATTTGACCGGCATAGGTATCGCGACCTTGCTCGGACTTGAACCTGCAGTGGGCTTACTCGGAGGCACCGTTTCACTCATCGGTGGCCACGGAACCGCCATTGCCTGGGCACCGCGATTTGCCGAAAACTATGGCATCACTAACGCCATGGAAATTGGGGTAGCCTGCGCTACGTTTGGGTTAGTTCTGGCTAGCCTGATCGGAGGCCCCGTGGCCAAATTCTTGGTCACGCGACACCAGTTGGTTGCGGCAAGCGATGACGACCTCGATGTGGGCATCGATGACGAGGCTGACCCTGTTAGCCTAAATTATATGGAGTTGCTCGATGCCGTTTTAGCCCTCCACATTTGCATCATCATTGGTTACTTCCTCAATGAAGGGCTCAACCAGTTGGGCGTACACCTGCCGCTCTTCGTCAGCTGCCTGTTTGCCGGCATCATCATGACCAACCTGCGCCCCCACGCACTACCTCGCATTACAGGCACCCAGTGGCCCACTCGTACACCAGCCATGGCACTCATTGCAGATATTTCCTTGGGAACCTTTTTAGCCATGTCGCTGATGAGCATGCAGCTGTGGGAAGTCATTGATCTCGCTGGCGCACTCTTTTCAATTTTGGGGGCCCAGGTGGTCGTTGCAGCACTCTTCATGATTTTTGTCGTCTTTCCCATCATGGGAAAGAGTTACGAAGCCGCCGTCATTGCCTCAGGGTTTGGGGGATTTTCGATGGGAGCAACGCCCACCGCCATGGCGAATATGTCGGCCGTTACCCAGCGCTATGGCCCTTGCCATCAAGCGTTTATCGTTGTGCCACTAGTCGGTGCGTTTTTTATTGATGTCACTAACGTCGTTTTAATTCAGCTTATGTTCGGCTGGCTCTAGTCTGTTCTCGCTACCGCCTGCTTAGGGGTCTATCTGGTTTTGGCATCTAAAACCTGTTGCTGACACCAAAGAAAAAGGGAGCATCGCGGCTCCCCTTTAAAATTTACAACAGCCCACCACTTTCAACGCTGTGGATAACTTGCCTTACAGGGCAAATCGACGACCAACCCCCAAAGGTTGAGAAAAATTATTCCCCCTTGTTTGCACCAAAGAGACCGACGCCCAATTCTCCAGCAATGTAACGAATCGCCTGCATGCCTCTGACACTATTACCCGCCTCATTGAGAGGGGGAGAGAATGTAGCGATTGCAAACTTGCCCGGCACTACGGCAACAATGCCACCGCCAACGCCAGTTTTAGCGGGCAGGCCAGCGCTGTACATCCATTCACCCGACTCGTCATAAAAACCCGCCGTCGCCATAATGGCGAGTAACTCTGGGATATGAGCCGCATCAAGCACTCGCTTACCTGACACCGGGTTAACGCCTTGATTAGCCAAAGTTGCACCCATCATGCCCAGATCAAGGGTATTGATGCCGGTAGAGCACTGCCGGGTATAGACCCGCAATGTTTCTTCAGGGTCACTGTAAAGTCGCCCGTAGTTGTAGAGCAGATTAGCAATACCACGATTACTCCAAGACTCTTCGTACTCAGAGGTATAAACCTCCTCCAAGACTGGCAGCTCTCGGCCTGCATAAGCATTCAAATTAGCGTGAATTTGGTTCCAACGATCTTCTTCAGAATCTGCTTTTACAAGGCTGACAGCGGCAATAGCACCCGCATTTACCAACGGGTTTACCGAGCGGGCTGCATATAATTCAAGCGCCATCTTTGAATTGAACGGCAAGCCAGTGGGCTCAACACCAATTTTCTCACGCACGGCAGCAGGACCTTGTTGATCCATCACGAGTGACGCCGTAAACGGTTTTGATACCGACTGGATCGAAAACTCGTAATCCATCTCACCCGCAGAAAAGACCTGTCCGTCTCGAGTCACAATGACTACACCAAACATATCGCTGGGAACCGTTGCAAGAATTGGAATGTAGTCAGCATTCGCTCCATCTTTAACATCTTTAAACTGGGCGTGGGCACGATCAACCACGGCCTGAAAGTCTGTTGGCTGCTGTTTAGCGAAGGCCTGGCTATACACCAGCACCAAAGCCACACAGGATGCTACTAATCGCATTGTCATCGTTGACACTCCTTTTAGTGATAGTCAGAACGGCAGGAGTGCATTGTACTTTCCGCACCCAGCCATTCAGTTTCAAATCTCGCTGTTTTGTTTACTGCACAAGTTCAGCAGCTCTGCTCAGCTCACCTGCCCCGCAGAAAATTGCCCGAGTCAAAGCCCACCTTGAGTGAGAACTGAATGCGGTAATCGTCGCCGGTTGCACCGTCCACGTCTTCACGCTCACCCCAAATAATTTCAGTCCCGAACATCACGTTGTCTCGAGGTGTATGAAGTAAGTTGATTTGCGCTATTTGGCCTTTGGCAAACTCAGATCCTGACTGACCCGCACTGTTATCGAGATCGTTCATTGACCAGCCGATGGAGGTCGACCACTGCTCATTCCAGTAGTGATCGTAATAGGCGCTGATACCCAGCAGTGGCACTGCCTCGGCTGTCGCCGTATTGAGGTTGTTGGTGGACGGAGCAATGTCGATGCCGCCATCGTTCATGTAGTTACCAATGCCCTCGCCGTAAACAAGCTGTAACTTCAACACGTCGCTGTTGAAGGTTTTGATCCCAGCACTCAAGTTGATACCCCACCCAAACTCGCTGTTTTGCTCACCGGTGTCCAGCCGCTCGTAACCGAGTTCTCGAAACATGGCCGCTACTTGATAATGACCAAAGTTACCGTTGTTGCGGTACCTCAAGCTTAGATCAGGCACATCATTATGGGCCTGGTAAATGTCAGCCGCTGTCGAGCCAGTAGATTCGCAATCGTAGGCTGATGAATTCAGCTCACAAGAGTTGACGTCTCTAAATCTGCCGACGGTCAAAGCGGTGGATGGATCCTCCAGAGCGATAGCAAATTCATCTTCCCCTAAAGGAAAGGTATACCGCGCCTGTTGGTTTCTATAAAAAACCATACCAGTGGGGCCCCAGTAATCGATGGTATTGGGGAAAATATCGGCATCCATAAAGTTAGACCAGGTTTGACCGACACCCACTTGCTTGTAGGTTGCCCAAGCATGCCGCAAGCGCGGAGTCGTCTGCCCCTCATCCCCCCCGACCCCGAATAATTCGGCCTCAAGTAGGTAGGTGACGTCAGCACCGTAGTTGCCTTTGATGCCTAGGCGGGACTGCCTAACACCAAAAATAAACTCACCATCCTGACCGAATTGGCCCGCATCAGTTGGAATTGTGCTGACACGAAGCGTATCGCTCCAGTTGGGATCAACCCGCTTGAAGTCATAGATCATGTCGGCCATGACAAAACCATAAAGCTGGGCGGAAGATGACGGTTCGCTCTCAACCGTCGTTGCAGACACTGCTGTTGAGGGCGCAACTGATGCGTCTTCCCCCATTGACGTAACCACCAGTGGCGCACCATCGCCGGCGCCCACGACATCAGCCTTCAGCCGCTGCAGCTCAGCCTGCATGGCCTCAAGTACCTGTTGTTGGTTTCTCAGCTGCTCTTCTAGCTGCTGAATACGGTCGGCATCACTCGTCGCAAATACCCCGGGGGACATCAGCGCCAACACAATGCACAAGGCGCGCACTTCAACTTTCATTTTTTACCCCGCAAATAATGATTTGCCGCATTATGCTGAGATCAGCGCGGCACAGACCAACGAGATTATCTGTGTTTTCTGCGTCACAAGCAGTATCAATTTGCGATAATCTTAAATAATTTATGAATATCAGAGCAAAGGAAACTCGTGCCGTATTCAATCGAGCACAACGCCCACACAGATAGTCCATCAACACCGGCTTAAACGGGTCAAAACCGTCGGCTTTTATTACGCTAATTGCTATTAGTTGTTGCCTCAGAAAGAATCTAGGTTGTGCTGGTAAACCAAGCCCGGAATCTTTAGCCTGATTACCCACTGTCACCCATAGCACCCATACCCGTAGGTTACGGTTGGCGAGCGACGAGATTTTCTGGCGCCCAAGGAGGCAAACCATGCGAACACTGGCGCTCTTTGTCTTACTCGCCCTCGTATCGTCAAACTCGCTGGCGCGCACGCAAGTTGTGATGTTGGGTACGGGGACACCGATACCAACACCAAACCGTTCCGGCCCAGCAACCGCTATTGTGGTCAATGGCACAGCCTACATTGTCGATTTTGGGCCCGGCGTCGTTCGCAGGGCTGCCGCAGTATCGAAGGAGTATGGTGGCCCTCTCAACGCACTCAATGTAGACCAGCTAGGCATCGCTTTTCTCACTCATTTGCATCACGACCATTCTTCTGGGCTGCCGGATTTGGTTTACACCAGTTGGACTCACGGTCGTGAAAAACCTTTTGAACTTTACGGCCCTCCGGGCACGACAGCGATGGCAAGCAATGTTGCTGCCGCTTGGGAAGAAGACAATCGATACCGGCTCTATGGTTTGGAGCCTGCGACCTCATCTGGCTGGAAAATAAATTCCCACGAAATTGAAGAGGGTATCGTTTACACCGACGAGCTAATCACCGTTGAGGCATTCAAGGTCAAACATGGGACTTGGCCCAATGCATTTGGCTACCGGTTTACGACTCCCGATAAAGTGATTGTTATTTCAGGTGACGCCGCCTACGACCCTAAACTGGAAGCCATGGCAACAGGCGCCGACATATTGATTCACGAAGTTGTCTCCGAAACCGCTTTGAGTCAGCGCTCAGAATTTTGGCAGCGCTACCACCGCAGCAACCACACCACCGCTTATGAGCTCGCGACACTGGCATCTCGAGCAAAGCCGAAGTTACTCATTTTGTATCATGTATTGGTCTTTGGTCTTGAAGATGAAATCGTGCTTCAGGAGGTAAAGTCGCAATACGACGGCGAGGTGATCCTTGCTGAGGACCTAGATATTTTTGAGTGAGTGCGTCCCGCTCAGAGAAAACCATCAAAGCACTGAAACCTTTAGAGGCCCGCAACCATGCGAACTCCCTTGCTGCAGATCATGCTTCTGGTACTTATTGGCCTGTCCTTCAAAGCCGCAGCGCTGTCCGACAATGAACAAGCCATTAGTGACTGGGTAGACCAACATCAAGAAGACGTCATCGCGCTTTTGGCAGAGACCGTTAACATTGGTAGTGGCACCATGAATCACGAAGGCGTGCGAGCCGTAGGTGATGTTATGGCCCGTGAGCTGAGCGCCCTCGACCTCAGTGTTCGCTGGATCGATATGCCCGAGACAGTCAATCGGGCTGGCCACTTGTTCGCAGAAAACAAGGGCTCGGGCACCCGATTGCTGCTTATTGGGCATCTCGATACCGTGTTCGAAGCTGACGACCAATTCCAAGCGTTTAGCCGCACAGGTAACACTGCGGAGGGGCCCGGCATTAGCGATATGAAGTCGGGCAATGCGGTGATCGTTTATGCCTTAAAAGCGCTCGATCACATTGGCGCCCTTGAGGGCATGGCTGTGACAGTGGCCTATACCGGAGACGAAGAGAAGCCAGGACGCCCCCTTGCTATTTCCCGAAGGGATTTACTGGAGGCTGGCCAGTGGGCCGATATCGCGCTGGGCTTTGAGGGCGCCATTACGACCGAGGGCAGTGACTGGGCAACCATTGCCCGTCGCAGCTCGAGTAGTTGGACACTTAACGTTTCGGGGCGTCAGGCGCACTCCTCTGCCATCTTCAGCGGCGACGTCGGCGCGGGCGCCATTAACGAAACGGCACGTATTCTCAATGCTTTTTACACGGAAGTCCGTGGTGACTATGGCCTGACTTTTAATGCCGGCAATATTCAGGGCGGCACTGCAGTGACTTATGACGCTGCAAAAAATCGCGGCACCACCTTTGGAAAAACTAACGTGGTACCCAGCCAAACCATTGTTCATGGAGGTATTCGAGCACTCTCAGTAGAACAGCTAAAAGGCGCCAAACAGCGTATGCAAACGATTGTCGCCGCGCATCTACCTCACACTGAAGCGACTCTAAATTTTGACGACAGCTATCCGCCCATGGCGCCAACGGAGGGCAACAGGGCACTTGCGCTTGCCTTCTCGGAGGTGAATCAAGACTTGGGGCGTGATGCCATGAAAATTTGGGACCCCCTGCGCCGAGGGGCCGCTGACATAGCGTTCGTGGCGCCTTATACCGACGCGCTGGCGGGGCTAGGCGCCCTAGGCGAAGGCGGTCATACACCGAATGAGAGCTTGCAGCTCGACTCGATGGCCCTCGCCATCAAACGCGCCGCAATACTTATGCTGCGCCTCTCTAAAAATCATCAGGAACCCACAGAGGCTCACTCAGTCCAGCCCTGACTGTAACAGCGTAAGACCGTCATCAGATGCGACCGGACAACGATCGTATGCCCTAGGCTCTATTCAATGGAAAGTAGGCTTATTCTTGATGCCAAACGGGGGATCGTTTCTCGATAAAAGCCATCCGTCCTTCCTCGGCATCAGCACCACCCGTCATGCCCTCGAGCATAACTTGGTTGGCGTAGTCAAAAGCATCCGCGAGGGGCATTTCTATTTGCCGGTAAAAAGCAGCTTTGCCGCCGCGAATACTTTGCGCTGAGCGTGAAGCAATTTTTTGCGCCAGGGCCGCTGTTTCCGCGTGGAGTGCCTCAGGCGCAACGTGACGATTGATCAAACCAAACTTAATGGCTTCGTCTGCAGAAAACATATCGCCCGTTAAGGCCATTTCCATCGCGTGTTTGCGAGACAGATTGCGGCCAATACCCACCAAGGGTGTCGTGCAAAATGCGCCGACATTTACTCCAGGCGTACAGAAATGTGCATCACTCGCCGCAATGGCCAAGTCACATGCCGACACCAACTGGCAACCCGCGGCTGTCGCTGTACCTTGAACGCAAGCGATAACCGGCTTGGGTGCTTGAACAATGCCCTGCATAAGCGCTGCGCAGTTTTCGAGAATATTCGCAATACGCGTTCTCACAGCGCCACGGTCTTCGCCCTCTGAAGGCTGCATTTCTTTTAAGTCGTGCCCTGAGCTAAAAACAGGGCCTTCGGCTGTCAGTACAATCACTCGACAGCTGTCGTCTTCATAGCCCGCAGCTAAGGCTTGAGTTAGGCTCGCGATCATCTGAGACGATAGTGGATTGCGGCTTTTTCCCTGATTCAGGGTAATCCAAAGAACAGGACCCTCAGACTGGATTCTTACCAACGCTTCATTCATAGCCGTTTCCCGATAAACAGAGCAAAAAACTGCAAGTTGTAAAAGATTACGGACAACGATGTAGCGTCGCAACCACAAAAATAAACGCAGTCGATAGATTTATAATTGCGCGCCACCAACCCGCCGCGGCAGTATAGCCGCAACATTGAAAATCATTTCTCAACGCTTTCCAACCCGAGGCTTAATTTCACCATGTCGCAAACTCACTTTCAGCGCTGGCTCATCATGGTGTCCCTTATTATGGCAGGCGAAGCCATCTTCACCCTGCCCTATCACGTCACACGTTTCTTTCGCCCAACCGTACTCGAAGTTTTTGGCCTGTCTGCCACGGAGCTGGGAGTCGCTCAGGCCGCTTATGGGGTTGTCGCCATGGCCGCTTACTTTTTTGGTGGCCCCCTTGCCGACCGTTTCCCTGCCCGTAAACTACTGGCGGTTTCACTCTGGCTAACCGCCCTAGGCGGACTTTATCTGGCAACACTCCCGGGCTATTACGGCGCCATGATGGTTTGGGGCTTCTTCGGCCTGTCCACTATTTTGTTTTTCTGGGCAGCTTTAATAAAAGCAACGCGAAGCTGGGGCGGGATGTCTCAACAAGGTCTTGCCTACGGCGTCCTTGATGGAGGTCGGGGTTTACTCGCGGCGGTGCTTGCATCGCTGGGAGTGCTTTTGTTTTCCTTGGCTTTTCCAGAGGGGTACGAATTGGCGAGTACCGACGATAAACGGGTGGCGCTGCAACAGATTATTCTAGGCTATACCGCCGTTACGGCTCTGACAGGCGTTTTGGTCTGGTTCACGCTGCGCAGCCTCCCTGAGGTCAGCGCGTCAGTGCATGCCACCATATTTGGCCACTTCTGGGAGGTGATGCGCTTTCCTGCGGTCTGGCTGCAAACAATTATTTTGGTTTGCGCTTACACAAGTTACAAAGCCTTCGATCAGTACGCGTTGTTTGCCGTTCGAGGGTATGGGATCGATGAAATTGAAGCGGCACAGATTGTGACACTAGGGGCTTGGACAAGACCGCTTGCGGCGCTGCTATTAGGGCTTATGGCAGATCGTTTTGGCGTGTCTAAAATGACCGTTATCTGCTTCGTTATCTTAATCATCAGCCACAGCTTGTTCGCGTTTACAGGCCAAGAAATGGGCAGTTTTAGTTATATATTGGCCAACACCGCTGTGACTGGCATTGCCATTTTTGGGCTTCGCAGTCTTTACTTTGCACTGTTTGAAGAAGGCCAAATTCCACTGGGGATGACGGGTACCGCAGTGGGCGTTGTGTCGATTATTGGCTATACCCCCGATGTTTATGTGGCTGCTGTTGCGGGGTATTTAATCGACAGCAACCCCGGCCTGCTGGGGTTTCAATATATGTTTATGTGTTTACTGGGCACTGCGCTCATTGGAGCTGCCGCCGCTTATGCCTTTACTAAGCTGCCTAAAGTCGTCGCAACCTCGCCATAGCGTGGGTATCTAGCGCTGGTAACGACACGCAAAGAGACCTGCGCACGCCTGACGTTTCGAAGGGTGGAAGTCTATCAGCAACCCCGTTCAGCCAAGCGCATACACTCGTTGCTCAATAAATAAACGGGATAATGCGATGCTTTACCCGCTGGGTGTACTGCTGCCAGAGGGGGCCATATTTGGCCGCGCAACGCCGGTCATCGTCGCGCTCTCGAGGAAACAAAAGTACAACGTAATAAAGCGGGTAGAGCCATGGCCAAATGGCCCCGGGGTAGCCTACGGCAAGGGCTATGCCGCTGGCCATGAGGACCTCACCCAAGTAGTTGATGTGTCGGCTTAGCCCCCAAAATCCGTTGACCAAAAGAGTCCGCTCGCCATCGGTAACCGTTTGCGGGCTAATCCCCAAAAACGCCTGATCGGGCTGAATTTTGAAATAAAATTTTTGCATATTTGCGCCACGGGCAAGACACCAGCCGCAAAAAAATACCGCAATGCTCAGATAGGGCCACCAATCCGGTTGCTCGGGATTAGGCAGATCGACGGTTGACCAAAGCGCTATGGTGTAAAAATAGGGATAAAACGTAAGGCAGCCCCAGCCCAATTTGAAGCCCACCCGTTCGGCAAAAATATCGTAGGTGTAAAGGTGTACTTTTTCGAAGGTGAGGTAGTCCAGAATGAAATAGATCAGCAGTGCCGCACTTACAAAGATGCCAGTGGACGACTCGCCCTCGTAAGTAAGATGGTGATACGCCGCGAAACTCAGAACATTCAGCGCCAACATGACGGCACCAATGAGATACAGCCACATCTTCGCGTCTATGTGTCCATTCTTGAATTGAGGATTCTCAGGTCGGCCCAAGAAAAAGTCGACAGCAAAGTTTCTGCCGGTTGACGGGAAAGGCAGCACCGATGCTAGGGAATAAACCAAACCTATAACACAGGCTCCCGCGAGGCTAGACCAGCGCACTTGGTAGAGCCAGTCCCAAGGCACCCACCCTACATACCCCAGGCTGTACCACAGACCGATAGCGGCCAGTAGCACAAGGCGACCGTTAAGACGGTAGCGCAATTTCTCACCTGTCTTTGGATTGTTGACGTATCCGATCACCCATCGCCCGGGTAAAAAATAATGTAAAAGGGTGACCCCCAGATAAATAATAAACGGCGTAAAAAAACCCATAACTGTCATTGTTATTGTAACCCCTTGGTACCCTGAGACATTAAACGTATCGCCTTCGCTCTAGACAACAAACGTCGCATCAAAAATCCAACTACCTTATTAAGCCGTCCGGGGATCACAACGGGAGTATTCCCCAACGCAGTCAGGGTCTCCTCAGCCACGACACGGGCATCAAGAATCCCGGGCGCTTCACCACCCCTTTGCGCATTTTGGTAGCCAGGGGTTCGAATTGCCCCTGCACAAGAAGCAATCACATCGACTCCCTGGCGGCCAAGCTCCTGCCAGAGACCCTCAGCAAGCACGGTGTTAAAGGCCTTAGTGGCAGCATAAGTAGCGATGTTGGCACTCCCCTGCCCCCCGGATAAAGATGACATCAATACCACCCCGCCACTGCCACGCTTGATAAGTCGCGGAATCAACTCTCGAGTAAGCGCCAGCGGTGCTGCAGTATTCACCGACAAGATCTGCTGTAACTGGTTCAGCGGCACGTCCTGAAAACGCCCAACCGCAGAATAAGCGGCGTTACACACCAACAAGCCCACATCATGTTCGACAGAGGCGATGAACCTTTCCCCGCAGCCCGGCTCGGCCAGGTCTAGTGACTGCGTTTCAACGGCAACGGCATAGCGATCTCTCAGCACGCCAGCAAAAGCCACCAGTTCTGGCTCTCGTCTGGCTACCAGAATTAGATTTAAACCCCTTTCAGCCAAAGACTCAGCGAATGCGGCGCCCAGTCCTTCCGAGGCACCCGCAACCAAAGCCCAGGGTCCATACGTTGTCTCAAAATCTTTCATCTTTAAACACCAGCCCCTCAAGCATGCCGCGACTTTTACCCAACAAATTAGAAAAGTCGTTTCTAAATTCAGTATAGACCTCAAAATCAGTCCGCAACCACCTCAAATCTGACAGAGGCAACACCCATTGTGAGTCGCCAGAGCGTGATCAACGCCCAGAACCGACTGCAGCGTCAAATCGATCAAACCTCGAGCTCAGGGGATAGTCGAAACCGTGCACAGCTCGTAGTTTCACAGCGGTTTGGGGTATAAAAAAATTGCGGCTTATATCATCTTTAACAAACCCATCGAGTGGCTTACCCACGTGCCCTTTTAGGGCGCTCAAACAGGCTAACTTTTTTCTCCTAAACAGGTCGTTTTTGGTACTGTCTATGTCGGTCTAGATCAAGTCTCAAAAGGCCATTGGGGTGACATTAGCGTCGTTCCTGGATTGTTTTGAGCATGCGATGCAGGGCAAATCGGCAGACAAAAAAAGGAGCGCTCTTAGGGTGCTCCAAACGGGCTGACCGGTACACCCCAGATGCTTTGAAATGGGGTAGAAGACAGACAAAATTAGCGGTTTGAGCAGCCCTCTTACTTAAGCACAACGGGGGGCTGGGCGTACAAAAAGCCCAACCCATGATGGCGGTGAGTAAAGCGCCCGCAAAGCGCGGTGAAACAGCACAACCAAGACTTGAGGAGGATCATTGCTAAAATGAGTGAACGAGGAGCCAGACGAAAAGGTGGTGGACGCGCTGGTCGTCGCGAAGCGCGCAATACTGTCGCGACAAGCGCCCCCTTCATCGAACGCAAGATCCCGTATTTCGAGATGCTATCAACCGAGGCGCTCGAACTCATCGAACACAATGCTGATCGCCTGCTGGCCGAAATTGGCATTGATTTCTTGGATGACCCTGAGGTCTTGGAACTTTTCAAAAACGCCGGGGCAGAAGTTGAAGGCACCCGCGTTCGCTTTGCACCGGGGCTCTGCCGATCAATCATTCAGGCTAGCGCCCCAAAGAGTTACACCCAACACGCCCGTAACCCCGCACGCAGTGTCACTATTGGCGGTAAAAATACGGTCTTGGTGCCCGCTTACGGCCCTCCCTTTGTTCATGACTTAGACAAAGGGCGCCGATACGCAACCATCGAAGATTTTCGCAACTTCGTGAAGTTAGCTTACATGGCGCCCGGCCTGCATCACTCAGGCGGCACGGTTTGTGAGCCCGTTGACCTACCCGTCAATAAGCGCCACTACGACATGGTTTACAGCCACTTCAAATACAGCGATAAGCCCCTCATGGGCTCAGTGACGCTGGATAGCCGAGCACAAGACTCGGTCGATATGGCAAAACTGGTCTTTGGCGATGAGTTTGTTGATCAAAACTGCGTGCTGACCAGCCTGATCAACGTCAATTCACCCATGGTCTTTGACGGCACGATGCTGGGGTCACTGAAGGTGTACGCGCGCAACAACCAAGCAACCGTTATTTCACCCTTTATTTTGGCAGGCGCGATGTCGCCAGTCACAGTGACAGGAACCGTCACGCAAATTTTGGCAGAAGCCTTAGCGGGTATTACGCTCACGCAGCTCATCAGGCCCGGGGCACCCGTTGTCTTTGGCACCTTTGCTGCCGCAGTTTCCATGGCAACCGGGGCACCCACTTTTGGCACCCCTGAGCCCAGCATGGTCATTTATGCCGCGGCGGCCCTTGCCCGGCGTCTAGGCGTGCCCTTCCGCAGCGGTGGCGGTCTTTGCGCTTCTAAATTGCCCGATGCCCAGGCCGCGTATGAGTCGGCCAATACGCTGCAAACCGCGGCCTTAGCCGGGGTTAACTTCATGCTACATACCGCAGGCTGGCTCGAAGGCGGTCTTGCGATGGGCTATGAAAAGTTCATTATGGATTGTGATCAGGCCAGTATGATTGGTGTACTTCTAAACGGCGTAGACCTCTCTGAGGATGCCCAGGCGATGAGCGCCTTTGAGGAAGGCGGCCCGGGCAAACACTTTCTTGGCTCAGCTCACACGCTCAAGCATTTCGAGACGGCTTTTTACCGCTCGACTGTTGCTGACAGCAATAGCTACGAGCAGTGGTCTGCGGAGGGCAGTCTTGACACCGCCCAGCGGGCCAATGTTATTTGGAAAAAAATGCTAGCGGACTACGAAGCACCTGCGCTAGACCCCGCTATTGATGAGGCCCTGCTGGACTATATGCGCCAGCGGAAAGCTTCATTCGAAGATCGTGATTACTGATCACTGCCTAAGGAGGACCACCCAACATGTCCGATGAAGAAGACATCATCCTCGCCGACCTCTCTGACGAAGATCTCATTCCTCAGATACACGACGACCTCTACGACGGGCTGACCGAAGAAATCGAGGCCGCCACCCATATTCTGCTCGATCGAGGCTGGTCTGCGGAACAGGTTTTAAGCAAAGCGCTGGTTGACGGAATGACTATTGTTGGCATCGATTTCCGCGACGGTATTTTGTTTGTTCCGGAGGTCTTGCTCGCAGCCAACGCGATGAAAGGCGGCATGGCTATTTTGCGCCCGCTTCTCGCTGAGACCGGCGCAAAACCCGTAGGCACCATGGTCATTGGTACCGTAAAAGGCGACATTCACGATATTGGCAAAAACTTGGTGGCCATGATGTTGGAAGGCGCTGGCTTTGATGTCCACGATATTGGCATTAACAACTCGGTCGAGGATTACCTAGCAGCCCTCGAGGAGCACAAGCCCGATATTCTCGGTATGTCAGCGCTTCTGACAACGACAATGCCTTACATGAAAGTAGTTATCGACGCTTTGAAAGACCAAGGGCTTAGAGATAAATACATTGTTCTCGTTGGAGGTGCACCGCTTAATGAAGAATTCGGCGAAGCAGTCGGCGCCGACGCCTACTGCCGAGATGCCGCCGAGGCTGCGACCACTGCCGTCAGTTTTGTGCAGGCACGACGCAGCGCGCAGGTTCCCTGATGACTGCGCCTGAGCCATCATCACTGCTTGTAATTGCCTGTGGAGCACTTGCAAGAGAGATTGAATGGCTCAAGCGCACTAACGCCTGGCGCAACCTGTCGGTCAAGTGTCTCGACGCCGAGTTGCATAATCACCCTGATAAAATCCCAGAAAAACTCGAAACTCTCATTGCTGACAATCACGATCAGTTTGATCAAATTTTCGTCGCCTATGGCGATTGCGGCACTGGCGGTCGCATAGACAAGGTCTTGGCGCGCTGGAACCTAGAACGTCTTCCCGGTGCCCACTGCTATTCCTTTTATGCCACTGAAGCTCGCTTTAACGCGCTGGCCGACGCCGAGCCCGGTACCTTTTATCTCACCGATTTTCTTGTGCGTCATTTTGATCGTCTGGTCGTCCGGGGCCTAAAGCTCGACCGTCATCCACAGCTCTTGCCTCAGTTTTTTGGTCACTATCAACGGGTTGTTTACCTCGCGCAGCAAGACGATGATCAGCTGCAACTGGCTGCACGCCGAGCCGCGAGCTACTTAGGGCTTCGCTTTGAAACCCTGACAACGGGCATGGGCGAGCTCGGGCAGCACCTCGAAAGACAGGTCCTTAATTTGCAACGTGTTAGCGGAGCTCATCATGCAGCGCATTGATGTTTATTGGCGTGATATTCCAGCCCAGGTTTTAATCAAACGCGGGCGCGATCGTGGCAAGCACCTGCTGAGCCATCGCTTTCAAGCTGCAATTGACCGTGCGGCTATGAAAGCCGGAAAAGGTGGCAGTGATGCCTACCTTGAGGAGTGGCGACGGGTAACAACGGCCATCGAGGCTGAAGGCTCAGTTAAAGACATCGCTAAGGAGTTCGGCGAACAAATTGAAGCCCGGTATTCCGATGAAGATATTGCGCGCCTCGTGTCTCAAAAGGGCTTCGACGAGGTGCCCACGTGAAAGCAGCGCGAGATTGGTCGGTACGACACGCTAAAGGGCTGCATAAACTCTATGAAGTCTTGGCGTGGACACTGCATT
Organism: Luminiphilus sp. nBUS_07; assembly: GCF_051201685.1. Lineage (GTDB taxonomy): Bacteria > Pseudomonadota > Gammaproteobacteria > Pseudomonadales > Halieaceae > Luminiphilus. The sequence continues at coordinate 1,200,810 of NZ_CP179213.1, read as the reverse complement.
TATTTGACCCGGTGTTGCGTCGTATTGGCTACGAGCGTCTAGATAAGCCTTTCGCTCGTGTAGAGGGGCTCATAAAAGGATTTTTATTCGACTCACAGTCTTGTGGGCAGTGCACCCTAGGATCAACGGGGATGGCCTGTCCGATGAACTGTCCCAAAACCCTGCGCAACGGCCCCTGCGGCGGCGTTAGGCAAAACGGTGGCTGCGAAATCAAACCCGAGATGACCTGTGTTTGGGTTAAAGCCTGGGAAGGCAGCCAACAGATGGGCGAAGCAGAGAGCGGGCTGCAGGTGATACAACTGCCCGTCGATACCCGCCTCAAAGGTCACAGCAGCTGGTTGGAGGCGTTAAAAGCGCGACCGGAGACATCTGCATGAGTTTTGCTGACGAGCCTGCCGCGGGCGAAAATCTGCCCATTCTCCCAGGCCACTATTCTCCTGGTCGCTTTGAGCGCGTGCTTAGAGCGGGTCAATTTGCCGTTACCGCTGAGATTGCACCCCCCGATTCCGCCGATCCTGCCGAGGTCTATGCCCGAGCTCGAGATTTCAACGGCTTTGTCGATGCCATTAACGCCACTGATGGGTCCGGCGCGAACTGCCATATGTCGAGCATGGGCATTTGTTCCCTGCTGACTCGCATGGGTTATTCCATGATTTTGCAGATGTCTTGCCGGGACAGAAACCGCATTTCTATGCAGGGTGACGTGCTCGGTGCGGCCGCTATGGGGGTTGCCAACATTCTTTGCCTCAGCGGCGACGGCGTGCAATCTGGCGATCACCCCGAAGCCAAACCTGTGTTTGATATGGATAG